>NZ_CYSA01000030.1 GCF_001458355.1 Thalassovita gelatinovora | reverse complement strand
CAAGGAGCCTCCGACTGATTGTAGGCGTTCGGTTTCAGGTACTGTTTCACTCCCCTCGTCGGGGTGCTTTTCACCTTTCCCTCACGGTACTGGTTCACTATCGGTCAGTAAGGAGTACTTAGCCTTCGAGGGTGGTCCCCCGATCTTCAGACAGGATTTCACGTGTCCCGCCCTACTTAATACGTCCTATCGTGCTTCATATACGGGACTGTCACCCACTGTGGTTGGCCATTCCAGACCATTCTATTCACATTCAAGGCTCGGCTGGTCCCCGTTCGCTCGCCGCTACTAGGGGAGTCTCAATTGATGTCCTTTCCTCCGGGTACTTAGATGTTTCAGTTCCCCGGGTTCGCTCTTATAAACCTATGTATTCAGTCTATAAGTACCTGTTTCAGCAAGATATAAGCAGCCAAAAGGCTATTATATCGAACTGTCAGGTGGGTTGCCCCATTCGGAAATTCATGGATCAAAGCTTATTCTCAGCTCCCCATGACTTATCGCAGAGTATCACGTCCTTCATCGCCTCTTACTGCCAAGGCATTCACCAAACGCCCTTCTCGCGCTTGATTTGATCCAGAAAGAGCAAGGCTTGCACCTCACGTCACCGGGCTGGTTCGTCCGGTAACTCACTTTCTGATCAAAAGCATACTTTTCCCGCCTGGCTTGCGCCAGACATGGTCTCATTTCCGTGCTGGAATGAGACCGGGTTAGTGTACTTGACTTGGACAACTCTGTTCGTTTCAGCAGGGATACGAAGGAGAACGTCGAGGAAACAACGTCCAATATCGCCTCCCGCAAACCCGAAGGCCTGCAGAACCTGACTGAGATCATCCCGTTACGCCGGGCGATCAAACAGTGTTGATTTGTAATCTCTCTATACGATGTCAAACGTCCGATTGGACGGCTAAACACTCAAACAGTGCTTAGCGATCCAATCATCGCGCTCTAAGGTATCTGACAACAACCTTCCAAAAGAAAGGATTTGGTGGAGCCTAGGAGGATCGAACTCCTGACCTCCTGAATGCAAATCAGGCGCTCTCCCAGCTGAGCTAAGGCCCCAAAAAAGATGGTGGGTCGAGGAGGACTTGAACCTCCGACCTCACGCTTATCAGGCGTGCGCTCTAACCACCTGAGCTACCGACCCAGACAGGCCGGTCGGCCTGATGTTGTGCTGAAGAGATATGAGGACGGCCTGGTCCACGTTGTCCTTTGCAAGCAAAGGCAACGGATGTGACCGAATTGACTTTCGATCTTCTGCTAAGTGTTCCACGAACCAGAGCAAGCTCTGACTGCCAGGAACATCCTTAGAAAGGAGGTGATCCAGCCGCAGGTTCCCCTACGGCTACCTTGTTACGACTTCACCCCAGTCGCTGAGCTCACCGTGGTCCGCTGCCCCCTCGAAAGGTTGGCGCACGGCCTTCGGGTAAACCCAACTCCCATGGTGTGACGGGCGGTGTGTACAAGGCCCGGGAACGTATTCACCGCGTCATGCTGTTACGCGATTACTAGCGATTCCGACTTCATGGGGTCGAGTTGCAGACCCCAATCCGAACTGAGACAGTTTTTTGGGATTAACCCATTGTCACTGCCATTGTAGCACGTGTGTAGCCCAACCCGTAAGGGCCATGAGGACTTGACGTCATCCACACCTTCCTCCCGCTTATCACGGGCAGTTTCCCTAGAGTGCCCAGCTTAACCTGCTGGCAACTAAGGATGTGGGTTGCGCTCGTTGCCGGACTTAACCGAACATCTCACGACACGAGCTGACGACAGCCATGCAGCACCTGTCACTGCGTCCCCGAAAGGAACTATCCATCTCTGGATATAGCACAGGATGTCAAGGGTTGGTAAGGTTCTGCGCGTTGCTTCGAATTAAACCACATGCTCCACCGCTTGTGCGGGCCCCCGTCAATTCCTTTGAGTTTTAATCTTGCGACCGTACTCCCCAGGCGGAATGCTTAATCCGTTAGGTGTGTCACCGAATAGCATGCTACCCGACGACTGGCATTCATCGTTTACGGTGTGGACTACCAGGGTATCTAATCCTGTTTGCTCCCCACACTTTCGCACCTCAGCGTCAGTATCGAGCCAGTGAGCCGCCTTCGCCACTGGTGTTCCTCCGAATATCTACGAATTTCACCTCTACACTCGGAATTCCACTCACCTCTCTCGAACTCAAGACTAGCAGTATTAAAGGCAGTTCCAGGGTTGAGCCCTGGGATTTCACCTCTAACTTACTAGTCCG
>NZ_CYSA01000029.1 GCF_001458355.1 Thalassovita gelatinovora | reverse complement strand
CCCCGATCACGGTTGTCGCTGACGGCCCGATCACCGTGCCGCCGCATGATCGCGGGCCGGATGAAGCCGGGTGAAGAAAGCGCTACAAGCGGAGCACCTCATCGGCCTGCACCCGGTCTTCGGGGCAGGCGATGATCACGTTGTCGCGCTGCAACAGGTCAAAGAAACCGTCGTCAAAGATCATCGAATAGCCGGTTTTGCGACCGGCAAAGCCGGGATCGGGGTGATGGCTGAGCGCGATGCGGCGGGCGGGGTTTTCCCCCCGCCAGCCCCGCCAGTTTTGCCATCGCCGCCGGATCGCAGCAATCGGCGCGGATCAGCAGATCCGCCCGCATGCTGCCATCCTGTCCCGGCCAGATCGCGGCGGGCAGCATGGCGCGTTTCAAATCCTGCTGCTGTGGGGTCAGCCCCTGCGGCGCGCGGGCGTGCCAATAGCGGCATATTTCGCGGTAATAGTGCCGCAATCCGAAATAGGTCGTGCGCACATGGGTCAGCGGGTTGCGGGTCAGTGACCC
>NZ_CYSA01000028.1 GCF_001458355.1 Thalassovita gelatinovora | reverse complement strand
CAGGGCGAAGGCGCATCTGCACGACATCTGGCAGGCCGAGACAAAAGCCAAAGCCAACGTCGCCTTCGACTTCTTTGTCGAAACCTATGGCGTGAAATGGGACAAGGCGGTGGCCAAGCTGGTCAAGGACCGGGACGCGCTGCTGACCTTCTACGACTACCCGGCCGAGCACTGGAAGCACATCCGGACGTCAAACCCGATCGAGAGCACCTTCGCGACCGTCCGGCACCGCACGAAACGAACCAAGGGGTGCCTCAGCCGCAAGACCGGTCTGGCCATGGCCTTCCAGCTGATGATGTCGGCGCAGAAGAAATGGCGAAAGCTCGACGGTCAAAACCGCCTGCCCGAGATCATTCAGGGGATTGAGTTCCGCGACGGGATCCGCCAACTTCAAACCGCCGCCTGATCATGCGTCACCAACTTTTGCCCATATCTCATTTGAACCTTTTCATGGCGCTTTGGAACGAGTTCGAGATGTTGTCCCAGGCTGATTGAAAGCCCTTGTTCATATCGTCCCAAGCGTCGTCAGATGCCTTTTGCGCCTCTTGCATCTTTGATTGTCCCTCATCGCGTTGCTTTCGCAATTCTTCGAGCTGTTTCTCGTATTCAATCTTTGCGTCGGCCTGAGATTCCTTGGCGCGCGCCTGCAACTTATCTATCTCTGCGTTCCACTCATCGATGTTCGCCTTCATTTTCTCAACGTATGCGTCACGGTCGCTCATGGCTTCAATCCTTGTTGTTAAGAAGTTGATGCTCGCACGTACCGCCATCAAAAACACCTGCAAAAGCGAAACCGAACCTCGAAATCGACCAAGCATCGTCGCCTCATGTACAAGCCAAAGACCGGGGTGCAGGCCCCTTAGCGCGTCCAGATGACAGACGCGCAGCGATGCTGTCGGTCGAATCATGTGCGACGGCGAAATCTGCAAGGCTCGTGCAACAGTGAGCGTTGACTCACCAGGACCTTTTTTGGCGCCTGCGGGTCCGGTGTGGTGACGGCGCTGGCATGACGTAAGTTGCTCCAGTATACAGATCGAGTGTCTACCTCCAGGACCTGGCTGCCACCGATCGCGTTCTCGCAAACCGTCGGACCAGGATTGCGCTTGGCGGACCGCAGCGAGGTAGTTCAATGTCTTCCAAAATTACCTGGCATCTATTGCGACAACTGCGCAAAGTTTGGGTCCGCGTCGCCTCTTTCGCAGTTTTGGCGATTGTGACGGCAGGCGTTGCCCAATTGGTTGCGCCTCTAATCCCCTCTGCCTGGACAGTAAAAATCGGCGCCGATTCAGTGGATCAGGTTCTCAGTATCGTCGCATCGTCGATGCTTGCCGTGACAACCTTCTCGTTGGCGATTGCAATCTCCGCTTTCTCGGCGGCCGCCAGCACCGCGACGCCGCGGGCGACGGCGCTGCTTCAGGAAGACCCAACCGCACAGAATGTTCTTGCGACTTTCCTGGGCGCGTTCTTGTTCAGCTTGGTTGGAATCATCGCGCTTCAAGCGGGGTATTACGACAGCGCGGGTCGCCTTGTCCTGTTCGTGGCAACCGCCGCGGTGATCGCGCTGGTCGTCTTGGCGCTGCTGCGGTGGATCAGCCACCTGATGACCTTCGGCAGAATGGGCGACACATTGGATCGTGTGGAAGCGGCCGCCATCACATCCCTCGAGAACCGGCTCAACAACCCGTTTCTCGGAGGTCGACCAATTACTGCCGGGATCCCGAACACCTGCCTTCCCGTGCTTTCGTGCGAGGCCGGATATGTTTTGCATGTCGATGTCGGCAAACTCGACACTGTTGCCGAAAGTTTGAAGGTCAAGGTTTGGCTCAATGCCTTGCCCGGGTCATTCGTGCACCAGGCAGTCCCCCTATTGCATGTAGAGCGAGAGATAAACGACGATGAAGCGCTGCAGAGGCTTCGGACTGCATTTACAATCGGCGCGGAGCGTAGCTTCGAGCAGGACCCACGTTTCGGATTGATCGTGATCTCTGAAATAGCCTCCCGCGCGCTGTCGCCAGCAGTGAATGATCCTGGGACGGCGATCAGCGTCGTCGGGCGGCTGGTGCGGATTTTGGCCCGCTGGAAAGACAACCCGGATGCGAAAATTGACCATAGGTCGGTGTTTGTGCCGGGAATAGAAGCTGCCGATGTAATCGTCGATGCTTTCCGACCCATTGTTCGGGACGGTGCATCCTCGGTAGAGGTCCAACTTCGTGTCCAGAAGGCGTTGCATGCGCTGGCGGAGATCGCGCCCGACGTGTTTGCGGAACCGGCATCCGACATGGCCGCCGATGCCCTGTCGAGGGCACAGAAAGCCTTGACCGAGAGCGAGTACCGGCTTCTTGAACAGGTTTCTGCGGTCAAACTGAGACAGGACACGCGGCATGAGCCATCATGACGTCATCCGCCCCGCCATGATGCCAGCTTGTTCATTAACTTTCCCGGTTTGTCAAAGCGGCGTACAAAAACCTTCATGCGATTTCTGGTCCTCCTCGCAGTTATCCCAAAAGGGACCAAAGTAAAAAAGAAAGGAAATTATAATGGAGTTGGGAATTCTTGGCTCGATCATTATCGGGGGACTCGCAGGGTGGATCGCCAGCATGATCATGAAAGCGGATACCGGCCTGTTCCTCAATATCATCCTCGGTATCGTGGGTGCGATAGTTCTGAATCTAATACTGGGTTGGATCGGGATCTACGCTGAGCAGTCTTGGCTTCCGCAGCTTTTCGTTGGGGCTGTTGGGGCGGCGCTACTGATTTGGAGCTACAGGGCGATCAAGTCGAGCTGATAGAACAAGGTCTCACTGGCGAGCGAGAACGGCATGTCCAAGGTGTTCTGAGAACGACCGAAATGATGGGATTGCCGCTCTGCTCGACCAGCTGGATGACGATCCGTTTTCATTTCGCTGCTTTCGCCCGCCGCTTCGATGGAACTGAACCTAGACGGATTGCCATCCTGTAAACGGTCGCTTGGGGATGTTGTGCTGCGCTGGCGCAATGCGGTCACTGGCTTAACCGCAGGGACTTAGAAAATTTTTCTGCACTGGCATCAATCCAGTTAGTGCGTCCACCGAACGTTGGCCTTGTTTCTATTCACGCCTGCTTTCCGCACGCGAATGGGATGCGAACCAACCCCACTAATCCGCCGACTTACGCTGGCACCCCGAGCAACGCGCCTACCGTGTGTTCTGGCTATGTTGTCATCGATGTCGTTCGGAACGCGCGTTTGGGTTTTGGCGGGCCTTCAAGTCAGGCCGTTGAAAAGTAACATCAAAAGTGGACCGAACCGGAATGGACGAGGTTCGCCCAAACTGAGACTGAGGGCCATTCTGAGCCCAGCTTCGGACAGGCGGCGCGTCTATGAGGTTCGGTCGCTTCCCGCAAACCCCTTTGATAACACGGAAAAATCCGTGCCCGTCAGGGCGGTGTCACTGGTTCGCAATGGGGATAATGGCGGAGAGACAGGGATTCGAACCCTGGAGACGGTCTCCCGCCTACACACTTTCCAGGCGTGCGCCTTCGACCACTCGGCCACCTCTCCGTAGGCGCTCTCATACAATCAGATTCCCTGTGTTTGCAACCCCAACTTCATCACTGCGCCGTTGTATCCCGGACCCGCATGGAACATAATTCCCCAAAACCCTGATTGCAGCCGGAAAATCCCGCGATATGAACCAAAGTCCCCGCCGTCCGTCCCGTCCGCGCCGCCTGCCGGTTGTGGATCGGCACAATACGCAACTTGATCGGGTGCAGACCGGGGCACTGCTGATCATTGCCTTTGCGGTAGTGCTGTTTTTGCTGGTCCAAGCGCGGTTTCTACTGATTTCGCTGGCCACCGCCATCGTGCTGTTTTCACTGACCAGCGATGCGATCAACTTCATCGCGCGGCAACGGATCGGACCGGTCCGCATTCCCAACATAATCGCGTCGCTGCTGGCTCTGATCCTGATTTCGACCACACTGCTGACCACCACGTCGATTATCCTCAGTCAGATCAACACGGTACTGACCACGACCCTAGCCTATGCCGAAAGCGCCCCAAAGGCGGTGGCGGCGATGTTTTCCTGGTTAGGGCAAGATGTGGAACAGGCGGTGTTCAAATCGGTCAGTTCGATCAATGTCTCGTCTTACCTGAGCACCGCAGCAAGCCAGGCCGGCAATCTGATGTCGGCCACGGTCTTGGTGATCCTTTTTGTCGGCTTCCTGTTTGCCGAACGGATCTGGTTTTCCACCAAGCTGGTGAACTTCGTCGGCGGCGACCCGGATCAGGCCGAACGGATCGGTCAGGTGATGAGCACGATCATCCACCGGGTCAACTATTACCTGTTGGTCAAAACACTGGTCAGCGCGGTCACCGGCGGCATGGTTTATATTATTGCCGAACTGTTCAAACTGGAACTGTCAGCGGCGCTTGGCATCCTGACCTTCGTGCTGAATTACATCCCCAATATCGGGTCGATCGTCGCAACGGTTCTGGTCGCATTGGTGACCTATGTCCAGATCGGCGAACCGGCCCCGACGGCGGTGATCTTCTTCATTGTCGGCACGATCCAGTTCGTCAACGGCAGCATCATCGACCCGATGCTGATGGGCCGCGCTTTGCGGCTCAGCTCGTTCGGCATCATCATCAATCTCGCTTTCTGGGGCGCAGTCTGGGGTCTGCCGGGGATGTTCCTGTCGGTGCCGATCATGGTGGCGATGCTGATCATCTGCAGCCAAGTGCCCGAATTGCGCCCGATCGCCATCCTGTTGTCGCGGCAGGGATTGCCTGAGACCCAGACCGAGGCCGAACTCAAAGCCGAAAAATTCAACCACCCCGACATCGGGCCGGAAGGCTGACCGAAAAAGCCCAACAAGGCCAGCCTGACGAAACTTGGTCCAGTACCGTATAGTGCTCAGTCGTCCAGCAACAACGCCACCCGGCGGTTCTGCCGTCCCTTCTTTTCGATCTTGCCCAACAACACCCGACCGATTTCGCCGGTACGCGCCACATGGGTGCCGCCGCAAGGTTGCAGGTCGATCTGATCTTCACCCTGCCCGATCCGCACCAACCGTACCCTGCCCTGCCCCATCGGCGGCATCACCGACATAGTTTTCACCAACCCCGGATTTGCCTTCAATTCGTCATCGCTGATCCAGTCCTCGGTCACCGGCAGGTCGCGGTCGACCAGATCGTTCAGCGCCGCCTGAACCGCATCGCGATCCTCTGGCGCCTCGGGCATGTCGAAATCCAGCCGTCCCTTTTCTGCCCCGATACTGCCCCCAGAAACCGGAAAAGGCAGCACCACGGACAGCAGGTGCAGCGCAGTATGCACCCGCATATGCCGGTGCCGCCGGTCCCAGTCGAGTTCCTGTTCGACCAAAGTACCCGGCATCGGCAAGGTGCCGGGCTCCGCCGGTACCAATACGATGTCATCCCCATCACCCTTGACCGTGGTGGCGATGATCATTTCGCCGCCGTGCCAACTGATCCGGCCGCTATCGCCGGGTTGACCACCGCCGGTGGCATAGAAAACCGTTTGGTCCAGAACGATCCCGCCTTCGGGCGTCTGCGCCAAAACCGTACCCGGCGCGCGGCGCATATAGGCATCTTCGCGGAACAACAGGCGGGTCATCAGCTTTCTCCTTCGGTCTTGTCATCGGCGTCATCGGGCTTCGCGTCGGGACGCAGCACTTCGGGGTTGCGCAGCCAGATATCGCGCTGCGCAAAGGGTATCTCGATGCCCTCTTCGGCAAATTTGCGGGCAATCTCGTGATTCAGATCGGATTTGACTGACAGGCTGAAATTCACGTCGCGCAAAATCGCGCGGATTTCGAAATCTAGTGAATCCGCGCCAAACCCTTTGAACAGAATTCCTGGCTTGGGGTTGATCAGCACCATCGGGTGCGCTTCTGCCAATTCGCGCAGGATCGCTTCGACTTTGCGCGTATCGGTACCATAGGCCACGCCCACCGGCAGAATGACCCGCCCGACGGTGTTGCCGCGGGTGTAATTGGTCACCGTGCCGCTGACCAGATCGGCATTGGGCACGATCACATCGGTGCGGTCGAAGGTTTCGATCCGGGTCGAGCGCACCGAAATATCGCGCACATATCCCATCTGGCCACCGACCTCGATCCAGTCGCCTTCGGTGATCGGTCGCTCGATCAGAAGAATGATTCCTGAGACGAAATTCGACACGATGTTCTGCAAACCGAAGCCGATGCCAACCGACAACGCGCCGGCGACGATGGCGATTGAACTCAGGTCGATCCCCGCCGCCGTGATCGCGATCAGTGCCGCGACCGTCACCCCGACATAACCGATTCCAGCAACAATCGCGTTTTGCCCACCCGGATCGATCCGCGTCTTGGGTAGAACCGATCCCTTCAACGCCCCCTGCAACACGCGGGTCACCACATAGCCGATGGCAAAAATCAGGGCAAATGTCAGGAAATCGGTCGGTGAAATCCGCGTACTGCCGACCTGAAATCCTTCCAGGAACCGGCTCCACAATTCGGTCAGATCAGCCACCCGCGCGCCCCAGACCAGCGCCAGCAGCGGCAGCGCCGCCAGAACCAGAACGAAACCGATCAACACCGGCACCAAGGCTTCGCCGCGCTCCTCACCCCGCGGCACCGCCAACGCATAAAGATCTTCGATGAATTGCTGCAGCACCAGAACAAGGGCCAGAAGGCCAATGGTCATCACGGTGGGATACAACATCGCATCGGCGGCGGCGCGGTACCCGATCGCCGACAGGACCGGGCTGGCTATCCCGACCACCAGTGCCCCCTGCGCCAACCCGCGCACCGCGCTCAGCCGGTACCGCCCCTGCTCGCTGTCTTCTGTGGCGGGCGGGGCCACACGATTGAGCAGGAACCGCGCCATCTGGGTCAGTTGAGCACTGATCAGCACCGTGATGGGAAATTCCAGCACCACAGAAGCCTCGGCACTTAGCCCTGTCACTTCGCCGAACAGCCTGATCGCCGACCCGAGCACCAGCGCCAGCGCTAACAGATTGATATGCCGCCGCGCCGCCGGGCGTAGTCTTTCTTCCAGATCAAACGGTGCCCGCTGCGGCAGATAGGGGAACAGCCGGTCGCTGATCCACAGCACCACCAGCAGGACACCACCCCAGATCGGAATCGCCGAAATCAACTGTTCGGCGCGCAGCCCGGCAAATCCGCTCTGGTGAACAGCCGCCACCAGCAGCGACAGCCCGGCCAAGGGCATCACCACCTTGATCAGTGAAACAACGAAGTTCAGAACGTCCTTACCGCGTTCAACCCGGCCCATCAGATGCGCCGATAGCCGCGAAGTCCAGCGCCGCCCCCGCAGCAGCAAGACCAGCCCCAACAAAGTAAACGGAACGATCACCAGCAAATTCTGACGGAATTCATACTGGCGCAATTCGGTGTTCCAGTTGGTCTGCACCTCGGCCCCCAACACCACCAACCCCTCGACCGATTCCGTCAGCGCCGTGTTCCAGTGCAGCGGATTCAGCGGCGACGGCCCCAGATCGAGCAACGCTTCGGTCTGCCGCTCGCGGATGATCTGATCAATTTCACTGATCACCCCATTGGCGCGGGAATAGGCTTCGGCCGCTGCCAGAACCGGGGCCTGCAATCGCGCCAACTGTGCATTCAGGTCGGCCCGTCGACTGGCAATATCGACACTTTCGTCACCGGTCTCAGGCTCCGGACCCAGCACATCCAACTGCGCCTGCAATGTGGCAATGCGATTGCCACTTGCGTCCTGCGCCTTCAAGAAACTTTCGCGCCAAGTGACAATTTCGGCGCGCAAATCTTCCAGCGCGCGGTCCGACGCCTTGCCAGCCTCGACCGCCGCTTCGGCGCGTTTGGCGGTACTTTCCCAAACCTCGTAATCAAGGGCGGCTTCGGACACGGTAACCTCCGTGTCCTGCTGCGCCTTCCCCGAACCTGCGGCAAAGGTGAGCCCAAACGCCAGAAGCAGCGCCAGTACCAACCGCAACAGATCCCGCGCGCCCCCTACCATGATCTTACGGAGTCTCGAAAACCGACGGCGGCGTCGGCAGGTCTCGGGTCAGCCATTCGGGCTGCGGCAGTTCCCTTTCGGCCAGGAACTGCGGATTGAACAGCTTGGATTGATAGCGGTTGCCGTAGTCGCACAGCACCGTAACGATGCTGTGACCCGGTCCCATTTCCTGCGCCAGACGCATCGCCCCGGCGATATTGATCGCCGATGATCCGCCAAGACACAGGCCCTCTTCCTGCAACAGGTTGAACACCACCGGCAGCGCTTCCTCATCGGGAACCTGATAGGCGAAATCCGGGGTGAACCCTTCCAGATTTGCGGTGATCCGGCCCTGCCCGATCCCTTCGGTGATTGAACTGCCTTCGGATTTGAATTCACCGGTCTTGTAATAGCTGTACAGCGCAGCACCCATAGGATCTGCCAAAGCGACCTTGACCCCTTTCGGCTGCAACGCCATGCCGATCCCGGCCAACGTCCCGCCCGATCCTACCGAACAGATGAAGCCATCCACCTTGCCATCCATCTGGTCCCAGATTTCCGGCCCGGTGGTCTCAACATGGGCCTGACGGTTAGCGACATTGTCGAACTGGTTGGCCCAGATCACGCCATTGGGTTCCGTCTTGGCCAATTCATTGGCCAACCGTTCTGAATAACGCACATAATTGTTAGGATTCTTGTAGGGGGCCGCCGGCACCTCGACCAACTGCGCGCCCGCCAGACGGATCATGTCCTTCTTTTCTTGGCTCTGGGTTTCGGGAATGACGATGACGGTCTTGAACCCCATCGACGCCCCCACCAGCGCCAGACCGATGCCAGTATTGCCTGCGGTGCCCTCAACGATAGTGCCGCCGGGTTTCAACCTACCCTTGGCAACCGCGTCACGAATGATGAACAGCGCTGCGCGATCCTTGACCGATTGACCGGGGTTGAGGAATTCGGCCTTGCCATAGATATCACAACCGGTTTCTTCGCTTGCCCGTTTCAGACGGATCAGCGGGGTGTTTCCGACCGCCTCGGCCAGATCATTGGCAATACGCATGTCATCAGTTCCTTTATCGTTCCGGAGAAGGTTTAGGCGGGCTTGGCCCAGACCTCAAGCTTCTGCGCGCAACCCATCACGTTTCCGTGCCAGCCAATTCAGCGCCAAAGCCATCGGTGTCACCCGGATCCGACCCTGATCCAGCAGCGCCATCGCCGCGTTGAAGTTCAGGATATGGCTGCGAATGTCTTCGTCCTCGCTGATCATCCCACCGGTGTCGGATTCATGGTCAGCCAAATCTGCAAGTCCGAGATAAATATGATAAAATTCGCTCGAACATCCGGGCGAGGCATAGCCGAGATGAATCGGAATCAGTGACTTCAACACCAGCCCCGACTCTTCCAGCGCTTCGCGTCTGGCGCAGTCTTCGGGGCTTTCACCGGCATCGACACGCCCAGCGATCGGTTCGATCTGCCATGGGCAATGATCGCCGCGTGTCCACGGCCCGGCACGGAACTGTTCCAGCAACAACACCCGATCATGGACCGGATCATAGGGTAGAACCAGCGCTGCATCCGTTGCCACGAAGGTCGCGCGCAGCACCTCCTCGCTCAGACCACCGTCGAACCTGCGAAATTGCAACCGCTGTTCCTCGACGGAAAAATAATTGGCATAGGGTCGGGTCAGCCCATGGGCCACCACGTCGTCTTCGGTCAATCCACTTGGCGTTTCCACTGGCATTTCATCGCGGGCAAGGACCCAACTGGCGGCGCGGGCATGGATCATGCCATAGATCCGGCCCAGTTCCAGCGGGTTCTTCTGACCTTTATACCCCATCACCTCATCCGCCGCGCGGCAATTGATCCGACCCCATTTATCCGCCCATTGTTCCAGATCGAAATCTGCACCGGGTTTGTATTCGTTTTCCGGAGGCCACCAGATCAAAGCCTCGATCGGGCCGCCATCCCCCTCGACCCGCACTGGGCCACGATTATAACCAAAGACTTTTTCATAATAATCCAGCCGGTCCAGATCCGTCGCGCTCAACCCGCGCAGCAATATACCCTCTGCCGCCTGTCCATCTTCGGCAAAGATCAGTGGGAACGCCTGTCCTTTGGCCAAGCAGGTGCGATACCCTTGCAACCGTGCGCGCGAAACGGACAGATGATCGGTGGCCCGCCCCAGTACGGTTTCAAGCAGCGGCAAATGGCGCAGCGTGCCATAGACGAAAATGTCAGTCATGAAAGCAGTATCCCGAGAAGCCTGAATCTATCGCCAGACGCTATTTATCACTTCGGTGATGATAGCAATCGCGACTCCGCCGGCAATCAGAATCAAGGCAATATTCGGGTTCAACACCAACGCCCCGTATTCGGCCCCAATGCGAAACATATCCTCGATCCCCTGCAACGGATCCTGATAGGCCCGGCGCATCGACAGCCGCAGCATTTCGTTCAGGGCGTGAACGAAAAGTCCGAAAAACACCAGACCGACAATCGCGGTGATGCCATTGCTGATTGCGCTGACCAACCCAGCCCCCGCCTTGGCCCCGATCATCCGCCACCCTATGATCAGGCCAAGCGCGGTGTTGACGTAATTGAACCAACCGAAAACCGTGCTTTCTGGCATCAATGGGCGCAACATATCAGATACTACCCAACACAGGGCCGCCATCAGAGTCGCAGAAAACAGACGGGCAGCAGTCAGCATCAATTAGCAGGCCTTTGAATGGTGATCTGTGTCACGTCACAGTTTCCGCCATGAAACGCCCCCGCACAAGAGGTCAGGTAGAAATTCCACATGCGCTGGAACCGGTCGTCGAACCCAAGTGCGGCAACCTCCTCCCAGCGGGCGTTGAACCGGTCATGCCAGCGCCGCAGCGTCTGGCTATAGCTTTCACCGAATTCCATCGACCCGATTTCGGTCAGTTTGGCCTTGGCGATTTCCGCGCGCAGCGCAGTTGCGCTGGGTAACATGCCGCCGGGGAAAATGTATTTTTGGATGAAGTCCACACCCTTTCTATATCTTTCAAAACGCTTTTCTTGAAGCGTGATGATTTGCAAAGTGGCGTTTTTTCCGGGCTTCAGGCACTCGCGCACCTTGTTGAAATAGACCGGCCAGTATTTTTCACCCACCGCTTCGAACATCTCGATACTCGCGATGCCATCGTAGCGCCCGGTCTCATCGCGGTAATCCTGCAGCCTCAGATCAACAAAGCCTGATAGTCCAGCCTTTTCAATTCGTTGCCGCGCGTAATTCAACTGCTCCTGAGAAATGGTAAGGCCCGTCACCCGCAGCCCCCGTTGACCCGCAGCATATTCTGCAAACCCACCCCAGCCACAGCCGATTTCCAACACGTGGTCGCCTTCCTTGGCCCCCATCCGATCGATCATCGAGGCGTATTTCGCCTTCTGTGCCACTTCCAGACTTTCCTGTCCGGTGTCAAACAGGGCGCTGGAATAAGTCATCGTGTCGTCCAACCACAGAGAATAGAAATCGTTGCCCAGATCGTAATGATAGCTGATGTTCTTCTTGGCTTGTTTCCGGCTGTTGGAGTTCATCAAATGGCGCATTCGTTCATAGGCGCGCACCAGAAACATACCTGGGAATCCTTCGTATACGTCATCATTGCCCGAATGCAGCAGGTCCAGAAAGGCTTGCAAATCGGGCGTATCCCACCAACCTTCCAGATAAGCATCACAAAACCCAAGATCGCCTTCTCGGATCAGCCGGGCGAAGGTATCTTCGTTCCTGATCCGCAATTCGGCCACATATCCGGGCTCCTTGCCCTCGGCACGATAAATGCGCCCGTCGGGCATCACGAAATCCAATCGCCCCTTAGCCATGCGTTTGGTGACATCAAAGACTTGGGCGAAATAACGTGGCAGATTGCTTTGATTTTCAGTCGTTGTCAGGATCATTCCGCTAACTCCCCTCAGCGAATTGATCACAGGCTGGCAAGAAAATTCATTTCGGGCAAGGATTTCATGGGTTTCCGCTAGAAACCGCGGTTTTGATAGGCGGCAAGCGCCCGTTCACGCCCCTTTGCGGCACTGACAATGGGCGTCGGATAGGGGTTCCCGGCCCGCATGTTCCATGATTTGGGAATCGCGTCAAAGTAGGAAAGTGCGGTTTCGCTCGGCTCCGCTTGCCCTTCTGCGATCCAACCCCGGCGATAGCGCCCGTCGGGATCGAATTTCTTCAATTGCAACTCCGGATTGAACACCCGGAAATAGGGCGCGGCATCCGGCCCGGACCCGGCTGCCCATTGCCATCCCATCGCATTCGACGCCGGGTCCCAATCGGTCAGACAGTCGGCGAACCAGCGTTGCCCGATCCGCCAGTCGGTCATCAAATGCTTGCTAAGATAGGACGCCACAATCATCCGGCCCCGGTTATGCATCCGCCCGGTGACATACATTTCCCGCATCGCCGCGTCGACAAAGGCGATGCCGGTTCGACCCTGTTTCCATGCGATGACATCGGGATGCTGGTCGTCCTGGTTCCAGGGAAAACCATCCCATTCCTGCCGCCAGTTTCGGGTCAGGATATGCGGTTCGTGAAACATCAGGTGATAGGCGAATTCGCGCCAGACCAGTTGCTTGAGAAATGTTTCCGCCCCCACAGCCCCGTCCTGCCACAAGGCCCGCCCCCGGTGCCAGATCTGCCGCGCACTGATCTCGCCACAGGCCAGCGCCTCGCTGAGCCCCGACGTTGCCGGACGCGACGGGATATCACGGCCTGCGCTATAACCTGACAAACCATCGTCACAAAACGTTTCCAGCCGCTCCCATGCCGCCTGTTCACCCAATGACAGATAGGGCCGCACCACGGATACCCCGCGCCCCATCCGGTGCCGTGCCGCCCAAAGCTGCAAATCGTCCGCCTTTGGCCAGTCCTGCGGTGAACGCAGCTGAGCCGGTGCCGGGGCCGAAGCGGCCACGCTCAATTGCCGGACCGATCGCCAGAACGGTGTGAACACACGATACCCGCCGCCGCTGCCCTTGGCCACGGTCCAAGGTTCGAAGCACAGGTTTCCGGGGAAACTTTTCACTTCAATACCAAGGGCTTTTAGGTCACTCTTTATATTGGTATCGCGGGTAATTTCATCAGGATGATAGGCCCGGTTCCAATAGATGCCAGTAGCCCCGGTTTCTGCCACCAACTGTTGCAAAATCTGCCGCGCAGATCCGATGCGAAACAGCACCCGACTGCCGACCTGCCGTAATACCCGGTCGAAATGGGCGACGCCCAACTTCAATCGCCAGTCCGGCGCGGCCCCCAGATCCTGCATCATCTCATCGGCAATGAAGACCGGGATCACCGGCCGCCCGCTTGCCACTGCCGCCGCTAGCGCCGGATTGTCGCCCAACCGCAGATCCCGCCGCAGCCAGACCAGTACCGGAATATTGTCACCCATCCTTACCGTCCTTGAAACCCGGAGTGTTCCAAGGGGTTATAGAACGCGTTCAAGCGCCTTCAACAGCTGCGCAATCTCGTCGGGGCTGGTGTAATGTACGAAACTCAGCCGCAACACGCCCTGTTGCGGGTCAACCCCCATCGCCTGCAACGCGCGCACCGCATAGAAATCGCCTGCCCCGGCCATTATCCCCTGCGTCGCCAGTGCCTCAGCGACCGGCATCGCCGGACGGCCCAGATCGACCGCCACCGTGGGGGCACGGCCCTTGGCCTGCGCCGGGCCCAATAGCCGCAGATCATTGCGCGCCGACAGGAAATCCAAGACCGGTTGCAACAGCGCGACCTCGTGGCCGCGCATCAGGTCATGCACGCCTGCGCCCCGCTCTGCCGGGCTGCCGCTCACCCCATGGTGATCGGCCAGCAGGTCGATATAGTCCACCATCCCGGCGCAGGCCGCCACTTGGGCATGATCCGGCCCGGCCGGGGTAAACCGTTTGTACAAGACACCCGCGTTGAAATAATGCCCCTGGTTCGGCAACTGGTCACCCAATGCCCGACGGATCACCATGACACCCTGATGCGGACCATAGGTCTTGTAGGATGAAAACAGGTAGATATCCGGCCCCAGCATACCGACATCGGGAATGCCATGCGGCGCATAGCTGACCCCGTCCACGCAAACAAAGGCCCCAGCGGCGTGGGCCATGGCGGTAATTTCCACCACCGGGTTGATTTCGCCCACCACATTGGAACACTGCGGAAAACAGACCAGTCGTACTTTTTCATCCAGCAGGGTTTCCAGATCGGCAGGATCAAGATGCCCGGTTGCCGGATCAATCAGCCATTCGCGAATCTCGATCCCGTCCTCGGCCAAGCGCCGCCACGGGCCGGTATTGGCTTCGTGATCCTGATTGGTCACCACGATCGCCTCGCCCGGTTGCAGCCATTGCCGGAACGCCTGCGCCAAAACATAGCTGTTTTGCGTCGTTGACGGGCCGAAACTGACTTCGTCAGTGTCCACCCCCATCACCGCAGCTAACCGGGTCCGCGCCTCGTCCATTTCCTCACCGGCCAGACGGCTGGCCTTGTAATGGCCATAGGGCTGCACCTTGCGTTGATGGTAGAACCGGGTCAGCCGCGCAATCACCGGGGCACAGGTATAGGACCCGCCGGCATTTTCGAAAAATGCCTGTCCCTGCAGGGACGGCTCGGCAAACGCGGGAAACTGTGCCCGCACGAATTCAATATCCAATGTCATGGACAAGACTTGCCGCTGATTTCGCAGCGGGTCAAGCACCGCTGCAGGCGACTGCCCGCCTTTGAGCGAGCAATCGAGAAGGCGGCGCATATTTGACGCCGCCCCCGGTGTTAATATCCGATCAGGCTCAGCCGTTCACGTCGACCACGACGCGGCCCTTGACCTGACCTTTCAGAATATCGGCCCCCAGCTTGGGCAGATCAGCCAGCGTCGCGGGCTGCACCATCGCTTCCAGCTTGTCCATCGGCAGGTCGGTGACGACCCGGTTCCACGCCCGAAGCCGGTTTTCATAAGGTTGCATCACCGAATCGATGCCCAGCAGATTGACCCCGCGCAGCAGGAAAGGGATCACCGTGGTCGGTAGCGCCGCGCCCCCGGCCAAACCGACCGCCGCAACCGAACAGCCGTATTTCATCTGCCCCAGCACCCGCGCCAGCATCTCGCCGCCAACCGCGTCGACACAGCCCGCCCAAGTCTCGGACTCCATCGGCCGCTTGATGGCCTCGGCCAATTCGGCACGCGCCACGATCTGACTGGCTCCCAGCCCGCGCAAGTAATCTTCGGTTTCCGGCCGCCCGGTCACGCCGGCAACCTCGTACCCTAGATGCGCCAGTATCGCGGTGGCAACCGACCCGACTCCACCTGCGGCCCCGGTGACCAGAACCGGCCCGTGCTTGTCCCGAAGCCCGTGGTCTTCCAGCGCCATTACCGACAGCATCGCGGTCAACCCGGCGGTGCCCACCGCCATCGCCTGTTTGGGGCTCAACCCTTCGGGCAGCGGCACCAGCCAATCGGCCTTGACCCGCGCCTTCTGGGAATAACCGCCCCAATGCGCCTCGCCGACGCGCCAGCCGGTCAGAACCACCTTGTCGCCGGGCTTGTAGCGATCATCGTCAGAGGTTTCGACCGTTCCGGCAAAATCAATGCCCGGCACATGCGGATAGTGCCGTACCAGCCCACCGCCATTGGGGCTTAGGCACAACCCGTCCTTGTAATTCACCGTGGAATATTCGACGGCGACGGTCACATCGGCCTGGGGCAGATCGTCCAGCCCGATCTGTTTCACCCCGGCATGGGTTTTTCCGTCTTCGTCTTTGTCGACGATCAATGCGTTGAACATGATGTTTTCCTTCGATTAAGCTGGCGGGCTACGCCGCAGTATAACTCCAAGGGGTGTGAGCCCCAAATCCATCGACCGGACCTTGATCCAACCGTTCTCGATACAATCCGGCGACACAGGCTTCGCGCTGGCATCCAACACCAATTCCACTTGCTGACTTGCCAGCTTGCCACCGGTCCGGTTAAATGTCTGACAAATGATCCGCGCCCCCGCAAGGCCAAATGTCTGACAAATGAAAAAATCCTCGACCATCCCCGCCGACCTCTCTGCTCGAATTGCCGGTGAAATCCGCGACGCCATCATTTCGGGACGGTTGATCGTCGATGAAAGGCTTCCCTCCGAAGCCGAACTGGCCAACCAATTCAAGGTGTCGCGCCCTACCGTACGCGAGGCGCTGAAACGATTGGCCGCGCAATCCCTGATCCGCACCCAACGGGGGGCGTCCGGCGGAGCATTCGTAAATCGATTGCGGTTCGAAGATGCCTATGGGCAGATGATCACCACCTCCACCCTGTTGTTATCGATGAATGAGGTCAGCTTCGATGTCGCCTGCGAAGCCCGATTCGCGATGGAACGTGCCTGTGTGCCGCTGGCCACGGCGCGGCGCGACGCGGCGCATCTGGAACGCATGCGCATCGAACTGGATCGACAGGCGCAACCCGATCTGACCGACGAAGATTTTTGCAGCTCGGACGTGGCATTTCACCGGGCGCTGGTGGATGGGGCCGGCAACCCGGCACTGTCCTATCAACTGGCCGGTGTCGTCGAAGGCATGCTGCCGTTGATGAACATGATCACCTTTACGGCGCGATCACGGGAAAACATCCAACAACTCCACGGCGAAATCTTTGATGCGCTGGTGCGACGGGACAGCGATTCTGTCACGAATGCGCTGAGCGAACTGGAACGTTACACTTTGCGACTGGGCCGACAGGTGATTGTCGCTCGGAACAAAAAAAGTGATTGACCCTGATCGACTAAATCCTCTTGGAATGGTCAATCGAAGCTGCTTTTTCCAACAGGTAATGCCCTAAAACCTCGACTGCTTCGTTCAGCCGGCGATACTGGCGGGTCTTGCTAAGGCTGCAATCGTCGCAACAAATAGCACGAAATCCGCACGCCTTTCCGCTGCCCCCTTTTCACCGCCACGCATCGCGCCTATATATGAGATGTCTCTTCGGGGACTATGGACATAAACGCGCTCGTAATAAGCGGATCGGACCCGGGGGCGGTACCCGGCGGCTCCACCAAATATCCCTTATTGGGGGATCATGGGGCCGAAATAGGATCGACGAACGTCTAAAGGGGTTTGCTTTGTTCCGGTGAGATACCACCGTTATCGGTTCATATAGTACAATTGCCAATAACAATCGTGCTCCGATGGCTCTGGCTGCGTAAGCAGTTCGAGTTATCGAAACTTAAGCCCTTGCGCCTAGCCGCGTAAGGCGGGGTTCGCAGGTACCTGGCAACAGAAACCTGCACTTTCCCCACTCGACAGCTTCATCGCTCTTCAGCCTTCGGTAATGTCTTGCCGTTACCCTGTCCCTTTATCGAGGATTTGGACAGGAGGGTCCGATGACGAATTCAGAAATTTTGGAAGCATTCTTCAGCCGCGTCTGGGAACATGGCGACCTCAATGCGATTGATGACCTTTTTATTCCCGACGCTCATGCCGATGGCATTTTGCCGGATATGGGACTAGGACCGGATGAATTCAAAGTCCTTGTCGCCACGGTGCTGGAATTGATCACCACGCCCAAAGTGACGATGAACAAAATCATAGAGCAGGGAAATTGGGCCGCCGGTTTTCTGTCAGTCGAGGCGGAAAAACGCGACATGCGCACGCCGATCCATATTACCTTGATGGTGTTTTGCCGTTTCCGCGACGGCAAGATCGTCGAAGCCTATAATAACGTCGACTATATCAGCTTCTTCGAACAGATGGGAACATTGCCGGAAAACACCATTGCGATGGGTATGTCGGGGATGGAAATCGCCTGACGGATACCGCCTTGGACGCTGAACCGGTCGGTTCGCTGGTCAACCTGGTCCTGATAATCGGCCGGATCTGCCTGCTGTCTTTTGTCGGCTCGGCGGCACAGATTGCCCTGACGCACCGCGAAGTGGCCGGAAACCGTGATTGCTGGGTGAACGGCAATTCCTCTCTGCCCTGTCCTTTTGCATGCTTCGTCCGGCACCCGAAGCGATGCAATTGGCCAGTACACTGACCAGCGCGCTGACCGGTTCCGTCAAACCACAGAATTTTTTCCGCTGCTCTCTTTTGTTTTGTCTTGAATCGCTTATGCTCAGTGCAAGACTTGAAAGGGTGAAAGCATGTCGCGCAGCATTGATTATGGCAACCTG
Source organism: Thalassovita gelatinovora (assembly GCF_001458355.1). Lineage (GTDB taxonomy): Bacteria > Pseudomonadota > Alphaproteobacteria > Rhodobacterales > Rhodobacteraceae > Thalassobius > Thalassobius gelatinovorus. Next base: position 292,663 of record NZ_CYSA01000028.1, on the reverse strand, counting down.
ATGCATCGGGCCATGCGGGGCCTGATTCAAGAGGTTCTGCAGGATGTCTCGGATCACGGTCTTCCCGGGGCGCATCATTTCTTTATCACCTTCGACACCACCCACCCGGCGGCACAGCTGGCTGACTGGCTGCGTGAACGCTACCCCGAAGAAATGACGGTGGTGATGCAGCATTGGTATGACAACCTGTTGGTCGAAGACGACGGTTTCCATGTCACGCTGAATTTCGGCGATCAGCCGGAGCCGCTGTACGTGCCCTATGACGCGATCAAGACCTTTGTCGATCCGTCGGTTGAATTCGGCTTACGGTTTGAAAGCGCCGAAGATCACGAAGACGGCGAAGATCCAACACCGCCAGAAGACGACACCCCCGAAGACGACCACAATCCACATGATGCAGAAGTCGTCAGCTTGGATAGCTTTCGCAAATAGCCCTGCACAGTCATGAAATTTTCATGACAGGCTAAATTCGTAGTCAAACGGTTACATCGCCTTGCCACTTTCTGCGCATTATATTGCAGATGGAAGGCAACCAGCATGGCAAGCGATTTCGCGGTATTTCTTGGTGAAATGATACGCCGCCCGACCGAGGTCGTGGCGATTGCGCCGTCGTCGGCTGCCGTGGCGCGCCGGATGACCGAAGGGGTGGAACAGGTGCAAGGCCCGATTGTCGAAATCGGCCCGGGCACCGGCAGCTTCACGCGTGCGATCCTCGACCGTGGCGTCGCGCCGGAACGGCTGACCCTGATGGAAATGAACCCGCGTTTTTGCGAAACGCTGCGGGAAAAATTTCCCGGCGTGACGGTGTTGAACCGTCCGGCGCAGGATATCGAACGGATCGGACTGCGCGATATCGGCGCGGTGATTTCCGGCGTGCCGGTTCTGGCCCGGCCGCAAATTCAGCGTGACGTCGTCGGTCGCGCCTTCCGGGTGATGGCGCGGGACGGCTTTTTCACCCAGATCACCTATAGTGCCAACGCACCGATTTCGCCCGACATGCAGGCCGAACTGGGCCTGCGCGCCGACAAGCGTGCCACCGTCTGGGCCAACCTGCCGCCTGCGCGGGTCTTTAGCTTCTACCGGGCCAGCCATTAAACTCCGCACCTTCGGGGCGGGCATGGGCCTGCCCCGCTTTTATCTGTGATCGGTCCCACGATTATGTGCCTCTGTTAGCGGTATCCAATAGCATACAGTATTGCAGTTTGCGCTTCATGCGTTATGACAATCCTGACTTGATATACCGGAGGACACGATGGCTCAAACCCGCACAGAAACCGACAGCTTTGGCCCGCTCGAGGTCCCCTCAGACAAATATTGGGGCGCCCAGACCCAACGATCTATCATGAATTTCCCGATCGGCTGGGAACGCCAACCGGTGCCGATCATCCGCGCGCTTGGCGTGGTCAAGAAAGCCTGCGCGCAGGCCAATAAAGAACTTGGCACGCTGGACGCCGAAATCGCCGATACCATCATCGCTGCCGCCAGCGAAGTGATCGACGGCAAATTCGACGACAATTTCCCGCTGGTGGTCTGGCAGACCGGGTCTGGCACCCAGTCGAACATGAACGCCAACGAAGTGATTTCCAACCGCGCCATTGAAATGCTCGGCGGCGAAATGGGTTCAAAAAAACCGGTCCATCCCAACGACCACTGCAACATGGGGCAATCATCGAACGATACTTTCCCCACCGCGATGCATGTCGGCATCGCCATGCAGGCGCGCGACGTGCTGCTGCCTGGTCTGACCAAACTGGCCGCCGCGCTGGAAGCCAAGTCTGAAGACTTCAAGGACATCATCAAGATCGGCCGCACCCATACCCAGGACGCGACCCCGCTGACCTTGGGACAGGAATTCGGCGGCTATGCGCATCAGGTCCGCATGGGCATCAAGCGCGTCGAAATGTGCCTGCCGGCAATTTACGAACTGGCGCAGGGCGGTACCGCCGTGGGCACCGGTCTGAACACAAAAAAAGGTTGGGCGGAAATGGTTGCGGCGAACATGGCCGAAATCACCGGCCTGCCCTTCGTCACCGCGCCCAACAAGTTCGAAGCCTTGGCCGCGCATGACGCGATGGTGATGTTCTCTGGCGCGTTGAAAACCGTTGCTGCGTCGCTGTTCAAGATCGCCAATGACATGCGCCTGCTGGGGTCTGGCCCGCGGTCGGGTCTGGGCGAACTGATCCTGCCGGAAAACGAACCCGGGTCGTCGATCATGCCCGGCAAGGTCAACCCGACCCAGGCCGAAGCGCTGACCATGGTCTGCGCCCATGTCATGGGCAACGATACCGCCGTCGGCATTGCTGGAAGCCAGGGCCATTTCGAATTGAACGTCTATAACCCGATGATGTCCTATAACGTTCTACAATCGATGCAGCTTCTGGGCGACTCGGCTTCGGCCTTCACCGACAATATGGTGGTGGGCACCAAGGCGAACGAAGCGCGGATCGAAAAGCTGATGAAGGAATCGTTGATGCTGGTAACGGCGTTGGCCCCGACGATCGGCTATGACAACGCCACCAAGGTGGCCAAGACTGCGCATAAAAACGGCACCACTTTGAAAGAAGAAGCAATCGCGCTCGGCTTTGTCGATGCGGAAACCTTCGACCGGATCGTGCGTCCCGAAGACATGATCGGTCCCAAGGACTGATTGCGCGGGTACATTGACAATCAAGGGCGGTCCATCGCGGCCGCCCTTTTCTTTTGCCCCCACCCGTTTCATAGTCTGGCCATGAGAAAACCGGTCAACCTCAATCAGTTCCGCAAACAGAAGGCTCGGGCCGACAAAAGGACCCGCGCCGATGAAAACGCGGTAAAATTCGGCCGGTCCAAGGCCGAAAAATCGCTCGACACGGTGCGGGTCGAAAAAGCCGCCCGCGACCTAGATGGAAAAAAACGCGAATGAGCGCCCCGGTCAAGCGGTCGCTGACCCTGCGCGGCCATCGCACCAGCGTGTCGCTCGAAGATGAATTCTGGCAAGCTTTCCGCGACATCGCCGCAGAACAGGACAAGCCGATCAATGCCCTAGCCGCCGAAATCGATGCCGTGCGCGATCTCGACAGCGGGTTGGCCTCGGAAATTCGGCTATATGTGCTGCGCCACTACCGCGACAGACAGACTGACTGACTGACATCCTAGCGTGGTGTCAGTTTAAGCCAAATCCCATCCTTGCCCCGTACAGTCAGGTGCGCCACCGGCATGGCTGGCCGGTCTGGCACCAATTCAAACCGATACGCGCGCAACAGCATCGCCAGAATGATCGGCCCTTCGGCCATCGCAAACCCGGCCCCGGGGCAAACCCTTTGGCCGGCGGAAAACGGGATATAGGCGCTGCGCAGGCAGGCCTTACCGTTTTCAGTGGCAAAGCGCGCCGGGTCGAATTCATCCGGCCGGTCCCACAACCGTTCCTGCCGGTGAAGGTGCCACGGGCTTAGCACGATCTGACTGCCTTTTGGCACATCACGATCGCGGAAATGTTCTGGGCATGCCGCCTGTCGCACCATCATCGGCACCGGCGGATAAAGCCGCAGCGCCTCGCGGAACACATCCCGGGTGACCCGCAGCTTGGACAGGGTCGAAAAATAAGCCTTTTCCGGCTCGATCTCTTGCGTTGCCTCGGCGGCGACCCGATCCTGCCAATCGGGATGCATTGCCAGCAGATACAGCGCCCAAGCCAGTGCAGAGGCGCTGGTTTCATGCCCCGCCAGAAAAAAGATCGCGACCTGATCAACCATTTCTTCAGTGTCGAAGCGGTCGCCGGTCACCGGATCAGCGGTGGTCATGATCTTGGTAGCCAGATCATCCGGCGCGCAGCCCATCTCGATCGCCTGCATCCTTTCCGCAGTCAGTTGGGTGATCAACTGCCGGATCACCTTTGCCGTCTGTTTGGTACGCCGCCGGTGAAACCGCGGCATCCAGCGCGGCAAGGGCAGGAACGCACCAAGATTCAGCACCGGTTGTGTGCGCTGATGCTCCCGGAATTCATGGAACACCTGCCCCGCCACCTGATGTTCGATCGGGATCGAAAACAGGGTGCGGAAAATCACGTCCGCTGCCGCGTGGCTGGTCTGCGCCTCGATTTCGACCGGGGTGCCGGTGGCCAGAGGAGCCAACCTCTCGACCGCCGCCACCGCAGCATCCCACATCGCCGGGAAGGTATCACGCATCCGCCCGCCTTCAAAAGCTGGGTCGATGATCCGCCTTTGCCGCTTCCATAATTCCCCATTGGTGACGAACACCGAATTGCCTAACAGGGGCCGCAACCCTTCGCCGACCCGGTTCGATTTTGGAAAATCGTCGGGCCGATGGCGCAGCACCAGATCGACCAGGTCGGGATCGTTACACATGAAGGAGCGGAAAAAAGGCGTGCGGAATTCCGCCATCCAGGCGCGGTACAGCCGCTGTGGTTGCGCCGACAGGATATCCTGACGGAACAATTGCAGATATCGCCACAGCGACACCCGGTCAGGCCGCGCGGGGGGTTTGGGTGGTAGCGTGCCGGTCACGGCGCGACCGAGGTGAATTTGTTTACCGCCGCCGTGATCCGCGATTGCGACGGCTGCCGGTCGGCAAACCGGCGCGACAGGGTCAACGGTCCGGCGGTGATACGGAAATAATCGTAATCACCGGGCCGATCAAAGGCGCAAAGATATTGAAAATGCAGCCGAAAAAACCGCCAGCGCAGTTCTTTCCAGCGCTCCGGACTCAGCGTCTGGGTAAAGGCCGCCGAAATCACCAGCGGCCAGCGCGCCTTTTGCGTCGCTACGCCGGACACGCCAACCGGATCGCACAGCGCAAAGGCACAGCCATCGCCCGGCGCTGTCACATCCAGCCAAAATAGCTCGTCACGTTCCGACAGAAAGCGCAGGTCGGCGCGCAGCCGCTGCGCCTTGGGCAGAAACGACACCATCGGCACCACCTGCCCCAGCGACAGGAAATTCAGCGCCGGACCATCACTGGGAATCCGCCCCTGCCGGATCAGATCCGACAGCAGCGACACCGCCAGATGTGCGCCTGACGAATGCCCCACCACCAGAACCTCATCGACATCCGTTTGCAGCGCCGCCGCGATAATGTCGGTGAATTCGGCCATCCGCGCCTCGAGTTCGGGCGAATTGGCCCCCTTGGACCGGGCCGAATAGGCATAATCATGCATCAGGTAATAGGCGAAAAACTTGTTATCGTGCTTGCGGAACCAGCCCAGAACGAACGGCACCACCACCACCCCAGCCCAGGCCGCCCACGGATGGATCAACGCCAAACCGCGCCCGATCCCCCAAGCCAGTGCCAGCGCCAACGCCAACTGCCCCAACAGGAAAACGATTGGATAAAGCGCCGCAATCACCGGCCCCTTGCGCAGCCGCATCAACCGCCACAGCGCCCCCGATCCGATATAGGCCCAAGCAGTGCGGACAAGCTGCAGATAGGTCGCCGCGATCCCCTGTTCCATGCTGTCGCGCACGATATCGGCCCAATACAGCACCTCGATATCGGTCTCGATCGCCTGATCTTCGATCAGCGCGGAAACATGCCACCCATAAGGCCCCTTGGTGGTTTTCGGTTTCAGCCCGATCTCGTAGCCGGAAATTTCGGCCTGACGGGCGGATTCCTTGCGATAAAGCTCGCGATAACGGCGCGGATGAATCGGATCGTAACCGGGGATGTAGAACACCCGGCGGGATTTCACATGTGAATCTGTGGCACTGCTCATCATTCGCCTCTTGGGCGTATCATAGCGCAGAATTCAGACAGGAACAGGGCTTATCAATGGCCCCATCCGGGCCTTCAATCAATGACGCAGAAGGCCCCTTGGGCGGTATCGGTTGGGGGGCAGCCCCTTAACCCAGCGTCGCCAAGGACGGCACATGTTCCAGCAACCAGTAGGAAAAAGCCGAAAAACCCCCGGTCAGCATCAACAACCCGATGGTCCACAGCAGCAAACCCATGATCTTTTCGATCCGCTCCATATGCTGTTTCATCCACCCCATCACGCCGCCCAGACGCGGCAGGAAGGCGGCGACCAGCAGGAAAGGTACCCCAAGTCCAAGCGCATAAACCGCCAACAGAACCGTCCCCCGCGCCACCGATGCCTCGGAGGCGGCCAATGACAGGATCGCGCCCAGCTGTGGCCCGATACACGGCGTCCAGCCAAAGGCAAAAGCCAGCCCTAAAACATAAGCGCCAAAAGACGACCCGCCGCGATCACCGGCATCGATACGGGCTTCACGGTCCAGAAACCCGATCCGGTAAACGCCGATGAAATGTGCGCCAAAGATCATCACCAGAATACCGGCGATGCTATTGAACCAACCTTGATAGCTGAGAAACAGCGAACCGATGGCCGAAGCGGTAAAGCCAAGGAACAGAAACACTGTGGACAGACCCAACACAAAGAACAGCGCGGGCACCAGCGCCCGGTTCTTCGCCTGCCGATCGGACAATTCACCCAGCGAGACCCCTGACATATAGGCCAGATAGGGCGGAACGATGGGCAATACACAGGGGCTTAGGAAGGAAACGATCCCCGCCATCAGTGCCACAAATATCGCAGGCAACAATCCTGCGTCGATGATTTCTATTCCAAACATGATATCCGTCTTAAGCGATTGTCCCGCAGCCGTCACCTGACGCGTTGTCACAACATTGTGGCCAGATTGAAACAAGCCTTTCCACCAGAAAAAACGCCGCACTTTTCACAAAGCGCGGCGTCATTTTTCAAACCATCAAACCGGTTTAGCCCAGCGACCACCAACCGCGTCGCTTCGGCTTCTTGGGGTCTTCGACGGGTTCGGATTCGGCTACTGCGGCTACCGGTTCCGGCGTTGGTTCGGCTTCGGGTTCCGGTTCAGCGGCGGTCTCTTCGACGGCTTCGGGTTCCGCTACCTGATCGGCAACCGTTTCAGAGGCCGGGTCAGCCACTTCGACCGGTTCGGAGGCTTCTGGCTCCGCTTCCGCTTCAACGACTGCGGCAGGTTCGACCGCATCGGCAACAGGTGCAGCATTATCCGCCACGACAGCAGCTTCGGGCGCAGGCTCCGCCTCGGCTTCTGCTGTTGGGGCTTCGGCTGCAGGCGCTTCGGCAATCGATTCCGCCGCGTCGCTCTCGACCACCGCGACCTCATCAGCCTCGTCAGTCTTCTTCTTGCGCGACCGGGTGCGGCGGCGTTTCGGCTTCTTGTCTTCCCCGGCCGGTTCTTCGCTGGCCTCGGTTACCATCTTGGTATCCGCCTTGGTCTCGGTGTCCGCCGCATCCTGCTGCACTTCGGCAGCAGACTCGGCGTCTGCCTCATCCTCGTCCTGACCGTCCTGATCACCCTCGGTGCGGTCGCCGTTGGGCTTCCGCCGCCGACGACGACGGCGGCGCTTCTTGGGCTTGGTCTCCTCGTCATTGGTCTCGACGGTTTCGGAAACCTCTTCGGGATCGGCCTCTGCATCCTCGTCGACCTGATCCATCAGTGACGTGTCCACCGACACCACCGGTGCGGCAACTTCTGCCACCACCCGGGTTGCGGTCTTGAACTTTTCTAGCGTGAAATCGGGGCTGATTAGATGCGGTTCACCTTCGATCCGAACCGACAGGCCATAGCGCGCTTCGATCTGTGCGACATGTTCGCGCTTCTGGTTCATGATGAAATTGGCGATGCCAACCGGACATTTAACCAGAACCTCACGCGACCGGCGGCGCACGCCTTCTTCTTCGATCTGACGCAGGATCGACAGCGACAGGTTGTCATCCGATCGGATCAACCCGGTGCCGTGACAGGACGGACAGGGCTGCGTCGTCGCCTCGATCATGCCGGGGCGCAGACGCTGACGGCTCATTTCCATCAGACCGAAACCAGAAATCCGGCCCACCTGAATGCGGGCACGATCGGATTTCAGCTTGTCCTTCATCCGCTTTTCGACCGAATTGTTATTGCGGCGTTCATCCATGTCGATGAAGTCGATCACGATCAGACCAGCCAAATCGCGCAAACGCAACTGTCGGGCGACCTCTTCGGCTGCTTCCAGATTGGTCTTGAGCGCGGTTTCCTCGATCGAGCCTTCCTTGGTGGCTCGGCCCGAGTTCACGTCGATTGCGACCAAGGCTTCGGTCACGCCGATCACGATATACCCGCCCGACCGCAGCTGCACGACGGGATTGAACATCGAACTGAGATAGCTCTCGACCTGGAACCGCGCGAACAAAGGCATCTGTTCGGCATATTGCTTCACGTTCTTGGCGTGGGACGGCATGATCATTTTCATGAAGTCCTTGGCGATGCGATAGCCGCGCTCACCCTCGACCAGAACCTCGTCGATATCGCGGCTGTAAAGATCGCGGATCGACCGTTTGATCAGATCGCCTTCTTCGTAGATCTTGGCCGGTGCGACGGATTTCAGCGTCAATTCGCGGATCTGTTCCCACAGCCGTTGCAAATATTCGTAGTCACGCTTGATTTCCGACTTGGTTCGTTTGGCCCCGGCGGTGCGCACGATCAAGCCCGCGCCCTTGGGCACGTCCAATTCGTTGGCGATTTCCTTCAGCTTCTTGCGGTCGACGGCATTGGTGATCTTGCGGCTGATCCCGCCACCGCGGGCGGTATTCGGCATCAACACGCAATAACGCCCTGCAAGGCTCAGATAGGTGGTCAGCGCTGCGCCTTTATTGCCGCGTTCTTCCTTGACCACCTGCACCAGAAGAATCTGGCGCACCTTGATGACTTCCTGAATCTTGTAGCGACGCGGACGCGGCTTGCGGCGCGGGCGAATGTCTTCGATGTCGTCTTCTTCGGCGACAGATTCGATACTTTCGTCCTTGGCCGCAGCGTCGAGATCATCGTCGTCGCCATCGTCTTCGTCCGTCGATGCGGTGTCGTCGCCTTTATTGTTCGCAGCATCTTCTTGCGGGGCGGATCCTGCATCGGCATCAACCGCAGCCTCGGGCGCGCCAGATTCGACGCTGACAGCGTCGTCCACCGGTTCCTCGACCGGGGTTTCGGCCACCGTTTCCATCGGCGAGCTGCCTTCGGGCACGTCTTCTTCCTGCAGGTCGATGGTTTCCATACCGGCGATCTCACCGCTATCGGTATCGGTCTTTTCGACCTCTTTCACCGCAGTGGCGTCATTCGACTTGGTCGTCGCGGCCTTGGATTTCGACCGTGACCGGCGCCGCGGCTTTTTTTCGTCCGCTTCGTCTTCGGCCTTTTGGGCCTCAGCATAGGCGCGTTCTTCTTCCATCAACGCTTCGCGGTCAGCGACCGGAATCTGATAGTAATCAGGATGAATTTCCGAAAACGCCAGAAAACCATGACGATTACCGCCATAGTCAACGAAGGCTGCCTGCAACGAAGGTTCGACGCGGGTTACTTTTGCCAGATAGATGTTGCCAGCAAGCTGGCGCTTATTTTCGGATTCAAAATCGAATTCCTCGACCTTATTTCCGTCAACCACAACAACGCGGGTTTCTTCCGCGTGGGTGGCGTCGATGAGCATTTTCTTTGCCATTGTGTCCGTCTGCATCGCGGCAAAGCCTCCTGACCCGGTGGGCGGGGGCGTTGCGGCAAATGTCTGTTAGGGGCGAATGCGGACGCGAGGCAGGTTCGGCTGTTGTCAGCCCCTGCTCTATTACTCGACAGTGTCGCGCGCCTCATCGCGTTTCTTCTCCGACGCATCTGACGGCTATCGCCAATCCCAGAGCGCCCATTCATGGCCGTCAGCACCGTATCGGCAACCAAGCGGCGGTCTCAACGGCCCTGTCACATGAATATGCGATAGGGCCCAATCGGTCTGACCAGGTGTCGGGGTTTTCTATCCGACGACTTCTGGATCAGCGAAACTCATGCGGCGAGCGCATCGCGCCTTTCGCCGTTCTAAGACCATAAGGGGTGCTGGGGATAAATTACAATAAGGAAAATGCAACTTTACATAGGGCAGCGTCCCGCCCGCAGTATGCTGCGCGTTTTGTCGACGCGCCTAAAAAACGTCGCCCGCTGATCATAGCGCTTATTGCATCACAGATGCTTACAACATCAACCATTTGTAAATTATAGGTTTTAATTTTCTTAAGGGTCAATCCCGACTAATCTGACAACGATCTAAAGCAGCGAGAGAAACCACGCTGCGGACAGAAGGTTCAGGCCATGATCGCGGGCGACCTGTTCTGTACCAGAGCCACGGCCCGGGCCAGATCTTCAGCCAACAACTGTCCCAGCTGCGGCAAAGCCTGATCAACCGGACGCAAATCCGGGATCTGCACCGCATGGCATCCGGCGGCCATGGCAGCCATGATACCACGGTCACTGTCTTCAAAGGCGGCGCAGCGTTTCGGATCAAACCCCAAACGCGCCGCAGCTTCGCGATAGGGGGCGGGATCGGGTTTGTTGGCCGAAACCTCATCCCCGCCCAGAACGAATTTGAAATGCCCCAGCAAGCCGGCCTGATGCAAATGATGCCGCGCCCGCGCACCCTTGGTAGATGTGACAACCGCCATCTGCGCACCGGCTGCGGTCAGTTCGGCCAGCGTCGCCCGCACCGTGGCTTTGACCGGGACATTCTGTTGCAGTCGTTGATCGAAATGAGCATTCCACTGCTGCGCAATAAATTCGGCCTGCCCCGCATCGCCAAGAAACGCAGCAAGCATGCGATCTGTCTGCGACACCGACGTCCCCACCAGTGTCAGGAAAAACGTTTTCGCCGCTTCAGCAGCAATCCCAATCGGCGTCAGGCAGTCGACAAAACTTGTCATGGCCAGCCGCTCTGTATCCAAGAGCAGCCCATCCATATCAAAAAGATAGGCAGCAGGCATATTCGGCCTTTTGTCAGAAATTACAGATAGTCGGACCGTTGCAGGCCGTATTTGGCCATTTTTTCATTCAGCGTCCGGCGCGGCAGGCACAATTCATCCATTACGCTGGCGATTGATCCCTTGTGGCGCCGCATCGTGTTATCGATCAGCATCCGCTCGAACGCTTCGACATATTCTTTCAGCGGCTTGCCTTCTGTGGTCATCACCGGCTGCATTTCATCGTGATCAGACATCAGCAGCGATGCGATGGTGCCGCTGCCACGGCGCGATTGCAGCACCGCGCGTTCGGCCAGATTGATCAATTGGCGCACATTGCCGGGCCACGGGGCCTGCAACAGTTGCGCGGCTTCCTGTGCCGACACCTGCGGCGCGTCGCAGCCGTATTCTTCGGCGAATTGTTCGGACAGTCGGGTAAACAGGGTCAGTATATCCTCGCCGCGCTGGCGCAGCGGCGGCAGGGTGATCCGCAATGCGGCCAACCGGTAAAACAGGTCAGACCGCAAAGCGTCTTCGCAAGTACGATCCTGTTCTTGCATGTTGCAGATCGCCACGATCCGAGTTTCTGCCGGGCTGCCTTGATCGTTGATAAAACTCAGCAAACGCGCCTGCAAACTATCCGACAACGCCTCGACGTCCTCCAACACAAGTGTGCCGCCACGCGCCTCTTCCACTGCGGGCAATTGCGTGTCTTCTGGCTGCATCGGTCCAAACAATCGCTTGGCCAGCACCTCTTCGTCCCAGGCGGAACAGGACAACAGCACGAATTTCTTACCCGCCCGTGCCCCAACCGCATGCAGCGCATGGGCCACCAACGTCTTGCCGGTGCCGGTTTCACCATCGATCAACACATGCCCATCGGCCTGCCCCAGATCCAGAATATCTTCCTTCAACCGTTCCATCACCGGCGAGGCACCGATCAGTTTCTTCATCAACTGGCCGCCATCGGACAATTCACGCCGCAGCGCGCGATTGTCTAACGTCAACCGGCGGGCATTGGTGGCCTTCTTGGCCAGTTCGGTCATCCTGTCGGGATTGAACGGCTTTTCCAGAAAATCGAACGCGCCGACGCGCATCGCTTCGACTGCCATCGGCACATCGCCATGCCCGGTAATCATGATCACCGGCAACGCGCTGTCGCTTCCCATCAGTTTTTTCAGGAATTTCATCCCGTCCATGCCAGGCATCTTGATGTCGGTGATTACGATTCCGGGATAATCCGGCCCGATCCCTTTCAGCGCATCTTCGGCGCTGGCAAAAGTTTCGGTGTCATACCCCGACAACGCCAGCCACTGGCTGATCGACTGCCGCATATCCTGCTCGTCATCCACGATGGCGATTTTCATTACTTTCGACATGGGGCTTTACTCCGCCGCTTCGATATCGCTCTCACCAGTTAAGATAGGCAGCTGCATTTCGAATACAGCCCCCCCACCTTCGGCATTACGTGCCATCAGGCGTCCACCTAAGTCCTTGACGATACCAGATGAAATGGCAAGCCCCAGACCGACACCCTCTCCGGGCTTCTTGGTCGTGTAGAACGGTTCGAACAACTCATCGAGTTCTTCAATGCCATGCCCGTTATCGCGCACCGTCAAAGTGACGGTTTCTCCGGCGGCCAGTATGATTTCGATCTCGGGTTCATCGACCGACTGAGTGGCGTCCAGCGCATTGCGCAGAAGGTTCACCATGACCTGTTCGACCCGCACACGATCGCCCATCACCTGCACCGGTTCAGATGGCAGTGCCCGGGTGATCCGCACCTTTCGATCCTTCAGCTGCGGCGCCATCATCGACAGCGCAGAAGCCAACGCTTCGCCCATATCCACAGGGGAAAACGTGTCGCCCCCCTTGCGCGCATAGCTTTTCAATTGCCGGGTGATCGCGCCCATTCGTTCGATCAGATCATCGATCCGCTGGAAGCTCGATAGTGCCTCATCAGGGCGGTTGCGCTTGAGCAACAATCGCGCCCCGGCCAGATAGGTTTTCATCGCCGCCAATGGTTGATTCAATTCGTGACTGACCGCCGCCGACATTTCGCCCAAAGCGGCCAGTTTGGAACTTTGCGCCAGCGTCTGTTCGGCCACGTCGAGCGACTTTTGCACCCGCTCACGTTCGGCGACTTCCCGCTGTAGCCTTGCGTTCAATGCGCGAAGCTCTGCCGATTCCCGCTGGAACAGCATCATCCTCAGCGTCGATTTTCGGCTCATCGCATAGAAGGTCAGCGCCAGCAGCATGGCGAATCCCATGATTTCCAGCGCCAGTACCCCGTTCACCTTATCGCGCACGCTTTCGTATGTGGTGAAGCTGGCAATGCGCCAGCCACGGAACGGAATGCGGCTTTCCATCCGCATGACCGCCTGACCTTGCACATAGGCATCGGCGGGCACCGTGGCCCAGTCGGCGGTGGCCTGAATGGCGCGCTGAATGGCCGATTGAGCCGGTGCCGTGGCCAAGGCTTCGGCCTCGGTCTGACCACGCCAGCGTGGTTCGGTGGCCAGAATGATAACCCCTTCGCTATCACTGACCAGAACCGCATCCGAAATCCCGGCCCAAGCGCGTTCGAATTTCTGCAAATCGACCTCGACCATGATCACGCCCAGCGTCTGACCCTGATCTTCGATCCGCCTTGTATAGCCAAACAGATAGCCGCCCGACTCTTTGCGCAACACGGTAAACAGGGTTTCGCTGGCCCGGATCGCGTTGACAAAATAGGGCTCGGTCCTGTGTTGCGACCCCAATCGGTTTCGGTCGGTCGCCGCCACTGCGCGCCCGTCGCTGTCCAGCAGCATCAAAGAAGCCGCGCCAATTTCTTCGACAAAGGAAATCAACCGCTGGGTCGAATTGGAATAATCCGACGAATTCAGCGCCCCGATCAGCGTCGGATCGCGCGACAACAACTGCGGCACGATGGCGTTTCGGCGCAACTCCGACAACAGATTGCCGCTATACAGCGCCAACCGTAATTCAGCCCGATTGCGGGTATTTTCGGTAAACCGGTCGGTCAGCAGCGCATGGGTGGTCAAGACTGTTGTCACCGCAACAATAAACAGCACCAACAATGCCACTCGTACCCGCCACGATATCGTGCGGGGGCCGCGCAGGGAATTTATTGATCGTGGCAACAGCGACATGCCTCAGATTAGGCCACAGCCGGGCCAAGCCGCAAGTCACGCTGTGGCGAGTTGATCCACCAAGCCGCGGAACATTGCCGATCCGTCGGTGCCGCCGTGGCTTTCATCCACCGCGCGTTCGGGATGCGGCATCATACCAAGCACCCGGCGGTTTTCCGACAGAACCCCGGCGATATCGGCCACCGACCCGTTGGGATTGTCGGTATAAGTGAAGGCGATACGATCCTCGCTCTGCAACCGCGCCAACAAATCGGGCTCTGCATTGTAATTGCCGTCGTGATGGGCGACCGGAACGGTGATTTCCTGTCCTTTGGCATACCCGGTAGTAAAGGCGCTGTCGGCCGTGGCGACCCGCAGCCCCACCTGTTTGCAAATGAATTTCAGGTTTGCATTGCGCATCAAAGCACCCGGCAACAGCCCGGTTTCTGTCAGCACCTGAAATCCATTGCAGATGCCCAGAACATAGCCGCCCTTTTCCGCATGTTTCACCACTGACCGGCAAATCGGCGAATTCGCTGCAATCGCACCACAGCGCAGATAGTCGCCAAAGGAAAATCCGCCTGGAATACCGACGATATCAATATCGTCGGGCAGGTGCGTATCCTTGTGCCAGACCATGGAGACATTTGCCCCGGCGCGTTCAAAGGCGACCGCCAGGTCGCGGTCGCAATTGGATCCGGGGAAAACGATGACGGCAGCTTTCATGGGCTGGGCTCCTGTCTCGGCTCAGTTAAGTTCGATCGTGTAGCTTTCGATCACGGTATTGGCGAGAAGCTTCTCGCACATGTCCTTGACCGTGTCTTCACTGGTACCGTCGGCCAGATCCAGCTCGATCACTTTGCCCTGCCGCACACCTTCGACGCCATCAAATCCAAGCGATCCCAATGCGTGGCGAACCGCTTCGCCCTGCGGATCCAGAACACCGTTTTTCAGCATGACGTGAACGCGAGCTTTCATTTGCGCTTCTCCGGTCTGTGACCGCATTCGATGCGGTCTTGTGTTTACTTAAGCAAATCAGGCCCCGCAGTCCGGACCCGTTTTCAGTTGATCAGGGTGGGTTTGCCCATCGGGGCCGAGGTTTTGGGCATCACGCCCAGACGCTTGGCCACTTCGGTATAAGCATCCGTCAGACTGCCTAGATCGCGGCGGAACACGTCCTTGTCCAGCTTCTGACCGGTTTCAATATCCCACAAACGGCAGCTGTCGGGGCTGATTTCATCAGCCACGATCAGGCGCTGGAAATCG
This sequence comes from Thalassovita gelatinovora, assembly GCF_001458355.1. Taxonomy (GTDB): domain Bacteria; phylum Pseudomonadota; class Alphaproteobacteria; order Rhodobacterales; family Rhodobacteraceae; genus Thalassobius; species Thalassobius gelatinovorus. The sequence goes on along the minus strand of NZ_CYSA01000028.1, from coordinate 277,504 downwards.
CCTTCATACACCCGGCCGATTTCGATCTTGAAATCCACCAGTTTGATTCCTACCCCATACATCACACCAGACAGGAAATCGTTGACCCGCAGCGCCAAGCTGAGGATATCGTCCATGTCTTGCGGGCTGGCCCAGCCAAAGGCGGCGATATGTTCCTCGGTGACCAGCGGATCGCCCAGCTTGTCGTCCTTGTAGCAATATTCGACGATCGGGCGCGGCAATTGGGTGCCTTCCTCGATTCCCAGACGCTTGGCCATCGACCCGGCGGCGTAATTGCGCACGATCACTTCCAGCGGGACGATTTCGCACGACCGGACCAACTGTTCACGCATGTTCAGCCGTTTCAGGAAATGGTTCGGCACGCCGATATTGGTCAACCCCAGCATGAAATATTCCGACAACAGGTTGTTCAGAACGCCTTTGCCTTCGATAACGGCTTTTTTTTCGGCGTTAAACGCAGTGGCGTCATCTTTGAAATACTGTACGATGGTTCCCGGTTCGGGGCCTTCATAAAGTGTTTTCGCCTTGCCTTCGTAGATTTTCTTGCGCCGTGCCATGGCCACTCCGTCGATCATCCGGGGATGAGTCCCCGGGGGTTGGCGTCGTCTTAGTGCAATGGCGGCATTGTCGCAATAGGTCCCTAACTCTTGCACAGGACCGTGATGACGGGCATATGTGGCTCAACACCAACGTCACCCGAGGATCTAGAATGACCACCTTTGACGATCGCGAATCCGCATTTGAAGCCAAATTCGCCCATGATGAAGAAATGATGTTCAAGGCCGAAGCCCGCGCCAACAAGCTGCTGGGTCTGTGGGCAGCCGAAAAGCAGGGCCTGTCGGGCGACGACGCTGACGCCTATGCCCTGACCGTCATCAAGGCCGATTTCGAAGAAGCCGGCCATGAAGATGTCGTGCGCAAGGTCGCCGGCGACCTGAACGGCAAGGTCGAGGCCGCCGAAATCCGCGCCAAACGGGCCGAAATGCTGGCTCAGGCCAAAGCTGGCCTGATGAAGGAAACCGACTAAGCCGCGCTTCCGGTTTCTGATCCAACAAGAAACGCGGCGCTGAGACGCCGCGTTTTGTCGTTTCCGACCCTGAAATCCCCAGCCTGATCCGTGATGATTGTGCTTGCCCTCTCTGTTCCGGCGCTCTTGGCCCGCCGACTATTCTGGACACTGACATGACCAACGCCCTTTCCCGCCTCCTGCAAACCCGCGACTGGCTGATGGCCGATGGCGCGACCGGCACCAACCTGTTCAATATGGGGCTCAGCTCGGGCGACGCGCCAGAACTGTGGAACGAAGACCACCCCGATCGGATCAAGCAGCTTTACCAATCCGCCGTCGATGCCGGCAGCGACATTTTCCTGACCAATTCCTTTGGCGGTAATGCCGCGCGACTGAAATTGCACGGGGCGGAAAAACGCGCCGGCGAATTGTCACAGATCAGCGCGGAATTGGGCCGCGACGTCGCCGATGCCGCCGGACGCCCCGTCGTGGTGGCCGGATCCGTCGGCCCCACTGGTGAAATATTTGCCCCGATGGGTCCGCTGACCCATACCGTCGCGGTCGAGATCTTCCATCAACAGGCCGAGGGCTTGAAAGCAGGCGGCGCCGACATTTTGTGGCTAGAAACCATTTCGGCCCCCGAAGAATACAAGGCCGCCGCCGAAGCCTTTGCCTTGGCCGACATGCCGTGGTGCGGCACCATGAGCTTCGACACTGCCGGGCGCACCATGATGGGCCTCACCTCGGCCCAGATGGTGGATATGGTGGAAAAACTGCCTAACCCGCCAATCGCCTTTGGTGCCAATTGCGGCGTCGGGGCCTCGGACCTGCTGCGCACCGTGCTGAGTTTCGCCGCTCAGGGAACCGAACGCCCGATCATCGCCAAGGGCAATGCCGGGATCCCGAAATATCACGACGGCCATATCCATTACGACGGCACCCCCGACTTGATGGCCGAATATGCGGTATTGGCCCGCGATGCCGGAGCGACGATCATCGGCGGCTGTTGCGGCACAATGCCGGAACACTTGGCCGCAATGCATGACGCGCTTGTCACTCGCCCGCGCGGCCCGCGTCCGACGCTGGAACAGATCACCACCGCGCTTGGCGGCTTTTCCTCGGCCAGTGACGGCACCGGCACAGACAGCGCCCCGGCCCGCCGCTCCCGTCGTCGTCGCGGCTAACCTGTTGCTATAAAATCATCAACCTGAACAGCTACAGATCAAGAACAATGTAGGCCGGGCTTCAGCCCGGCAATACACGCGCCAAATCAGTGACCAAGTCGGCACAATCTGCCCGCAAACCTGATCCGCAGGGGTCAGTCCTCCGCTCAGAACAGGTCCAACTGATCCCCCACCCGTACCGGCGCCCGGAACAGATCACAGCGCAATTTCGGCTGTGGCCGGTCCAGCCCGTGTCGCTTTGCCGCCAATTCGAACCGCCGCGCGATCATCTCGGCATAAACTCCTTCACCGCGCATCCTGCGGCCCCAGCGCGCATCGTATTCCTTGCCACCATGCATTTCGCGCAGCCGCGCCATCACCCGTCCGGCCCGGTCGGGATAGTGTTCGGTCAGCCAATGCTGGAACAGCGGCGACACTTCGCGTGGCAATCGCAGCATGATCCAACTGGCCGCGCTGGCCCCCGCGTCCTTGCCCGCCGCCAGCAGCGCCTCGATTTCTGTATCGCTCAACCCCGGCACGATGGGCGAGCTCATGATCCGCACCGGCACACCAACCTCCGACAATCGTCGGATCACTGCCAACCGGCGTTTGGGTTGCGGCACTCTTGGCTCCATCCGCCGCGACAGGCCCGGATCCAGCGTTGTCAGCGAAATCCCTACCCGCACCAATCCGTCCCGCGCCATGTCGCTCAGAATATCCAGATCGCGCTCAATCAGCGTGCCCTTGGTCACGATCGCCACCGGATGGCGGAAATCGCGCAGCACCTGCAGACAGGCGCGGGTGATTTCCATTTCCTTCTCGACCGGCTGATAGGGATCGGTATTGGTGCCGATTGCCAGTGGCGCCACCTTGTAACTTCTACGCCGCAATTCGCTGTCCAGAATCTCAGGCGCTTGCGGTCGCGCCACCAGCCGCGTTTCGAAATCCAGCCCAGGCGACAGCCCCAGATAGGCATGGCTGGGCCGCGCGAAACAGTAAATGCAGCCATGCTCGCAACCACGATAAGGATTGATCGACCGGTCAAACGGCAGATCCGGCGATCGGTTATAGCTGATCATGCTGCGCGGCCGCTCGAGGCTCACTTCGGTTTTCAGCTTCGGCAACTCTTCCGCACCGTCCCAGCCATCGGCGAAGAGCGTGCGCTCAAACCGTTCGAACCGGCTGACATCATTGCTCGCCGCCGCGCGTCCGGGGCGGCGCGCGGGCTCAATCGGAATCTTAGCATCGTTTTTGGCATAGGACATGGCCTAAACTAGAACATAACAAGAACTTTCTACAAGCCCCGGTCCCCCGCAGCGGCAAAATCAAACCACAGGTCGGTAGCGAAGCACCGCGTGTCGTAATCCGCCTAGTCAGCCAAAGCGGAATTTCTCAAAGGTGAATTGGTAATCTCCGCTTCGGCCCTTGCCGACCAAGCCCCAGGGAAACGCGCCATGTCCGACCAAGAAGACGATCTCATCCTGTCAGAACTGGATGATGAAGAGCTTGTCCAGCAAATGTTCGATGACCTCTATGACGGCATGAGGGAAGAAATCGAAGAATCGGTGAATATCCTGCTAGAGCGTGGCTGGATCCCTTACGACATCCTGACCAAGGCGCTGGTCGGTGGCATGACCATCGTCGGCCACGATTTCCGCGATGGCATCCTGTTCGTACCCGAAGTGCTGCTGGCGGCCAATGCAATGAAGGGCGGCATGGCGATCCTGAAACCCCTGCTGGCCGAAACCGGCGCGCCACGCATGGGCAAGATGGTGATCGGCACGGTCAAGGGCGACATCCACGATATCGGCAAGAACCTTGTCAGCATGATGATGGAAGGCGCCGGTTTCGAAGTGGTCGATCTTGGCATCAACAACGCGGTCGAAGCCTATCTTGAAGCGCTTGAAACCGAACAGCCCGATATCTTGGGCATGTCAGCGCTGCTGACCACAACGATGCCCTACATGAAGGTGGTGATCGACACGCTGATCGAACAGGGTAAGCGGGACGATTACATCGTGCTGGTCGGTGGCGCGCCGCTGAACGAAGAATTCGGCAAGGCCATCGGTGCCGATGCCTATTGCCGGGATGCCGCGGTGGCAGTGGAAACCGCCAAGGATTTCATTGCCCGCAAACACAACCAGCTCAGCGCCTGATCCCGCCCCGGCCGCGCCATGCAACAGCCCGATGACGACAGCCTGACCGTCTCTGGCCTGCCACCGCAGGGACGCGGTCGGGTATTGCTGATCGCCTGCGGTGCGCTGGCGCGGGAAATCTTGGCGCTGAAGGCGCTCAATGGCTGGGATCATATGGATCTGACCTGCCTACCGGCGATCCTGCACAACCACCCCGAAAAAATCCCCGCCGCTGCCCGAACGGTGATCGAGAAACACCGCGCCAATTATGACCGTCTGTTTCTGGTCTATGCCGATTGCGGTACTGGCGGTTCTTTGCAAAATCTCTGCGCCGAAACCGGCATCGAAATGATTCCCGGACCGCATTGCTACAGCTTCTTCGAAGGCAATGCAGTTTTCGCCACCCGCGCCGAAGACGAAATCACCGCCTTCTACCTGACCGATTTTCTAACCCGGCAATTTGACGCGTTCGTTTGGCAGCCGCTTGGCCTGGACCGCCATCCCGACCTGCGCGAAATATATTTCGGAAATTATACCAAACTGGTCTATTTGGCCCAAACCGACGATCCCGACCTCAGCGCCAAGGCCGCGACCTGCGCTGACCGGCTTGGACTCACCTATGAACGCCGCTTTACTGGCTATGGCGATCTGGCCACCGAACTGACGCGCTTCGACCGCGTCGCTTCAACTTGAAAAATTCCTGCTGGGTGTCAAAAAACAGCGACAGCGAAGACGCACATCCAGACAACCTTGATCCCGATCAGGCCGCAGCGGCCGCGACCGACCGGATCCGTACGATCATCGCCCGGACTCCGTTGGACCGCTGCGCCGATAGATGATCCTGCAACCCCAACCGGCCCAGTTCGGCCTGAGCATCGACCGCTGCGACCTGCGCCACCGGCAACCCGTTATACAGCGCCGCCAAGACTGCGATCAGCCCGCGCACGATCAGCGCGTCACTGTCACCGTCAAAGGAAAACACGTTCCCTTCGATCTTGGGGTGCAGCCAGACTTGGCTGGCGCAACCATCAACCTTGGTTGCGGGCACTTTCAGTGCCTCCTCAAGCGGCTTCATCGCCTTGCCCAGCTCGATCACATGGCGATAGCGATCTTCCCAATCCTCAAGGAACTCGAAATCCTCGACAATCTCTTCAAAGGCTTCAGTGGCCATGATCCTTGGTCCTCTTGCTGCTCACTTCCAGTTAGGCCGGGCGGGATCAAAGGTCCAGACCCGCAAGCGTCTTTTCAAGCCCCGCCGGATAGGGTAACCCGGAGGACAAAGCGAATGAGGCGTGACGATGCAGAAATCCCTTTCGGTCCTTTTGGTTTCAGCGGTCATTCTGACCGGTTGCGGCGAATCCCGTCTCAACCCGAAAAACTGGTTCGGGCGCGGCCGCTCGGTGCCGGTCGCGGAAAGCGCGGGCGACGTTAATCCGCTGATCCCTTCAAAGGGCCGTCTGCAACGGCGCGATCCCGGCTATCAGGGCCGGCTGGTCGGAGAAATCAAATCTCTGGTGATCGAACAAGTCCCCGGCGGTGCCATTGCCCGGGTCACTGGCGTGTCGGATGTGCAAGGCCCCTACGAAGTCAAGCTGATCGCGCTCAATGACGGCAAACCGGTCAACGGTGTGCTCAGCTACGAATTGCGCGCACTAACCGCTAGCCGGATCACCGGCGGCACCGAACGCAGCCGCAGCCTGACCGCTGCTGTCTACGTGACCAATCAGAATCTGTCCGGGGTGCGCGAAATTCGCATCACGGGCGCACGCAACGCCCAATCAAGCCGGCGCCGCTGATCCGCCATTCAACTGAACGCTGGCCTTACAGCTTGACGATCTTGACCGAACTGCCCTTGGCCGCCAGCGCAATTTCGCCATCGCATAAACGCAATGCGTCGTTGCCGAACACTTCGCGGCGCCAACCATTCAGCGCGGGTACATCGCGCAGCCCGGCGGCAATCGCATCCAGATCGGCGGCAGGAGCGATCAGTTTTGACGCTACCCCAGCGCTTTCGGTTTTGGATTTCAACAGCACCCGCAGCAGGTCGGCAAGCGCCGGATTCACCTGCAACTTTTCGCGACTCAAATCGGGTTTGGGATAGTTTTCCGGCGCACAATCAATGCCAGCCTTGACCGCGGCCAGAATACCGTCGGCGATTTCACCCTTGCGGGCGTCCCGCAACAAAAGCCTCGACCGGCCCAGATCCTGCATCGTTACCGGCTTGGTCGACGCCAATTCGACCATCGCATCATCCTTGTAGACCCGGCTGCGCGGAACGTTGCGCGATTGCGCATAATCTTCGCGGAACCGCGCCAGTTCGCGCACCACCGCCAAAAACTTACCGCTTGTCGTGCGGGTCTTTACCCGTTTCCACGCCTCTTCAGGATGCACGATATAGGTTGCCGGATCGGTCAGGATGCGCAGTTCTTCCTGCACCCATTTGTCGCGCCCGGTCTTGTGCAACTCAGCCGCCAGATATTCGTAGATCATTCGCAGATGGGTGACATCAGCCACCGCGTATTTGCTCTGTGCTTCGGTCAGCGGACGCCGCGACCAGTCGGTGAACCGTGATGTCTTGTCCAGACTTTGCTTAGCGATCTTGCGGACCAGCGTTTCATAGCCGACCTGTTCGCCAAAGCCGCAGACCATCGCGGCCACCTGGGTATCGAATAGCGGTTCAGGAAACACGCGATGTTCGATAAAGAAGATTTCCAGATCCTGCCGCGCGGCATGAAACACCTTGACCACCGATGTATCGCGAAACAGATCCATCATCGGTTCAAGCGATATCCCCGTCGCCAGAGGATCGACCAGAACCGCATTTTCATCGGTATCGCCGGGCATCGCCAATTGCACCAAGCACAGCTTGGAATAATAGGTTCGTTCGCGCAGGAATTCGGTATCGACCGTTACGTATTCGTGTTGGCGGGCCTGCTCGCAGAAATGGGCGAGTTCTTCGGTCGTGGTGAGTGTTTTCATCGTCGCGCTATTTTTCGTATTCTTGTTTTGTTGCGTCGCGGTTCTGGACCGGTTGCCTAGACATACGCGATTGCGCAGGGGATGCAAACCATCGCAATCAACCCCGGCCTCAACCCAGAATGATCGGATCGGTACTGCCCCCGGCAAAGCGTTCCAGTACCGCCGGGTATAGTTTATGTTCCTGCACCAAAACGCGCGCCGCCAGAGTATCGGCGGTGTCGCCCGGTTCCACCCTGACCCGCGCCTGGCCCAAAATCGGACCGTCATCCAGTGCGGCCGTGACCAGATGTACCGAACATCCGGCTTCGGTATCGCCTGCGTCCAATGCACGCTGATGGGTATGCAACCCTTTGTATTTCGGCAAAAGCGACGGGTGGATATTCAACATCTTGCCATCCCATTTGCGCACGAAATTTTCGGTCAACACCCGCATGAAGCCCGCCAGACAGACAATATCGGGCTTTGCGGCGTCCAAATGGGCCTGCAATTCAGTCTCGAAGGCTTCGCGGTCGCCCTTGAATGGGCGATGGTCCACGGCAAAGGTGTCGATTCCCATCTCGGCAGCTTTTTTCAGCCCGCCCGCCTGCGGATCGTTCGATCCGACCAAAACAGCCCGCGCCGGATGTTCGCCAACCATGCTTTCGACCAGTTTGATCATGTTCGACCCACCGCCCGAAATCAGAATAGCGACGCGTTTGGTCACAGCAACGCCCCGCTATAACGCACGCCTTCACCTGTCCCGATGGTCCCCAACCGCGCAACGGTTTCGCCCGCATCCTGCAACAGAGCGATCAGGGTTTCGGCTTCATCTGCCGCAACCACGGCAATCATGCCGATACCGCAATTGAAGGTCTTCAGCAGCTCGGCTTCGGCCATGCCGCCGGTCTGCGCCAGCCACTTGAATACAGGGGGCAAATCCCATGCGTTCAGATCAATTTCGGCCCCCACTCCATCGGGCAGAACCCGCGGCAGGTTTTCGGTCAGCCCGCCGCCGGTGATATGGGCTAGCGCGTGAACGCCGCCTGCGCGGATCGCCGACAACACCTGCGTCACATAGAGCCGGGTCGGTGCCAGCAGCGCTTCGCCCAACGTCTGATCGCCGTCCCACGGACAGGCCGCATCCCATCCCAGACCAGACAGATCGACCAGTTTGCGCACCAGAGAATAGCCGTTCGAATGCACCCCGTTCGATCCCAGCCCAAGCAGCACATCACCCGGCTTCACATCCAAAGGCAAATCCGCCCCGCGTTCCATCGCGCCAACCGCAAATCCGGCAAGATCGAAATCGCCATCATGGTACATGCCCGGCATTTCGGCGGTTTCGCCACCGATCAGCGCGCAGCCCGATTGCGCACAGCCCTCGGCAATGCCTTCGATGATCCGTGCAGCACTGTCCAGTTCCAACTTGCCGGTGGCAAAATAGTCCAGAAAGAAAAGAGGCTCAGCCCCCTGACAAACCAGATCGTTGACGCACATCGCCACCAGATCAATGCCGATGGTGTCTACATTGCCGGTGTCGATAGCGATCCGCAGCTTGGTACCGACCCCGTCCGTGGCCGCAACCAGGATCGGGTCGTTATACCCTGCCCCTTTCAGATCGAACAGCGCACCGAACCCGCCCAAGCCGGCCATGACGCCCGACCGCGCCGTGCGCTTGGCCGCGGGTTTGATCCGCTCGACCAATTCGTTTCCTGCATCGATATCAACGCCCGCATCCGCGTAGGTCAGGCCGTTCTTACCTTGGCTCATAAGACTATCCCCGGTGAAATTTCGCCCCCGATAGACCATCGGCTTGGCTAAGTCCACGCCCGGACCGTATCCGGTGCAGATTGACCGCGATTTTCTTGTCGACGCGTCGCCGTTCCATCCCGAAACGGGATTAATAGATATATTTAAAATTTATCTTTCAGCCAGGCGCATCTCTTTCGTCGGTATTCTTCAGCCAGGCGCATCTCTTTCGTCGGTATTAAAGAGTATCATTCGTCGGTATGACTTATGGGTCGTATTGCCGTTTCCAGCGGCTCTCGCTGTACCCATGCGACAAGCAAGTTGTGCCAATCGCTTCTAAAAGCTAACTTTTCAATGTGCATTTTCATATCAATCCGAAATTGTCACAATTTTTTCCTCAAAGGCAAACCAATGCTGCTTTTCGCATACAACCTGAGTGCGACATATTGGACGGTAAAAACGCCTGTCAGGATGTCGTTCGGGGTTTTATGGTCGCATGTTTTTTGCAGTCCATAATTGAGACAATTCAAGAGTGATCATCAAATGCCAGAGAAAATACCTCACATTCACGAAGCGAGTCAGGACAGCAGCACCTTATCGAAGCAAACTGCTTATACTGCTTATCAGTATCTCAGCTGCCCGATTATGGTGTGTGATCAGGATTTGGTGATCCGCTTCGTTAATAGTGTCGGTTATGACATGTTTGAAAGGCTCGAAGCAGATATCCAGACAGACCTGCCTCATTTCCAAGCCCGCGACATCGTGGGCCAGTCTATCGACGTTTTTCATAAAAATCCTGCCTATCAGCGCGACCTGATCGCCCGACTAACCAAACAGCATGAAGCCAAATTCAAGATCGGAACCACCTATTTGGGCTTTCACGCTTCGCCAAATTTTAACGACGATGGCACGTTGGATGCTATCGTGGTTGAATGGCAGGACCGCACCAGCGAATTGAAGGCAAAAGATGATCTGGAACGGTTCCTATCTGAAACCAAGGCGATGGGGAACGCGCATGAAGCGGGTTCCATCAGCACCTTCGTCGATGCAGGCCAGTTCCCCGCCGAACTGCAGGACGTGGCCAAAGCGGTCAATAGTATGGTAAATGGCCACATCCATGTACAAGATCGGTTGATCGCCGCGGTTCAGGCCTTTGCCAAGGGCGATTTCAATTTTGAATTGGAACGCTTCCCCGGCGAAAAGGCACATGTCAACGACAGCGTCGACCTAGTCCGCAGTGCCTTCCGCAAAATGAATGATGAAATCCTTCGGGCTTCGCAGGCAATCCAGCAGGGCGATCTGTCGTTGACCATTAACGTCGAAGATTTCGAAGGCGACTACCGCAATGTCATGTCTTCGTTCGACCAGACATTCGGTGAATTGGGCAATCTGGTAAATAGTCTGAAGACCCAGATCAACGAAATCACCAAAGCGGCGGAACTGGTATCTTCGACCTCGTCAACCTTGTCGAGCGGAGCGCAGCAAACGTCTTCTGCGATTGATCAGATCTCGTCCAGCTTCGATGAAACCGAAAGCATGGTCCGCGCCACGTCCAGCGCCGCCAACAGCGCGATCACGGTTGCCACAACCGCGAATGAAACCGCTTCGGACGGGCGCGATACCATGGCTCGGATGAAACAGGCGATGGAAGGGATCGACACCACCTCCCGTTCAATCAGTTCGATCAACAAGGTGATCGACGAAATCGCCTTCCAAACCAACCTGCTGGCGCTGAACGCTGCGGTCGAGGCAGCACGCGCGGGGCAACATGGTCGCGGCTTTGCCGTCGTCGCGCAGGAAGTGCGCAACCTGGCCCAACGTTCGGCGAAGGCGGCGCGTGAAACCACTGATCTGATCGACAAATCGACCCAGGCCATCACCGAAGGCGTCGCCATTACCGATACCATGGACACCGCATTCAAGGAACTGTCTGAAGCTTTCGGCAATGTGCAGACCTTGGTGAGCGAAATCAACCAGGCCACCCAGGAACAGACCAGCGCGATTGCGCATATCAATCTGGCGGTGGGTGAAATTTCGACCAGTGCGGCGAGTACCGACACCGAATCCACATCCTTGGCAGCAAGCGCGGAAGAACTGTCTTCCAGTGCCAATCACATGCTCAGTCAGTTGGCCCGTTTCAAGTTGCGCGCGACAGGTACGTCGAACCTGCGCGGCATGCCTGATCTCGACAACCTGCCGCCCGAGATTGCTGCAAAGTTCAAAGCCTATTTGGCACAACATCCGGCTGCGAATAAAATCGCAGCCGAATAGCGGATGGGCGGGCTTTCCCATCGGCAAAGGCGGCCCCGCGGGGCCGCCTTTTTTTATTTGCGAGTCAAGTTGAACGGGAATTGAAGGCAGGACGACAACAGGATCGGTGAAAGGGTAGTTCCGAATTTGCTGCCGGGAAGGAAGGTTTTTCACCCCTCACGCCTTTGAATGCGTCATCTCCTGCGCCGGACGGGATCGTACCACCGCCATCCCCGGCACAAGGCCCTTGGATATTCGTCAAGCCAACCCCTTTTATGTTACATAATTATTCACATGCAATTATTTGCGTAACATTAAGCTTGCCTCGAATCGACACACAAGGTATCCCGACTAAGCGGTCGGCTTTGCTGGGCAAGTCGGACGGATGAAAAACTCGAATGCACCGGACGCCGCCTCAGTAGCGAAAGCCGACAAACAGGACGGCGCAGGCATTGCGCATCACAATATTCGGGCAGCGGATCAAATCCACCGCTGCATCATAAAAACGGGAGGTCCCGCGATGTACGCACAGATGATTAAATCGACCGGTGAAGGGGTGAAATCTCGGGATGAAATGAGCCCCGAGGAAGCCGCATTTCAGGAAAAGGTCGATGCCGATATCAAGATCGAACCGCGCGACTGGATGCCCGAAGGGTATCGCAAGACGCTGATCCGTCAGATCGGTCAGCACGCCCATTCCGAAATCGTCGGTCAGCTGCCCGAAGGCAATTGGATCACCCGCGCCCCCACTCTGGAACGCAAGATGATCCTGCTAGCCAAGGTGCAGGACGAGGCCGGTCATGGCCTGTACCTCTATTCGGCCGCCGAAACACTGGGCGTCACCCGCGACGAACTGACCGAAGCGTTGTTGACCGGCAAGATGAAATACAGTTCGATCTTCAACTACCCGACGCTGAACTGGGCCGATATTGGCGCGGTTGGCTGGTTGGTCGATGGTGCGGCGATCATGAATCAGGTTCCGTTGCAGCGGACCTCCTATGGTCCCTACAGCCGCGCGATGATCCGCATCTGCAAGGAAGAGAGCTTCCACCAGCGGCAGGGTTACGACATCATGATGAAGATGGCGCAGGGCACACCGGAACAGAAGAAAATGGCGCAGGATGCGCTCAATCGGTATTGGTATCCATCGCTGATGATGTTCGGACCTTCGGATGCCGAAAGCGTCCATTCGGCCCAGTCAATGGCGTGGAAAATCAAGGTCAACACCAATGACGAGCTGCGGCAGAAATTCGTCGACCAGACGGTGCCGCAGGCCGAATATCTGGGCCTGACCGTTCCCGATGAGAACCTCAAATGGAACGAGGAAAAAGGCGGCCACGATTTCAGCGAACCAGATTGGACCGAATTTTTCGATGTGCTGAAGGGCAATGGCCCCTGCAACACGGACCGTCTGAACGCCCGGGTGAAAGCTTGGGAAGACGGTGAATGGGTGCGCGACGGGCTGTTGGCCCATGCTGAAAAGAAAGCCGCACGCAAAGTCGCTGCGGAATAAGGGTAGGAGACAATCAGATGAAACATGAATGGCCCCTTTGGGAAATCTTCATCCGTGGTCAGCACGGGATGAGCCACCGCCATGTTGGCAGCCTGCACGCGCCGGACGCCGAAATGGCAGTCAAAAACGCCCGCGACGTCTATACCCGCCGCAACGAAGGCGTGTCGATCTGGGTGGTCGAAGCGCGCCACATCACCGCCACCGTACCGGGTGAAAAAGGCCCGATGTTCGAACCGTCGGAAAGCAAGGTCTACCGCCATCCGACCTTCTTCGATATTCCCGACGAAGTGGGGCATATGTGATGGCCGAGGTGGACAAGACCCAACTGGCCCAGTTCCTGCTGCGGATGGGCGACAACACGCTGATCCTCGGCCACCGGGTATCGGAATGGTGCGGCCATTCCCCGGTGCTGGAGGAAGACATCGCGTTGGCCAACACCGCGCTCGACCTGCTGGGGCAGACCAGTCTTTGGCTGGGCTATGCCGCCGAAGTGCGGGGCACAGGAGAAACCGCCGACGACGTAGCCTTCCTGCGCGACGCTTGGGATTTCCGCAACTTGCTGCTGGTCGAACTGCCCAACGGCGATTTCGGCCGGACCATGATGCGGCAATTTCTGTTCGACGCGTTCCATTCGGTGCTGCTGGGCCGGCTGCTGCAATCAAGCGACCAGACGGTGCGCGAAATTGCCGAAAAGGCCAGCAAAGAAGTTGCCTATCACGTTGAACGCTCCGCCGATACGGTGGTGGGGCTTGGCGACGGCACCGAGGAAAGCCATGCACGGATGCAGGCTGCGCTCGATTACCTGTGGCCTTATGTGGGTGAAATGTTCGCCAGCGATGAAACCGATCGCGCCTTGGCCGCTGCGGGTGTCGCACCCGACCCGGCCAATTTGCGCGACGATTTCGACGCTCTGATCGGCAAGGTGCTGGCCGAAGCTACACTGCACATCCCCGACAGCGATTTCGCTCATAAGGGCGGACGCACCGGGGCGATGCATACTGAACATCTGGGACACATCCTGTGCCAGATGCAATGGCTGCAGCGCGTCTATCCGAACGCAAACTGGTGACCGTTTCGGGGGTGTTTTCTGAACTAGAAATCGAAGCGGAATTTGCCGACAAATTCCACCCCCGGACCTAACCGCGCGATAGGTGATTCAATGACACATCCAAGCACTGAACAGGTTTGGGACTGGCTTCATCTGGTTCCAGACCCAGAAATCCCGGTGATTTCTCTTACCGATCTGGGCATCATCCGCGATGTCCAGTGGGAAGACGACACCTGTGTCGTGACCGTCACCCCGACCTATTCCGGCTGCCCTGCCACCAGCATCATCAATCTCGATATCGAAACCGCGTTGCGCGGTCACGGCATCGACAAGATCGAACTTCGCCGGCAGCTCAGCCCGGCCTGGACCACCGATTGGATGTCGCAAGCAGGTCGCAAGAAGCTGGAAGATTACGGCATCTCCCCACCGCAACCGGCGGGTGGGCCCACCCGCTGCCCGCATTGTGGCGGTACTCATCTGGAAAAGCTCAGCCAGTTCGGATCGACCCCCTGCAAGGCGCAGTGGCGTTGCACCGACTGTCTTGAACCTTTCGAATATTTTAAGTGCATCTGAGGAGGAGCACATGGCGCGCTTTCACGATCTGGAAGTCACCGACATCCACAAAACCATCCGCGACGCGGTGGTTGTCACGCTAAAGCCCGTCAACGGGGCAGCGACCGAATTCGATTTCATTCAGGGTCAATACCTGACCTTTCGCCACAATTTCGACGGCGAGGAATTGCGCCGGTCCTATTCGATCTGCGCCGGCAAGGATGATGGCATTTTGCAAGTCGGCATCAAGCGGGTCGACGGCGGTGCCTTTTCGACTTGGGCCAACGAGGATCTGAAGGTTGGTGACACCCTTCAGGCAATGCCGCCAATGGGCGGGTTTCACACCCCGATTGATGTCTCTGCCGCCAAACACTACCTTGGCTTTGCCGGTGGGTCGGGGATCACGCCGGTCCTGTCAATCATCAAGACGACCCTTGCACGCGAACCGCAATCTTCTTTCACCTTGATCTATGCCAACAAGGCGGTGAACACGATCATGTTCCGCGAGGAACTGGAAGATCTGAAGAACACTTATTTGGGTCGTTTCAACGTCATCCATGTGCTGGAAACCGATGCGCAGGAAATCGACCTGTTCACCGGGCTGGTGACCGAAGAAAAATGCGCCCAGTTGTTCGACACCGGCTGGATCGATATCGAAAATGTCGACACCGCTTTCATCTGCGGCCCGGAACCGATGATGCTGGGGATCGCCAAGGCGCTGCGCGATCATGGTCTGGACGATAGCCAGATCAAATTCGAACTCTTTGCATCGGCCCAGCCCGGCCGCGCCAAGCGCAAGGTAAAGAGCAGCGCAGAAAATGCCGCCGGAGGGGTGACAACAGCGTCAATCACGCTGGATGGGGCCACTCGGACTGTTACTGTGGAAAAGGACCAATCCTTGCTGGATGCGGCCTTGGCAAACGATCTGCCTGCGCCCTACGCTTGCAAGGCTGGTGTTTGTTCGACCTGTCGCTGCAAAGTGCTGAAAGGAGAGGTGGAAATGTTGACCAACCACGCTCTTGAAGACTACGAAGTTGAGAAAGGGTATGTGCTGTCCTGCCAAGCTTATCCCATCACAGCCACTCTCGAAGTAGATTACGATCAGTGAGGCCCCGTTCTTGGAAGAAAACATGAGCATCGAAGACTATTTGGCACAAGGCGGCGTTTTGACCAGCCCGGACAACGTCCCGCCACGGTATCGCGCCGAATTGATGCTGGTGCTGACCAGTTATGTTGATTCCGTGCTTGCCGGTGCTGCCGGGTTCGCTGAAATTATTAATTACAGCCCCGGCATACGCGAACGGATTGCATCCGCCCGGGTGGTTCTTGAGATGAACCAAACCGCTGGCAGAATTCTAGATGTTCTGGAAACATTTGGCACCGATCAGAAATACTATGTCGCCCGCCATCCTTGGGCCAATCGGCTTGCCCGTGGTGCCGATATCGGTGGCAAGCGGATGAAAGAAGATTTGCGGTTGGCGGTCTACAATTATCCGTTGCGCGGCTGGAATGATGGCGTTTTTCATAACCTGCTGATGAGCCGTGCCGCAGCCTGCCAGATCAAAGATCACTGCCACATATCTTACCAACCGGCAGTCGACGCATTCCGCGACGTGCTTCCGGTCATCGAAGCGCATATCCGGATCGCGGATGCCGGTGCTGCGCTTTGCCTGAAACAAGATGGCGCCGAAGAAGCCCAGGCATCGATCGATTATTGGTGGCCACGTGTTGGGCTTTGCTTTGGTCGCAGCGACACGGATCGGGAAAGAAGCCAGTTAAAACTGGGTCTTAAACGCACCAATAATCAGCTACTTCGTCAGCAATGGAAAGAAGACAGCGAACAGGCGCTGGCCAAACTTGGCCTGCAACTGCCCGAATAACCGGCCGGTGATACAGTGGCTGTTCGCGCCATCGGAAACACGGCGATGACCAAAACGCATTTTCAGGACAATCTTGACCGTTTGCACGGCTGTGGCCCGTTGAAGGTCTGGTCGGTAATTGTCACCATCTTGGGCGACTTTAGCGAAACGCGAGATGCGCAGATCAGCGGTCGGGTGCTGGGCCTGCTGGTGGGCCGCATGGGGATCACCAATCAGGCGCTCAGGGTCGCATTGCACCGGTTGCGCCGTGACGGCTGGATCGAGGCCAAGAAAGAAGGACGGACGTCCAATTATTTCCTGACCGCACAAGGCTGGTCAATGACCCAAGCGGTGCGACCGATCATTTATACCGATGACATCGACCGGTCACAGACCGTCCGGCTGGCCGTCGCTCCGCCACAAATGTCGGTGCCCGAGATCGCTGAAACCCTACCCAAAGACGCCGTAACCCTTTCGGGAAGAACTGCGATCCTTGTGGGGCAGTCCGATAATCTTGACCCCGATTGGCTGATCACGGATTTCGCGGATTGGGACTTACCGAATTGGACTGTAACCGCCATCTGCCCTGATGATCTGCGGGCCGACTATGTCTTGCTTGCGCATAATGTCCGGGCGCTTAACCTGCCGCACCCAAGCGACCTGCTGGACCGGGCGGTATTGCGATTGCTGACACTGCACCATTGGCGCCGGTTGCGTCTGCGTCATGGCCCCCTGCCGGACCTTCTGTTACCCCCCGATTGGGCTGGAGCGACTGCACGTCGTGCAGTGCTGGAGATTCTGACCACCCTGCCCCGGCCGCCGCTGGCCGACCTGCAGGAGGCATATGAACAGGAAAACGGCGGGTAACCCCCAGACACAGTTTCAAACGCGCAGCAGTCCGTTCCATAAAAAAAGCGCTCGGTTTCCCGAGCGCCTTTCCATTTTGTTCCGGCACCTTAGCCGATGATGGCGTTCAATGTCGCGCTGGGGCGCATCACTTTGGCTTTCAGTTCCATCGACGGATGGTAATACCCGCCAATATCCCCAGCACCGCCCTGCGCGGCGGCCAGTTCGGCCAGGATTGCAGATTCTTTCTCGGCAAGCTGTTTCGCAATCGGGGCGAAATGAGCGGCCAGTTCGGCATCATCCGTCTGTGCGGCCAAGGCTTCGGCCCAGTAACGGGCAAACCAGTAGTGGCTGTCACGGTTATCGGGTTCGCCCACTTTGCGCGAAGGTGACCGGTTATCGTCCAGAATGCCTTGGGTTGCCGCTTCGGCGGCAGTGGCCAGAACACCGGCCTTGGCGTTGCCCTTGCTATCGGCAAGAAAGTTCAGCGATTCCGACAACGCACAGAATTCACCCATTGAATCCCACCGCAGGTGGTTTTCTTCAAGCAGCTGCTGCACGTGTTTCGGGGCCGACCCGCCAGCACCGGTTTCAAACATGCCGCCGCCATTCATCAGCTTGACGATCGACAGCATCTTGGCCGATGTGCCCAGTTCCAGAATCGGGAACAGGTCGGTCAGATAGTCGCGCAGCACGTTGCCGGTGATGGCGATGCTGTCCTTGCCCGCGGTGATGGTTTCCAACGACGCCCGGGTGGCTTCGCGTGGGGCCATGATCACGAACTTGTCGGCCACGCCCGCAGCGTCCAGCGCCGGTTTGACGTACTTGATGATTTCAGCATCATGGCCACGGTTTTCGTCCAGCCAGAAAATCGCCTGGAAGCCGGTCAGCCGCTGACGGTCGATGGCCAATTGAATCCAGTTTTCGATCGGGGCTTTCTTGGCGCTGCAGGCGCGCCAGATATCACCGGCTTCGACATCCAGCGAATGCAGAACTTCACCATTGGCCAAAACAATACGGATGGCGCCATCCGCAGGCGCTTCGAAAGTGGTCGGGTGCGACCCGTATTCTTCCGCCTTCTGCGCCATCAGGCCGACGTTTTGAACCGTGCCCGCGGTGGCAGGGTTCAGCGCGCCGTTGGTTTTGAAAAATTCAACCGCTTCGTCATACACGGTGGCATAGCAATTGTCGGGAATGACACAATTGGTGTCTCCCTCTTTGCCATCCGGGCCCCAGCCCTTGCCGCCTGCGCGGATCAGAGCCGGCATCGAAGCGTCGATGATCACATCGGACGGCACGTGCAGGTTGGTGATCCCCTTGTCTGAATTCACCATGTACATTGCCGGACGCTCGGCGTTCAGCGCGTCGATATCAGCAAGGATTGCGGCGGCATTGTCCATGTCCGCGATCCGGGCCAAAACATCCCCCATGCCGGAATTCGGGTTCACACCCGCCGCGGCCAGTTGATCGCCATATTTGTCGAAAACCGGTGCCAGCCAAGCTTTGACGGCGTGGCCGAAGATGATCGGGTCCGACACCTTCATCATCGTTGCTTTCAAATGGATCGAAAACAAGGTGCCGTCTTTCTTGGAGGCTTCGATTTCATCAGTCAGGAAAGCGCCCAGCGCCTTGGCGCTCATGAAGGTGGCATCGACCACTTCGCCCTCGATCAGGGTCCAGCCGTCTTTCAGAACGGTGACGGATCCATCCTTGCCGACGACTTCGATCTTGGCCGAACCGGCCTGATCGGCGCTCAGCGTAGTGGCAACTTCGTTGGCATAAAAATCGTTCCCCAACATCGAAGATACATGTGTCTTGCTGTCGGATGCCCAAGCGCCCATCCGGTGCGGATTTTTCTGCGCGTAGTTTTTGACCGCCTTAGCAGCGCGACGATCCGAATTGCCTTCACGCAGAACCGGATTCACAGCCGACCCCTTGATCGCGTCGAAACGGGCACGGATTGCCTTTTCTGCGTCAGTTTTCGGGTCTTCGGGATAATTCGGGATGTCATAGCCCTGGGATTGCAGTTCGGTGACAGCCGCGACCAACTGCGGCACCGATGCCGAAATGTTCGGCAGCTTGATCACATTGGCACCAGGAGTTTTCACCAGTTCGCCCAGTTCAGCAAGATCATCGCTATGACGCTGCTCATCGGTCAGGTTTTCCGGGAAGGTCGCAAGCAGGCGGCCCGCCAGCGAAATATCCTTGGTCCCAACGCTTACACCCGCGGCCGAAGCAAAGGTGCGGATGATCGGCAAGAACGACGCCGAGGCCAGCTCGGGCGCTTCGTCTACGATGGTATACAAAATGTCGGGGTTCGAATTCTCAGCCATTTTTTCTACCTTTCTATTTTTTTCAGGGTAGTTCGGTTGACGAAGTGCAGCGGCACTGCAATTCGGAAATTGCGTCGTGCAATCGGCCATGTCGGATAACAAGGCTTTCAGGCGATGGATTTCACGCCTGCAATAAAGGACGGGGTCGCAAAGATCAATTCGCCAATGGCGAATTCTTTGCGGACATGATGCCACGGTCGGCAACAAAGGGAAGTTTGGCGCGATATGCCCAGATCGATCACACTTTAGTTGTCGATCAGGTCATCCGGCGCCACTTCGACCAACACAGTTTGCGCAGTAACCTGATCGCCCGGTGAGACATGAATTGCAGCGACGGTACCCGTGATATCCGACCGCTGGTCATGTTCCATTTTCATCGCTTCCAGTACCACCAGAACTTGCCCTTTTGTGACCTGCTGCCCCGTAACGACCCCGACCGACGACACCGTGCCGTTCATCGACGCAGCGATCTTTCCGGTTCCGGTCTCGTCCGCCGTATGAACCGGCGCAAAACTGAGATCGGCAAAGTCCCAAGACTGGCCCTCTATATGCAGCCAAACCCTGTCGCCATCTCTGGCCATGTGGACGACCTCTTGCAGACCGTCGCGACGGATTCGTACGGCGCCACCAGACAAGGCTGTGACCTGCAGAACGGTGAACCCCTCGCCCAGCGCGACTTCGCACTGTCCGTATCGTTTTACTGCGACCCTTGCCTCGAATGTCTTGTCATCCCGTCCCAACCTGATCGGCACGGCGAAGCGGTGCGGTAAGGCCGTACCGGCCCCAGCGGCGAGGATCGCGGACAGGACCATGACCGCAGCCGTTTCACCTGCGGGCGGATCAGGCAGCAAGTCGCATTTGTGTTGAGCGATGAAGCCTGTGGTCGCATCCCCTTCCACAAACACCGGATGGCGCAGGCAATCCACCAAGACCCCCTGATTGGTCCGTACCCCGGTTACGATGGTCTGCTTCAGCCCTGCAACCAGCCTGCGCCGCGCGTCTTCGCGGCTTGTCCCGTGGGCGATCAACTTGGCGATCATGGAATCGTACTGCGCCGGCACCTCGGCCCCGTCGCACATCGCATGATCGACCCGCAGGTCCGTCGCGGGTTGCCAGTTCAGCACTCGCCCGCTTTGCGGCAGAAAATCCCGCCCCGGATCTTCGGCGCAAAGCCGCAGTTCAATGGCGTGGCCGTGTAGCGGGACATCGTCCTGTATAAGCGTCAAATCTTCGCCCATGGCGATACGCATCTGCCATTCGACCAGATCAAGCCCGGTCAGGGCTTCGGTCACCGGATGTTCCACCTGCAACCTTGTGTTCATTTCCATAAAGAAGAACTTGCCCTGCCCATCCAGCAAATATTCGAAAGTCCCTGCCCCTTCATACCCGATCGCCTGTGCCGCACGGACCGAAGCGCGCCCCATTCGGTCGCGCAGGTCGGCATTTACAGCGGGGGACGGGCTTTCTTCGATCAACTTCTGATGACGCCGCTGCACCGAACAATCGCGTTCGCCCAAATGGATCACATGCCCCCGCCGATCCGCGAGGATCTGAACCTCGACATGGCGCGGGGTTTCGATGGCCCGTTCCAGTAAAATGCGGTCATCGCCAAACGCGGTCATCGCTTCAGATTTGGCGCTGCTCAACGCATCGTCGAATTCTTCGTACCGGGTAACCAGACGCATCCCGCGCCCGCCACCTCCGGCGCGCGCCTTGATCATCACTGGAAATCCCAACTGTTCCGCTTCGCGTTGCAGGCTGGACGGCGACTGATCATCGCCAAAAAAACCAGGGACACAGGGCACCCCCGCCTCGATCATCGCGGCCTTGGCCGCCAATTTGTCGCCCATTCTGCGGATCGTATCCGCTGAAGGCCCGACGAATATCAGACCCGCCGCAGTGCAGGCTTCGGCAAAATCCGCGTTTTCGGCCAGAAACCCGTATCCGGGATGTACCGCCTGAGCGCCGCTTTCGTGTGCCGCCTTCAGGATCACATCGATATTCAGATAAGATTGGCTTGGTGCGGCAGCACCAATATACGCTGCCTGATCGGCCACCCGCACATGGGTGGCGTCGCGGTCTGCATCTGAATAGACCGCCACCGTGGCCATCCCCATCCGCTGCGCAGTGCCCATGATCCGCAAAGCGATTTCACCGCGATTGGCGATCAGCAGCTTTTGAAACGGGGTTTCCAGCATCGTCAAATCTCTTTTCAGGGTCGCGCCACGGCGAATTGCATTTTATTGGGTTGCCTTGCGTCCCCATCGCGAGCGATCTGCATCAATTCGATCAACAATGGCCGCGTGTCGCGCGGATCGATCACCCCGTCATCCAGCAAACGGGCAGAGGTGTAAAAGGCGCTCATCTGGCCATCGAAGGTTTTGATGATCTTGGCCTTCATCGCTTGAACCTGCGCGTCCTCCACCGGTTGACCGGATCGTTCGGCGCGGGCCCGCTGCACCACTTCCATCGTGCCCGCAGCCTGTTCGCCCCCCATCACTGCGGTTTTGGCATTTGGCCATGAAAAGCAGAACCGGGGCTGAAAACCGCGTCCGCACATACCGTAATTTCCCGCCCCAAAGGACGCGCCGCAATAGATCGTGAATTGCGGCACCGTAGCATTGGTCACCGCCTGGATCATCTTTGATCCGTGTTTGATCATGCCCGCTTCTTCATAAGAACGGCCCACCATGAATCCGGTCGTGTTGTTGAGATAGAGAATTGGCGTTCCCGCTTGGCAACACGCTTGAATGAAATGCACGGCTTTTGACGCACCGGCAGGATCCAGTGGCGCGTTATTGGTCATGATACCGATCGGCCAACCCGCGATCCGCGCGGTGCCGCAAATGGTTGCCGGACCGAATCTTTGGCCAAACTCGGTGAAATCCGACCCATCGGTAAGCCGCGCGATCACGTCCCGCATATCGACCGGCTGACGATAGTCTTCGGGCATGAGGCCTAAAAGGTCTTCGGCATCATAGCTGGGATCTTCGAAGGTTCGCGTAGTGTCTTCGCCCGCCCAATCGATCCCCGCCATCACGTCGCGCGCCAACCCGATTGCGTGGCGATCATCCTCGGCCAGGTAATCACCCAGACCCGAAATTCCGGTGTGCATTTCCGCACCGCCCAGGTCCTCTTCGCTGGCAATTTCCCCGGTGGCAGCTTTCAGCAAAGGTGGCCCGGCCAAAAAGGCCTGGGTGCGGCCGCGCACCATGATGATGTAGTCCGACAGGCCCGTCTGATAGGCACCGCCAGCGGTAGAACTACCATGCGTGACGGTCACCACCGGCAATCCTGCCGCCGACAGCCGTGCAAAATTGCGAAAAAAGCCACCACCCTTCACGAAATCTTCGACTCTGTACGCCATAAGGTTCGCCCCGGCGCTTTCCACCAGTTGCACGAAGGGAAGCTTGTTTTCCAACGCGATTTCCTGCGCCCGCACCTGCTTTTCCAATCCCATCGGTTGCAACGCTCCGGCGGCAATGCCGGAATCAGATGCAGCAACCATGCAGCGGACGCCGGACACGGTGCCGATCCCGGCAATTACACCACCCCCCGCCACCGATTTGTCTAAGTCTTTCGTATCAAGCCCGTAACCCGCCAGCTTTGACACTTCGACAAAGGGTCGCCCCGGATCAAGAAGCAAAGCTATCCGATCGCGTGGCAACAACTGGTGCCGGTTTTCGAACCTTGCCCGCGCCCGTTCCGAGGCCGTCACTGTGCGCGCCTCGATAGTCCCCATCTCGTCCAGTAAGCCAAGCATATGCGCCCGGTTCTTCCTGAAGACATCGGACGCGGTGGAAACGGTGCTGTGCAATTTAGCCATCGGCGCAACCTCCTGCTTGGGATACATATTCAGCCTATCGTATCAAAATCAGGACCAACTTGCGCCGGTTGGCTGCGATTTCAGCCTTTCGACGCAAGCACGCCAATCCAATCCGTCCAAGATGGGCGCAAGGAGGACCCGACATGCTGACACTCTGGCATTGTGAAGATACGCGCAGTTTCCGCCCGCTTTGGGCGCTGGAAGAGCTAGATCTTAACTACGATCTCAAAATGCTGCCTTTCCCGCCACGGGCGTCCCGAAAAGACTATTTCGCCGAAAATCCGCTGGGGACCATTCCGCTGCTGGTCGATGGCGACACCCGGATGACCGAAAGCTGCGCCATGCTGCAATATTTGTCACTGCGCCATGGCCAAGGCCGGTTCGCGGTGCCGACCGAACACGCCGAATTCGGTGACTATCTGAACTGGCTACATCATGGCGAAGCGACGCTGACCTTCCCCCAGACGATCTATCTGCGGTATTCCCGGATGGAAGTACCAGAACGTCAACTACCGCAAGCTGCTGAGGATTACAGGCTGTGGTTTCTGGCGCGGTTGAAACTGTTGGAACCGGCGCTGTCAGACGGGCGCGACACGCTGCTTCAATCGGGTTTCACAATGGCCGATATCGCGGTGCATTACGCGATCGAACTGGCGGTTCTGCTCGGGCTGCGCGATGATCTGCCGCCCGAAACCCTGCGTTGGTTCGACGGGCTGACCACGCGCCCCGCCTATCAACGCGCCAAGGCGAAGCAACGCTCTGGGGCCGAGGCCGACAACCTGCCGCCGATGCCTTTCTAAGGGGACCAAGATGTCCAAGGCGATCATCACATGTGCGCTTAATGGTGTTCTGACCAATCCGCAGCAACACCATATCCCGGTCACACCGGAAGAAATGGCAGCCGAGGCCAGACGCGCCTATGACGCTGGGGCGAGCATCATGCATATCCACCTGCGCCAGCAGGAACCGGGCCAAGGCCACCTGCCCAGCTGGGATATCGTCCTGTCGCTTGAAGTCCAACAGGCGATCCGCGCCGCTTGTCCCGGTGTGATCATCAATCACACCACTGGCACCGTGGGCCCTGAGTACCAGCCCGCGCTCGACGTCGTTACCGCCACGCGACCGGAAATGGCCGCCTGCAATGCCGGGTCGTTGAACTATCTTAAAATAAAGGCCAATGGCGAATGGGCCTGGCCGCCGATGCTGTTCGACAACCCGGTGGAAAAGGTGCAGGACTTTATCGATGCGATCACCGGCGTCGGGGCGATCCCGGAATTCGAATGTTTCGACACAGGCATCGTGCGCAGCGTTGGTATGTACCGCGCAGCAGGGATGTTTTCCGGCACTGCGCAGTTGAATTTCGTGATGGGTGTGGCCTCGGGCCAGCCGGTGCGGGCCGATCTGTTGCCGATCCTCGCCGATCTGGCCCCCGAAGACAGCCGCTGGCAGGTCACCGCTATCGGGCGCGAAGAAATCTGGCCGCTGCATCGCAAGACCGCTGAATTGGGCGGACATCTGCGGACCGGGCTGGAAGATACGTTCTACTTGCCCGACGGGCAGAAGGTGGACAGCAATGGCGCGCTGATCGGGGCGCTTTCCAGAATGGCGCGGGACGCGGGCCGCGACGTCGCCTCGCCCGAAGACGCGCGTGCAATCCTTGGGATCTGACACACCACGGGTCAGCTATGCTGCAGATGTTTCATCCATTCCTGACCTTGGTCAGGCCACCCGAGATTTCGGCTCTTCTTCCGCTTCATAATCCGTTTCAAGGGTAAAATCTGTTTCACCCGTTTCCGTCCCCGTTTCCAGAGTGGTCACCGGTGTTTGAGCGTTTACAGCCTTGTCCGTACTATTTGCATGAGTTTCAGGCGTTTCAAGTTCAGCGCCGTCCGTAATCCGGAAAGACCCAATCGTATCTTGCAAAGTGCTGGCCTGGGCCGAGAGTTCCTCAGCGGTCGCAGACAACTCTTCTGCAGACGTATTGGTGTCCTGCGTGATCAGATCGAGCCGCTGAATAGACTGGTTGATCTGGGTCATTCCAATGGAAATTTCCGAATTGGCTGTGGAAATATCACTGACCAAAGTCGCCGTACGTTCGATTTCGGGTACCAAACCGTCAAGCATATTCATAGCCTTCTTCGCCGACTGTACCGTTCCGCCAGACAGCGAACTGATTTCGCTGGCGGCTGCCTGACTGCGCTCGGCGAGCTTGCGTACTTCCGCAGCGACCACGCTGAAACCACGGCCATGATCGCCGGCACGGGCCGCTTCGACCGCCGCGTTGAGCGCCAAAAGGTCGGTCTGGCGGGCAATTTCCCGAACCACCTGAATCCGGTCGATGATGGTGGACATGCTGTCCATCGCTTCTTTCACCGCAGTCCCGCTTTGGCGGGCACCTTCAGCTGACTTTAACGCCACATCCTTCGTTTCTGCCGCATTCTGTGCGGTTTGGCCGATATTGGCCGTCATCTGTTCGATCGAACTGGACGCGTCTTCGGTCGCGCCGGCCTGTTTCAGAGCGGTGTCATTCAGCGCCTCTGATGTTTCCGCCATCTGACTGGCACCAACAGAAACATTGGTCGCGCTTTCGGAAACATCCGACACAATACCGCGCAGATTGACGACCATATTGTTAAGATTGTCCAGCAGATCGCCAAATTCGTTTTTTTCCCGATGTCTGACTGTACGGGTCAAACAGCCTTCGGCGACATCTTTGCTGAGTGACGTCGCCAGTGACAAACTACGATTGATCCGGCGCAAGATCTGCGTTGCCGACAGCAGGGTGATCAACATAGCCGCACCGATCAGACCCGCCATCACCCGCCATGCTGTTTCGTAATCGCTTTTCGACTTCTGCAGGTTGCTTTGCATCGACTGGGTTTCGGCCGCCAGGGTCGCGTCGATCAGTTCGATCATCGCGGTATGATATTTGGTACCTGAATCCACCAGTGTCTGCGCGGCGATCGCGGCGCCACCAACGCCGAGGGTCTGACGCACCGTCCGGTTGACCCGTGCCATCTTGGTTTTGAGCTTGTCGAAATCGTCGAGAAAGGCGGCCATTTCTGGATCAGCGCTTTCACGTGTCTGATCAATCAGCGCATCCATTTCTTTGTCGAGCACCTTCATTTCTTTCTTCAGGGCACTTCTGGTCTTCCGATCCTCGATCAATAGATAATCGCGGATCATTGTCTGAATCCGTTCTTGCAGTTTCGCAAGCTGATCGACCTCACGCAATTTTTTGAAATCGGTCTCGACGATGGCTTCACTGCGTTCCTTCATCGCGCGCAACTGAAAAAGGGATACTCCTCCGATGCTTACCGCAAGGGTCGTTATCAAAAGGAAAGTCAGTGTAAGGCGGGTTTTGATCGTCAATCGCATAGGCACCACTCATATCTGGAAGGACAGGTTCTATAATTCCGTGAACGGGCCGCGGTTAGATTTATGTAGATTGCACCTTTAGAATTTCGTGGTTTGACAGCGAAATTGGGATTTTGGCTCGGAAAGACCAACAAACGCTCCCGTTTGACGTGCCAAACCGCCAATCCCATAGTCGAAGTGAGTTTTTTCTGTGCGCATTGCAAACTCTGAGGGGGGGAGTATTGCGCCAATATTTTTCGCAACAAAGCAGCGCCGCCATGCCGTTTCGGATTTAGCCGGACAATATGTTGCCCGTCCCGCCAGGGGAATTGACGCATTCTGTTTTCACTTCACCAGTTAAGCCTGCCCGGCACCCGAGTGTGATGGAGACAAACCCAACTGAATTTCGTAAAAGGATGGGTATTCAGGTGATTGGTAGGCCCGGCAGGCGTCGATTAATCGACAATTTTATCAATGTTTTCAGTACAAATGTGTCCCACGATTTTTAAAATCAGGCACCAAACAAATCAATATGTTAGGAACCAATGTGTCCCACGAAATCCCTACCCGAAACGCGCCGGTCGTGGACCGCATGACCTAGTCACACGTAGGTAAATTCAGCGCCAAGCGGAATGGACCGTTTGAACGTAGCGTCCTTGCTATACTTGGAGCAGTGACGCGCCGCCAGAGGATCAGCAGCCCGACCCGGTCATTCCTCTGGCAGACCAGCCGCCAGGCACACTGTGGCAGTTTGGGCGGATTGTGTTGAAAAACTCGGTGTCTGCCAGAGAGGCAATCATTAGGCAGAACATCATTCCGCGATAGCACGCTTATGCAAATTTCGTTTACAAAAAGGCGCCGTGCGAGAAGGATGTTCCGGATTTTCGTTACGATTTTCACGCAGCGGAGTTTTTCAACAGAATCGGCGGGATGCGGACGTTCGCTGCGCTTGGAGTCAAGGTCTGCTGAGCGGACGAAGCTGACATTCGCTGCAGGTGGATTACAAGACCCGGGCTGACTACGCGCGGACCCTGAATACTGCAATCGCCCGCTCCGCTGCGCGAGATGAAAGCTTCGCGCGTCGGGCGATTGCTCAACCTGCGCCGATCGGCGTATACACCAACCGGGCACTGGTCGCGGCTGGATGAAAGACCAGTGGCAGGTCAGAAGACCATTGCTCCAAAGCCAGCGTTGCATGTCGCCTGCGCTGCACTAAGATGGGTTGAAAAGAGATGGGCCTAATGGCGGCAAGCATGCTGGCAAGAAATGTGAGAATGGGAACGGAAATTGAAAGCTGACATTTTGCTGGTCACCGTAAATGACCATGAAGATAATGAGCTAAGAGAAGCGCTTCGACAAAATGGGTTTGATGGTAAAAATTGTCAAAGCGAGAATAGCCTCTACCACTACATGGATTTTGGCTCAATCAACGGTCAGTCGGTTGTGTTAGCCAAGTCTCGGATGGGGTCCTCAACTGGAGGCGCGTCCTATGATACCGTAAGGTATGCGATACGTGACTATATGCCTTCAATGGTACTTTGCGTGGGAATCGCTTGGGGTGGTGAAGAAACCAAACAAAAAATCGGAGATTTGCTGATATCGAGTCAGATCCAGATAGGGGCGAACGCCAAAATTGCGGAAAAGAAAATTACCTTCAGAGCAGAGAGGCCTGCAGCGTCGATCACAGGGGCCAGAACTCTTGAAGAGGCCGCTAAGCAAATGGGTGTGACTTACTATCTCGGAACTATCCTTTCCAAGGAAGACTTGTTCGACAATCAGAAGGCCCGCAACGCCGCACTGGAAGGCTCGGGCGCCATTGGAGGAGAAATGGAAGCAACAGGCGCTTTGCAGGCGCTTGCCCGTGCCCGGGAAGAATACGACCAAAATTTCGAAATTGTAGTTGCAAAATCGATTTGCGACTGGGGATACAAGAAGAACGTCGATGAGGAACAGAAAGAGGAATATCAGAAGCAAGCTGCTTCGAATGCGGCAAAAGTTGTTGTGCATGCTTTGCAGCATTACAAATTCATTAAAAAAAAATCGCAACATCAACAGGCAGCAGGAGATAAGGAGGATACCCAAGGCCAAAATGAAGTGGACATCAAGACTACTCTAAATTGTGTGGAAGAATTTGATTTTCAACTTCTGTACAGCAAAGATGAACAAGCAATTCCACGTGGATCTATTGTCTATTGGCCGGTGCGGCTGCGCAGGCCAAATGTTGTTCATGCCGCACAAGCCTATGTTGCGGCTCATCTTCAGGAGAAAGGTCTAGACGTAAGGCTTTGTTTAGATGATTTGGGAAACCCTGAGGGATACGCTTCAATTCAATCAGGGGTCACAGACTTTAAAACTCGTGTTGAAGCGTGGGTGCGTAAGGCTAGCAATTCGACTTGTGGTGAGGCGATCTCAGAGAACACGATACTATTCTCCGATTTCGTGAAGTCTCCAGATCAGGAGACTGATGATACTGTTTTTGCCCGATTGGGGAAAAACTTGGTGACCTGGTTGCTAGAATCGGAAAGACTTAAAAATGTACTTCAAGACTCGAAGCTTCTTGACCAAGATAGCTCGCCTCAACTTGATAGAAAGCCACGCAAGCTTCTTTCACCGTCAGTCGTCTGGACCGTAATGGAATGCGTTGTTAAAAATTTATCAGACGGTCAGGCGCTTGCAACTCTCGGTGGTCATGATGAGTACGCGATTTGGCAAGCATGTCCCCAAAAAAATTCGTATTCCATTCAAAGCATTTTTCTCCCCAAGGTTAGGGGGGACATGGATACACAAGCTTTGCGTCCGGGTACACAGCAGGAACTTGCAGAAAATCTCACACGATACCCAGAAATGCGGGAGTGGGTGCAGAACTATCTAATAAAGTTTCCAGCCAAGGTGATGGAGCAGGATGCAATTGCATACAAAGATTGGACTGCTTCTACGGATAGGGAAGTAGCCAACGCCGTTTTCGAGTATTATCGGTAAATAGTGTTGTCTACTGATTTCACATATGAAGACTGGATCCTATTGGGGACAAAGCGGCGCAACTCTGCCACTTCTCCATTCTTCAGTCGATCTTACGCAGGCTATACGCGCGCGCAAATGAAAACTATTGCCGCGAATATTCGACAGAAAAAGCTGTCTGTCTTTGACCCAATGGCGGGCCAAGCACATGCAATATCGAGCCTCACGTGGCTAGGGCATGACGTATGGCTAAACGACTACAATCCTGCACTTATCCTTCTCGCTTGGCTGCGGTCTCGTGCAGTCCTGAACGACCTCGAAATCCTGCTGCACAGATATTTGGACTGGCTGAGCGGTGTAGAGTTGCCTTCTTTTGATAGCGGGACTAATCGAGATACTGCAATCGAGTTTCACCAAGGCTGGATAGCTCCTCATGTGCAGGATGGACTATTCGAATATGCGAACCAACTTGATGGCCGAAGCATTGGAGAGTTGTTTCAAGATGAATCCAATTGTCGGGACGAACTCTTCAAATGGGCCTCTGTCGTTCTGGCGGCTCGTAGGTTGGTGACATACTCGAAATCTGACAACACAACATGGTTGAAACCAGGAGGGTTGATTCGCCATACGGACATCAAGAAGGAAATTATACAAGAGTTAGAAAAACTCGCTACGTGGCGGCGGGAAAAAACGGATCGTTTCGGATCAAGCGTTTTCAGTAGTAGCGAATCAATCGCTTCCTTTTCCGTATCGGAAGCGAAAAACCTCAAAATCGATTTCGCAAGAAACGCTGATGTTGTGGTTTGCTCGCCTCCATATGCCAACCGGCTGGATTATTCGGCAATGTGGGCACCTGAACTGAAGGTTTTTGAGATGTTAAGCGATGATAGTATTTTTCAACAAGTCAAGGAAGCCCAAATCGCAAGTACCGTGACCAAAGGTCGGCAGTTCCACGAAAGCGATCTTGATGCGATCGCTACGGACGTATCAAGAAGCTTGAAAGAAATACGAGACAGCAAAGAGTACGCAAGTATCGGCTACTACTATCCATACTTCGCTAATTTTTGTCTAGACTTGCACAAATCTATCTTGTCCGCAGCTGCTGCTTCAGCTTCGGCTAAGATGTGGCTGGTTTTCATACGCGATACCACTCGAAAAGACACTCTCGTTGAAAGCCACAGAGTGGTTGAGTTCGCTCTTGAACAAGCAGGTTTTCGTAGAACAGATGACACCGAATTTGATATCGTTCGTAGTCACATCGGAGTGGCGAGAAAGGGGTATGCCAAGCAAACATTACATGGTTTAGCGCAAAGAGAGTGGTCACTGATTTTCACTTCCGTGGGAGGGAAGCATGCGGGTTAAATCAAAAAAAGGGCTCATCTCACGTCCCGAAAGGTTTGGACAGTCAGTTTATGTGCCAGAAAGAGACGATATTTTTTTATTGGACGCCGATGCTTCCAAATTGTTGAGTTCAATTGGCCCCGACTGGACTAATTTTTCTGACCAAACGCGAAGCCTAGAGGTCTTGACTGGCCTAGGAATTATTGAAGCTATCTCGTCGGATGGAACTCCAATACCGCAACATGGTTACTCGGGAGTTCATCTTATTGGAGATTTCCCCACTGTACCCATTGTCGAGCATCCACTGCTTGTGAACTGCTTCGCAACATCATGGTGCCCTCTTAAATGTATCTATTGCCATGCTGATGACCTTATGGACCAGGGTACTCGAGAAAACGAAAACCCAGATCAAATTTCGGATGTTGCAAAAGTTGCAAATAACTTAAATGCATTGGTGTATGTAGTAACCGGAGGTGATCCCCTAACACGGCCTGATCGTGCAGTGTCATTAATCAAAATGCTCCCAAGAGAAGCAGGTATTGTTATTGATACTTCAGGTGTCGGCCATGAAAGTGATCTAAAGCGTATTTTAGCCATACGGCCCATTCATGTCCGTATTTCGATAGATTCCATGGACCCTAAAATAAATAACAAACTTAGACCGATGAACAAAAAAAATTTCCCGGAATTAGTAACTGGAAATCTAACCTCGTTGGACTATGCTGCTAGGATGATTGATATCTGTTTGGAGTATGGCGCAGGAGTTTCTGTGCAAACTGTTGTAACAAAACACAATGATCACCTGAAACAATTGATCGACTTGCGCGACTGGCTGTATTCAAGAGGGGTCAGAAACTGGGTTATTCATATCGCTGCAAACGCTGGGAAAGCAAACAAAACCTATGTAGCCAGGAAGAAAAAGCTTGATAGCGATGCTCTTGCTGGAATTTTCCCGAGTTCTAGTGTGTCGCGCAATTTGGAAAAACTAGTCAAGTTAACGACTGACGAACGTTTAAACATGGATATTCGATCAACAAACGCCAGTCCTTCACCTAACAGCGTTTTCCTTGTAGGAAGTGTAGGTACACTTTACGTCCAAGGTTTTGGAAAAGGGAATGTTAAAAAGACACCAATAGAATTCCGTCAATCAGATATCGCGGCCATGTGGGCGACCTTTTCCGACACAGGGCATGTTTCAAGATATTCTAATCTGGACATCATGAAGAGCAGTCAAAGCTATAAGCTTGATTGAAGTGTCACCATGGTGCAAGTCCACTGACCGACGGGCTTGAACTCCCCCTACTGAGTGCTCCAGTCTGAGTGTTCGTGCATGATCGGCTTCGGGATTATTGGGGCACAGGTCTCCAGTGCAGGTGGGCATTCTGCTGTCCGGCGCGCGCCACGTTAGCTGCCAATGTCGTCTGGTTGTTTCTCATTGGGGGGATGAAGAGAAATTCATCGTTTAACCTTTATTGCCAGACTACCTGACCTGCCCCCCGCGAAATCCCTCACCATGATGTAGAGTCTGCCCAACCTTTGAAGCGACACCCATCTTTGGACCAGCGGCGGGCAGAGTTTTCCGGCTATGATCAGGGTGACGGGCTGGCTGCGCCTCCCGATTTCGTCAGCAGGATCGGCGGTTTGTTCCCGATCGCGCTGTGTGGCCGTTCCTCATTGTAGTATCTACGCCAAGCCTCCACTTTTTCGCGGGCATCCGCAAGGCTCATGAACCAGTGTGTGCTCAGGCACTCCTGCCGGAACCGCCCGTTAAAGGCCTCGATGAAGGCGTTATCGGTCGGCTTACCGGGCCGTGAGAAGTCGAGAATCACGCCGCGATGATAGGCCCAGAGGTCCATGTCGCGGGAGATGAACTCGCTACCCTGGTCGACCCGGATCGTCTTCGGATAGCCGATCCGGCGGCACACCCGATCCAGGGTGGCGACCACGTCTTCCCCGCGATAGCTGAACCGAACATCCAGCACCGGCGAATAGCGCGAGAACGTATCCACGACCGTCAGGACGCGCAGCTTCTTGCCCATGGCAAGCTGGTCATGCACGAAGTCCATCGCCCAGACATCGTTGGGACCGACAGCCTCGGCACGGTCATCGCGCAGCTTGGCCTTCACCCGCCGTTTCGGTGTCTTGTTTCTGAGTTGCAAACCCAACTCCCTGTAAATGCGATAGACTTTCTTGATGTTCACGTCCCAGCCTTCGCGACACAGGACGACATGCACCCGGCGATAGCCGTAGCGCACACGGGTTTCGCAGATCTCCTTGATCCGCGCTTTCAACGCCGCCGGATCGGTGCGCCGGGATTTGTAGTGGTAGGTGGAACGGTCGAACCGGAGAGCCCCACAAGCCCGCCGGATCGACACCGCCCAGTCCGCGCACATCCCGTCAATCAGTTCGCGCTTCCGATCCGGCTTCAGAGCTTTCTTTTGATGACGTCCTGGAGCATCTCACGATCCAGCGTCAGATCCGCGACGATCTTCTTCAGCCGCACATTCTCGTCTTCCAACTCGCGCAGCCGCTTCATCTCCGACGGCATCAGCCCGGCCTTTTTTTCTTCCAGTTGAAATAGGTCGCCTGACTGATCCCGGCCTTGCGGCAGATCTCAGCAACCGGCGTTCCGTCTTCGCCCTGCTTGATGATGAACGCTTTCTGCGCGTCCGTGAACTTCGATGCTTTCATGCGTTTCCGCTCCTTTCCCAGCCGGGGATTCGTGCGGAAAACTCTAAGCCAAATCGGTCCAGTTTTCGGGGATCACATCAAGAAGGCCCGACCGTAGTGCCGGGTGGCGCGCAGTGTTTCGTTCCTAACCTGAGCAGAAGTGTTTGGATTTTGGCAGTTCGTGCTATATATTGATTTAGAGAAACAGGAGAGCAATATGCGAATCTTTGGCAAGAAAACAAAGTCTTCCAAGACTGTGTCTGGTAAAGATGACGGCAAGCGTGCCCCTAAAGGTCATGTTATGGTTGTGCGAACTATGACGATGCCCTCTGGCAAGACTGCACGTGTCGTCCGCAAGGATGCTCTCGATCGTGCTCTCGCCCGCTCGAAGGATATGGCGGCAGCCGGGTGACTGAGGCAAACGACAACGTGGTCGAGGCCCATCGCGAGGCAGACCAGAGCCCAAGAAGTTATAGCACTGCATTCGATAAAATGACTAAAGGCGATCATAACGACTTGATCGGCCTAGTCGCCTACGCTCGATACAAACAGATGGTTCGGGATGAGGTTCTTCAGGGACAAAGAACAGCAGGAACCCCCAAGAATCCGTCGGACCAAGTTGTTGAGTTTTATCGAAACGCTGCGCGTCAGGAGCTCCAAACTTTTGCTGCGAATGCAATCGATGAAGCCGCGGAAGAGATCCAGCAGTCCGCCTTGTTAGATAGGATCAATAGCGCAACATCAGAGATACAAAGGCATATTTCTGATAGCACAGGCGCTCTTCGAGCCATTACAACCAATGTGATTGCTTGGGCTTTCACATTGCTGATTACATTGCTGGCTTTTCTGCTTCTTCAGCAGCCTGAGCTTTTTGAGCGCTTTAGAGACAGTTTTGATTCTTATGTCGATGCTCCAGCTGAAGAAAGTGATATTCAGCTCTCTGATCAGTGAAGCCCATGAGCATCAGATGTAGCGTGAGCGGCCTTCATTTTATACCGTCATGCATCGGAGCATAATTCCGTAGGCTATGCGCGGACATAGCAAAATAGGATCTGTAAAGGCAGCTTCCTGCGCAATACAGTCATTGGTCTAGGGCGTAGCGAAGGGCCGCTTCGAGCCAATTCTGTTGAAAAACTCAGCAACCACTCTTGAAGGAGCAAAGTCGCGGGAAGATGTTCCCGACATCTTCGAAAGGCACCTCGAAATGCGGCAAACAAAGCGCCAAACAGGAAAAATGTTCTGTAATTTGGAGGGCGCGGAGCTGCGCAGGGAGTTTTTCAACGGAATAAGCCCGAAGAGCCATTGGCGATTGCCGCATCGATTGCCGGGCGAACAGGTACCGAACCGTTGTTCGGGAAATTTTGCCGACGGGCGCAGGCGGCGCTACGCTGAGTAGCGCCGCTGACATTCATTGCTGCAAATCGACAAAGATTTGCGAGTCGACACCTGCTTCAAGCAATGCATCCTTGATCTGATCGACCGCATTGACGTCGGCCGAACTGACGATGACCACATCATTGACCACCAGTGAATACAGCGGCGCGTCAGGCTCGAGGTTTGCCAGGTATTTCTCGGCGGCCAGCTTGGACTTTGGCCCCCATTTTCCGTCATGGCCGACGCCGATCGTATACTGCACGTCCATGATCATTTCCTTGCTGACCGACTTGCCGCCGTTCAGATCCAGCAAGGCCTGTCGAAGCCTTTCCTCATCCGTGACGCGCTCGGGAATGAAAACGTTCGTGCAGGTTTCGACGTCTTTGTATTTGGTGACGGTCCTCTTGCTCGTCTCATTGGCGACGGCGCCGCCGATGATGGCGCCGGCGGCAGCACCGGCATTTTCCTTTGTCACGACTTTCCCGAGCACCCCGCCGATAATCGCCCCGCCGATTAC
Organism: Thalassovita gelatinovora; assembly: GCF_001458355.1. Lineage (GTDB taxonomy): Bacteria > Pseudomonadota > Alphaproteobacteria > Rhodobacterales > Rhodobacteraceae > Thalassobius > Thalassobius gelatinovorus. The sequence goes on along the minus strand of NZ_CYSA01000028.1, from coordinate 242,046 downwards.
TTTCTCGGGAGTTCCGCCTTTGACGGTTTCCTGATACGGCACTTTCGTTGTCTCGCATCTTACCTCGTACGAGCCGGCAAATGCCTGAGATGCAACCAGAACAGCCGTCGCTGTTGCTATCAAGAGTTTCATGTTCTTGCTCCTTCTTACCGCAGGTCGCGGTGGTAGTATGGCGCTTGTGCTTCAGGATTGTCGCCAGTTCGCCGTGTTGCCAGACAAACGCGTTAACCGGTCGTTTGTCGTAATCTTGTGGCCAACAAGATATGACCTCACGTGTTAGTCAATAACCCTCAAGTGTTATTCGATAACATGGGTAGGATTCCGCCAGTTCCGCAGGGCTGGGCAGGCATTCGTAGCACCCCGGCAGCGTTCGAACGCCTTTACTCTGAAGCGAGTTGCCGAGGGTGGGGCGTTCGAAGCCTCCAGGCAGCAATCTCAGCAAGCTCCGCGTCGCCTATGTTCGCATGAGGCGTGGCGAACGACCGCTTCACATCCGAACCGGTCATGCGTGCGCTTTGACGCGAAGGTCCGCTCCCCGCCCGAGGTGGTCCCAACATTTACCGCACCCAGCTGCACGCTACAGCAGCCGGTTGGACGCCTCCCGGTTGCTGATGATCAGTTCACGCGCCTCTTTTGCCGCGCCTTGCGATACGGTGTATTTCAACCTGACCTCCTCAATATGGAAACCGTCGAAGGCCGCGCGGATATCGGGCACGTCGTTGATCGACAGGATGAACGCGCCGCTGATCTGCCGCAACACATCGGCCATGGCGGTGAACTGCGCACGGTCGAACATGCCCTTGCCATAGTCGGACTCGCCACCCCAATAAGGCGGATCGAGATAGAACAGCGTTTCCGGCGCATCATAGCGGGCGATGACATCCGCCCAGTCCAGGCTTTCGAAGACGACGCCGTCAAGGCGTTCATGCGCGGACATAAGCAGAGGTTCGATCCTGGACAGGCTGAACCGGGCACCGCGTTCCTTGGCAACCCCGAAGACGCCACCCAGCTTGCCGCCGAATGCCAAGCGTTGCAGATAGAGAAACCGCGCAGCGCGTTCCAGATCAGTCAGGGTGGCCGGGTCCGTGCTTCTTAGCCGCTCGAATTCCCGCCGCGACGTGATCTGGTATTTCATCACCTCCATCAGCTGCGGATAGTGACGCTGCAGGATGCGGAACAGGTTGGTGATTTCACCGTTCAGATCGTTTGCGACTTCCAGTTTCGGCTGCCAGGTCCGGCGCAGGAAAACGCCGCCCATGCCCACAAAGGGTTCGACATAGGCGCGATGCGGAATCGCTTCGATCCGGGCGATGATTTTATCGGACAACGCCTTCTTACCGCCCAGCCAAGGGGCGACCGGCACCGCAGGCGGCACCTTTCTCATTGTATCCATGGTTGTTTCCAGAATATGAAACACCCGCTCTCGCGAGAGTCGGGCGACATTATCTGGTGTCATGTCGGTGCAGCTTCTTTCGACGGATGGCTGCACGGTGGCGGTGTTGTAGCACCGTTGCCCCCGCCAGATGGCGGAAGAATTAATCTGAGATGTCGCCAACACGGCGGGCTACCGAGAAATACGCCACCCCAACAGCTGCCAAGCCAAACCCGGCCATCTGTAAATGGCCGGGGTCATTCCCAGCATTGCCCAGGATATCCAGACCCAAGGCGGCGCGCCGTCCTTCGCTTCGTTCACCACAACGGTCTGCACCTGTTCGGCCTTTACCCGTGTGTCACCGCTGGATTGTTCGATCGAGCGCGCCTGTGGCCGGACGATTTTCTGATCGGTGACGGCGGTCTGCCCGATCGCCTGCACGTTGGTCCGGCCCGCCTGCCCGTTCGCCGCGACGTTCGGGCCGCCGCCGGTCAGCAGCTTGACCGCGCTGGACGGGCTGCAGGCCGTGACCGACAGGACCAGCGCAAGCGCAAACCAGCGGATCACCTCACGCCTCGTTCACGCTGAGAACCGCGCCGGACGCGTCCAGCACCGGCAAGGGGCGCTGATAGGCGGCGGGCCATGTCGCGGGCCAGCGCCGCGCCAGAACGCGGCTGGCCGCCATCCAGCTATCGCGGATCATGTCGCCCTGGTTGCCGCCCCGGATCCGGTAGCGGCTGCCGTCCGCGCTGCGACCGATGGCAAACCCGACATGCCCGCCCTTGCCCCGGCTGAACACGAAGACCGCGCCGTAAACGTCCCGGCAGGCGATCCCGAATCCGGTGAAGTTTCGCGCCCAATACGGGTTTGCTTCCAGCCGATCGGGCCAAGCTTCATCCGGTAGCGCCTTTTTCAGAGCCGTGGCGGCGGCATCGCCGCACCATGGCAACTGTGCCGGATCGCCCAAAGTGGCCCCGTCAGAGCGCAGCCAGGCGCGCACGGCGGCATTGTCGCGGACCTCGTGCAGACCGATGAATTTTGAAATCTCGACCATCCACGGCGGTTCCGGCGCGGTGTCGGGGCCGAACCGGGTCGGCATCGCCTCGACCACGGCATCGCGCAACGCGGCCAGCGTGATCGGCCCGAGATAGGGTCGCTGACGGAACCCGAACCGGTGCTTGAACGCAACGATCGCAGCGTCAGTGCGCGGCCCCTTGATCCCGTCGATCGGGCCGGGATTGAAGCCAAGCGTTTTTAGCGCGCGCTGCAACCAGCGCACGTCGAATGTCTGTGACATGTCAGATCCTCAGTTGATGAAAAGCGGCAGGACCAGCAGCAGGATCAGCCCGATCGACAGGCCAATCCGCAAAACGCGCCACATATCCGATGCCGGATCGGTTTTTTCCCGGCGGATGTGATGGCGCATCAGTCTTCCGCCGTCGTGATGGTTTTGCCTTCGATCATCCGCTCGATGATGGTGACCGCCACCAACCCGACGATGAATGCCGCCGCGCAGAGCGTCCCCAGGGCGGTTTCCATGCCTTCCGGCAGATCCCCGATCCATGGCCGGGCCAGCATCGGGCCAAGGACACCCACGCCGAAGGCCGTGGCCCCGCCGATAAAGCTGACCCGCAGACCTTCGCGCCATGTGGTTCGGATCGTGGCCGATCGAACCATGCCGCCCAGGACGCCGAAAAAGGTCAGCAACGCCCCGCGTTGGTTGAAGATTTGAGCGAACAAGTTCGGGTCATCCATCGGCCCTACCCCCTCATAAAAAAACCGGCCCAAGGCCGGTGCATCTGGTGATTGATTGTCGCCGGTATCAGGCGCTGTAAGCCGCGTCGAAAGCCGCTGCGATGTCAAAACCCGACAGGTCGCCGGGCGTGGCATCCATCTGCACAGAGATGGCCTTTTCAGCAGCAAAGCACCGCTTTACATGATCGGCCACAGCTCCAGCGATTGACAGTATTTCTGCAGCCGATAGCTGTTGCCAGCCGCTTGCAAGCTTCCAATCTATCGGCTCAGAAATCAGACCCGCGCTGATCGACTGGACCGTGGACGCGATCTGCGCCTGGCTTTCGCGGGTGGTGACGATCCGCGCGCCGCCGGCGATGTCCAGTCCGCCGGTTTCGCGTTGCCAGCGCAGATCGGCCAGAGCGGAAAATTTAGCGGCGCGGGCTGCAGCGGCCTTGTCCTCTGCGGTGATTATTTTGGTCAGGTCTATGCTGCTCATACTGCGAAGTCCTCGATGCTGTGCGGCGGCAGAGTGATCGGGCCGTCGACGGTTACGGTGATCGGTGCCGGAAACTTTGTCTCTTCTGGCGCGCTGCTGTCATGCGGCAGACACAAGATGACGTGCAACTCACCGCCTTCCCGTGTGATATCGCCAGCGAACGGAAACGGGAGATTTAGCACTGCGGACCCGTCGCTGGCGATGACGTCATCTCCGTTGGCTTGCTCAACGCGAGGATATGTTGCGCCGTCAGGAAGCGCCGAGAAGTCGTAGGCCACGCCGTTCACGTTAAGAACGTCGCCGGATTTCTCCAAGATGAGCGGCGTCCCGTGGCGCACCGGTTTCAAGGTGATTTTCATGCGACCCTCCATCAGTACCAACGACCCTTTGCAGACCATCGAAAATAGTCCGTCTGCCGCGTGTCCGCGTCGTCGAAGATTGAAACAAGGAAAGAAGTCGTCGAATAGCCAGCAACCGACCCCACTCTAAGCGTACCAGCATAATCGCTGCTCTGAGCGAACCCGGTGTAATTGTTGTCCACGAAAGCAGCTGGCAGCGTCACGGTTACATTCGCAGAAGCGTTGCCTTGCAATGCTGAATTTTGATTCCAGCAGGTTTGCAAGCCGTCCGCCGAGCGTTGGTAATCGCCGTTCGCGTTTGATCCACGCTCGACCACCCTGTCAACGACCCAGATCGCGCCGTTGTAATAAGCCTCGGTGTCCACATCGGTTCGAATGTAACCAGATGGCAGCGCTGTAGACTCGTCAACCGTCTTGGCTGCAACCGCCCCGGTGCCGTCCACATCGATCGTCGTCGCTCCGGTGTTCGATGATGTTGCGCGGAAACGGATTTTGAAACCGGTCGGAATCGAGGCCAGGCTTGCACCAGTTGTCAGGGTGATTGCATTCGCAGAACCACCATATGAGGCCCTAAGCGCGGGCGATGCTGACAGGACTGTTGCAGATGCTCCCACCAACAGCACCCGCCCTGCGGTGTCGTCTGCGGGGCTGTCTTGCACACTAACGACGTCGCTGGCGTCAATGCCCGCGAGATCAGTCAGAAGCTGCCCAGACACCCAAGAGAACAACTGCTGCAGCCGCGTCGGAAGTGTATCAGGACTGTTAAAATCCGGCGGCACATAGGGATAGACAATTTCGACCGGCATTAGACGATTCCTTTCACGACGATTACCATTTCGGAGTCCGACCCCGTTTCAAGTGTGATGTAGGGATCGATCACATAGCCATAGATTGTGGTCCCGTATTTGGTATGGCCTTCGCTCACCGCGAAGACGACGGGACAGGCGAGATACCTTTCCAGTTCGCGCAAAACGCGCTCCCCTTCAGGAGCCGCGACAAGGACCGGATACTGAACCTCGCGCGCATAACCGCGTTTGGTGATTGTGAACGCGCCAAATTCATTCTGTTCTTTTTTGGAAAAGTCGGTCAGCGACACCCGCGCACCGCTGATCGGAATGCCGATATTGACTTGGGAAGCAAGAACGATTTGACCGACACCGGCGGTTCCAAATCCATCTCCGATGGTGATTTCGATCCTGTTGCCAACATAGCCCGGAATGCCTGTCAGCAGTTCTTTGGTCTGATAACCGCCGTTCCACCAGTAGACATGGGCGTAATCGATCATGGTGGAATAATCGACAAGCTCAACCGTGCGATCCCATACTTCGTTATCGCCTGGATCGAATACCTGCACCCGCACCTTGGACGCGGAAAGTTCCACGAAATAGATCGCCAGGACAAGCACATCCGGTTCGATCGAATAGGTGATTGTGCCTGCGTTTTCCGTGCCGCCCAGAACCGTGTTGTCGAAGGCTTTCCAGCGGTTGGTCGGTCCTATCCTGATCCAGTTCGTGCCGTCATCGGTTGTCGGATCATTGCCCGAATTCCCGCCGGACACGGATTGATAAACCGAATGGGTGGCAATAACGATAACCTGGTCGCTGGCTGCATAGATCGCTGCTGGATCATATACCGGGTAATCGTCCTCCGGCACGTTGGACGCCGTGAGCATCGCATCCGTTATGGTCAGTTCAGGGTACATATTGAGCATGGGAAATCACACCGTTTGATCCAGCAAGATGCCGTTATCCTTGAGGTACTTGAGCGCTTTCGCAGATGTTTCATTCGCGACGACAAGGCGACGCACACCATCCCGCAGATATTCGATTTCCCGCCGGGTCTTTTCCTGCTCCTGCAAGGTCCGGCGCTGAATATCCGGATCGCCGCCCAGCATCTGTTTGGTTTGGGAATGGGTGAAGATCCGTGACGGGCCGGTTGCTTCCAGTTCAGGACCGTGTTCACCAACGACGCGCAAGCCGCCCATATGGAAACCGCCGGTCGCAAAGCCCGGAATGTTGATCCCGACCGACGACCAATTGAAGGCGTGAGGTTTGAACTGACGCACCCCGGCGATGATTTCGTCGCGACCGTACCGCTCATAGTGGGGCAGCGACAGGCCATTGTAATATTGCGAGTATTTGGCCTGCGTTGTTGGTACGTATTGCGACTGGAAAACCCCAAACAAGTAGTCCTGAATATCAGCAGCACCGGTGACGATGCGGGTAATATCGTCGTTTGCCATGTACCCGGCGACCCGCGCCTGAATATCCGCCTCGCTGCCAGATGTGCTTAGACCGCCCGCCTGTGCCAGCGACCGCAGTTGTGCATCGCTGGTGATCAGCGATCCATCCGCCCCACGGCCAAGCTTGGCAGCGTAGGTGCTGAAAGCTTGCTGGCGTTGCGCTGTATTTGCAGCTGCTGCATTCTGCGCATTCCGGTCAGCGATATCGTTAAGAACAGCTTGGCGCAAACTGGACAGCGCCCCGGTCAGGGTGGACATGGGCGATGTGATCGCGCTTCTGGTCGCAGTCTCATACCACGTTGCGAAGCTGGCCGCCGGGTTGAACACAAAGCCACCGGAAAGCCGCAACGTGCCAGCGCTTGCACCAGAAACGGCTGTCAGCAAGGACCGCTGTTGCGTATTCATGCCTGACAGATCGACACGGCCACGCACCACGCGGTCTACCCTGTCACTGTTCATCCGCAGCAGCCGCAGGCCGTCGTTGGAATAGGCCCCAGACTGCATCCATGCGCCGCCAAGGATGTTCCTTCGCACCGATCCATTTGTGGCAGACTGCCGGATGAATAGCAGGTCGTCAGCGGTCCAGCCAACAGGGTTCACGATTGCCTGAATTTGGCGCATCGTTGTCAGGCTTGCGCGAAGCAGAAGATCGCGCTCAGCGGCGCTCACACTGCCAGCGAAGGCCATCGCTACCGTCACGCCGCGCACGGCGTGGGTGTTGGCGTTAAGCAGCAGACGCGACACGCTGCTGGACATGCCAGATGCCAGAATGCCGGTGATATTCACGATCATCCGGCCTTGTCGGCCCAGCAAGACAGACCGCGCCCAGTTCGGCATATCCTGAGACAGCGCCGCTTCGATGCTGGCGACATAGGTGCCGATATCGCTGAATACGATATGGCGCACATCGTCGGACACCGAAGGGTGCAGCGCTGCGCGCACGGCGACGTCATAGGCCCCGACGTTTTGCAAAGCCAGCTGCATGGCCTGCTGGTTGACGTTTGCCGCCAAGGTCACATTCACAACCCGGCCCAACTCTGAAGATCCGGCCAGCGCGATCCTTTTCAGATCGGCAGCGATATCCGAACCAGCCAGCAAGTTCACCGTTTTGGACAGGTCGCCAACCTGATTCAAGGCAAGACGCGCCACGTTCGGCGGCAGGTCCGCGCCCATTACGAAATCAATCGTCTTGATGTGCTCACTGGCCGCATTCACCGCCAACCAGCGCAGATCCGGCGTCAGCCCAGCAGCGTGAACCGCAAAATCGATGCTGGATTGAATACCGGTTGCAGCCGCGCCGATCAGGTCCGCGACATCCTTTGGAATGTCAGCCGTGGGCAACAGGTCAACAGTGACCTTCAGCCGTTCCCGCAGGTAGTCATAACTGAACAGTTCCGCCTGTTCGATCGCCCCTTGCAGGCTGCCCAGGCGCGCCTCGAACGAGGCGATATCATCCGGGTCAATCTGTTCGGCCCCCGCAAGGTAATCCCGAACGTCCTCCATGATCCCGATCTGCTCATTGTAGAGCGTGACCAGGACATCTTCGTTGGCCCCTTGCAGTGCGGAAATCCCGGACAGGAAATTTGCATCCGCCGAAAGACGCGCCTGTGCCTGCAGCACCTCGGAATAACTGCTGGCGCTGGCCCGAACGCTGGCCAGATAATCCTGCGCCAGACCGGGGATCGATCGGGCCGCGTCGATATCGCCCCCGCGCGCCGCCGCATAAGCCCGGTTATACTGACCTTCATTGTAGCGCAGCGCCTGGTCACGCCCCGAATTGGTGTCAGTGTTTGCAGAGATCAGATCGCCCAGAAGATCGCGGATCGTTTCGCTGGCCTTGTACCAGTTGCTTGCCGCCGTCGCCGCATCCCGTGCCATTGTGCTGGCGTCCGCGATCATGCCATCAACCAAACTGGACGTGTCACCCACCAGCCCGGAAATCATGGCCGTGAACCCGGCCACAGACGGCAGAACCTCATCCAGTGCCGACGCCATTCCGATCAGGGCTGCATAGACATCGCGCCCGCTTTCGGTCGCCAGATCCTGCGCCTCTACCAGCGATCGGTATGCGGCGCGGGTTTGCGGCATAGATAGGTTCAGGTCTTCAAACGCCGTGGTCACATGGCGCAAGGTGACCGCCTGTCGTTCCGCCGCGCTATAGAACGCCTCGTAATAGGTGGTCGCCGAAGCGTTCATAGCCTCCAGCCCGCCGAATGCATCCACCAGATCCGACGCCATCGCAGCACCGGCAACCCCGACCTGATCAAACGAATGCCCCATCGTGTCGGCAATAGTCTGCACCGCCACAAGATGGGTCGACAGCCGATCCAGCGCGGCACTGGCCGATTCACCGTCTCGGACCACGTCATAGGAAGCCAACGCAAGATCGGCCATGCCGTCCGCGATCTGCGTCAGTTGTTCCTGGAGTGCGGCGGCGATTTCGTCATCGCTCAGATCCTTGGTGCTGATCCTGATCTGCGCCGTGAAATCGGCAAACACATCCGACCCGATGCCAAGGATATCGGCCATCGACAATACATCGGACTGGATTGCCCCCACGGCGGTGCGGATCGGATCGGCAACGTCTTCACCCGCTGCGGCGTAATGGCTGCGGTTGCTGCGGATCAGACCGAACAGGCGGCTGGTTTGGGTATCGCGGAACGTTTCCACCAGCGCATCGAACCCGTCGACCGTGACGCGCAGCCCGCGATCCAGTTCCTTCGTCTTGCCGATGAACAGTGACAACCCGGCAACGACAAGCCCGATCGCCGGGATCGCCGCGCCGATTGCGCCCCATCCAGCCACCGAACCACTCATCAGACCGCCCAGGTTGGCGAAAGATGCGCCAAGACCGCCACCAGACAGGATCCCGCCAAGACCGGATGCAATGCCGCTAATAGCGCCACCGCCAAGCAGGCTGCTGCCGACATTGCCAAGCAAACCGTTGCCGAGGGAAGCCCCAGGCGAAGGGCTTGCCCCAGCAACACTCGCGCTGCCAGCAAATCCGCCGAAACCGAGACCAATCATGATCTGGTTCCGCGCCGCCATCGAAATCATCTGCGACAATCCCGACTTGAAACCGGAAACGACCGAATCCATGAACCCGTCAAAGTCGCGGAAGCCGCTGACTAAAAAATCGCCCCATGCATCAGCGACACCATCAATTCCGCTGATCAGCGCCTGGGCGCGGTTCTTTCCCCAATCCTCCGCAGTGTAAGCCGCCTTATCCATAGCGTCTGCGAACGCTTCCGCTGCTTCCTTGACGCCCTTCAGCGACTTGCTGGCTTTGCCTCCTGATTTCGGCACTTTCGAAAGCTCGTCATTCAGATCGGCCGCGGCGCTTTTTCCATCACCCAATTCGTCCGTCGTATCAGCAACAGCCGCAGACAATTTCCCTGCGGCTTCACGCGCCTGTGCAAAACCATCAACTGCCATACTGGCGGCTTCATTCCGCAGTCGAATAGCGCTTCCTTCAAGTGAAGATACCTCAGCATTCAATTCAACCATGCTATCAAAGGCACGCTCAGAAGCATTCTTAAGCCCCTGCTCCATATCGCCAAAAAATGGTATTCCCTCAAGACGCGACCCAAGCCCCCAAAGGAAAGTGCCCCATTGCTGAGACATCGCTTCAAGTACGCGAACAAAACCCGCCTGCGTGTCGGCCCATATGGCCCCCAAGGCTGGGACAATTGATTTCGCGCTAAGCTTAATGCCTTCCCAGACACCAGAGGCGACTTCACCAAGAAGCTTAAGAGCCGCGCCCCAGCCGCCTGTCGCAGTGACCAGTCGCGAGAACCAGGACACAAGCACACCCGCCCCAATGACAAGCGCACCGATACCCGTGGCAATCAGTGCCCCTTTCAACACGCCAAGGGCGCGGGACATGCCCTTGATCGCAATACTGGAAATCGCGGCCCGCCTGGATGTCGCACCAAGCGCCATTTCCAGCGCAACAGCCTGCCGCACCGCACCTGCCATGGCCGGGATCATTCCGGCAACGCCACGGATCACCGGGGCCGATGCAGACGCCATCAGCCCCAATCCAGCGATCACCGGCCCGGCGGCAATCGCCAGCGTCCCCATGATCCCGATCGCCATCTGGGTGGAACTGCTCAAGCCATTGAACCAGCCCGCGACCGATGCGACCGCATTTGCGATCGACTCCATCGCAGGCGCGACCGCGACGGTCAGCTGATTGGCCACCCCGCGCGCCGCCAGCCCCATGCGCGAAATAGCGTCATTTGTAACCTCGATCTGATCCGCGTCCGCTTCGGAAACAGCGACGCCAAAACGCTCGACATCTTCGGTTGCCAGCTGCAGCGTGGCCGTGTCGATCCGCGAAAAGACGACACCGGCCCGGCTGCCGAACAGATCCGACGCCACCGCCGCGCGCTGCGCTTCCGGGACATATTGCGCCATCGCCTTTTGGATCGACGCCAGGCGCTCATCCAGCGGCAACCCCTGAAGCTGGGACGCCTCCAACCGCAATGAGGCCAGCGCTTTGGCCGCAGGCCCGGTTCCCTGCGCTGCCTGTGACAAGCGTTTGGTCAGCGCGATGGTCGCCTGCTCGACCTCGCCAACGGAAACACCGGACAGATCCGCTGCGCGCCCCAAGACCTGCATGGACTTGACGGTCGTGCCAAGCGACTGCGCCATTTTCGCCTGAGAATCAACGACACTCAGGCTCGACTTCACGGCAGCCGCCCCGATGGCCACCATCGGGGCGGTGATGCCCAGAGACAGCTTGCGGCCCAAGCGTTGCATCCGCGCGCCTGTCTGCGCCATCCGCCGCTCCATCTTGCCCATCTTGGCAATCGAGCGGTCGACCCCCTTATCGAAGGCCGCAGAATCCAAAGACAGAACACCGCGCAGGGCGCCAATGATCGCGGACATTATCGTTTCCTTTGACTGTCAACGTGCATGCGGATCAGCGACGACCGCAACTGCTCTGTGGCCAGCCGGTCATTCACCGGCTCAGCCTGTTTCGGTGCGGACTTCTTGGTGAAATCCGGGATGTTTCCAGGATCGTGAAAGGCGTAACCGATCAGGTGGGCCATCTCTTGTTGCAAGACCCGCTGATCGTTTACCTCAGCTTCCTTCCGGCGCTGAACCGCATCGGTGATCAGCTTGTATTCCCGCAGGGTGACTGCCCAGAAATCAGCATAGGGCAGGCCGCAACCGACCCACCCCGTGATAAGGGACTCCCAGTCTATTTGCTGGGTTTCTTCCCCTTGCCGTTTCCCACCGGCTCTTCCAACGCGACGACATCATCGTCGGTCTTTTCCGCCGCCGGGAATGCCAGCCCGATCGCCTCACCAACAAACACGACAGCATCGACCGTGCCGCCGACCTCATCGATCGCGTCATAGGCGTCGTCTTCCGCGCCGCCTTTGCCATCGTTCATGGCAGCCGCGAAGATCCCGGCGACCAGATCGACGGAACCTTCCTTGTCCAGCTTTTGCAGAACCTGGTGGATCGGAATGCCATTTTCGCGCTCAAGACGCACCATGGCTTTGGTGGACAGACGCAGCGTGGTGACAACTGCGCCTGCGGCGGATTTTACATCAACGGAACTGATCATACTGCTGCAGTCCCCTGGGTCCAGGTCACAGCGCCGGTGACCTTCTGTTTGATATCCAACATAAGATCGTTGCCGACCTCGACATCGGGCAGCGAAGGACTGATCCACGCCTGCCAGGCAAATTGGTCGCCGGTCGACTGATCGATGTCGATCGGCAGCGTCACGCGGAAATAGGTCGGCGTAGCCAACGCCTTCTTTGCGGATGCAGCGGCGAACAGTTCCTTGGTGTAAAAACAGCCCAAGGTGATTTCGCCAGAGTCGATCAGACCACGGGACCATTCCTTGTGCATCCCGACACTATCAAGGCTGGTCTTGTCCTTGTAGTCGCGCTGTTCTTCGGGAAAGCTCACCTTTTGCGCGCCTGGAAGACTTGCCCAGGTGGTGCCATCATCGGACCATTCAACGACGGTATCGTCGGTGATGGTGAGTGTTTTCGTCGTCATAGTTTTACCTCTTTGATGAAACGCCGGACACCCGGCTGTCAGACGCGGTATTTCACCGCATAATCCTGCGACACGCGCGGGATTGCATCGCCGTCAGAACCGTCCTGACCGTCGCGAATAGCTTCAAGGCGGGCAAAGCGAACCATTGCCCCGTGATAGCCTGAGAGAAGTTCCCGGACCGCACGGCCCAAAAGCCCCGCCTCGAATGGAGTTGTTCCGTAGATATCGACCTGCACCCGGCCAACAATGAAGCCCGCAGCCCCATCGGTGGTGACAGGTTCGAAACCGGAAACCTTGTTCAGCACAATCCGGGGCAGGCCCGTGCCCTGCCCCAGCCAGCCCCATGCAACCGGATGGCCCAGACCATCCAGCAATGCTTTCATCTCTTCTTCCATTAGCGCCGCCCCGCCCTGGCATTTCGGGCCGCTGTCCGATCCAAGGTCTTCTGTATTTCGGTCCAGATTTCCCGCTTCAGACGCTCAAGCATTTCCGCCTTGTTTGCGTCCCAGGCCGGGCGCATGAACGGCTCCGGCATGACTGCCCCGACAAATTTCCCAGACTTGTGCTTGCGCGGCCCGGTGCCGAATTCGATCAGATGGGCATGCGGCGCGCCCCGCCCTTCATCATCGATCGGCCCGATATACATGGACACGATACTGCCGATGAAATCACCAGAAGCCGCCGCCCTTTGCCGTGGCGAAAGCTTGCTTGTCACGGATATTTGAAACATCGACGCATCGGCAGCTTCGGCTACCGGCTTAAGCACCTTTTTCAATGCCCTGCGCACAACCGCCTTGGCGGTGCCACGCTTCAACCCGGCCAGCGCCCGCTCCATGTCGCGGAAACCATCGACCTTAAAACCGATCGACATGCTCAGCTGCCCGTCGCATCTGAATGCGTGGCCGTGAACTCGATGCTCCGACGCCTGCCGATCTGCTTCACGCCGACGATCTTCCACGCCTTCCCAGCATCCATCACCTGGTCACGCGGCCCGATCAACGCAGCGACCGCGCTATACCGCACCCGAAACCACCCCATGCTTGTAGCCTCGGCCTGACCCGCGCGGAATTTCTCCGCATCGCTGGTCGGATTGAACTCAGCCCAGACCGTTTCAAGATCCTCATAGCCGTCTTTCTCGCCGCCCCAGGCATCTTTGATCGTGGTTTTTTGCTGCAACGTGATCCGCCGATCATAGGCCATCGGTCAGCCCGCCCCGAACACGCGCGGACGGCTGTAGCGCGCCTGCTTGACCAGGTTGCGCACCCCGAAACTCAGGCGCGGCGCTTCTGGCACGTCTTCGGCGGCGATCTGTGCTTCGTACCATTCCTTGGTCAGCAGCTTAATCGCGGCGCTGGCCGTTTTCCCGGCGGCATCACCTAATGTCGCCGAGACACGCAAAGTGTCCGCAGACAGCGAAGTATAGCCGCTCCACCCAACCGGCGTGACCAATTGCGGCTCACTATGCGCCTGGCGGATCCGCCACCCGGTCAGGTCGACGGATTGCCATTGACCGTCATCCCCCATCGCCTCGATCGAAAGCAACTGCCCGACAGGCGCACAAGGAAACCACCAGACACCCCAGACCGGGAAAAGCGGGATTTCGAACCGATAATCCCCAGCCAGTGGCCGATTGGTCGCGGTGATCACAACCTCTTGCGCCGCATCAAGCAATGCTTGGATCGCAGCATCGTCCGTTGAATCGTTGGGCGGCAAATGAACCGACTCCTTGAATTCCGCGACCTCGACCACTGACGACAACGGATTTGCACCGACATATTCCACCGCGACAACTCCACGCTATCGGCGACCGTGAAAGCCCACGGTCGCCATTGAAAATTCGCCGATCGGCGATTAGCTGGCAGCGCCCCCGCCTTCACCGGCACCACCTGCGGGCTTCGCCGCTGCGGCGGTACTCTTCCACGCGGCGTTTTTCGCCTTGAGCATCTTCGCGGCGGTCTCGTGTTCGAAACCCGCCTTGTCGCCCTTGTTCCAGCGCCCGTTTGTGCGGGTGCATTCCAGTTGCACTTTCTTGGCCATTGGTCTTGCCCTTCGATTTGAATACTTGCCGCCCCGGCACCGCGCCGGAACGGTCGTTGTCAGTTCATGCGATCAGGCTGCAAAGATCAGAGCGACCAGCCGGTAACGGTCGCGCCAGAAATCGCCTCATCATGCATCGGCGCAAGATCGTGTTCGCTGATGGCGCGCATCAACGTCAGGTCGTTCTGGAACGCCGACACCGTGTCACCCGACGTATTCACGAACGCGGCCTGGTCGCTGGTGGCGATAGTCAGGTTCAGCGAGTCGCCGATCATGATTTCCGAGAAATCGCAGAAGGTGATTTCCGTGTCCGACCCGGCCCCCAGGTTGTTGGGGATCTGCGAACTGGTGTGGATCTTGTAACCCTTCAGCGTCCCATCCTTGTCGATCGACGGATAAAGCGGGTAGCCGTTGGCATCGCGCAGCCCGGCGATGAAGTTCTTGGTACTGGCCCGCATCGCCCAGCCCGGTGCCATCATCGAAATATCGGCATCCTCGACCTTATCCACCAGCTTGTTGATCAGCGCCTCGACCACCGCTGCGGTCTTGGCCGCCTCGGTCAGCCAGTTCGCCGCAAGTGCCCAGTGGCGCAGCCCCTTGGGCGTTCCGCTGGTGCCGTCATTGCGCAGGAAGGCGATGTCCTCGCGCGCTGCCATCTGGCGCACCACATCATTGCGGGCCACCCGCGCCATCGCCACCGACGACATACGCAGCAGGTCGTTGGAAAGCGGAACCATCGCGGTCAGCTTCTTGAACGCCTGATCGACATTGTCGAAGGTCGGTTCCGATTCCGTGATTGCCGTCGCCTCAGTCCCGTAATTTGCCGTCGATCCGGTCGCCATGCGGGCGTGGCGCATCTTGCCTGCCGGGATGGGCGACGTCTCCGCACCGGCATTGCGCACCACCACCTTGGGGCGCAGCAGGTCGATCACCTGTTCGGCCAGCGGCTGCGGAATGGTCACGCCCCCCGCACCCGCCGTCGCGCCGGACAGCACCGCAGCAACACCGGAATGACCGGCTTCCACCAACTGCGCCGCAGCCGCTTCGCGGTCGCCTTTCTGATTTGCCAACGCACCGATGATGAACCCGACCTCGATCGCTTTGTCGGCGGGGTTTTTCGGTTGGGCCGGGACCGGCGCAGCGCCGCCGGTAAATCCGTTTCCGGCCTGTTCATCGCCGCCCTTGGCAGCAGATGCCTGCGCCGCCTCGACCGCCTCGGCGCGTTTCACGGCGGCATCCGCCTTGCCGAAATCCGCCTGCGCGGTTTCGAACGCGGTTTGCGCCGACGCCAACGCGTCCTGATCCGGCGCTTCGGCCCCTTCCAGGGTCTCGATAGTGTCAGCTGCCGACGCCATCGCCGCCGCCGCCGTCGCGCGCGACGCGCGCAAATCGTTGATGTCCTTCATCGCTCATTCCTCTTTGAAGGTGGTGGCCGCACCACGCGGGCCACGGGTTGAAGACCCACGCGGAACAAGCCGGTGGGGTCGGTTGCACTCGGGTTGGCCCCGCGTGATTTCAGGTGTTCGAAATAGCCTGCGCCATCGCGGCCCGCGCCTTGGCCGTCCGCGCCATCGCGCGCGATCCGCCCCCAGTCGGGGACGGCGCATAGATTGAGAAAACGCGCTCATAGAAGCCGCGCCGCGCCTCTTCGGCATCGGCCAGCCCGCGCCCGATCGCATCCGCTGCCCGGAACATCGCGCCGCCATCGGCTTCATCGCCCGTCACCGACAGCCGCGACGTCAGCGCGCCGCGATCGATGCCGCGCCCGCGCGCCACCGCGTCAAGAAACTGCGCCTCAGCTTCGTCCAGACCGCGCTGAATTTCCGTCAAGCCCGTGTCGGTCGTCGGGTCCGGGTTCTTCGCCCGCGCATGGCTGGACAGGTGAATGCCCCACTGTTCGCCCCAGACATCGGGCTGCACCGGCCAGGCGCTCATCCGCGTAGTGCCGATGCTGCCCGCCTCGGATCCCGGCGTCATGGTGATGTCGCTGCCCTGCGAGGCAAGGTAATAGGCCGCAGACGCCGCCATCGGGTTGACCAGAACATGGACCGGCTTGACGGCAGCCAGATCCGCGATCGACCGCGCCGCACCTTCCAGCCCCAGAACCAGCCCGCCGGGGCTGTTCATATCGATGACAATCGCCGCCACGTCATCATTGGCAGCGATTTCGGCGCAGGCCGCGTCGATCCCCTGGTAGGTCGCCCATCCAAGGTACTTTTCCAGAATGGCCGAATCCGGCGTCAGGATGCCCCGGATCGGCATGACGGCCACCCGCCGCGACACGCCATAGCGTTCGCCGCGCGGCACGTCTACCGGACCCGCCGATGCCTCGGCGGGCTGCTCTATTGATGCGCCCGGCACCGGCCAGGTCTGGCGCAACTGCGCCTGCGACCGCGACAAGTCCAGCGCTACGACCTGCCCGCCCAGACGGGCGGCGATGCTGTCCGCCACCTGCGGGACAGGATGCGTGTTTTCATGGGTCATTTGTCGGCCTCCTTGTTGCTGCCGTCGGTTCCGGCATCGCGGGTCATGTTCGACGGCGGATAGAGGATATCGCCGCCTTCGATGTCTTCCTTGCCTTCTTCGCGGCGCATTTCGTTGACCGTCTTCCAAGGACCGCCCACAGCCTTCGCATTGGCCTCGTACCGTTCCTTGGTGGTTGCCTCCATCAGCGCGTCGTAATCGTGAACCAGCTGCAACCCGCGTTCGCGCTCGGCACGGGTCAGCAACCCAACTTCCATGAAGTCCTGAACCATGTTGCCCCAATGGGTCAGGCAGTCCGTCTTGTAGTCGATCGCCTGCTGCTGGCCGTTGGCCTTCACCCCGAATTCCAGCATCTGCAGCTTCGACGGCGGAACCCGGTAGATCGCAGCAAGCTGTTCGCGGTCGAACTTGCGCGATGACAGAAGTTCCTGATCAGCCGCCGTGATATCCAGCGTGATGATGTCGTCATTCGCTCCAAGGACCGGCCACCCCTCTGCCGCCGGATCATTCATCATTGCCCGGATTCGCTTGATCCCGCGTGTCTTGGCCTCTTCGTCAGCGAAGTTGTCTTCCAGCTTCACCGCGCCGCGAACCTGCGTACCTGACGCCGTGCGCGCCGCCGCTTCCTGTCCCGCCAGCGCCAGCCCGACCGATTCCGCCGCGACCGAAAGCGGGCTGCGTCCGGTCCATCCGTCGCTTGCAAGATAGCGCAGATGCACCATCGACCGCGCAGGTGAACGGCGCAGGGTTCCCGCCCCATCCTCGAAATCGTAAAACCGCGCCCGGCCATCGCGCAGAATGTTGCAGCGGTCGTTGTGGACATATTCGATCAGCAGCGGTTGCCCGCCACCGTCGCGCGGCGCATAGGCATAGCCGTTACCGCGCAGGCCAAAGGAATAGACCGCATTGAACCGGGTCATGATCGACGGCACCCCGAAGGTGCTTTCGACGTTCAACAGGTAGTGCAGCGCATGTTCCTTGACCGGAACAAGACGCCCGGTTGTCTTGTTCCGCTCCATCACGTTCAGCGGCACCTTGGACAGATCGCCCGCGATGATGTTGCAGCAGGCAAAAACAGTCGCGTGGCGCTGCGCGATGTCTGGCGTCACGCGCGGCAGCGTCTTGACCCGGCTTTGACCAGCCCCCCAGCCATCGACAATCCAACCTTCCGGCGCGATGGTGCCGGAAGGTTCGACCGCTGCCATCACAGGCGGTTCCATCCGTTGCGTGGCGGGTGCCTGATCGCGTCCCAGAATGCGTCCCAACAGGCTCATATCGATTGCACCTCTCCCCGGCGTTTCTTGGTTTCGTTCGCGGTGGCCCGCCCCACCGCCATGATCATCGCCACCGCCGCATCGATGCGGCCCTGACTCTTCTTCTTGTTCGGCTTGATGTTCTCTGCCGCGTCTTCGTCGCGGTGAACATTGCCGACCTGCCAGGCCAGCACCGGGTTGCCCGCATGGCGGATAAGGTTTTCCGCAACCCTCTCTTCGACCCGCTTCATCGGGCCGGACATCGACGCGAACCCTTGGCGATGTTCGACCATCGGGAACCGCATTTCATCAAGCGTGTTCGCCAGATCCTTCATGCCCCAAGGGTCATAGGCGACCTCCTGAAGCGCGAAGTTCTCGCGGATCCATTTCAGCCGCTTGATGATCTCGTCTTCCTTGATCACCCCGCCATGATGAACTTCCAGCCAGCCTTGATCGCGCCAGCCGACATATTCCCGCTTTTCCGTCTGTGCCCGCTTCACGAAGCCATGATCCCCAGCAGGCAGATAGGTCCAGACCCAGACATAGATCAGGTTGTTGACAGGCACCGCCATTGCGATCGCAGTGGTGTCGACCTTGTTCGACAGATCCAGCGCAACCCATGCTTCCCGCCCGCTCAAATCCTCCGGGACAAACGGGGCCACGGCGACGCCACGGTCCCAGGCGTCCTGAGTGATCCAGGCTTCCGCCCCCTCTGTCCACAGGTTCAGGTGGAACCGTTTGAAGTTCGGCAGCTGCCCGGAAATGATCATCGCCTTCTGCGCGGCCTTCCTGACCTCGCTTTCCGGCTTCGATACGTTCAGGTTCGGGTTGCCCATCGCCCAGGCGACCGGGTCCAGCGGGTCTGCATCCGCAGACGGTTCCGCCACATAGGCAAAGAATGAATCATCCTCGACACCACCGCGCAGCACCGATTCCGAATAGTCGCGCAATTCGCCGCACAGCCCCTTGCGGTTCTGCCCCGCCGTGGTGATCACCCAGTCGATCGGCTGCGATCGCGCGATCATCGATTCAACGATCGTTTCGGCCAGTTCCCGATCGGTCCAGCGGTGCATCTCATCCCGCGCCAGGAAGGACGGGTTGATCCCGTCCGACGAATTGCCATCACGCGACAGGCAGGCAATCGACCCGTCGGTGCGTGGCGTGTCGATCGAATTGCGCCAGACCTCCATGAAATGCGGCAGGAAGGGCGACCGCTTGATGATCCGCTTCAACCCCTTGAACAGCAGCCCGGCCTGATCGCGCGTGGTCGCGGCGCAATAGGCTTCCGGCGCGGCTTCGCCGTCGAACAACTGAGAAAACAGCATCGGCACCGCCGTGTCGGTCGTCTTGCCGTTCTTCTTTCCCACCTGGTGGTAGGTGTCACGGAACCGGCGCAGCCCGGTTTCTGTTCGCTTCCATCCGAAGACAGATCCATGCCGGAACACCTGCCACGGCTGCAATTCCAGCGGTTGCCCCGCCAGCGGCCCCTGCGTGTGATGCAGCATCCGCGCGAAATTGCAGATCGTGGTCGCCGCCTCGCAATCAAAAAACAGCCCACGTTCATCGGCAGTTTCCAGATCCAGCAGGTGCCGTTCGCAAGCCATTCGCACCAGGTCACCGGCAACCGTGTCGCCCTCGACCACGCTGATTGCATATTGGCTGACCGGGTGGTCAATCGGATCCACTCGGCTGACCCTTCAACTGCTTCATAAGATCATCGAACAGATCGCCCTGCCCTGCATTCGCGATCCGGCTTTCATCGACCGGCGTCAGCCCGAACAGTGCCGAGTCTCGGCGCATCTGGTTCGCCGCTTCGTTCTGCGTCGTCCATGCCGCCGTTTTCTTTTGCTGGATGCCGTTGCGGGTCTTGGTCTGATACCAGACGCCATGCAGGGCGATTTCGTTAGTGGCCCGGATGAAATTTGCCGTCGCCTCGCAATAGCTTGCGAACTGGTGGCGGTAGTGCGGCAGCAGTCGATCCATCCTGGACAGCTCCGGTGCCAACTCGCCCCAGACATCCTTTCCCAGTTCGGTCATCCAGTCGAACGGTTCCGGCGCGGGCTTCGCTCCGTCGCCCTTCATCGGGATCACGTTGCCCTGCGGCGTCGGTTTCGCGCCTTTCATCTCGGCCTCCTTTCGTCCTCAACCCTCCTTTCCCCGAAGGCTGCAAAGTTTCACCCATGCCAAAAGTGGGCTTTTTTTCTCAATTCACCCCGCACGAAAAGAACGGTTCCGCAGCCGGTTTCCCTTATCGCGGCTAGATTTTTCGACCGCCCCCCAGTGCCAGCACTTCCCGTGCAGTCTTCCGGCTGTGGCATGGCTTGCACAGCGCCTGCCAGTTCGACCGATCGAAGAACTTCGCCCGATCGCCTCGGTGCGGTTTGACGTGGTCAACCTCGGTCGCCTCGACCACCAATCCAAGTTCACCGCAGTCGACGCAAAGAGGATTGCGGGCAAGGTACACGCGCCGTCCTGTTTTCCATTCCTTCGTCGCATAGAGCAACGCACCGGCCTGCGCTTCGCTGCTCAACTTGGCACGGGCGCGCCGCGCCGATAGCTTCGCCTTGCGCTCGTCTTCGTGGTACGGGCAATGCGCACCGCCAGCGACCGCAATGTCATCGCAGCCGGGGCGGCAACACACCTTGCGGATCGCCATGTTTCAAATTGTCCGGTAAATCGGTGATACGAAAAACGCCCGGTCGGGATCATCCCGCCGGGCGCAGTTCGGTTCGCAGGCAATATGTCAACAGAAGCTAGATTGTGTCAAGCCGCTTTCTTCCAAGGCGTCATTGGCGGCATCCTGTCGATCAGATGAAACTTGTCAAAGTTATACCCATTCAACGCGGATGACAGCTCAAGCAGCGCACCCCACCAATCGAGGTAATCACGGCGCGCAGCAGCTATCTGACAATGACTTGGAACCCAACAACATGGCACCCAAAGATCCTCGCGGCGGCGCTGTCGACCACGCTGGACATACTCGACCACACGACAGACTTCGGTCTTACCATGCTGGCCGAGGTGATTGCGCTTCGACCAGGCGCGCGGCTGCAATCTTTGCTGGCCCAAATCCCATTCTGGCACGCGACCGGCGCGGGACAGTTCGGCAACTCTGATCGCCATCGACCATGACGCACAGTTCACAAGCATATCCGCCACCGCTTCGGCGTCCGGATGTGGATCGGATTTGCCACCGCCATCAATACGGCAGCCAAGCTGCTCATGCCGCATGATCGCGGCAGTCGATGACGCATAGCCATAGCCGCCAAGCTCCGAATGATCCATCGTGACGGATAGATCTGCCTTTTCGACGGCGAAGGCCCATTCAAGCAGCGCCTTGATCCCGACCATTTCCTTTCCGTCAGTGGCCAAAGGTCCGCCCATGCGCCCGAATGCGGCGCAGGCCTCAAATCGGTCATCCGCCTTCTGGAATGATCTTTCCATTATCATGCCGCTTGCCCTTCCTGCTTGCTGGCCTGACCAGCGTTCAACGTGTCGATGCAGCGCTGCCGCGCCATGTAATACCCATCCATCCAGGCCAGATCGCTGGGCGTGGCCCGCCCGGCCTCGCGCGCCACCTTGATCCGGGCGCGGCGTTCGCGGTTCGCCTCGGCCTCGGATCGGATTTCATCCATCGAAAATGCGTTCGGCGGCGCACCGACACGCTTGAGATAAAAGAAAAGCTCGACCAGATACCCGCCGTCCCGCGCCGCCCGGCCCGCACCCGACTGGATATAGGACCGCACAAGGCGGCTCATGCTGATCGGCGGATCCTGCAGACGCCGCGCCCAGTTCTCGATCAGCATTTCCTTGGGCCAACGATCGCGCGCCTTGCCGGTCGCATGGCGCTGCACAGTTTCGCGCAGCGCTTCGAGATTGACCGCGCTCATATAGGCCAGCTTGTTCTGCAGCCGGTCGAGCATTTCTGTCTCGCGCTCTACGGTCCAGCCGCCCCGGCGCTCCATGCCCCATTCCTTCAGCGGTGCGATCAGGTTCAGCCTGACCCGGTCCCTGCCCTCTTTCAGTTCCTGACCTTCCATTGCCCTTGCCCTTTCTCTGCAATTTCGGCCTGTCCGCTAATTCCACAGTTTGATCGTCGCGCACCCATAGGAAGGTTTCTTGTTATGTTTTGTATGGTGTTGTCCTATAGGGCAATTTCAGTAATCTTGCTGAAACCGACTGAAATATTTCAGCAACCTTTCAGTTCATTTCAGTTTGATTTCACCCGCCGTTGCAGCCATTTCAGCCCCCGCGCCGGTTCGGGAAATGGGCGACCTCGCCAGTGTATCCCAGCACTTCGGTCATCGCCGCGCGCAGGTTGTCGGGCGTGACGTAAAGGTCGGAATGTTCGAAATGCTCGGCCAGCATCCCGACGGCCCGGTCATCCTTGATGATGTGGTCCTGGATGTTCAGGTCGGCCATCTTCTTGCGGATCCGCGACTTGCGAACCGCCAAGCGCGCCGCTTCGCGGGCACCGTCGCGGCCCCGCTTGCGCTTGTGCATTTCCTCGACAATGCCCTGCATGAAGCCGGGATGGCCCAACCGGGTGATGACATCGCCCGATCGGTCATCTTCGACCAGAACCGGAACCCAGCCATGCATGACGCCCGCCTTGACCGCCTGCCAATCCTCGACCGTGGCAAAGCGCGCCAGACTGGCGAGTTCGACATCGCAATCGGGCAAGGTGCCTGCCGGATCCTGTCGCATCGATTCCGACCACAGGATGACGGCGGTGCCGATATCGCCGCGCCGTTTTTCCATCACCGCCGCCGCCAGAAACCGCGACGACAGGAAACGGTGGGTGTAGAATGGAAACCAATCATGGTTCGACAGCGTGTCGCCGCGCCGGAGCGGCCACATGTCTGGTTGCGGTTGATAGTCCATCACTCGCCCGCCTTCTTCTGCCCATGCCTGCCGGTCCGCGCCGTGAAACCCAGCCCTGACGGGGTATGCCGCCCGGAACGGATGAAACCTTCGCCGCGCCAGTCATCGATCGCGGGTTCCGGTTCCGGTTCGGGCAGATCCCGCATGACCGGCTGACGGCCCAGAAGATCGATTGCTGTTGTCATCGCAGTTCCTCCGCTAAATGCATCCTGCGCCGCCGGTCGCGCAGCCATTGCGCCGCCAGCGCGCTATAGTAGTTCCGGCCCGCCCGGCTCAGATCGGCCAGCGCGGTGCCCTTGGGCGCATAGCGGCCCATCTGCCAAGCCAGCAGCGCTGGCGCGGCGCGCAGGCCAACCGCGCGGAATTCCTGATCGTCAGACTTGCGGCAGGCGGCGCTGCAATAAAGCTGATGGGGCCGCACCGGAACGAAGCGCGCCGAACAGAATGGGTTCCGGCAAATGCCGGTTTCCCCCATCGGGCAGGCCGATAGCTGCGGTTCGGCGGCGACGTGAAACGGTTCCAAGTCAAGCCGCAACAGCGCCTCTTGCGGTACGTTTCGCACTGGCAGTGCGTTTGCGAGACGGGGTTGCGCCGCATGGGTCATGCCGAAAGCCCCTCTTGCGCCGTTTCTGGGGCGATTTCTGCAATGCCGTTTTCAGGATAATCGTCGGGCCAATCCGCCGGGATGCGGTATGCAAACCCGCCGCTCACCTTGCGCCCCCGAACGTGGTCAGCAACCGTACCAAGCGCGGTGATGGAACCGCCCGGATCACGGCAAAATCCATCGAAACCAACTCAGGCTCCACATCAAAGAACCCGCCCGGATCATCGGCCATCGCCTGCACTTCGGAAAGAAGATATGCGCGATCGCTGCCTTCGCGCTGCGCCAGTTCGGCGATCTGCCCGATCAGTGCCACCAACGCCGATGCATCGATTTTAAGCTCCGCGCGCACCATCATCCCGCCGCCTCCGCCGCGTTGATGATATCCGTCAGCGCCTGGCGCGCCGCCCGCATTTCCGCGATGACCTCGACACGCTCTTTTTCCGTCAGGCGCTCAGGGTCATCGCTTAGATGCGAAAACGCCCGGATCAGCGCCGCATGCGCCTGCCCGCTGGCAACAGTGCTTTGCGCGGCAAGTTCCTTCAGGCAGCCCTGCCGAACGCCTTCGCGGCCCGTACGTTCGAACATGCGATTGGTCAGCGGAAAAGCCCCGACGAAATCCTCGACCGCGATGGCCGCATCGACCGTCACTCCAATCTGGCCGGAACACATCTTGCTGACCGTGCCCTTGCAGCCCGTGCCATAGCGGGCTTCAAGAACCGACGCGACAGCCTCGACACCGCCTGCGCGGCGGACAAGGCCATCGAAAATACCGCGTGTCACCGGATCAGCCATGGGAAACCTCGTTTCCTTGGCATACGGGAATGATGGCGCTATCCAAGATGTCATGGACGGAATGAACAATGCGCATGCACATCCATTTCACCCTTGATATGCAGCCCTGCCATCGTGCAGCCTGTGGGCGAATTTCTGCAGAACGCACGAGTAAAAAATGAAATCCTTTTTCGAACGCCTGTTTGGGCGCAGACCGAACCAGATACGGACGCCTACCGAAGATGCACCTCTCCCTAGGACACCACAGCCAGCGCCGCGAGGCGCACCTGCCGTCAATCGCCACGGACTGTTCACCCAGTTTGCAGATGGTGAACACAGGTTTATCGCCATCGACGTGGAAACGGCCATGAGGTGGAACGGCAGTATCTGCCAGGTCGGTTTCGCAAGCGTCGACAGAAGCGGATGCATCCGCACCGTCGGAACCCTGATCGATCCCGAATGCGGTTTCGACCCGTTCAATATCAAAATACACGGCATTACGGAGGAGCGAGTTCGCGGTGCCCCTACTTTCCGAAACGCTTTCATGGACATGAAACCAATGCTGGCCAACAACCGCCTGTTCCAGCACAGCACGTTCGATCAAAAAGCCATCGCTGCCGCTTGCGACGGCGACGGAATTCCCCAGCCAGACCTCGATTGGAACGACAGTATCCGCGTGGCGCGCCGGGCTTGGCCTGAATTCCGGCAGGATGGTGGATACGGCCTCGCCAATCTTCGTGAAAAGCTTAACCTTAACTTCCGGCACCATGACGCGATCGAAGACGCCCGCGCTGCCGCCACGGTCGTCCTCATGGCAGAACAGAAAACTGGGTTGTCCTTCGATGACCTGTTGAAACCGGCTCGGAAGTCCTATCCCAAGAATCCCACCGCGCCTGCCAATCCTGAAGGAAAACATTTCGGCGCGGTTATCGTCTTCACTGGATCGCTGACCATGCCACGCGAAAAAGCAGTCAAGGTAGCATCCGGTCTCGGCTTCGAGGTCAAGGCTTCCGTCACCCGCAAGACCACGCATCTTGTTGTCGGCGATCAGGACCTCGCGCTGTTGGCCGGTCACGAAAAAAGCAGCAAGCATAGAAAAGCAGAGGATCTCATCACCGCCGGGCAGAACATCTCTATCATGGGGGAAACGGAATTCAGGAATATGATCGACAGGTGAAGTCATGCCGCATCCTCGCGTCGCTTCCACGCGAACAATTCGCGCGGCACCGACCACCCATCCTCGGTCGCGATACGATCCATCGTATCGAACCAATGCCCCGGGAACCTTCCGGCGGACAAACAGTTTGAAACCTGCGAAGTAGAGACGCCTAAAGCGTCAATCACCCTACGCCGCCCAAGTTTCGATATCAGTTCTTTTTGGGTCATGACTCGAAAATGTTCAGTTAGTCTGAACATGTCAAGGTTCTAAAGAAACTTTTTTCAGACCGACTGAACTTCGGTAAGCCACGACTTACATCGATTGGAGAATGACATGAGTGCTGAAAATTCTGAACGCCCATACACGGAGATTGGCCATCGCCTGCGGGCGGCTAGAAAAGCTTTAGGATATAACCAAACAGATTTCGCCAAGCGCGCTGGCTTCACCAAAGGACAAGTTTCCAACTGGGAGGGCGGCGCTCATAGGCCTTCCTTGGATGCCTGCATCGCGATGCGCGAAACATACGGACTATCTATCGATTTCATCATTTTCGGCAACATGGATGCATTGCCGCACAAGATCGCCAAGCTGCTCGAATCCAGTCCGTCCGTCAATCTTTCCAAGTAGTCTATCGTCAACGATGTCTCCTCGGAAAGTGTAATAAGAAAATCAAAACGTGTAGCCATTTAACAGGGTTCCATCATTGATAGTTAATTGCCGGGCAAATGGCCGCACGGCGACACTATTCGCAACCAGCATGTTCAGTCAAGCTGAACAAATATCCTTGACAGTTCAGTTGTTCTGAACTTATTCCTTCTCCATCACAGCAGTTGATGGAGGCTTTAAGATGTCATTGGACCCGCGACCGCAGGCGATCCCCCCGTCCCACGATCCAGACGTCGACCTATTCGACGCCGTCCTAAAGCTGGCCATCTTTTGCCTAATCACACTGACCGTCGTGCATTCGGCGCACCTGCTGTGGATCGCGCATGTCCTGCGCAATGTGGGGGCCGGATGATGACCTTTCACGCCCAATTCGACCGCCTGCGCGTTTTCCTTGCCCATCTCGAACTGATCGACATGGACGCGCAAAAAGATGCTTTCATGAATGAAGGTATGGAAACCGGCGATGCAGACCTGATCCTGCGGGCCGATACCAAATCCAGCCACCTAATCGAAATCAGACTGCACGGCGCGACGGCCTTCGGCGCGACCGAGGACGAAGCAATCCGCAACTGGAAGAAGGTGGCGCGGCAGCTCCTGCCCGGTATCGAAGATGACGGGTTCGTCACCGGGCATCCGCCGATCGGCAGGCTACCCCATCGGGTGCTGGCATGACCCGGCAACCTGTTTCCCCTATCGGCATCCGTCTGATTGCCGGTCACCTGGCCGGGGGCGTTCTGTTCGCCGCCTCCGGCCTTTTTTCCCATTTCCGCCGGGCGCGCGCAGACACCACCACTCACGATGACACCCCGCGCGCGCCCGCACTGGTGGAGGACACCGCCGCCAGCTTCCATTGCCCGGAATGGCCCGGCTGTGGATGCCCCGGCGGCACCATGCACCCGGACTGCCCCGGACTGAAAATCCTGACAGGTGAGGCATGAGACGGCCCGAAGACATCAATGTCCTGATCGGCTGCGAAACGTCCGGCGCGATGCGCGAAGCTTTCCTTGCGCGCGGGTTCAACACATTTTCCTGCGATATCCTGCCCGCCGACACACCGACCAACCGCCACATACAAGACGACGTCCGCACAGTGATGCGTGATCCCATGTGGCACCTGTTCTGCGTGATGCACCCGCCCTGCACCCGGCTATGCCGTGCCGGGCAGCGCTGGCTTTATGGACCGGACAAGTCGCACCCGAAGAAACTGCCCAAGGGGCGGACATGGCAAGACATGATCGCGGAATTTGAAGCGGGTTGCGATTTGTTCGAAGCTTGCCTTCACGCGCCGATCCCGCTGCGGGTGGTGGAAAACCCGGTGATGCATAAATGGGCCAAAGAACGGATCCGCGACCTGCCAGAACCGCAGATCGTGCAGCCGTGGTGGTTTGGAGACCCGGCCTTCAAGGCCACCGGATTCTACCTGAAAGGCGGACTGCCGAAACTGGTCCCGACCAACAAACTGACCCCGCCCGAACGCGGCACCGAGGCTTACAAGGACTGGTCAGCCATCCACCGCGCCCCGCCCGGCCCTGATCGCTGGAAGATCCGCAGCAAGACATTCCCAGGCATTGCCGACGCAGCCGCGCTGACATGGGGTGACCACGCCCTGAAGGTGGCGGCATGAACGCTCCGATCCGCCAGCGCTTCGATGACATGCAGCCCGCCCAGCAGGCGGGAATACTGTGCAACGATCCGCGCTTCCAACGTTTCGCCGCCACTCGATGCGGCGCGCCGGGAGAACAGTTCAATGCCAGCGCCGCCGCCGAATACCTGCGCCAGTGCTGCGGCATCGACAGCCGCCGCCAGCTGGGCACCGACCAAGCGGCGCAACAGAAATTCCAGACCCTGCGCACCGAATTCGACGCATGGACCGGCAAGATAGCAAGCCAGAGGTGACGCAATGGCCAAACCCAACCCGATCGACCAAGGCGTCGAAGACATTCACGCCAAGATGGAAGCAAAGGCAAGAAAGGGCAGACCACCGATGAAAGACGACGACGATTTCCGCAAGCACAACCAGACGTCCTATCGCGTGACGGCGGATGAGCTGCGCCAGTTCATCGAACGGTTCGAACGGCTGGATCAGGAAAAGAAAGACATCGCCGACCAACAGAAAGAGGTGATGGCCGAAGCCAAGGGGCGCGGCTACGACACCAAGATCATGCGCAAGATCATCGCCCTACGCAAGCGCGACAAGGACGACATCGCCGAGGAAGAAGCGGTGCTGGAGATGTACAAAGAGGCGTTGGGGATGGCGTGATGGCAAAGAATAACAACACCAATCCAGCGCGCGAAAATCTCTCCAAAATGACGACAAAAGGTTCCTGACATGCCAAAGTGCCGGGCCAGCAAAGCGGAAATCACCCGTGCGGTTGAGGCAACGCAGAAATGCGGCCTGTCGGTGTCCGGCGTCGAGATCGAACCAGACGGCACGATCAGGGTACTGACAATCATTGTGGACAAGCCGCAAAAACAGGCCGATGCTAGGATCCCGAAACAATGGTGATAGGCAGGGACAGCATGAAGGTGAGTTATCCCGGCCTGCTGGAGGAAAGATTGCCATCCGGCAACCTGCGCTACAGGGTGCGACAGGACGGCAATCCAAAGCGCCGGATCGCGCTGACCGTCGGACCTGATCATCCTGATTTCATAGAGCAATACCTTACAGCTCGCGCCGGGAAACAGCCACAGAAGGCAAATCCGCGCATATCGAACGCGATACCGCAGTCGATCGAATGGCTGGTCCTGAAATACCTGGACGCGATGAACAAGATGGTCGATTCCGGCCTGATGTCCCCGGACACTCAGAAGCAGCGCAAGTCGATGCTGAACCGGTTTTCATCAGAATACGGCGAATACGCGCTGCAAATGCCGAGCGAAAAGCTCGTCGAATTTAGGGACACAATGTCGGGAACACCAGGCGCAGCCGATAACATGGTGAAGACGATCCGCGCGATGTATGTCTGGGCGATCGAGCGCGGCATCTGTTCGGTCAACCCGGCCACTGGCATCGGCAAAATCAACAAGGGCAAGGGCGGCGCCAAGCCCTGGACCATCGAGGACCTCAAAAACTACAAGGCAGTCCACCCTCCCGGCACCGCTGCGCATCTCTGCCTGACCCTGTTCATGTTCACAGCCTGCCGTATCAGCGATGCGGTCCGCCTTGGACGTGGCAACGAGGAACTGATCGATGGCATCCTCGCCCTGCGCTGGCAGCCCACGAAGAAGGGATCAGCGGAGGTCGTGATACCTATCATGCCACCACTCTACAAAGCCACGCGCGCGCCCAAGGTCCAGGGCGAAAAATACCTGCTGACCGAATACGGACGCCCATTCAAATCGCCAGAGGGACTGCGCAACAGGTTCCGAAAGTGGTGCGACGACGCTGGCCTTGAAGGGCTGTCCAGTCACGGAATCCGCAAGGCGACCGGCCACCTTCTGGCACATGAAGGCTGCACCCAATACCAGATCATGACCATCCACGGGCATACCCAGGCGAAGACGTCCGAGGTCTATACGCAAGGCGTGGAGAGGTGGAGACTCGCCGCCGACGCCATGCGTAAATTGGAGGGAATGGAGTGGTAATGTGTCCCACGCGCAAATTTTCGTGGGACACATTACAACTCAACGCATTGATTTTTATATAAGTTTTTAGGTGCTTGGTAGGCCCGGCAGGATTTGAACCCGCAACCAAAGCGTTATGAGCGCTCTGCTCTAACCGTTGAGCTACAGGCCCACCTTGCCCCCTGATTATGCGCAGCACTTCAAAGCGTCAAGCAGGATGGCAACACCTTTCAGGATTGCGCTGCTTGTGGGTATCGTTACGTCAACCCTCCCTTTTGACGCTGCGTTGTGGGACGTCGGCATCTGGACAAAACTGAACTGATCGTTTCAGTTCGCGATCGCAACAGGGCCTGCGCTCAAGCTCAGGTGGGGAGACACGTCCTGCGCATCGGCGCGGGTGGGATGGACCAGACAGGAGGATCCAATGCTTGGAAAAATGATGACGCAGCAACTGACCATCAGTTCGCTGATCGCCCATGCCGCGCGCTATCACGCCGGAACCGAGGTCGTATCGGTGGAAACCGATGGCGGTCTTTATCGGTCCAACTGGGGTGAGGTTGAGCTGAGAACCCGCAAGCTGGCGTCGGCGCTAGAAGCCTTGGGAATTGAAAAAGGCGACCGCTGCGCCACCATCGCGTGGAACAACATGCGGCATCTGGAAATCTACTTTGGTGTCGCCGGGGCTGGCATGATCTGCCACACCATAAATCCGCGTCTGTTTCCCGAACAGCTGATCTATATCATCAACCACGCCGAGGATAAGGTTCTGTTTCTCGACAGCACCTTCCTTCCGGTCGTTGCCAAGCTGGGTGAACACCTGAAAACCCTGCGTCACGTGGTGCTGATGGGCCCGCGCAACGAAGAAGCCGCAGCCATGGTGCCTGGGCTGAAATTCTATGACGAACTGATCGAAACCGGCAAAGACGATTACGTCTGGCCCGACATCGACGAAAACAGTTCCTCGTCGCTTTGCTACACATCGGGCACGACGGGCAATCCCAAGGGTGTGCTTTATACCCACCGTTCCACCGTGCTGCATTCGATTGCCGGCAATCAGCCCGACGGGCTGGCGCTTTCGGCGCGTGAAAGCGTCATGCCTGTCGTGCCGATGTTCCATGTCAACGCTTGGGGCATTCCCTATATGGCCCCCGCCGCCGGTAGCAAACTGGTGCTGCCGGGGCCGAACTTGGATGGCGACAGTCTGGTCAAACTGATTGATCAAGAAGGGGTCACGCTGGCGCTTGGCGTGCCGACGATCTGGATGGGGCTGCTGCACTCGCTGGAAAAACTGGGCAGCAAGGCCGAAAGCCTGACCCGCACCGTGATCGGCGGTTCGGCCTGTCCGCCGTCGATGATCACCGCGTTCCGCGAAAAATTCGGGGTCGAAGTGATGCATGCTTGGGGCATGTCGGAAACCAGCCCGCTAGGCACCATGAACAAGCTTCTGAAAAAACATGAAACCCTGAGCGAAGACGAGCAAAACAAGATCCGCGAAGGTCAAGGCCGTCCGCCCTTTGGCGTCGAATTGCGCATCGTCGATGACGAAGGTCATGTTCTGCCCAACGATGGTGAAACGCAGGGCGAATTACAAATCCGTGGCCATTGGATCGTCGATACCTATTTCAAGGTGGAAAAGACCGCTCTGACGCTGGACGGCTGGTTTGATACCGGCGATGTCGCCACCATTGATCCGGATGGTTTCATGATCATCCGCGACCGCAGCAAGGACATCATCAAATCGGGTGGCGAATGGATTTCCACCGTCGAGCTGGAAAACATCGCCATCGGCCACCCCGGCGTCGCCAATGCCGCCGCCATTGCTGCGCGGCATGAAAAATGGGACGAACGCCCGGTTCTGGTGGTTCTGCCTGTCACCGGCGCCACTCCCAGCGAAGAAGAACTGCTGGCCTTCTACGATGGTAAAATCGCCAAATGGCAAATCCCCGATCGAGTGATTTTCGTTGACGCATTGCCCATCGGCGGCACCGGAAAGGTGCTCAAGAACAAGCTGCGCGACGAATTCGGAGATGTGTTGATCAAGGCTGAATAAACTTGGTCGATACTGCGTCCCCGGCATGGCCCACCCGTGCCGGGGACTTTCTTTTGGGCACCTGTCGCCAGTCTTTCCGGCATGAAATTGCCTGAATTTGACCCCTTTGCCCCCATTTACGCGCCTGATATTTTTGCCAGACTCAGACTACCCTGAAATATGGCCCGACCTTATTCCGAGCGGGCCTGCCCTTGGTAGGAGTATGAGTTATGGCTAATTCACCACATCCCCCGGACAAACCCGCGGCCCCGGCGTCGCAGCAGGTCCCCAAACCGCGCACCGGCAAGCCCGATAAATATCATCCGGTCTATCCCGATTATGCGATCATCTGAGTGACGTCGACGGTACTTGCGCTAAAAAGGGTGCATGAGCCCTGTAAGTTCAATTCGCAATCTCGGCCCCGCGGTCGAACAGGCCTGCACCCGTGCCGGTATTCAGTCGGCCGAGGGTTTGCGCGCCCTTGGTGCCGACGCAGCCTATACCCGGCTGATCTCCTCAGGCAGCCGCCCTCATTTCATCGGTTACTGTGCGCTTGTCATGGGGTTGCAAGGCCGCCCTTGGAACGATTGCCAGGGCGCAGAAAAAGATGCCTTGCGCGCCCGGTTCGACGCGATCAAGGCCGCCGCGACGCCCGACCACCCCCCGCAGTCTGAGATCGAGAGAGTTCTCGATGAAATCGGCGTCGTCGAGAAACGGCCCGGTAAAACAAAAAACGCGCCGTAACCCCGTAGGCCGGGCTTCAGCCCGGCAGTCCCGGCAAACCTTCCGCTAATCGGGCAAAGTGCGAACTGCCGGGCTGAAGCCCGGCCTACCTCATGCCCGAAAGCATTGCGGCGCCTTTATACCCGCAAAGCGGGCAATCCCACCCCGGTGCTGTCGAACCCGCCATCGGCGGCGATAACCTGACCGGTGACAAAGCTGGCCTTGTCAGAGCGCAGGAATACGATCACGTTGGCGATTTCGTCTTCGCTTCCATAGCGGTTCAACGGGATCGCGTTGTTCACCAATGCATCGATCCGACCGAATGCGGCCAAGGTGTCTGTAATCATAGTGGCGACCTGATCGGGATCGGATATGTCATAGGGCATGGCTGCGGCCTGCGCCCCCAGCGGCGATATCGCTCTGTCCAGTTCTTCGCGATCCCGGTCGACCAAGGCAACTGCCCACCCCATTGCCAGAAACTGCTTGGCGGTCACCAGCCCGATCCCCCGGGCTGCACCGGTCACGATGGCGCATTTCGTCATTTCTTTCCTCCCTAAATCCTTCTTGCGCACGCTAGCCAAGGACAGCGGTAGAGGCAAAGACGAAAAGGGCCGCTTTCCGAAGAAAGCGACCCCACGTTCATTCGTTGCAAACAGGTGGCTTAGCCGACCAGTTCGAGACCCGAGAAGAAATAAGCGATCTCAACCGCTGCAGTTTCTTCCGCGTCCGACCCGTGGACCGAATTTTCACCGATCGACAGGGCGAATTCCTTGCGGATGGTGCCTTCGGCGGCTTCGGCCGGGTTGGTCGCGCCCATGACTTCGCGGTTCTTGGCAATGGCGTCTTCGCCTTCCAAAACCTGAACCACGATCGGCTCGGACGCCATGAATTCGCACAGTTCGTCATAGAAGGGGCGTTCGGCATGCACAGCATAGAATACGCCGGCCTGCGCCTTGCTCAGGTGGATCCGCTTTTGTGCGACGATGCGCAGGCCAGCGGCTTCCAGCTTGGCGTTAATCGCGCCGGTCAGGTTGCGCTTGGTGGCGTCAGGCTTGATGATGCTAAAGGTGCGTTGAATGGCCATGGGTATTGTCCTCGGTTACCGGGGCCGGGCCGCTGCCCGACATTGTGGAAATCGCCGTCCTGCTATCATGCGTTTTACAGTTTGAAAAGCCGCAATCACGCCGGTTGCAGCCTTCTATCCAAGGCCTGAATGACATAGGCGGCCACCACACCGGCCAGGCTGGCCAACGCCATCGCCCCCAACAGGACATAGACCCCCATCGGCCCGGTGACCATTGCGCTGACCAAAGGGGTCAGCACCGCGCCGATGCCCACGGTCAACGCCCCCGACAGGCCCGACGCGCTGCCAGCCAGTCGTGGCTGTACCGACATGACCCCCGCATTGGCCCCCGGAAGGGTCAACCCATTGCCCAGACCCAGCATCACAGCGCCAGCAAACAGGACCGCAGGATGAAACACCCCGATTGCCAGCAGCGCCATCGCGGCCACAATGCCGCCTAACGACACCCACCGTCCCGCGATGATCAACGCCATCATGCCAACCCGGGCCCCGATCCGGGTGGAAATCACATTACCCACCATAAAACCCGCCGCCGTTGCCCCCATCAACAGCCCCAACGCGCTGGGGCTCAGATTGAAAGCCTGTTCACCGACCTGCGGCGCACCGGCCAGATACGCGTAAAATCCGCCAATGGAAAAAATCAGACAGGCGCAATAGGCCCAGAACGACCCAGAGCGCAGCAATTCGGGGTAAGTGCGAAACTGAGCGCGGAAACTATTCTGCCGTGTCAAATTGGTTTCGCCCAGATCGATCCAGCACAGGATGAAAAGCGCCGCACCGCATAGGGCAAAGACCCAGAAATCCGACCGCCAGCCCAAAAATTGGTCCAATACCCCCCCCAACACCGGGGCCAGAAGCGGGGCCAGTGCCATGGCCGATCCAACGACCGCCAGCAATCGCGCAGCTTCGGACGGTACCGCTACATCCCGGATCACCGCGCGGGACAGAACCATGCCCGACACCACCGCGCCTTGCAGCAACCGAAAACCGAGAAAAACCCAAATCGTTCCCGCCAGCGCGCAGCCAATTGACGCAAGCGTAAAGATCGCCAACCCGGTCAGGATTACCGGCCTGCGCCCAACCATGTCCGACAGTGGGCCCATTACCAGTTGCAACAGTGCCGATATCGCTAGGTACCCGCCGATAGACAGCGAAGCGACGGAATAGTCAGCCTCGAATTCCGAAGCGATCCGGCTAAGCGAGGGCAGAAACATATTCAATGACATCACCGCAAGCGATGTCAGCAGGATCAGCGTCAGCAGGCGCGGTTTGCTGCGGGTGATTTGCATGGAATTTCCGTTGAAATTTAATTAACAGGTTAACTTATTAAGGGTACGCCCCTGCCCGCGGACATGCAAGGCGCCGGAATTGTCGGCAAGCGATTGACAGCCCCCCCACCCTCTGGCACTCCGCGCTCATGTTGCGCATTGATGATCTCACCTATTCGATAGAAGGCCGCCCCCTGTTCGAAGGGGCCTCGGCCACCATTCCCACCGGCCACAAGGTCGGTTTGATCGGCCGGAACGGCGCCGGGAAAACCACCTTGTTCAAGCTGATCAGGGGGGAACTGCATCTCGACGGCGGGTCGATTTCATTGCCTTCGCGTGCCCGGATTGGCGGCGTCGCCCAGGAAGTCCCCGGCAACGAGGTGTCGTTGATAGATACGGTTCTGGCCGCGGACATCGAACGCGCTGAACTGCTGGCCGAGGCCGATCAGACCAAGGACCCCGCAAGGATTGCCGACATCCAGACCCGTCTGGCCGATATCGACGCCTGGAGCGCCGAAGCGCGCGCCTCGTCCATTCTCAAGGGGCTTGGGTTTGACAGCGACGAACAATTGATGCCCTGCTCGGCCTTTTCCGGCGGTTGGCGGATGCGGGTGGCGCTGGCGGCGGTGCTGTTCGCCCAACCCGACTACCTGCTGCTGGATGAACCGACCAACTATCTCGATCTGGAAGGGGCGCTTTGGCTTGAAGCCTATATCGCCAAATATCCTCACACGGTGCTGATCATCAGCCATGACCGCGATTTGCTGAACCGTGCGGTCGGGGCGATCTTGCATTTGGATAACCGGCAATTGACCTATTACACCGGCCCTTATGACCAATTCGTGCGCCAACGCACCGCTCAACGCGCCGTACAGGCCGCCGCGGCCAAGAAGCAAGACTTGCAACGCGCCCATCTGCAAAGCTTCGTCGACCGGTTCAAGGCCAAGGCCAGCAAGGCCAAACAGGCGCAATCGCGCGTCAAGATGCTGGAAAAGATGGAAACCATCCGCGCACCCGAAGACGCCGCGCGGACAGTTTTCACCTTTCCCGAACCCGAAACCTTGTCACCCCCGATCATTTCCACAGAAGATGTTTCGGTTGGATATGATGGCAACGCGGTACTGAAACGGCTAGATCTGCGCATCGATCAGGATGACCGGATCGCGCTTTTGGGCAAGAACGGTCAGGGTAAATCGACCTTGGCCAAGATGCTGTCGGACCGGTTGGCCCCGATGGGTGGCAAGATCAACCGATCCTCGAAACTGCGTATCGGTTTCTTCGCCCAACATCAGGTCGATGAATTGCGGGTCGATGAAACCCCTTTGCAGCATCTGCAACGCGAATTGCCCGGACAGATGCAGGCCAAGCTGCGCGCCAAACTGGCCGGTTTCGGCCTGATGGCGGCACAGGTAGAAACCAAGGTCGGGCGCCTTTCAGGTGGTCAAAAGGCCCGCTTGTCGCTGCTTCTGGCCACCCTGCCCGCGCCGCATCTTTTGATCCTCGACGAACCGACCAACCACCTTGACATCGAAAGCCGCGAAGCGCTGGTTGAAGCGCTGACCGCTTATTCCGGCGCGGTCATTCTGGTCAGCCACGACATGCATCTGCTGTCGATGGTGGCAGACCGGCTTTGGTTGGTCAAAGACGGCACAGTATCGCCCTACGAGGAAGATCTGGATGCCTATCGCAAAATGCTTTTGCAATCGGACAAGCCCAGCAAACAATCCAAATCCAAATCCAAACCGGCCCCGGCCCCCAAACGTGCCAGCCGCGACGCCATTCTGGCACTGCGCGCCGATGCGCGTAAATGCGAGATACGGATCGAAAAACTGAACGATATGCGCGACAGACTGGCCAGCAAGCTAGCCGACCGGTCCCTGTATGAAGAACGCAAAGGCGAAGCCGTGGTTCTGCAGAAAAAATATGCGGAAGTCATGAACGGTCTGGAACGTGCCGAAGCGCTGTGGATGCAAGCGCTTGAAAAATTGGAAACAGCCGAAAAATCCTAGCCCCCGCCCCGGCAGAAGCCATCGCCCAACCTGATTAGCGGCGCCGCGCGGATCATCTTAAACCGACCCTTGCACCCGTCACCGGTTCCACGATACCGATCCTGCCATGGATACCGCATTTCTCATCACCGGTTTCGTCACGCTTTTCGTGATCATGGACCCGATCGGGCTGACCCCGATCTTTGTCGCTTTAACGCAAGGCATGTCCCCCGCAAAACGGCGCAAGATCGCGCTACGCGCCTGCATGCTGGCCGGGCTTTTGCTCAGCCTGTTCGCGCTGTTCGGTGAGGCTGTTTTGGGTTTTGTCGGCATTTCGATGGCCGCCTTTCGCATCGCGGGTGGCATCCTGTTGTTCCTAACCGCGCTTGACATGCTATTCCAGCGCCGCACCAAAAGGCGCGAAGATCAGGCGGAAGAAGAAGATCACAGCGACGATCCATCAGTTTTTCCTTTGGCGATGCCGCTGATCGCCGGGCCTGGGTCAATTGCAACGATCATCCTGCTGGCCGGTCAGCAACCCGGACTGTTGGGGCTTGCAATGGTGTTGGGGATCATGCTGGCGGTGCTGCTGATTGCACTGGTGCTGTTCATGTCCAGTGGATTGCTGGAACGCGCACTTGGCAAAACCGGGATCAATGTCGTGACCCGCTTGCTGGGCATGCTGCTGGCCGCCCTGTCGGTGCAATTCGTGCTTGATGGTCTCAAGGCGTTTGGCTTCGCTGGCTGAACGACTTCCACCGCGGAACGTACTGCAATCCTTTACAATCCTATTTTATGTTATCACTATCTTACCTGCGAGTTATTTATGAAAAAAGCTAAATTATTTACCCAAATTAGAACTACGAGGCAATCTGTATGCACCAAAGCCCTCAAGAACACGGTGCTGCTCGATGAATTTTTCTTTCAACGGATCGCCGTCAGGTAGTTTCATAATATTTTCTTCATACAATGAATAAAACTCGGAAACATTCTGAATTTCTTGATTCATTGCTTTTGCTTCTGCGCTCCTCGCCTCCGCCTCCAAAATCCTAGTTTCCGCTTCAAATTTACGAATTGCAATCTCTCTTCCCTTTTTGCTCAACCCTAAAGCTATTGCTCTTAGTGTTTTCGCTCTTTCTTTACCTGCAACCCAGAACTCGCCCCATAAAGAGCCGATGCGCACGGAGCTTACTCGAATCCGATCGTTGTCATTTAAAAATAAACTGATCGTGCCATCCCAATCGCCTGACAATTTGTCGCGAGCTATTTCTGCCTGATCATTTTCTATGAATACAAAAAGCGTATATATCCACTCAACCGCCTCAACAAATCTTACAATATCTTCTACTTTGTTACTTTTTGCTCCGGGTAAAAAAACAGGTACAATTCCCTTATCACTCAAATTTGGTTCAAATAGTATGGGTGTTTCAACATAACTTCCTTTAATAGTAATAACGCTACCGCTTTCAAAATGCAGAAAAACATCACCGCTACTTTCAGAAAATGACATTGAATCCAGTACTTGCCCGGCCAAAAGCTCTCGCACGTATTCAAATGGTATTGCATCACGAGCATCAGTGGGGTTTATTTGATTTTCAACCGAAACACCGAATCCTACATCGATAGGACTGTCTACCATCTGTGTCACCTCGCTGATCATTTTAGATCGATACTATCAGACTATTTTTTTTATCCTCAAGAATATTCAAGGTGTCGGGTAGGCTGCCAGACCAGTCAAACTAGTGCTTCGACATAAATACCATCTTCGCATTGCGCCCCATATCGTGGCTCTGTTATAAGTCTTGTAACAAAATATAGACAAACTGACAGAGCGGTTACCCAAGTGAGCGATACGCCAGAAGTCCCTGAAAACGAAGACGAAAACGTGCCTGCACGCCCGGTTTACGACGGCCCCAGCGTGTCGATCACGGATGAGATGAAATCGTCCTATCTCGACTATGCGATGAGCGTGATTGTCTCTCGTGCGATTCCTGATCTGCGCGACGGGTTAAAACCGGTGCACCGGCGGATTCTTTACGCCATGCATGAAACCAACAACGGCCATGACAAGCCTTACCGCAAATCGGCCCGTCCGGTCGGCGATGTGATGGGTAAATACCATCCCCATGGCGACAGCGCGATCTATGATGCGCTGGTCCGGATGGCGCAGGATTTCTCGATGTCGCTGCCGCTTCTGGACGGTCAGGGTAACTTCGGGTCGATGGACGGTGATAACGCGGCCGCGATGCGTTACACCGAAGTCCGGATGGACAAACCAGCAGCTTATCTGCTGAACGATATCGACAAGGACACCGTCGATTTCCAAGACAACTACGATGGCAAGGACCGCGAACCCACGGTCCTGCCCGCGCGGTTCCCCAACATGCTGGTCAACGGCGCTGGCGGTATTGCAGTGGGCATGGCAACCAATATTCCGCCGCACAATCTGGGCGAAGTGATCGACGCCTGTCAGGCGCTCATCGTCAAGCCGGACCTTTCCAGCGAAGAACTGATCGAATACGTGCCTGGCCCCGATTTCCCGACCGGCGGTATCATGCTGGGCCGGTCAGGCGCCCGCAAAGCCTATCTGGAAGGCCGCGGTAGCGTCATCATCCGCGCCAAAACCCGGATCGAGGAAATCCGCCGCGACCGCTATGCGATCGTGCTGGACGAAATTCCCTATCAGGTGAACAAGGCCACAATGATCGAAAAGATCGCAGAACAGGTTCGCGACAAGAAGATCGAAGGCATTGCCCATGTGCAGGACGAATCCGATCGCAACGGTGTGCGGGTGGTTGTCGAACTGAAACGCGATGCGACGGCCGAAGTGGTTTTGAACCAATTGTTCCGCTTCACCCCGATGCAAACCTATTTCGGCTGCAACATGCTGGCATTGAATGGCGGCCGGCCGGAAACGTTAACCCTGCGCCGCTTCCTGACCAGCTTCATCGATTTCCGTGAAGACGTGGTGGCGCGACGCACCGCTTATGAACTGCGCAAGGCGCGCGAACGTAGCCATATCCTTTGTGGTCTGGCCGTCGCAGTCACCAATGTCGACGAAGTCGTCGCCACCATCAGGTCGTCAGCCGATGCGGCGGAAGCACGCGAAAAGCTGATGACCCGACGTTGGCCCGCTGGTAGCATCGCCGAATATATCCAATTGATCGACGACCCGACCCACAAGATGAACGAGGACGGCACCTATAACCTGTCCGAAACTCAGGCCCGCGCCATTCTGGAACTGCGGTTGCAGCGCCTGACCCAGATCGGGGTCAAGGAAGTCACCGACGAATTGCAAAGCTTGGCCGAGAAAATCCGCGAATGCCTGGAAATTTTGGCATCGCGTGAACGGATCATGTCGATCATCTCAGACGAACTGGTCGAGGTGAAGGACCAATTCGCCGTGCCGCGCCGGACTGAAATTGTCGACTGGTCGGGGGACATGGACGACGAAGACCTGATCGAACGCGAAGACATGGTGGTGACCGTGACTTCCGGCGGTTATATCAAACGCACACCCTTGGCCGATTTCCGTGCCCAACGGCGCGGTGGCAAGGGATTGTCGGGAATGCAGACCAAGGAAGAGGATGTCGTGACCACCCTCTTCGTGGCCAACACCCATACCCAGCTTCTGTTCTTCACCACCGATGGGATGGCCTACAAGCTGAAAACCTGGCGTCTGCCGCAGGGCGGGCGCACCTCAAAGGGTAAGGCGATCGTCAATATCCTGCCGATCCCCACCGGCGTTTCAATCGCCGCGATCATGCCGGTCGACCGGGATGAAGAAGAATGGGCCGACCTGCAGATCGTTTTTGCCACATCCGCAGGCAGCGTCCGGCGCAACCGGCTGTCCGATTTCACCAACGTCATGCGCAATGGCAAGATTGCGATGAAATTCGAAGACGATAACGCCAACACCCGACTGATCAACGCGCGCATCTGTTCGGAAGACGATGATGTGATGCTGGTCACCAATTCGGGCCGCGCCATCCGCTTCCCCACCACCGAAGTGCGCGTTTTCAACAGCCGCAATTCGGTCGGCGTGCGCGGTATCCGCCTGCAAGGCGATGACGAGGTCGTTTCGATGTCCGTCATCCGCCACTTCAAGGCCGAAGCCGACGAACGCGCGGCCTATCTCAAGATGCGCCGCGCAATGGCGGGTCTTGCCGATGATGCCGAAATCGAAGACGAAGACGAGGCCGCACCGGGCGAGTTGAACCAAGAACGCTATGCCGAAATGTCCGCTGCCGAAAACCTGCTGCTGACAATCACATCCGGCGGCGCGGGCAAATTGTCGTCCAGCCATGATTACCCCGTGCGCGGGCGTGGCGGCATGGGGGTTCAGGCAATGGACAAGGCGATGCGCGGCGGCGACATCGTGGCCTCTTTCCCGGTCGAACTTGACGATCAGATCATGCTGGCCACCTCCAAGGGTCAATCAATCCGGGTGCCCGTGGACGGCATCTCGTTCCGCTCACGCTCGGCTGGAGGCGTAAAAGTATTCAACACCGGCAAGGGTGAAATGGTCGTGTCCGTTGCTCGTATCGTCGAACAGGATGAAGCTGACGACGTCGAGGATGGCGAAGGCCAGGACGGCTAAAAATCGCGCAACTAATGAAATCTGCCTGAAAATTCTGGCGGTTTTCTACTGGATTGTACAAAGGATGGGCTGTAATAAGCCCATCCTCTTTTTGTTTGACCCAAATGCGATTGGAAATCAAATGCACAAGTTTTTCTTTCTGTCTGTGGCGACCGCTTTCACCTGCGCCGCACCGTTGACGGCCCAGGCTCAAGACCTTTTTTCGGGGGAACTTGAGCTTGGTATTTCCCGAAACTCCTCCAAAGACACGTTTTTCAAACGTGTCGAGGGCTCTTTCGCGTCGAATTTCGACGGATGGTTCGATTTCCAAATTGATCTGGGTATGAGCAAATACGAGGCGGTGAATTCCACCTCCCCTTTCTTGGCATTGCACCTGATGTGGCAACCGTCTGACAAAGTCGATCTGGGGCTGTTCATCTCGGGCGAAGACCGGCTTGGCACCAGCTACACCATCGAAGGGTTAGAAATGGCCTATGAATCCGGCCCGTTTCGTGTCGAGGGCTATGTCGCGGTACAAGACCCGATTCTGGCTGGCCCCCACGGGGAATTGGCGGGGCTCGATCTCAGCTACGCCTTCGGTAGCACAGATCAGTGGTCACTAACCGGCGGCGGTCATTATGCCGATCTGGGGACAACTACGGCGGATACTGTTTACCTCGGGTTGGCCCGCCGCTTCGGGGACGATTTCGAGGTCGAAGCCCGGGTCGCCCAAAATGATGGAGCCTACACGGTCGTCACTGTCGGGGCGCGCTTTATTCTTGGCGACGGGGTCCGTTTCAACCGGCGTGACTGGTACGCAGCGTTCCCGGCATATTGATTAGATCGCCCAGCCGCGCATTTCTGCGCGGCACGTGGATGCAGCATCAGCCAACCAGACCGACCAGAGCGTGTAGCGCCATATAAATCACGATCAGCGACCCGATCGTGTAGAAAGTGGCGCGCACTTCGTGGTTCTGTTTGCCGAGATATGCCAACGCGTGCAGCAACCGCGCACCGACGAACCCGTACATCAAAACCTGCGCCAACCAGAGCGGCGGACCAACCAAGACGAACAGTAGCCCCGCCATCCAAAACCCGGGGATGTTTTCCAGATCGTTGCGATGCATCCGCCGCGACCGATCCACGTAATCGTTGAGGTCAAGCTGATCGGCGCGGGGATTGGGGTTGAGCGGTGTCTGACGCAGGTCTTCGGGATTGACCAACCCGGTGTCGCTTTTCATCATCCGGTAGACGGTCATCCAACCCTGCCCCATCAGTTTCAAAACCATCAGGGCCGCAGCAATAGCATAGGTAACGAAAACCGGGTTTTCCGGGGTCAGATTGTCCATGTGTTATCCTCTGATACTGATCAGAGGATAACACTGCACTGCGTGATGTACCAAACCACGATTACAGTTGGTAAATCGCGCCGAACTTGCCTTCCAGATATGTCAGCAACGGTTCCGGGCTGAGCACGATACCACTGGCACGTTGCACCACCTCGGCAGGTTCAAAAAGACCGCCATGGATCTGCAAATTGTCCTTCAGCCATTCGGTCGCCGCCGACAGATCGCCAGCAGTCAATTGCTCGTCCAGCCCCGGAACCGCCCCTTGCAACGCCTGATATAGGCAGCCAGCATAGACATTGCCCAAACTGTAGGTCGGGAAATAGCCGAACAGCCCCACCGACCAATGCACATCCTGCAAACAGCCATTCGAGGGCTTGTCGACCGCATAGCCGAAATCGGCCGCGAACCGGTCGTTCCAAGCCGCTTCGAGATCGAATACTGCCAGATCGCCCTGCATCAACGCCCGTTCCAGATCGAAGCGAAGCATGACATGCAGGTTATACTGCACCTCGTCGGCCTCGGTGCGAATATACCCGTCATGCACCCGATTCACCGTGCGATAGAAGTCTTCGGCACTGTTGATCCCAAAATCGCCAAACGCGGCGGTCATCTGACCGTAAAGCCAGCCGGTGAACGCCCGGCTGCGACCCAGTTGATTTTCATAAATCCGGCTCTGGCTTTCATGCACGCCCATCGATACGCCGCCGCCCAAGGGCGTCAGCAGATAGGCGTCGTC
Source organism: Thalassovita gelatinovora (assembly GCF_001458355.1). Taxonomy (GTDB): domain Bacteria; phylum Pseudomonadota; class Alphaproteobacteria; order Rhodobacterales; family Rhodobacteraceae; genus Thalassobius; species Thalassobius gelatinovorus. Next base: position 198,638 of record NZ_CYSA01000028.1, on the reverse strand, counting down.
GATATTCTGTTCATAACAGGCATGGCCGACCTCGTGGATCGTCGAATAGAAACAGTTGAACGGATCGAGTTCGCTGGTCCTTGTGGTGATCCGAACGTCATGGCCGGACCCGGAACTGAACGGATGCACCGCCTTGTCGATCCGGCCATGGGTCAGGTCGTACCCGAAAGTGGTGGCCAATTTCGCGGCAAGCGCCATCTGTTTATCGGCCGGGAAATGCCCGGTCACTGCCTGCGGCGGTTCTGCCGCCAGAACCGCTTCGCGCAAAGCCACCAGCCGCGGCCGCATGGCGTCAAACATCGTGGCCAGCTCGACCGCAGTCATTTCCGGTTCGTAATCGTCGATCATGGCGTCATAAACATCGCCTCCATCTGCCAGCGCCTCGCCCTCGCGGCGCTTCAGCCCGACGACCGTTTCCAGCACCGGCAAGAAGGCGGCGACATCTTCGTCCGCCCGCGCCTGCGCCCACTGGCCCTGCGCCTTGCTGGTCACCTTGGCAATTTCGACGGCCAGATCGGCGGGGACTTTCATCGCGCGGTCATAGGATTTGCGAATATGGCGCATCTGCGCCTGCCCGACCGGGTCCAGAGCGGTATCGTCGATGGCAGCCAACCATTCAGCCAGTTTCGGATCGGTCCGGCGCGCATGCAGCACCTTTTCCATCGCTGCCATTTCGTCTGACCGCTGATCGGCAGCCCCGCGCGGCATCATGGTTTCCTGATCCCAGCCCAACCGGCCTGCCACCTGCGCCAGCGCCGAGGTGTCGCGCTGAAACGCCATCAAATCATCATAGGTACTCATCTCATGTCCTCCGGATCGCATCGATTATCGGGTAACCGCTCATGAATCGGGCGCGCAGCACCAGCACCCAAACCAAAACCGCGCCGATCTGATGCACGATTGCCACCTGCCAAGGGGCCGCAGTCATGACCGTATAGATCCCCAAGACCACCTGCGCACAAAGCGCAACAAAGGCGGCGGTATAAGCGGCCCGCGTCCTTGCATGGGCCGATTTGCGCCCGCGCAGAAACACCATGATGCCAAAGGCAAACAACAGATACCCGACACAGCGATGAATGAACTGAACCAGCCCGGGGTTTTCAAAGAAATTCTTCCACACCGGTTCGATCATCAGCGGATCAGGCGGAATGAACTGCCCGCCCATCAGCGGCCAATCGGTATAGCTACGCCCGGCATCGATACCCGCCACCAGTGCCCCGATCAGAAGCTGCAGAAAAGAAAAATGCAGCCAGCCGGTGGACAGGGAAAACAATTTCGCTTCCTTCGACCGGCGCGCCTGCATCAGATCGCGTTCTTCCCGACCCAGCAGAAACACGTACCAGGCGATGAACCCCAGAATCACAAAAGCCAGCCCCAGATGGGTTGCCAACCGATAGCTTGCCACATCCAACATTGAGCCAGACAAGCCGGAACTGACCATCCACCAACCGACAGCACCCTGCAATCCACCCAATCCGCCGATCAGAAGCAATCTTTGCGTCCAACCCACTGGGATCTTCCGCGCGATTAAGAACCCGAAAAAGCCGATCGCCCAGATCAATCCGATCACCCGGCCCAACTGCCGATGACCCCATTCCCACCAATAGATCGCTTTGAAATCGTCCAGTTCCATCCATTGGTTCTGAACCTCGAATTCCGGGATAGCCTTGTAATTTTCGAATTCCGCCTGCCAGTCGGTCGCGGTCATCGGCGGCATCGCCCCGGTGATCGGTTTCCATTCGGTGATCGACAGGCCGCTATCGGTCAATCGGGTTAACCCGCCGACCGCGATCATCGTCACGACCAGCGTAAACAATATGATCAGCCATGCACGAATGCCCCGGCGCGCGCCACGTTTGGTGGCATCGATCATGCCGCCCTTGGGTTCGGGTTTGGCCGCACCAGCGCTGCCAACCTCTTCGAATATGTTACGTTTCTGGCTCATTCTGCCCTCCGGTTCCGGCGCAGGATATGGCGCGGATCAGGGCAGGTGCAAGTGCGTCATCCTGCCCAATGTCAATCAGTCTTGCCGATTTTTCCAGCGTACCATCTGGCGCATGATACCGTGGAACATCTGCACGTCGGCACGGGTCATCCGCATCCGGCTCCACAGATTGCGCAGGTTGACCTTCATGCTCTCGGCCTTTTCCGGCGGGAAGAAGAACCCAGCCTCGCCCAGCCGGTCTTCGTAATGTTCAGCCAGCTTTTCAACCTCGATCGCACTGGCCCAATCGGTTTTGACCAATTCGACCCGTTCATGTTCGATCTCTACCGACTGCCGCCGCCATTCATAGGCGGTCAGCAACACGCATTGCGCCAGATTCAGGCTGAAGAATTCCGGGTTCACCGGCACTGTGATGATTGCATTTGCCCGCGCAACGTCTTCGTTTTCCAGACCGGCGCGTTCTGGGCCGAACATCACGGCGACCTTTTCGCCCGCCGCGATCTTTTCGCGCGCCAGTTCCATCGCCTTTTCCGGGCTGTAGATCGGCTTGGTCAATCCCCGGCCCCGCGCGGTGGTGGCGAAAACAAAGGAACAGTCATCCAACGCCTCGGCCACCGAGTCATAAAGCCCAGCGTGATCCAGCAACCGCCCCGCACCGCTGGCCATTGCCACCGCGCGCTGATTGGGCCAACCGTCGCGCGGTTCCACGATGCGCATTCTGTCGAGACCAAAATTCCACATCGCCCGGGCCGCGCCGCCGATATTTTCGCCCATCTGCGGGCGCACCAGAACGAAGGAAGGTTGCGGCACATCTGTTGGCATGTTCATCTCCGGAAAAATCCACCGTCCGCTGATAAAGCAGCCCCGACACCAATCCAACCCCCCGCCGCGTCTTCTTGGTAAAAATACCCGCGCACCGACGGGACCGATCATGTTGCCAGTGCCGCCTGAGAAGTAGCCAAGCGGGAAAATCCGCTGTATATCGGCGCGAAAGATCGCAGAAGGAACCGCGCCATGGCCGAGATCGAGCAGCCGCAAATCTATCTGATCACCCCGCCGGAATTCGAATTATCCAGCTTTCCAAACCAGTTGGCAGCGGTTTTGGACGCGCATGAAATCGCCTGTGTGCGCTTGGTACAGGCCAGCCGCGACGAAGATCGCATCGCGCGGGCCGCAGATGCGTTGCGCGAAGTGACCCATGAACGCGACGTGGCGTTGGTGATCGAAAACCACATCCTGATGGTGGAACGTCTGGGGCTCGATGGCGTGCATCTGAGCGACGGGTCACGACTGGTGCGCAAGACCCGCAAAACCCTTGGCGATGATGCCATCGTCGGGGCGTTCTGCAGTGCGTCGCGCCATGACGGTATGAATGCAGGCGAAGCTGGCGCCGATTACGTCAGCTTCGGACCGGTGAGCGCGACCGAACTGGGCGATGGCACCATCGTGGAAACCGAACTTTTCCAATGGTGGTCAGAAGTAATCGAAGTGCCGGTGGTGGCCGAAGGCGCTTTGACGGCCGAAGCAATCCGCACCTTGTCGCCCTTTACCGATTTCTTTGGCGTCGGCGACGAAATCTGGTCGCAGGACAATGCGGTCAAGGCGCTGGCCGAACTGAAAGCTCAATTCGTCTGAGACTGTAAACCTAGCGAAATCTGCATCAGATTTCGCTGGTCACGCCCGGTAATCCCTTCAAAACTGCCCGCGCTGCGCGGCGTCCGGGCGCTTCGCTGTCTTTGCCCAACCGCACCATCGTCAGGCGCATCGCCGCGCGTTGCGTTCCGGGGTCTTTCAGTACTTTGAGCACAGCTTCGGCAATCGGTACCGGCTGGCAGGCTTTGCCGATGAATTCTGGCACCACGCGAGTCTCGCTGACCAGATTGACCAAAGTCACGGTATCGACCTTCAACATCCGGCCGATGATCTGACGGCTGATCCAGTTCATGTCATAGGCGATCACCATCGGTGTATCGCATGCGGCAAGTTCCAAGGACACCGTTCCCGACGCCGCCAATGCCGCGTCTGCCGCAACGAATGCCGCTGCCTTGTGCTGTTTATATGCGTCTGGGTCCATCCCGCGCGGATCCAGAACAAGCGGCGCAACCGGCCAACCGGCCACCGCATCGCGCACCAGGTCGGTCACATTGCCGGTGGTCGGGATCACCGGCCTGATATCGGGGCGATCCTTGAGGATCCGGTGCAAAGCGTCGCCGAAAACCGGGGCCAGCCGCGCGACCTCGCCTCTCCGGCTACCAGGAAGGATAAGAAGCACCGGGGCTTCGCCCAACCCGTGGACAACACGAAAATCTGCGGCTTCTTCAGGCGTAGCAATGCGTTCGGCCACCACCGGATGGCCCACGAAATCGCATTCCATCCCGGCGGCCTGCATGTAAGGCGGTTCGAACGGGAACAGCGCCAGCACGTGATCAATCACCTTGGCCATTTTCTTGGCCCGTCCGGCGCGCCAGGCCCAAACCGTCGGGGCGACATAATGCACCGTTCTGATGTCCGACACCGCCTTGACCCGCCGCGCCACCCGCAGGCAAAAATCAGGACTGTCGATGGTGATCAGGATATCCGGCTGCGCCTGCAACACGGCCCGGGCGGTCTGATTGATCCGACGCATCAGATGGCGGTATTTCGGCAGCACCTCGGCAATACCCATCACCGACAGTTCGTCCATCGGGAACAGGCTTTCCAACCCCTGCTGTTGCATCAACGGTCCGCCAATCCCGCTGAATTCCACGTCTGCCAGGTCTTTCAGCCCCGCCATCAGCGCCGCGCCCAGCTTGTCGCCGGACGCTTCGCCCGCGATCACGAATACCCGGATCACAACACGCGTCCCATCAGGAACAACCCGGCCTTTTCGATCTCTTGCAGCGTTTTATCGCGCTCAAGGATCATCACATGCCCGGCCTCGACCACGATCCCGGCCAACCCGGCCTTTTGCACCTGCACCACGGTATCCGGGCCGATTGCGGGCATGTCGACGCGCAGATCCTGACCGCGCTTGGATGCCTTTATGAAAACGCCGGACGCACCGCGACGCAGGGCGTCGGGTGTTTCCGCCACCATGCGCAACATGAAATCAGTGCCTTGTATGGTTTCGACACCAAGACATAGCCCTCCCGCCACGACGCAACCTTGGCCAATATCGACGGGTGCCAATGCATTCAGGATATCGGCACCACGATCGGCATCCGCCAACAGATCCGCCGTCGGCACGGGACCGGCCAGCAAACCTTCTTTGGCGGTCAGTCCTGCGACCAGGTCATGCGCCCCCAGAACCTCAAACCCCTGTTCCTCAATGATCTCAATGATCAGACCGAAAAGAGCGTCGTCGCCGCCCTGCATCGCCGATAACAGACGCGGGGCCAGAGATATCATCAGCGGATCGAAAGCGGGCGCATCCAATGGTGGCCGGGTCATCGAACCGGCCATCACCACGCGGGTAACACCGAGCCCCCTAAGATCTTCGAAAAGACCACCCAGCTTTTCAAACGCGTGGGGCTGCAGATCACCGCTCAATTGATGCGGCACACCGTCAAAGACAACCTTCACCGCCTCCGGGTGCGCGGTGGCGATTTCCACCGGCAGCACGCCGTTTCCAGCAAGGATTGCCAGCCGCCCGGTCATCGGATCAATGGGGCGTCAGGAACGAACGGTCGCTCGCCCCGGTCACAAAATCAACGATCTGACGGACATATTCGCTGTCGTTGGAGGCGCCCAAAGCGCGAACGCGATCCTGAAAAGCACCTTCGCCTTCGGCCAGCATCTTCAACGCCGCTCGGAGCGCACTGATTTCGCTGCGCGGGACACCGCGCCGCTTCAATCCGACCAAGTTCAGCCCGTCCAATTCGCCCCGTGGTGCCTGCACCAGACCATAAGGAATGACATCTGCCGTCACCATGGTGACCGCGCCAATTATGGCCCCCTGGCCGATCCGCACCCATTGATGCACACCCGACAATCCGCCGACGATCACATCATCGCCAAGCTGACAATGGCCCGCAATCGCCGATTGGTTCACGACGATCACCCGGTCGCCAATGATCGCGTCATGGGCGATGTGACAACCTGCCATGAACAATCCGTCATCGCCGACCTTGGTCAACCCACCACCACCTTCGGTGCCGGGGTTCATAGTGACATGTTCACGAATTCGATTGCGCTTGCCGATTTCCAGCCGCGACGTTTCGCCCCTGAATTTCAAATCCTGCGGAATTTCCCCAATGCATGCAAAGGGGAAGATCACGGTTTCCTCACCGACGCGAGTTTGGCCGGTCACCACAACATGGCTTTTCAGAATCACCCGATCTTCCAGCACTACTTCGGCACCCACGATGCAGAATGGTCCAATAGTGCAACCATCACCAATCTGCGCTCCGGGTTCGATTATGGCCGAAGGATGAATTTGTGCAGCCATCCGGTTACTCCTGGCTCGCACTCAGATCCATCATCGCGGTGAATTCGGCTTCGCAGGCCATTTCACCTTCGACCGTGGCCACTCCGGAAAATTTCCACACCTTGCCACCGGGTTTGCCGCGGGTGGTGGTCACGTTCATTTCCAGAATATCGCCCGGCACCACCATGCGGCGGAATTTGGCTTTGTCGATGGCCATGAAATAAACCAGCATATTTTTGTCAGCCATGTCCAGCGCGGTGCCCACCATAATTGCAGCAGTCTGCGCCATCGCTTCGATGATGGTGACCCCCGGCATGATCGGTTTGCCCGGGAAATGGCCCTGAAAATGCGGTTCGTTCATGGTGACATTCTTGATGCCACGTCCCGATTGAAAACCGTCAATATCCACCACTTTATCAACCAGAAGAAAAGGATAGCGATGCGGGATGATCCGTTGGATCAGGGCAATATCCGCTGTCAGAAGCTGCTCGGTCATTTGTGTTTCCTTTCCGACAAACCTGTCGCCGTTGCCAAGTTTCCTAGCAACATGCCCGGGGATGGGCAAGCGGCTGACTAGTCGGGTTGTGTCAAAGGCAAGTCTGCGCCATCGGCAATCTGTTGGTCGACCCTTGCCACAGCGTCTTCGGTTACGTCGATGATTTTCGCACTGAGAAACACATTGCGGCTTTCCACGATCACGGCCGCCCCGGCTTCGGTCATAATACTTTCCAGGATTGGCGAAATCTTCTGCAAGAACTGTCGCCGCGCCGCATCGCTGGTCTGTGCAAGATTGCGCAGTTTACTGGATTGTTCATTGCGAATACGCTGCACCTTGGCATCGAATTCATCCGCCAATACGCGAAAATCCTCCGGCTTCATGTCTGCACGCTTTTGCGTAAGTTGCTTTTCTTCCTCGATCAGCTCGGCTTCGATCCGGCGATTTTCAGCTTCCAGAACCGCAACGTCGGCTTCGAATTCATTCTGCACCCGCTTGCCGAACAGGGACTCCGAATAAAGCTGTTCGGAGTCTATGGTCAGAACCGGACTGCGCACCACTGTTGTGTCCTGAGCTGCGACCGCTGGTGCCATCACAGCGCCACAGACGGCAAGCCAGATCACCCCCCCCCAGTGACGCCAGTTCCAGGACATCAGAATTCGGTCGAAATCGTCAGGTTGAAGGTCTGCTCAATGTCTTCCGTTTCCTTTTGCAAGGCTTTCGACCAGTTAAAGCGCAGCGGCCCAACCGGCGTTGTCCAAAACAGCGAAAGCCCGATCACGTGGCGCAGCGAGAAATCTTCGTAGAGCACTGTTCCGGTCGCCGAACTGGTATCGCCCAAGCCCCAGACCGATCCGACATCGTAGAACACACCACCATGGATGCCGTATTCTTCTGGCAAACCCAGCGGAAATTCAGCTTCGAACCGGGCAACCGCGAACATGTCACCGCCAAGCGCATCATTCGACACCACGTCGCCGCTGCTGTCATAGACGATTTCGCGCGGGCCGATTCCGTCAGGATCAAACCCACGAATCAAGCCGCTGCCGATCTGAAACCGATCAACCGAACGGCTGGCCCCGGTATTGTATTCCAGCAGCCCACCTTCGATGCTGGCACGCAGAGTGATTTCTTCGTTCAACACCTTGGTCTGGGCCACGGCTTTGGCGGTGCTTTTGGTAAAGGTCACGTCGCCGCCCAGCCCGCCGAATTCCTGACCGAACTGGAACAGCACCCCGGAATTGGGATTGAGCCCGCTGCGCCGCGTGTCGAAGCTGTAAGTGAACCCCAGACTGCTGGACAAGATATCTGCCTGAGCAATTTCGTTCCCGACGATGCCGCCATAGCCGGTCGAACCATCATCTATCATCTCAATCTTTTCAGCGCTATAAAACAAGCCTAACCGCCCGTTGTCGCTGACCGGAAAGCTGATCCCCGGTTTGAACCGGATTGAAGTAGAATCGTAATTTGCATAAGCCGTCTCGGTTTCGCGATAACCGATATCCAGATCGAACTGTAACTCGCGCCCCAACAAGGCGGGTTCCGAGAAATTCAACGCATAGACCTTGTTGTCGGTGGCCCCTGAAACCGACAGGTTCAGTTTCTGACCCCGGCCAAGGAAATTATCCTCTTTCAACGTCACCAGAAGACCAAAGCCGGTATTGGTCGAATAAGTGCCCCCGAAGGACAGCGAGCCGGTCGGTTGTTCTTCGACATTGACGTCGACGATCACCTGATCAGGGCTCGATCCTTCCCGCGCTTTCACGTCGGCGTTGGCAAAGAATCCAAGCGCCCGAATTCTTTCCGCACTTTCACGAATTTCGCGCGGGTTGAACGGATCGCCTTCGACAATCTTGAACTGTCGGCGGATAACCCGGTCCATTGTGGTGGTGTTGCCTTCAATATCTATCCGCTCGACAAAAATGCGCGGCCCACGCGACAGAATGAATTCGACATCAAGTGACAAATCACGATCATTACGGGTAATCCGCGGTTCGACACGGACGAAATTCAGTCCCTTTTTATTGGCCAGACGTTCCATCCGTGAGATGGAGTTTTCCACGATGGTTGGGGAATAGATCATTCCTGAACGCATTTTCAGCGATTTCAGGAATTCATCGCTATCCACTTCGGCCAGATCGCTGGTCGCAGAGACCTCGCCAACCCGGAATTGTTGGCCCTCTTCGATGTTGAACGCAATGAAATACCCATCGCGTTCGCGGGTCAGTTCAGCGTTCACGCCGGTAATGCGGAAATCGACGTAGCCACGCGACAGATAGAAATCTCGAAGCACCTGTTTGTCGAATGCGATACGGTCTTCCACAAAGGTGTCACTACGGATCAGCGCACGCAGAATACCGGCCTGTTTGGTCTGTAGCACCCGGCGCAGACGTCCATCGGAATAGGCATCATTGCCGACGATGCTAATGCGTTCGATTTCGGTGATACCGCCTTCGAACACTTCAAAGATCAGATCGACGCGATTGTCGCTTCGACGAATGATTTTTGGGGATACGGTCGCGGACAGCCGCCCTTGCTGATTGTATGCCTCGGCGATGGTCGCGGCGTCACGTTCGGCAACTTTGGGATTGAACACCAGACGTGATTTAGACTGCAACAACGGCAGGACATCCTCATCCTTCAGCCGGCGATTGCCTTCGATATTGATCTTGTTGATCGTCGGATATTCCTTGACCGCAACGACCAAGGTGCCGCCACGTGGGGTAATTTCGACCGTTTCGAACAACCCACTGGCCAAAATGCGCTGATAAGCAGCGTTCAGTTCGCCGGCTGAAATGGTCTTGCCGCGCTCGATTCCCGCATAAGTCAGGATCGTGCCGGCTTCGATCCGTTGATTGCCTTCGATGGTGACCGCATTGAAACGGTAATCCTGGGCCGCAGCAATGTTTGGCAATGACACAAAGGTCATTGAAACAAAAAGAAAAAGGCCCGCAGCCATTTTGCGCAGTTCGATTGCAGTCAAAGCACTATTACCGTGCCGACGCCCAACAAAGTAGGTCATTCAGTCAATCCCGTCAGACATCCCATACCCTGCCTGAGTACCGGGATTGGCAGCGGTTGTCAAAAGCACAAACACCCGCCCAAGAGGTCTGTCGAATGTTGGATGGAATCTTTGGGTTTATCGGTAGCTGGTAAGAAATGCCGTCGCTGTCAATGCGATTGCAATCGCCGAAAGGACCAAAATCCGGTCCCAATTCAGTAGCAGAACAAGACTGAGGCCCCGATATCCGTTGTGAAAAGTATTCATCACACTGCTCCGTGTTCTCGGTGGATGGGGCGCTACAATCGCCCCTGCAGGATCTGCTTACCGCAAAAATACGGCAGCAATTGGGCAAGCCTCCCCGCAAAAACGGAATAGTGGCAAATCCCTCCGGATCAGGGACAGAAAATATCGTTGGTCAGCGCAAACAGCATCAACCCAAGGATCAGCGCCAACCCGGCCCGCATCATGATGTTCAACGCTCGTTCGCTGGGCGGGCGGCCGCTGATCGCCTCATAGCCATAGAAAGCCAGATGCCCCCCATCGAGAATCGGGATCGGGAACAGGTTCAACAGCCCCACGGCAGCAGACAAAACACCAATGAAATAGACGAAGCTCTGCGCACCTTGGCTGGCCATCGCGCCCGATACCTCGGCGATCCCCAAAGGACCGGACATATTGCAGGTGCTGATGGCACCGGTGATGATGTGATAGAGGCCCGACAGCGAACTGCGCACGATATCCCAGGTCAGCGAAATCCCGTTCAGCACCGCATCGCCGATCCCTGGCAACTCGGTCGCCGGCTCCATCAGCGTTGCGCCGACAATCCCGATACGCCAATTCGTTTGAAAACTACCATCAAGCTGCGGTTCATCTACCCGACGCGGTGAAAGGGTAAAGTCCAATGTTTCCCCCGCGCGCCAGACGGTCAGGGCCAAAGCTTTGCCATCACCGGTTTCGACCGCGTCTTTCAATTGCGAAAACGCAAAAACCGGTTCACCGTCCACACTGGTGATCACATCCCCGACCTTGAGGTCGATTTCATAGGCCGCAGAGCGCGGTGCCAGCTGACGGATCGCTGCGGGCATCGGATAGGGTGCCGAAATTTCGACCAGACCGCCATCGCGGCGCACAACATAGTCAAGCTGACGCTGCAACGGCAAGGCGTCGAGGAAATCCGCAAAGGTCGCGTCATTATAAGACGGTACGTCAAGCCCGGCGATTGATACCAATTCATCACCCGGCTGCAGCGCAACAACTTCAGGCATGGGATGCAGATCGCCAACGGTCAGCGGATCCTTGACCATCCCGTTGCTGAACCCAATCAGCGTGAAAACGGTTATCGACAGGATGAAATTGAACACCGGCCCGGCAGCGACCGTTGCCGTGCGCGCCCATAATGGCGCTCCTAACATGGTACTGCGCGATTGATCAGCACCGATTTCGTTCAGCACCGCGTCATCACCGCCAACCGAAGCCGCGTTGGCATCACCTAGGAATTTGACATATCCACCAAACGGCAAAAGCGCGAGCTGCCAACGGGTGCCGCGTTTGTCCACGCGCGAAAACAACACCGGACCAAACCCCAGCGAAAACACCTCGGCCTTGATACCGGACCAGCGCCCTACGATGTAATGGCCATATTCATGCACCGCCACGATCACCGACAAAGCCGCGACAAAGGCCAGCAAGGTCGAAAGCGCGCCGCCAAAGATGGGGATCTGCGAAATAATGTCCAAGCTCTTGCCTCTTTATATTGCTCTACGCGCGTTCCCGGATCAACCGGTCAGCACTCTTACGGGACATTTGGTCGATCCGGGCGACGTTATCAAGGGTGACATCCGCCCGCAGCAGGACCGCGTCCGAGGATATTTCCGACAGCACCTGTTCCACGATTCGTGCCATGTCCAAAAAACCAATGTGTCCCGCGATGAAAAAGTCCAACGCTCGTTCCTTGGCCGCGTTGAACGCCGCCCCTGCCAAACCGCCGGTTTCCATCACTTCCCAAGCCAGCCGCAGCGCCGGATAGCGTGCCGGGTCGGGAGAACGGAAATTCAACTGCCCGATCTTGGCCAGATTCAACCGGTCGACTGGCAACCGCTTGCGTTCTGGCCAGTGCAGAGCATAACCGATGGCATGGCGCATATCCGGTGCGCCCAGATGGGCCATCAGCGCCCCATCATTGAACCCAACCAGCGCATGAACTAAAGATTCAGGATGCACCAGCACCTCTATCTGATCAGGATTGACGCCGAAATATTCCTTAACTTCAATGACTTCCAACGCCTTGTTGAACATCGAAGCGCTGTCGATCGTGATCCTTTGGCCCATATCCCAATTCGGATGGCTGGACGCTTCGGTCAGCGTCGCCGCCGCCAGTTTGTCCAGTGGCCAATCGCGGAACGCGCCACCGCTAGCGGTGATGATGATGCGTTCGACGGCATCAATATCTTCCCCAACAAGCCCTTGGAAAATCGCGGAATGTTCGCTGTCTACCGGCAGTACACGGGCATTATGGCGGCGCGCGGTTTCCATCAACAAGGGTCCGGCCGCGACCAAAGATTCCTTGTTGGCAAGCGCCAGCGTCGCGCCTTGTTCCAGTGCTTTCAATCCCGGTGCCAATCCTGCGACGCCGACGATCGCCGACATCACCCAGTCAGCGGGCCGCTCGGCCGCTTCCAGCAATGCCGCCTGCCCTGCTGCTGCTTCGATCCCAGATCCGGCCAACGCATCCCGCAGGTCGGGCAACAGTTCGGGAAAGGCGGTCACTGCCACCTCGGCGCGCAAATCGTGCGCATCCCGTGCAAGTTGCACGATGTTCCGCCCGCCCGACAACGCCACGACGTCATAGGTTTCGGGCGCACGGGCGATCAGATCGATGGTGTTTTGACCTATCGACCCGGTGGCGCCAAAGATAGAAACCCGTCTCATCCGACACCCGGCAAGAAGCTTGTGAAAAACCCGGCGAACAGCGCCAGCAACAGCGCACCCAGCATGGCGTCGAACCGGTCAAGCACCCCGCCATGGCCCGGAATCAGATTGGAACTGTCCTTAATCCCGACCGTCCGCTTGATGGCACTTTCGGCAACATCGCCCAGTTGCGACGCAAACGCCATGATGACGCTGACAAACACCAATTCCGGGCCGGCGGGGCTTTGAGTCATGAACCATGTCCCAACCAGCGCCGCACCGATCCATCCCGCGATGGTTCCGGACCAAGTTTTTTTCGGACTGACCCGAGGCCAGAATTTAGGCCCGCCCAGAACGCGCCCGGCAAAATAACCGGCAATGTCGCAAACGGCCACGACAGAGACCAGCCAGACAATCCAAATCGGCCCTCCCGCGCGCAAATTAAGGGCGCTAAAGGCCCCCAGCATCACAACCACGCCATAAGCCAGCCAGATCGCGCGATGGCTGCGAACCGATGACAGACCGACCAGAACCGGGGCCAAGACAACCGGCAGCCGCGCAGGTGGCGGCAAGAACGAAACCGCCGCGATGGCAGCGGTGGTCAGCAGCGCCATCCATATCCGCGACGCGCCATTCTCTGGCTCCAGCATCCGCATCAATTCCCAGATCATCAGGCCGGCCAGCACCGCTATCAACGCAATGAATATCGTGCCCCCGGCCCAAATCGCTGCGACACCGACAACAACCATCACCAACGCCGACAGAACGCGCGGTATCAGATCATTCCATTTCGAATCCGCACTCATGCCTTGACCGCACCGAACCGTCGATCCCGGGCCCCATATTTTTTAACCAGATCGGCAAAGATGTCCCGGCTGAAATCGGGCCAAAGCGTATCGATAAATTCATATTCTGCATAAGCCGACTGCCACAGCAGAAAATTGGAAATCCGCGCTTCACCGCTGGTACGGATCACCAAATCCGGATCCGGCAAAACGCAAGTGTCGAGGTATCTAGGCAGGGTTTCTTCATCCACTTCTTCGGGATTGAGTTTGCCTGCGGCTACATCCTGCGCCAATCGCTTGGTTGCGCGGGCGACTTCGTCCCGACCGCCATAATTGAGCGCAATGGTCAGATGCACCCGATCATTTTCAGCGGTCAACAGCTCCAGTTCGTCCATCATGGCGATCAGCTTTTTATCCAGCCGCACCCTGTCACCGATGAACCGCACCCGTACACCTTCGTCGTGCAGCGCCTTGGCTTCCTTGGTGATATAGCGACGAAACAGGCTCATCAACCCGGCCACTTCGACTTGGGTTCGTTTCCAGTTCTCGGTCGAGAAAGCAAAGATGGTGACGTATTTCACCCTCAGATCGGGGCAGGCTTCGACGATTTCGCGCACCCTTCGGGCCCCGGCATGGTGCCCGAACAACCGCGGTCGCCCCCGTGCCTGCGCCCAGCGACCATTGCCATCCATGATGATGGCCACATGGCGCGGACCGGTTTCGGAGGCGGGTTTATTGAGCATCAAATCAATCCGATCAGACCTGCATGATCTCGGCTTGTTTGCCTTCAAGCGCCTGATCGACATTGGAAATGTATTTGTTAGTCAGATCCTGCACTTCGGTTTCCCAGAATTTCTGGTCGTCTTCCGACATGCCGTCAGCTTTCGCTTTTTTCACTTGATCCATCCCGTCGCGACGCACATTGCGGATCGCTACCCGGGCGCTTTCGGCATATTGCGCGGCTACACGGGTCAGATCACGGCGGCGTTCTTCGTTCAATTCCGGGATCGGCAGCATGATGATCGTGCCGTTCAGTTGCGGGTTGATGCCCAAACCACTGTTGCGGATTGCCTTTTCCACCGCGCCCACCATCGATTTGTCCCAGACATTGATGGTAACCATACGAGGTTCGGGCACGTTGATCGTACCAACCTGATTGATCGGGGTTCTCTGGCCATAAGCTTCGACCATCACCGGTTCCAACATCGAAGACGAGGCACGCCCGGTCCGCAACGACGCGAATTCGGTTTTCAGAGCGCCCATGGCCCCCTGCATCCGGCGCTCAAGGTCATCGGTATCAATCATGAAATCTTCGGACATCTTGCTTTTCCTTATCTGGGTAGCGCACGCCTGCCGTTTTGTCCGGCCTGCGTCAGACTAGCCTTAACCGTGAACCGTTGTATAGGTGCCTTGCCCGGCCAGAATGCCCCGGAACCCGTCGGGTTCATCCAGGCTGAAAACAATGATCGGCACGTTGTTGTCGCGCGCCAAAGCAATCGCCGAAGCGTCCATGACGCCCAGATGCTGGGCCAGAACTTCGTCATAGCTGACTCGTTCGAATCGTTTGGCATCGGGGTATTTCACCGGGTCCTTGTCATAGACCCCGTCCACCTTGGTGCCCTTGAAAATCGCCTGGCAGGCCATTTCGTTGGCGCGCAGCGTAGCAGCCGTGTCGGTGGTGAAATAGGGATTGCCGGTCCCTGCGGCAAAGATGCAGACCCGTTTCTTTTCCAGATGGCGCACCGCGCGGCGGCGGATATAGGGTTCGCAAACCTGATCCATCGGAATGGCACTGATCACCCGGGTAAACACGCCCATGGCTTCGAGAGACGATTGCATCGCCAGCGCGTTCATCACCGTCGCCAACATCCCCATGTAATCGGCGGTGGTACGTTCCATCCCCTGCGCCGATCCCTGCAGCCCGCGGAAAATATTGCCGCCGCCAATGACCATGCAGATTTCAACGCCTAGGTCATGGACTGATTTGACCTCGCGCGCGATCCGTTCGACGGTCGGTGGGTGCAGCCCGAATCCCTGCGGACCCATCAGCGCCTCGCCCGAAATTTTCAGCATCACCCGTTTGAATTTAGCTTCAGGAACCGGGGGCGAGAGGGGTTCGGCATCGGCGGCCATTATGTGCTCCGTTTTTCAGGTCTTGGAATTGGCCGCAAAATGTCGGAAATCGCCGCCGGGTTCAATGACAGATGCGGTGAATAGCAGAATTCGCGGCTTCCCTCTTAAAAAAACCAAGGATTGGCTGTATCTCCCCCTCATGATTTCAATCGATGACATCCCTGCCGACCGTCCGGTGCTGATTGCCGGGCCCACCGCTTCGGGCAAATCCGCCCTGGCGCTGGATATCGCGCGGCGGCATGGTGGCGCCATCGTCAACGCCGATGCAATTCAGGTTTATAGCAACTGGCGAATTCTGACCGCCCGTCCCAATAGTGAAGAAGAAGCCGAGCTGGCGCATCGGCTTTATGGCCATGTTCCGGCTCAGGCCGATTATTCGGTCGGACATTGGCTGCGAGAAGTCGCACAGATTTTGGAAAGTGATCCCCGTCCAATCATCGTTGGCGGCACCGGGCTTTATTTTACGGCCCTGACCGAAGGTCTGGCCGATATTCCCGCCACCCCGTCCGCGATCCGCGCCGAAGCCGATGCCCGCATGACGCAAGACGGGCGCGAAGCATTGCTGGCCGAACTTGATCCCGCAAGCCGCGCGCGGATTGATGAACTCAATCCGATGCGGGTGCAGCGTGCTTGGGAAGTGCTGCGCAGCACCGGGCGCGGTATCGCCACGTGGCAGGACGACACTCCGCCACCTCTGTTGCCCTTGTGTGACGCAACGCCGATCCTGTTCGACGTGAGCAAGGACTGGTTAAACGCCCGGATTGCCCGGCGTTTCGACCAGATGCTGGAGCAAGGCGCGCTTGACGAAGCCCGGAACAATCTGGCCGACTGGGATCCCAGCCGGTTGTCATCCAAAGCCATTGGCGCGCCCGAACTGATCGCCTATATCAAGGGTGACCTGACGCTGAATGAAGCCCGCGAAGCGGCCACCATCGCCACCCGCCAATTCGCCAAACGGCAACGCACCTGGTTCCGGTCGAAGATGAAATATTGGACTAAATTCGACCCCGCCAACCCCTGATTGGCGGAAATCCTTTACATATTTCAACATTCTGACAAACTATGGGGCAACCGTCTGTTCACGCACCGCAAACCGTTATGTGCATCAATGACACTTGATCCAAACGCCACCAGAATTTCACTGGATACCACCGCCCGTTTTATTCGTGGCGCACCTTGGCGGCTGTCACTGTTGCATGACGTTTCCGATTATCGGTTGATCTGGACCACCAAGGGCCAAGCGCTGGCGGCTTTGAACGGTCGCAAACGCGGGATCGGTGTGCATTGCGCCATCATCGTGCCTTCCGGTACATTATTTTCGCTTGATCTGGGCCGCACTGGTGCTGGTTTGGTGCTGGCGCTGGACCCCGCTTGGGTGACCGAGGCCAAGTTGCCCGACGCCCCGCAGGTGCTACAGCTGCGAAGCGTGCAGGAACAGGCCGAAATCACCGGCGCATTGGATGCGATCCACAAAGAGGCCCAGTCGGACCAACCGTTTCACGAAGATGCCTGCCGCGCATATGCGGCGCTGTTATCGGTCAGCCTGCGCCGCCGTATTGATGCATTGCCGGAACCACAGCGCATGTCCGGGGCGCAGCGCCTGGTCAACGCCTTCTCTGCACTGGTCAGAAAACACTTTGCCGATGTCATGACGATGGCCGATTTCGCCCGGATCTTGGGAGTCACCCCGACCCACCTGTCCCGCAGTTGTAAGGACTGTTTAGGGCTCACCGCAGCCGATATTCTGGCACAGCGCAGCCTGTATGCCGCACGCGATCTGATCGAAACCACAGATACCCCACTCAAGGACATCGCCGACCAGCTGGGATTTGGCAGCGCCGCTTATTTTTCCCGCTTCATTCAGAACCATACCGGACGATCGCCCCGTGATTTGCGCAACGGCTCAAAGCAACCAGGTCAACATCATAGCCTGACGGCACATGCGTTACTTCAGTCCTCAAGAAAATCTTCGTAGCGCGCATCGGTCAGCGTCTTCAAAAACGCCACCAACGCATCGATCCGATCATCTTCCAGCGCCGGGCCATGGGTCAATTGTTCCATCGACAAGGTACCGTCCACTTCCGGAAGCGCCCAAAGCTGACCAGTTTCCGGGTTGATCTGACGCTTGGCAGCCTTGGAATTGTATTTGTTGTAGAACAGCACCACGGTGCGCAGGTCAGAGAACACACCATTATGCATATACGGCCCGGTCACCGCGACATTGCGCAGGGTCGGCACCTTGAATTTACCCGCTTCGCTTGGATCGTCTACTGCCGGATTATCCAACAATCCGCGATCAACGTGATCCGCACCCAGCCCGTTTTCGGACCGTACCGCGACATTCACCGGCACACCGATATTGTGATATTCATAGTTGGTGAAGGTCTCGGACCGCGATACCGGACTGGCGTTCAACTGATGGCACTGGTTGCAGTTGGTGAACTGTTCGGAAAAAAACAGCAGACGGCCAAGGTCTTCTTGCGGGGTCAACGCCACCTCACCGCGCAAGAAACGGTCGTATTTGGAATCGAACGGGGTAAAGAAATCGGTCCGTTCGAATGCCGCGATGCTTTCGGTCATTGCCGCAAAGGCGCGGTCGGTATCATCAAAGATATCATCAGAAAACAGCACCCGCATCGACATGACATAGTCAGGGTTTTCTTGAAGTCGCATCACCACGCTTGCCTTGTCCGGCATTCCCATTTCCACCGGATTGAGCGGCGGACCGCCCGCCTGCCCGGCCAGATCCGGTTCGCGTCCGTCCAAAAACTGACCACCGACCCAAGCCCCATCCTCGCGCTGATGAAATCGCGGTGAAAAGGCGGCATAACTGGCTGTCGGTGCATTGCGGTCCCCAAGAGAAATCCCATCATCGCCGACCGATACCGCACCACGCCCATCAGCAAAGCCATATTCCGGCTGGTGACAGCTGGCACAGGCCTGACTTCGGTTCTTCGACAGCTCCATGTCGAAGAACATTGCTTCCCCCAAAGCGACCTTGGTCCTGAAAGCAGGTTCTGCGGCGATGGTCGACACGGTCGAAAGCGCCGCCAGAATTGCGGTTCCGACACTCAAATTTCCAAGCGTTGGCATGGGTTACCTTTGCGTACGTTTCGTACCCGCGACACCCGAAGTTTGCGCGATTCTGATTTGTATCGCACAAGTACCTGACAAATTAAATAGGATTTAAAAGACTAGCTGCCCCAGATGACTTTTACGTAATTCCGGGTTTCCTGATACGGTGGCACACCGCCATATTTTTCAACGGCTTCGGGTCCAGCGTTATACGCGGCCAGCGCCAATCGCCATGACCCGAACCGCCGATATTGTTGCGCCAGATACCGCGCACCACCTTCAAGATTTTCGGATGGATCATGTGGATCGACCCCCAGGGTACGAGCGGTCTGTGGCATGAGCTGCGCCAGCCCAAGCGCGCCCTTGGGCGATTTTGCGCGGGAATTAAACCCGGATTCCTGCTGAACAAGACGCAAAAACAAATCTTCGGGTACACCATGGCGCGACGCCGCTGAACGGGCCATATCCAGATAAGGCCCTTTATATTTGCCGCTGAAACCCGCGCTGCCCCATTTGGTCGGCGTATGCACCGTAGCCGGTTTCAGACGCACGGAATTCCTGTATTGGCTGGCTGCACGGTTGTCCAAAACCTTGGTATGAGATTTGAATAGTTTTGTCCGCGATTTGGAGGAAAAAATATCAGCCTCTGCGCCTTCGCCAGCGACCAAAGCCATCGCCATTCCCAATGCCCAAACTATCCGCATTATCGTCACTCACTTCGATGTCCGTGCTTACTATACGCGACACAGCGCAAATTTCCAGCCTCCCCCTCGGATTAGGCAATCGATTGCGCACCATCGCCCTGCAACAATGGCACTGACATCAGATCTTCGATCAAAAGACTGATCAATTCGCCCCGGCCTGAGACCCCCGCTTTGCGGTAAATTGCATTGAGATGGGCCTTGATCGTTCCTTGTGCTGTGCCGCGCAATTCAGCGATTTCGGCGATGGATGCGCCCTTGATCGCAAATCCGGCGACATCTTGTTCGGATGGCGTCAGCCGCCAGTCTTCGTAATAGGCCAGCATCAGATCATGCAGCGCCCCCGAAGCAATCTGCATGCCCCGGGTCAATTGTTCCTGCCGCAACAGCAACCGGATGAGATAGCGGGTTTCAAACACCACCGACAGGATAAGCGTCAGCGCTGCGGCCACTTCCAAGATCAGATGACCGGTATCGCCGGAGCTGAAAATTTGACTGCCCTGCTTGATGAAATCAAAAAAGATATCGGACAGGAAAAAGAACGCTGCAAAGCTCTGGGCCAGGATCAGAAAACCCAGACCCATGCCTGCCCGCAATATGGGATTACCAGATTTCAAAGCTGTTATACCTTCTTGCTCTGCACGGATTTGACACCGGTCACCATCGCCAATGGCAGGTTAACCCCGATTCTGCGGCTTTCCAATATGACCGCGACAACATGAAGCAGCGCCGAAAAATAGACCCAATTGGCAAAGATTTCGTGCATTCCTTCGACCCATTCAACGCCCCAAAATCTAATGGTGGTCATCATGTAACCCGACAGACCAATCATCAGGATTGACGCCCAAAGGTTATAGATCATCAACGCCCCAAGCGGCGTATGGCCCAGATGGATGTGTTTGCGACCGCTGACCATGTCGGACAATTGATCCATTGACGCGGCCGGATCTGGCGGAAAATCGGCAAATCGGGCATGGTGACTGCCGATCAGCCCCCAGATCAGCCGCAACACCACCAGTGCTATAACGGTATAGCCGATGCGGGTATGAAGCTTGCTTTCATCATTGATGACCACTCCGTTCAAAACGATTCCAAGCGCGACGCCCCAATGCGTCAGGCGGACAACCGAATCCCAGACTTTGCAATTTTTCACGTATCTTCCCCTTTCTGTAAGATAGGCACGGGCACCGTTGCAACGCGGTGCCAGCCATGTTCCCATCAATCGTCGCCTTTGGTGGTCATCACTTGCAGCGCGCCATCCAGATAAATTTCCAGCTTCTTGCCATCTTTCAGCGCATAGGCTTCGTAAGAGCCATCTTCGACCTTGATCTTGCGCACCTCGAAACCTTCGTTCGTCAGTTTCTCGACAATTCGGGCACGGATTTCTGGTGTGAGAGCCACCCAGCCTTCGGATGCCAGCACCGGCAGGGTGCTCAAGGTCATGACCAAACCAAAGCCAAGCGCATTCACAGCGTGTTTCATTTCGAAATCTCCCTTTTTGGCGACGTTCGCTTCCCATTTGGGGATGAAGAACAAAGCTGAAGAAAACCATTGGACCGCGATGCTGAATTCGCCCTTTTCACCGCTCTATAACTGCGGTTTATCCCTGTTGGCGCCGTTTTCTGGAAAACTTTACCTTTCCTTCAGGGCGTGGTGTAAGCATTGCTCAAACGACTCGACGGGGAGAAAAAAAATGGCCGGATCGGTAAATAAGGTAATTCTGGTGGGCAATCTGGGCCGTGACCCCGAAGTGCGCAGTTTCCAGAATGGCGGCAAAGTCTGCAATCTGCGGATTGCGACCTCGGAAAACTGGAAAGACCGCAATACCGGCGAACGGCGTGAACGTACCGAATGGCATTCGGTGGCGATTTTTTCCGAACCTTTGGCGCGGATCGCGGAGCAATATCTGCGCAAAGGGTCCAAGGTCTATATCGAGGGCCAGCTTGAAACCCGCAAATGGCAAGATCAATCCGGTCAGGACCGCTATTCGACCGAAGTGGTGCTGCGCCCCTATCGCGGGGAACTGACCCTACTCGACAGCCGCGGCGGCGAAGGCGGCGGCGGTGGCAGCTATGGTGGCGGCGATCAGGGTGGCTACGGCGGCGGCTATGGTGGCAACGATTACGGCGGTGGCAACCAGGGCGGCGGTCAAGATAGCCAGTCTGGCCAAGGCGGCGGAACGTCGTCGCGCGATCTGGATGATGAAATCCCGTTTTGATCTGTGTCAGACCCCAAATTGAAAGCCGCCCGACATGGGGCGGCTTTTTTCGTTCTGGGGCAGCCCTGCAGCGCCCAGCCAATGCTGCATATGCGAAAAACACCCCCGATGCCCCTTTATCTCTGGTCTTTTGACCCGATCCGGTATAGCCGGGCCGCGAACAACCCAAGGACTACCCATGGATCTGCGCAACATCGCCATCATCGCCCACGTTGACCACGGCAAAACCACCCTCGTGGACGAGCTGCTGAAGCAATCGGGTGCCTTTCGTGAAAATCAGGCCGTCGCCGAGCGCGCGATGGACAGCAACGATCTGGAACGCGAACGCGGTATCACCATTTTCGCCAAGCCGACTTCAGTGGAATGGAAAGACACCCGCATCAACATCGTCGACACTCCCGGCCACGCCGATTTCGGCGGTGAAGTCGAACGAATTCTGTCGATGGTCGATGGCGTGGTGCTGCTGGTCGATGCGGCCGAAGGCCCGATGCCGCAAACCAAATTCGTCACCTCCAAGGCACTGGCCCTAGGCCTGCGCCCCATCGTTGTGCTGAACAAGGTCGACAAACCCGATGCCGAACCCGACCGGGCGTTGGACGAATGTTTCGACCTGTTCGCCAGCCTGGGTGCCGACGAGGATCAGCTCGATTTCCCGCATCTTTATGCTTCCGGCCGTAATGGCTGGGCCGATCCTGAATTGGATGGGCCACGCAAGGATCTTCATGCGCTTTACAACCTGATCGTCAATCACGTGCCGGCGCCGAAGCAGATCAAGCACCAGGGCGAAGATTTCAGCATGCTGGCCACCACATTGGGGTCCGATCCCTTTGTCGGACGCATCCTGACTGGCCGGGTCGAAACCGGCAAGCTTAAGGTCGGTGCCACCGTTCAGGCGCTCAGCCGGATCGGGCAGAAAATCGAACAGTTCCGCGTCACTAAGATTCAGGCATTCCGCGGTCTGCAGATGCAGGACATCGAAGAAGCCATGGCCGGTGACATCGTGTCCATCGCGGGCATGTCCAAGGCCACGGTGGCCGACACGATTTGCGCATTGGCGGTCGACGTTGCGCTTGACGCGCAACCGATCGATCCGCCGACCATCACCGTCACCTTCGGTATCAATGACAGCCCGTTGGCCGGCCGTGATGGCAAGAAAGTGCAAAGCCGGGTGATCCGCGAACGTCTGATGAAAGAAGCGGAATCCAACGTCGCCATCAAGATCGCCGACACACCGGGCGGCGAGGCTTTCGAAGTGTCTGGCCGTGGCGAATTGCAGATGGGCGTATTGATCGAAAACATGCGCCGCGAAGGTTTTGAACTATCCATTTCGCGCCCGCAAGTGATCATGCGTGAAGAAAACGGTCAGCGGATGGAGCCGGTCGAAGAAATCACCGTCGATGTTGATGATGAATATTCCGGCGCAGTGATCGAAAAGATCACCGGTGCCCGCAAGGGCGAACTGGTCGAAATGCGTCAGGCTGGCGCCGGCAAGACCCGGATCATCGCTCATGTGCCGTCGCGCGGTCTGATCGGTTATCACGGCGAATTCCTGACCGATACCCGCGGCACCGGCGTGCTGAACCGGGTATTCCACGGCTGGACCCCGTTCAAGGGCGCGATCCCGGGCCGTCGTGCCGGTGTTCTGATTTCTATGGAAGATGGCGAAGCGGTGGCCTATGCGCTGTGGAACCTCGAAGAGCGTGGCAAGATGTTCCTCGGGGCACAGACCAAAGTGTATCAGGGCATGATCATCGGCGAACACAGCCGGGAAAACGATCTGGAAGTGAACCCGCTCAAGGGCAAGAAATTGACCAACGTGCGGGCCTCGGGTACCGATGAAGCGGTCCGTCTGACCACCCCGATCACTCTGTCGCTGGAAGAGGCCATCGCCTATATCAACGACGACGAATTGGTCGAGGTCACCCCGAACGCGATCCGGTTGCGCAAACGCTATCTGGATCCGCACGAACGCAAACGCATGGCAAAAGCCAATAGCTGATACAAAACCCCGGCCTTCGCGCCGGGGTTTTCTTTTGCCCAAGCCCGATGTTGCGCTACTGCTTGAACAACAGTTCGCCGGGGAGGAATGGACAAATGCGCAAATTGCAGTCTCAGGGCATCCACCATATCACGCTGACGGGTGCCGACCGGCAAACATCGATTGATTTCTGGGAAGGCCTGCTTGGCATGCCCTTCGTTTTCGATCAGCCCAATCTGGACAACCCGGACGAAGGCCATCTTTACTTTGACCCAGGTGACGGGCGTCTGATCACGGTATTTACCAATGAAACCCGCAAACCCGATCCGCGCCGCACACCAACCGATCCCGGTTGCGTCCATCATCTGGCGCTCAACGTCAGCAAGGCGACATTTTCTCAGGCGGTGAAACGGTTGGACGAACGCCGCATCAAACATTCCGGGGCCAAGGATCGCGGTTTCATGGATTCGATCTATTTCACCGATCCAATGGGGTTTCTGATCGAACTGGCCTGTTATCGGTTTGAACCACCGATGGGGTGTTCGCACGCCGATGTCATGATCGAGGCGCATAAATTACGTGTCGGGCGCGGTGACTACAACATCCAAGAAGAGCATCTGGCCGATGCCATCGAATTGCTGGTGACGCGGCGGCAGATATCGCTGTCTGAAGACCGGTCAGCAAAGAACCCATACTGAAACAGAAAGGGCGTTGCCCTTTCACGCCTGCCGCGGGCGGGCTGAAGGGGCGCTGCCCCCTCTGCGCGCATGGCGCGCATTCACCCCCGGAGTATTTCACCCAAGATGAACGCCTCAGTCGGTGGTTTCGACGACCATCAACTCACGCTCAGACGCACCGCGCGCGTGGTTAAGTGCTTCTTGGTATTCCGGGCTGTGATAACAAGCGACCGCGGTATCCACGTCGGGGAAACGCGCCACCACGTTGCGCGGCCGTTCCTTGCCTTCAAGTTGCACGAAACGACCCCCACGGGCGATGAATTCACCGCCGTGCTTGGCAATCGCGGGGCCCGCCAATTTGGCGTATTTGCCGTAAGCTTCGTCATCGGTGACGGTCACATGTGCGATCCAAAGTGCGCCCATTTCTTTCTCCTTTGATTTGATCGACTCTTTCGTCCGAAACATACGCATTTCGGCAAAGGGGTCGATCAGAATTTGACCAAACGGTCGAAATCAAATGACCGCCTCGGCCGCCTTGATCGCGGCATCAGCATTCGATGCATCTTTGCCGCCACCCTGTGCCATATCGGGACGACCGCCGCCGCCCTTGCCGCCCAATTCGAGAACCGCCGCCTTGACCAGATCGACCGCAGACACTTTGTCGGTCAGGTCTTTGGTCACGCCCGCAGCCACCGCCACTTTGTCGCCGGTATCAGCAATCAGCAGCACCGCGCCGGACCCGAGCCGGTCCTTATGTTCGTCGATCAGCGCCGGCAGGTCTTTGCCCGACACACCGGTCACCACCTGAGCGAGGAATTTCACCCCATTGATGTCTTTGGCTTCGCCACCGCCCTGCCCGGCGCCACCGGCCATGGCCAGTTCGCGGCGCAGTTGCGCGACCTCGTTGGAGAGTGCCTTGCGTTCCGACAAGAGAGCGTCGACCCGGTCTGCCACTTCAGAAGGCTGCGATTTCAGAGATGCCATCACCGACGCCAGAGTTGCGGCCTGATCGTGCAGATAGTTCAGCGCCGCCTGCCCGGTCAGCGCTTCGATCCGGCGCACGCCAGCGCTGGAAGCGCTGTCGCCAAGGATCACGCACATGCCGATATCGCCGGTCTGTTTCACATGGGTGCCACCGCAGAGTTCGAGAGAATAGGTTTGACCATCCTGTCCTTTGCCGGTTGCGGCCTGGCCCATCGAGACCACCCGCACCTCGTCACCGTATTTTTCGCCGAAAAGGGCCTGCGCCCCGATTTCGCGCGCATCGTCCGGGGTCATGATCCGGGTTTCAACCGATGTGTTCTGACGGATGAAGGTATTTACATCTTCGGTGACCTTGCTCAGCTCGCTATCAGACAATGCCTTGCCATGGCTAAAATCGAACCGCAGCCGGTCCGGGGCATTGAGCGAGCCGCGCTGCGCGACGTGATCGCCCAAGCATTCGCGCAGGGCTTCGTGCAACAGGTGGGTAGCAGAATGGTTGGCCCGGATCGCGGTGCGGCGATCATGATCAACCTCTAGCACCGCGCCTTCGTTCAGCGAAATCTGGCCTTCGGTCACTTCCCCGAAATGGATGAAGACACCGGCGGCTTTTCTTGTGTCGATGATCCGGACAGTCCCGGTTTCGGACTTCAACACCCCGGTATCACCGACCTGACCACCACTTTCGGCATAGAAAGGTGTTTGGTTCATTGCGATCTGTACGCTGTCACCCTTGCCGACCTTGTCAACCTGCATCCCGTCCTTGACCAGCGCGATCACCTGACCTTCCGCGACCTCGGTGTCATAGCCGAGAAAGTCGGTCACGCCCTTATTTTCGGCAATGTCGAACCAGATGGTCGCGTCAGCGGCTTCGCCAGACCCGGCCCAAGCGGCGCGCGCCTTGGCCTTTTGATCATTCATCGCGGAATCGAACCCATCAATATCGACGCTGAGCCCCTTTTCGCGTAACGCGTCTTGGGTCAGGTCGAGCGGGAAACCAAACGTGTCATACAGCTTGAACGCCGCTGCACCGGGCAATGCAGCACCTTCGGGCAGGCCGTCGATTTCATCATCCAGAAGCTTCAGCCCGCGATCCAGCGTCTGCTTGAACCGGGTTTCTTCCAGTTTCAGCGTTTCCTCGATCATCGGTTGAGCCTGACGTAGTTCGGGATAGGCCGCGCCCATCTGGGTCACCAGCGCCGAAACGAGCCGGTGCATAACCGGGTCCTTTGCCCCCAACAGGTGTGCATGCCGCATCGCCCGCCGCATGATCCGGCGCAGAACATAGCCCCGGCCATCATTGCTTGGCATCACCCCATCGGCGATCAGGAAGGAGGTCGAACGCAAGTGATCAGCAATCACCCGGTGATGCACGTTTTTGTCACCGTAAGGGTCGACATTGGTCGCATTCGCGCTGGCCTCGATCAAGTATTTGAACAGATCGGTGTCATAATTATCGTGGCTGCCCTGCAACAAGGCACCGATCCGTTCCAGCCCCATGCCGGTATCGATCGATTGCATGTCCAATGCCCGCATCGAACCGTCTTCGAATTGTTCATTTTGCATGAACACGACGTTCCAGATTTCGATAAAGCGGTCGCCATCTTCTTCCGGGCTGCCCGGAGGGCCGCCCCAGATATGATCGCCATGATCATAAAAAATCTCGGTACAAGGCCCGCAGGGGCCGGTCGGGCCCATCTGCCAGAAGTTGTCCGACGTGGCGATGCGGATGATCCTGTCTTCGGGAACGCCGACCTTTTTCCAGATCTCGAACGCTTCGTCATCGGTGTGATACACGGTGGTCAGCAGCTTCGACTTATCGATGCCGAATTCTTTGGTCACCAAATTCCACGCAAACGGGATCGCTTCGTTTTTGAAATAATCGCCAAAACTGAAATTGCCCAGCATTTCAAAGAAAGTGTGGTGCCGCGCAGTGTACCCAACATTGTCCAGATCGTTATGTTTGCCACCCGCCCGCACACATTTTTGCGCCGTTGTGGCACGTTTGTAATCGCGATGTTCGACCCCGGTGAACAGGTTCTTGAACTGAACCATACCGGAATTGACAAACATCAATGTCGGGTCGTTTCGCGGTACAAGCGGGCTGGAGGACACGACTTCGTGCCCCTGTTTTTCGAAATAGTTCAGAAAGGTCGAACGGACTTCGTTAAGGCTGGGCATCGGTTGGGGTTCCCGGGCAAGACAATGGTCACGCTGATTTATCCCTCTGACGACCCCGTGTCCACAGCAAGTAAAAGGCCGGACGCGCAGAACGCACCCGGCCTTTGGTAATCGGCGATCAAGAAACGCTCAGGCTTCGATGATATCGTCGCCTTCTTCGCGTTTCATGTCGAATTCAAGCCCGTTGGCGGCGCGGATCTTGTCTTCGATTTCTAGCGCCACATCCGAGTTGTCTTTCAGGAATTGCTTGGCATTTTCGCGCCCCTGCCCCAGACGTTCGTCATTATAACTGAACCAAGCACCGGACTTTTCTACCACCCCGGCCTTGACGCCCAAGTCCAGCAATTCACCGGTCTTGGAAATGCCTTCACCATACATGATGTCGAATTCCACCTGCTTGAACGGCGGCGCGACCTTGTTCTTGACCACCTTGACGCGGGTAGCATTGCCGACAACTTCGTCCCGGTCCTTGATCGCACCGATCCGACGGATATCCAGACGCACCGAGCTGTAGAATTTCAACGCGTTGCCGCCAGTGGTAGTTTCCGGGCTGCCGAACATCACGCCGATTTTCATCCGAATCTGATTGATGAAAATAACCATGCATTTCGATCGGCTGATCGAACCGGTCAGCTTGCGCATTGCCTGGCTCATCAGGCGGGCTTGGACGCCGACGCTGCTGTCGCCCATATCGCCTTCGAGTTCCGATTTCGGCGTCAGGGCCGCGACGGAATCGACCACCACCATGCTGACCGCGCCCGAGCGCACCAGCGTGTCGACGATTTCCAATGCCTGTTCGCCGGTATCGGGTTGGCTGATCAGCAGCTCATCCAGATTGACGCCCAGTTTCTTGGCATATTGCGGATCGAGCGCATGTTCAGCGTCAACAAAAGCGCAGATGCCACCTTTTTTCTGTTCCTCGGCAACGCAATGCAGCGTCAGCGTGGTCTTGCCCGAACTTTCCGGTCCGTAAATTTCAATAATCCGACCCTTGGGCAGACCGCCGATACCAAGCGCAATGTCCAACCCCAACGATCCGGTCGATGTCGCCTCGATCTCCTGCACGGCATTTTCACCGCCCAGCTTCATGATAGAGCCTTTCCCAAATTGACGCTCAATCTGGGCCAAAGCGCTATCCAGCGCTTTCTGTTTGTCCGCGTTACGTTTGTTATCCATGGAAAGTAGATCTGCCATTGCCATTTATCCGGTTCCTTATCCCACACCCGCAAGGGGGCGGCAATCACCATAATGTTCTTCTCTTGTTCTTATATTCATCTATGAGATCAAAACAAGAACATTGCAATATCAATTTTGACATATTCAGGTTTGACCGTTTAGGTTAAGGAATGGTTTAATCGGCCGCACAGACTTAAACAAAATGGGCAAAGATCACGATATGTTGGTGTTTTGGAAAGAAAAATTAGTCTTCCTCTCGGTTCCGAAAACCGGCACCACGGCATATGAAAAGGCCCTGTCACCGCTTGCATCGATGACGGTACTGGATCCGCCTGAACTGAAACATGCTCCGCTTTACCGCTACAATCGGTTTTTCCGACCAATGTTCGAAAAGGCTTGCAAGACGCAGATGGAAACCATGGCGGTGATGCGCGAACCGGTCAGTTGGCTGGGAAGCTGGTACCGATATCGCCAGCGCCCCTTCATGGAAGGCAAACCGAATTCGACCCATGAGGTCAGTTTCGACGACTTTGTCAGCGCTTATTGTCAGGAAAAGCCGCCTGGTTTCGCCAATGTCGGCAGTCAGGCCAAATTTCTCGAACCACGCCCCAACGGGACTTCGATTGACCACCTGTTCCGCTATGAAGATCAGTCTGGTTTGATCGCGTTTTTGGAAAACCGGCTATCGATCAAGCTGGATTTGCCGCGTGAAAACGTGTCTCCCAAAATGGACTTGCTGCTGTCGACCGACGTCGAGACCGAGCTGCGCCAGGCGCGGAGCGAAGAATTCGAACTGTGGAACAGCATCAGCGCTTGACCTTAAACGGGCAGAGTTTACTGCGCCACGAGGCATCAAGCCCGTGCGACAGCTCCTCAAGACGCTCAGAAACGCCTTGAGGCAGCTTGTGTTCGGGCTTTCAAATCGTTTTAAACTGAACCAGACTTACATGATCGGCGTCACCGACGCCCCCGCAGCCAAGCGTAAAGCCCAAGCGTCGACATCATCTTCGAAGACTTTGTGGATCGACGGGCTGAACCGGATCAGAGCCGCGATGGCAAGCTCCTTCATGTCCGAATATTCCTGTACCAACGCCCGATCCACTTCTTCCCAAGCGGTTTCGGGCAGTTTGACCTGAACGCGTTTACCATCGGAAGAAACCCGCACTTCCCAGTCGAACCCGAACAACGTCAGAGACACCTTGTCACCGGCGTGGAATTTCCCGGACCGACGGATCATGTGCATCCGCACATAATCATGCAAGGCATCCCGGGTATTGCGGACCACTTCCGCTGCAACCGGACGCCAGCCGTCATCAAGCCCGGCCTTAAGCTGCTTCCAAGCTTCATCACCGACGGAGCGGAAAGCGAGAATTTCGCGGTTTACCGCTTCGGTGTCGGTTTTCACCGTACCGACCTCATATGCGGATTCGCCGATGGCCAGCCGGGCAAAAGGCGCGACCTCCAGCGCAGGGTCTGCCGTAGCGCCTGCTTTGCCGGACGCCGCAGCAAGCCCGGCATCGCTAAAGGTCGGTTGATGTACCGTCATCTGTGCCTCCTAAACGGGTAACGCAATCGTCTGATCTTACAAACGGCTCAAACGGCCATGCTTTTACGTCTGAGATTTGTTTTTCCCGCACATTTGTCGGCAAGAATGGCACGAAAACTGCATTCAACCTGTCGGACAGACATGGAGTGCGACATGAGCACCGAACAACCAGATGCAAGCGAAGCCATCAAGATCGCGCTCGCGTCAGCGGAAACAGCCAGTGACGCCGCGTCGCTAGCTGAAGATACTTCGAAACGGCTGAGCGACAAGGCCGATTGGGTCGACCGCAAACTAATTCCTGCGGCCATGGGCGGCATTGCTGGAATCATCCTGTGCGCCGGGTTAAGCGCGATGACTTTCTATCGCACACTTGGCGATTTGCGGACCGCGCGCGACACCCATGTCGAAGCGCTGCATCTGTTTACCCAGAACGTCAATCAGCTGAAAATGACCGTCGAAATGGCGACCGAGATGATCGAAGGACAATCCGACGAACGGCAAGAAATCACTGCCGCACTGGACGGGATGAATGGCAGGATCGAAACGCTGGAAACGCAACTGACCGAAAGCAATGCGGTGATCACGGCAACGCTTGGGCAGGGGACAGAAGGGTTTGCCGCGCATATGAGCACGCTTATCGAACCTCAAATCGGTAAATCACGCGATGACGTCTTGGCCGGAATTTCAGATCTGCAATTGGCCTTGTCGCAAAAGCTGTCGACACTGGCCAATCAAATTCTCGCCTCGGCCCCGGCAGCAGGATCAAAGCCGAACACCCGGCTTTCTGCGGCGACACCGACAACGCGCCTTCAACCGCAGCCAAAAAAGGTGACTACACCGCGTAGCCCCCCCCCAACGGCACCCAAGCCGCGTAAAACCACGTCGAATTCCGGCACGAACCCGTTCAAATACCCGTAATGCTGCCACAGCTCCCCGAACAACCTTCCGAAATTCATATGGAGCTGATCAAAGTCGGCTCTGCCGGCAATTCACTTGGCCTGCGTCCAGGTGACAAGCTGGTCGGGATTGACGGCGTTGCCTTCGTCGATGGTGCCCGCGAATTTTCGCGCCGGTTTTCACCAATGCAGACTAGGAAAGTCGCCTTGCATTTTCAGCGCGGCGACCTCAACCTGACAGTCATCAGCGTGACCCCGAAACTAGGACGCTGGCATCCCTGCCCGGCTGTCGGCAACCCGCAATTTCCCGATATCTCACCCGACCTGTTCGAAAACTGGGAAGTGTTGCGGTCTTCTCGGGGGCACTATGACTTGTTCCGCCATCGGGTGTCACCGCTGGCATGGATCGCTGCACCTCTTTGGTTGGCCCAGATGCGGTTATGGCCACACTTGGGCGGCCTGGCGACACTGGTCATAATGGGTTGGCCTGCGGGCTGGTGGGCATCCGCTATCCTGTATGGACTGGCCTCGGCTTATGTGGGGCGCAATTATGCTTATCTGATCCGCTCAGATAGGTTGGCCCGCGGATTGGCACCCTATGCAGTGGTCGCGGCAGAAAGCGAAGCGGCAGCACATATTGCCTACAGCAACATGGAACCGGATGATCAGTTCCTGTTCGGCGCGGTTTCCGTCCCCGTTATCCCCCGGATGGCAGAGACCGGCGATCTTGGCGAACATAGCGAAGCGAATGCCTAGCGGTGCCCGGCCCGGCGTGAAACATAGTTAAAATTTTTCGACCCTTACCGGCTGCGGCACACAGTAAGGACTGAAGAGCACGCGGCCGAAACCGACATTCAGCATCGCAATTTCACCGCTCCCGTTCGCACCTAATAACACGCAAATGGGCACAGCGACCTACGGATCAACCGTCTTTCGCTGCGCCCTTGGTCCGAGAGTGGAACCTGGATCAGTCCGCCTGCAACAAAGCATTGCGACGGCGTTGGAACGACGAAGGAATTTTCAGAATGTCACGATATTTCGCCACCGTCCGCCGCGCCAGATGGGTGCCTTCGCCGGTGATGACCTTGGCAATTGCATCGTCGCTGAGCGGGCTGGAGGCATCCTCTTCACGGACCAACTGTTGAATGCGATGGCGCACGGCGGCGGCGGATTCACCGCCTTCCCCTTCATCTTTACGCAGCGAAGCGGAAAACAGGTATTTCAGCGGGAAAGTGCCCTGCGGGGTTTGCATCAACAGATCCGTGGTCACCCGGCTGACGGTGCTTTCATGCACACCAATCGCTTCGGCCACATCCTTCAGCGTCATCGGCACCAGACCCGACGCTCCTTGGCCCATGAACTTGGACTGACGACGCAGAATTTCCGCACCCACAGCCAACGTGGTCTGATTGCGATGCGCCACCGCGCGGCGCAACCAAAGCGCCACTGACAGCGTATCGTTAACGTAATCGCCATGCGCCGCCTTCAGCGTCGCTGCCTTTTTTTCATTCACCACCACGCTTGGCAGCGTCGATTTATTCAGATCGACCTTCCAGCCGTCGTCTGCCCGGCTGACGATCAGGTCGGGCGCGCGCTGCGGTGCCACCGGGCCGTTGAAATCGGCACCTGGCTTGGGGTTCAGACTGCGCAGCAGCTTCAATGCCGGGCGCAGTTCATCCATGTCGCAGCTGCAGGCCCGCATCAGGCCTTTCAAGTCGGCTTGGGCCAATTTCGGCAAATTTTCAAGCAAAGTGCGGAACAGCGGTGTCATCACGCCCTTTTCTTCCGCCTGCAGTGCTAGGCATTCGGCCAGCGAACGGGCAAACAGGCCCGAAGGTTCGACCTGTTGGATGCGCACCAGCCAATCTTCAGCGTCTTCCAGCGCCACGCCAAGGCGCATCGCCAGACTTTCCAGCGGTTCGCCCAACCAGCCGCTGGGTTCCAGCGCTTCGAGGAAGATGTCTGCCTTGATCCGGTCGACCGGGACGGGGAACATCATGTCGAACTGCTTTGCGACGTGACTGTAAAGCGATTGATCATGTTCCTGAATGCGGGCCAGAACATCGCCCTGATCGATCCCGCCGCCGCTTGACCGGCTGCCGATCCCGCGCATACTCTGGCTGTCGCCCGTGGCGCCTGCCTTCACTTCGATGAACGGGTTGTCTTCGGATTCGCTTTCGATCACCGAATGCAGATCGACGTTACTATACTGCAGCAGACAGATCGCTTTCTGAAGCTGTGCGGTCATGACGACTGATTGACGCTGACCTAAATGTTGAACCGTTGAAATCTGCATTGGGCATCTCCTTGCAAACAAAGGATGAAGCCCATTTTAGCCCTAAACAACGTAAAACGTTTGACCTAGCCTTCAGGATGTAACCCATCAAAAAGTATAGGTGGTTAACATACTGTTAAAAAAGAATTTCGGCGCCGAAGCGCCGAAATCTTGTCAGTAGTGTCAAAATCCCGTCAGGGATTGTGATTAACCTTGGAGCAACTGCATCACGCTTTGCTTGGACGAGTTGGCCTGAGCCAGCATCGCGGTCGAAGCTTGCGACAGGATCTTGCCGCGGGCCAGAGAGGTCGATTCCTTGGCGAAATCGGCGTCCTGGATCCCCGAGCGGGCTGCTTCGACGTTGACCGAGATGTTGGTCAGGTTCGAAATCGTGCTGTCCAAACGGTTGGAAACTGCACCAAGGTTGGACCGTGCCTGGTTGACCTTGTCCAGCGCCACGTCGATCACCTTGATCGCGCTTGATGCACCCTGTGCCGTGGTCAGGTCGATTTCGGCAACGCTTTCCAAGCTGGAGGAGTTCGCAGCCGCTTCGAAGAAGCTTGTGCCAGCGGTGGTGACGTCAGAACCGACCGAGAAACCTTTGGTCGAAGTCATCGAAACCTGACCCGAGATATGCGACGACGTGATGGGCGTAGTTGTATCGGTCAGCGTGGTGGTGTGGGTATCGGCCGTGGAACCTGCTGCGGTACCATCAGCGTTCAGCGCGGTCACGGTCAGGGTGGTGTCATCGACGCCGGTATCGTAGTTGGTCAGTTCGATATCGTTACCTTCCTGATCCGTCAGGATGATTTCACCGTTGCTGTTCCCCATGGTGGCGGTCACGCCGGTCTGACCAGCTTGGGTGTTGATCGCATCCCGCAGACCGCGCAAGTCGCTGGTATCCGAAATGTTCACGTTACCGATCGTGGTGCCGTTCACTTCGAAGGTTACGGTCGACGCGGCCGAGAAGCCCGACAGTTTGGCTTTGGAAACGGCGGTTGCGTCGACACCGGTAGCTGCTGATTTCGAATTGATTTCGTCCGCCAGCGATTTGGCCGACTGACCTGCAGAGGTGGTGATCGACGCGGACCCCGAGTGACCGGTGATGTCCAGAGTGGTCGATGCGGCAATACCGGTATCAGTCCCACCGGAAGCCAGCGACACTTTGCTCGAAACCGTATGGGCGCCGATGTCGGTCGCGGCAGCACTGTCGACGTCGATATTGATGGTCTGACCCGAGTCAGCACCGATCTGCAACTGCTTGCCGGTGAACGAACCATCCAGAATTTTCATCCCGTTGAAGGTCGTGTCTTTGGCGACGCGGTTGATTTCGGTGATCAGCTGCGTTCCTTCTGCCGCGAGGTTGTTCCGGTCCGAAGCGGTGTTCGTGTCGTTCGCAGACTGAACAGACAGTTCGCGAAGACGCTGCAGCATGTTCGAAACTTCGACATGGGCACCTTCGGTGGTGTCCAGCAGGTTCTTACCGTCGGTGGCGTTCCGGACTGCTTGGCTCAGACCTTTGATCTGTGCGGTCATCTTTTCCGAAATCGCCATCCCCGCGGCGTCGTCGCTGGCGGAGTTAATCCGCTGACCCGATGAAAGGCGCTCCATCGAGGTTTGGTATTCCGTATTCACACGCGACATCGTTGCTTGTGCCGAAAGCGCGCCAATATTCGTGTTAATAGTAGTCATGGCCGTCTCCATTAAGTTGGCTAGCGCTGTCCTGCGCTTGAAATTACCAACGACAAACGGCAAAAAAGTTTAAAGAAAACTATCAACTTTGCATTCAAATCATTGTTTTTATTTGTTTTTATTTACTTGCATATTTCTTAGCTCCCGATTTATCGGTCTTGGTATGCTTCTTGCTCAGTTCTTTTCTGTATAGAGAATGGAGCATTCGATATGGATATCGCATCCCTTGTTGGTCTGATTGGCGCGGTTGGCATGATCATCGGATCGATGATCGTTGCCGGGGGCCTTGGACCATTCATTGATGTGCCTTCGTTATTGATCGTGTTTGGCGGCACTTTCTTCGCCGTCATGTTCACGGCACCGATGGGCACATTCCTTGGCAGCTTCGGATCCATGGCCAAGGCGTTCATGCCTAAGCTGCCCAAACACGGGAAGCTGGTCGAAACCATGGTCGAACTTTCGGACCTTGCCCGCAAAGACGGCTTGATGGCGTTGGAAAACCAAGACGTGCCGGACAAGTTCTTTGAAAAGGGTCTGCAGATGCTAGTCGACGGCGCGGATGAGCCGAAGATGGTCAAGCAGCTGGAGCAGGAAATCAAATCCATGAAGATCCGACACGAATCCACTCAAGGAGTGGTCAAGGGCTGGATCGACATCGCCCCCGCAATGGGAATGATCGGGACCCTGATCGGTCTGGTGCAGATGCTGGGCAATATGGAAGACCCCAAAGCGATTGGCCCCGCCATGGCCGTGGCGCTGCTGACGACTCTCTATGGGGCGTTCCTGGCCAATGTGATTTTCGGGCCGATCTTGTCCAAACTCGAAACCTATAGCGCTGACGAGGCGATCTATCGCGAACTGGTGGTCGCCGGGCTGCGCAACATCGCCAAGGGTGAATCTGGCCGCGCGGTTCAGGATCAGATGGTGGCATCGCTGCCGCCAAAAGTCGCCGAAAAGATGCTGGCGGCCTGACACACTATATATAAGGACAGACAATGGCGAAGAAACCGATCCCTCTTCCGGTCTTGCCGGTCGAACAGCCGCCGCAGGAAGATTGCCCCAAATGCCCGCCGGTTGGTGCCCCCGCCTGGATGGCAACCTTTTCGGATATCGCCATCCTTCTGATGGCGTTTTTCGTGCTTATCCTGTCCTTTGCCGAATTCAGTCAGCCCAAGTTCAAAATGATTGCTGGATCGCTGAAGGATTCCTTTGGCGTACAGCGTGACATCCCGATTGTGGAACAGCCGCGCGGCACGACTGTACTACAGTTGAACTTCAGCCCTTCGAAGGAACCGTCGATCAGCAAGACAATGACACAAGACACCACCACGACCGAACAGCCCAAAATTCGTTCGGATGTGGACGAGAAACAAAAACGCGATGCGAAAGACAATTTGCAGGGTAAGGAAGAACAGAAACGTCAGATCGCAGAAATGCTGAAAAAGGCGCTGCAGGACGGCGAATTGATGGCGCGTATCGAAAATGATCAGGTGGTTCTGGATTATCAGCCCGGCACCAACGCTTTCGATCAAAGTGAACCGCAAAGCCAACCGTCGGACAATCCCGAACAAGCGACGGGTCAACCGCAACAACAAGAACAGATGCAACAAACCGAAGACCTGCTGGCCGAAGTATTGCAGAGCATCAACACAATTGCGCAGCAGGCGATGGAAACCGAAATGGAGGGCACTTCGGCGGCCGAAGGAGCCTCGGATCAACCGACCGGCGATCCCGGCGAAGGCAAAGCGGCTGTCGCCAATGACAAATTACAGGTGGCGCTGCGGCGGGAAGTTGGCAAAGGGCTGGTCGCGGTCGAGCAACGTGACGGTAAAGTTTATGTCACCGTCGGGGCTGGGGGCGCGTTCCCATCAGGACGGGCCGAACTGACCCAAGAAGCACGCAGCATAATGGAACGCATTGCTTTTGCCGCGATGAATGATGCCAGCACCATCACCGTAACAGGCCATACTGACGATGTTCCACTGAATCCCTCGTCGCAATTTCGCGACAACTGGGGTCTGGCGGCGGCGCGCTCGGCCAGTGTGGTACGGGAACTGGCAGCGACCAATCTTGTCGACCCCACCCGCCTGACCGCAACAAGCGAAGGCGAAAGCAACCCGATTGCCGACAATTCCACCCCTGAAGGGCGTGAACTCAACCGTCGTATTGAAATAGAAATCAGCTTCTAGGCCGCCTGCGGTCTGGACACCTAAATCTAAACAAAACCGTTCCGCCGACGTTATCGCGGGAAAGTGGAGTCTGCTATGACCGACATCCTTAGCTCGTTGAATACCAATGGTAGCGGCCTGAACATTACGGAGTTGTCGAGTAGTCTTGCCAACGCCGAAATCAGCCCGCGCCGAAACATCGTCGAAGAACGGATTGACGGAATTGAGGTGTCCATTTCAGCAATGGCCGAAGCGCGTTTGGTGCTAGAGGATCTGGAAAACTCGCTGTCGGTGATCACCGACGACTCCTTGATCCAAACCAATTCCAGCAGCTCGGCGATCTCGGCCACGGTGACCGATGCCAGCAAGATTGAAGCCGGCAGCACAAATCTCAGCGTGATTGCAACTGCGAAAGAACAAGTTCTTCAATTCGAAGGGTTCAGCGGTGAAGACGCGGTTGTTCAAGGTGGGACACTCAACATCAGTTTCGGGGTCTGGACTGCGGATGCGCCACCGGTATTTTACGCAGGCGACCGCCCCGACGTGACCATGAATGTTGCTGACGGCACTACTCTGAAAGAATTGGCAGAACAGTTCGATTATGTCGTCGGCATCACCGCCAGCATTATCGATGTCGGCGACGGCACGTTCACGCTGGGCATTCTCAGCGATACCGGTGGGGCAAGCGGTTTGAACTTCAGCGCCACCGCCACCGGCGCCGCCGCAGATATAGCACTGACCGATTTCGACACCACGGCTACGATCGAAACACATCAGGTCCGCGCTGCATCCGATGCGGTGCTGGAATATAACGGCATCACCGTTTACCGATCGTCAAACGAAATCGACGATCTGATCGATGGTGTTACGCTGAACCTGAACGATGTAACTTCTGGCACCGCGACGATCACCACCGCGATCGAATACGACGAAGCGCTCGCACGGACGCAGGTCCTTGTCGCCAAGATCAACGAAACTCTGGAATTTCTGACAGAACAAACGTCACGCGGCATTCTGGAAGGCACCGACGCGGGCGATCTGGCTGGAGAATCCACGATCGAGGCTGTCAAGAGCAGCATTCGCAGCATGATGCGTTCAGGGATTGACGGGTTTGGGGATGAAACGCTTTATCTCAGTGATTTTGGTATCTCGGTCAACCTTCAAGGGACGCTGACACTGGACGAAGACACCTTCAAAACTGTCATGAATGAAACCCCTGAAAAGGTCATGGCCCTATTTGAATCACAGGTGGTCGCGTCAGATCCATCGGTATCGATTGCCGGGTTGCCACCGTCGGGCACATCGACCCTGACACAAACATTTCATAGGGCCAGTGACACGGATCCTGCCTATTTGGGAACTTCTCAGCTGACTTCGCTGTTTCCCGGCGCTGGTTTGACGTTTTATATCGCCTCATCTGGGGACATGTCAGGAATTTCGCTGACGGTTCCCGATGGCGTTACCGATTTTGACGTCACTTATGGTCGTAGTTTTGCAGACACGATGCTGGACCGGATTAAAGACGCATTGTTGGGCGATAGCGCCATAGCGTCCCGCGAAACCGCGCTGAAAAACAGTCTGACTGAAAACGAAGAACAGCTGGATGAACTTGATGTTAAATACACCACCATCGAAGAGCGGTATGTGACACAGTTCACCGCGATGGAAACAATAATCACCCAGTTGAACAATACTGGCAGTTACATTGAAAGCCTGCTCGACGCCTGGGCAGCGGAAGCCGGTTAACGAATCCAACCCAATCGGAACAGGTATCACATTGACGGCCTGGCCCCCTTTGACGACAATTCTGGCCCCGCACACTGTTAGGGCTAAAAAAGAGGCCGCTTCTTTCGAAGCGGCCTTTCAGTCTGACAGGGAGGAGGAAACTTGTACTATTGGGGTTTCTGGATGCCGTATTTCTT
Source organism: Thalassovita gelatinovora (assembly GCF_001458355.1). Taxonomy (GTDB): domain Bacteria; phylum Pseudomonadota; class Alphaproteobacteria; order Rhodobacterales; family Rhodobacteraceae; genus Thalassobius; species Thalassobius gelatinovorus. Next base: position 159,477 of record NZ_CYSA01000028.1, on the reverse strand, counting down.
TATTTTTTCAATCAAGGTGGTGCGTTGCAGACCCAACGATTGAGCCGCGCCAGTTACGTTGCCTTCGCACATTTGCAGCGCACCTTCGATCATGCTGATTTCCATATCGCGCAGGATCAGACGAATATCGATCGCGCCCTTGTCCCGCAGCATTTTCAAAACCGCATCCTGATCACCGACGGCAAAACCGCTGCCCGGACCCTTACCGGTATTTTCACCTTCGGTTTCGATCAGCAGCAGGAAATTGTCGACTTCGCCGGCATGCAACATCCGCCCCGGGAACATCACGATGGCGCGGTCTACGACATTGCGCAATTCGCGTATGTTGCCGGGCCAGTTATGCGCTTGCAGCCGTTCGATCGCATCCATCGCGAAATGCGGCAGATTGGCATGTGGGTGCTGTTTGGTGTGATCGCTCAACATCCGGTCGATCAGTTCGGGAATTTCTTCCAACCGCTCTGCTAGTGGCGGCACCGGAACCGGCAGAACATTTATTCGATAAAACAGGTCAGCACGGAATTTTCCGTCCGCCACAGAATCGGTCAGGCGACGGTGGGTCGCCGTGATCAGCCGGAAATCTACCGCGATGCTTTCGCGTCCGCCAACCCGCTGAATTTCACGGGCTTCCAAAACCCGCAGCAATTTCGACTGCAGCGCCATCGGCATGTCACCGATTTCGTCCAGAAACAAGCTGCCGCCATCGGCCATTTCGATCAACCCGACGCGCTGTTCCTCGGCACCGGTAAAAGCCCCTTTTTCGTAACCGAAAAGTTCTGATTCCAGCAATTCGCCGGGGATCGCAGCACAATTCACAGCCACCAGTTTCCCCTTACGGCCCGAAGCCTGGTGGATCGCAGTGGCCGCGCGTTCCTTGCCAGATCCGGTATCCCCGCTCAACATCACCGGCGCATCCGAAGGCGACACGGCGGTCAGCATTTGTTTCATTCGGCGGGTCGCGGGCGAGGATCCTACGATATGCGCATCAATCTCGTATAATATCGGCGCTTCCGCGTCGAAAAAGAGATTGCTGAAGACATTCGTCATTTACGGACCCTCGATGCTGAATTGACGCCTGTCACTCAAATAAATGACACGTCATCTTTATTCACATCATAGTCAAAAAGCCGACATTGACGCCATATCTCAGACGTCGAAACCCCGCTCTCTTTAGGGGTGGCTTACATACTTTCGTCGGTATTATCGTGGCTTGCACGTCGTCCTTAATCAGCAAATTCAATGCGCAGCCGAGCGACCAGATCATGACGATTCGCTGACACTAGTTGCGCCCGGCGTTGGCCGCGCATGGTACCTCGCGACTGTTTCGGGTCGACCAGTTTCGGCAGCGGGCTTGCTGGCAGGTCGGGATACCCCGCCTGACTGTTTGATCTGGCTTGATAATCCTGCCCGTCAATGTCGATCAGTGGCGTTCCGGCCAAGGCCAGAACCCCATGCTGTTGCGTCACTTCCGCGTGGCGTCGCACAGGCTGCGCCGCGGCCTGCGGTTCCGTCACCGATCGGCCTGCGGCGGTCGAAGCCACGAAAGAAGGCTGCTGCTGAGGAAGCTTTGCAACCACCCGATTAACCCGGTTTAGATAGGCTTCACCGCGATCACCGTCCGCAGAATGATAGTGCCGGGTGGCGGCTTCCCAAGACCCGTGTCGATCCTTCAGCCGGGTCAGGAATTTCGCCGCATATTCTGTATTTTCCTTTGGAGACATCATTTCTTCGATGGAAGAAAATTGACTACTGTGCCAACGGTAATTGATCTGCATGCAGCCGATATCGACATTGCGAACGCCGCTATCCAACACCTCACGCAGCTTCTTCAAAGCCGCTTCACGGGTCGGAAAATAATACCCTTTGCCTTGCACATTCAGAGTCCACGGCCAAGCGCGAACGCCGTTTTCACCCTGTTTCAGCCCAGTTTCGACGCGGGAAATCGCGGGCATCAAATCGCGCGGCAACCCGTGACGCGCGCCGGTCTTGGCGGCAAGTGCTTCGCAATCAACGGCGCTGGCTTCGACCGGGACCGGACCAAGAGCGCACAGGCCCAACAGCAGGGCAAACCCGCCTCGGATCAATAGGTGCATCAGATTATCCATGCACCGCCCCCAACGATCAACCCAGAAAATCGAACAATGTCTGGGATGAAATCTTGGCATAGGTCTGCTGGGCCGCTTCACGGTTCAGCAACAACGCTTGCAATTCGGTGACTGCGGCGGCGATATCCAAGCCTTGATACCCCGCCAATGCGCGTTCTACCATTTCCATACGACTGTCCAGTGCGCTGGCCTGACGTTCACCGGACTGCTGAATGGACCCAACCTCGGCCCGCTTGTCGGCAATATGATTGATCGCCGCGCCAATGGCAGATATCTGCGCGTTTGAAGACAGTTCTTCAGGTACCAGCATTGTCAGGTTGCCTTCGGTCCCGCTGGTCATTGGGGTGATCGTTACTTCTTTGTCCTGCCGGGCACCACCACCTTCCATCTGAAGATCTGACAAAGTGATATCACCGACCCCGCTCAACCGCAAAGCAGCCGGATCGGACGGGTCAATAATTGCACTAATGCCAGTGGTGGCGCTGACCGCGTTCACGGCCGCCAGCAACGCATCAGGGGCCCCCGCCATGTAAGGGGCAGTGATGGTTGCGCGGCCTGACGGGCCTTCAATCGTCATGGTGATTTCCGCTGCGGCCCCACCCGGTTTGAAACGCAGATCATCCGCAACGGTTACACCGGTCTGACGCGATCCACCGCCCTTTGCCAATGTGCTCAGCGTATCTTCGATGATCGAAAAGACATCGCGCGTCTCAGTGCCATTAGCCCCTTCGACTTCGACCTGCATGAACAGTTCATCGCCATGCAGAGATGTCGGCAGCAGGGCATTATCGGACACCCGCAACGTGTGACGACCGGTATCGCCGACATATTCCACATTGCTGCCGTCATCAACAAAGGGGTCGCCTTGGGTTTGATATCCGCCGAACAATGCTTTGCCGGTATCGTCGCGGGACTGCGCCAGCAAAACAAAGTTATCGCGCAACTGAACCGCTTCGATCCGCAGTGCGTCGCGTTCAGAATCAGACACCGATGCCGAAGCCCCACGAATGGCAATTTCCGAAAACCGTTCCAGAATATTGCCGACTTCTTCCAACACCGAATCCGACAGCGACAACCGTTGATCCGCAGTCTCAAGATTTTTCTCGAACTGTTCCAACAGTCCCTTTTGATCTTGTGAAGCCGAAATATTGAGCGCCCGCACCGGATCGACCGACGCCCGCGGATCCGTTTCGCCAGAAGAAATCTGGGACTGCAGGCTGGAAATTTCAGTATCCAGTCGGGTAAATTGTTTCGTTGCGAGAGTGTGTTGAAGCGAAGTCCCGATCGTCATGATTTACCTCAAAGGCTATTGAGCAGGGTCGAGAAGATGTCGCGGGCCACGGACATAACCCGAGCATTGGCCTGATAGGCCTGCTGATATTGGATCAACGCGGCCGCTTCGGTATCAAGATCGACGCCAGAAGCTTCGGAATAAGCAATCTGAGAAGATTCGTGCTGGGCTTGCGCGACTTCCAGCTTGGTCTGAACGCCGGCCAAGGCGCTACCCACCTCGGTTCGAATTCCGGCGAAAAGGGCGTCATACCCGCCTGCCCCGGTCGCGGAATCGTAGCTGCGCAGCGATGCCAAAGCGCTCAGTCCGCGCGCATCACCGGCACCACTGCTGGTGGCACCAATATCATACAGATCACCGGTTTGAACTGTCCCGGACAGGGTCAGACGGAATCCCGCAATTTCAACATCACCATTCGCATCCAGAAGACCACCGCCCAAGCGGTGCCCGGTTTCCTGATCACGCAGTTCCACTTCGCCTGTCCCCGCATTGAGCACTTCCAGCGTGACCGACCGGTCATCGGGTTCACCCCCGTTGCCCAACGTGATATTGCCACCGATTTCCAGATCGCCCGCCCCCGCGACGACGATCAGGTCCTCATAGGGCAGCTCGGTCAACCGCAGCCATTGCGCCGAAGCTGAGCTGCCATCTGTCGACAACTGAGTCCCAAGGTAATTGTCAGCCTGTCCTGTTAGTGTATCGTCGTAAACCGCGCCCGCCGCGAAACCATTGGCTTCGGTCATCAGCGACGCTGCCGCTGCTGCGCTCAGTGCTGGGCCTGCGATTTGCGTACCTTCACGGGTGAACACCATTATGTCCGATGCCCCGCCCCCGGTATCAAGGCTGGCCAGCGTCAATTCGGTGGCTCCGGCCGGCACCATGCCGACAACCCCGGCAGATACCAAGGTCGCAGAACTGCCATCAGAAGGCAGGATATCGGACAAGTTCGGTTGATTACTGGCCGTCAGCACTGCGGTCGAAACCGATAATTCTGCATCGCCGGTATTGGCGGCATCGGCCACCACGGTCACCCCACCCCCGGCCGCAATCTGATCCACATCGTCCAGCAAAAAGCGCATGTTCTGCGCCTGACCATGAGTGGCCTGAATATCGATCACATCACCTTCGATTGGAGTACCGGTCACGTCGATCACCATACCGTCCAACACGACCTGATTGGTGCCTGATCCCAACAACGTATTGCTGTCGTCATAGGCCATCCAAAGCCCGGCGGCATTATCCCGCACCAGCCGGATATCCCCGGTGGGCGGCGTTTCGCCTTCAACTTCTGACATGGTGACGATCGAGGTGCCGCGATTGGCCGGGGCGGGATCCGCATCCCAGCCATTGAGCGAAAACAACCGCTGCCCGGGGTCGCCGTTTTCATCGCGCGACGCCATATGTATCGCATTCATTTCTTCGGTCAGCGTCACCGCCCAATCGCTGAGATCGTCCAAAGTCGCGTTCACCGCGCTTAGCGCCCCGGACAACCCGTGCAATTGCCCCCCAGTGGCATAGCGGGTCAGGGTGTTTTCAGATGGGCTGCCAGCAGCAGCGGGGCGGACCACCAGCGCCAGATCACTGTTCATTGTCACCCGCGCCGCACCGTTGCTGTCCAGCAGAGTCGGTCCGCCGGGTGAATTTCCCAGCGTGATAGTGGCTTCCCCGGAATCTCCATAACTGACCTGTACTTCGACCAATTCGGACAAGTCCGTCAGCAGTTTGTCACGGCGGTCCAGCACCGAATTGTTGGCACCGGGCACCGCAGAGATACCAAGTTGTTGATGCAGGGTATGCATTTCGTTCAGGATACCATTGACCCGGTCGAGAACCTGACTGCCCTGACCCTGCAGATACTCGGCCAGATCGGTAATATCGTCGGCCATATCGGCAACCGAATTGGCCAGCGCCGCGCCAGAACTCAGCACGACACCGCGCAGGCCAGCATCGTCGGGCACCGCCGTCAAACCTTCCAACGCTTCAAAATAGCTATCCAGCATTTCGGTGACCCCACCCGCATCGGGCAGCATCCGGTTTTCCAACTGTTCCAGAGCCGGTTCCATTGTTTCGGCAGACGTAAGCGCCGAAGTCGTCTGACGAACCTGGCCGATCACCAGAGAATCGAAGGCCCGGCGCACATCCTCAATCATCACGCCATGACCATTCAACGAACTGAACAAAGGGTTTGCTGCGCTGCCGGACAATTCGCTGGTGATCACCTCGCGCCGCGAATACCCTTCGGTATTCGCGTTGGCGACGTTTTCACTGGTGGTGGTCAGTGCGACGCGACTGGCTACCATGCCGGATTTCGCGACGTTGAATAGATCGCTCATGTGTTATCGGCCTTGTGCTTCAAATACGGGGTGAACTGCCGCACGATGGCGTCGGCCATGCCCAGACTTGCCTGACTGCCGGCGTTTTCGGTCAAGGTCGTGTCGAGCATGCTTTGCATCTGATCGACGCCGCTGCTGCCCAGCAGATCGTCGCCCAAAGATGCCGCCCGGCCCGCCTTCATCATCTGCTGCAAGAACAACGCCTCGAAACCTTCGGCGGAATCGCGCATCCGCTGCATTTCATTGGCAGACTCGACGCTATTATTTCCATTAGTGTCCGGCGTCTTGATGGCCGGGAGTGCGGTGTTTGAAGTAAGCGGCCCCACCATGACGGGTACCTCCTTAGATGATGATCAGCTCCGCCCGCAACGATCCGGCCTTGTGAAGCGCTTCGAGGATCGCCACCAGGTCGGCGGGGCTTGCCCCGACCGCGTTGATGGCATCGACCAGCGAAGACAGCGACACGCCCGGATCGAAAACAAAGGCAGGATTGACGGCTTCGGCGACGTCTATCTGGGAATCGGGGGTGATAACGGGTTCGCCAGGGGCGACCACGACTTCTCCGTTCCCGGCCACGACTGTGGCCCCCTGATCGACGTTGAAATCTTCGTTAACCCGTACGGTCAGCGACCCGTGACTGACCGCCGACGGCGTCACCCGAACAGACCCGCCGATCACGACTGTACCGGTGCGCGCGTTCACGATCACCTGCGCCGGTGCAGCGGCCGGAACCACGTCGATGTTTTCCAACAGCCCCATGAAGGACACGCGCTGTGCCGGATCCGCCGGGGCACGCACCCTGACCGAAGTACCATCCAGCGCCACAGCCACGCCCTTGCCGAAAATTTCGTTGATTGCGTCGACCATCGCGGATGCCGTGCTGAAATCCCCACGGTGCAGGTTCAGCACCAGATATTCAGCGTCCAGAAACGGGGTTTCTACCATCCGTTCAATGGTCGCCCCGCCCGGGACCCGGCCCACGGTGGGCACATTGATTACCAATGATGATCCATCCTTGGCTTCGACCCCCAATCCCCCGACAACCAGATTGCCCTGCGCAATGGCATAAACTTCGCCATCTGCCCCCATCAGCGGTGTCATCAGAAGCGTGCCGCCTTTCAGCGATTTGGCCTTGCCGGCGGTGGACACGGTCACGTCAAGCACCTGACCCGGCTTGATGAAGGGCGGCATGTCCGCGGTCACCATGACCGCTGCGACATTCTTGGTATCCAAATCCGTAGGTTCGGTATCAAGACCCAGTCGAGAAATCAGCGATTGCATGGATTGCTGCGTCAGCCGCGATCCACCATCACCGGTTCCCGCCAGCCCCATCACCAAGCCATAGCCTACCAAAGCATTGCTGCGTACGCCTGCAACCGCGACCATGTCCTTGATCCGGTCCGCCTGCGCCATCGCGGCACCTGCGAAGATGCACAGCACCGTCATCAAAGCGCTGATCAGTTTCCATATTCTGGGATTGCGTGTCATCTTGTTCCCTCAACCGGTCAGAACGGTGAAACCGTATCGAGCCCGCGCCGCAGCCAACCCTTTTTGCCGGTATCGGCAACATCTCCGGCCCCGACATATTTGATTTCCGCATTGGCAAGACGGTCGGAATCCACCGTATTGTCGGCGGTGATATCGGCCTGACGCACGATACCGCGCAGGCGGACATATTCGTCACCATTGTTCAGCGTCAGCTTCTTTTGCCCCAACACTTCCAGATTTCCGCTGGGCAAAACCCGGACGACACTGACCGACATCCGTCCGGTCAACGAATTTGATTGAGTGGCGCGACCGCTGCCGTCAAAGGACCGGTCCGTACCCGCACTCAGGCTGGCATTGTCGAACCCACCCACCAGCGCGGTCGGCAGAGTAACCGAGAAACTGTCGGATTTCGAACTTGCAGCCCCCTGCGCCTTGCTGGCGGCGAATTTTTCCTTCAGCACCACGGTCAGGATGTCGCCGATCTGCGCAGCACGGCGGTCGGTCGCAAACAGCCCCATTTGACCGCCCGAGAAAATCGCGCCACTCGCCATCCGGCTGCTGGGCTGCTGCATCGGTTGTTCATAGACCGGTTCCCAATCCGCCGAAGAAACCGCTTCCATTTCCGTGCTACAGCCGGACACGGCCATCGCGACGGGAACGCTACACAAAACCAATACTTTATGAAATTTCATAGCTGTCTCTCCTTACAGCTTGTTGGACAGGAAGCGCAGCATTTCATCGGTGGCCGAGATCGATTTCGAGTTCACCTCATAGGCGCGCTGCGCTTCGATCATATCCACCAGTTCCTGCACCACATTCACATTGGATGCCTCAAGCGACCCCTGTACCAGCTTGCCGGTACCATCAGACATCGGCTCGGCCACAACGGCCGGGCCGCTGGCTTGGGTTTCGACAGAGAAGTTTTCCCCGACCGGGGTCAGCCCACGTGGGTTGATGAACCGCGCCAGCGTGAGCTGGCCGACTTCTTGCGCTTCGACATTTCCCGGCTGTTGCACACTGACGATGCCATCCTTGGAAATGTTAACCTCCATCGCATCGGCGGGAATGATGATCTCGGGCTGTACGGGATAGCCGCTGGAGGTGGTCATTAGGCCTTCGGCATTACGCCCGAAAGTGCCGTTGCGAGTATAACCCATCTGCCCGTCTGGCAGCAGCACCTGGAAAAAACCGTCCCCTTCGATCGCGATGTCCATCGCGTTGTCAGTGGGGATCAAATTGCCCTGCTGAAAGTTCTTTTCGGTATTCACCATCCGAACGCCGGTACCGACTTCCGACCCCGCCGTCAGCTTGGTCGTTTCCGAAGTCTGCGCGCCGGCAGGACGAAAGGTCTGATACAGAAGCGTTTCGAAATTCGCCCGGTCCCGCTTGAACCCGGTAGTGTTCACGTTGGCCAGATTGTTAGAGATCACCTGGATTCGTGATTGCTGGGCGTTCAGGCCTGTCTTGGCCACGTGCATTGCGCTGGTTGACATGGCAATCCTCCTTCGGGCGACTTTTCATGCTTTGTTACCCTTACAGGTGCAAAAGCCGTGCCAAGCAGGAATGTGATGATTTTAAAGGTTTATTCAGGCGACCGCAGCAGCCGCGCACCAGCTTCATCAAGTTCGCTGGCGGTGGAAACCATGCGAATGCCCAATTCGAAACTGCGCTGCATTTCGATGGAATTCACCAATTCTTCAACCGTGTTGACATTACTGCCTTCCAAAACGCCCTGAGACAGTTTTGCCAATTGGTTGGGGGCTGGCACTGTGCCGTCGACGGCCCGAATTTGGGCATCTTCGGATTTGAGCAGTTGTAACCCTTCGTCTGGAACGACGGTTGCCAATGTGGCAAGCAAAAGAGGTTCTTCTCCCGCTTCTGCATCGACCGGTTGCACCCAGACTTCACCGATATCGGTGATCTGGAGTTCCTTATAAAGCGGCAGTTTCACCGGTAACATGGCGGTATCGAGCAGAATATCGCCTGCCCCATTCACCAAAGTCCCATCAGCATTGCGGTGCATGTCGCCGCGCCGGGACAGTGCCGGATCGCCGACACCATCGGGCTGAACATAGAAATAGCCTTCACCAACGACCGCCATGTCCAGCGTGTTGCCGGTTTGCTGAAGGGGGCCGGAATCGGGGGAAAACCCCGCCGGCCCCGTTTCTGTCTGGTAGGCCCGAACCATGGCCGTATTCATCGCATTCGCAAAAAAGGCCTTACCTTCGTTGTTAAGGTCCCTGCGATAGCCCGGCACATTCTGGTTGGCCAGGTTCTGAGCTTGCGTGACGCGCTGATCCCTTTGATTGCTCAGGGCGTTCAGCGCCGTATAAATCATACGGTCCATGGTTTCAGCTTACTGTTTTGCGGATTAGCTCCGGATGTTCATGATCGTCTGGGTCACCGAATTCGAGGTTTCCAGCGCCTTGGCTGAAGCCTGATAATTCCGCTGCGCGGTGATCAGGTTCACCAATTCCGAAGTCAGGTCCACGTTGGACATTTCCAAAGACCCCGATTCAATCTTGCCCATGCCATTGGTCGCGGCCCGGCCCGAAATCGCATCGCCCGATTCAACGGTTTCTGCATAGCTGGCGTCGCCAAGCTGTCTTAGCCCCTGCACGTTCGAGAAGTTGACCACAGCCAATTGCCCCAAGGGAATCGAGCCCTGACCGGAATAAGATGCCCAAACGACACCGTCTTCAGCGATTTCCAGGCCGGAAAGGCCGCTCGGTCTTTCGCCATCATGCGCACTGCTCATCACCTCGAAGCTTTCATCGCTCATCCCGCTGTCGGTCATGTCCAAGTCGAACGACCAGCTGGTCGAGGAAAACGCCATGGATGAAATGGGGGTTGAAGGTGTGCCATACTCGTCGAAATTTATTTCCGATTCCGCAGTCGTCGCCGTGGTCAGAACTTCACCTCCCACAACCATACGTGTTTCATAGGTGGTGGATGGATCTGTCGCCGTCGGCGATTGGTTTTGAATAAAGTAAACATGCGCCGGCACCGCTTCGCCCTCGTCATTCCAGACATTCACTGCGGCGGACGCGGCAAAGGTGGTGTCGTCGGCGGGGTCAAAGGTATTCGTCGGTGGCACGGCATCTTGATTGCCAAAACCCGCATTACCAAAGGGCAGGTTCACAGCCAGATCAACGGCGGTTGTCGCACTTGGTTCGCCGTATTCCGACGGGATTTGAATGCTTTGCATGTCAATTTCGTTCGAAATGCTACCGTCGGCATTGCTTGGGTAGCCCTGTACGAAACTGCCCGCTGCATTCACCAGGTAATTATCGGCATTGACCCCAAAGGCACCCGCTCGGGTGTAGCTGAGATCACCATTTTCCGCGCCTTCACTGACCGCAAAGAAACCTTGCCCCCGCAACGCCAGATCGAGCGTGTTCGCTGTCTGGTTAACGGCGCCTTGCGTGAAGCTCTGACGAACGGAGTTCACCCGTACACCTGAACCGCTTTCAGTTCCCGAGTTCGCATAAGGTGAACGCGTGAACAGGTCGGAAAATTCCGTCCGACTGGCATGGAACCCATAAGTGCTGGTGTTGGCGATGTTATTTGACGTCGTGCTCAGGTCTGCCTGTGCAGCGTTCAGGCCCGACAATGCGATTGAACTGGTCATTTGCGTCCTCTTCGGTTGCGAACTTGTGAATGCCCGCGCTTAGCGCAAAGCGGTAATTTCCGAGCCCAAATAGGCCCCATAGTCTTGGATTTGCAGCGTCATGCCCCCAACAGAGGCATTGAGTTCAACGCTTTCGATCAAGGCGTATACTTGGGTTGATGCATCTTGCGTGCCATCTTCGGTTGTCGCCGATACATTTACCCGAATTCGACGTCCATCTGTGGGGGCATTATCCCAAGAAAAGTCAACATTTCCAGAATATTGATTGGTGACTGTATCGCTGTGCAAAATATCTCCGGTATCGGCGTCAGTATAAGTTACGACAACCGATTCAGCATCCTGTTCCAGGATGGCACGTCCTGCGACATTCCCGGTTTCATCGGCGCGCACCACCGACCCGTCGACCAACGCCCGCTGTCCCAGCATGCTCGAGGCTTCTGATATCTGTGAACTCGTCGCCATAGCCCCCATGGTCGCGTTCAGATCATCGATCCCGCGCACGGTCGACATTTGCGCCAACTGGCTCAGAAACTCGCCGTTCTCCATCGGTTGGAACGGATCTTGGTTTTGCAACTGCGTCGTCAGCAATGTCAGGAAATCCGAGCTGCCCATTGTGTCGGTGCTATTGGTCGCCGCAGAGCTGGCGTTCATATCCGTCAGGGTGCGAACACCGCTATAACCGCTGATACTCGTGTCGGTCATTGACCCATCCTCATTGTCTTGGCCATCAGGGTCCGCAGGGTAGAAACGACTTCCAGCGTATTTTGATATTGACGGCTGGCTTCCATCATCTCGACCATTTCTTCATCGGTATTAACGGCGGATTCGTAGATATAACCTTCGGAGTCAGCGAGAGGATGATCGGGTTGGAAACTGCGCGTGACTTCACGATCCAGCTTCACCACCTCGCTCACATTTACCGTGGACAATCCGGTCTGCTGCAACTGGTCGGAATATTCCGCTTCGAAAACCGGACGAATGGCGCGATAAGCATCGTCTTTGTTCGTGCTGACGGTGTTGGCGTTTGCAAGGTTACTGGCCACGGTATTCAATCTCAGCATCTGAGCCGACATCGCGCGGCCAGAAATGTCAAAAACGTTCATGGTCATGTTTTATTCTCCTCTCATCGCCTGCGTCAGGCCCCGGATTTTGGCATTGAGGAACTCCAGGCTGGATTGATACCGCACGGTGTTTTCGGCAAATTCCATCTGTTCAACCCCCATTTCAACGGTGTTGCCATCAAGCGAAGTGATCGTCGGCTGTCTGTATTGCAGTTGATCACCCGCATTTCCGCTGACCGGGATATGGCCGACGCTTGTGGTCTTCAGTTCCCCGCTGCCAATGGCCTGTTTCAAAGATGACTGAAAATCGATGTCACGGGCCTTGAAACCCGGTGTCGCGGCATTGGCGACATTCGAAGCAAGAATATTGTTGCGCTGTTCACGCAACTGCAACGCCTGGGTGTGAACGTTGAGGTGATCGCGGATCAGAGACATCTTTTGACCTCTTTTGCTTGCTTTTTTTCGGTGACGGGTCCGGTTGGTGCGATACTTGCAATTCCTGTTTCGTCCGACGGGCCGCCATTCACTGCGATCCATGCAAGGACAATGCCAACCGGGCGAAGCGAGGAAAAACGATGGTCAGGACAAAGAAGCGGGTACCTGCGGTCATTTCAAAAATCTTGAAGGCGCTCGATGACAAGCCGCCGCTAGAAGCCGCCAGCGTATTGCAGGCGGCCGCGGCTGAAGAAGACTCGGTTGAAAATCAAGTTCTGCTGTTGCAGGCGCGGATCAAACTTCTTCAGGACACGCAGAAACCCAAACGTTCTTCGCGCAAACGCAAGCCAAAACCGAAACCCGTGGTGGAAGAAATCATCGAGGTCGAACCGGAACCTGAACAGGATAATTCCGGCACGGTTACCGCTGTCGATCTGGACAATCTCGGCGCTCTGTTCGGAGCGGTCGAGCGCAGCGCCAACGTAACTGAAGAAACACCGCCCCCTGCTCCAACAAAGCCGACCGGGGCCGGGGCGGTGGATTTCGGTGAACTCAATGCGCTGATGTCTGATGATGATGACGATAAGGATGGCGATGCGACTGAATTGCCAGACCTGTCGGCCGTGAACGATTTGGCCGACACTAACGATTTGACCGACACTGAAGAAGATAAAGATCAGAGTGACGATGGCTCCGATCTATCGGCGCTGATGGCCGCGATGTCCGGGGACGGCACGGCAAGCGAAATGCAAGATACCGTTGCGCTTGAAGCAAATGCTGGCCCGGACGTGACCAACGACAACGCCCGATCGGCCCCGGCTTCCGCAGCGATCGAGATGCCGGACATGTCCGCGCTAAACGACTTGGGCAATGCAGATGAAGACGAAAGCGACGATGACCTGTCGGCACTGATGGCTGCGATGTCCGACACGCCAGAGGAACCGGAGGCAGACGAAACCGCGACCATTGCGGATGACTCCGATGACGATCTCACCGCCCTGATGGGTGCATTGCAGCAGGACAGTGCCCCTGAAACAAATGACGACACCGTCGCTGAGCTTGATCCGCCCGCCCCAACCATCCCCCCCGTTCCTGACGATCCGACCTCCGGTGCTGCGGAAATGCCCGATATGTCGGCCTTGAACGATTTGAACCATGAAGATCAGGACGAAAGCGGCGATGACCTGTCGGCACTGATGGCTGCGATGTCCGACACGCCAGAGGAACCGGAGGCAGACGAAACCGCGACCATTGCGGATGATTCCGATGACGATCTCACCGCCCTGATGGGTGCATTGCAGCAGGACAGCGTCCCTGAAACCAATGACGATACCGTCGCTGAACTTGATCTGCCCGCCCCAACCATCCCCCCCGTCCCTGACGATCCGGCCTCGGGTGCTGCGGAAATGCCCGATATGTCGGCCTTGATCGATGAAGATCAGGACGAAAGCGACGATGATCTGACAGCGCTGATGGCTGCGATGTCCGACGCGCCGGAGGAACCCAATACAGAAGAAACTGCCTCAGATGACACCGCTGATGACCTCGAGACCCTGATGGCCGCGATGCAAGACACCGGCGAACAGGGGCCCCATCACGCCGGATCGAACGCAAAGGCTGCCGCCGACGTTCCGGATGATCGGGGGGAAGAGCTTACCGTCGCTGATCTGGCCGAAGATATCGGTGCCCCGCCCGAACCACAAAGCCTTGATGCGCCAAACAACCCGAATGTAGAATTCGAACTGGAAACAGCCGGGGTGGAAGCAGCGCCTACTGTGGAACAGGCATCGGACGTAGACGTAAAAGAAGACGGCGTTTCAACCGACCTGGAAGTGACGCTGAACCATATAGAAGCGTCTGATACAGAAATCCCTGCGGATCAAACCGCGCATCTTGATGACAATGACGGGTATGCGGAGCAACCGGACGCCATCGATGACGACGCGGATGACCTGACGGCGTTGTTTGCAGCTCTGTCGGGCGGCGCCGTCGATCCTGATCTAGCGGCCGATGATGCGCCAGAATTGGAACCGTCCCCAACTGCGACCACCGAAGCCGACGCGATGGCCGCAATACACAATTCCGAACCGCTTGGTTCCGACGACGCCGATCACCCGGACGATCAATCGCTCTCCACGCAGGAACAAACAACGGTCGATTTGCAGGCCGCAGAGGATCATGCCCCTGCCCCGCAACAAGCGCCAACATCCTCCAACGACGATGATTTAGAAGCCTTCTCCGACATGTTGTCCCAACCGCACCCGCCCACAGAGAATGCAGCGCAAAACGCCCCCGATGATATCGCTGATGACAACGGACAACAGGAAATCATCGCTGGCGGGGCGGACGGCCTTACTGATTTGCGCGATGCGTTGCCGAATGAAGATGCACCAGAGGATATCTCCGGACTCGAAGACTCCACCAAGACACCTTACCGCTCAGAATCCGACACAGCGCAGCATGAAACTGCGTTCGAACCCGATACCGACGAACCTGATTATTCCGAATTCGAAGCACTGATGGGTGGTCTACCTGAAGCATCTTCGATGGCCCCGATCCGGTCAGAACCCGAATTGGATCCTGCGGCGGAACAGTTCGATTCACCCTCAGCCGTTGGCAGCCCCGAAGCTGGCGCCGAAGCGGCAGCACCGCACGACCCGGTCCCAGCGGCACCATTGCAAACGGAAACAGAAGAACCGGAGCAGCCCGCGTCTGAGGATATCGCGCCAGACTACTCCGAATTCGAAGCGCTTATGGGGGCAACAAATGCGGATAAGGTTTCAAGTGCGGAAAACAAGATGAAACCGCAATTACCTGAGTCCAATATTCAAGGTAGCCCTCGTGCGGAATTGCCCGACGATCTGGCACCGATGACGACAACCACAGAAGCCGCGCCGCTGACGCCCTCAACATCCGACCCTGTGGACAACCCTGAAGCTATCGATGACCCTGTATCACAGGCAGAACCAGCCCCCTTAGCGGAACCGACGAAAAAGGCCACTCTGGATGACCTCTATCAATTTTTTCCAAAGTGAGACCGTGTTGGGCCGTTTTGCTGAATCAGCTTTGGTATCCGCACAGTTCCGTGTTTTCGGTCCCGTGACCGTCGCACCATTGCTTGTACAGGCTGGCAGCCCGTTCTTGCGCCGCAATGCGCGTTTTGTCATCCAGTTTGCGCGCGACCACATCGCGCCAGGTATTGGCATGCGGTTGTTGCAACGCAGCGGCGATGGTGAACCAGACCAGCGCCAGTTCCGGATCCGCCGGATCGGTCAATTCCAGATAGACCCGGCCAAGCGACAGCATCGCCTCTTTGTGGCCGTCATTGATGCGTTGGCCCAGATCGTCACGCAAGCGCGTCTGCACCTTTTCCAACACTGCAGGCGGGGCCGAACGAGTCAGGTATTTGGTCAATACCTTGGCGCGTTTGATCCCGGAAAACCGGGCGCGCCAAGCCCAGTACAATGCCATTTCATCACTTTGCGGCACGCCGTCACCGCGTGCATACAAAACCGACAGGTTGAATTGGGCTTCGCCATTGCGGTCCTGCGCCAAGGTGCGGAACATCCTGACCGCCTGTGCCGACTGCCCGTCGCGCGCGGCCTGAACCGCTTCGGCAAAGGCATTGGGCTGCGCCGGTTGCGCGGCGGCGGTCAGGGCCACACCCAGAACCAGAATATGCGCCCGCTTCCAATTCATCTTCCTGCCATCATCACCAGTTGCAAATACATCACACGTTTGGGTAATTCGCCTGGACGATGTTCGTATACGACCACCTTAGAACGCTCTCCAGGGTCGGTTTCGACCGAAACCGTGATGTCATCAGGAAGGTGAACATGATAGTCGGTAAGCGTTTCCTTGGGGGCCAAGTAGAAGCTCTGACGGAAAACCTTGTCTATCCAGCACCGCGCCAAAGCACGGCCCAAAATGTCAGGCAGGAAACGCTCGACCTGAGACACGTTGGACAGATGGGTTTCCTGCCGCACAAGCTGGAAACCCTGACTTTCTTCATCATTGCGCGCATTCACCATGCGGTATTGGCCAAGGTTGCGCGTCAGAGATCGCACCTTTTTCGATGACATTCCATTATCCTTTCGGAAGCTCGACCTTAAGGTTCAGTAACTAAAACGTCGCTCGGCCCGTTCATCTTAGCCGTGAACCGCATAACCAATGAAATCCACCCGAAAGTTGAAAAAAGTGGCACGTATCTTGCTTATGTAAGACAGGACTTGACACGCAATGCGGGTATTGCCCAAGTTGTGGATAAATGGCGACATGTTTCGTTTTGAGAAGGTGAACAGGTTAGTTCCGCTGTGGAAACAATGAACCGAACACGAAAACGATGAAGGCGCTAAGGTATGGATAGGGAAAGTTTTTTGGCCGACACTCTGCACTATTTGACCAAAGTCCTAGAGACTGTTGCAGGTGAGGAAGAAGCTGAAGCCTTCTTTAGCACAGTGGGGTCTGATGTCGGGCACATCATATATAATCAGTACGCTTCACAACTAGAGAAAGAGTGCCCGAACGGCGAAATATTGCCGGATGTTCTGATCGATCTGGAAAAGCGCGTCGGCGGTGCCTTCAGGTTGATTGAAAAGGATGAAAACCGGATTGTTCTGGAAAACTCCGCCTGCCCTTTCGGCGAAAAAGTCCAAGGAACGCGGTCGGTCTGCATGATGACCTCAAATATTTTTGGTCACGTGACATCGAACTGCAAAGGATACGCTAAGGTTAATCTGGAAAAAACGATCGCACGCGGAGACGGCCTGTGTCGCGTCAGCGTTTCTTTTAACGACGATGCCACCCCGGGGCTCGAGTATTTTGCAGATGACTAAGATCGACACCCTGCAACAAGACGACAGTCTGGTGCGTTATGCCGACATCATCGCGCTGGATGTTTCGCCCTGCTATCTGCTGACGGAAGACGGCAAGGTGGTATTTTCCAACAGCGCCGCCGAACGCCTGTGTCCGACCGAAGACTTCCAGAAGGCATTGCATGCCTACGAGAACAACAGCGGGTTCCTCAAACGCTGCGCCAAATCCACCTCTCCCAAGATCGGTCGGATGGTTCTGAACGATGCCAACGGTATCCCGTTCGAAGTTCGCAGCCGGATGGCCCGCTTGCCCGCTCGAACAGCGATCCCACTTGTTCTGGCCCGGCTTGATCCCGGCGATGTCGAGGATCAGTTCCAGAAACTGCGCTCGGAAAGTTCGCAATTGCAGCGCGCGATCCGCGCCCGCAAACGCAGCGACAAGCGGTTTCGTCAATTCCTTAACAGTGCGGTCGACGGGATCGGTGCTATCGATGCGAACGGCTGTTTTACGATGGCAAATTCCGCCCTGTCGAAAATGCTGGGCAGCCCGAATTTGATCGGCCAGTCACTGTTTTGCAATGTCGATATGGGCGCGACATTGAAAAGCTTTGAAGAACCCGCCGATCCAGGTGGCTTTCTTCAAAAAATGTCCGGCATCCCAATCGAAGTATATGTCGAAAGCGTGTTGAAGGATCGCTATCCGGTCGAAGTCACCATCACGACGATCGAAGAAGAGCCCGGATCGCGGCAATTCGTGGTCGTGATGCGCGACATCGTCGCCCGTACCGAATACAAAGATGCCCTAGACAGATCGCAATATCTTGAAGCCGCCCGCGACATCGCGCGTGCCAATGAGCAATCAAAAACACAATTCCTTGCCACCGTCAGTCATGAAATGCGAACGCCGATGGGGGCAATTGCCACGGCGGTGGATTTGTTATTGCAGGACAAAGATCTGAAACCCGAACAACGCCAGTTGATGGAATTGATCCGCGGTTCTGCCGATACCGCTTTGGATCAAATCAATAACACCTTGGAACATGTGCGCATGGATATGCGACCGATCAAGGATCACCCGGTTTCGGTCTTTAACCCGCATCAAATGCTGAAAAAACTGGCCGAACAAAGCCGCGTCGCCGCCGCTTCCAAGGGATTGGAAGTCAAACTGGCGCTGGATTGCGATACCGATCAATATGTTTCAGGCTATCATCATCTGTTCCACAGGGTGGTGCAGAACCTGATGGGCAACGCTGTTAAATATACCGATTCAGGCAACATCACCTTGGCTGCACAATGCAAATCGGTACGTCGGGGCAGTCAAAAAATGCTGTCCATAGACATGAGTGTTTCCGACACCGGAAAAGGAATCGCTGCGGATGAGATCGACAGGCTGTTCGTACCGTTTGAAACCGGTTCATCCAATTACAGCAAGCTGGCACAAAGTGCCGGTCTGGGGTTGAGCATCGTCAAACGGGCGGTTGATGCAATGAACGGATCGATCCGGGTCAGTTCCACTCCGGGGGTCTGCACCGAATTCAAGGTATCGCTTTGCTTTGCGCTTGCCGATATCGACGCAAAGACCATTTCCACGAACACCGAAATGCGTGCACCGGATGCCCGGGGGGTGCGGTTCCTGGTGGTCGACGACAACCCACTGAATCGCGAATTAATGGTGAAGCTGTTGACAAGCGAAGGCTGTGTGTCGATTTGCGCTGAAAGCGGCGAAGCCGCGTTGCAGGCGATCCAAACGAATGAGGTGGACGCGGTATTGATGGATATCGGCCTGCCCGGAATTGACGGATTGGAAGCAACCCGCCGACTGCTGACGCTGCAAGGGCTGGATGAAATGCCTGTCTTCGGCCTGACCGGATTCAGCGACCCAGACATCCGCGAACGCGCGGAAATCGCCGGGATGAGCAAGGTTTATGTCAAACCATTGCGCCGCCACCAGCTTTATGAGGTGATCCACCGGGTGAACGGTACCAATCTGGAAATGGAAAACAACGCCGAACTGGCTGCCCCGGTCGATGTTCTGGATAGATCCGTATCACGGCAAATCGCCAAGATCGCCGGTGAAAACTGGTCCGTTTTTGTGCACCAGTTGCACAAGGAATGCCTGACCACACTGGCCCATATACGCAATGCGCTCGACGCATCTGCAGCGGATGATATGATCGCTATGGCACGCAAGGCCAGCACCACGGTCACCACCGTGGGCGCGGCGGCCCTGAACCAGAATTTCCTCGAAATCGAAGAACATGCCCAGACCGGTCGCTTGAAAGAAATGGCCACGTTACTGGATGGAACCGATCAACTTCTGGAAGAAACCCGGTTGGCACTTGCGTTGTTATGAGTATTTGAAAGGATAACGAGTATGGCGTTACCTATTCGCACCGCCGACCCAAGATTTTTCGTTGCGGCGGGATGTCTTGCCGTATCTCTGGCCTATGTTGGTGGCTTGTTTGTTTTCGCAAACCCGATCCGGGTATCACTTGCAGAGATTCAGAATGAAGCATGGGAAGAATCGCCCATAAGGCGTCGTCACTATGTAACTTTTCCGATCGGAGTGACGACCAACGCGCCCCGGTTCGGGCTGACACTGCATATCGAAATCGGACTCGCTCTCAGCGACGGTGTTTCGAAGTCGCTCGAAAGCATGATCATCGAGGATACGTCTCTGGTTATGCCCGCGCTTACTGAAGCGATCCGTTTGCTGCTGGAAGATCCCGACATTGGTGATCTTCACAGGTTCCAAGCCGAATTGCCTGACTACGTCAAAGACTCTCTGAACAAGGTTCTGGCAACCGATGCTTTGCCGGACCCCGTAATTGAAGTGCTGATCCTGAAACTGATTACAACGAATTAAATTCAGTTTCAGCGAATTGGCAGGAAACTTGCAGCGGTACCATCAGATCAGACAAAAGGAGCTGACATGCTGGAACACCGCTTCAATCGCTTTTTCCCCGACACCGATGCCCAAGCTGGCGATCTAGCCATCGAAGTCGTCCATTTCGACATTGATGACCGCCCGGTCAAACGGCATTTTTTGTCTCTGGATTATCTGCTGTCGCCGTTGAAATCGGCGAAAAGTAACCGCAAGGGTTTGCAGGGCTGAACGTCAGCCCGCTTTGGTGATCCGGACCCAGACCCACAAGCGAAAGAAAAAGGCCAAAGAGCCAAGAAACATGCCGCCGACCGCAAGGGCCAGCGGTGCCGGCATCATGCTGGCTACGATTTGTGCGGCTTCTGGCTGCATTCCGATCAGAGCGATCAACGCAAACCCCATGGCCAGAAATGCCCGGAGCCATTGGCAGCGTTGGCAAGTGGCTGTCGACTTCATTTGATGACCCCTTTCCTGTGCGAATATGCCAGACGAACACGACGATCGGATTCTCGCCGTGCCTTAAGCTGCTGGCGTTCCAGTTGGATTTCACCGGCAGCCAAACCAAGCCGGGCGACCGCATCTTTCAATGCACCAACATACCGTTCGTCGGATGGGTTCATATCAGGCATACCACCGATCACCGCCAATGCCTTGCTTCGTAAAATGTGATCAAGCCGGCGGAATTCCGTCAGATTGCCATCGCGGGCGGCTCTTTCGAATTCCTGCATCAGATCTTCGAATTCCTGCAAACAGAAAACGCTGGGATCATCATTCATCGGTTCGATGCTCATCCCGCATGCCTTCCGATCTCGGGACCGATTTCGGTCCAGGCATCGAGAATGCCCGAAATCGCATCGGCCGCCTGATCAATTTGCGCACCTTCTTCCCGGCGGAACGCCGACAAGACGTTCTGGCGACAGTATTCATAAAGTTCAAACAGGCTGACGGCGATATCGCCACCTTGTTCGAAATCCAGGCTGGATTGCAGAAGATAGATCGCGCGCAGTGATTTATTGACGTGATCCTGAGGATATCCGGTACCGGTTTCCTCGGCGGCTTTAAGCACGTTCAAGGACTGTTCCAGTTCGCGCAAGATCACGCGAATGATCTGATATGGATCATCAGGAACAGTCATGCCCGAATTGCCGGTTTGGCGATATTTGGAGCGTGCAAGAGCAAATGTCATCGGGCGGGTTCCTCTGGAAACATTATACCGTTTGTTACTAAGTAAAACGGCACGCCCCCCCATTGACTTTAGTTTTTTTCCGGCTCAAGTCCCCGATTTTACCCAAAGAGGAACATGTTTCTGAACTTCAGTCAGCGGGCCGCCATGCAGGTGTCGCGGTGCAAGACCAACATCGGCCCGAAAGCCCGGTACGGTACCATAGTTTGGGCTGTCCCCCCGTCCGCTCGAACGATACCCCTGTCGGTCAGGACCGCGACCTGACATCGTTCGGCCAGGTCGCCGGTACAGCGACCATGACGCCCTTTGCAGTTTTCGCGTCGCGGTCAGCAGGGCCAGTCGAAGAACAGCCGAACCAAACCAAAGGCCAAATCCGAAATGCTGTTTGACGAAGCGGATCATGCCGCGTCGGCCAGACGATCCACGGCAACCACCATACCGACTTCGCCCCCCGACAGCAGGGCAAGCCCCATCATGTTGCGAATACCAATCAACGGGCCTTGAAGCGGGCGCAGCAGCACCAGTTGTTGGCCCAGCATCTCGTCGACGGGCACCGCGATGCGATGGTCATCGCTGCGCAGCACGACATACAGCTTTGCAGAGCAACTGCCATCCCCATTTGCCGCAGTCAGATTGGACAGGTTTTCGATCGGGCCACTCAACGGTCGGATCGGGGCCAGTTCACCAGTATCGGTGCGCAACATGGCGCTGTTCTTCGACGCGGCAACCGGCAACAAAGCATCCGATGCGCCCAGCTGAATACGTTCGATCGCGTTGACCGGCACGACATAGCAGACGTCTCCGACGCGCACGACCATCCCTTCCAGCAGCGCCATATGAACCGGCAGCGACAGATGGAACCGCATTCCGCCGGACGGCATCTGCACCGGGCGGAATTCACCGCCTTCGCGCACCGCCACCTGATGCAGTTCCTGCAATACATCATGGTCCAGATCGGTCTTTCCGTCATCTTCCAACAACACGGAAACCCGGTTATCTGCACGCGACAAAGAAAGGTGGAACTGCGCCGGACCGTTTTCACCGCCCAGACGACTGCGGATCACCTTTTTCAGCAACTTGCCCAACGCGTCCAGCATAGCCTGATCAAGAACGACATTTTCGCCGTTATGCGACATACGGGCTTCCTTGCCTTCCTGACGCGACCGGGTTTCGACAAAGGCAGCCAGCGTACGCAGCAAGATACCTGCGGGACGTTCCCGAAGCTTGGCGGTTTCTTCCTGCAACCGACCCATCTGAGCGTTCAACTGAGTTTCAGCTTCGGCGGCGCGGGCGACTTTATGGGTATAAGTTTCGATAATGTCACGCATCGCATTATACGTATCCGGTTCCAGCGCCGGTCCCTTGTCCGGTTCCACCCGGCGCAGGACATGATCGAGGCTTTGCACCAAATCTGTCGAAGACAGGTCTTCCAGAATGTGATGCACCATTGCCTGACCGGCAGAAATTTCTCCGATCGCTTCCATCAACGGCAGGCTGATCGAAGGTCCAGAAGCATTGATTTCCGAACTGGGTTCGTCGTCGTCCTGATCGTCGTCTTCGTCGGTTTCGTAATCGGGTTCCAGCACGATTTCGACAAACAGATTGCTGGCCGTCGGATCCATCGCGGTCATTGCGCCGACAATGGCGTCATGCTCCAACTCTGTTGCAAGCAGGAAATCGAACAGCGTCTTGTCACCTTCGAACACCGTAACATTGGTGATCATCTGGGCATTGCCTTCGCCGATCCATTCCAGGAACTTTTCGGCCAAAGCTTCATCTTCATTCAGATCGGCACGGACAACATAGAATTTCTTGTGATCCACCAATGCGGCATGAGCGGCACGCACGCTGTCGGGTGATAGTACCCGGTGAAATTCCTCCGGTAGACCCAGTTTGCGTTCGATCGTCCTGGCCGAAACAACGCCACCCTGTTGGAAAGAAATATTGGTGGCTTCTTCGAACAGATCATCGATTTTCGACAGATCTGGATCGTCACCCTGATCCAAAGCGTCATAGACCAGCTCAATGGTTTCCAGGAACCCGCGCGCCATATGCAACATCAGCGCATCAGCGACGGAATTTGTTTCATTCACCCGGGCAAAAAGATCAACCAGTGCCATCGTCAGGCTGGCGGCGGTTTCCATCCTGTAATGATGGCAGGCGTGGAAAACCAACCGCATGTGGTGGTTGAAGCTTGCGAACCAATCATCACCTTCACCATCCAGCGACACCCGCTCCATCATGTTGCGCAATGCGCCCAGCGTGTCGAATATCTGATCGGTAGCCCAAAGCTGTACCAGATGCGACGGACGGACCAAAAGATCGCCCGAAACGCTGTTTTCGATCGGCATCACCTGTTCGTAGCCAATCAGTTCCTCATAAAAGGACAGCTGTGCAATCCGGGCTGCCTTGACGGTTTCGGCCTTGGCGATGCGGCGCACTGCATCTTCGGCAC
Source organism: Thalassovita gelatinovora (assembly GCF_001458355.1). Lineage (GTDB taxonomy): Bacteria > Pseudomonadota > Alphaproteobacteria > Rhodobacterales > Rhodobacteraceae > Thalassobius > Thalassobius gelatinovorus. Next base: position 135,800 of record NZ_CYSA01000028.1, on the reverse strand, counting down.
GGACCAGTCCAAAGGCCTCTACCTTGGTAACGACTTCATCGGCCAGTTCGCTCAGTTTGGCCTGCGCAGCCGCGACATCGTCATCCAACCGCAGAACCGCTTCGGCGATCCCACTGTAATAGGGTTCCAGTTGACGGAACAGATCGTCGGCTTCGTCGCTGCCCGATCTGGGCTGCGCAATCGCACCGCCTTTCTGCAACGCATCGACATTGGCCAGAAAGCCGTCGATGCCTTCCTTCAGGGCTGCATCATCGGACAATTTACCGGCATTGGATTCGAATACCTGCAGCAAGGTAATCCAGTCGACAAAACCCATCTGCTGAGCAGCATGCAGCAACCCGCCAACATGTTTGGCAACATCGTTACGGCGTTGTTCGACGCTATCGCTCGATTTTCGGATAGTCTTCAGCTTCTTGACCAATTCTTCGGTCATATCGGCATAGATTTTTCGATAGGTCGGATCATCGGCCAGAGTTTTCGGCTGATCCCCTGCCCCGCTATCTGTCTCGACCTGGGCAACTGGTTCGGGGGCAGGTTCCGGTGCAGGTGCCGGTTCGGCAATCGCGACCGGCTCAGGAGCGGGTTCAATCGCTGGAACTGCCGCTGCGGGCGTTTCGCCATTGCGCAACGCTTCGATATTGGCCAGCAAACCGTTTATCCCGTCGTTCAACCCAGCGGCGTCTGCCAGCTTCCCGGCTTCGTTTTCATAGGTTTCTAGCACGACGATCCAGTCGTCGAACCCCATCTGCCGCGCCGCATGAAGCAGGCCACCAACCTGTTTGACCACATTGTCGCGGCGACTTTCGACATCATCGTCGGAGTCGCGGATAGCATTCAGCCGCGCAACCAGATCATCGGCCATATCGGCATAGATTTTCTGATAGGTCGGATCATCGGCCAGCGATTTCGGGCTTGCCGGTTCATCCACAGTTTCAGCGACCGGTTCAGGCGCGGCGTCCGCAGCCTGTGCTGGTTCCGAAACCGCAGCAGCCGGCGCACCGCCGCCATTCTGCAAAACTTCGATCATGCCAAGGAATGCGCTCAACCCGGCAGCCAGCTCGGCTTCATCACTCAACGCAGGGCAATCGAATGCAAAATCTTCCAACACTGCGACCCAGTCGGAAAATCCCATTTGCTGGGCTGCGTGCAACAGGCCATCGGCTTGTTTCTCTGCATCTTTGCGTCTGTCTTCGAAAGCATCATCCGAGCGCAGGATCACATTCAGCTTTTCGACCATGGCTTCGGTCATTTCAGCGTAGATCTTGCGATAGGTCGGATCGTCCGCAAGCGATTGCAACGGTGGACCATCGTCAACTTTTACCGAAGATTCCACCGGGACTGGAGCTGCCTCTCCGTGCATAACCGGGCGTTCGGATTCGGCTTCTTCCATATCGGCTTCGGCAGCGGCTTTTTTGGCGGCCAGTGCGTCAGCGTCGAGATCTTCGTCAAATTGCCAGAAATCGTCTTCTTCATCGCCGCCATTGGCAGTCCCGTCACCGTCATCATCCGACATTTCGTCAAACAACGCTGACATGTCCATACCGCCGATGACGGGGGCGGCTGCGGCCGGGACCTTTTCGGCATCAAGAATGGGCACCTCTGCCTCGGGCGCTGCCTCAGCGGTCTGTTCCTCGGTCTCGGGCTGGCTTGCTTCCGGGGCGTCGGGATCGCATTTTGCAATCATGTCCTTGAGCTGACGCAGCAGATCTTCGGACGGTTCAGGATCGACATCGGCACGCGTTGCGGCAACGTCATCCAGCATGATGCGCAATGTGTCTCCGGTCAGAAACAGCAGGTCTAGAATTTCGGGCGTCAAGGATACGCCGGAATCTCGGACCAAACCAATCAGATCTTCGGCCAGATGTGCCCTGCTTTCGACCACCGACAGGCCCAGAACACGGGAATTCCCCTTGAACGTATGAACCGCGCGGAACAGGGCTGAAATATGCGGGACCTGGTCCTCGGTCCCGTCATCGGTCAAAGCGTCAAGCGCGGCTTCCATCGCGTCCAGGGACTGAGAGCCGTCATCGGCAAAGAGTTCCCAGATTTCATCCATTTCGTCCGACATGGTTCACCTGTTCTTACTGAATACTACTAACGACCGGTTGCGCGCGGATCAGGCCGCAACCAGCCTACGCATGGTATCACGAAGTTCGTCGCCAGTTTTTTCTTCCAGATCGTGCGACACGGTCCCGGACGGTTTGGCAACAACCCCATCGGCGCCCAGTTCGCGCGCTTTCGCGGCGTGCGGCGACCCCTGCACGGTGACCGAAGACAACATGCAGATCTTGGCGCGTGTCTTCAGCTTGGCATGGCGCAGGAATTCCAGGCCATCCATCACCGGCATTTCGATATCCAGCAAGATCAGGTCCAGATCGGGATAATCCAACAGCTTGTCCAACGCTTCCTGACCGTTGGCGGCCTGGGCCACCATATTGAATTCAGGAAGCGATTTAAGGAAGCTGGAGATGTAAAGCCGCATCATCGCAGCATCATCCACGATCATTACTTTATACGACATTTTAGTTCACTCCTTGAGAGAAGGTTAGCTCCCTGCACCCACGCAGGGAGCTTCAGGCATCAGAAGTTGCTAAATCCACGTTCGTCGTGGTCACCGTGACCATTGGCAAAGCCGTTGGATTTTCCATTGCCGTTCAAAACAGCGGCTGGAATTGACGGAATGGCATGGCCCGATCCCATCATTTCCTGAAGTTTGGCCATCATTTCCGGCGGCAGGTTGTCCATTCCTTCGATCGCGCTCCAATCGCCGCTGGTTCCAGCGGTGTTACTTAGATGATAGCGACCGAGTTCCTTTTTCATATGTTCGGTGGCAGCGGTCATTTCGGCCGAAGTGGCGGCCAGTTCGTCCGCTTGCTGACTGGTGGACAACGAGGTTCTTGCGACTTCGCCGATGGCGATATTGATCTGCGCCACACCGCGCGATTGTTCTTCCGAAGCGCGATTGATGGTTTCGACCAGGTCTTTCACCTCGGCGATGTTGACGGCGATTTTTTCAAAGCTTTCGCTGGTCTCTGACGCAAGGCGCACACCCGCCGTCACCCGGCTTGCGGCACCTTCGATCAGGTCCGAGGTTTCACGCGCGGCCTTGGCTGAACGACCGGCCAGATTGCGCACTTCCTGCGCCACCACTGCAAAGCCACGACCGTGCTGGCCCGCGCGGGCCGCTTCAACAGCTGCGTTCAGCGCCAGAAGGTTGGTCTGGAAGGCAATCTCGTCGATCACCTTGATGATCTTGGCAATATCCTGCGACGAAGCATTGATACCTTCCATCGCATCGACCATTTCGTTGATCTTGCCTTGGCCTTCCTCGGCCACCTCGGCATTCACGTTCACCAGATGCGCGGCGTTTTTGGCGGCTTCGGCATTTGCCTTGACCTGAACATCGGTTTCTTCGGTCGAGGCTGAAACCTCATCCACCGAAGACGACGCGATCTGCGAATTAGTCGCCAGTTCCTGGCTGGCGCTGGACATCTGACCGACAGTTTGACTGACCTGATCGACCTGCGATTTCAGCGCGTGGAACGAATTGTTCAGGCTGGTGAATGTCGCATCGAAGGCTTCGACAACCTCACGATAAGCGCCGCTGAACTTTTCAGTATCCGCCTTAACGTCCAGATTGCCTTCCATGATGGCGTTGGACAGGCGCTTGATTTCATTGGTTACGTCGGTGAACCGTTCGCGGGTGCTGTTGATCGTACGGTTCAACTGCGCCTTGTCGCCTGGAAGCTGTTCCATATCGGCGGAAAAGTCGCCTTGGCTGAACTTTTCGAATACATTGATGCCGCTAAGGATCGGTCCGATATGACCACGGGTCATCGTGTTGATCGCTTCGGCGGTTTGCTTCATCTCGTCGAGGGTCAGATCGTCATGGTCAATGAAGTGACCGATATCGCCGCTTTCCTGTGCGATACACATGGCCTTGATCCGCGAGAGTAGCGTGTTGAGTTCGCCTTCCCGCTTTTGCTGGGCCTCTTCGTTTGCGTTGGTCATCGGAGTATTCCTTTCCTGGGGGCGGGCTGTTCTTTTATTAGCGGCAGGTTTCAGATTTTCTTTAGACTCTTAAACATGCGCTTGTGTCGGTTTTGAATCTGCGGTCTGCAAAGGGCTCGTTTCCGCCTTTGCCACGCGTGGCTTGATCTGATCCCGATGCCGGATTTTTTGCTGGTGGCCTTTGTTCGGTCATGAACAACCTCTAAAATTCAACTCGTTACCAACCAAAATTCACCCAGTTGGCAAATACACTTACCTTGTATTTGGAGGGCCATAGCCCTCCCGCAATGCCATAGTCCTTGCTTTGCAGTGGCTCTTGCACTGCAGACCTAGGCTGAGACCGCCTCGGGCATGCTTAGTTCGGCATCGGAAACCAGCATGCCAGTGTTCAGGATAATGGCGACGTTTTCACCGACGCGGCCTAGACCTTCGACCAGGCTTTGGCTTTCGCCGCCGCCGCCAACGCCACGGGCGCTGTCGATATGATCTTCCGCGATTTCCAGAACTTCGCTGACCCGATCCACGATCAGGCCGACCGGTGAACCGGCGAGTTCTAAAACGATGATCACGGTTCGATCGTCATAGGCGCGTTCGTCAAGACTGAAGCGCAGGCGCACATCCATCAGTGGGATCACCTTGCCACGCAAGTTTATCACACCCTTGATATAGCGCGGCACGTCCGGCACGGTCATGATCCGCTGCATACCTACGATTTCCGTTACCACGGCAATCGGAACCCCATAGGTTTCTTCACCGATGGCAAAGGTCAGATACATGTTGTCGATGTTGTCGTCGTCATGCAGCAGGTTTTCAACTTCCGCCGGAACGGCTTGGTCCTTGGTCATTTCGGTCATCCTCAGGATCCTTTCACACTCTGTAACTTTCGAGTCCGCTCCGCGCAGAGGCGCGTGGACAGGAATTCATCAACCACGAAGATACGTTTTCAAGGGGAACAAGCGTCTCCGGTGCGCCAATCTCGTATGCCGCACAGGGCATACCGAACACGACGCAGCTCGCTTCGTCCTGCGCAACGGTCCGTCCGCCGGATTTCCGAATGGTCAGCTGACCATCCGCCCCGTCTTTGCCCATCCCGGTCAGGATCGCCGAGGACACTTTTCCACCCGCCACTTGGGCAACGGAATGAAATAGAACGTCTACCGAAGGCCGTGAAAAACATACCTCGGGACCATCAATCAACCGCACCTTGTGACGCCCCATTTCCTTGACGATCGTCATGTGCTTCGGGCCGCCGGGTGCCAGCAGAACCAACCCGTTTTCCAGCAAATCGCCATCTTCGGCTTCTTTGACGCGAAGCGGGAATTGCTGATTCAAACGCTTGGCAAAAGATGCGGTGAAGCCTTCGGGCATGTGCTGCACGATCACCACCGGTGGGCAATCGGCCGGCAACCCTTCCAGAACACGCGTCAACGCCTGCACCCCACCCGTCGAAGATCCCAGTGCGATCATCCAAGTGGGAATATCCGCCCGGGCTGCACGCACAGCGGGGCTCGGTGTTTGGCTTTGTGGCATTGGCGGCTGTCTGACGACCGTGCGACGCACATGTGCGCCCGAAGCGACCTTCACCCGCTGCACGATGCTGGTCATCAGATCGTTCAGCCCACCGCCCAATTCCATCCGAGGCTTGGCAATCACATCAACCGCCCCCGCCGCCAGTGCATCAACCGTGGCCTGAGCGCTGCGTTGGGTTTGCGATGAAATTACCACCGTCGGAACCGGATCGGTCTTCATGATGCTGCGCAGGAAGGTCAGCCCACCCATATTTGGCATTTCCAGATCCAGCGTGATCACGTCGGGTTTGTTCCGCGCCAGGTATTGCATTGCCATATTGGCGTCAGCAGCGGTCCCGATCACCTCGATATCGGGATCGTTGCCCAGCCCGATCGACAGGATTTTGCGCACCATGGCCGAGTCGTCGACGATCAGAGTGCGGATTTTGCGTTTGTCCTGCATCACCCGGCCCTCCGGTAAATGCCGGTGGTCACCGGAATCCATCCCGGACACAGGTCGCGCACAGCTTCGGTCACGCTGGTGATCAGCCAACCGCCGGGTTCGGTCGCGTCATACAGTGCATTCAGCGTGGCGATCTGATCTTCGGGTTCGAAATAATAAAGAATGTTCCGGCAGAACACGACCTGGAATTGCTTTGCAAAAGGATAAGGCGTTGCCTTCAGGTTCAATCTGCGAAAAGTGCAGGCCCGGCGCAAATCTTCGTTCACCCGGTATTGTTCGATACCGGTCGGCGACATGTATCTTTCCCGAATTACTGGGTCCATCTGTGCGATCTGGCGGCGACTGAAAACCCCCAGTTCGGCCCGCTCCAATACCGGCGCGCTGATATCGGACCCCAAGATCATCAGTTTATTCAAGGCGCTCTTGCCAAGATGTTCAGCCACCAGCATCGCAATCGTATAAGCTTCATCACCGGTCGATGCTGCTGCGGACCAGATCCGCATCTGTTCGCGCTGATTGAGCTGCGGCAGGATATTCTTGGCGAAAGCTTCCAAAACTTCGGGTTCGCGGAAGAAAAAAGTGTGATTGGTCGATGCCGCGTGCATCACCGCCAATTCGACATCGTGCCGTTTACCGTTACTGATCGCACCGGCCAGTTCATCCAGATCGGTCAAGCTGAAGCTGCGGGTTACCCGGGACAGACGCTGGCGCAGCAGGTCGGCTTTATGATCGGGATAAGAAATGCCGCAACGATCCCCAAGCCAGGACCGGATACGTTCGTATCCAGCGTGGTCCTGATAAGACCCATGATCCATGACACTCATGCGTTTTCTCCTGCCGCAAGGCGCTCGGAATCAAGGACCAGCGCGACTTCTCCGGTCCCCAGAAGCGCACAGCCCCAGCTGGCGCGCACCTTCGCCAGAACCCCAGACAGGGGTTTCATCACCACCTGTTGACGGTCCAGAACTTCATCGACTGGAACCGCGATCAAACGGGTTCCGGCCTTCAGCACGATCGCCACGGTGTCCGACAGCGGGGTTAGGTCGGGCAAGGCATCGCCATAAAACTGTTCCAACCGACACACCGGCACGTGCCGTTCGCGCAGACGCAGCATTTCTGCCCTGCTCCCCGCGGAAATCGACATGCAAGATTCAATTCCGGGTTTGACGATTTCGAAAATGTCTTCTACCGGCACCGCGAACAGATGGGTGCCTTGGCGCAGAAGAATGCAATCCAAGAATGCCAGCGACACCGGAATATGCAAGGAAACCTGGGTCCCTTCGCCTTCTGTGCTTTCCACCGCGATCCGACCACGCAGATCGCGCATCGTGGTGTTCAGAACATCCATGCCAACACCGCGGCCCGACAGGTTCGAAACCTTCTCAGCCGTCGAAAATCCGGGCTCGAAAATGACTTTCCAAAGCTTGCTGGGCTCGGGTTCCTCATCGGGGCCGTAAAGGCCGCGCTTGCGTGCAATGCTCAGAATCTTTTCCCGGTTCAGCCCGCGGCCATCATCGCCGACAACAATCTGAACTTCACTACCGACCTGCGCGGCCGACAGGGTAATCACGCCTTTTTCAGACTTGCCAGCGGCAACCCGTTCATCGGTCTGTTCCAGACCGTGATCGGCCGAGTTCCGCAAGACATGCAGCAATGGATCATAAAGTCGGTCAGCCACCATCTTATCGATCGCGGTATCGGCACCGATCACTTCAAGGGTGATACGCTTGCCGGTCTGACGTTCCATTTCTCGGATCATACGTTTGAGTCGTTTGAAAACTTCATCAACCGGGACCAGACGTAATTCGGTCGCGGCATCCTGAACTTCCCGAACAATCATGTTCAATCTGTGCGCCGCAGCTTCAAAAAGGGTGCGGTCCCCAGTGTGATCCAAATCCGGAGAATTCACAGTCTCCGTAACGCTTAATGATAATTCGCCGACAAGATCCATCAGCCGACTGATCTTCTGCGACGAGACCCGCAGAAGGGCACCAGCAGTGGCTTGCTTGTCTGCAACGGTTTCAACCTCAGCCGACATCCTGACCTTGATCCTTTATATTACTCAACTCTTCACCATACACAGCGTCTCAAGGGACGTGGCCGGGCGGATCTAAGCCGCGTTTTCGTTTCCGTCGAAGCTGAAGATACAGACTCCATCGAAACCGGTTGATTTGAACAAGAAGGTCTTCTTCATCATGTCAACGAAGCCTCCGTGCTTTTTCTCGAAGTTCTTGAGGTCAGGAACGGAGGGAAAGAACAGATTGACTGAAATGTCCCCTTCTTTACTGATCAGAACGGTAAGCCCCGAGAGACGGCATTCAGGAATTGCGTTACCAAGCGTTTCTGTAACGAAAGGTGCGGCGATCTGAGCTGCATCGAGGCTGGGAAATTTAAGATGGTACGTTTTTGACAACATAGAACACGCCTGCAGTTTGGTTATACGTCTGCTTAGGAAAACGTCCCTCCCCCAGAAAAGTTAAGACCGCACACAAAAGATATGACCTATCATTCGGAACCCGATACATCCCTAAGTATGGGGGGCTGCGCGTTCGGGGATGTCGGGATATCGTCAAATCTTCGACACTATCAGGAATGCCGTCAAACCGACATATCCGAAGGGTAATCCTCCGATATATACTTTAGATATTTTAGAAAATTCTTCCATTTAATTTCAATGGTTTAAAATCATTTTAGCAAATAATTTACCACTTGGTACGGTCCCTGCTTCTTAGAAACCGACAGCAAATTGCAGGAGCGTACCATGGCTAAGGTTTTTATCATCGGACAAGATTTTGACGACGCAGGCGCACTCGCCGATCTGCTCACCCGTCGCCGGGTCGACAGCATTGTCATCGATGGCCTTGGTGCTCCGGATACCAATCCCGGCAAGGGAAACACATTGGTCTGCACCGCAGCGGCAGAACAGGCTGCGGGCGGTCAATCGGGTCTTGTGACCGGTGCCCGGCAACTGGGCATCACCCAGTTGGTGATCGTCGCCCCCGGCGAAGATTTCTCCGTCGAAGCCGAACTGGGCGGTCGGATGCAGCGTGTCACCCTGCCCCTGCGCGGCGAAGCGCAGCCACCGCTTTATACGCCTTCGCTTCTGGCGCTGTCCGATCTGATCGCCACCCCGCATGGCGGCATGGTGGCCGCCGCCGCCAGTACCAGCGCCTTGATCGACCTTGCTGCCCGCGTCGCCCAATCCGATGTCACCGTCTTCATCAATGGTCCCACCGGCAGCGGTAAAGAAGTACTGTCGCGCCTAATCCATGATCGGTCACCCCGCGCTGGCAAACCGTTCGTCGCCGTCAACTGTGCAGCGATCCCGGAAAACATGCTTGAAGCGATGCTGTTCGGTCATGAAAAAGGCGCCTTCACCGGTGCATCGACCGCCAATCGCGGTATTTTCCGCGCAGCCGATGGCGGCACCTTGCTGCTGGACGAAATTTCCGAAATGCCGCTGGGCCTGCAGGCAAAACTGCTGCGAGTACTTCAGGAAAAGAAAGTCACCCCGCTGGGATCGCAGAAAGAAGAAAGCGTCAATATCCGCGTGATCGCGACCTCCAACCGCGACATGCTGACCGAAATGCAGGCGGGCAATTTCCGTGAAGACCTGTACTATCGCCTGAACGTTTTCCCGCTGGCAACCGAGGCGCTGGCCGTTCGTCCCGATGACATCCCAGCCCTGGCCGTCGCCATGATCCGCCGTCATGTCGGTGAAACCGCGCCGCTGCCGCTGTTGAGCGATGACGCAATGGCCGTGCTGCGCGATTATCAATGGCCCGGCAATGTCCGCGAACTGGAAAACGTAGTTCAACGGGCACTGGTTCTGCGGACCGGCAATAAAGTCTGTGTCAACGACATCATGCTGACGACGCAAACCGCAATCCTTCCGGGCATGATCCCGACTGCGGCAATGGCCGCACGCGCCGCCTGATCGGAGTTCAGCAATGACGATTTCAAGCCTGTCAGGACAATCCACGCTCGCGGCGCTGACATCGCGCAGCACGACGCCGGTCCAGGAAAGCAATTCTGCCAATACGGCCAAACAGACGACGTCGTTTTCCGAACGACTGGGCGGCGCGCTGGAACAGGTTGCTCAGGCTCAGAACAAAGCCGCCAGTTCGGCAACTGCCTATGAAACCGGCCAAACCGAAAATCTGGCCGGTGTCATGGTCGATCAGCAAGTCGCGTCACTGGGATTTCAGATGACCCTCAACGTCCGCAACAAGGCGCTTTCCGCCTATCGCGACATCATGAACATGCCGGTGTAATCCACCAGGCTCTTTTCAAGACGCGAGAGTAGAGAATTTGCATGGATAGCACGACGAACCTTCTTGCCCAGCCCGGAAGCACCGCCGTCGCCAACCGCGGCAAGGCCTATCTGATGCAGTTTCAGGCCATCACGCGGCAGCCAGCGATACGCCGGGCCTTGCCCGCGATCGTCATGGTCACCGTGGCGGTTCTGGGGTTGGCACTGTACGCGATTCTAAGCCAACCCGCGCGGTTGGCGCTTTATTCCGATCTTCCCGAAGCCGACAAGGCCCGCGCGGTCGAAGTGCTGAATTCCAGCGGTATCGACGCCTCTCTCGACAAATCCACCGGTGCGCTAAGTGTTACCGAAGTTGATTACCACCGCGCCCGGATGATCCTGGCCACCGAAGGCCTGCCCGCAGGAACACCCGACGGCATGTCGGCACTGACCGATATGCCGATGGGTGCCAGCCGCTCGGTCGAAGCCGCCCGTCTGCGCCGGATGCAGGAACTCGACCTAGGCCAATCGATCGCCGAATTCCAGAATGTGACCGCCGCCCGTGTTCATCTGGCGCTGCCCGAACAGACCGCCTTTATCCGCGACACCAAACCGCCGCGCGCATCGATCTTCGTTCAGGTGGCCCCGGGCCGCGCGATGGACGAAGGTCAGGTTTCCGCCATCGTCAGCCTGGTCTCGACCTCGGTTCCCGGCATGGCGCGGAGCAACGTGTCGGTTGTGGATCAAAACGGCCGCCTGTTGTCACGCGAAGCCAGCGACCCGCTCAGCGAACTGAACGATCAGCAACTGGCCCATCGTAAACGGATGGAGGCACTGTATCGTGAACGGATCGAAGCGTTACTCAGCCCCATCGTTGGTCCCGGCAATGTGGCCGCCGAAGTGACCGTGGACATGGATTTCACCCGTTCCGAAATTACCTCCGAACAATATCAGCCAAACGGTTCTGTTATCCGGTCGGAACAGGCGATGACCCAACAATCCAACGGGATGTTGGCCAAGGGAATTCCCGGTGCCGTGTCCAATTCACCACCGTCGGAAACCGATATGGTTGCCGAGGGCCCGGATGGTGCCGCCGCCAAGGCCGACACGCAGCAAAACGTGACCAGCAACTCGACCCGCAATTACGAAGTCAGCCGCATTGTCGAAACCACCACCCCGTCGATGGCACAGATCACCCGCATCCATGCAGCCGTTTTGCTGCGCGCCCCTTCCGGCACGATGGCCGAAGACGGGTCGTTGGTGCCGGGCGAATTGCCCGCCTCGGTGATGACGGATGCCAATGCCCTCGTGCGCAGCGCGATCGGCTTTCAGATCGAACGCGGCGATAGCGTGACGCTGTCCGCACAGCCTTTCGTCAATCCTTTCGAAAATGCCGCCACACCTTGGTACAAGGAAGCTTGGGTCGCCACCGCCGGTCGCTACATCGCTCAGATTTTGGTCCTTGCCATCATCGTGCTTGGCCTGGTGCGCCCAATCATCGACCGGATGTTGTTTTCGCCGGTCTCACCGGGTGCCGGTTCCACCCTGATGGGAGCCCCGATCCCGATGCAGAATGGGGGCAGCCTGCCCAGCGATGCGATTGAAGTGGGACCAGGTGAAACCTTGGCCGAAGTGCGCGCCCGTCTGGATGGGGTCGACCCGGTCGGCAATCCTTGGGCGCAGGTTTCTTACGAAGAAAAACTGTCCCTCATTCGTGAATTGACCAAAACAGACAGCGACCGCATCGCCACAGCGTTCAAGGCGATGATTGAAGATGACAACAGCCAGTTGAAGTAAAACCATGCCCCGAACTCCTTCCATAGCCGAACTTGGTGGCACCAGAAAAGCCGCCGTCCTGATGATGCTCTTCGGTGAAGAAGCAGCGTCAGCCGTCCTCAAACTGCTCAACCCGCAAGAAGTACAACAGCTGGGAACGGCTATGTATGGGGTGCGCAACGTTGATCACTCAACCGTCAACGAAGTGCTGAATGAATTTCTGCACGACCTACGCGAACAGACCGGACTGGGTGTCGGGGCCAATGACTATATCAAGGATGTGCTGACCCAGGCTCTTGGCCAGGATAAAGCACAATCGGTACTCAGCCGCATTCCCCCCAGCAGCAACGAACATCCAATCCAGATTCTGGAATGGATGGATGCGCCAGCGGTCGCCGAGTTGATCACGGACGAACATCCCCAGATCATCGCGCTTATCGTCGCGGCGCTGGATCATTCGGTCGGGGCCGAGGTGCTGAAGCTGTTGCCCGAAGAACAGCAACCAGACATTGTGCAGCGGATTTCCGAACTCAGCACCGTGCAGCCGGATGCGCTGCGCAATCTGGAAGAAGTGATTCAGCGGAAATTCCAGGCCAACACCACTTTGCGCGCCTCGCAGATGGGCGGTGTAAAGGCGGCAGCACGGATCATGAATTTCACCAAGCAAGATATGGAACAGCGGATCCTGAAGGTCATCAACAAAGACGACAAGGAACTGGCGATTGCGCTTCAGGACAACATGTTCGTCTTCGACAACTTGATCAAGTCGGGTGATCGCGCGATCCAAACCTTGCTGCGCGAGGTCAACGAACGAACTCTCGTGATTGCCCTGCGGGGCGCGGATGAAGCATTGCAGGATAAGTTGCTCAACTGCATGTCGACACGGGCCGCCGCCAATATCCGCGAAGAAATGGAAACGCTTGGCCCGGTGCGGCTGACCGAGGTTCAAACCGCCCAGAAAGAAGTCATTGCGGTCGCCCGACGCCTGTCGGACAGCGGCGAAATCATGCTGGCCGGGCGCGGCGGCGAAATCATGGTGTAAAGGGAAGGCTGTTTAATGGGGTACCATTCCGACATTCCGGTCCGAAAGCTCAATCTGGAAAGTCTGTCATCGCTACTGCGCAGCAGCCGCGATACCGAATTCCGACCGCGTGAATATGCATCTGTGCCCGACGAGACCCACACCGCCGACGACACGTATTTACCGCAATCCGACGCTGCCCCGGCCCCACCGCCCCCAAATCTGGATGAAATCCGCGCCAAGGCCCATAAGACCGGCTTTACCGAAGGTTTCGCACAAGGCTATCAACAGGGTCTGATTGAAGCCCCAACACCGGAACCGCAGCCGGAACCGGACCCTGATCCCAACGTGATCCAAAGCGCCCAACAGCTTGATGAAGCGCGTTCGATCTTTATCGACCTGTCGCGCGCCTTGGTCGATCACACCGAAGCCCATCACACATCTTTGCGTCAAGCGATGGAACGCACCTTGATCAAGTTGGCCAGCGAACTGGCCGGTAGCCGCATCGACGCCCTGCCCCAAACCTATGCCAGCAAGATCGAGGATCTGGTGGAACGCATCGGCAAAGAGGTGGAAAGCACGGTCATTTCAATCAACCCCGACGATCTTGACGCCATCACCCCGTGCCTGCCCGAGGCAGATATCTTGTCTGACTGCACCTTGCAGGCCGACATTCGACTGATGCGCGGTGCGGTGGATATCAAATCCGGCCCCAATCGCGTGCAAACGATTCTAGCCGAAACCGAAGCCTCGCCGCACGGAGATACTGAATGACTGCGCTGCTAGACCGGTTGGAACACGACTTGGCGACGCTGGCAGATCGTTGCGCGCCTCAAATCAGCGGCCAGGTTCTGCGCTATGATGGGCTGGTGGTGGAAAGTTCCGGTTTTCCAGCCAGTCCCGGCGACCTGTGTCAAATCTTCCCCCGACACGCCGCGGCGGGCACCGAACCGATCGAAGCTGAGGTAATCGGCTTTTCCAACGGTAAGAACCTGTTGTTTCTGGATACCGCTGGGGCACAGATTACCTTGGGCGATCCCATCGTGCTGCGCCGCTCGGGCAGGGTGTGTGAAGTTGGCCCGGAATTGCTGGGCCGGGTGATCGATGCCAGTGGCGCGCCGTTGGATGGCCGCCCTGCCCCGCGCCCGTCGGATCGCTGGCCGCTGGGCGGCAAACCGCTGAACCCGCTGGCCCGCACCCCGGTGCGCGAAGTACTGGATGTCGGCGTACGGATTCTCAATTCCGCCATGACCATCGGTCGCGGTCAACGCGTAGGCATCATGGCCGGATCGGGCGTCGGCAAATCGGTGCTGATCGAAATGATGACCCACAACACCACCGCCGATGTGATCGTCGTCGGGCTGATCGGTGAACGCGCCCGCGAAGTGGGGGATTTCGTGTCCCGGGTGATGACCGGCGAAGCCGCGCAACGCATCTGCGTGGTGGCGGTGCCCGCTGATCGTTCGCCCTTGCTGCGCCTGCGTGCCGCCAACCGCACCACGGCAATTGCCGAATATTTCCGCGATCAAGGCAAGGATGTGCTGATGATCATGGACAGCCTGACCCGGGTCGCCCATGCCAAACGCGAAGCTGGACTTGCGCTTGGCGAACAACCCACCGCCAAAGGCTATACCCCGTCGGTTATTTCGCTGATCCCGGCGCTGATCGAACGCTGCGGTCCCGGCCTGCCGGGGCAAGGCACCATCACCGCGCTATACACCGTTCTGGCCGATGGCGATGACACGACCAATGACCCGGTGGTCGACAGCGCCCGTGCCATTCTGGACGGTCACATGGTTCTGTCGCGATCGCAGGCGCAACGCGGAATCTATCCCGCCATCGACCTGCCCGCATCGATCAGCCGGGTCATGAACGACATCGTCAGTCCCGAACATGTGGTGGCCAGCCAAAAGCTGCGCCGGATGATTTCGCTCTATATGGACAACCGCGATCTGATGCTGATGGGCGGCTATAGCGCCGGTCAGGACAAGGATTTGGATAAGGCCATCGCGCTTTGGCCCCAGATCGAGGCCTTCATCTGCCAGCTTAAAAGCGAAAAGGTAACCTTCGAGGAAAGTGCGACACAACTGATTAAGCTGGTGGGGGGATCGAATGAGCAAGCATAAAGGCGACCTGCTGCGCATGATGGCCAAGGCCGAAACAATAAAACAGGCCGATCTGGCCCGCAAGTTGCGCCAGGTTCAGGATGAAACCGACCGTATTGCGGAACAGTCAGGATCGCTGGCGCGGTTGCTGGACGAACACCGTCTTGCCGCACCTGGGTCTAAAACCACTGCGCAACTGGCCAATGTCATGCGGGTCGGGCATCAGTTGGAAAGCCACCGCAAAACGTTGACCAACCAAATGAAGCAATCCGAACACCGGTTGAGTCGGGCACGGACGGCTTTGGCACAATCGGGCCATAAGCTCGATATTCTCAGCGAAAAAGCCCGGATCGCCCAACGCCAGACGGAAAACGAATAATCGTCACCGGCTGGCACGAAACCTGCACCACACCTGTAGAACAAAGTTAAAAAACATTCACGGAATACCAATGCCCCAAACCGTTACCCCTGCAACTGCTTCCGGCACGCCTACGATTTTTCTGGGTAATGTATCGGGGAATCAGCGGTCCGGAAACGGGGAAGCGCAAGGATTTGCAGAGCTTCTGCAAGGATCGCAGAACATCAATAGCGTTCCCGGTGGCATCGTCCAAACTCCCCCCCCCGGAACGTTGACCGGAAAAACGGATGCCACAGCCCAAGCCGCTTTGATTTTCCAGCCCGACAACGCAAACGTCCAGCCGGAAATGATCGACCTGACCACGGCAACCGAAAGCGAAACTGCAGACCTGTCATTGCTGCCGCTTGACGTTCTGTCCGGGAAGCCGACAAAATCCGCTACCGGCACACCCCAGCGTCCTGCTACCCTCGATCTTCTTGCACCACAGACGGCAACTGCGGTCACTACATTTGAAACGCCCCCCCTCAAGAAACAGGCAAATCCTGCATTGGCGGCCCAAATCACCACTGCCGACGATACGTCGACGGCATCCGAAATCGCTGCCCTAGCCACAGACGACAACACTGATTTAACCATGTTGGCAAACGAACCGGCGATTGAACTGATTGCTTCCTTGGAAGCCATGGCACCGATATCGCTTTCCGAGCCGTCGCAGGCTATCGCGCCAGAACTGCCTGATGAAGCGTCAGGACTTGACCAAGATCTGAGGCTCGAAAGTAAACTGATCGTTGAAGATCCTCACGCCGAGATAACTCAAGCCGAGGCAGAGGAAATAGTAAAAAATCTGACCGAAACCGACCGCGCTACCACCACATTGCCGATCAGCGGCGAAGCGGCGAACGCAGCGAAACTGGACGGGACTGCCAACACCCCGGTGGCAGTACCAACCAACCCGGACCAGACAGACCTCACAGAACGATCCCCTCTCGACCCGCAAAGCAAGACCGCTTTGAACACGCTTGACGCTGCTACAGCGTCTCAATTCGCAGACATGTCTGGGAAAGCCACCCAATCCCCCGCCTTGCGCCCCGAAGTTTCGACACTTAGCCCGAAATCCGTAAGCCCGGAAACAATCGCGCAGGACCAGAACGAAACCACCATTGAGACGGTAGACACCCCAGACACAGTCAAAACAGCAACCGCCAAGGCGGTTCTTTCCGGAACGGCATCGGATCAGGCTCTTGCGATCGCATCCGGACAGATCAACCGGGCCGAATTCGCGGGTCGCGGGACCGATAAAATCACGTCTGAGTCTGCAAAACCCGCCGAAATGACTGGCGCGGCGACGCACACAACCGCACCTGCGGTTGACGCAGAAGCGCGCCAATCCCAGACCGGTGGTCAGGGTGCACAGCAGCAAAACCGCGCGACCTTGGAAATGTCCAAACTTACGCCCGAAACGGATGCTGCGAAAACTGAAATCCGCTTCAATCTCGAAGGTACTTCGGCAGTTGCTTCGAGCGAAGCAGACAAAGCTGCGGCAGCTACATCTGACACCGCGCTCCGTCGTCCCGAGGCAATGACCGCGGCACAGACCGAAATGACGGCAGCGACAGACCCAGATCAGGAAACCGCTTCTGAACTCTTGGTACACCCACAACAAAAAGCCGATACCCTCGCGGCACAGTCGACCCACAATACAGTCCATACCGGAGAGTTGCGCGGGGCTGAAAACGCCGCGACGACCGCCGCCTCAAACGCTGCATTTGCTGCACCGCGAAACTTACAAATGGTTGATGCGGAATGGCCCGGCAAACTGACCGCAATGATCCGCGAAGCGCATGAAATGGGGCAGCACGAAATAGAAATCGCGTTGCAGCCGGAAAAGCTGGGCAGGATGACGATCCGGCTGGACCTGCGGGACAATAACAACGTGGCGGTCAACATTGTCACCGAATCCGACGCTGCCGCGAAGATGTTGAACGACACCCAGTCGCGTCTGGCCGACATGATGCAAAAAGCGGGCTTTGACATGACCCAGCATCAGGCTAACAGCGGTCAAGGATTCCAGGGCCAGACAGGTCAAGGTGGCCAAGGCGGTCATTCGTCCCAGAATTCACAATCAGGGCCGTCGCAACAGCAAGCCGAACAAACTGCGGACGTTCCGCCCCAATCTACGCAAACAAATCCCGAAAACGGGATTGATATTGTCGCCTGAGGTAAACGGTTATGGCAAACGTAACAATTGATGGATCACAAAAGAAGAAAGGCGGGATCCTGAAGACCCTGTTTCAGCTCATTGTGGCGTGCGGGTTGGCTTCGGGAGGGTTTGTCGCTGGTCAGTTCTTTGCCCAGTCGACGATGAGTCCGGCTGACGAAGTACTGCGTCTAATCGAAGAAACTGGTTCGGATAATGTTCATGACTCCGCCGGTAATACACCGCAGAAGGTACCGCGGGATTTGCCCGACGCCCCGGTATTTGAGACCCAGTATTACGAATTCCCGGAACCTCTGACCACCAACTTGAAAGGATCGGCCCGCTTCCTTCAATTGGGCATCGGACTGTCGACCCAGTATGACGAAGCCGTGTTGCGCAATGTGCAAACCCACAGGATGGCGCTGCGCTCCGATATGCTGGCGGTGATCAGCAGCTTCACCGAAGAAGACGTCGAAGGCACCGCTGGCCGCGATGCCCTGTCGGTCGCCTTGCGCGACGCCATCAATAACCGGCTGGAACGGCTGGAAGGTTTCGGTGGTATCGAGGGCGTGTTTTTCCCTGTTTTCGTGATGCAGTGAGGCCAATACATGTCCGGCACGCATAAGCTTTCCAGTAACGAACTTGCAGCCCTCGTCGGCGGGTTGATGGATCTTGACGCCACCGAAGAGGATGAACTCAAGGACGGCGACATATCCTACAAACCCTATCAATTCGGGGACAACAACCTGTCGCTGATGGGCGACTATTACGGGTTGAAGATGATCAACGAACGCTTCTGCCGTCTGGCGCGATCGGTGTTCTTGCCGATGCTGCGGCTACAGCCGCGCATTTCGGCATTCCCCCCCGAGGTAAAGACCTTTAGCGACTACAGCGACGAGGTGGAAAATTTCGTTAGCCTGACGACCAGCCGGATCGAGGCCCTGCGCGGCAATCAGATGATGGTGATCCCGCCCAGTTTCATTTCGATGCTGACCGATTCCTATTATGGCGGCACAATCCGCAATACCCATCATTCGAGGACTGAATTCACCCCGACCGAACAGCGGGTAATCGAATTGATTTCGAACGGGTTGAATGAATCGATGGCGCTGGCTTGGCGCGATCTGATGCCGATCTCTTTCGAATTGCAAAATCGCGAAGAAAACCTCAGCTTCGCCAGCTTTGCAGATTCCGAAGACCTGGTGGTAAACTGTTCCTTCATGGTGCAATTGCCGGACACCGATCCGGCGAATTTCGACGTCATCTATCCGTTGCAAACATTGAAACCGATTGCCGGACAACTGCGGTCACGGATGCATTCTGACCTGTTGGAAGAAGACATGTCTTGGCGTGAAAAGATGGAACGCGCCGTGTTGAATGTGCCGTTGAGCCTGACCGCCATTCTGGCCGAACCCTCGGTGTCTTTGGGCCGTATCGGCAATGTCGTGCCGGGCGAAGTGGTGCCGGTGCAAATGACCCCTGCCCCACGGTTGCTGGTCGAAGGTCGACCGATATTCGATGCCGATCTCGGCGAATCCGCCGGCAAATCCGCCCTGAACCTGACCCGCCGCATTCCAGACTAATCTGGCCCTCACATCTGAAAGGACCACCGCGATGAGTGAAGAAACCACCTTGCAAGAGCCCTCCGTTCCCGCCACCACCCCGCAACCTGAAGTTTCGGAAGCCAGCCAATTGCTCAGCGGTCTTGGCGTTCTGGAAACGGTCAAGGTCCGTCTGACCGTAGAAGTGGGCCGGACCGAAATCACCATACAGGATTTGCTGAAACTGAATGAAGGATCGGTGGTCGAACTTGACCGGATGGCCGGTGATCCGCTGGACATTCAGATCAATGGCACCACCATCGCCAAGGGTGAAGTTGTCGTCATCGGAGAGCGTTTCGGCATTCGTTTTGGCGACATCGTCGACCCGAAGGACCGGATGCATATCTGATCGCACCTAGCCCGATACCAACCAAATTTCCAACACCTGTCAGCTTGGCATGAAACATGCCCCTAATCGGTTAGTTAACCGTTTAGGAGAGACGTGTTATGAGTACCGATATCCTGCAAATCGACCAGCTTTTGACGGTCGGCGGGTTTCTGGCTGCATTGGTTGCTGTACTGATGCTGGTTCAGGCCAATCGTTCGAAAATATCCGGGCGGATCGCAAAGGGCCGCCGGATGCAACTGGCCGAGGTAACCGCCCTTGGCCCTGACGCCCGCGCAATGCTGCTGAGCGTGGACGGGACCGAATTTCTGGTGGTCACGACCAAGCGTCAAGCACCCGTGATCACCGAATTGCCCGCGCAAACCAAGACACCTGTGATCGCGACGGTGGCAGCATGATCCGGCTGATTGCGATTGTGCTGACCCTGACCATCATCACCGGGCCTGCTTTGGCACAGGGTCTGCCGGCGCTGGAAATCACCAGCCCCGGCGGCGACGGCGAAACGCAATATTCCCTGTCGCTGCAAATTCTGGCGCTGATGACGGCGCTGACGGTGCTGCCTTCGATCGTGCTTGGAATGAGCGCCTTTACCCGTATCATCATCGTGCTGTCGATCCTGCGTCAGGCGCTTGGAACACAGCAAACACCCCCCAATCAGGTGCTGGTTGCGATTGCGCTTTTCCTGAGTTTCTTCGTTATGCAACCGATGCTGACCCAGGTCTATGAAACGGCAGTCGCACCCTATCTGGACGGCCAGATGGCCGCGCCTGCGGCGCTCCAACGGGGTCGCGACCTGATCAGCGGATTCTTGATCGAAAACACCCGCAAAAACGATCTGATGATGTTTGCCGATCTGGCGGGTGACGGTCCCTATGCCAATGAAACTGACGTACCAGTTTCGGTGATGCTGCCGGCCTTTATCACCTCAGAACTGAAAACCGCGTTTCAGATCGGTTTCCTGCTATTCTTGCCGTTTCTGGTGATCGACATGGTGATCGCCTCGATCCTGATGGCCTTGGGCATGATGATGTTGTCTCCGATGTTGGTGTCATTGCCGTTCAAGCTGCTGCTGTTCGTTCTGGTCGACGGTTGGGCCCTGACCATGGGGTCATTGGTCAATAGCTTCTCCAGCGGCGTAGGAGGATAGATCATGGATTTCGACGCCAATATCGAACAACTGCAACTGGCCTATTGGAACATTCTGCTGACGGCCGGGCCGGTACTGGGCATCGCATTGGCAGTGGGCCTTTTTGTCGGCATTATCCAAGCCGCGACCTCGATCAACGAAGCGACACTCAGCTTCGTGCCGAAACTGGCCATCGTGCTGATCACGATGGGGTTGGCGTCGGGCTTCATGATGACCAACTTGACCGATTATTTCACCCATGTCTTCGACATGGTCGCCAGCGTGCGGTGATCGATGGAAAACTTGGTGTCATACGATTCCGGTGTCCCCGCCCTGCAATTGGGGGAAGCTTTGGATATGGCGCTGCTCTTTCTGTTCGCCATGCTGCGGATCGGTGGTTTCATCATCGCCGCACCGGTCTTCGGTGCGCGTTTCATTCCGTTGCAGGTCCGTATCGTCACCTCGGTCATCCTGACCATACCAGTGATGAGTTTTGCCGAACTGCCCGATCCCGAAATACTTTTGACGTCCCGGGGCGTCGGGTTGATCCTTGGAGAATTGGCAATCGGCATTTCTGCCGGGCTGCTGCTGATGATCTTCTTCTCTGCCGCAGTAATGGCGGGCGACCGGATCGCCTCGACCGCCGGTCTTGGCTTTGCTGCGCAGATCGATCCGGCCTCGGGAACGCAGGCCCCGGTGGTGGGGCAATTGTTCAGCTTGGCCCTGATGGTGTTCTTTGTCGCCTCCGACAGTCATCTCGTCGCCCTGCGTATCATGCTGGACAGCTATGAATTCATTCCGCCTGGAACCCTGTTCGATACAGGAATCCTGATCCAGTCCGGCATCGCGGCAGCCGGTGAAATGTTCGGTTTCGCTGTACGGCTGATGATGCCGGTCGTGTCGGTATTGTTGATGGTCAATATGGCGATCGGCGTGATCACCCGCTCTGCCCCGCAGCTTAACATTTTCTCTTTCGGCTTCCCGCTGACCATGACGGTTACCATCGTGCTGCTGTATCTCGGCGCACCGATCCTGGGCGTGGCAATGGACAAGCTGATCGAAGCATCAATCGACGCATTGATGCAAATGATGACGGAGGCCGCCAATGGCTGAAAGCGACGACGGACAGGAAAAAACCGAAGAACCGACGCCGAAAAAGAAACAAGACGCGCGCGACGACGGCAAGGTTATCACCTCAAAGGAAATGTTCGTCTTTGCCTCGATCGGAGGGGCGATCTTAATCCTGATGGGGGCCGGCCTGTTCGGACCTTCCCTCGTTCATGCCTGGGGCGGTTTTTTCCGTTTCGGATCCGCCGAAACACTGGACACTTTGCTTGCCTCCCGTTTGTTGGAAGGGACAAAATATGTCGGCCTGATATCGCTTGCCATTGGCCTGCCCTTGCTGGTGGTGACATTGGCGATGCAGGCGGCAATGGGTGGGTTGATCTTTTCCAGTAAGAACATGGAATTCAAATTCGACAAGTTCAACATTCCCAAGGGCGTTGCCAAGATGGTATCGACCAAGGCACTGGTCGAACTGGGTAAAGCGCTGCTGAAAGTGTTTTTGCTCGGAGGGCTGGCCGGGTCGATCCTGTGGCAATGGCTGCCTACGCTCGACACCACCGCCTTCATGACCGTGGGCGGTTCGTTGTCGACGCTGTCGCAGGTTACCTACCGGGTGCTCAGCGCGCTGGCGCTGGGACTGGCCGTGATCGGTGCTGTGGATCTGTTCTGGCAGGCTTTCAGCATGAACAAGACCCTGAAAATGACCAAGCAGGAAATCAAGGACGAATCGAAACAGACCGAAGGATCGCCGGAAATCAAAGGCGCGATTCGCCGCCGCCAGATGGAAGCAGCTCAGCAAGGCGCGGCCCGGCGCAAGGCGCTTGACGATGTGCCCGACGCCACCGCCATCATCACCAACCCAAAACATTTCTCGGTCGCGCTGCGCTATGTTCCCGGCGAAACCGTGGCTCCGGTCGTGCTGGCGCTTGGCGAAGGTTCAATGGCATTTCAGATTCGTGAACGCGCCGCCGAACATAATGTGCGCATTCTTCAGGCCCCGCCGCTGGCACGCGCCATCTACTTCACCAGCCAGATCGGTGGAGAAATCCATCCCGGACTTTATTCCGCCGTCGCCACGATCTTGGCCTATATCTATCAACTTGATCAGGGCGGCGTTGCGGATGCCCCGGATATCGACCTGCCCACCGATTTCCGCTTCGACGAAAATGGCATGAATGCTGCATGATTGCCCGAAAGGAGACTGAACAGATGAGAAATTCGCGCAAAGGCTCTGTCGGACAGATGATTTCCACCCTGTGTTTTCTGGGCGTCGGTCTGCGGTTGATCGCCGAAGCAGTGATGACCGTAGGCGATCCGCTGCGTGTTTTCATTCTGATCAGTTGTGCAATTCTCAGCCTGTCGGGTGCTTTGCGGTTTCAGATCGCGACGATGGCCGGTTGGTTTCGCTGAATTTCGCACCCACTCTGATTTGCCCCGTCCCACCTTGAATGCCACCGAACGCGACTGAATACGAAACAGGGTGCGCCAATGGCACACCCTGTTTACATGAGAAAGGACGAAAGTTTGTACGAGGACGGGGTATTCTGGGGATGAACCCCCGCCCTCGCAGCTCAGGACAGGTTCTGGGCAACCGTGGGAACGAACCAGAACCAGAACAACGCGCCGCTGGACAAGAAAGGAAGCATCCACCATCCCGAATTCAGCGAAAATTCCTTCTTCTGGGGGGCAGAAAGAGGGACAAGAGTGCTGTCAGCCAAATCGGAGGGTTGGAACTGGAACGACATGGTGGCCTCCCTTTCAGTAGTCCTTGATACGAAGCGTTTGTTCTGCGGCGGTTTTCGATCGCCTGGCACCATCCTTGCATTTGTTCCCATTCTGGTGCCACCTCGCATAGGGACAATCGTCCTGCTCATATTGCTGTAGTTTTATCTAAAAGTATGTATGCCTGAATTGCCCTGATCTACCAATGCGGGAATTCCCGTAGTCTGATCCGCTAAAGCGGGAAACCGCCCGGATTTCAGCATATGCGCGGCAATTGTTCGCCAACCAGCATGTCAACGATACGCTGACCACCAAAGGCGGTCCGCATCGTCACCCGCCCTGCCGCACCGGGACTGACCCGCCCGATGGCGACCGAATCACGCCCGGCTTCGGTCGTGCGCATCGCGCTCAGCGCCGCCTCGGCCTGATCTTCCGGCACGAACAGAACCAACGTCCCCTCATTGGCCAGATAAAGCGGATCAAGGCCGAGGATTTCGCACATCCCCCTGACCTCGGCCCGCAGCGGCAGCGCGGTTTCTTCGATTTCGATACCAACGCCTGCGGCTTCGGCGATTTCATTCAAAACAGACGCCACCCCTCCCCGCGTTGCATCCCTCGCCGCCCTCAATCCTGGGGCGGCGGTGATTACCGCTTCCATCAAATGGCCCAGCCCCTGACAATCTGAAACGATGTCAGCACTCAACGCCATATCGCCCCGCGCTGCCAAAATCGCCGCGCCGTGATCGCCCAGAACCCCGTTTACGATCACCACATCACCTGCCTGAACGTGCTCCGCCCGCAAATCGCGTTCGGGCGGGATCACCCCGACCCCGGCGGTGGTAACAAAGACCTTATCAGCCATACCGCGCCCCACCACCTTGGTGTCGCCGGTCACGATCCGCACGCCGGCTTTTTTGGCTTCTGCCGCCATCGATGCCACGATGCGGCGCAGCAGCGCCACTTCCACGCCTTCCTCTAGGATAAAGGCCGCTGACAACCAAAGCGGTTTGCCGCCCCCCACCGCCAGATCGTTCACTGTACCGCAGACCGCGATCTTGCCGATATCACCGCCGGGAAATTCCACCGGATCGACCACGAAACTGTCAGTGGTAAAGGCCAGTCGCGCACCCGGTTCTGACAGCGCGTCGGCCTGAAGCCGTGCCTGATCCTCCATCCCGTCAGGATGAAAGACCGAGGTAAACACCTCCTTGATCAGGTCTCGCATCGCCTTGCCTCCGCCCCCATGGGCCAGCGTCACCCGTTTATCTCTTAGCGTCATATCGTTTTCTTGTTTTCATGAATGTCCACGGGGGTATTGAAAATCCGTGATTTCCAACGAAGGGAAGCGCCCTCATTCCGCAGCCGCGCGCGCACCGCCATATTGATAATAGGCCGCACAGGCGCCTTCCGAACTGACCATCAACGCCCCCAAGGGCATTTCCGGCGTGCAGCCGCGGCCGAATTGCGGGCATTGCACCGGTTTCATCCGTCCGGTCATCACCGCACCGCAGGCACACCCTTCGGGTTCGGCCACCACTCGCGCCCCTACAGCATGTCCGATACCAAATTTCACTTCCGCATCAAAGGCTTCATAGGCTTTTCTAATCTGTAATCCGCTGGCGTCAATCTCACCCAATCCGCGCCATTCGAAACTCGGTCGCGGTTCATAGACATCGGCCATCGCGGCGATACTGACCGGATTGCCATGTTCCGACACCACCCGAGCATATTGGTTTTCCACCTCCGCCCGCCCGTCACGGATCTGCTGCAAAACCATCAGCACCGATTGCAACAGGTCAAGCGGTTCGAACCCGGCCACAACGATCGGTTTGCCATAGTTCTGCGCGATAAAATCGTAAGGATGCGTTCCAATCACCATGCTGACATGGCCCGGCCCGACAAAGCCATCCAGCACCATATAGGGATCATCCAGCAGCACCTTGATTGGTTCAGGCACGGTGATGTGATTGCAAAAGACGCTGAAATTCGTCAGACCCTCTCGGGCCGCGACCTGAATCGATAGCGCGGTCGAAGGCGTTGTCGTCTCAAACCCCAACCCAAAGAACACCACCTCCCGATCCGGGTTACGCCGCGCCAGTTCCAGAGCGTCGAGCGGGGAATAAACCATGCGAATATCGGCCCCGTCCGCTTTGGCCTGCAGCAGTGATTTCTTTGTCCCCGGCACCCGCATCGCATCGCCAAAGGAGGTAAAAATCACCCCCTCTTTTTCTGCGATTTCAATGCATTCATCGACGCGGCTCATCGGCAACACGCAAACCGGACAGCCGGGGCCGTGGATGAAATCGACACCGTCATGGATCAGTTTATCCAACCCGTAGCGAAAAATCGCATGGGTGTGACCGCCACAGATTTCCATGATGTGAATGGGGGCGTCCCGAGAGGCCCCGATGTCGTCCACGACTTCGGCAATTTGCGCCAACAGTGCCTTCGCCGCTTTGGGATCGCGGAATTCTTCTGCGTACTTCATGACCGTCCCTCCAAGGCTGCATCTCCCGCCGCCATTGCATCCAGCGCTTCTTGAGCTTCGCCCAGTCCGCGCAACGCCTCCAGCGTCGCTGCGGCCTCGTCTTCGTCGATCAACGCCATTGCGAACCCGACATGGATCAGGGTCCATTTGCCGATCAGTTCCTCCAGCGGGCCGGTGGCGACAGGGGCGACGTTGATTTCGCGCCGCACTCCCGACACCTCAGCCATCGCCATCATCTTTTCAGGCTGCGTCACGGCAATGATCTGCCCGGGAACACCTAAGCACATGTCACTCTTCCTCTTCTCCGCAAGTCTCGAATTTTCCAGGTTCAGCAATGCCATAGCGGTCGATCTTGGCCCGCAATTCAACCCGGTTGAGACCCAATTCAGCCGCGGTGCGGCTTGTGTTCCATTTCAGCCGCGTCAGGGTTTCGCGCAACACGTTTTCAAACCCCAATTCTTCACGCCGGACTTTGCGTTTCTCTTCAAGTTTGCTTTCAACGCTGCGGGAAAGGCATCGTATTTTCAATGACATACGATCACATTCCCGGTTCAACCGGAACACGTCAGCGGCGTTCTTGGCGGTCATCACCAACAGGCCGGGATGCCAAGGTTTGGTCAGGAACTGATAAATTTCCGCCTCGTTGATCGCTGCGATCATATCATTGGTTTCGGTGTAACCGGTGATGATGATCCGCACGATTTCCGGCCAGCGATCCCGCACTTCTATCAGATATTCAACGCCCGATCGCCCCGGCATCCGCTGATCACAGAAAATGACCTGAACGAACTGATCTTCCATCACCGCCATTGCCGCATCAGCATTGCCCGCGCAGATACAGTCGAAGTCATCTTCCAGCGCCATCCGCATGGCGGCCAGCAAATGGTCTTCGTCATCGACCAGCAAAACCGTGGACAGATCGTCTAGCATCGCCTACTCCGCCGCTTTGACAGATTTTACGGCCAAGTTGTCGGTCAACCAAGCCACCCACTGATCCATCCCTTCACCGGTGCGGGCGCTGAGCCGGATGATTTCGATCTGTGGGTTCACCCGGCGCAAGTTCGCCTCGTACAGGTCCAGATCGACATCGCAATGCGGTGCCAAATCGATCTTATTTAACAGCGCCAATTTCGAAGCGGTAAACATATCGGGGTATTTCAGAGGCTTGTCTTCGCCTTCTGTCACGCTGAGGATCGCAATCTTGCAATCCTCGCCCAGATCGAACCCGGCGGGGCACACCAGATTGCCGACATTTTCAATGAACAGCAGCGATCCCGGTGCAATATCGAGATGTTCCATCGCGTGGCCCACCATATGGCCATCCAGATGGCACCCCTTGCCGGTATTGACCTGTACCGCCTGCGCCCCGGTGGCGCGGATGCGGTCGGCATCATTGGCGGTTTGCTGATCGCCTTCGATCACCGCCAGCGGCTGATCGCCAAGGGCTTCGATGGTTTTGCACAACAAGGTTGTCTTGCCCGATCCGGGCGATGACACCAAGTTTACCGCAAAAGTCCCCATTTGATTGAGGACTTGCCGATTGGCGGCGGCATAGCAGTCATTCTTCGACAGGATACCGGTTTCGATCTCGATCAGCCGCTCCTGCGTCATCCCGGCCACTTCGGTCCCCGCCGGGCCCTGACCGAAATGGATATCACCGGGGCCGTGATGGTGAGAATGGCTATGGCTATGGCCTTCCACCTGATCTGTTCCACATCCGCAAACTGTACACATCAGATCACCTCCAAATCCTTGATCCTCATCTCGTCACCCGAAACCGGCATCAACTTACCACCGCCACACTCCGGACAGGGGGCCAAACGATCATCGATTTCAACTTCTTTCATGCAGTCATAGCACATCGCTCGGCCAGGCAGGTCGAGCATTTCAAGCAGCGCCCCTTCCGCCACAGACCCGCGCATCACCACGTCAAAGGCAAATTCAAGCGCCTTTTTTTCCACGCCGGAAAAACTGCCGATTTCCAACCGGACCCGTTTCACGGCCTTGATCGCGTGGATCCGGGCCTGATCCTCGATCACGTCGCGGATTCCTTCGCAAAGCGACATTTCATGCATCTTGCTGCACCTCCTTCAGCGTGACCGGACGGCAGGGATCAAGTAGCGTCAAAAGCTGCGAAGCGGTTGAAACGTCCGGTGCGCCAAGCGTTGCCAAGGATTGCGCCAGTATGCCGCCGGGGGCAAGCATATGATCGGTCGGGGTAATCCCCCTGAAATACGAGTGCGTTTACCTGCACGCTTGGGAAACCGGATCAGAGGCCAAGGCGGGCGTCAGGACGTGGATGGAGTTCTACAAGCACAAACGCCCTCATTCCGCTCTTGGCGGCAAACCACCCGCCATGGTTTATTGGCTGAGAAATGAAACAACAAACCCCGATCAGAAGGGGTAAAGAGTAGCTTGATCTACGCCAGATCCTGTCCAACGGATGGGGAGTAGCTCACCGTATGATCCACCGACCGAAAACACGCTTACCACTCAACCCAACCTATGCGCCGCCGCGATCAAAGCCTGCCCCAATGCCAGACCGCCATCATTGGCGGGGGTTTTGCGATGAATCAGCACGGGCAGATCGTTAAGCGCCGCGATGGTCAGGTCCAGCAATAAGGCGTTCTGGAAGCAGCCCCCCGACAACGCTACGGCCTGCGCATCGCCGGCCTCGACCAAGTCGCGCGCTTCGCGCGCAAAAGCATCGGCAAGCGCGGCATGAAATTGCCATGCAATCGGAGCGATCCCTACCCCTGCAACTTGCAGACGCCGTAATTGTTGCCACATTGAAACAGGGTCAATCACGCCGCCATGGGTATCAAATGTAAATTCCGCGCTCGTCTCAGGTGCCTGCCGGGCCAAGGCTTCGAGCCGCATCGCTGCCTGCCCTTCGAAGCTTTGCCCTATCGGGCAAATCCCCAGACAGGCGGCGACCGCATCGAACAGCCGCCCCGCGCTGGACGAAAGCGGCGCATTGATCCCGGCCCGGGCCGCCTGCCGCGCCAAGTCACGCGGTGCTTGAGGGAACAATTCATCGGCCCATTCCGACAGCCCCGCCTGATCCAATCGAACCAGTGCGTTGCGCCACGGTTCCATCTGCGCCCGGTCCCCGCCGATCAGCGGTGCGGGTGTTAGAGACGCCCGACGCTCAAACCCGCGATAATTGCCCAGCAATACCTCTGCGCCCCATACGGTTCCATCCGGTCCCAATCCCAGCCCATCCAACAGGATCCCGGCCACTTTGCCACCCTCCAGCGGCCAGCCGTTTTCCCCTAGGCAAGCCGCTAGATGGGCATGGTGATGCTGCACCCGGATCAGCGGCAGACCGGTTGCTTCGGCATGGCGCGAGGCGCGAAAATCGGGATGCAGATCACAGGCGACCCATTCGGGTCGATGATCGAACAGGTCGGCATAATCACGATCCGCCTGCTGAAACGCCTCCCAGGTCACGGCATCATCCAATTCGCCCAGATGATGCCCTAACAAGGCCTGTCCGTTCTTCAGCAGGCAAATCGCGGCTTTCATCTGGCCACCAAAGGCCACCCCTTGCGGCGCATCCTGGAACCCGTCGGGCAAAGGCAAGGTTCCCGGCACCCGGCCTCGCGCCCGGCGCAACACCATCGGCCCTTGCCGCGTCATCCGTTCCACGCTGTCATCCAATCGCCGCGCGATGTCGCGGTCATGCATCACAAAGGCATCGGCGAAAGCGCTCAATTTATCCCGCGCTTCCTGATTGCCGATGACCTGCGGTTCGCCAGACAGGTTGCCGCTGGTCATCACCAAAGGACCGCCCACCGCGTCGACCAACAGGTGATGCAACGGCGTGTAGGGCAGCATCCAACCCAACACGTCCAGACCAGGAGCCAACGCCTCGGGCAACGCAGCCCCTTTCTTACGCAAAAGCACAATCGGCGCAGCCGCATCGCGCAGCAATTTCCATTCCTCGGTGGACACCTCGGCGTGACGCGAAATTGCGGCCTCATCCGCCATCAATGCCAATGGCTTGTCCGGCCGCCGCTTGCGTTGCCGCAGCAAAGCCACTGCCTGCGGCTGTCGCGCATCGACGCATAGGTGAAATCCACCCAATCCCTTGATCGCCAACACCTCTGCGCATGCCAACCTTCGGGCTGCTTCCGCAATCGGATCGCCGGAGAATTCCTCGCCCCCCGACTCCAACCACAACCGCGGGCCACAGGCGACGCAGGCCGCCGGTTGGGCGTGAAACCGTCTGTCGCCGGGATCGTCATATTCGGCAGCACAATCAGGGCACATCGGAAAGACGGCCATCGAGGTCCGAGCCCGGTCATAGGGCAACGCCTTCAGGATGGTGAACCGTGGCCCGCAGTGGGTGCAATTGGCAAAGGCATATCCGAAACGGCGATCTTGGCTGTCGCGAATCTCGGCCAGACAATCCGGACAGGTCGCGGCATCCGGCGTCACCCGAGTTTCCGCCCCCTGCCCCCGCGACGGCACAATTTCAAAGCCTTCCGGAGGATCGAAATCCAACATCGTGCTTTCGACCGCATCGACCCTCGCCAACATTGGTGCCTCAGCGCGGATCGCGGTTTCGAACCCGTCCAGATTAGCTCCGACAACCCGGATCAACACCCCTTCGGGATCGTTCAGAACGTCGCCGCACAGCCCCATCCTGTGCGCCAATTGCCAGATGAAGGGCCGGAACCCGACTCCCTGCACCTGTCCCCGTACCCGGATGCGCCGCCCTTGCAACTGTCAAATCCTCCCATTTCATCTTGCATCACGTACTCCGGTGGGCAGCCCGCCCGCCCCGGCTCTATCAATGCACAGTGCAGACCATACACGAATCGAAAGACCGCACGATACGCCGTACCGCCACCGGCGTGTCTTCGCCCTGCCGCACCGGTGCGCCGATCAAGGCCGCCTCGACCGGGCCCGGCACACCTTCAGTATCGCGCGGGCAGAAATTCCAAGTGGTCGGCGCAATGATCTGGTAGGATGCGATCTTGCCGCTTTCGATCCGGCACCAATGGCCCAGCGCATCGCCCGGCGCCTTGCCCAGCAACAACCGTTCGAAGCCGCGAAACATGGGTGAATTAGCATAGACCGCCTGCACTTGGCCCCCGACTACATCAGCGATATCTTCACCGGCCGATGTGACGCCGCCATATGTGGCGCAGGTGCCCACCGCGATCACATGTTCGGCCAAAGGTGCCAGCGCCTGCACCCAGCGCAGCATCGGTTTGCCGGTCCCCGACAGCATCTGATAGCGGCCAGTGCCGTTCGGACCGCGCAGGATCGATCCTTCGATACACAAGATATCCAACGGCAACCACGCGGCGTCGATAGCGGCCAGAATCTGTCGCACCGGAGCACCTCTTTCCACGCTGAGCGCGGGATGCCACAGCATTTCAATCCCCGCCCCGTCCAAAAGGTCCAGAACGTTGGGTTCCTCGGCACAAAGCAGCGACATTTTACAGCCGCCGCACTCGGCCGCCTGCAACCACAGCAAATTCATACCGACGCTTCGGACTTCAAGATCAACTGGAAACATGCCCCCGGGCCAGCCCCATCGATCGATCTCAGGCTACCGCCGTGTTCTTCGGCAATCTTGTGCGAAATCGCCAATCCAATCCCGGTGCCTTTGCCCACCTCTTTGGTGGTGAAGAACGGATCAAACACGCGTGGCGCGGCGTCGGGCGAAATTCCAGGGCCGCGCCGGTGACCTTGCAGCGGCGGTCCAGTCGGGTCGCGATGCGTGATTCCGCCGGATCGGGGCCTTGCAGCCCGCTCAGTGCGTCGATTTCCAATCCCAGCACCCGGCAAAATGAAGCATAAGCATCAGAAATGGTGTAATCGTGTTCTACCACGATCAGGAAATCGCTGACCGATCCCATGATCGAAGTCAGAAACCGTTTCATCGCGATCAATTCGTTGCTGCGCGCTTCCAGCTTTTCTTGATAATTAACCAGTTCGGCATAGGTCTTGTTGACCGCCTGCAACACATCCAGCCAGACCCTTCAGTCAGGTCCTGATCCTTCAACCCCGATATTTCAGACTGCTCGGGATGCGTGACGTGCCTCCCTCGGGGCAGCGTAGTGCCCTGACATTCTACTTTGCGGCGAAGATTCACCGGAAGGCCACGCCACCCATGATTTTGGTGCTAGACTGGGTCTTTATTCCGGATCGCTCAATGTCAGCGCGATTGGATCAAGTCCATCAATCCCGCCGGTGATTTTGTCGCCAGCGACCACCGGACCGACCCCTGCCGGAGTTCCGGTCATGATCACATCACCGGGTATCAGATGATAAAACCCGGACAGATGCGAAACGATCTCGGCCACAGTCCACACCATGTCTTCAAGTGATGCATCCTGCTTGATTTCGCCGTTGACCGCCAGATGGATACGTTGCCCCATGGGCTGCCAATCCGACGCCCGCGTCAACGGTGCCATCACCGCACCATTTTCGATATCCTTGCCCAAATCCCAAGGGCGTCGATGATCCTTGCCATCCTGCTGCCGGTCCCGTCGCGTCATATCCAAAGCACAGCCATAGCCGTAGATCGCTGCCGATGCCTCGGCCGCATCCGCGCGAAACACCGGTGCGCCCAGTCCCAATGCCAGTTCCATCTCGTAATGAAAATTCGCGGTTCCCGGCGGATAGGGCACGGTCGCGTGGCTGGCGACATATGCGCTTGGCGATTTGATAAAATACCATGGTGCCTCACGGTCGACCTCCCCCCCCATTTCGGCGGCATGGGCGGCATAATTGCGCCCAACGCAGAAAATGCGATTGATCGGGTATTCCGCCGCCTCGCCCTTGACGGGGATGGATTGGATCTTGGGGGTGTCGAACAGATAACCGCTCATCTTGTGCGTTCCTCGCAATGATAAAGTCTTTTCCACAGCAGTCGGTCGCTTAGCGGATACCAAGGCGGTCTCGCGGGTCAAATTCAAACCGATTGCCCTTTCCAGCTTTACACCACGTCCCGCCACAACATGGAAGGCCGCCAAGATTGACCCGTATTCAATAACGGCCGTGCACAGCTTTTTTGACGGTAGCCGGATTAAAATAAGCATTCTAATTATCAGTAAGCTCGTCAAATTGACGCTGGTGTGGTATCGACGCACGATACAAGATCGGACGACAGCAAAAGGACAAGGACAGTGCTGGAACTCTACGGCATGGCGGGTCACCTGATCCGGCGACTGAACCAGATTTCCGTATCGGTTTTCAATGATCGGATGCGCGAAGCTGGCTTTGACGTGACCCCGGTGCAGTTCAGTGCTTTGTCGGTGCTTTCGACCAATCCTCAAGTCGATCAGGCCACCTTGGCCGGGCTGATCGGGCATGACCGGGTGACAATGGGATCGGTTCTGGACCGTCTGCACAACAAGGGGCTGATCGAACGCAAGACAAGCCCCAACGACCGGCGGGCAAAGGTATTGAACCTGACCGACAAGGGTCGTAATCTGCTGGCACAGGCGACGCCGATCGTCTGGGCGCTGCAAACGGATATTCTAGCCGGATTGAATGAAGACGAACGCAGCGAGATGCTACGACTGATGCAGAAAACCGTGGATGCTGGCAATCAACTGAGCCGGGCACCATTGATGCGTCCGAAAAACGACTAGGGTCGTCACCTTGCTGATGGCGTTTCTTCGGATCGAAACGCAAGGTCCGATTTGTTAAACCGCGAATTGCGCTAGCAAATACCGCATTTTCCACATATATCGACGCTCCAAGCTATTGCTGGAGGACAGTTGATTGCTCGATCTTGTGACCGTTCGCGCCGGTCTGGCGGAACACTATGATCTCGCCCCGTCGTTGGATTTGGCTGAGGCTACAAAAGACATATACGCCCGCATGGACCGTGTCGTCACACCTGCCGACTGGGCGATTTATGCGCCCTATGTGGTGGCGATCAACACGCTGAAGAAAAAGCGCGGCGCGGTCATTCTGGCGCATAATTACATGACTCCCGACATCTATCACGGGGTGGCCGATTTCGTCGGCGACAGCCTGCAACTGGCGATCAAGGCGGTTGAGGTCGAAGAAGATGTGATCGTGCAATGCGGCGTACATTTCATGGCTGAAACCTCGAAAATCCTGAACCCGGCAAAAACCGTGCTGATGCCGGATATGGAAGCGGGGTGTTCGCTGGCTGACTCTATCACCGCCGCAGGCATCGAACAGATGCGCGCGAAATATCCCGGCGCGCCTGTGGTGACTTATGTCAATACCACCGCCGAGGTGAAAGCAGCTTCCGATATTTGCTGCACCTCGTCCAACGCCGCGCAGATCGTGGCGGCGCAGGACAGCGACACGGTGATCATGACCCCTGACAAATATCTGGCGCAAAACGTAGCGCAGCAGGTACCGGGCAAACGCATCGTATGGTGGGACGGGGCCTGTATCGTGCATGAACGATATACCGCGCAGGACCTGATCGAATTCCGCGAATGGAACCCCGGCACCCGTATCATCGCGCATCCCGAATGCCCGCCAGATGTGGTGGCCGAAGCCGACTTTTCGGGATCCACCAGCGGCATCATTTCCTATGTCGAACGCGAAAAGCCACAAAAGGCGATGCTGGTGACTGAATGTTCGATGGCCTCGAACATTTCCGACGCGCTGCCTGAGGTCGATTTCGTCGGCCCCTGCAACATGTGCCCTTTCATGAAAAAGATCACTTTGGAGAAGGTGCTGTATTCGCTGCATACCATGACCACCCCGGTCGAGGTCGACAAAGCCGTGGCAGAAAAGGCCAAACTGGCGGTGCAGCGGATGATCGATCTGTCGAAACAGCTGGGCATTTAAGGACCGCGTCAGATGCAGGCAATCACAACCGACCGCGTCGTCATTGTCGGCGCAGGCA
This sequence comes from Thalassovita gelatinovora, assembly GCF_001458355.1. Lineage (GTDB taxonomy): Bacteria > Pseudomonadota > Alphaproteobacteria > Rhodobacterales > Rhodobacteraceae > Thalassobius > Thalassobius gelatinovorus. The sequence goes on along the minus strand of NZ_CYSA01000028.1, from coordinate 100,901 downwards.
TGGGTGCGCTTTATGCGGCGCTGAAACTGGCACCGCGGCCGGTGCTGATGATTTCACCCGAAACACTGGGCGAAGGGGCCAGTTCGGCTTGGGCCCAAGGAGGGATCGCGGCCGCGATGGGCCCCACCGACAGCCCCGAAAGCCATTCTTCGGACACGCTGCGTGCAGGGGCTGGAACTGTTGACCCGCAGGTCGCCACCCAAGTCACCCGCGAAGCCCGGGATCATATCCTCGATCTGACCGACATGGGCACACCGTTCGACCGCGACGACAACGGCGGTTACGTGTTGTCGCGCGAAGCGGCGCATAGTTTCGCCCGCGTGGTTCGGGTCAAGGGCGATCAGGCCGGGGCCGAAATCATGAAAGCGCTGATCGCGCAGGCGCTGCAAACGCCATCGATCCAAGTGTTGGAAGGTGTTTTGGCCTCAGGACTTGAGGTCAGTAACGGCGCCGTGACGGGGGTTTGGATCGAAACCTCTTGCGAAGATCGGTCGCAACCGATCCTTCTGCGTGGCGCGGCCTATCTGATGGCTGGCGGCGGTTCTGGCGGGCTGTACAAGCTGACCACCAATCCTGCCCGCATCCGTGGTCAGGTGATCGGCATGGCCGCCCGTGCCGGTGCTGTGATTGCCGATGCCGAATTTGTGCAATTTCACCCCACCGCCATCGATATGGGCGAAGACCCCGCACCACTGGCCACCGAAGCGTTGCGCGGCGAAGGGGCCACACTGATCAACGCTGATGGCGAACGGTTCATGACCGCGATCCATCCCGATGCTGAACTGGCCCCGCGCGACATCGTTGCCCGCGCCATCTATGCCCAGACCCAGGCGGGCAAGCGGCCGATGCTGGATACCCGCGCGGTTCTGGGGGCAAAGGTCCTGACACAGTATCCCGCCGTGGCCGAAGCCTGCGCCCGCGCCGGCATTGATCCGGTGCTAAACCCGATCCCAGTCGCCGCCGCCGCGCATTACCACATGGGCGGCATCGCTACCGATCAGAACGGCAGGGCCAGTCTGAAAAACCTCTGGGTTTGCGGCGAAGCGTCTTCGACCGGGTTGCACGGTGCCAACCGCCTGGCTTCGAACGGTCTGTTGGAGGCCCTGGTCTATGCCCGGATTTGCGCCGTAGGTATCGATGCGGTTCTCGGTTCCCCCACGGGCATCGCGCCAGAAATCGCGCCAGATTTCCTACCCGGCGGGGTTTCACCCGATGCCAATGCGGTTGACCGTCTGCGCCGCTGTATGACCAATAATGTCGGCGTGGTGCGCGACGCCGAAGGGTTAAAGCTGGCCTTGGCGACTATTGCCCGGTTGGAAGATGAAAATGCCGATTGCCCGGGATTTGTGAACATGACCGCCACAGCCACGTTGATCGCCGCCGCCGCATTGCTTCGCGAAGAATCCCGCGGGGCGCATTATCGCAGCGATTTCCCCGCCCCCAAAGGCGACACCGGCAAACGCAGCATGTTGACCCTGTCCGAAGCGCTGGCGCTGCGCGACAAGATTGCAAAGGAAACCGCATGAGTTCTTATGCCACCCTCCCCGACCTGATCCTGGAACCGTTGGTCAAACATGCGTTGATGGAAGACCTGGGAACCTACGGCGATATCACCACTCGGGCGGTTATCCCGGCAGGTGTGAAATACAAAGCCCGGCTGAACGCGCGTGAAGAGGGCGTGGTTTCGGGAATGCAGATTGCGGCGATTGCATTTCGATTGATAGACCCGGCATTGCGGATCACCGCGCTGAAGCAGGATGGTGATGCCATTGCCAAGGGTGACACTCTGATGGAAATCGACGGCGCTGCCGCGTCGATTCTGTCGGCGGAACGGGTGGCGTTGAATTTTGCCGGACGGCTGAGCGGGATCGCCACCAAAACGCATGGTTTCGTGCAGCAAACCAAAGGCCACAAGGCCCGCATCACCTGCACCCGGAAAACCACCCCCGGCTTGCGCATCGTGGAAAAGCAGGCGGTGCTGCATGGCGGCGGCTTCAACCACCGATTCAGCCTGTCCGATGCAATCCTGATCAAGGATAACCATATTGCAGCCGCAGGCGGTGTGCGCGCGGTACTGGAGGCGACCAAGGCCCATGCAAGCCACATGGTGCGGGTCGAAATCGAAGTTGACCGGCTCGATCAACTGCAAGAGGTGCTGGAAACCGGCGGCGCGGATGTGGTTCTGCTCGACAATATGGACACCACCACGCTGCGACAGGCGGTTGCGATCACTGGCGGTCGTCTGGTGCTGGAAGCCTCGGGCAACATGACGCTCGACCGTGTTGCCGAAGTTGCCGCGACCGGGGTCGATTACATTTCTTCCGGGGCGCTGACCCATTCGGCGCAGACCTTGGACCTCGGGTTGGATTTCTGATCTGGCCCCGGCGTTTCCCGGTGCGGGAAACGCCGGGGCCAACCTAAAATGCCTATAATTTCACCAGCTCGGCATTATTCGCCTCATATCGGCGCGTTTCTGTGTTCTTGGCATTGCGCCACCCGCTTTCGCAGCGGCACAACCCCAGACGAAACAGGAAACAACGTGCCCCGTGTCAAAGAAGCTTTCCATCATCATCGTCGAAAAGGACCGCGATCGCGCCATGCAGATCGTGGATTCGCTGTCGCTTTCGGGCGACTATGAAATCTCCGTCATTGCCGAAGAATCCGGTCTGGCCCGGCGCGTCGCCAGCCTGAACCCCGATATCGTGCTGATCGACATGACTAACCCGTCACGCGATACGTTGGAAGAACTGGCAATCGCCTCTGGCCCGATGGAACGCCCGGTGGCTATGTTTGTCGATCAATCCGACGACACCCTGACCAAAGCCGCAATCGAGGCGGGCGTGTCGGCCTATGTGGTCGACGGGATGCGCGCCGACCGGTTGAAACCGATCCTTGACGCGGCCATCACCCGGTTTCACATGTTCCACCGGATGCGCACCGAACTCGAAGCGACCAAGCAGGCGCTTGAAGAACGCAAGACGCTGGACCGTGCCAAGGGCATCTTGATGAAGGCGCGTGGGCTGTCCGAAGACGAAGCCTATGCCCTGCTGCGCAAAGCCGCGATGGATCAGGGCAAAAAGGTGATCGACGTGGCGCAGGCGCTGGTGACGACGGCGGGACTGCTGTCATGAGCATCACTTTGAACGCTGGGTATATTCCATTGGTCGACGCGGCCCCGTTGATCATCGCACACGAATTAGGCTTCGGCGAAGAAGAAGGGCTGGCGCTGAACCTGCACAAGGCCCCCAGTTGGTCGACCTTACGCGATCTGTTGGCGTTGGGACAGATCGAGGCGGCGCATATGCTGGCCCCGGTTCCGGTTGCCACCGCGCTTGGTATTGGCGGCATGCCGGTACAGCTGGAGGCGTTGTCGGTCCTGTCAGTCAACGGCAACGTCATCGGCGTTTCACCCCAGCTTGCCTTGCGGCTGCGTGAACATGGCTATCGGTTCGATTTCAAGGATGCCACCGCCGCCGGCCGCGCCTTGATCGCCACCAAGCAAAGATTGCGCATCGGGGTGCCGTTTCCTTTTTCGATGCATGCCGAACTGCTGTTCTATTGGTTGAATTCGCTGGGATTGCCCGCACCACAGGCGCTGGTTATCCGCACGGTGCCGCCACCGTTGATGGCACAGGCGATGGCGAATGGCGAAATCGATGCCTTTTGCGTCGGCGAACCGTGGGGTTCCATCGCGGTTGAAAACGGGGTCGGAGAATTGCTGTTGCCCGGCAATGCGATCTGGAACTTCGCCCCGGAAAAGGTACTGGCGACCCGCAAGGGATGGGCCGATGCCGATCCCGACCTGACCGGACGCCTGGTGCGCGCGGTCTGGCGTGCAGGCCGCTGGCTGGGACAGTCCAGCAACACCACCACTGCCGCTGAAATCCTGTCGCGTACCGATTATCTGGGCGTTTCGGCAGAAGTCATCGACCGGGCTCTGTCCGGCCGTCTGGTCATTTCCGCCCGTGGCGGCGAACGCAAAACACCACGTTTCGTCGAATTTTTTGAGGGTGCCGCCACCTTCCCGTGGAAGTCACAGGCCGCATGGATCGGGGGCCAGATCGCTGCGCGGTTGGGTCTGGACCGCGATGACGCCATGCGCAAGGCGCGCGAGGTGTTCCGCAGCGATCTGCACCGTCAGCACCTGTCGCGCACCACCAGCGACCTCCCCGGCGCATCGGAAAAAATCGAAGGGTCGCTGAGCCAGAAAACCGCGGTCGCGTCGGAATCAGGCAAGCTGTTCCTGCTGCCAGACCAGTTTTTCGATGGCCGGATTTTTGACCCAACAGAATCCACTTGATCAATAAATAAGCAAAATGCGCCATTCATTGCGGCGGCGCAGCATTTTTTCGCCCTTTCAGTTTGAAACTGTTGCGGACCGCGCTGCGAAGCGCAACAAAAGGACAAGACGAAGCAAGGGCGTTTCGTCTCATCACCGAATTCCCCGATGATCGGGACACCCGGAGCAAAGCCGCTCGACCCGCCGTTTCAATACGGTGCGCGTCAGCGGCTTTTTTGTTTTTCCCAACACCGACCCAACTGAGGACCCCAAGATCATGAAACGCATTGCATCCCTCCTCGCAGCCACCACCATGCTGGTTTCCCCAGCAGCAGCCGAAATGCTAGACGTTGAAAAAGACGAATTGAAATTCGGCTTTATCAAACTGACCGACATGGCGCCTTTGGCCGTCGCCTATGAAAAGGGCTATTTCGAAGATGAAGGCCTGTTCGTCACGCTGGAAGCGCAGGCCAACTGGAAAGTCCTTCTCGACGGTGTGATATCGGGCACTTTGGACGGTGCGCATATGCTGGCCGGTCAACCGTTGGCCGCGACCATCGGCTTTGGCACCGAAGCGCATATCGTCACCCCGTTTTCAATGGACCTGAACGGCAATGGCATCACCGTGTCGAATGAAATCTGGTCGCAGATGAAACAACACGTTCCCGCCGATGCCGACGGCAAGCCGATCCACCCGATCAGCGCCGCGGCGCTGAAACCGGTGGTCGATGCTTATAAAGATCAAGGCAAGCCATTCAACATGGGAATGGTATTCCCGGTGTCGACCCATAATTACGAATTGCGCTATTGGTTGGCCGCTGGCGGATTGGAACCGGGCTATTACAGTTCCGAAAACGTAACCGGTCAGATCGGCGCCGATGTCCTGCTGTCGGTGACCCCGCCGCCACAGATGCCCGCCACCATGGAGGCCGGTACGATCTATGGCTATTGCGTCGGGGAACCGTGGAACCAGCAGGCAGTGTTCAAAGGTATCGGTGTGCCGGTCATTACCGATTACGAATTGTGGAAGAACAATCCCGAAAAGGTCTTCGGTCTGAGCGCCGAGTTCCAGCAGGAAAATCCCAACACCACCATCGCCATCACCAAGGCGCTGATCCGTGCCGCCATCTGGTTGGATGAAAACGACAATGCCAACCGCCCCGAAGCCGTCGAGATCCTGTCACGGTCGGAATATGTCGGTGCCGATTATGAAGTAATCGCCAATTCGATGACCGGCACTTTCGAATATGAAAAGGGCGACAAGCGCGAAGTGCCAGATTTCAACGTGTTCTTCCGCTATAACGCCACCTACCCGTTTTATTCCGATGCCGTCTGGTACCTGACCCAGATGCGGCGTTGGGGACAGATCAGCGAAGCCAAGCCGGACAGCTGGTATGACGAGGTGGCCAAGTCTGTCTACAAGCCGGACATCTACCTGCAAGCCGCTAAAATGCTGGTCGAGGAAGGTCTGGCCAACGAAGCCGATTTCCCTTGGCAAAGCGATGGCTACAAGGCCGCGACTCCGGCCGAAGATGTCATCGACGGCATCGCTTACGATGGCAAACAGCCCAACGCCTATCTTGACAGCCTGCCGATCGGCCTGAAGGGCGATCAGGTCGTCGACGGCAATCAAGTCAAGGGCTGATGCCGGTGGCCGGGCGGTTTCCTCTCCCTGCCGCCCGGCTGTCTTTCTCGTTAATTTTTCCCGCAGGATCAGATCAATGACCGCTATCGACCCGCATAGTTTGTCCGCCGCAGACAAGACTGCCCAAAAGGAATCCCGTCGCGCCCGGATGTTCACCCGCATCAATAAACTGGATGCCTGGTTCAAGGTGCTGGGGCTGGCTTGGATCACCCCGATGCTGAAAGCCGCCGCTGGCGACACCCCCAAAGCCCAGGCCAAAGAGGTTTGGCAATTGCTGGGCGTGCCGCTGCTGGCAATCCTGATCTTCATTGGATTATGGGCCAATCTGGCCCCCAAGGTGCAAACCTCTCTGGGGGCGATCCCTGGGCCGGTGCAAGTCTGGGAACAGGTGGAAAACCTGCATGCCGACCATCTACGCGAAATGGACAAGGCCGCCGCTTTCTATGATCGTCAGGACGTGCGCAACGCCAAGCTGATCGCGGCCGGTCAGGACGACAAGGTCAAATTCCGCGACTACACCGGCAAACCAACCTACTATCAGCAGATATGGACCTCGATCAAAACCGTTTTCTTCGGCTTTCTGATCGCCACGCTGGTCGCGGTGCCGGTTGGCATTGCCGCAGGACTGTCGAAAACAGCCAATGCCGCCGTCAATCCGCTGGTCCAGATATTCAAACCGGTGTCACCGCTGGCCTGGCTGCCGATTGTCACCATGATCGTTTCGGCCACCGTTTCCAGCAATGACGGGTTATTTTCCAAATCCTTTCTGATCTCCGCGATCACAGTGACCTTGTGTTCGCTGTGGCCCACATTGATCAACACCGCGCTCGGCGTGGCCACGATCGACAAGGATCTGGTATCGGTTTCCAAGGTTCTGAAAATGAACACCTGGACCAAGATCACCAAGTTGGTGTTGCCTTCGGCGCTGCCATTGATCTTTACCGGTCTACGCCTTTCTCTCGGGGTTGGCTGGATGGTTCTGATCGCGGCGGAAATGCTGGCGCAGAACCCTGGATTGGGCAAATTCGTCTGGGATGAATTTCAAAACGGCAGTTCGCAAAGCCTTGCCAGGATCATGGTTGCGGTCTTCACCATCGGCATCATCGGCTTCCTGCTGGATCGCGTCATGTACGCCCTGCAGTCGCTGTTTACCTTTTCGAACAACCGGTGAGCCCCATGTCAGTGATTTCATTCAACAACGTATGCAAAAGCTTCGGCGAAGGCACCGCGCGCCAGAATGTGTTGAAAAACATCGATCTTCAGGTCGAAGAAGGTGAATTTCTGGTACTGCTGGGCTTTTCCGGGTCAGGCAAAACCACGCTGATCAATCTGATGGCCGGGCTGGAAGCCCCAACCAGCGGCACGGTCAATTTCAAGTCCAAGCCGATCACTGGCCCCGGCCCCGAACGCGGCGTGATCTTTCAGAACTATTCGCTGATGCCGTGGCTGACGGTGAACGGCAATGTCGGGCTGGCGGTAGACACGATTTTCCCCGGTCTGTCCAATTCCGAACGTGCGCAAAAGGTGGCCCATTTCGTCAAAATGGTCGGCCTTAGCCATGCAGGTAGCCGCCGCCCGGCAGAATTGTCAGGCGGCATGCGCCAGCGGGTCAACGTGGCCCGGGCACTGGCAATGAATCCCGAAGTCCTGTTGCTGGATGAACCGCTGTCGGCGCTCGATGCGCTGACCCGGGCCAATTTGGCCGATGAGATCCTCGATATCTGGAATGCAGACAAAAAAACCTGCATTCTGATCACCAATGATGTCGATGAAGCCATCATCATGGGCGACCGGATCATTCCACTCAATCCCGATGGCACACTGGCCGATCCGTTCAAGGTCGATATCCCGCGACCGCGCGACCGGACGGAAATGAACCACCACAAAGGGTTCAAGGCATTACGCGCAAAAATTACCAAATACCTGATGGATGTCGGGATAAAATCCAAGACCGAAGGTACCCGTACCTTGCCAGATGTGGAACCGATCCACGGTGTGCCCTCAGCGATACAGGATGCCACCAAGGGTCTGATCGAACAAAATTTCCTCGATTTTTCTCAACTGCACAAGGTTTATGCGACCCCCAAGGGACCACTGACCGTGGTCGAGGATTTCAATCTCAAGCTCAATCGCGGCGAATTCCTATCCTTGATCGGTCATTCGGGCTGCGGCAAATCCACGGTGCTGACCATGGCCGCCGGGCTGAACGAGATTTCCAAGGGTGGCATCCGACTTGACGGTCGCCATGTCGAAGGCGCCGATCCCGAACGCGCAGTGGTGTTCCAGTCGCCCAATCTGTTCCCCTGGCTGACGGCGCGGGAAAACGTCGCCATCGGGGTGGACAAGGTTTACCCCAAAGCATCGCGGGCCGAACGTCAGGACGTGATCGACTATTACCTTGAACGGGTTGGCATGGCCGAAGCGATGGACCGCCCGGCACATGCAATGTCAAATGGCATGAAACAGCGCATCGGCATCGCCCGCGCCTTTGCTCTCAGCCCAAAACTACTGCTTCTCGATGAACCCTTTGGGATGCTCGACAGTCTGACCCGCTGGGAATTGCAAGAAGTGCTGATGGAAGTCTGGGACCGCACCAAGGTGACAGCGATCTGCGTCACCCATGATGTCGACGAAGCGATCCTGCTGGCCGACCGGGTGGTGATGATGACAAACGGACCGCAAGCCACCATTGGCAAGATCGTCGATGTCGACCTGCCCCGCCCACGCAGCCGCAAAGCGCTTTTGGGGCATCCTGATTACTACAACTTCCGGCAGGAAGTTCTCGGTTTTCTGGAAGAATACGAACACGGCGCGAAACCCAAGAAGACCCCTACCCCCAAACCCATAGCAGCGGAGTAAGTCACAATGGACGATAAAACGATCACTCTCGTGCAGGACAGCTTTGCCAAGGTCGTACCGATCAAGGACGCAGCGGCAGAAATTTTCTATGCGAACCTGTTTGAAACCGCGCCGCAGGTAAAACCCTATTTCGCCCAAGCTGATATGAAGGATCAGGGGGCGAAGCTGATGGCCACTCTGGGCGTGGTTGTGAACGGATTGCGCGATCTGGATAAAATTGTGCCCGTGGCCCAACAGCTGGCGATCAAACACGTCGATTATGGCGTTCAGGCCGAAGATTACGACGCGGTCGGCGCATCGCTGCTGTTCACCCTTGAAAAGGGACTGGGCGATGACTTCACCCCCGAAGTCAAAGACGCCTGGGGGGCCGCCTACGCCACGCTGAGCGGCGTCATGAAAGACACCGCATATTCCACCGCACCGGCGCCCGAAGTAATCGCGGCGACGGCCCCCACAAAACCATTCTGGAAGTTTTGGGCATGAAACAGAAACTCGTCGTCATCGGCGCCGGAATGGCTTCGGGCCGGGCGCTTGAACATTTATTTGAACAGGCACGCGACACCTATGAAGTCACTCTTTTTAACGCGGAACCGCGCGGCAACTACAACCGGCTGATGCTGTCACCGGTCCTGTCGGGCGAAAAAACCTATGAAGAAATCATCACCCATGACGACGATTGGTATGCCGCCAATGGTGTCACCTGCCGCTTCGGCGAACATGTGGTCAAGATCGACCGTGCGCGCAAGGTCGTGGTCGGGCAGAACGGTGAAGCCCCCTATGACAAACTGCTGATCGCCACCGGGTCAGCCCCTTTCATCATTCCGGTCGCGGGCAAGGATCTGCCCGGCGTGGTTTCCTATCGGGATCTCGATGACACCAATGCGATGATCGACGCCGCGCAGCGCCCCGGTGCCAAGGCGGTGGTGATCGGTGGCGGTTTGCTCGGGCTTGAAGCTGCGGCCGGGCTGAAGATGCGCGGCATGGATGTGACTGTGTTACACCTGATGGGTCACCTGATGGAACGCCAACTCGATGAAGCTGCAGGCTATCTTCTGCGGCGCGCGCTTGAAGATCGCGGCATCAAGGTGATCTGCCGCGCCTCCACCGCCGCCATCCTGGGCGAAAAACGGGTCGAAGGTGTGATGCTCGAAGACAATACCGGCCTTGAAGCCGATATGGTGGTGATGGCGGTCGGAATTCGTCCCGAAACGCGTCTCGCCGTCGACGCGCATCTTGAAGTGGAACGCGGAATCAGCGTGGACGATGCCATGTTGACCTCCGATCCAGATATTCTGGCACTAGGCGAATGCGTGGAACATCGAGGCCAGCTTTTCGGTCTGGTGGCGCCGCTATACGATCAAGCCAAGGTCGTCGCCCAGACCCTGATCGGGCAATCCGCCACCTTCACCCCAAAAGAAGTCTCGACCAAGCTGAAGGTCACCGGCTGCGATCTGTTTTCTGCGGGCGATTTCGCCGAAGGCGAAGACCGCGAAGACATCGTCTATCGCGACCCGGCGCGCGGCGTCTATAAACGGCTGGTCCTCAAGGAAGACAGGATCATCGGTGCGGTGATGTATGGCGACACTGCCGATGGCAGTTGGTTCTACAACATGATCAAGGACGGCACCGATGTGTCGGACATGCGGGACACGTTGATTTTTGGGCCTGCCTATCAAGGGGGGGCCACAGCGGACCCTATGGCAGCCGTTGCAGCCTTACCGGATGATGCAGAAATCTGCGGCTGTAACGGCGTTTGCAAAGGGCAGATCGTCACTGCAATCAATAACGGCGCCAATACGCTGGAGGACGTGCGCGCCGTCACCAAGGCCAGCGGGTCCTGCGGGACCTGCTCGGGCTTGGTTGAACAAGTGCTGGCCGCCACCTTGGGCGACGATTTCGACATGCCGACCGAAAGGTCGGTTTGTGGCTGCACCGACCTGACCCACGAAGACGTCCGCCGCCTGATCAAGTCGCAGGCCCTGAAAAGCCAGGACGCGGTATGGCAGGAACTGGGTTGGAAAACCCGTAATGGGTGCCATGTCTGCCGCCCGGCGATCAACTATTACCTGCTGGCCGACTGGCCGCTGGACTATGCCGACGATCCGCAGTCACGGTTCGTCAACGAACGCCGCCATGCCAATATTCAAAAGAATGGCACCTATTCCGTAGTGCCACGCATGTGGGGTGGCATCACCACGCCGCAGGAATTGCGCGCCATCGCCGATGCGGCGGAAAAATACAACGTACCGACGGTGAAAGTGACCGGCGGACAGCGTATCGACCTGCTCGGGGTCAAGCGCGAAGACCTGCCTTCGATGTGGTACGATCTCAATCAGGCCGGGCTGGTATCCGGCCACGCTTATTCCAAGGGGCTGCGTACGGTGAAAACCTGTGTCGGGTCGGATCATTGCCGCTTTGGTACTCAGGACAGCACCGGGCTTGGCATCAAGCTGGAAAAGCTGCTTTGGGGATCATGGACACCGCATAAGGTCAAGCTGGGCGTTTCGGGCTGTCCGCGCAACTGTGCCGAAGCAACCTGCAAGGATGTCGGCATCATCTGTGTCGACAGCGGCTACGAAATCAGCGTCGCCGGCGCGGCAGGCATGGATTTGAAGGAAACCGAGCCTTTGGCCAAGGTCGCCACAGAGCAAGAAGCCATCGAAGTCACCACCGCCTATATCCAGCTTTACCGTGAAAACGGTAAATATCTGGATCGCGGCTATAAATTCGTCGCCAAGGTCGGTCTGGACTGGGTCAAGCTACAGGTCGTTGATGATCCGGAAAACCGCAAGGCGCTGTGCGAGCGGTTCGAAATTTCCCAATCCATCTATCGCAAGGACCCATGGGCGGAACAGGCACAACCCGGCGAAGCGGAACAGTTCCGCCCGTTGGTCGATCTGACATTGGAGGCAGCGGAATGAGCTGGCTCGATATTGGTCCGATCGACCAAATTCCCCTGCGCGGTGCGCGGGTGGTAAAAACCCAACTGGGCTGCGTCGCCATCTTCCGACCGGCAGAAGACGAAGTTTTTGCCACGGCCGACCGTTGCCCGCACAAAGGCGGACCATTGAGCGAAGGCATCGTTCATGGCCGTTCTGTCACCTGCCCTCTGCATAACTGGGTGTTCAGTCTGGAAACAGGTCAGGCCCAAGGTGCCGATGAAGGCGAAATCGAAACCCATGCCGTGCGGGTCGCAAACGGACGTATCCTGCTGGACGGGTCCCGCCTGAACCGCCAGGTCGCATAACTCCCCCAACGCGCCCGCGCCGATCGGCGCGAGCGCTTTTCACCACGTCCCGAGGTTCCCGATGCCCGCACCCACACTTGCCCAGCCCTGCGCCCGGCGCACCACATGTCCCTATTGCGGCGTCGGCTGCGGCGTCTTGGCGACCCCGGACGGGATCGGCGGATTGACCATCAAGGGCGACCCGGACCATCCCGCCAATTTCGGGCGGCTATGTTCCAAAGGGTCGGCCTTGGGGGAAACCGTCACAACCGAAGACCGGTTGCTGTACCCGGTGGTTGCGGGCGCACGATCCGGTTGGGATGACGCGCTCGATCTGGTGGTGCGGAAATTCCAAGACATGATCGCCAAACACGGCCCCGACAGCGTGGCGTTTTATGTTTCGGGCCAGATGCTGAGCGAAGATTACTATGTCGCCAACAAGCTGATGAAAGGCTTCATCGGTTCGGCCAATATCGACACCAATTCGCGGCTTTGCATGGCCTCGACCGTCGCCGGGCACAAACGCGCATTTGGCACCGATACCGTACCGGGGCAATATACCGATCTGGAACAGGCCGATCTGATCGTGCTGACCGGGTCTAATCTGGCTTGGTGCCACCCAGTGCTGTATCAGCGCATCGTCGCGGCGAAAAAAGCGCGCCCGCAGATGAAAGTGATCAATATCGACCCGCGCCGCACCGCAACCTCTGATATTGCCGATCTGCACCTGTCGATCCGCCCAGGCGGTGATGCTGCCCTGTTCAACCGCCTGCTGGTGGAAATATATGCACAAGGTGCGATCGATGCCGATTTCATCCGCGACCATGTCGAAGGGTTCGACGCCGCGCTGGCCACCGCTCATCGCTGCGACAGCGCCGTGACAGGGCTGAGCGAGGCAGATCTGCAAGCATTTTGCGATCTGTGGATCACATCCCACAAGGTCGTCACCGTGTTCAGTCAGGGCGTGAACCAATCCAGTTCCGGCAGTGACAAGGTCAACGCCATCCTCAATTGCCATCTGGCCACGGGCAGGATCGGCAAACCGGGCTGCGGGCCGTTCAGCATGACCGGTCAACCCAACGCGATGGGCGGGCGTGAAGTGGGCGGTTTGGCCAATATGCTGGCCTGTCATCTGGACATCGAAAACGCCGACCATCGCAGCGCGGTCAAAACATTCTGGAACGCCCCGGCGATGCCGGTCGAGGCCGGATTGAAAGCGGTCGACATGTTCCGCGCTGTCGCTGACGGTCGGATCAAGGCGATCTGGATCATCTGCACCAATCCGGTGGTATCGATGCCCGAAGCGGACGCGGTACGCACCGCGCTTGAAGGCTGCGATTTCGTGGTCGTGTCCGACATGTATGGCAACACTGACACTGCAAAATTGGCCGACGTGATCCTGCCCGCCACCGGCTGGGGTGAAAAGGACGGCACAGTAACCAATTCCGAACGCTGCATTTCGCGCCAGCGCGCCATTCTGCCGCCACCCGGGGAAGCACGGCACGATTGGGACATCATCGCCGATGTCGGCCGACGGATGGGCTGGGCGTCGGCTTTCGACTATCAAAGCCCGGCAGAGATTTTCCGCGAATATGCCGCCCTTTCGGGCATCGCCGGTCAGTTGGGCCGGGATTTCGACATCTCGGCCATGCAGGAAATTTCGGATTCTGAATATGGAGACCTGGCGCCGCTGCACTGGCCGCAAACGGCTCATCGGGCTGGAGGGCGCTTCTTTGGCGATGGTCGTTTCTTCACCCCATCGGGCCGGGGCCGAATGTTACCGATCCAGTTTCGGCCACCCCAATCGGTGCCATCGGCCGACTATCCCTACGTGTTGAATACCGGTCGGGTGCGCGACCACTGGCACACCATGACGCGTACCGGGACATCGGCCCGCTTGTCGCAACATCTGGCTGAACCGTTTATCGAAATTCACCCCGATGACGCCGCCGATCTGGGACTTGCCGTGGCCGATCTGGCGTGGATCAGAAGCCCGCACGGCCATGCCATCTTACGCGTGTTGATCACCGACCGGATTGGTCGAGGGCAGGCTTTTGCGCCGATGCACTGGACATCGCAATATGCCTCCAGGGGCCAGATCGACACCTTGGTCAGCGCCCATGTGGACCCGGTGTCCGGGCAGCCTGAATCCAAGGCATCGGTGGTTCGGATCGAAAAATACCACGCCGCTTGGTTCGGCTTTGCCGTCACCGTGAACCGGCCTGACGCACAAAGCGGTTATTGGGCCAGCGCCCGCGCCGCCAAGGGGTGGCGGGTTGAACTGGCTGACACCGAAACACCGGACAACTGGGAAAGTTACGCCACTGCCTTGCTGGGGCACCCGGATGCGCAGGTGATCAGTGTGCTTGACCCGGCCCGCGGCGGGGCTCGAATTGCGATGGTTGAAAATGGCGTTCTGACCGGTGCGCTATTTGTTGCCCGCTCCCCGGTGCCGGTATCGCGCAGCCATCTAGCCGGGTTGCTGGGCAATGCGCCTGCGGATGCGCTGGCCGGACGCCCGGCGAATGACCAGCCCGATCCCGGCGCAACGATCTGCGCTTGTTTCGATGTTGGAGTGAATACCATCCTGCGCGCCATCGCCGATCAGCATTTGATCAGCGTCGAAGCCATCGGAGAGGCCCTGAACGCGGGTACCAATTGTGGCTCCTGTCGCCCGGAACTTGCAGCACTTCTGGCCTCGTCCCAACCGCAGCAGGCCGCCGAATAAGGCTTGCATGATATCGATGACCCGCTATGTGGTCCCCAATCCGGGAGAGCGCGCATGAAATCCTTTCCGATGTTTCTGAAAATGACCGGTCGTCGAGTGGTGATCGCGGGCGGTGGCGAACAGGCAGCGCAAAAGGCGCGTCTGATGCTCAAGACCGAAGCCAAGCTGGTGCTGCTGGCCGCGGATCTGGACGACGAATTGCATGCCATCGTGGCCGAGGGCCGCGCCCAGCACGACCCCAGCCCCGCCACGCCAGAAAGCTTTGCCGATACCGCGCTGGTTTTCATCGCCAGTGGCGATGCCGAACACGACGCGCTGCTGCACGGGATCGCCAAACAAGCCGGGGCGACGGTGAACGTGGTTGATCGCCCTGATCTATGCGATGCTACGACACCGTCAATTGTCGACCGTGACCCGGTGGTGGTGGCGATTGGCACCGAAGGCGCCGCGCCGGTATTGGCACGGCGGTTGAAAACCGATTTCGAACAATTGCTCGATCCGCGTCTGGGCAGCTTTGCCGCTCTGGCCCGCCGCCTGCGCGGAGCGGTGGCGCAAAAGGTACCCCAGCACAAGCGCCGCGATTTCTGGCGCTGGGGTTTCAACAGCGCCCCTTGGATGGCTTTCAAACGCGGTGCCGAACGCGAAGCTGCGGACCTGTTGAAAACCGCGATTGCAGCCGGTGGCGCCCCCGACAGCAGCGATTTGGGGCTGATCAGTCTGGTCGGGGCCGGTCCCGGCGCGCGCGATCTGTTGACCCTGCGCGCGGTCGAACGTTTGCAGGAAGCAGACGTGATTTTCTATGACCGGCTGATCGATCCCGATCTGCTGGAACTGGCCCGGCGCGATGCCGAACGGGTGTTTGTCGGCAAACTGCCCGGGGCCAGCCATTGGCCACAGGAGCGGATCAATGATCTGATCATCAGCGCCGCGCGGCTAGGCCGCAAGGTGGTGCGGCTGAAATCCGGCGATCCGTCGATCTTTGGCCGCGCGGTCGAAGAACTGGACGCGGCCCGCGCGGCGGGCATCCCGGTTGAAATCGTCCCCGGTATCACTGCCGCCAGCGCCGCAGCGGCAAGCTTGCAGCGACCGATGACAGAACGCGGCGTGATCGACCGGGTAACCTTGGCAACCGGAACACTGGGACCGGACGGCGGTGCGCCGGACTGGGCACAGATGGCGCTGCCGGGCACGCTTGTGGTACTTTACATGGCGATGAACAAGGTCGCCGAGATGCAGTCGGCCCTGCTGCAGGCGGGACTGCCCGGAGATATCGAGGTCGATGTCGTCGCCTGGGCCAGCCACGCCAAGGAACAGGCGGTCAGGTCGCGGCTTGACCGCCTTGTTGACACCATTGCGCAAAGCGGTCTCAACAACCCGGCAGTTCTGATGATCCGCTGCCCTAGCGACATGGCAGCCCCCGCAGCGCGCGCGCAGCAGGCCGATTGAGCGGACACCAACACTCCGATCCCGAATTCTTAGGCAAAACGGCATCACCCCGGGCCCATAGCCTGACACCGCAAAGCGCAATCGGCGCTCCCCTCTGGCGCAACCGCGTCGAACGGATTACCAGAACGGTGTCACCCTCCGCGAAAGGCACCGCCGATGCAAATGCAGATGCAAATCCCCCTGACCCGTGACCTTGTATTGATCGGCGGTGGACATGCGCACGCGCTGGTGCTGCGCAAATGGGGGATGCGACCGTTGCCGGGCGTGCGATTGACGGTGATCAACCCCGGCCCGACCGCGCCGTATTCGGGCATGTTGCCGGGCCATATCGCCGGGCATTATCAACAAAACGATCTTGAAATCGATCTGGTAAAACTGGCCCGTTTCGCCGGGGCTCGGATCATTGACGGACGCGCGGTGGCGCTGGACCCGGTTTCAAAGACGGTGACGGTCCAGGATCATGGCGTGATCGAATACGATGTTGCCTCTCTCGATATCGGGATCACGTCGGAATTGCCGCAGCTGCGCGGCTTTTCCGACCATGCGATCGGGGCAAAACCGCTGGATGACTATGCCGAACATTGGCGCGGGTTCCTCAGTACCGCCAAAACCAACGGCGAAGCCGGCCCGGTTACGGTCATCGGTGGTGGCGTGGCCGGGGTTGAATTGGCGATGGCGATGGCCTTTGCGCTGCATCAGGCTATCGGCAAGGCCGAAGTCACGGTGATCGAGGCGCGCGATCAACTGACCGGCATCGGCGAAGACACCCGCCAGCGCTTGATGGCGGCGCTGAAGGAAAACGGCGTCACGCTTTGGACCGGGGCCGAAATCGCCGAAATCACCAAGGACGGGCCGCGCCTGAAATCGGGCGAAGTGATCCCTTCGGCCCTGACCATCGGCGCAGCGGGTGCTTTGCCACAGCCTTGGTTGCAAAATACCGGGCTACCGCTGACTGACGGTTTTGTTACCGTTGGCCCGACGCTGCAGGTCGATGGACATACCGATTTGTTCGCGGTGGGCGATTGCGCCCATATGCGCCACGCGCCCCGACCCAAGGCCGGTGTCTATGCGGTCCGTGCGGCGCCGGTGTTGCATGACAATCTGCGCGCCGTGCTGACCGGGCAATCCTTGCGGCCCTACCATCCGCAGAAGGATTATCTGAAACTGATATCGCTGGGCGGTCAATCAGCGCTGGCGGAAAAGTACCGCCGCCCCTGGTCGGGGCCGTGGTTGTGGCGATGGAAAAACCGAATCGACCGGAAATTCATGCTGAAATTCCAAGACCTTCCGGCGATGGAAACACCTACCCTGCCGCCTGTCGCGGCCCTTGGCGTGGCCGAAGAACTGGGCAACGGGCAACCGATCTGCGCCGGCTGCGGATCGAAAGTGGGGCCCGGGGCGTTGTCAGATGCAATTTCCACGCTGCCGAAAATCCAACGTGATGATGTTCTGACAGCGGCGGGGGACGATGCCGCAACATTGCGCATTGGCGGCGTGCAACAGGTTCTGACCACCGACCATCTGCGCGCCTTTACCGAAGATCCCGCGCTGATGGCGCGGATCACCGCGATCCATGCCTTGGGCGATATCTGGGCGATGGGGGCCGCGCCGCAGGCGGTTCTGACCAACGTGATCCTGCCGCGAATGAACGCGACACTGCAACGGCGCACATTGCACGAAATTCTGCATGCGGCAGGCGAAGTGTTCCGCGATGCGGGGGCCGAAATCGTCGGTGGGCATTCGACTTTGGGCAGCGAATTGACCATCGGTTTCACCCTGACTGGTCTGACTGAAACCCCGATCCTGCAATCGGGGGGCCATCCGGGCGACGTGCTGATCCTGACCCGGCCCTTGGGCAGCGGCACAGTGTTGGCTGCGGAAATGCAGGGGCGGGCAGATGGCCGCGATGTGATGAATATGCTCGGTATCATGGGTCGGTCTCAGGCTTGCGCGGCTGAAATCCTGCACGAGGCCCATGCGATGACCGACGTTACCGGCTTTGGTCTGGCCGGGCATTTGCAGGCAATCTGCAAGGCATCCGGCACCGGAGCCGTAATCATGGTCGACGATCTGCTGTTTTACGATGGTGCGCAGAACCTCGCCGAAGCCGGAATAAGATCAAGCCTCTATGATGCCAATCTTGCCCATGCTCCGTTGATCGGCGCGCAGGGGGCCAAGGGCGCGCTGCTGCACGATCCGCAAACCGCGGGTGGGCTGCTGGCTGCGGTGGCTGCGGATCGGGCCGACGGGATTTTGAACAAGCTGCACGAAGCCAGCGTCCCAGCGGTACGGATTGGACATTTAACCAAGGGCGCACCCGACATCATTTGCCGCTAGGACGGTAGATCTAAGACATCCTGGATTTGCGTTGCCGCCATCTGCAAATCGGCGGCCTCCAACCCGGTCAGCGCAATTTCGGCCAAAGGCGCACGCGCCCGGCGCGATGATCTGCGATAGCTTGGATCATAGTGCTGTTCGACCAGTTCCCGCGCCAATTGCCGATGACTGCCCGCCCGTGCCAGTTGCTGCCAGTGCTCCACCACCTCTGCCCCATGAAACCGCACCAGATAGGACAACGTTTCACACAGCACGTCCGTGTCGTCGATCACGTCACGATAGGCTTCTGTCAGGAATCGCGCCCGCGCCTCCAGTGGCGCAGTGATCAACAGATGATCGGCTTGCAACATTTTCTGCCACAGCGTCGGCGGGATGATCAGGCGACCGATTTTATTGCTTTCCGCCTCGACAAAGACCGGTCGTTCCGGATCAAGCCGTAACAGCGCCATGGCGACCCGCGATTCAAAATCCTTCTGCGATGGCTGCCCCCCGGCATATCCGCCCAACAGCGAACCGCGGTGTTCTGCCATCGCTTCGAGGTCCAGAACCTGCGCCCCGTCTTGTTGCAATTGGTCCAACAATCGCGTCTTGCCGGTGCCGGTGCCCCCATCGATCAATATCAACCGATGCGGCACTGGATCTTCATAAAGCGCTTGGACCACCAAACGGCGGTAAGTTTTGTAACCGCCTTCGATGAGCCCGACCCGCCAACCGATCTGATCCAAGATCGAAGCGAACGACCCCGACCTCTGGCCGCCGCGCCAGCAATAGACCAAAGGCCGCCAGCCACCAGTCCGGTCAAACAACGGTCCCTGCAGATGCTTGGCCGCGTTCTGCGCCACCAATGCCGCGCCCAGTTTACGGGCCAAAAACGGATCCTGCTGCACATAGATGGTGCCGACTTCGGCCCGTTCCGCATCGCTGAGGACCGGCAGGCTGATCGCGCCCGGCACATGGTCTTCGGCAAATTCGGACGGCGCGCGCACATCGATGATTTCGTCATAGGGCAGCGAAAAAAGGTCGCTAAGACGGGTCAGTTTTTCTTTCTTTACCATAGTCCAGCGTCGTTTTTCCCAATCATCGCGTTTCTTCCGTCCTACTGCATCCCGCTGCCAGCCGCCATAGCGTCTGTTTTTTTAGGATCGTGGTTTTATGCTAGAAAATTATATCTGATTAAAATACTCATGTTGACATACCCAAGTAATTCAGTCAGTTAATCACCCATATCCAGCCATCCGCCCCTCTGCGGTAGCCCGATTCCGATGCAACAAGGAAAGTTCGCAATGAGAACCGCGCAAAACAGCATGGCTGACCGAAACCAGGGCGATTTGCCCGTCTTTTGTGATCGACCGATGATCCTGTCGATCCTGACCGAAACCGGGATAAGCGATTGCTTTTCCATAGAATGGCTTCTTGATCGGTTTGAACAGCGGCGGACCCCGGCATGAGCAACATGCGACTAAGCAAGGATGGTGCCGCGCAGGTCGCTATCAAAGCACTGCCGACACATAGCGCCGAAGACCTGACCCAAGGCGGAAATCAGGCGCTGATCGTGCTGCAAGATCAGGTTTACAGCCTGCGTATCACCCGGGCTGGCAAGCTGATCCTGACAAAATAGAACTGCCGAAGCTCTGCTTCGGTCCATGTAAATACGCCCCCAAACGAGGACGATTTGATGAGACCCTCTTTTCTGCTCACTTCTGCATTGGCGCTGACGCTGGGAACCGCCACGCTGGCCGACACCCCGACACCCCAGTCAGTTCTACAAACCTATGCCACAATTGGCGAAGCCAATTTTCAAGACAGTCTGATCACCGCAAAGGCGCTTCAAGCTGCGGTCGGGGCATTGATTACCACACCTTCGGCAGAAACCCTGCAAGCTGCAAAAGACGCTTGGCTGAGAGCGCGCAATCCCTATCAGCAGACCGAAGTATTCCGCTTCGCCAATCCCATCGTCGATGACTGGGAAGGCAAGGTAAACGCGTGGCCATTGGATGAAGGGCTGATCGATTATGTCGATAGCGCCTACGGTTTGTCGGATGAAAACGATTATGCCGCACTGAACGTGGTGGCGACGCCGGTCTTTACCCTGTCGGGCACCGAGGTGGACGCCATCGACATCACGCCGGAGCTGCTGCAAAACACCCTGCACGAAGCCGATGGGATCGATTCCAATGTCGCCACCGGATACCACGCCATCGAATTTCTGCTTTGGGGGCAGGATCTGAACGGCCACGATGCGGGTGCCGGAAACCGGCCTTGGATCGATTTCGCCAAGGGCGACGCCTGTACTAACGGAAATTGCGACCGCCGCGCCGCCTATCTGAAGGCCGCGACCGATCTGCTGGTTTCCGATCTGGAATACATGGTGGCGCAATGGGCCGAAGGCGGTGAAGCCCGCGCCAATGTTCTGGCCGATGAAACCGCTGGGCTAAGCGCGATCCTGACCGGCATGGGCAGCCTGTCCTACGGCGAACTGGCCGGGGAACGGATGCGCCTTGGCTTGATGCTCAACGACCCAGAGGAAGAACATGATTGCTTCTCGGATAATACCCATAACAGCCACTATTACGACGGTATGGGCATCCAGAACGTCTATCTTGGCCGGTACACCCGCATTGACGGTAGCCTTGTCGAAGGTCCGGCTCTGACCGATCTGGTCGCAGCCGACAACGCCGCACTGGATGCCGAAATGACAGCCAAGCTGGCCTCCACAATGGCCGCTCTCGAAGCGCTGAAAGAAGCAGGCGACACCGGGTTTGCCTATGATCAGATGCTGGAACGCGGCAACGTCAGGGGCGAAGCACTGATCATGGGAGGCGTCAATGGATTGATTGATCAGACTAAATCAATTGAACGCGTGATCATAGCTTTGGGACTGGATCAAACACAGATCGAAGGTTCCGACAGTCTCGACGATCCCTCTGCGGTCTTCCAGTAAATCCAAGTCAACCCGGCGGGTGCTTCGGCACCCGCCGACCACCCCTTCATCATCAGACAGCCAGATGACAACATTTGCGATCAAAATCAGGCTCAACCGACCGCTTTGGCCGCCACTGATTGCAGTGCTGGCCCTTGCCACCCGCATCTGGGGCGAACCGGGACTGTCCCAACCCCACCTTAACCCGCAGCCCCGTAGCGCAGAGGAAACCGCCCGTATTGCCACAGCTCGGGCGGCACCAAAGGATTTCACATTCTCCGAACCGTTCGAAGACCGACCCGCCGGGGCCGCTACCGTGCCTTATAACAGCGGGGACAACGCGTTTTCACACCCCGCGGAAAATCTTGAAAATCGGCTGGATTTCGAACTGGGCCGGGCGCTGTTCGAAAAGCTATGGGTGGCATCACCGTCTTCGACCCGGGCCTCGGACGGGCTCGGCCCACTTTACAACACCCGGTCCTGTAGCAACTGCCATATCAACGATGGGCGCGGCCATGCGCCCGATGGCCCGGACGATACCGCCCTGTCCTTTGCGGTAAAACTGGCGGTGCCCGCCGCATCCGACGCACGGATGGCCGCAATCGAAGACTATCTGGCTACCGCCCCCGAACCGGCCTATGGCAGTCAGATTCAGGATTTCGCCGCCCCCGGGCATGCACCCGAAGCACGGATCAGGGTCAAGTATGGACAACGCAGGATCGACCTGATCGGCGGGGAGGCAAGCCTCCGCATTCCGCAGCTGACGCTGGACGATCTGGCGTATGGTCCGCTGGACAATGCTGTCATGATCAGCCCCCGCGTTGCGCCGCCGCTGCTGGGTCTGGGCCTGATCGAAGCGATCCCGGCCGAAGATATCCTGGCGCTGGCCGATCCCGAAGACCGCGATGGCGACGGCATTTCAGGCCGCGCCAATATCGTCTGGTCAGTCGAATACGCCCAGCCGATGCTGGGCCGGTTCGGTTACAAGGCTGCAGAACCCACGGTGCGACAGCAAGCGGCATCGGCGTTTCAGACCGATCTGGGCATTTCCACCCCGGTCTTTTCCGACCCTTGGGGGGATTGCAGCCCGGCGCAGACGACCTGCCGTAAGGCGCAGCATGGCGACGCAGATATCCGTGGATACGAGGCCGACGCCACCACACTGGACCTCGTGACACTCTACAGTGCCAATCTGGGTGTTCCGGCGCGGCGCAATGTAGATGATCCGCACGTGCTGCGCGGCAAGCAAATCTTCCATCAGGCGGGTTGCCCGGCCTGCCACCAGCCGAAATTCGTTACCCACCGGTTGCCCGACCGGCCCGAACATTCGTTTCAACTGATCTGGCCCTATTCCGATTTCCTGCTGCACGATATGGGCGACGGATTGGCCGACCCGCGCCCCGAAGCCCGGGCGACGGGGCGCGAATGGCGCACCGCGCCGCTTTGGGGCGTCGGATTGGCACAGCAAATATCGGAACGCGCCGGTTTCTTGCATGATGGCCGCGCCCGGACCTTGCTGGAAGCCATTCTGTGGCATGGTGGCGAAGCCCAAGCGGCCCAATCTCATATCCGCTCCCTTCCGGTCAAAGACCGTCACTCACTTCTATCTTTTTTGGAAAGTCTCTGAATGCTCCGATCCCTCATTGCAGCCTTGATGTTGTGCCTGCCCGTTGCCGCTACCGCAGAAACCGCCGACCCGGTCGAGGCCGTGATTACCGGTTTGATCCTGCCCGGCTTTGAGCGGCTAGAGGCGCGCAGCGCCGGTCTCGATGCCGCAGCACAGGCAGATTGCAACCCAGAGGCTCCGGCGCTTCGCAGCGCCTATAACGCTGCCTTCGATGCATGGGTGCAAGTCAGTCACCTGCGTTTCGGCCCAACCGAAGAGAACGACCGCGCTTTCAGCTTGGCCTACTGGCCCGACCGCAAAGGTTTCACCCCCAAAGTGTTGTCGCAATTGCTGAAAGCGCAAGATCCGGCCATTCATGATCCCGAAAGCTTTGCCCATCTGTCGATTGCCGGGCGCGGATTTTACGGAATGGAATTCCTGCTTTACGACACCCGTTTCCGCGATCCCCCCGAATATGCCTGCGCTTTGATCCGTGCCAGCGCCCATGACATCGCTTTGACAACAGCCGCCATCGCTAAGGACTGGCATTCCGATTATGCGCATAAAGTGCTTCATCCCGGCACCGAAAACAGCCCCTACCAGACTCAAGAAGAAGTCGTTCAGGAGCTTTACAAAGCCTTCACCACTGGGTTGCAATTCACGCTGGAAACCAGACTGGGGCGCCCTTTGGGAACGTTCGACCGTCCGCGCCCGAACCGGGCCGAAGCCTGGCGGTCAGGCCGTTCGCTGCACAATATCGCACTCTCGCTGAGCAGCTTGCATGAAAACGCCCTATTGCTGTCCACGGGCCATCCCAAAATGGGTGTGCAATTGGATGCCGGATTCGATGCCGCCGACGAGGCACTAAGCAGGATCAAAGACCCGATCTTTGCCGATTTGTCCGATCCGTCGGCTTGGCTACGTGCAGACGTGCTGCGGCAATCCATCGATCTGATCCGTGACCAACAAAGCGCCAATCTGGGCGGTGAATTGGGGGTTGCGGCGGGGTTCAATGCTTTGGACGGAGATTAAGATATGACGACACGGCGCAGATTTCTAGCCGGTTTTCTGGCGGCGGGCCTCACCCCTCAGGTCAGTTGGGCCGATATCGGCAACCCCTCGTTCTTGTCCGCAGCCAAGCTTGCCGATGGCAGCTATCGCCTGTTCGGCCTGACATCGGAAGGGACGGCCCTGTTTTCGGTGCCGTTGCAGGGACGTGGCCACGCCGCCGCAGCGCATCCGACCAAGGCCGAAGCGGTGGCCTTTGCGCGCCGCCCTGGCACATTTGCCCAAGTGATCGATTGTTGTTCCGGTCTGGTTCTGGCCGAATTGCAGACCCCACAGGGTCGGCATTTCATGGGCCACGGGGCCTTTACCGCCGATGGAAGGCTGTTGCTGACCCCGGAAAACGATTTCGAACAGGGCACCGGGCAGATCGGCATTTGGGACCGGACCACGCAATATACAAGGGTGGGTGAATTTGCCTCGGGCGGGGTCGGTCCGCATGATATTGTGCGCCTGCCCGGTTCGGATCATTTCGTCATCGCCAATGGCGGTATCGATACCCATCCTGAATCGGGTCGTACGCCGCTCAATCTGGCCACCATGCGGGCCAATCTGGCACTGTTCGATCTGGATTACGGCGCAACAGAAATAACCGAACTGGACATCGCGTTGCGGCTCAATTCGATCCGTCATTTGTCGCTGCGGTCCGATGGGATGGTCGGGTTTGCGATGCAATGGCAGGGCAACAGCAGCGACGTGCCGCCCTTGATCGGGCTGTATCATCCAGGATCGGTGAAGGAACCGCAGTTGATGCAGGCCCCCGATGCCCTGCACCGGGGTATGAAAAACTATGCCGGATCGATCGCGTTCAGCGCCGACGGCAACCAGATCGCCATATCTTCGCCGCGTGGCGGCATGGTACAGGCCTTCGACGTGGCAGAAACCCGCTTTACCGGGCATTGGGGCGAAACCGATGTCTGTGGTTTGAACGCCAACACATCGGGCTATATCGCCACTTCAGGAAGCGGTCGGATTGTGCGCTACAGCACTTCCGGTGCGGCAAAGGCGGTGGATCACCCGGTCGCATGGGACAATCATCTGGTGGCGTTGACCGCATGAAAAAGGGCGGGAAACATCACATTTCCCGCCCTTTTAAAATTTTACCGTTTCAGGCCAGAGATGGCAGCCACAAAACGATCCATGGGAACGCGATCAACAACCCGATCGTTACTGCATCTGCAATGAAAAACGGCGTTACCCCGCGGAACACGTCCTGCACGCTCAGATCGTCGCGCACCCCGGCCACGACAAAGCAATTCAGCCCGATGGGCGGCGTGATCAGGCAGAATTCGGCCATTTTCACCACCAGAATCCCGAACCAGATCGCGCACATCGGCCCCGACATGCCAAAGGCGCTGTCGGCGGCGCTGACCATTTCACCCCCATTGAGCGCCATCACCGCCGGGTAAACCACTGGCAGGGTCAACAGCAGCATACCGATCGCATCCATAAACATCCCCAGCACCGCATAGGCCAGCAAGATCATGATCAGCGTCAGCATCGGGCTTTGTTCCAGACCCGAAATCCAATCGGAAAATGCGTGCGGCAAATCGGCAAATCCCAAGAACCGAACATAGATCAGCACGCCCCAGATGATGGTAAAAATCATCGCACTCAGCTTCGCCGTTTCCAGCAGCGCATCCTTCAACTGGCTCCAACGCATGCCTCGATAAACCGCCATCAGGAACACCACAAAGGCCCCCAATGCGCCGCCTTCGGTCGGCGTTCCCCAAGCATCGCCGCCAAACGGGTTGTAGATGAAAAAGACGATGATCAGCACGACAAAGAAGATTGGAAAGGCCGGCGGCAGCGATGCCAGCCGCTGACCCCACGTGAATCCCTTCACCGGAGGGCCGATTTTCGGCAAGATCAGCGCCAATCCGACGATCAGCCCACCATAGATCAACGCCGAAAACGCCCCCGGAATAAAGCCTGCCAGCAACAGTTTGCCGACATCCTGTTCCACGATGATCGCATAGATCACCAAAATGGCCGAAGGCGGGATCAATGATGCCAGCGTCCCCCCAGCCGCCACGACACCAGCGGCAAAGCGTTTGTCATAGCCTGCTTGCAGCATCTCGGGTATTGCAATGCGGGCAAACACCGCCGCAGTTGCCACCGACGCACCGGAAACAGCGGCGAAACCGGCAGTGGCAAAGATAGTCGAGACCGCCAATCCGCCCGGCAACCAGCCGACCCAACGTTTGGCGGCTTCGAACAACGCCTTGGTCAGACCGGCATAATAGGCCAGATAGCCGATCAGGATGAAGGTCGGGATCAGCGACAGCGCCTGACTGGACACTTTCGAATGCGGCACCTGACCGGCGGTTTTGACCGCGATGGTCATCGCCTTGCCGAACCGCGCCGGGTCGTAATCGAATTTGTTCCAGAAAATCCATATCAGCCCGACCAGACCGGCCAGACCAGCAGCAAAGGCCACCCGCATGCCCAGCAACACCAGCAGCAGCATGAAGGCCGAAACCCAAAGACCGATTTCAATGGGATCCATCAGCGTGCCTCCTCTTGATCCAGAGCACTGACATGCTGTGCTTCTTCCGCCGCCTGGGCTGCCGCCGACATCACCAAAGGCACCGCCACAGGTTCCGACAATCCCAGCACAAACGCCCGGCCATAGCCCCAGACCTGCAAGGCAAGGCGCAAAGACAATACAGAAAACGCCACCGGGGCCAGCAATTTGGCGGGCCAGATCGGCAATCCGATATCAATCGAACTGTCGCGGCTCCAAAGCGGCGCGGCAAAATCGAAACTGCGCTGAAAATGTTCCCAACTGCCCCAGACCAGCAAAGCGATCAGGATTAGCGACACCAAAGCGGTGACCATCTCGGCCAGCCACAGTGCGCGACCATTCAACCGGCCCACCAGAATATCCATCCGAATATGACCGCCATCGCGTTGCGTATAGGCGACCGCCATAAAAGCAATAAGCGGCATCGCCTGTTCGATCCAGTCGACATAGCCCGGCAAAGGCGCGTTGAACAGATTGCGCCCGTTGACCGATATCACTGCCAGAACCATCAAGGAAAACACAGCCAGACCGCTGATCAATGCCAGCACTGTCTCGACCCGGTGCAAACCGGCGTCAAGACGACTCAGCACTGATCCGTCTTCGAGCACAGCCGAAGTTCCTGCCATTCCATCACCCCCCAATTTTTTTATTATGCTTGCAATGATACGAACCGCCCCGACGAGCCGGGGCGGTTCGTGATAGCCAAGATTACATCCGCTGTTTTTTCAGCGTTTCAATCACGAGATCATACAGTTCCTGACCCGGAATGCCCTGGGCTTCCATCTTGGTGATCCACTCATCGCGGATCGGGTCGGCGGCAGTGGCTCTGAATTTGGCAATTTCTTCGTCCGACATCATGACCTTGGTCACGTTCTTTTCAGCCAGAACCGCATCCCATTTCTCAAACGTCTTGCCGTAATTGGTGAGGTAGTATGCCATCGCTTCGTCAACCGAACTGTCCAGCGCTTCGCGGTTCGCGTCGCTTAATCCTTCATAAGCGTCGATATTGACCACCACCGGGCAATTTACAGTACCGGGGTTCAGGTTGGCGGTCCACCAAGTGGCCTGATCGATCGTGCGGAAGGAAAAATGCGCGTGCTGGGCAAAGGCCACCGTATCAACAACACCGCTTTCCATCGCGGTATAGGCTTCGGATGACGTTACCGAGGTTGGCACCGCACCAATCGCCTTGAATGCCTGACCGATACCGCCGGTAGCGCGAACCCGCATGCCATTCATCTTTTCCAAAGTGTCGCGCGGTTCGCCGGTGCCAACGATGTTGTATTGCGGCATTGGCGAAGTCATCAAAGGCATCGCGTTCCAGCGCGCCAGATCCTTTTGCACTGCAGGATGGGCATAGACCGCGTGGCTGACCGCCACTTCTTCTTCCAGAGTGTTGACCCCCAGGAAGGGCAGTTCCAACACCGTGATCGTCGGGTTTTTATCGGGATGATATCCGGCGCAGAACTGCGCCATCTCGAAAGCACCGATAGAAATACCGTCCAAGTTTTCTTTGTTTTTCGACAGCCCGCCATAGCTGATATTCATAGTGAACTCGCCATTGGTCTTTTCCGAAACCAGCTCGGCCAGCTTTTCAATATGTTCGGTAAAGGCGCGGCGCTTGCCCCAAACCGAAACATTCCACTCCTCGGCCATGGTTTCGGTGGCAAACCCCATAGCAAGGGCCGCAATGGCGGCTTTGGCAAAAATCGATGTCATATTGTTCTCCCATTTGGCGACCTTCTCCCTACGGTCGCTCATGGAAACGCTAGCCCACACGGTGAAGTCTGCCAAGCCCATCGTCCGGGCTTTGTGAAAACAGTTCTGTTGCGGGTCTGGACGTCGCCGCCTAAACATATCCATTTCATTAACCTTTAACGGGAATTTAGTTAAAAGAATGGATTGACTTCATCCCAAAACTGTCAAAAATTCGACATGACATATTTAATGCCATTTTCGATCGACATGTTTTTCAACAACCCAGAAATTTCCAAATTTTCACCGCTCTGGAACACTCATCACAATGAAGTCAAACCTGATCGTTTTCCATTCCCGTACAGGCTTCACTCGCACTGTAGCTGAAACGCTCGCACGCCATATCGATGCGGACGTAGAGGAAATTATCGCAGAGAATCAAAAAGATGGATTGCGTGCATACCTTTCGGCAGGATGGGCAGCCCTGACCCGGAAACCGGTCCCGATCAAAACACCACAGCGGCAAGCGCGGCTGTATCCTCTAGTGATTATCGGTGGACCGAACTGGGCCGGACATATCAGTGCCCCCATGCTGAGTTGGCTTGACCGGCAAGGCACCGAACTGGAAAATTATGCCGCATTTGTCACCCAAGGTGGTAGCGGCGCCGAAAAAGTACTTCAACAACTAGAAGATGAAATAGGCCGCGCCCCGGCCGCGATCTTGATCCTGACAGATGACGAAATCAAGGCGGATGATTACAACGCAAAGATTAAAACATTCGCCCGTCAACTGACGGGCTGATGCGCTTGGCCCGAAGCCACAAAATACAAGCAGGGAGGGTGGCTTAGCCTTTACGTCCCGCCCGCGGCATCGGCCGGGTCGGGATTTCCTTCAACAGTCCCCCCACCCCCATCGCAGCAATATCCGCCGCACTGACGGACAGACCGCAGGCCACACGGGACAGCACCCAATCCGCCCCGTTCAACGCCGGAGACCGGGCACATCCCGGCAGACCGATGACCGGCCGATCACCCAAGTCCCCCAAAAACAGTAGATTGCCGGGATCGACCGGCATGCCGAACCGTTCCACCCGGCCCCCGGCGCGGCGCAGCGCCTGCGGTGCGACGTCATGCGCGTCAGAAGTGGCCGATCCGGTCAGGATCATCACCAGATCGCCGGTTGCGGCGGCAATCGCAGCCGCCAGATCTTCTTCGCGATGTGGTATCAGCCCGCATTCGCACATCGACATGCCCAACATCGACACCCGCGCCTCGATCGCCTTGCGCCCTTTGTCGCCTGCCCCCCCCGGAATATCGGTAATGATCAACGACGCGGTGCAACAGACCGGCCGCGCCAGCCGCAGCGCCCCTGCTCCCAGTTCACAGGCCTGTTCGACATCCGATTGCGCCACACCGTAAGAAATGATCTTGACCGTGCCGACCATGCCGCCTGTGGTCATCTGCTGAAACGGCGGCACCGTTGCCAGCGTGATCATCGGATCAATCGCGTTCAGTGCCACCAGCCGCTCCTGATCCATCACCACAACGCCGGGCCCATCGGCGGTGATGTTGACCCGCCCGGTAAATGGTTTCGACAGACGCAGACCAGCAGCATCGGGATCAGGCACCAGCGACCGGGCCAATGCCTCGGCGGCGGTGTCTTCGTGGATATCGTCGGGTTCCAATCGGGCAACGGTAACCTCGGCGATACCCGCCCCGCGCAGCGCCGCGATATCGTTCGCACTAAGAACGACACCCTTGCGCATCCGTTTGCCATTCAGCGAAACCGAATGCGCCAGAATTGCCCCTTCCGCCTGACCAATGGGAACCGGGCCAAACCTCATCCTTTCCTCAACACGGTCGTGCATTCAGCCAAAATCGACAACGCGATCTCGGCCGGGCTGGCTGATCCGATATCCAACCCTACCGGGCCGTGGATTTTGGCGATCTGATCGTCGGTGAACCCTTTTGCCTGCAACCGCTCCACCCGTTTTGCATGGGTCCGGGTCGATCCCAACGCACCGATGTAAAACACCTCAGACACCATTGCCTGTTCCAATGCGGGATCGTCCAGCTTGGGATCGTGGGTCAGCAACACCAGCGCGGTGCGACTGTCCAGTCCCAGCGCCTTCACGCCGTCATCGGGCCAATCGTTCAAGATGGTTTCACCGGGAAAGCGCGCCTGCGACCCAAAGCTTTCGCGCGGATCGATCAACACCGGATCATAGCCCAGCAACCGCGCCATCGGCACGAGGGCTTGGGCGATGTGCACCGCCCCTACCACCAGCATCCGCAAGGGCGGATTGTGAATCGCCACGAAGGTCTGACCGTCATCTTCGACCCCCGAACGATCCATCCGGAACCGGTTGGGAAACCCATCATCGACCAAGCTGCGAAGACCGGTCTCCGGATTGACCACATAGGCGACGGGGTGGCGCGCCTGCCGCGCTGTGACCAGGTCGGCCAACAACGCCTCGGGCATAACTTTACCCACCGGTTCGACCAGCACCCGGATAGTGCCACCGCAGGCTAACCCGACCGCGAAAGCATCGCCGTCACTGACCCCGAATTCCAGCATTCTATGGGTGCCATCCTCCAGCGCATCCATCGCTTCGACCACCACCGCACCTTCAACGCATCCGCCAGAAACCGACCCTTCGAATTCGCCTTGCCCGGAAATCGCCAATTGGCTGCCAACCCGGCGCGGTGCGCTGCCCCATGTTTCCACCACAGTGGCCAGAACCGCGCCCTTGCCCGCACGATGCCAGTCCAGCGCGATTTCGGGAATATTATCAAACCGGTCCATGTCGTTCCTTCCCCAGCCATTACCAGCAATGGTAACGCGAGATTTGCTGTTGTCCATGAGCGCCGCCCCGGCGAGGCGAGAAATCCATACAGGCTCTAGGTCCGACCAAGGCTCAGTCGAGCATCGCCATCAGCCGGTCCTTGTCGCCGCTGTCATCGGTGCGCGAAATCGCCTCGGCCAGTTGTTCCAGCGTCTGCACCGAATGACCGGCACGGAACGCGTCGACATGCGGCAGCATCGCCTTGATGCCTTGGGCCTTAGGTGCAAAGCCATCCCAGCGCAGCAGCGGGTTCAGCCAAATCAATCGCCGCGCAGACAGGTGCAGCCGTTCCATTTCCCTGGCCAAGGCTTCCGGATCACCCCGGTCCAGCCCGTCAGTGATCAACAGCACCACCGCGCCCTGCCCCATCACCCGGCGCGACCAGTCGCGGTTGAAGCTGTGCAAACTGTCGCCGATCCTTGTCCCGCCTTCCCAATCTTGCGCCCGTGCTCCGGCAGCGCTGAGCGCCTGATCGACGTCGCGGGTCTGCATGTGGCGGGTGATATTGGTCAGTCGCGTGCCAAAGGTAAAGGCATGCACCTTGGCCCAGCCCGCGCCCTTTTCATTCGCGACCGCATGGAGAAAATGCAAAACCATCCGACTGTATTGGCTCATCGATCCAGAAATATCGCAAAGCACGATCAGGTTCGGCCAGCGATGGCGGCGTTTTTTCAACGCGATATCATGCAATTCGCCGCCCTGCCGCATTGAGCCGCGCAAGGTACGGCGCCAATCGATCTGATGCCCGCGCAAGCTGGCCCGGGTCCGGCGCGACGGGATCGGCTTGACCGGCAGCCGCAGCCGCGCCAGCATCCGCTTGGCTTGGGCAACCTCGGCGGTGCTCATCTGTTCGAAATCGAGCGTGCGCAGCCGTTCTTCGTTCGACATCGTTTGCGAGGCATCGACCTCGATCAGAATTTCGTCTTCGCGAGCCTCTTGTTCCGGCACGTCAGGTTCGACCCCTTCCAGCAACGCTTCGGCGGCGCGTTTTTCCGCCGACCGGGCCTTGCGTTCTTCCTGCGCGCCGCGGATGGCGGGCAGCATCATCGCCATCATATGTTCCATGTAACGCGGATCACGCCAGTAAAGGCGAAAGATTTGGGCAAAAACGGCACGATGTTCGGGACGGTTCACGAAACAGGCATGCAAGGTCCAGTAGAAATCGAATTTATCGGTAAAACCCGCCGCTTCGACGGCGCGGATCGCGTCGATCACCCGGCCCGGCCCAATCGGCAGCCCGGCCTTACGCAGGGCGCGGGCGAAATGGGTGATGTTTTGGGTCAGTTTTGGATTCTCGGGGAGTTCCAATTCAGGCAATTGCGCCATCGGGTCACCCGCAACTGTGGGGGACTGTCTGCCCCCCACAGCCCCCGAGAATATTTTCCAACAGAAGAATCATCAGACCGGTTCCAGCGATGCCTTGGCTTCATCCAGAAGCCGCTTGGCTTCGGAACCTTGCAGCCGCTGGATATCGTCTTGATATTTCAGCACCGCGCCGATCGTGTCGGCGATGACCTCCGGAGAAAGATCGAGAACATCAAGCGCCAGCAGGCATTTGGCCCAATCGATGGTTTCCGCCACACCTGGTTTTTTGAACAGGTCTTCGGTGCGAAGGCGCTGCACAAAGGCCACCACTTCGCGCGACAACCCTTCGGCAGCTTCAGGTGCGCGGGCGTGCAAGATTTCGATTTCGCGGTCGAAGCTGGGGTAATCGACCCAGTGATAGAGGCAGCGGCGCTTGAGCGCGTCATGCACTTCGCGGGTCCGGTTCGAGGTCAGGATCACGATGGGAGGTTCGGGCGCAGTGATGGTGCCCAATTCTGGAATGGTGACCTGAAAGTCGCTGAGCGCTTCCAACAAGAAGGCTTCGAAAGGTTCATCCGTGCGGTCGATTTCGTCGATCAAAAGCACCGGAGCGCCACCCGCCTGCGGTCGCATTGCCTGCAACAAAGGTCGTTCGATCAGGTAGTCTTCGGTGAACAGTTCGGTCTTCAGCATATCGCGGTCAGCACCACCAGCGGCTTCGGCGGTGCGGATGGCGATCATCTGTTCGGCGAAATTCCATTCGTAGACCGCGCTGGACGCGTCCAGCCCTTCGTAACATTGCAGCCGGATCAAACGACGGCCCAGCGCAGCGGCAACAGCCTTGGCAATCTCGGTCTTGCCGGTGCCGGCTTCGCCCTCCAGAAACAGCGGCCTTCCCAGTTTCAACGACAGGAAAAGCACCGTCGCCAGCGCCCGGCCACACACATAGTCCTGCCCGGCAAGCCGCGCCTGAACGTCGTCAATCGAAGTTACTTCGGTCATCGTCATCCTCCCTTGGCGCCAGTCAGTCAGGCCCGGCGGGCAGCGTCAAGCACGACCATTGTCGTGTTTGCAAAAAATATCTGGACGGCTGCGCGAACGCGACCCAGCGCAAGATTGACGGTTTCCGCCCTGAACTGTAAAGATTTCATCAATAATCAAGCGGCTAAGACGAAACCCGGCCGCACCGTTGACGAGCAGAGAGTAACCAGAGACATGTCTGATGCGCCAGGGGGCAGGCCAATGCGCGTGACCGCCGTAACCTGTGTCAAAAACGAAGGCCCTTTCTTGCTGGAATGGATCGCCTTCAACCGGTTGATCGGGGTCACCGATTTCCTGTTTTATTCCAATGATTGTTCCGATGCGACAGATCGGTTGCTGGATGCCTTGGCTACGCGCGGCATCGTCACCCATCTGCCCAACCCGGCTGAAGGGCGCAATTACCAGATGGAGGCGCTGAAAGATGCGGCGCGGCAGGACATTGTGCGTGATGCCGATTGGGTCTGGATTGCGGATGTCGATGAATTTCTCAATATTCATGCCGGCGATCACACTATCCCGGCGCTGATCAATGCCTGTGGCAATCCGCAGGCAATATCGCTGCAATTTCAATTCTTTGCCAATGACGATATCGAAGATTTCCAAGACCGCCCGGTGATCAAACAATTCACCCGGTCGCACAATCCCGACCTGTGGTGCGGGGAAACCGCGCAAGAAGTCAAAACACTGATCCGGCACGATTTCCCGCTGCATTATTTTGGGGCCCATCGGCCATTTTTCAAAACCAAACTGCCGAAAAAACGCCACCCCAGCTGGACCGACGGATCGGGACGGGACGTGCCCCACCGGTTCCTGATCGCGGCCAACCCGCGCCGAATCCGTAAATTCCCCGCTCAGGGCGCGCGCGATTTTGCTACGCTCAACCACTATGCCTTGCGATCGTTGGACAGTTACCTGGTCAAGAACGACCGGGGCGACGTGAACCGCGAAAACAGGGATTTCGACGACACTTATTGGCGCGAACGCAACGACCCGGCGTGGCGCGACCTGTCGATCCGGCGCTACCTGCCCGATCTGGAAGCCGCGCTGGACGCGCTGAAATCGGCCCCCGAGATCAGGGCGCTGCACGACGAAGCCTGCGATTTGCATCGGGCCAAGCGAGACGACTTGCTGCAACAACCCGCCTATCAAGCGATGCGGGACCAACTGAAGACAGCCAGCAAGCTGCCCCCCGAGGAAGAGAAGATGATCGCCGATTTGGGCCTGACGGTATGAGCCGGTTGCGGGTGATCAATCTGGGCCTGCCGAAATCGGGCACCACGACTTTGGCGCGGGCGATGAAAATCGCCGGTCTGAAGACCGCCGATTACCGCATTCGACGGCGACAGACGGAAAACAGCGAAATCCACGGCGCGTTTGTCGGCAAATTGATGTATGATGGTTATTTTCATACCGGCGATCCGCTATCACGGATGCAAGAATTCGATGCGTTCACCGAAGTGAACGCGCTGCGCGAAGGGCTAAGCCTGTGGCCGCAGACCGATTGGGGGATAATCGACGCCATCCGACACCATCATCCGGGGGCGAAATTTCTGCTGTCCTACCGTGACCCCAAGGCGATTTCTGACAGTATGCTGCGCTGGTCCAATTTGGGGGTGGAACGGTTGCCAAAAAATGCCATCCCGGGCCTGCCGCTGGGTTATGGTGAAACCGGGCATGAACGGGTGCAGTGGATCGAGGCGCATCATGCCCATATCCGCAAGCTGTTTGCCGGGGATGATGACTTTTTGGAATACGATCTGGCCGATAAATCCGCCCGCGACAAGATTGCTGATTTTCTTGGCATCGAACTGAAATGGTGGGGGCGGGCCAACAAGGGGCGTCCCGTTGGCAAAACCGGAACGGAGGTCGCCTGATGCGGATATACCTGCATATCGGTCTGGAACAGACCGGCGCGGCGCGACTGCAGCAAATCCTGTCGGACAAGCGCGATCAACTGGCCACCAAGGGATACCTGTTCCCCCGTGCGCTGGGGCCCAAAAATCATACCCGGCTCTTCATGGCCGTTACCGATCCCGATCATGTCGATCCGCTGCGGTTCAACCGTGGGTTCATGACACCCGACAAACAGTCCGAACTGTTTACTGACATACAGCAGGCCCTAATCCGCGATGTGGCGGAAAAGCAGCCGCAGGCGCTGATCCTGTCGGCCGCACAATTGGGGGCCTCGCTGGCCCGGCGCGGCGAAATCGAGCGGTTGAAATCCCTGTTGGCACCGCTTTCCGATGATATCCGAGTGATTGCCCATATCGACGAACAAGCCCGGTTGCTTGCACGGCACTATGCGGCGCAAGTCCTTGAAGGGCGAAACACCTCTTTAGCCTTGGAGATGGAAATGGCGGGGACGTCGGATTGGTGGGATGATGCCTTGCTCGACGGGCATGAAATCGTGCCACAAAACGGGCAGTTTCAGGAAACCCAATGCCCGGCCTTTTGGCTGGATTATCCACGCCTGCAAAAGGAATGGGAAACGGTGTTCGGCCCCGGATCGGTCAAATTCCGGCCTTATGATGAAGGCTTGTTTTATTCCGAAGCGGCGACTGACGAAATCCGCGCCATGTTCGAAATCGAAGGCAGTATTGGGCGGGCTTTGACAGAAAGCACGCCAGCACAACCATCGGCGGCCTGGCTGACCCGCGCACGCCAGATGAATGATCTGTTGCTGCAAGTGCTCAAACGCTCGGACCGCATGATCGGGCGTCCGCTTTGGGGCAAGTTCATGGCCGAAATGAAAGTGGCGGGCGACCCGATCGCGCCGGGCAGTCTGGCACCGGTGTCACAAGGGTTCAGCGCGGCGAACAAGGTCCTGTTATCCGCCCACCCTGCCCTGACCGAAACCTGCCTGACACCAGACACCCCGCTGCCCGATTGGCAGGAAGCCGACCCCCAAAAAGGGTTCCGCGCCACCCAGTATTTACGGGCTTTTCTGTGGCGGATCGATAAGGAAACGCGAGACGCACAGCAGGGAAAGGCCAAGGATATCGCCGCGTTGCAAAACAGCGGCAGACCGTCGCCAACGCCGGACCGCGCGCCCGGTCAGCAAGGTTTGTCCGACGCTGCCCGCAAAGTCATGCCGCCGCTGGCCGTAACGAATTATGAGAAACTGCAACAATCGTCGTTCAGGCCGCATAACCAGATCGGCACGGTGGATGAAGAACATCTCGCCGAAGCCTATGCCCCGTTGTCGCCGCGCGAACTGCCCGAGGGCAGCACCGGCACCCTGATCGTCGGCTGCATGAAGAACGAAGCGCCCTATATTGTCGAATGGATCGCTTATCACCGCGCCATCGGCGTGGATAACTTCCTGATTTACACCAATGACTGTTCCGATGGCACCAGCGAAATACTGGACCGATTGCAGGACATGGGCATTGTGCAGCACCGCAACAATGACAAATGGAAAGGCAATTCGCCCCAGCAATACGCGCTCAATCAAGCGCTGAAGGAACCGGTACTGCAAAATTCTGACTGGATCGCCCATATCGATGTGGACGAATTCATGAATATCCGCTGCGGCAACGGCACGCTGCCGGATTTCTTTGACCGGATCGGCGACGCGACCAATGTTGCGATGACCTGGCGCCTGTTCGGTCATAACGGCGTGACCCGTCTGGAAGACAGCTTTGTCATCGATCAATTCGACACTTGCGCCCCTAAATTCTGCCCCAAGCCGCATACCGTCTGGGGTTTCAAGACGATGTTCCGCAACATTGGCGCTTATGAAAAAATCAGCTGCCACCGGCCCAACAAGCTGATCGACGCCGTCAAAGCAAAGGTCAAATGGGTCAATGGATCGGGTCAGGACATGACCCGCGAAGCTGCTGAAAAGGGTTGGCGCAATTCAAAGAAAACCATCGGTTACGACCTGATCCAGCTTAATCATTACGCGCTGCGCAGTGCTGAAAGTTATCTGGTCAAACGCCAGCGCGGTCGGGCGCTGCATGTCGACCGTTCGATCGGATTGAATTACTGGATCCGGATGGATTGGTCCGATTGCAAGGATGTCACCATCAAACGCAACCTGACACGGATGCAGGCCGAATATGACAGCTTGATGGCGGATGACACGTTGCGCAACTGGCACGAAAAGGGGGTCGATTGGCACCGGGCCAAGGCCGCCGAATTGCACGATATGCCGGAATTCGAAGACCTGTATCAACAGGCCCTGACCATCGATCTGGACGCAACCGAACGCGTTGCCTATGCGCTAGCGCTGGACATGGAAAGCTAGAGCTTTGAAAATACTCGCCATCCTGACCCAACGCAACGAAGGTGCTTTCCTGCTGGAATGGCTGGCCCATCACCAGGCGGCGGGGTTCACCGATTTCTTAGTCTTTTCCAATGATTGCCAGGATGGCAGCGATGCGATGTTGGATCGGCTGGACGCGATGGGCGTGCTGACCCATGTTCGCAATGACGGCCCCTACGGCAAGGGTGGCATTCAGTTCACCGCCTATAAACTGGCCGAAACCCATCCCGCGCTGGCCGATGCGGATTGGTTGATGACACTGGATGTAGACGAATTCGTCAATATCCATAGCGGCAACCATACCATCCCCGACTTGCTGACGGCCCTGCCCGAGGCAACGGCGATCCCATTGACCTGGCGGTTATTCGGCAATGCCGGTCAGATCCGGTTCGAGGATCGACCAGTAACCGAAATCTTTACCCGCGCCGCACCGGTTGAAATGCACTGGCCCTGGCGCGCGGCGATGTTCAAAACGCTGTACCGCAATGACGGCACCTACGGCAAGCTGGGCGTACACAGACCACGCCACCCCGATCCCGACAAGGTCGCGCAGGCGCGATGGTTCGACGGTGAAGGCCGTGAACTGGATCATAAATTTGCCACCACGCGGATCTTTTCCAACTATGGCCGGTCTAATTACGCGTTGGCGCAGTTGAACCACTATCCGCTGGGCACGATGGAAAGCTACGTGCTTAAATCCGATCGCGGCCGGGCGGTACATTCCGACCACATGCTGGATGTTGATTATTGGGTGGAACGGAATTTCAACAGTGACGAGGATCGCTCGGTTTTGGCCCTTTCCGAGCAGATGCAGGCCAGTCTGGCCGAACTGAAATCAGACCCGGATCTGTCCCGGTTGCACGAAGCCGCAGTCGCATGGCGCAAGTCCCGGTTCGAAGACCTGATGCTTCTGGAACCCTACCGGGCTCTGTTTGGACGTTTGCTGACGGTGCCGCCGTCGCGTCCTCTGCCCAAAGATGCCGCACGGTTTCTGACCCATTACGCCAATCTGAGCCGCAAATCCAAGCGGGACTGATCCAACTGTGCCCCTTACGGCGCTCGGGTCAGTCTCGGCGCTGGCCTTTGGCCTCTGCCTCGGGATTGACTCCGGCGGGAATATTTGTGGCATGATGAAACGGTGGAGCGGGCCGGATAGGCGCCGGAATCCTGCCTGAAATCCCCCCCGGTTTTTCCGCAATTTCGCCTCAAAGCGGCTCTAGCTTCCAATGCAAGTAAACCGCGCCCGGGGCCCCCACGCGGATAAGATCGAGGAATGAGTAGATGCTGGATGCGCCGAACCCGTTGGATACGCCGCTCAATGGCCTGAAAAAAACGGCCTGGTTGGAAAAATTTGACGAAATCACCAATGAAACCGGGTTCTGTCAGCCCTTGGGCGACCGACATATCGCCGGTTTTGTTGATGAAAAACCCATTCTGCTGGTCACGTTCGAATCAATTCAGGGCATTCAGGTGCTGTCGGATACGGCGCAACCGATGGGCTGGGATTTCGCCCGCGCGCTTGGCTGGTCGCATCTGGGAGTGATTTCGGACGGCGACACCTGGTTTCGCGACGGCCATGTTTATGGCTTTTTCGACCGGTTGATCGATGACGGATTTTTTGAAGATTTCGAACATGTGATCTTCTACGGTGCTGGCCCTTGTGGCTATGCCGCGTCTGCCTTTTCCGTTGCCGCCCCCGGGGCGACCGTAGTGGCGGTGCAGCCACAGGCGACGCTTGACCCGCGAGTGACCGAATGGGACGAACGGTTCGTTGAGATGCGCCGCACCAGTTTCACCGACCGGTTCGGTTATGCCCCCGATATGCTGGATGCCGCCGCGCGCGGTTTTGTCATTTACGATCCGCGCGAAGATCTCGATGCGATGCATGCGGCGCTGTTTACCCGGCCCAATGTGACCAAGCTGCGCATGGCCAATATGGGCGACGCGCTACAATCGGACCTGATCACGATGGATATTCTGTTTCCGATCCTACAGGCCGCAGGTGAAAACCGGCTGGACGAGACGGTTTTTGCCGAACTTTACCGCGCGCGGCGGGATCATCCACCCTATCTGCGCGGGCTTATTGCACGGATGGATGTGGCAGAACGGCCTTGGTTGGCAACGATGATTTGCCGCAATGTGGTGGAGCGCATGAATGCCCCTCGGATCAGGCGCCGACTCGACGCGCTGGAAATCGCCGCCGCCGAAGGCAAGATCGCGATCCCGCCAAAACACGATTGATTTTCGTTCAGCACTGGAATGCGGCCCCGCGATTGTGTAATCGCGGGGTATGAGCACCTCGATCACCCTGACCCGCCCCGATGACTGGCATCTGCATCTGCGCGACGGCGC
Source organism: Thalassovita gelatinovora (assembly GCF_001458355.1). Lineage (GTDB taxonomy): Bacteria > Pseudomonadota > Alphaproteobacteria > Rhodobacterales > Rhodobacteraceae > Thalassobius > Thalassobius gelatinovorus. Next base: position 60,757 of record NZ_CYSA01000028.1, on the reverse strand, counting down.
GATGTTGCAGGCCGTTTTGCCTGAAACCGCCCGCGATTTCGCCCGCGCGATCATCATGCCCAACCTTGTGCCGCCGGTGGTGACCGGCGCGCAGGCCGCCGCCTATCGCGACCGGATCCTGGCCGCCCTGCCCGAAGGCATGGCGTTCGAACCGCTGATGACGCTCTACCTGACCGAGAACACCGATCCCGAAGACATCGCCGCCGCCCATGCCAGCGGGCTGGTGAAGGCGGTGAAGCTCTACCCGGCCGGGGCCACCACCAATTCGGCCAGCGGCGTGCGCGATTTCGACAAGGTGCGCGGCGTGCTGGAAAGGATGGCCGAGATCGGGCTGACGCTCTGCGTCCATGGTGAGGTGACCGACAGCGACATCGACATCTTCGACCGCGAGGCGGTGTTCATCGACCGGGTTCTCGACCCGGTGCGCCGCGCCACCCCGGGGCTGCGGGTGGTGATGGAACACATCACCACCAAGGACGGCGTCGATTACGTGCGCACCAACGACCGGGACCTTGGTGCCACCATCACCACCCATCACCTGATCATCAACCGCAACCATATCCTGGTCGGCGGAATCAAGCCGCATTACTATTGCCTGCCAGTGGCCAAACGCGAAAGCCACCGCTTGGCGTTGCGGGCTGCGGCCACCAGCGGAGACAGTCGCTTCTTCCTTGGCACCGACAGCGCCCCGCACACGGACGCCAACAAGGAAACCGCCTGCGGTTGTGCCGGGTGTTTCACCGCCACCAACACGATGCCCTTGCTGGCGCATGTGTTCGAAGAAGACGGCGCGCTCGACCGACTCGAAGGCTTCGCCTCGAAACACGGGCCGGCCTTTTACGGGCTGCCGGAAAACAGCGACACGATCACCCTTGCCAAGCAGGACGAACCGGTCGCCTTTCCCGACAAGATCCGGACCGGCGACGGCCCCGTGACCGTGTTCGACCCGGGCTTCCCGGTCTTCTGGAAGGTCGCCTGACCCTTTCACCGTTCCCAAAATACTCCCGCCGGAGGCGTCCCGAAGCGGCTACCGGCGCAACGTCCGAGGAAAAACCGATGATCCCCACCGCCTTCCCGCCGAAAGAAGAAATCGCCCGCCTGACCGCCCGCATGCTGCTGGAAATCGGCGCGGTGAATTTCAACACGCGTGAACCCTACACGCTGGCCTCGGGCCTGCCCTCGCCCAGCTATATCGACTGCCGCAAGCTGATTTCCTTTCCACGTATCCGCTCGACCTTGATGGATTTCCTGACTGTTACGGTGATGCGCGACGCGGGGTTTGAAGCCTTCGACAATATCGCGGGCGGCGAAACCGCCGGGATCCCGTTTGCCGCACTGGTGGCCGAACGGATGGCGCTGCCGATGACCTATGTGCGCAAAAAACCCAAAGGCTATGGTCGCAACGCCCGGATCGAAGGCGCTATGCGTGAAGGCGAGCGGGTGCTTTTGGTCGAGGATCTGACCACCGATGGCGGCTCCAAACTGAGCTTCGTCGATGCGATCCGGGAAACCGGCGCGACCTGCGGCCATACGGCGGTCATTTTCTACTATGACATCTTCCCCGAAACCACCAAAACGCTGGGCGATCACGGCGTGCAGCTGCACCACTTGTGCACGTGGTGGGACGTGTTGGCCGAAGCCAAGGCACAAGGCGCTTTCGATACCGAAACCCTGACCGAGGTCGAGTCGTTCCTGAACGACCCGCGCGCCTGGCAAGAGGCGCGAAAAAAGGGCTGACCGCAGCGTCTTTATGAAAATCCACATCGCAGGGCCTGCCTTATCCGGCATGTCCTGCTACTAGATATTGTCCCCACATCCACACCGCAGGCAATATGAAGTGGCACAGAACGCTCTAAAACATATCCACAGGCGTTCCACAGCTTATACAATTTGCCTGCTACGCGGGGCATGGGCTACAACCTCGTTCCACCGGGGCAACGGTAAAAAACATGAACGAAATCGCAAATATCAAAACCGATCAGGACGCGCCGGACAGCGCCGATCCGATGCCGCATTCGATCGAGGCAGAGCAGCAGCTTCTGGGCGCGATCCTGACCAATAACGACGTCTATGACCGGATTGCTTCGATCATCACGTCGGAACATTTCTATGAACCGGTGCACAAGCGGATCTACGAAGTGGCCGCAGCGCGGATCGCCAAGAACAACCTCGCCACACCGGTCACGCTGAAGGCGTTCCTGGAAGACGACGAGGGGCTGAAGGAACTGGGCGGACCGGCCTATCTGGCGCGTCTGGCCGGGGCTTCGATTTCCGCCTTCGCGGTGCGCGATTACGCCCAGATGATTTACGATTTCGCGATCCGGCGCGAATTGATGCGGCTGGGCCGGGACATTTCCGACAAGGCGGCACGCGTCGATGTGGCCAGCGAACCGAAAGAACAAATCGTCGAGGCCGAGCAACAACTCTATCAGCTGTCCGAGCAGGGTCAGACCGAGTCGGGGTTCAAATCCTTCCTCAAGGCCGTCACAGAAGCGGTAAACGTCACCAACGAAGCCTATCAGCGTGGCGGAGGTATGGCTGGGATTTCGACCGGTCTGGCCGATCTCGACAAGCAATTGGGCGGGCTGCACCCGTCGGACCTTTTGATCCTTGCGGGCCGTCCTTCGATGGGGAAAACCTCGCTTGCGACCAACATCGCCTTCAACGTGGCCAAGGCCTATAAACGCGGCCAGCGCCATGACGGCACCGAAGGCGCGATTGATGGTGGCGTTGTCGGGTTCTTTTCTCTCGAAATGAGCGCCGAACAGCTGGCTGGGCGGGTTCTGGCGGAAGCGTCGGAAATCTCGTCGCACAAGATTCGCCAGGGCGACATGACCGAAGAGGAATTCCGCCGCTTCGTACAGGCGGCCAAGGATCTCGAAGCCTGTCCGCTGTTCATCGACGACACCCCCGCCCTGCCCATTTCGCAGCTGGCAGCGCGGGCGCGGCGGTTGAAGCGGACCCACGGTCTGGATCTGCTGATCATCGACTATCTGCAGCTTTGTCGCGGCATGTCAGACAACCGGGTGAACGAAATCGGCGAGATTTCGATGGGGATGAAAGCAATTGCAAAAGAGCTGAATATCCCGGTCATCGCTCTTTCGCAGTTGTCGCGTCAGGTCGAACAACGCGACGACAAGCGACCACAGCTTTCGGATTTGCGGGAATCGGGATCGATCGAACAGGATGCCGACGTCGTGATGTTCGTGTTCCGCGAAGAATATTACAAAGAACGCGAAAAACCCGGCGAACACGAACTGGAAAAGATGGAAGAATGGAAGGCCGCGATGGAGCGCCTCTATGCCAAGGCCGAAGTCATTGTCGGCAAACAGCGGCACGGCCCCATCGGCACGGTCGAGCTGTCCTTCGAAGCGCAGTTCACCCGGTTTGGCAACCTGGTCAAATCCTGGCAGCAGGGGTCGTCGGATGACGGGTTCTGATTTTCATAAGCCAAGTTTCGCCTAGCCTGCAGACGGGGCAAAGACGAAGCTGCCCCCACTTTGGTCGAAATGCACGCATTTCGACCGCTTTCACCCTCAGGGTATTTTCACCAAGATGAAACCCGTTCCGTTTGCGCTTGACCATTTGCGCCCGTCTGTCAAAAAGCGGTGCCATGACAACTTCAACACTGACGATTGATCTCGACGCGCTGGCAGGCAACTGGCGAGCGCTTGATGCGGCTTCGGATGCCGGGGTGGAAACCTCGGCTGTGGTCAAAGCCAATGGCTACGGATTGGATGCGGGCCGTGTGGCCCGGACCTTGGCCCGGGCCGGGGCACGAAAATTCTGTGTTGCGGTGGCAGAAGAAGCCGCCGCGATCCGTCAGGCGCTTGGCCCCGGACCGGAAATTTACGTCTTTTCCGGCCACGGTCGCGGTGACACCGACATGATTCACGATTTGCAATTGACCCCGATGCTGAATTCCATCGATCAGATGCTGCGCCATGTCGAAGCGTTACCGGGGCATGGTTTCGGGGTGCAGCTTGATACCGGAATGAACCGGCTGGGGATGGAACCGGCGGAATGGGCAGCGCTGCGCGACATCGCACTGGGTCAGAACATTCAATTGATCATGTCCCATCTGGCCTGCGCCGATGAACCGGAACACCCGATGAATGCCCAGCAATTGCAGGTTTTTAACGACCTCACCCAAGGCTGTGATATCCCCCGGTCGCTATCCGCCACCGGCGGTATTCTGCTGGGACCGGAATATCATTTCGACGTCACCCGTCCGGGCATCGGGCTGTATGGTGGTTTTCCTTTCAGCGACGCGCAACCCGTGGCCTATCTCAGCCTGCCCGTGATTCAAATTCGTGACGTGGCCCCCGGCGAAACCGTCGGGTACGGCAACACCTGGACCGCCGCGCGACCCAGCCGCATCGCCACGGTTTCGGCCGGGTATGCTGATGGCCTCCATCGGATCATGGCCCCCCGAACACAGGTTTACGCCAACGGTGTGCCTTGCCCGCTGGTGGGGCGTATTTCCATGGATCTGATCACCATCGACATTACCGAGCTGAGCGAAGACCCGGATGAACTCGAATTGCTCAATGCGCAGCAGACGGTTGATGATCTGGCCAATAATGCCGGCACCATCGGTTATGAAATCCTGACGGCATTGGGCGGGCGGTATCACCGCCGCTATGTGAGTTCATGACTCTGACCGCGCCTCTGGCCGCGCTTGGCGCGAATGTACTAGCTGCCCTGGCGATGGTGGGGCGGATCGCGCTGTTTGCCGGGGACACTGTCAGCCACCTGTTCCGGCCACCGTTTTACGGCCGCGAATTCCTGCAAGCGCTGCTGCATATCGGTTGGTTGTCGCTGCCGGTGGTGGGAATGACAACGCTGTTTACCGGCGGGGCCTTGGCGTTGCAGATCTATGCTGGCGGCGCACGTTTCAGCGCCGAAGCGGTGGTGCCGTCGATCGTCGCCATCGGCATGGTGCGGGAATTGGGCCCGGTGCTGGGCGGGTTGATGGTTGCAGCCCGCGTGGCAAGTTCGATCGCCGCAGAAATCGGCACCATGAAGGTAACCGAACAGATCGACGCGCTGGTGACCTTGTCGACCAATCCGATGAAATACCTGACCCTGCCAAGGGTTCTGGCCGCCACGCTGGCAGTGCCGGTTCTGGTCGGTGTTGGCGACGTGATCGGCATCATGGGCGGCTATATGGTCGGCATTTCGAGGCTGGATTTCAACTCTGCCGCCTATCTGAAAAACACGATGGATTTCCTAGAAGTGTTCGATGTGGTGTCCGGCCTCATCAAGGGCGCGGCATTCGGATTCATCGTGGCGCTGATCGGGTGCTATTACGGGATGAATTCGGGACGCGGCGCACAAGGCGTGGGCCGGGCAACCAAATCCGCAGTTGTGGCGGCTTCGGTACTGATTTTTGCCGCCAATTATATCCTGACGGAGCTTTTCTTTTCAGCATGATCGAACTTACCGACGTCCATAAATCCTTTGGCCCCAAGAAGGTTCTGCAAGGGGTGACCCTGTCGATCCCGACCGCGACCTCGATGGTGATCATCGGCGGGTCCGGCACCGGTAAATCGGTGGCGCTGAAATGCGTTCTGGGGCTGATTACCCCCGATAGCGGCGCGATCACGCTGGATGGAAAAGACACGAGGAAAGGGGATCGCGATGCGTTTCTGGCGCGGTTCGGGATGTTGTTTCAAGGCGGGGCGCTGTTCGATTCCCTGCCGGTCTGGCAGAACGTCGCCTTCCGGTTGCTGCGCGGATCGCTGAAACGGCCCAAGGCCGAAGCACGCGAGATCGCCATCGAGAAATTGCGCCGGGTCGGGCTGAAACCGGACGTGGCGGATCTTTACCCGTCGGAACTGTCGGGCGGGATGCAAAAACGGGTCGGTCTGGCCCGGGCCATTGCCGCCGCGCCAGAAATCATTTTCTTCGACGAACCGACCACCGGGCTGGACCCGATCATGGCCGGGGTGATCAACGATTTGATCCGTGAAATCGTGGTGGAAATGGGCGCGACGGCGATGACCATCACCCATGATATGTCCAGCGTCCGGGCGATTGCCGATAACGTGGCGATGCTGCATGACGGAGTGATCAAATGGACCGGTCCGGTGTCTGAGATGGACAATTCGGGCGATCCTTACCTCGATCAGTTCATCCACGGCCGCGCCGAAGGGCCGATCGAAGCAGTGCGCTAGGAGTCGGTGCTGCTGCGTTTGCGGCAACAGCCCCCGGTTTTCCGTTCCTGCAGGGCTTGTCACTGATCGCGGTCAAGGTCAGTCTGCCCCAGACCTCCAAGGATGCCGCAATGACCGAAATCGACGGATTTTCAACCTTCCTGAACGACGCGCCTATGCTGCTGGTCTTGCTGATCAACTTGTCAGTGCTCGCTTTGCCCGTGCTGATCGCAGTCGCTGAACTGATCCGGTTGCGAGAACCGAAACCGTCGCGGTCGGTCTGGTTGTGTACCGGGGCGGCGGTGGTCCTTTTCCTGATCTGGCTGACCCCGGTCGGCTGGTGGCCCGCCCCCGAAGCGCAACAGCTGCGGCTGTTTCTCATCCTCGGGCTATACGCATGGGTTCTTTATGACTGGTACAGTTCGGTCCGGGATGATGGCTTTCACTGGATCGACCTGCCGGTGATCGGCACGGTTTGCGCCATGCTGGGCATGACAATCGCCGCCTATTTCGTCTGACGGCTTGTGTTGGCTGACCTTGCCCCTTAGCTGATGCACAGGCCATTTGAGGACCATCGATGCTTCGCTATGCCAATCTTGCGCTTCTGATCTTGTTTCCGATAGCGTGGTTCGCGCCGCTGTTGCGTGCGGGCCTTCTGCCGCTGTTTGGAATGAGTGAAATCAGCGTTATTTCCGGATTGCAAAGCTTGTGGGGCAGCGATGTGTTTCTCGCCCTTTTGGTCACGTTTTTCGCTCTGTTCGCGCCGTTTATGAAAACCATCGGGCTGGCATTGGTGCAATTTGGCTGGCTCGACCGGCGGGTTATGCCCGCGTTGACGATACTGGGTAAACTGGCGATGGCGGATATTTTCCTGATCGCGCTTTATATCACGCTCGCCAAGGGGATCGGCGTCGGAAAAATCGAAGTCGCTTGGGGCCTTTACCTGTTCACAGCCTGCATCCTGGCATCGTTGGGGATCGGTCTTCTGTCGCATCATACCGCCGAAAATCCCGACTAAACCCGCCCGCAACGGCAACCAGCGGGAAAAACCGCAATCTGGGTTTGACCCGCTCGTCTGGCTGTTGCATCAACACCCCATGGCCAAAGCGACAAAATCATTTTCCTGCACAGCCTGTGGCGCGTCCTTCAACAAATGGTCCGGGCGCTGCGACGGCTGTGGCGCATGGAACACGATTGTCGAAGACACGCCGCTGTCGACCGGCCCTGCTTCCAAATCGCTGGGCAACAAACGCGGCAGCGGCATCCTTCTAACCGACCTATCCACCGAAGAAGCACCGCCACCCCGAACGCATAGCGGGATGGATGAACTGGATCGGGTACTGGGCGGCGGGTTGGTCCCGGCCAGCGCCATTCTGGTCGGCGGCGATCCCGGCATTGGCAAATCCACCTTGTTGTTGCAGGCCGCAGCGCGGTTTTCGCAGGCAGGGCTGAAAACGCTTTATGTCAGCGGTGAAGAAGCCAGCGCTCAGGTCCGCATGCGGGCACGGCGGCTTGGCCTTGGCGATGCGCCGGTGCAATTGGCCGCCGCGACCAACCTGCGAGATATCCTGACCACGCTGGAAACCGAACAGCCGCAATTGGTGATCATCGATTCGATTCAGACCATGTGGGCCGACAATGTCGAAAGCGCACCGGGATCGGTATCCCAAGTCCGCGCCGCAGCGCATGAATTGACCAGTTTTGCCAAGCGTAAAGGCGTGTCGGTGATTCTTGTCGGCCATGTCACCAAGGACGGCCAGATCGCCGGACCGCGCGTGGTCGAACACATGGTCGACACGGTGCTTTATTTCGAAGGCGAACGCGGCCATCAGTTCCGCATTCTGCGCGCGGTCAAGAACCGCTTCGGCCCAGCCGATGAAATTGGCGTTTTCGAAATGACCGGCTCTGGTCTGGCCGAAGTGACCAACCCTTCGGCGCTGTTTTTGTCCGAACGCGGCGAACCCAGCCCCGGATCGGTGGTTTTTTCCGGTATCGAAGGCACAAGACCCGTGCTGGTGGAATTTCAGGCGTTGGTCGCACCGTCACCACATGCACAGGCCCGGCGTAGCGTGGTGGGATGGGATGGTGGACGGCTGGCGATGATCCTTGCCGTGCTCGAAGCGCGTTGCGGCATCCCTTTTGCCGGGCTCGATGTCTATCTCAACGTCGCGGGCGGCATGAAGGTGCAAGAACCCGCAGCCGATCTGGCAGTGGCCGCAGCGCTTCTTTCTGCCCGCGAAGACGCGGCACTGCCTGCCGAATGTGTGGTTTTTGGGGAAATTTCGCTCTCTGGGGCGCTCAGACCGGTGGGTCAGACCGAAAACAGGTTGAAAGAAGCGCAGAAACTTGGTTTTTCGACAGCAATCGCCCCAACCGGTGGAAAAGCGGTCGGGGGTAATAGTTTGAGCCTGAGACAATTCGGCGATCTGACCGAATTCGTGGGCGACATATTCGGCGCTGGATAAGGCGCGCATAGAACAGGGACGATACGCGTAATGGACGGCTTTACCCTCATCGACGGCGTCGTGGCGCTGGTTATCATCCTGTCAGCACTGCTGGCTTACTCGCGCGGGTTGGTCCGCGAAGCGCTCGCAATCGCGGGCTGGGTGATCGCGGCCGTACTGGCTTTTGTCTTTGCGCCGCAGGTGCAGCCTCTGGTTAAGGAAATCCCGGTACTGGGCGATTTCATCGCCGACAGCTGTGAACTTAGTATCGTCGCCGCTTTTGCCGCCGTTTTCGCACTGGCGTTGGTGATCGCATCGCTGTTCACACCACTGTTTTCCTCGCTGGTCAAACGGTCCATTCTGGGGGGGCTGGATCAGGGGCTGGGGTTTCTCTTCGGGGTGCTGCGCGGCATCTTGTTGGTCGCCATCGCTTTCTTCGTCTATCAGACGGTGATCACGGGTCAGGACATCGCAATGGTCGATGACAGCCGTTCGGCCAAAGTGTTCGGACGGATGACCGGCAAGATCGAAGACCGCGACCCCGAACAGGCGCTTGGCTGGATCACCCAGCAATACGAAGATCTGGTCGGTATCTGCGAAAAATAAGACTAGCCGCCTTTTATCCGCAAACTGGGAGGCTAGCGACTAGTCGGTTTCCTCGCTCAGAATTTGCTCATGTGTCTCCGGGTGTGGTTCTTTTCCCTCGATCTGGCGCAGCAGGTCGGCAATCCGCCACAGGTGGTAGGCCGACCGCTGCAACCAACGAGACGAATCCAGTATCAACGACAGGTTTTCGGGGTTTCTTGCATGGCTCGCAACCAGCCTGATCTGTTCCGCCCGGTGCCGCTCGCGGAAGTCACGGAAATCGCGGCGCAGCATGTCAGCCTGTGCGGCGTAACGGGCGATTTCCCGACTGTCCGCATAGCCGCGCATCAGCACCCCTAGTTTCAGACCGCGTTCGCGAAGCGATGAGTCCTCAATCGAAGTTGCTATCCTTTCGCGCTGCATCGCCCGGTGGCGTAACCGGTCGAGATGGTCGAAAATATGAAGCAGTGCTTGCTGATTGACTTGCTCCGCCGTTTCGTTGTCGGTCGAAATCGCTTCGACGAACCCTTGCGTTTCGCGGGTTGCAACGCTGATTTGGTCCAGAAATTCCGAACTGATCGCTTCAGCCGGGTGATTCAGGTTGCGCCCCAGATGGGTCAGAAATTCGGCAGTGATCCTGTGCGTCGCGGCGTTGGCCGCGTCCAAAGCCGCCGCTTTGTCGGTCAGCAATTGCTGCCCCAGATTGCGCGTCAACGGCGTTCCGCGATCCGGCACGATCCAGATGATCAGCCGGGCAAATTGTGACGTGATGCCCAGCACCGCCGCCACGCCAAGAAAATTGAAGAAAGTATGGAATGCCACCAGCGCGATCTGCGGATCAGCAACCATCGCGGCCCCCCAAGAGCGCTGCAATGCCCAACCGATCGGATAGAGTAAGGCAAAGGCCATGCAACCGGTCAGCAGATTGAAGATCACGTGGCTTACCCCGGTGCGGCGTGTGGCCGTCCCGCCGCCCAGCGTGGCAATCATGGCGGTGAAGGTGGTTCCGACATTCATCCCGATCACCAACGCAGCGGCCTGCGGGAAGGTGATGGCGCCCACCGCCAGCGCCGCCAGTGCGCTGGCAACCCCGGCGCTTGACGATTGGGTAATGACGGTCAGCACGATACCCAGCACCACCAGTTTCAGACGACCGATCAGCGTATCGGCCGGGAAACTGTCAGGGGTGACGATACCACGAAAGGCGACCATGCCATCTTTCAGCGCATCAATGCCGATAAACAGAACGCCGAAACCGGCCAACGCCCATCCGGCCTGTTTCCACGGATTGGGTGCGAACATTTGCATCAGCGCGCCGCCCAGCACGACCGGCATCAGCACCAATCCCAGATCCAGCTTGAACCCGACAATGGCGACCAGCCAACCGGTGACGGTGGTGCCAATATTGGCCCCGAAAATGACCCCGAGCGCCTGTTGGAACGTCATCAAGCCAGCCGCAACGAACCCCACAGTCGCCACCGTCGTGGCGCTGGACGATTGCACCATCGCGGTGGTCAGCGCGCCAGCCGTTGCGCCTTTCAGCGGGGTATCGGTGGACCGGCGCAGGATCGTGCGCAATTGGTCACCTGCCAGCCCGCGCAGGCCTTCAGTCAGCATGTTCATGCCGACCAGGAACAGTCCAAGTCCACCAAGCGCCTGCAGGATTTGAATCGTCATCTGACTTCCGCTTCTTTACATTCTTCTCGACGTTCTGATGCGACGGAAGTGTGTCACACAACAGTTGCAAATGTGCCATCGTCAAGCCCTGCAGCGCAAATTCGTCCCAAAACGGACAGAAAAACCTCTGCTGTGCACCCCCACGGACAAGACGGTCCTGCCAGCCAACCGACATTCCTTCGGGTGCGACACTTCGATTTGTGATCCTTTCGTGACATACTAGGCGCAACCCCTTAAGAGGGGCCACAAGCTGCCACGAGGATTCGGAGCCCCCCTTGTCCAAACATATGCCCCCCGCCCACCCCTTCGACGATGACAAGCTGAAGGAGGAATGCGGAGTTTTCGGTGTTGTCGGCGTAGCCGACGCCGCCAATTTCGTCGCCCTTGGTCTGCACGCCCTGCAGCATCGCGGCCAGGAAGCTGGCGGCATCGTCAGCCACCACCCGCTCGAAGGTTTCAACAGTGCCCGCCGGTTCGGGTATGTGCGCGACAATTTCACCAGCCAATCGCTGATGGAAACCTTGCCCGGCCCGCTGGCCATCGGCCATGTGCGCTATTCCACCGCCGGATCGAAAGGCGCCGCCATCCGCGACGTACAGCCGTTTTTCGGGGAATTTGCCATGGGGGGCGCTGCGATTGCCCACAATGGCAATATCACCAACGCTATTGCCCTACGACGTGAATTGATCGAACGCGGTTCGATCTTCCAAAGTTCCTCGGACAGCGAATGCATCATCCACCTGATGGCCCGGTCCCTGCAACGCAACATCCCCGAACGGATGGAAGACGCGTTGCGCCGAGTCGAAGGTGCGTTTTCCATCGTCGCGATGACCCGGACCAAGCTGATCGGTGTGCGCGATCCGCTCGGTGTGCGGCCGCTGGTACTCGGAAAAATTGGCGATGGTTGGGCGCTGAGTTCGGAAACCTGCGCGCTCGATATCATTGGCGCGGAACTGGTGCGTGAAATTGAACCCGGTGAAATGGTGGTGATCACCGCCGATGGCGGGGTGGACAGCGTTTTCCCCTTCCGCAGACAGTCACCGAAATTCTGCATCTTTGAACATGTCTATTTTTCGCGTCCTGATTCAATCATCGGCGGCCGATCGGTCTATGAAACCCGCCGCCAGATCGGTGTGGAACTGGCCCGTGAAACCCCAGTGGAAGCAGATCTTGTCTGTCCGGTGCCCGACAGCGGGACCCCCGCAGCGATCGGGTTCGCCCACGAAAGCGGCATTCCCTACGGAATGGGGATCATCCGCAACCAATATATGGGCCGGACCTTCATCGAACCGACCGAACAGATCCGCAATATGGGCGTTCGGCTGAAACTAAACGTGAACCGCGCGCTGATCCGCGGCAAACGCGTGGTTCTGGTCGACGATTCGGTGGTGCGCGGCACCACCAGCCGCAAGATCAAACAGATGATCATCGATGCTGGCGCGGCTGAAGTCCATTTCCGTATCGCGTCGCCACCGACCGCCTGGCCGTGTTTCTATGGCGTCGACACGCCGCAGCGTGAAAAGCTGCTGGCCGCGACGATGAGCGAAGAAGAAATGCGCGAACATCTGGCGGTCGACAGCCTGAAGTTCATTTCGCTCGATGGTCTTTACCGCGCCGCCGGAGAAGCCTCGGGCCGGAATAAATCCTGTCCGCAATATTGCGATGCCTGTTTCAGCGGTGAATATCCGGTCGCACCCAGCGACATGATAGAAAAAGGCTTCCAATTGAAGGCGGCGGAATAACGCCCTTTCTTCAGGACGGCCCGAGAATTGATGCCGGCGTGGGAAAGTTTCTTCGCGTCGGCGCGCGCGTGCCCGGGCGAAATCCAACGTCCTGTTGAAAGCCGAAAAGCGAACAGATCAGGACGCTTGTGGTGCCGAACCCGGTGCCAACGGTACCGCGCCCCTTCTGTCAGCGCACAAGATCCCATCCAAATCGGTTTCAAGCCACCGCGACATTGTCGTCTGCGCGCCAAACCCGGCACGATTATTGCGATCAAGACAGGACCCGTTCCCGGAGGAATGATCCGCATGCCTGTCACCAGAATTGTCAATCCGAACGACGAAATCACCACCAAACCCAATGCCCGGACCCGGATCGAAGCCACCCAGCCCGACGCGATGCCGATGGGCTTTACCAGCCTGATCGGCACCTTGTTGACGCCGAAAGGTCCCGCTGCCTATCTGAAACTGTCGCAAGGGCGGGTGCGGCGCGTTCAGACCGGCGACATAATCGACGGAGCCCGGATCGTAGCGATAGAAGACGGCGAACTGACCCTGACGCGGGGCAGTGATACCCGGGCGATGCGCATTCCTGGCCATTGATCCGCGCCCCTTGTCGCGCTGCCCCGCCCGGCCTAGTGTGCCGGTCAAATGCGGCAAGGAAAGGCCCTGCGGATGTCTCTGCTTGATCTCGACGCGCGGTGGCGGCGTTTCAACGATCCCGACCGGCAATGCCCCTGTTGCGGTCAAAGTTTCTCGGGCGTGTTTGATCTGGGGTTCGACCACCCTTCCAGTTGGCTGCACGAGGCGCGCGACGATCGACCCTTCGTCAAGGTGGGCGAAGATCAATTGGCCCCGGACCTGTGCCGCCATGGCGAAGACCGTTTCATACGCGTCGTGCTGTCCGTGCCAATTCAGGGCAGCGACGACGTCTTTCACATGACCCCTTGGGTGCGTTTGGACCCTGATGCTTTCTATGCCTATCTCGATACGTTTGACGGGAAGGATGCGCCTTCGATTGACGAATGCCCAGCCGATCTGGCCAATACCCTGCCCGGCTTCGAAGATGCCACCTCAGCACCGCTGCCCGTCATGCTGCATTTCCCTGACGCCGACGTCCGACCGGTGGCAACAGCGCAATCCGGCCCGTTGGCGCAGGCGCAAAGCGACGGCATCAGCTTCGATCAACTACTCGACATCTACGCCGCCTTCGGTCAGGACATCCGGCCGCACCTGTTGCAAGATTAAAGCAAGCCTGAGACGCAGCATCGGAGATGCATGCGGCAGTTTGCAATCGGACCAAGCTCTGCTTTGCTCTTGACGTGGCCCGCCTTAGATCGCACATCCCCAGTATGACACAGAAAATCGCACTCATCACCGGCGCGTCGCGCGGCCTTGGTGCCGGTCTGGCCGAAGCGCTTTGCCACACCCATCACATCGTGGCCGTAGCCCGCACCACCGGCGCTTTGGAAGACCTGGACGACCGCATTCAGGCGCTTGGCGGGCAGGCGACCTTGGCCCCGATGGATGTCACCAATGCCGATGCGATGGCGCAGCTTTGCCGCAGTATCTACGACCGCTGGGGCGCACTCGATATCTGGGCCCATAGCGCAGTTCACGCCGCCCCTTTATCCCCGGCCCAGTTCATCGACGCCAAAGATTGGGATAAATCGGTGAATTGCAACGTGACCGCGACCGGGCGGCTGATAACCTATGTTGCACCGCTGTTGGGCGAAACCGGCACGGCGTTGTTCTTTGACGATCCCCGCGCCGGGCAGAAATTTTTCGGGGCCTATGGCGCCACCAAAGCGGCACAGATCGCGCTGGCGCAAAGCTGGGCGACGGAAACCGAAAACACCGGTCCCCGCGTCCGCATTCTGGCCCCCCGGCCGCTGGCCACGGCCAATCGCGCCCGTTTTTTCCCCGGCGAAGACCGCAACGACCTGATTGATCCGCGCGAAGAGGCAAAACGTCTGCTGAAAACGTTTTGAACGCAAAAATCGCCCGCGCTGAGGCGTTGGCGGTTTTGTTCTGGTCAAAGCCCCTGACGCGGCCCGCCAAAGCCGCACAGCGCTTGCCCCGCCCGCGCCCATTCTCTACTAAGTTCCCAAGCATATCGGGGGCAGGCATTTGCGTATTCTCATCACCAATGACGACGGCATCAACGCACCGGGACTGAAGGTTCTGGAAACCATCGCCGAAGATCTGGCAGGCCCTGATGGGGAAGTCTGGATCGTTGCGCCCGCCTTTGAACAATCCGGCGTCGGTCATTGCATCAGCTATACCCATCCGATGATGGTCGCCAAGATGGGGCCGCGCCGCTATGCCGCCGAAGGCAGCCCCGCCGATTGCGTTCTGGCCGGCCTCCATCATGTCATGGGTGACGAACGCCCCGATCTGATCCTGTCCGGCGTCAATCGCGGCAATAATTCCGCTGAAAACGCGCTTTATTCCGGCACTTTGGGCGGTGCGATGGAAGGTGCGCTTCAGGGCATCCTGTCGATTGCGATGTCGCAATATCTGGGCCCTTATAATTTTCAGGCTGACAATCCGTTCGAAGCAGCCGAACAGCACGGCGCGGCATTGGTCCGCAAATTGCTCGGGGCCCTGCCCGAGGATGAAGACGATTATCAACTGTTTTTCAACGTCAACTTCCCGCCGGTTCCGGCCGAGGACGTGAAAGGTATGCGGATCGCACCGCAAGGTTTTCGCCGTCACACCCATTTCGGGATCGAACCGCACCGGTCACCTTCGGGTCGGCAATTTCTGTGGATAAAGGGTGGCGATCAACACATTCCAACAGCAGAAGGCAGCGACGCGGCAGTTAATCTCGAAGGCTACATCTCGGTCACCCCGATGCGCGCCGATCTGACCGCCCATGACGTGCTGGATCAGTTGAAGGCCCTCGAATGAACGACGACGAAATCGCCACCCGCAAGATGCAATTTCTGTTCGCGCTCCGGTCCAAGGGCGTGACTGAACCGCGCGTGTTGGAAGCGATGGAAAAAATCGACCGTGGCGGCTTTATCAAGGGCCTTTTCGCAGAGCGCGCCTATGAAGACATGCCACTGCCGATCGCTTGCGGTCAGACCATTAGCCAACCGTCCGTGGTCGCGTTGATGACACAGGCTCTGGATGTGCAACCTCGCGACAAGGTGCTGGAGGTCGGGACCGGGTCCGGTTATCAGGCCGCGATCCTCAGCCAATTGGCCCGCCGGGTCTATACCGTGGACCGGCATTCGCGACTGGTGCGCGAGGCACGCGAGATTTTCGAGGCGCTGGACCTTAGCAATATAACCGCCTTTACCGCCGATGGCAGCTTCGGATTGCTTGATCAGGCGCCGTTTGACCGCATCATTGTCACCGCCGCGGCCGAAGACCCGCCGCCGCCGCTCTTGGCGCAATTGAAAATCGGGGGTATCATGGTGTTGCCGGTGGGGCAGTCGGACCATGTGCAAAGCCTGATCCGCGTCACCCGGAACGACGGTGGATTTGAATATGAAGAATTGCGCCCAGTACGTTTTGTCCCCTTGCTAGAAGGGGTGGGCCGTGAAAGTTAAACCCGGCACATGTTCGAAAACGAAGACTTACAGCTGACCAAGCCCCGGCCAACAAGGGGCAGGCAGAAACTGAGGAAATCGAGATGCATTATTCCCACAAATCACGCCTGATTTGGGCCGTTCCGGCTCTGGCGCTTCTGGCTGGCTGCGACCAGCCGTTGGATTTTGACCTACGCGGAAATTTCGGCAACGCTTTTAACACCACCGACGCCGCCAGAATGGCCAGTGGACACCGCCCCGACCCCGACAACCGCGGCGTTATTTCCTATCCTTCTTATCAGGTGGCCGTAGCCAAGCGCGGCGATAGCGTCAAAGAAGTGGCCGACCGCGTCGGCATCAACCCGGCGGAATTGGCCCGCTACAACGGATTGTCACCAGACGATCCGCTGCGCCAGAACGAAGTTTTGGCTCTTCCCGCTCGGGTGGAAGAACCGTCGCCCGCCACAGGCGCGCACAGCACCGGACCAATCCAGCCGCCCAGCAATGTCGATATTGCCTCTCTGGCGGGCGGAGCCATCGACCGCGCGCAACCGGCCCCGGTGGAAACAGTGGCGTTGAAACCGGTTTCCCAACCTGCCGCAGCGCCCGCCCCCACAGCCAAAGCCACCGACAAACCGCAGGTCGGCATCGAACCGATCCGTCACAAGGTGGTGCGCGGTGAAACCGCATATACGATTTCGCGGCTTTACAACGTCAGTGTGCGCGCCTTGGCGGAATGGAACGGGTTAGGCCCGGATTTCACCATCCGCGAAGGTCAGTTCCTGCTGATCCCGGTGCCTGATGCCGAAACCGCGCAGAAAGCGGCGGCGGCAGCGGCGGCGGCCCAAAAGACCACTGTCCCGGGGCAAGGTAGCCCGACGCCCACCCCGCCAAGCGCTAAGAAACCGCTGCCACAGGAAAAAACCATTCCCGCAGCGCAACCCATGGCCAAACCGAAAACCCCCGATCTGGGGAGTTCCCAGACAAAGGCCAGCACATCCGCAAAAATGGACATGCCGGTCAATGGCAGCATCATCCGCGAATACAAGAAGGGCAAAACCGACGGTATCGACGTTTCCGCCGCCTCTGGCACACCAGTCAAGGCCGCGAAAGAAGGCACCGTTGCCGCGATCACTTCGGATGCCGATAAGGTGCCGATCGTGGTGATCAAACATACCGGCGGACTGCTGACGGTTTACGCAAATCTCGACGGGATCAAAGTCGCAAAGGGCGACAGCGTGAAGCGCGGTCAGACCATCGCCAGTATCCGCAGTGGCAAATCGAATTACGTGCATTTCGAAGTCCGCAAAGGGTTCGACAGTGTCGACCCGATGCCTTATCTGAACTGATCAGACCAAGGGATTGGTATTAAATCGAGTTGACCACAAAAAAGCCGCCCATTGGGCGGCTTTTTCTATCGTTTTTCGATAAGATCAGGTCGCGCGGCGCTCGTCGAAGCTCAACGCGATGAAAGACGGCATATGTTCCCCCATGCCCACGACGTTGTCGTCGCGGCGGCGCGAAGAAGACCGGCGCGAACGACCATTGTCGTCATCTTTGCCCTTGCGCGTGTCTTTACGGACATCCTGACGCGGCTTTTCGGTGACAGAAGCTTCGGTTTTTTCCTGCACGGGCGCAGTGGTTTTTTCCTGAACAGGCGCAGCCGCGTCTTGCTTGACCTCAGTAGCTTTCTTCGCCCTGCTGCGGGGGGCAGTTGGTGCCTGATCCTTCAGCGGGTTTTCCAGACGCGGGACTTCTCTTTGAATCAGCGCTTCAACAGCGTCAAAGGCCTTTTCATCCCGCGGGGCGCAAATGGTGATCGCTTTACCTTCACGTCCGGCCCGGCCGGTGCGGCCAATCCGGTGCACGTAATCTTCGGCATGGCCCGGCACATCGAAATTAATCACATGGCTGACGCTGGGAACATCCAGTCCGCGCGCAGCAACATCCGACGCAATCAGGAACCGCAGCGACCCGTCGCGGAATTGATCCAACGTCTTGGTACGCTGCGATTGGTCCAGATCGCCATGGATCGGGGAAGCGTCATAACCGTATTTTTTCAATGACTTCGCAACAATATCCACATCCGTCTTGCGGTTGCAGAAAATGATCGCGTTTGTCAGCTTGTCGCCTTCGCCATCGATCAGCGCGCGCAGCAGCTTGCGCTTTTCGCTGGCTTCACGATCCTTGCGCGATCCTTTGAATTTAACCACGGCTTGCGTAATGGTTTCCGACGCCGTCGCCTGACGGGCGATTTCGATCCGCTCGGGGCCGGATAGGAACGTATTGGTAATGCGTTCGATCTCGGGGGCCATGGTCGCAGAGAAAAAAAGCGTCTGACGGGTGAACGGTGTCAGGCTGAAAATACGTTCGATATCGGGAATGAACCCCATGTCGAGCATCCGGTCGGCTTCGTCGACCACCATGATCTGTACACCGGTCAGCAACAGCTTGCCACGTTCGAAATGGTCTAGCAAACGGCCCGGCGTGGCGATCAGAACGTCAACGCCCTTGTCGATCAGTTTGTCCTGCTCGTTGAACGAAACGCCACCGATCAGCAACGCTTTGGTCAGCTTCACATGCTTGGCGTAGACATCGAAGTTTTCCGCCACCTGCGCAGCCAGTTCCCGCGTAGGGCACAAGACCAAGGACCGCGGCATCCGTGCCCGTGCCCTGCCTTTCGACAGCATGGTGATCATCGGCAGCGTGAAGCTGGCGGTTTTGCCGGTACCGGTCTGGGCGATACCCAGAACGTCGCGGCCTTCCAAAGCAGGTGGAATCGCACCGGCCTGAATGGGTGTGGGAGTTTCGTACCCAGCCTCTTCAATGGCTTTGAGTACCTTCGGATCGAGCTTCAGATCAGCAAATTTTGTCATGTGTATCCGTGTTTTACGGACATGTCTGGCCCGTAGCATCTAGTTCGGATCGGCCTGGTTGGCCCAATGGGCGCTCAACAGCGCAACCCTATGAGCGCGGGGTTTACCCGAAACCTCGCTTCGGGTCAATGCAACGTAGATTTTCAGGGGTTTGCACCCTATCTTACCTTTGAGCGCCCAATTCTTCAAAGTAAGCCGGGAAAATGTCGGTTGCGCCTATCTTCAAGATGCAACTCATAACTGTACATAAGCCCATGGCTGCGCAACCTGTCCATCAAGAACGGACTGGCGGTGCAAACCTCATCATAGAAAGAGCGTAAACCGGCCTCGCCCTCCTCGTCATGGATCATTGTAAACAGCTCGTGCAGGGTCAAACCACCATCTTCGCGCGGCATGTTCGGCTTCAACTCGCTGCGATAGGACCCTTTCTTCAGCCGGAACCGGAAAGCCGCGATGAAATCATCCCAACTTTTGGCGTGCATATGCAGAAGTTGGGTGCCGTCGAGTTCCTGCTGACCGGGATTCATCTGATCGCCAACAAAAACATTGTGGATTTGCACCTTTAGCCCGTCCACACCTGTGCGATAAATCATCTTGCCCGCGACATGGCTGAGAAAGCCGCCATTCAAATGCGGCCCATAAGTCGGGTAAATGCCGGCGGTTTCAATGCGGCGTTTCGGTTGCCGGATGCTGTAGCCCTTGAAATAGGTCACTTCGGGATCATCCCCTGCCAGCGCCTCGACCGGGCGAATGCGGGCACATTGGCAATCTGAGGGAAGATCGGCCAGT
Organism: Thalassovita gelatinovora; assembly: GCF_001458355.1. Taxonomy (GTDB): domain Bacteria; phylum Pseudomonadota; class Alphaproteobacteria; order Rhodobacterales; family Rhodobacteraceae; genus Thalassobius; species Thalassobius gelatinovorus. The sequence goes on along the minus strand of NZ_CYSA01000028.1, from coordinate 40,968 downwards.
TGCGCAGCCAGCGACCGGTCCAACGGCCAAAGGAATTCATCCACGTCGATATGGGCCAGCCAATCCACATCCAGCGCCCGACCATAAGCGTGGCGGGCATTTTCAAACTGGCGCGATTGATGTTTCACCCGCCGCTTCATTCCCAACCGTTTCCAATAGGTGTCATCGGTCAGCGTCGGCCTGACTTTTGGATGATCTGACAGGATGCGGTAAGCGTCTTGATTGTCGTCATCAAGATAGATGAACAACCGATGCGCGCCGATATCGATGTGATGGGCGCAGAAATTCAGAATGTCGTGCACCGGTGCCTTGATCGTTGCAACCACTCCCCACTTCGGTGCGCTCATCGAGTCATCCTTCCATATACGGGCCGAAAACCTGCGCCAGCTTGTCATCCAGATGCAACGGATATTCCAGTAGCATATTGTTTTCAGTCAATTTTTTCGCCAATTGCGGGGTCAGGGTGCAAACCTCCTTATAAAACGCCTGCAACCCGGCTTCTCCTTCGGCTTCAATCAGGAAATCGACCACATCGCTGAAACGGAATTTTTCGTCTTCATCGGTTTTGCGATAGGATCCATGCGCCATGCGGAATTCCATATCGGCCATGAACTCATCCCATGTCGGCGCATGGGCATGGCCCAGATACAGCCGCGGTTGAGCCTGAATATTAGTGGCCGGTGCGCCCTGCCAATGGATGGCGTGAATACCGAACCGCAGCCCTTCGACGCCTGTTCGGACGAAAAGCTTGCCTTCGATATGGCTTATAAACCCGCCGCGCAGGTGCATTCCGAAGGTCGGATAGATCGTTTCCAGCACCGTCGCGGGCGCACCGACCGAACGCGGTGCCAGCTTGAACGCCTCCGACCCTGCCCCGGTTGCCAATTGTTCGGCAGGTGGCAGATGCAAAGCGATCTTGTCAGGGCTCACTTGAGCCAGATGCTGCACCATGGTCAGGCTGGGCAGCAGGAATTCATCGACATCGATATGGGCCAGCCAATGACAATCGGTCATATTATAGGCTTGAGTCGCGACCCAGACTTGCCGCATCCGGTGGGTGTCCATCCGACCCCGTTTCTGCGCCGCCCAGTAATCTGCGTCGCAAGCCGTCACATCAATCTGTGGATGCAGCGACAGCGCTTCGACCGTGATCGGATCGGGATCGTCGAGATAGATGTGAACCCGATGCGCCCCCAGTGCCAGATGATGCGCGGCAAAGCGCAGGATCTTGTCCAGCGGGGCCTTGATCAACGATACTGTGCCCCATTTGATCCGGGTTGGATCGGTGATCTGGCTTCGTTCCGGCACCGGTACCGGGTTGCGTTGTTTCTTCGGTCGTTCCGGCGGGGCTTCGGCGGCTTTTTGTTTTTCCTTGCGGCGACGCATGGTGCGCAGACGGCGAAAAACTGTTTTGTCATCCTCGATCAGCAGGCTCAGCAACCGGCGCACCAGCGGGCAGATGACGGCATCGCGATCCGCGTCCTGCCACAACCGGCCTAACATATTCACATCCAGTCCGCCGCCCATGATGGCATAGGCGTCCATCTGCATCGCCAGTCTCTTGGCCGATTTGCGTTGCCAGACGAATGCCTGATCCGGGGGGCTGCCGGAAAACAATCGTTCGGTTTCATAGAGCTTCATCATTCCGAACAAAACGGTCAGCGACTGCCCAAGGCTGCGCTGCGCCTCACTGACCCCGTGATCGCCAAATGTAGTGGCAGCCGACACCAGCCAGCGCGCATCGAGATGATCTATCAAGAACGCCGCTTCTTCCTGCCACAGCCGGACAAAAAGCGCGATTGTATGGGCCGGTTGATCGTGCCGCCGCAGGTTCGCAACAAGCAATCCGTGCAGATGTAAAAGAGCGGGTTCGCCTTCAAATTCTTGGGCCAAATCCCGATATTTACGGGCGTAAGTTGATGTCGACCCCGCAACTTCCGGCGCAGCCGGGTCCATCAATTTCCGCTTCAGGGGCTGGAAATCTACATCCAGCGACGGCAAGGCTTCGCCGGGCCCATAAATGAACGGGTGCATCCGGGTTTCCATCTGCGCAACGATCGCATCGAACCCGCCGGGATAAGTAGTTTTTTTCTGCTCGGCCATGGCGCAAGAATGGACCGGGCGCAGGCATACTGCAAGCCAATAGGCGGCGTGTTGCGCCGCGCATGATCGGCCCAAACCATGTGCTTTGAATGCCCCGGCTGCAGTGGATGAAACCCGGCTTCCGATACGAAACCGGGCGCAAGAAACGGATCGTATTTAGCTGTGTCTCAGCTGGCAAAAATCCGGTCGAAATCGGCAAATCCCTTGATTTCGATCGGGTTGCCCGACGGATCGCGGAAAAACATCGTCCATTGTTCGCCCGGTTCGCCTTGGAATCGTACCGAAGGCGGGATCACGAAGGCCACCTCTGCCGCCTGCAACCGATGCGCCAATTGCTGCCATTGTGGCAATTCCAGAACCACGCCCAGATGCGGCATAGGCACCATATGATCGCCCACCTTGCCGGTGTCAGAGGTTGCAAACGGTGTGCCCAGATGCAGGCTGATCTGATGGCCAAAGAAATTGAAATCCACCCAGGTTTCAGTGCTGCGCCCCTCTTTCGCACCCAGCAGGTCGCCATAAAAGGCGCGGGCCTGATCCAGATCGGACACGTTATAGGCAAGATGGAAGACAGAGCGCATCGATTGACCTTTCGTCATCAGAATAGTTGTGAGCCACATCTCTATGCCCTATCCAATGACGAAGCACAGCCCAAAACGGATTTCCAAGGAGGAGTAGACCCCATGACCGACACCCCCAGCTATGGTTTTGACACCCTGCAGATACACGCCGGCAGCCGCCCCGATCCGGCCACCGGTGCGCGACAGACACCGATTTACCAGACCACCGCCTATGTGTTCCGCGATGCCGAACATGCCGCTGCGTTGTTCAACCTACAAGAAGTCGGTTACATATATTCGCGCCTGACCAACCCCACCGTTGCGGTATTGCAAGAACGGGTGGCAACGATGGAAGGCGGGGTCGGTGCGGTTTGCTGTTCTTCGGGCCACGCGGCGCAACTCATGGCGCTGTTTCCGCTGATGGCACCGGGATTGAACGTGGTGGTTTCGACCCGACTTTACGGTGGTTCGATCACCCAGTTCAGTCAGACGATCAAGCGCTTCGGCTGGTCGGCGACATTCGTCGATTTCGAAGATACCGCCGCCATCGAAGCGGCAATCAACGACGATACACGCGCGATTTTCTGCGAATCAATCGCCAATCCCGGCGGTTACGTCACCGACATTCCGGCGGTTGCAGCGATTGCCAACAAAGCAGGACTGCCGCTGATCGTCGATAACACCTCGGCCACGCCTTACCTGTGCCGCCCGATCGAACTCGGCGCTACTCTGGTGGTGCATTCGATGACCAAATACCTGACCGGCAACGGCACCGTCACCGGTGGCGTGGTGGTTGATTCGGGCAATTTCGACTGGTCCGCCAGCGGCAAATTCCCGTCGCTTTCCGAACCCGAACCCGCCTATCACGGGCTGAAATTCCATGAAACCTTCGGGCCTTTGGCCTTCACCTTCCATGGTATTGCCATCGGTTTGCGCGATCTTGGCATGACACTGAATCCGCAGGCAGCGCACTATACCTTGATGGGGATCGAAACCCTGTCATTGCGGATGGAACGGCACTGCCAGAATGCCCAGACCGTGGCCGAATGGCTGGAATCCAACCCGCATGTCGAAGCGGTGACCTATGCTGGGCTGGAAAGCTCCCCCTACCATGAACGCGCAAATGCGTTGTTCCCCAAGGGGACCGGCGGGTTGTTCACGGTGGCGTTGAAGGGCGGCTATGATGCTTGTGTGAAATTCGTGGAAAGCCTGGACCTGTTCAGCCATGTCGCCAATCTGGGCGATACCCGGTCACTGGTCATTCACCCCGCCAGCACCACCCACCGCCAACTGTCCGAACAACAGCAAATCGCAGCTGGGGCAGGCCCCAACGTAGTGCGAATTTCCATCGGAATCGAAGATTCCGACGATCTGATCCGCGATCTTGGCCAAGCGCTGGAAAAGGCTTCGACCTGACCCAAGCGGCGGCTGATATTGAAACATTGCTCTTTGCGCCCGTTCTCAGGGACGGGCGCAAATCTGCACAAAATCAATCCCGGTCTTTTAGCGAAATCACCAGCGTCACGCTTTCGCGGATGTCTATTTCGCCTTGTGCGACCGGTACCGGGGCAGCGCGTTGCGTGGCCATCATCATCGGCATCACCCCATCATTGCCACCAGCTTCGACAATGTTCAGCACCGGCCCCAGGTCCACCCCGGCGGCATCGGCCAAAATCGCCGCCTTACGCAGCGCTTCGGCCACAGCATCCCGGCGCGCCTGATCGCGTACCGGACCGGGCGTTTTCAATCCGAAAGTCAACCCGTTGAACTGGTTCGCCCCGTCTTCCAGCACCGCGTTCAGCAACGCCCCAAGCTTTTCGAGATCGCGCACCCGCACCTGCACCATATTGCTGGCTTCGAAACCGTCCGGTTCACGTTCGCCACTGCTGGAGCGCCGGTCGACCTGGTAGAGCGACAGCTCATTGGTCTGCAAATCGCGCGTGGCAATGCCTTGCACCTTCAAGCGCTCGACCATCTGCGCCACGATCTGCGATGTCTGGTTCATCGCCGCCTCGGCCGTCTTCGCGCGCTGTTTTACACCCAGCGAAACCATCGCCATATCCGGTTCGACGGCAATCCGGGCGTCGCCGGTCACGGTGATCTTGCGAACCGCATTTTCGGCCAGCACCGGAAGCGGCAGCAACGCCACGGCTAGAACGATGCTGCTAATGGTCGTTAAGGGTTTCATGTAAGGATCTCCTCGAACTCAATTCCGCGAACAGTTTGGGGCAGTTTACCATTGTAACAAGTGGATATTTCGGCTTTCTCTTCCCCTGAGCGGGAAGCTGCCTTAATATCTGCCAAGGTTGTAACAGGACTCCCGCAAGTGGGGAGAGGATGATAAAGCGAAGCCATGACGCCGAACTTTGCTTTAACGCTTTCGTCTGAAGGACTTGGCCTGTTGCATCGTGTGCCGACAGGCTGGCACCTTGTTGGGAATGTCCCTTTCGACGCCGAAGACATGCCCCGGGCGCTGACCGCGTTGCGGGAATCTGCGGTTCAGCTTGATCCTGACGGGTTGAGCGTCAAGCTGGTGCTGCCCGAAGATCAGATCAAATATCTGGCCGTTCCAACGCAGGGCACCACGCCAGACAAGTTTGAAGCATTGGCGCATAAGGCAATCGACGGGGCCACACCCTATGCGCTGAACGAATTGGCGGTTGATTGGTCGGAACAAGATGGTCAGCTTTATGTTGCCGCTGTGGCCCGCGAAACCTTGGCAGAAGCCGAAGCTTTCGCCCATGAACACCAATTTAATCCGGTCAGCTTCGTTGCTCAGCCACCCAACGGCACCTTTGTCGGCGAGCCATTTTTTGGCGGCACCCATATCGCGACCGAACTTTTCGGCGGCCCGGTAACGCCGGATAAAGACCCGATCAAATTGGTTGGTTTGGCCGGTTTTCCGGACCCGAAACCCGAATCGAACTCCGCACCGGAACCAGAGCCGGCCAAGGAAACGCCCTTGATCGAGGAAATCGGGGTGCCAAGTTTCGACGTTCTTGAAGCCCACAAAGATGTAACGCCGCCGCTTGTTGTCAAAGCGCCCAACATAATCGACGCCCCCGACGAACCCGAAGATTACGAAGCCGCCGCCCGGCTAGCCGAAGCCGAGATGGGCCCGGCGATGCCGCTGACGCCGGAAGAAGAAGATCTGATGAACGCGCGTTCACAGGCAGAGCCCAAGCCAACCGCTTCATCCGGGTTTGATGACCTTCCTGCCCCCGAAGGCATCGTCCCGCCCGATCCCAAGACCCCGGGCGCACCCGAATCGTCGACATCGAAACCACATGAACCTGATCAGCCGGTGGCGTCCTTTTCGACTGTTCGCACCCAACGGGTTGAAATGGACGGCGCAACAGCTCCTCTACGCGGCTACAAGCGCGGGTCTCAGAACGACCACTCTCAGGACCCGGAACAACCGAAATCGCCCAAGCCGATCCCGGTGGCAGATATCCGCCCGGACGATCCCGAAGCAGCGATGCTTAACCTCGGCGACAGCCTGCGCCCGACCGAGCCGCAAGCCCCTGCGCGCGGTACCGGCCTGCCGTTATTCAACACCGACAGACCCTCCGACGATCCGAATGACGACGTGGCGCAAACGCCCGAGGCCTACAGCCTTCCCGCCGCGCCTCCCCTCGCCACCGCACCGGCCAACGAAGCGGAACGGTTGACGCTGTTCGGGGCCCGCGAAGGGGGTGACCGGACAGTAAAGCCGCGCTATCTGGGCCTGATGCTGAGCGCGGTTTTACTGATCGGGCTGGTGATCGTGACCGGCTGGGTTTCGCTCGGTGGTGGTCTTTCGTCCCTGTTCAGCCCCGGCGCGCCAGAAACCATTGCCGAGGGTCTGCCCACCGAAGGCGCGACCGAAGAGGAACTGGCCGAAGCCGGCACCCCGGCGACGGCCTCGACCGAGCCACAGGACGGCGAAGCGGCCCTCAGGCCTGCGCCCGACACAGATCCGGTGCTGCAAACCGGCGATGAGCCTCAGGCTGATCCCGATTTGTTGCGCCCGCCGACACCGCAGGAAACCGAAGAACGCTATGCCACCAGCGGCATTTGGCAAAGCGCACCGGATCAGCCTTCCGTACCGCCGGAATCGGCGCTGGACGATCTTTATGTCGCGTCGATCGACCATCCGGTCTTGGCTTTTGACGCGGTCGCCCTGCCCGATCCAACGCGGGTGTTGACCGACACCGCGCCGTCTGAACGCGCCAATCCGGTTGCGGCCGGGACCCGTTTCGATTTCGATGAACGCGGGTTGGTCAAGCCCAGCAAGGACGGCGCGATGTCGCCCGAGGGGGTATTGATCTATTCCGGTGCGCCCCCTGCCGTGCCGCCGAAATGGCCCGAACGGCAAGAAGATCAGGGCGCGCTGAGCCAGCCTGAAACCACCCGTCTGGCCGCGGTCCGGCCGAAACCGCGCCCCGAAGACCTGATCGAACAGACCGAACGCAGCAACCTTGGGGGGCGCACGCGGAGCGAGCTGGCGGGGTTGCGGCCGAAGGTGCGGCCGGAGAGCGCGCAGGCGATTGCCGAAGCCGAGGTGGAGGAGGCGCCGACCGAACAGGCGGTGCTGGCCTCGTTGAAACCGAAAGGCCGGCCGGCGGAGTTCGCGGCCATCGTCAAACGCAGCGAACCGACGGAGACGCAACCAGCCACCGGGGCCATTTTCAAACCGCAGACGGTCCAGCCCAGCCTGCCTAGCAAGGCGTCGGTGGCCCGTCAAGCGACCGTGAAAAATCAGATAAACCTGCGTAAAATCAACCTGATAGGCGTCTATGGTCAGACCCGCGACCGACGCGCATTGGTGCGGCTGTCGAATGGCCGCTACAAGAAGGTGCAGGTCGGCGACCGGATCGACGGCGGCAAGGTCGCGGCGATCGGCGACGACGAATTGAGCTATGTAAAATCGGGCCGCACCGTCACCCTGAAAATGCCCCGCGGCTAAGCCCCCGGCACCACCGCCCCTGCCCCCGGACGGGTCAGAGCGGCCGTTTCCGGCCGGGCCGGACAGATAGGCTCTGTATCGTTTTTTGTGGGCATTTGTACAATTTGCAGCGGGAAAGAGTACAGATTGCCCCGTTGGGGGAGAACGGGGACTTGGGGACTTAAAGCTGCTGCTTATAAGGCAAGCCGTGCTGGATACCATCAGCGATGATGTCGGGAAATTCTACACGGCGCTTCATCCCAAAGAGAGCGTGGACAAAGTGCGCCTGACTATGGTCGGCGATGAAGGTGTCGAGTTCCAGTACACCTTCCATGGCAAGGAGACCCAGCCGCCACGAAAATATTTGAGCGAAAGTCATCTGAATAGTCTTGGCGTGGTGCTGTTCCTCGCCAACGCTCGCATTTTCAACAAGCACGCCAAGTTCTTAGTGCTGGACGATATCGTCACAAGCTTCGATACATCGCATCGGCGCAGGCTCTTACGTCTTTTGCGCGACGAGTTCTCCGATTGGCAAATTATCATCCTAACGCACGAGAATATCTGGTTCGACATTATCAAGAGGGAGATGGGGCAGCATGGCTGGATTTTTCATGAGGTCCGGTCAGACGGTGCAAATGGCATCCTTCTCGAAAACAGCCCCGCGACGCTGAAAGAAATCATCGAACAGAAGAAGGGCAAGGAAGACGTTACCAATGACCTACGCAAGCTACTGGAGCTTGTCCTCAAGAACATCTGCCAGGCTCTTGAGGTCAGGGTGGCCTTCCGGTTCAACGACATCAACGAAAAGCGCATGTCGGATGAGCTGATCAGTGCGCTGAGATCAACTTTGAAGGACAAGTCGCCCGATCTGCTGGATACGCAAATCTTCTCCGATCTGCCACCCGCGCGCCCGAGATGCTCGTGTCGGCCATTAGACATAGATTTTCGCGACAGCAATCGTCGATCACCGCCAAAATGCGGAACTTGCGTGACGCACCAAAGCTATCGGACAGAAAGTCCAACGACCAACGTGCGTTTGGGTGCGCAGCTGCTGGCATCGGTGTGCGCGATCCACGGGCTCGTTTACGCCCTCGTCTCCGCTTCACTGAGAGCCCCTCCTCGCGGTAGATACGATAGAGCTTCTTGTGGTTCATCGTCATCCCCTTGCGTTCCAGGAGAATGCCGATCCGGCGATAACCGAACCGGCGCCGCTTTTCAGCGATCTCTTTCATCGCCTTGCGGACTTCGGGGCAATCCGACGGGCGTTCGCGCCGGACCGTCTTTGGGTCGACACCGACAAGCCGGCAAGCCCGGCGCTGCGAGATGTCATGATCCCGCATCGCCCTGAGCGCCGCCTCTCGCCGCTTGGTCAATGTCGTCAGTTCTTTCCCAGCAAATCCTTCAGCACGACGTTGTCCAGCATGGTATCAGCCAGCAGGCGCTTGAGTTTGGCATTCTCGTCCTCCAGCGCTTTCAACTTGGCAGCATCCGACACTTCCATGCCGCCATACTTGGACTTGAACTTGTAGAACGTCGCAGGGCTGAGGCCGTGTCTACGACACACCTCAGCCGTCGGCATGCCAGCCTCTTGCTCCTTGATCATCCCGATTATCTGCGCCTCGGTAAAACGGCTCTTTCGCATTCGTCTGCTCCTTCAAGATTGAGCAGACTCTACATTAAAGTGAGGGATTTTGTGGGGGGCAGGTCACTCCTTGAAAAGGATGGAGGATTAATAGGTAGCAAGACCAACAGGAACAAAATGAGTTTACTTATAAAAATCAAATAACTTATAAACCATCTTCATTTCCACCTCCGGTTTGGCAAGAACGAGCCTCACCTCAAAATCGAGATGTTTGCCTCATCCTCATGGTTCACCATGTATAGAAGTCATGCAATCGCTAAGTTGTCTTGTGGGGCCCCTCCAGAACATAGAGGCGAAATAAGGCAGACCCCGGTTTTCACCTCAGAATCCAAGGGAAACTAAAAGCCCAAGCCCCACCCTTTTTGGCTTCAGAGAGCGACCTTGTTCATCCATTGCCGTAGCTGGTCGGTTCTGGCCTCAGCCAAGCCACCAAACCCAAGGCAACTGACAGCCATCTCAGGTCTTCAAGATTTAGGTGGTATGCGTAGGTGGTAAGCGTAGGTGGTAAACCCCACCTAAGCACCTGAAAAACAAGAACATAAGGCAAGTGGCGGAGGAGGTGGGATTCGAACCCACGGTAGACTTTCACCTACGTCGGTTTTCAAGACCGGTGCATTCAACCACTCTGCCACTCCTCCGACCCGACCGATGTAAACAGGTCGTATTGATTCTGAAAGGCTTCTTGGCGGGGAAAATCCGCCGACCGGGTTCCATTTGCTTTCCTTGTGGCGAAGTTGCGGTTAAGCTTCGCTTGAGGTATGCGCCGCCGACCATGAAGTCAGACCGGAAAACCGGCGAATGGTCGTTTGGGCGCGGGGAAAAAGGCGAGAGACGGATATGGTCTTGATGACTGATCGAGAAATGAATTTCACCCGCCTGAAACAGGGACTTGTGATTGCCGGACTGGCCATCGGGCTGAGCGGTTGCGAGGACGGCGCGAATTTCAACCTGTTTCAGAAGAAACCCCAGGCCGAAGCCGACGCGACCCCGGCCCGGTCGGTCAAGCTGATCGAGCGCGATATCGAAGCACCGGAGGTGTTTCAGAAAACCGAAGCCGGACTTTGGGACGGACGGCCATCGCTGGGCGGCGTCTGGGTGGCGCATCCCGATGTGACGGATCCCGAACGGGTGATCATCCGCAATGAAGCCAATGGAAAATTCGTCATCGGCGCGCTGTTCCGGCGCGAACGCGAAATTCCCGGGCCGCGGTTTCAGGTTTCGTCGGACGCGGCAGCCGCGATGAGCATGTTGGCTGGCAAGCCGGTCGAACTCAGCGTGACCGCCCTGCGCCGCGAAGAAGTGGCCGAAGAACAGACGGCGCCTGACAGCGATCCCGAAGCCATGTCCGCCCCTGCCGAGATCGAATCCAAACCGTTGGACCCGGTCAGCGTGGCGGGGGCCGCCATCGACAAGGCCGAAGCGAAAGAAACACCTGCGCGCCCGGCGGCGGCGCCGACCCCGAAACCGGCGCCAAAGCCAACGGCGAAGGTGTCAAAACTGTCCAAGCCTTATTTGCAGATCGGCATCTTTTCGGTCGAAGAAAATGCCCAGAACGCCGCCGCGACGATGAAACGTTCGGGCATGATCCCGACGGTCAAGAAAGCCAGCCTCAAGGGTAAAACCTATTGGCGGGTGCTGGTCGGGCCGGCAACAACCGATTCTGAACGCAGCGCGTTGCTGGACCAAATCAAGAAGAGTGGTTTCACCGACGCTTATGCCGTCAGCAATTGATCAACCGATTAAGAGGACCTGGATGTTTGGCCTGATCCGAACTGTTCTAAGCGCATTTCTGGCGGTGCTGATGCTGGCGCTGCCGGTTGCGGCCTTCAATACCAACGCCCGCTCGGCTTTTGTGCTGGATATCAACACCGGCACCGTGCTGTTGAACAAGGATGCCGACACCCCGTTGCCGCCAGCATCGATGTCAAAGCTGATGACGCTTTATGTTGCGTTCGAAGCCCTGGGCGATGGCCGTTTGACGCTGGATGAACAGCTTCCGGTGTCGCAACACGCGATGAGCTATGGCGGGTCGACCATGTTTTTGGACACCACCGACCGGGTGCGGGTCGAAGACCTGCTGCGCGGTATCATCGTGTTGTCGGGAAATGACGCCTGCGTGGTGATCGCCGAGGCGCTTTCCCCCGACGGAACCGAAGCCGGGTTCGCCCGCTACATGACCCAGCGGGCACAGAAAATGGGAATGACCAATTCGACCTTTGCCAATTCCAATGGCTGGCCCGCTGCCGGGCATCGGATGTCGACCCGCGACTTGGCGCTGCTGGCCACCCGTTTGATCAAGGATTTCCCGCAATATTATCCGCTGTTTTCCGAACGTGAATTCGCCTTTGACGGTCGCGCACCGCAGAACGTGCATAACCGCAACCCGCTTCTGGGCTTGGGGATCGGCGCCGACGGGTTGAAGACCGGGCACACGTCCGAAGCCGGATACGGGCTTGTCGGCTCGGCGAAACAGGGTGATCGACGCATCGTTTTCGTGATTTCAGGGCTCGACAGCGCCAAGGCAAGGGCCGAGGAATCCGAGGCTATCGTCAACTGGGCCTTTCGCCAATTCACGCTCCGCCCGATCGCCACGGCCGGAACAGTAATCGCCGAAGCGGATGTCTGGATGGGCCGTGCGCCCCGTGTCGGGCTTACCCCGGCCGAAGATCTGTATGCCCTGATGCCGGTACTGGGCGGCGACGCCGTCGAAGCAGAAGTGGTTTTCAACAGCCCCATCGAAGCCCCGATCGCCAAGGGTCAGGAAATCGCCAAGTTAATCCTGAAACCCGAAGGGCTGGATGAAACGGCGTTTCCCCTTGTGGCCGATCGCGATATCGCCGCGGGCGGCTTCGTCACCCGGGTGAAAACGGCTGCCATCACATTGCTGCACCGACTGCAAGAAGGACCCCAAGGCTCTTGACCGGAACCGGAACCTTTATCAGTTTCGAAGGCATCGACGGGTCCGGGAAATCCACTCAGGCCAGTCTGCTGGCCGAAGCCTTGCGGGCCAAGGGGCATGACGTGGTCCTGACCCGCGAACCCGGCGGATCGCCGGGGGCCGAGGAAATCCGCGCGCTGGTACTGCAGGGCGATCCTGATCGCTGGTCGGCGGAAACCGAAATCCTGCTGTTCACGGCTGCGCGACGCGATCACATGGAACGCACGATCCAGCCAGCGCTGAAGGCCGGGAAAATCGTCATCTGCGACCGTTTTGCCGACAGCACACGGATGTATCAGGGGCTCAGCCGCGGCGATCTGCGCGAAGATGTCGACAAACTGCACGCGCTGATGATCGGGCGCGAACCCGACATGACCGTGCTGATCGACATGGACCCGGCCACCGGTCTGGACCGGGCATTGTCGCGTCAGGGCAAAGATGTGCGCTTCGAAGCCTTCGGGGAAGACCTGCAAGAGAAAATGCGCGCCGGGTTCCTTGCCTTGGCACAGGAATTCCCCGATCGTTTCCTCACCATCGATGGGGCTCGCGATATCGACACCGTCGCGGCGGACGTGTTGCAACAGGTAAAGGCGCGGCTTTGACATGGCCGATGAACTGCTTCCAGATCCCGATCGTATCGAAGGCGCACCGCACCCGCGCGAAACCCGCGTGCTTTATGGTCAGAAACGGGCCGAAGACACGTTTCTGGACGCCTATAATTCCGGGCGGCTGCATCACGGCTGGCTGATCACCGGCCCTAAGGGCGTGGGTAAGGCGACGCTGGCCTGGCATATTGCGCGATTTTTACTGACAACGCCCCCGATTCAGGGCGACAGCCTGTTCGGCGCTCCAGCCATGCCCGACAGCCTGTCGATCCCGGCCGATCATCCGATCGAACGCCGTATTCAGGCGCGGTCCGAACCGGGGTTGTTCCTGCTGCGGCGCGGCCCGAATGAAAAGGGCGACAAGCTGGCCAGTGAAATTCTGGTTGGCGAAGTGCGCAAGCTGAAAAACTTCTTCGGCCTTAGCGCCGCGGATGGTGGCCGCCGGGTGGTGATCGTCGACGCTGCAGATGAAATGAACGTCTCGGCTGCGAATGCGTTGCTCAAAGTGCTGGAAGAACCGCCCGCCAATACTACCCTGCTTTTGGTCTGCCATCAGCCCTCAAGGCTGCTGCCGACGATCCGGTCGCGGTGCCGCGAATTGCGACTGTCTCCGGTGCAACCCGAAGATATGGCCAAGGCGCTGCAACAGGCCGGGGCGCAGGATATTGCCGACCCAAACGCCTTGGCCGAACTGTCTGCTGGGTCGGTGGGTGAAGCGGTGCGGTTGCTCAACCTCAAGGGATTGGAAATCTACCGCGAACTGATCGGTCTTTATGACAGCCTGCCCCGGCTGGACCGTGCCCGTGCGCTACAGCTTGCCCAGACGGCGACAGCGCGGGGCGCGGAAACCCGGCTGGACCTGCTGTTCAGCCTGAATGACCTGTTGATGGCGCGGTTGGCCCGCACCGGCGCGATCGGGGCGCCCCCCGCGACAGAAGCGGTTCAGGGTGAAGCTGCGCTGTTGCAACGGCTTGCCCCCAATCCGCACAAAGGCCGGGCCTGGGCCGATCTGGCGCAGGAGATCGGGTCACGAACCCGGCATGGGCGGGCGGTCAACCTTGACCCTGCCGCGCTGATCCTAGATACGGTTTTCAAGATACAAAAAACCGCTGCGGCGTGACCTTGCCCGAGAGTTTCATGACCAAATCCATCCAGATCACCGATAGCCACTGCCATCTCGATTTCCCAGACTTCGACGACGAACGCGAAGCCGTGGTCGACCGCGCGATCGCGGCGGGCGTCACCCGCATGGTGACCATCTGCACCAAGCTTCGGCAGGAACCGCAAGTGCGCGCCATCGCCGAAAAATATGGCCCGGTCTTCTATGCCGCAGGCACCCACCCGATGAGCGCCGCCGACGAACCGATGGCCACGGTGGAAGACCTGCAGGCACTGGCCCAGCATCCGAAATTCGTCGGGATCGGGGAAACCGGGCTGGATTATCATTACAGCGCCGATAGTGCCGGGGTGCAAAAACAAAGCTTGGCCGTGCATATCGAAGCGGCGCGCCGCACCGGTCTGCCGCTGATCATCCATTCGCGCGACGCCGATACCGATATGGCCGATATCCTGACCGCCGAACATCGCAACGGCGCATTTTCCTGCGTGATGCATTGCTACACGTCCGGGCCGGAGTTGGCCAAGACCGCGCTGGATCTGGGGTTCTACCTGTCGATGTCGGGCATCGCCACCTTCCCCAAAAGCCAGGATGTGCGCGATATTTTCGCCGCCGCCCCGGTTGACCGGGTGCTGGTGGAAACCGACAGCCCCTATCTGGCCCCGAAACCGTTCCGCGGCAAACGCAATGAACCGGGCTATAGCGTTCATACCGCCGTGGTCGGAGCCGAAGTTTTCGGCCTCGACTATTCCATCTTCGCGGCCCAGACACAGGCCAATTTCGACCGCCTGTTCAGCAAGGCAGCCGCTTACAAGGCGGTGGCGTGATGGCGGAACTGCGCTTTACCATTCTGGGCTGCGGATCGTCAGGCGGGGTGCCGCGCCTGGGTGGGCATTGGGGCGATTGCGACCCGGAAAACCCGAAGAACCGGCGCCGCCGCTGTTCGATGTTGATCGAACGGATCAGCGACGCGGGCAAAACCACAGTTCTGATCGACACCACGCCGGATATGCGTCAGCAACTGCTTGACGCCGGGGTGGGCGAGATTGACGCGGTTTTGTGGACCCATTCGCATGCCGATCACGTCCACGGGATCGATGATCTGCGCATGATCGTGTTCAACACCCGCAAACGGCTGAATGTCTGGGCCGATGGCGACACCCAGAACGCGCTTTATTCGCGCTTCGGCTATGCCTTCATTCAACCCGAAGACAGCCCCTACCCGCCGATCCTCGACATGCACACGATCGACGGCGATGTCACCATTTCCGGCAAGGGCGGCGCGATCACCCTCACCCCGTTCGAAGTCGGTCACGGATCGATCGACGCGCTTGGGTTCCGGATTGGCGATCTGGCCTATCTTCCCGATGTGGTCAAAATCGAAGGCGATGCTTGGGACGTGTTACAGGACTTGGATTGCTGGGTACTGGACGCATTGCGCCGCACGCCGCATCCGACCCATTCGCATCTGCAACAATCGCTGGACTGGATCGCGCAGGTCGCGCCGCGCCGCGCGGTTTTGACCAATATGCATATCGATCTCGATTACCAGACACTCAAAGACGAAACCCCCGACCATATCACCCCCGCTTATGACGGCATGACGATTTCCTATCAGGTCCAGGACTGACCCGGCCTTTCATCGTTTCTCAAAATACGCCCGCCGGAGGGTAAATTCTCCGTACCAGTAGTTCCAGCGAATTCCCACACCTTTTAAAGCTGGTTTAATCCCAGTGGGTTAGAGTTCGCGCGGCTTCCCACAAGGTTTCGGGAAGCCCTGAAACTTCTTGTGGATACGGAGGTAGATAAAATTTGAGACATTCAAAGAGGTTGACCGCAGCTGAAGTTAAGAGTTTGGACGCTGGAAAATACGCAGATGGTGACGGGCTATGGCTTGTGAAACGGCAGGACGGCGGTGCGCAATGGACGTTCCGGTTTACGCTTTGGGGGCGGCCCAGGGAAACGGGCCTCGGCTCCTTGCGGCATGTTTCGCTGCGAGAAGCTCGCTTGCTCGCGGAAGAGGTCCGCAGACAGGTACGTGATGGAATTGATCCAATCAAAGCGCGGCGGATTGAACAAGGCAAATTACGACGGGTAGAAAGCACTCTTGGCGCCATCGCGGTGGCGGCCTACGAGGTGCATCGCAAGACGCTTAAGAACAATGGTGAAGACGGCAAATGGTTCAGCCCTCTGCGGCTCTACATCCTGCCCAAGCTAGGTAGGATGCCAATTGCCAAGATTGATCAGCACGACATTAAAGATACCCTACAGAACGCTTGGATTGAACGACACGAAAGCGCGCGCAAGGCCTTGTCCCGTTTGATGGTCGTCTACCAACACGCAGTTGCATTGAATCACGATGTCGATCTGCAAATCATCGAGAAAGCTAAGGTCCTTCTCGGCAAATCAGCGCCCCAAAGCCGGAATATCCCTGCGATGGATTGGGCTGAGGTTCCGAGCTTTTACAGGACACTTGGCGACACCTGCGCGGTAGAGCTCGCCCTGCGCATGCTGATCCTCACCGGCGTACGATCCGCTTCCGTGCGCAATTTGAAGTTCGAACAGATTGACGGCAATATCTGGACAATTCCGGCTGAGAACGTCAAAGGCCGCCGAGGCTTGACGAAACCATTCGATGTTCCAATGAGCAATGAGGCTTTGCATGTTGGCCAATTGCAGTCGGACGACGTGGCGGTGTTCCCGCTTTTCAGCCCGTCGGCATGTTCGCGGCAGCCTGGGACCGAGAGGATAACCGTCTGATCCTTACGATTGAAGCCGATGATGTCCTCGTGAACCCTGATTGGGTAAAAAGCGCCGCTCGTGCAGGCGGCTGGAACCGAGATGACTTCGCAGAGCTTTTCTTCGCGGATGATGGGCTGGGGCTGCGGGCTGCGGGCTGCGAATTTTGTGGAGAAGGTAAGGATTGCCGTTGCCAGCCAGAAACGTGGTCGCGTTGTCGGCGAGGATCTCGCCACACAACTCGATGCTTCGGCTCAAGGGATTTATGACAGCGCTGCACTCTTCCTTCCCACTGACTCTTCTTTCACCGCGGGGGCTGCTCGTGATCTCGATGCCATTGCGACTTGGCCGAAGGATCGACTTGCGAGAACTGCGCTCGGCGCGGTCTTCGGGCTGGAGGTTCAAAGCGGTGCGGACAAGGTTGCGGCTATCGACGCAGTTCCGCTGAACAAGGACCAGTTACGCGCGGTTCAATCTGCATGCCAACGGGCTGACCTTCCGCGCAGGGTTGCTGTGTGGGCGCCACACGCCATGCGTAGAATTGGCCTCGAGGATGCTGTGCAGGGGGCAGCTCAACTTCTTCACCAAATCCAGCCCCTCGCCCAGACTGAAGTTTTGCGGAATGGGCTGATCATGACCCCAGCACGTGGAGACGCAGCTGGAGAGAGCGCCGCTCATGGACGAGCGAGCGCTACGGCAGCCCATCCATCAAGTTCTGGGCCTGCGCGGGAACGGAAGTTTTTTGGTAAGGCGTTTGGACGCGGACATTTTTCCCATTACCCCGAACGGCAGGTTTGTCCCGCTCAGCAGACCTTGGCTCCAAGCGCAGCGAAGGTCCGGAACCCGCCGTTCCTGCATAGGGCAAGGCTCACGCCGTTCCCGGCACGACCGTCAAGTTTAGGGCTGATACGCGTCATTCGCCGTTTCACACACGAAGGCCCGCTTTGCCGTAAAAAAAACAACACCGACCCAAAGCACCACCACCCCGATGTCAGCCCGGCCCAATTAACCCGCCTAGTCCGCCTCTGCTGCGGCCACGTGTTTTTTCACCTGCACGAAGCTGTCCGGCACCACGGATATGGAATCGATCCCGGCCTCGACCAATACCCGGGCGAAATCGGGGTAATTCGACGGCGCCTGACCGCATAGCCCGATTTTAGCGCCCGCCTCATGCGCCTTTTCGATCACCGTGCGGATCATCCATTGCACCGCCTCGTGGCGTTCGTCGAACAGCGGTGCCAGCTTGTCACTGTCGCGGTCGATGCCCAGCGTCAGCTGGGTCAGGTCGTTCGACCCGATGGAAAACCCGTCGAACCGCTTGGCGAATTCCCCCGCCAGCACCACATTGGACGGGATTTCGCACATCACATAGGTCTGCAAGCCCTGCACCCCGCGTTGCAGCCCTTGGCCCTGCATCACCGTGATCACCCGGTCGGCTTCTTCGGGGGTGCGGCAGAACGGGATCATCACCATCACGTTGTCGAACCCGATCTGTTCGCGCAGCCGCCGCACCGCCCGGCATTCCAGTTCGAACCCCTGCTGATAGGCCGGATCGTAATAGCGCGACGCGCCGCGCCAGCCGATCATCGGGTTGGATTCCGTCGGTTCAAACTGCGCCCCGCCCAGCAGGTCGGCATATTCGTTGGTCTTGAAATCGCTCATCCTGAGGATCATCGGGTTGGGATAGGCCACGGCGGCAATCCGGGCCAAACCCAGCGCCAGCCGGTCAACGAAATACTCGGTCTTGTCGGCGTAACCCGTGGTCAGCTTTTCGATCTCCTCGCGCACGGCCGCATCGCGCAGATCGTCGAAATGGATCAACGCCTCGGGGTGGACCCGGATCGTATTGGCGATGACGAATTCCATCCGCGCCAATCCGACCCCATCCGCCGGCAACCGCCACCAACGCGCTGCGGTGGCCGGGTTGGCCATGTTCAGCATCACCTTGGTCCGGGTCTGCGCCACCTCCGTCAGGTCGATTTCTTCGACCGTCACCTCTGCCGGGCCATCATAGACATGGCCGATATCGCCCTCGGCACAGCTCACGGTGACTTCCTGCTGGTCATGCAGCAGATAGGTCGCATCGCCACAGCCGACCAGCGCCGGCACCCCCAATTCGCGGCTGACAATCGCCGCGTGGCTGGTGCGGCCGCCATGATCGGTCACGATGGCCGAGGCCCGTTTCATGATCGGCACCCAATCGGGGTCGGTGGTGGACGTGACCAGTACCGCGCCATCGACGAAGCGGTCGATATCCTCGGCCGTCTCGATCAGGCATACCCGGCCGCTGGCGACCTGTTCACCCACCGACAACCCGGTGACCAGCGTCGCGCCATGTTCGCCAACCGAATAATGCTTCAATGCCGCCCCGCTGCGCGATTGCACCGTTTCGGGCCGCGCCTGCACCACGAACAGCGCCCCGGTATTGCCGTCCTTGGCCCATTCGATATCCATCGGCACGCCGTAATGTTCTTCGATGGTGACGGCCTTGCGCGCCAGCTCCAGCACCTCGTCATCGCTGAGCACGAACCGCGCCCGTTCGGCCCGCGAGGTCGGCACGTTGCGCACCGGCCCGGCGTCCCCCTCCGCCGCATAGATCATCTTCTTTTCCTTGGCGCCCAGCGTCTTGTCGATGATCGGGCGCACACCGTCGCGGTCCAGAAACGGCTTGTAGACCTGGTATTCGTCCGGCGTCACCGTCCCCTGCACCACGTTTTCGCCCAATCCCCAGGCCGCGTCGATCAAGACCACCTTGTCGAACCCGGTTTCGGTGTCGATCGAAAACATCACCCCCGAGCCGCCAAGATCGGATCGCACCATCTGCTGCACCCCGACCGACAGCGCCACCTGCATGTGGTCAAACCCCTTGGCGTCGCGGTAGCTGATCGCGCGGTCGGTGAACAGCGACGCATAGCATTTGCGGCAGGCAATCAGCAGATCGTCTTCGCCGCGCACGTTCAGATAGGTTTCCTGCTGCCCGGCGAAACTGGCATCCGGCAGGTCCTCTGCCGTGGCGCTCGACCGCACCGCGACCGCGATGTCGTCCTGCCCGGTCCGCGTCGACAATTCGGCATAGGCCGCGCGCAGCGCCGCCTCGGTCGCGTCCGGCCAATGCCCCGCCACGATCGCCGCCCGGATCGTGTCCCCGGCCTGGTGCAGCGTCATCCGGCCCTCGCGATAGGCCGCCATCGTGCTGTGGATCAGCGCCTCGATCCCGTTCGCCCGGCAAAACCGGCGATAGGCGTTGGCGGTGCTGGCAAATCCCGGCGGCACCAGAATGCCCGCCGCGCCCAGCTTTTGCACCATCTCGCCCAGAGAGGCATTCTTGCCGCCGACAATCGGCACGTCATCGCGGCGCAGCGTATCAAAGAAGAGAACCTCGTCATCTGTCGGCATCGCATCGCTCCAGAGTTTTGTGGCACTGTGGTCATCCTACCGGGGCGAGACGGGGCGGCCTTGACAGAGATCAAGGTTGGTTTGGGGAGGAGGGGGGCGGCACCAACGGCGGCTATGCGCAGATAGAGGAGTTTGCAAAGTCGATATGGACAGGCCGTCTTACAGTGCCCGGTCGCCCACGCGCGGCGGTTAAAGCATCTGGCGCATGGAATGCCTCACGGAATGCGTCAGGGTCCTGACAGGCGTGCAGAATCTACCCGACAATGATGCCGTATACCGTGCTGGCGAACATGTAGAACAGCCAAGACGCAAATCCACCCAAGGCAAGGCGGTGTTTCAACGCGCGATCCTTATTCTCATCGAGGACGTTAACGGGAAAAGCCCACTTCGCGTAGGCGGTCAATGCCCGGTAAAGGATTAAAGAAAGGCCAACAAAGTAGATGAACAGAGGCCAGCGAAAAACTTCGAACTTCCCGCCTGTCGGTATTATCTGATCCATGTAAAAGGCAGAGAAGTAGAGCGATACCGGCAGCGCGATAAGCCACATGCCAATGTCATAGGCAAAGTTCCGATGAATCGCGCCATACCAAGTTTTGTGCGTCGTCACCTTCTTCTCAACAGCCTTCTGAACGGCGTTGAAGAATGTAATGTCCTCCGCGTTGACCGTTACGTTGCCCTCGTTTGGGGTGGCTGCTGATACCAAGGGGTTCGGGTCAAACACCTCCGGCTTACCAAAGTCCAAGAAGACCGAAATGCGGTTCCTTGGTTCGTTGCCGCTGGCATTTCGCTTAAACGAGTTAGCATTGGTGAAGTAAATGGATTTGATGGGTTTCGGAAGGTTCGGGTCGTCAAATAGAGCAGCGGTTTCACCGTAAAGCTGCTGATCCCGCAAGCCGTTCACGGTGATGGTAAGGCAAAACGCGTCGTCAAGCAGAAAAGCCTTGCGCTCCTCCCACTCTTCATCAGTCAAGTCCGGCTCACGCTGCAATGTCGAAATTACCTGTTCGCCAAACTTCCTATTGATGGCGTGCAGGTCGCGATAAACGTCCTTAATATTCTCCAGCGACAACCGACAACCGCGGACAGGTATTACCTCTTCATACCAGCCCACCGGCTTGCGGTCCGTTGTAACCAATGTGTTTTCTGTCATTGAAAGGTCCGAAACTGTATGCCACCCACAAGTAGTCCATATATACGCTATTTTCCATGCCAAATAACCTGATGTAGCGCGCGTAAAGGGCGAAATTAAATCGGCACGCGACTGCTCATAAATTCGTGGGCGTCGGTTCGCGTCGGCGCCGACTTGACTGCGTGTGAACTGTACAGAGCGCGACCGGCGGTATTGGAGGCTGGGAGCGGTCGTTGCCATGAGCCCGGCGGACCGGCCGCAGCCGCTCAGGGCATGTAATCGACCGGTGCGAAGCTTTCGGCGCGGGCCCGTTCCCAGCGTTTCATGTAGCCAAATCCCACATCTTCGCCGCGCAGCAGGAAACCTTCGGGCAGGTAGGGGTAAACTTCGTCGCCGGTGACCATGTCGCGGGATTTTTCGCGCATCAACAGGTGATGCGGCTGAAACTGACCGGGATGGTCCAGCCCCGCCGCGCCGGTCATTTCCGCCAGCGCCTTGAGCGTGTTTTGATGGAACCGGTAGACCCGTTCGGATTTGCTTGTCACGTTGAGCGCCTTTTGCCGCAGCTTGTCCTGGGTGGCGACGCCGACCGGGCAATTGTTGGTGTGGCAGGCCTGGGCCTGAATGCAGCCGATCGAGAACATGAAGCCGCGCGCCGAATTGGCCCAATCGGCGCCAAGCGCCAGAATCCGCGCGATATCGAAGGCCGAAACCATCTTGGCCGACGCGCCGATTTTCAACCGGTCGCGCAACCCGACCCCGCGCAGGGTGTTATGGGCAAAGGTCAGCCCTTCGACCAAGGGCATCCCCAGACGATCGGCAAATTCCACCGGTGCAGCACCGGTGCCGCCTTCCTTGCCATCGATGACGATGAAATCGGGCACGATATCGGTTTTCAACATCGCCTTGACCATGCACATGAATTCGCGCCTATGGCCGATGCACAGCTTGATGCCGACCGGTTTGCCACCTGACAGTTCGCGCAGACGGCCGATGAATTCGCACATTTCGATCGGGGTGGAAAATTCCGGGTGGCTGGGCGGGGACACGCAATCGGTTCCCATCGGCACGCCGCGCGCTTCGGAAATTTCCGGCGTGATCTTCTTGGCCGGCAAAACCCCACCATGGCCGGGTTTGGCGCCTTGGCTGAGTTTCAGTTCAATCATCTTGACCTGAGGATCACCGGCTTGCTGCTTGAACTTTTCCGGGTCGAAGCCGCCATCGGGGGAGCGGCAGCCGAAATAGCCCGATCCGACCTGATAAATCAGATCGCCGCCGCCTTGCCGGTGGTAGCGACTGATGCCGCCTTCGCCGGTGTCATGGGCAAAGCCGCCCTTCTTGGCCCCGGTATTCAGCGCCAGGATCGCGTTGGCCGACAGTGCGCCGAAGCTCATTGCCGAGATATTGTAGAGCGACAGGTCATAGGGTTGTTTGCAATCGCGGCCGCCGACCTTGATGCGGAAATCGTGATTTTCGATATGGTGCGGCATGACCGAATGGGTCAGCCACTGGAAACCGGAATCGTACACCCGCTGCTTGGTCCCAAAGGGGCGTTTATCCTCGATCCCCTTGGCGCGCTGATAGATCAGCGAACGTTCGTCGCGCGAAAACGGTTCTTCGTCCTGATCGCTTTCGATCAGGTATTGGCGGATTTCGGGGCGGATGCCTTCGAACAGGAACCGCATATGGCCAATGATCGGGTAATTGCGCAAAATCGCATGGCGCGGCTGCACGACGTCGCGAATGCCCAGAATCATCAGCAGCGAAAACACGATATAGGGGATCAGGAACCATCCGCTGAAGATCATTCCGACCAATGAGAGCAAGGCCAGAAAAATGACCAGCCCAAAGACCGTATAGCGTTCCATCGCCTGCGTCCTTCTTTACATTTTCAGGGAAACCGGGTGCGCCTGATGGCCCCATACCGCAACAATCGTGCCAAACTGGTACGGCAAGCCAAGCTGCGGTTGTGGCATGATGCGTTTCTCCCCCCGCAATTGACCTGCCCCGGCGTGCATGAGCCTAGCGCGTATACAATCCATTCGAAACCCTTTGCAGCGGGTGCGACGTCACAAATTTGCGGAGCTGATCGGCTTAGCGGTTGGTGCGGGCCAGAAGTGCCACCGCCGCCAGCCCGACCGCGATCACCAGAACCGCCGCCGGGGACGCATCGCCCAGGTTTTCCAGCGACGCCTGTTCATGCACCCGGGTTGCCAGCGTGTCGAAATTGAACGGACGCAGCAACAGCGTGGCGGGCAGTTCCTTGACGCAATCAACAAAGACCAAGAGCAGCGCCGACCCGACCGAGCCACGGATCAGCGGCGCATAGATCTGGCCCAACACTTGACCCTGGCTGCGGCCAAGCGACCGCGCCGCCATCGGCAGGCTGGGCGAAATCCGCCCCATCGCGGCATCCGCCGCCCCTTGCGCGATGGCAAAGAACCGCACGCAATAGGCCAGCACCAAGGCCACCGCCGACCCGGTCAGCACCAGCCCGATATCAAAGCCGGTCAAGGTTTCGATCCCGTCGGCCAGTGCATTGTCCAGCGTTGCCAGCGGGATCAGGATGCCAACCCCCAGCACCGCGCCGGGCGCGGCATAGCCGATGGTGGTCAGCGGCAACAGCAGCCTTGGCAGCGTCCGCCCCGACAGCCGCACGCCGTAAACCATGAATACCCCCGCCAACACCGTCATCACCGCAGCAATTGCGCCGACCACGACGGTGTTCCACAGCGCCGACAGCAAATCAGGATCGGCCCAGAGTTCAGCATTGGCCAATGCATGGCGCAAGATCACCCCGGCGGGCAGCGCGAAGCCCATCACGAACGGGATCAGGCAGGCCGCCATCGCGATCAGCCCCGCCGCCGGCGGCAATTGCGCCCGTTCGATCACCCTGTGGCGATTCGACATCGCAAAGAAGCGGGTTTTGCGGCGGCTGACCTTTTCCAGCGACACCAGCACGATCACCAGCATCAGCACCACGCTGGCCAGTTGCGCCGCCCCGCCAGCGTTGTTGCTTTCCAGCCAGACGGTGAAGATGCCGGCGGTCAGGGTTTGCACCGCGAAATAATCGACAGTGCCGAAATCATTGACCGTTTCCATCATCGCGATTGCCATGCCAGCGGCGATGGCGGGGCGGGCCAGCGGCAAACCGACCCGGAAGAACCGGCCAAAGGCCCCTGCCCCAAGCGACATCGCGACTTCTTCGGTGGAACCGGATTGTTCGCGGAACGCGGTGCGCGCCAACAAGTAGACATAAGGATAAAGCGCCGCCGACAGTACCACCGCCGCCGCCCCCAGTGAGCGGATTTCGGGAAACCAGTAATCGCGCGCCGATTGCCATCCCATCAAAGACCGCAGCCCGGTTTGCACCGGCCCGGCATATTCCAGCAGATCGACCAGCGCATAGGCCCCGACATAGGCCGGGATCGCCAAGGGCAGCAGCAGCAGCCATTCCAGCCAGCGCGACAGCGGAAACCGGTAACGCGCGATCAACCAGGCTGCGCCGGTGCCCGCCCCGCCCGCCAGCACCCCGACCGACAGCATCAGCACCACCGTGTTGCGCATATAGCGCGGCAAGGTGGTCGACAGCATATGCGGCCAGATATTGTCGCTGGGATGGAAGGCGATCCAGATCACCGCCGCGACCGGCAACAGCACCAGCGCAGCAATCAGCACGGCCCCGGCGGACCACGGATTGACGCGCAGCCGAGGCGGTTTGCGGAAAAAATTCGATCTCGTGGCGGTATTCATATCCCGTCTCTTGCCGGAAACCGGTTTAACTGTCCAGAAAACACCTTATAGTACAGAAAATAAACAAGAACCACGTCACGGATCCTTCATGCAGGTCGTATTACACGCAGGTGCTCATAACACCGATGAAGACAGGCTGATCAAATGCCTGCTGAAAAATGCTGGCGAACTTTCCAAGACCGGAGTGGCGGTGCCGGGCCCATCCAGGTATCGCCGGTTGATCCGCGATACGCTCGCCGCGATGGAAACCGGGCAGCCGTCGGCTGATTCACGCGAATTGCTGATCGATGCGATTGTGGACGGTGAAGCGCCGGACCGGTTGCTGTTGTCGAACGAAAACTTTTTCTCGGTGCCCAAGGCGGCGATCAACAAGGGTGTGATCTATCCCGGGGCCGAAAACAAGCTGGCCCGGTTATGCGAATTGTTCAGCGACGACCAAGTCGAATTGTTCCTGGCAATCCGCAATCCCGCGACTTTTCTGCCGGTTGTGTTTGCCCAGTCGCCGGGGGCGGATTTCCTGGATTTCATGTCCGGGGCCGATCCGCGTGATATCCGATGGAGCGAGTTGATCACCCGGATCAGGTTGCAGGCCCCCGACGTGCCGATGACGATTTGGTGCAACGAAGACACCCCGATGATCTGGGCCCAGTTGATCCGCGATCTGGCCGGGCTGGAACATAACGCCAAGATCATCGGCGGGTTCGATTTGTTGTCCGATATCATGTCCAAGGAAGGCATGAAGCGGTTCCGCGCCTATCTGAAAGACCATCCCGACATGAACGAAATCCAGAAACGCCGGGTAATCGCGGCCTTTCTGGACAAATACGTGATCGAGGACGAGGTCGAGGAAGAAGTCGATCTGCCCGGTTGGTCTGATGATCTGGTCGACGAACTGACCGACTTGTACGACGAGGACGTGTTCCAGATTTCGCGCATTCCCGGCGTGACCATGGTTGCGCCCTAAGCGGGCAATGCGATTTGGGGCTGGAGCGGCGATACGGCGCCGCCCCAGCTAAAGCGGCATTGGGTCAGACCGTTTCCAACCCCGCCAGCAAGCTGGCATTGCCGCCCGCTGCGGTGGTGTCGACGCACAGATGGCGTTCATGCACCGCGTGGCCAGTATCGGGCATATCGGTGATCAGCGCGGTCAGCGGGCCGCTGCGATCGGCCAGCGCCGCAGCATAAGCAGTGGCGGTTTCAGCATCCCCCCACCAGACCACCCCGGCGATCCCGGCGATATCGCGCAGCAGATCGGCGGGCACCGTATCCGAACCGAATGAGACCGCAGCACCGCCCAGCGCCCCGATCCGCGCCGCCTGAGCCTTCGCCGCGTCCTGCCCCGGGCCAAGGCAGAGGACCGGACCGCGCGCGGTCAAGGTCAGACGGTTCATTTCGCCGGTCGGCCCCGGCATGTCGATTTGCCGTTTGGCAAGCTTGGCACAGTCGGTCTGCGCCGCCTTGATGGCGGTTTCAAGCTGTTGCCGATCGGTCTGTTTGCCGGTCTGGGCCGCGACCCGATCCACCTTGTCGGCGGTAAAGCGTGGCAGGTAATTCGGGCCGCCCGCTTTCGGGCCGGTGCCGGACAGACCTTCGCCGCCAAACGGCTGACTGCCGACGATGGCACCGATCTGATTGCGGTTCACGTAAATATTTCCCGCATGCACGCTGTCGGCGATGTCCTGCACTCTTGTGTCGATCCGGGTATGCAGCCCGAAGGTCAACCCGTAGCCGGTGGCGTTTACATCGGCGATGACCTTGTCGACCTCGCTGGCCTTGAAGGTCGCCAGATGCAGCACCGGGCCGAATATTTCGCGGTCCAGATCGGCAATGCCATTGACCCGGATCAGCGTCGGGGCGACGAAATTGCCACGGGTCGGCGTTGCCAGCGCGTGCAGCAAGCGTCCAGATTTTTGAGCGTTTGCGATATAGGTATCGATATCTGCACGGGCGGTTTCGGTGATCACCGGCCCGATATCGGTTTCCAGCGCCCAAGGATCGCCCAGCGCCAATTCGTTCATCGCGCCGATCAGCATTTTGCGGAACGCCGGTTCGATATCTTCCTGCACGTAAAGACAACGCAGCGCCGAACAGCGCTGACCGGCCGATTGGAAGGCCGAGGCGACGATGTCGCGGACCGCTTGTTCGGGCAAGGCGGTGCTGTCGACGATCATCGCGTTCAAACCGCCGGTTTCGGCGATCAAGGGCGCACCGGGGGTCAGGTTTGCGGCCATCGCGGCCTGAATTTGCCGGGCCGTCGCAGTTGAGCCGGTAAAGGCCACACCAGAAATCCGCGGGTCCGAGGTCAGCGCGCGGCCAACCACCCGACCTTCGCCCGGCACCAGTTGCAAAGCCGCCGCCGGAATCCCGGCCTTGTGCATCAGCCGAACCGCGAAAGACGCGATCATTGGCGTGGTTTCGGCCGGTTTGGCCAATACGCCGTTTCCAGCCGCCAGCGCCGCCGCGATTTGCCCTGTGAAGATCGCCAACGGAAAATTCCACGGGCTGATACAGGTGAACACGCCGCGCGCCGGATGATCCAGCTTTTCCGCCTGAACCGCGTAATAGCGCAGGAAATCGACCGCTTCGCGCAATTCACCGACCGCATCTATCAGCGTCTTGCCAGCTTCGCGCGCCAGCAGGGCAAAGATGTCCCCGAAGTTCTGTTCATAAAGATCGGCCACCTGGCGCAGGGTTTCGGCGCGTTTGGCCGCCGGGGTGGCCCAGGGTTTCGCCGTCGCCAGCGCGGTTTCGACGTCTTTGGCGGTGGCGGTGACGACTTTGCCGATCACGTCGCCGGTAGCTGGATTTTTCGCCCGCACCGGGGCAGTCCCCAGCAACGGACCGGCAAGCAACGGTTCGGCACAGGTCGGATGATCGGTGTCGCGCGCGGTGTCGATCCGGGACAGTTCGGTCACGTCGAACAGATCGAAGCCAACGGAATTGCGCCGCTCCGGCTCGAACAGGTTGGGGCCGGTGGCGATACCCGGCCCGCCCGCTGCCAATTCCCGGTCCAGTTGGGCGAAGGGACAAGCGGCGACGGTTTCGGCAGGGATGTCTTCGTCGACGATCTGATTGACGAAGGAAGAATTGGCCCCGTTTTCCAACAGCCGACGCACCAGATAGGCCAGCAGGTCACGATGGGCCCCGACCGGTGCGTAGATCCGGCATTTGGTGGCTTCGTCGCGCAGCACCAGACCGTGCAGCGCTTCGCCCATGCCATGCAGGCGTTGAAATTCGAAGGCGTCGCGCGGTAGGTCCGCCGCCATTTCCAGCACCGCAGCCACGGTATGGGCGTTATGGGTGGCGAATTGCGGATAAATCCGGTCGGTCATCCGCAGCAATTTGCGCGCATTGGCGATATAGCTGACATCGGTGGCCGATTTGCGGCTGAAGACCGGGAAATCGGTCAACCCTTCGACCTGCGCATGTTTGATTTCGGTATCCCAATAGGCACCTTTGACCAGCCGCACCATGATGCGGCGATCCAGACGGTCGACCAATTCGTATAGCCCGTCAAGAACGTCTGAAGCGCGGCGGCCATAGGCCTGTACCACCACGCCGAACCCGTCCCAACCGGCCAATTCGGGATCACAGAGCACCGCTTCGATCACTTTCAGCGACAGTCCAAGGCGGTCGGCTTCTTCGGCGTCGATATTGAACCCCATGCCCGCTTTGGCCGCCTGCCGGGCCAGATCGCGTAGCACCGGGACCAGTTCCTTTATCACCCGGTCGGTTTTGGCGACTTCGTAGCGCGGATGCAGCGCCGAAAGCTTGACCGAAATCCCGGGATTGGACCGGATATCGGACCGTGTGCAGCCCTTGGCGATCGCTTTGATCGCGCTGGCATAGGACACGGTGTAGCGTTCGGCGTCTTCCTGCGTCATCGCCGCTTCGCCCAGCATGTCGTAGGAATAGGTATAGCCTTTGGCTTCTTGCCCCTTGGCGCGGTCCATCGCCGCCGTGATGTCCTGCCCCAACACGAATTGACGGCCCATTTCGCGCATGGCGCGGCCCACGGCGGTGCGGATCACCGGTTCGCCCAGCCGCTTGACCGCGTGGCGCAGATGCCCGGCAATCCCCGGCGCGTCGGTTTTCAGCACCCGCCCGGTCAGCATCAAGCCCCAGGTCGAAGCATTGACCAGCGGCGACGCCGAATGACCCAGATGTTTGCCCCAGTCCGACGGTGCGATCTTGTCTTCGATCAATGCGTCGATGGTGACGGAATCGGGCACCCGCAGCAGCGCTTCGGCCAGACACATCAGCGCGATGCCTTCGTCGGTGGACAAACCGTATTCGGCCAGGAACACTTCCATCAATCCCGGCGCCGCGTCGGTTCGGATACGGCTGACCAGTTTGGCCGCGCGGGCGGTAATCGCCTGCCGCGCGGTGGCATCAAGATCCGCCTGCGCGATCAGCGCGGTGACGGTTGCGGTTTCATCTTGACGTTTGTTGCGGTCCCAACGGGGATCAAGGTCGATCATGCTGGCCTCGGAGATAGGGGTGACGTTTCGATGATGATATCGCAAAAATATTGTTCTTTTCGCCCATACAGATTAGCTTTGTAGTCGATCAGACCATAATATTCGGGATTTTTGGACCAATGACGCAGAAGAGCGAAACCCTGTCCGAGCTGGACAGGTTCGACCGCCGCATTTTGCAGATTCTTTTGGTCGAGGCGCGAGTTTCGATGACCGATCTGGCGCAGCGGGTCGGGTTGTCAAAAACCCCGGTTCTGGCGCGGGTCCGGCGGTTGGAAAAAGACGGGTATATCCTTGGCTACCGGGCGCAGTTATCGACCAAGAAGCTGGGGCTGGATCATGTCGCCTTTATCGAACTCAAGCTCAGCGACACTCGCGAAGCGGCGCTGTCGGCGTTCAATACCGCGATCCGCAAGATCCCCGAAGTGGAAGAATGCCACATGATCGCGGGCGGGTTCGATTACCTGATCAAGGTGCGGGCGCGCGATATCGGCGATTATCGCCGGGTGCTGAGCGAAAGCATTTCCACCCTGCCCCATGTCGCGTCCAGTTCGACCTATGTGGCGATGGAGGCGGTGAAGGAAACCGGAACCGACATGAACCTGCCCTAGGGCATCGGCGCGATCCGGCTGCATCCCAGCAATCCGGCGCGATCGTCTGCGATGATCCAGAGCGGGCATTGCACCCGGATATTGATATCGAACGGATGTTGGAACGTTGTGTTTAGCCGCGATGCGGCAGGCAGCGACAGCAGCGCGCGGGCCACGCTGCCAGCGAAATAGATCCCCGCCATCGGCATATAGGCCAACAGCAGATCACGCAGCAGACAGCCGATCAGATCGGCGTAGAAATCCACCGCTTCGGTCAGGTCGGCAACGATGCCATAGGCTTCGACGATTTGTGCGGGTGACAGATCGCCCTGCCCGGTCAGCGCCGCGCAAAGACGCGTCAGGCCGCGCCCGGAAAAGCAATCCTCGACCGTCGGAAAGCCAAGTGACAGCCCCGGTTGCCGTGTTTCCAGCGCGGCCGCAACGCCCGTGGGCAATGTCACATGCCCCATTTCCACATCGGGACACAGGACCATATCGCCCGACTGAATCACCGGGCTGACATTGAAACCGGTGCCGATGCCGACGACCAGCGATTGCCGGACCGGTCCGTCCGGCACAATGCCCGCAGCAACCGGGTGCAAGTGCCGGTTCTCCAGCACCGGCACCGCATAGCCCAACGCGGTCAGATCGTTGATCAGACGCCCCCGCGCCGCACCCAACCGGTCCGTGATCAAGGCGGCGTCGAAAGACCAGTCCCGGTTGGTCAGCCGCGCACACGTGCCGATGACCGGCCCGGCCACCGCCACCACGACTTCGGTGATCCGGGGTTTGCCGATATCGGCCAGAAACCGATCCGTCACCGCATCGAAGCCGGAAAAATCATCGTTGCGATAGCTGCGGGCGGTGCCGGGCTGCACCCTGCCCTGTCGCGCCAATGCAAGCCGGGAATTGGTCCCGCCGATATCGGCCACCAGACGCATCGGATCAGATCACCGACTGCAAAAAGATCGAAAACAGCGCGGACTGAGACGAGATTCCCAGTTTGCGATAGATGTTTTTACGGTGCACTTTGACGGTTGCGGGCGACAGGTCCAGCAACAGGGCGATCGATTGGCTGGAATGACCGCGCAGCAGGTGCTGAACGATTTCGATTTCACGGCGGGTCAGGCCGTTACAGAGTTTTTCAATCACGGTATCCAACCGCATCGCGCCGCTCAATTGGTTCGGCGCATTGCGCGGGCTGCGATGGAAATGCTGTTCGCACAGGGCCGAAACGACTTGATGAGCCTCCAGCAGCCGCCGCACATCCCGCCGCGAGAACCGCATTTCCCCGACCAACCGGCCCAGAGAAAAGAAAAGCGTGCTGTCCGAAAGGGGCACGAAAACCGCCAGTTCATCTTTCAGACGCACGGATTTGTAATAGATGTTGAAATAGTCGGTCTGAGCAAACCGGTCCGGCGCAACATCGTCCAACACCATGATGGGATCGAACCGGTCGCTAATGAAAGTTACCACAAAAGGGTCCAGCAACCAGGCGCGGTCAAGCCAGCGGTCAACCACGACAGAACGCCGTTCCTGTCTGACATTGTCATAAATGTGCTCGGGCAGCCTGCCGGGACTGAGCAGGGTGACAAAGGCGCCGCGAAACGGCGTTACCGTTCGCATGTAATCCAGCACCGCAGGAATGAAATCCGCCGATCCAATCGATCGGATTGCTTTGGCGAGTTCGTTTGGCGTGGCCGAGGATTGCGTCATCTTAACCGATCTGGATCAATGGATAGTCACGCCTTGCCCCGCGCGCAAACGCTGCTGCGAGCGCTTGGATGGCAAACTTTTCAGGCTTGGCGCAGCTTTGGAAGCCAGCGCATTGAACGCTGTTTCATAGCTTTATAAAAGCCCCTGATCGACATGGCGACGAGATTTTCAACCATCACGGATGTCAGCGGAACGACCGGGGAACCGACGCTGCGCAACCGGGCTAAAAAACACCCCTCAAGGGGCGGCGACGGGGCAATCGAGAAAACGCAATTTTGAAACTAAGGCATTGTTTTAATACGGTCTAAAAATGGGAACCGACCGCAACCCGCATTCCGCAGGCGTTTTGCATGCTGCGTCACGTCACCTACCCGCTTACGCTGCAGTCAGGTTGCCGATTGTGCAGCGACTGAGTAAAGCTTCGTTGAACGTTGAAACGACAGAGATAGCCAATAAAACAAACGGCGGGAATTATATGAGACTGCGTGAACTGGAAGCATTAGCGGCGATTTTCGAGACCGGAACCGTTTCGGAAGCCGCAAAGCTTCTTGGGGTCGGCCAGCCCGCGATCAGCCGCACGCTGGGACGGCTTGAGGACAAGTTGGGATACCCGCTGTTCAACCGTGTCGGCGGACGTCTTGTCCCCACGCGATCCGCCAATGCGATCCGGCAGGAAGTCCAGACGGTCCTTGCTGGCATGAACAATCTCAGGCGGATTACTGCGGACCTTTTGGACAAACGCGCCGGAGAGCTGAAATTCGGATGTGCCCAGAGCCTGATCCATACCCTGATCCCGCGGGCAGTCGGGGCGTTTTCAAGCGCTTGGCCGGATGTCAGGCTGACCATAGAACCGCGTCCGACCCGGATTCTGGTTGACCAGGTCGCGAGCCGCAAACTGGAACTGGCGCTGTTGTTTCTGCCCGTCGAGCACCCGGGGATAGAAACGGAACCGCTTGATTGGTTTCCAAGTGTCTGCGTTCTGCCATCGGATCATCCGCTGGCGGACCGGGA
Source organism: Thalassovita gelatinovora (assembly GCF_001458355.1). Classification (GTDB taxonomy): domain Bacteria; phylum Pseudomonadota; class Alphaproteobacteria; order Rhodobacterales; family Rhodobacteraceae; genus Thalassobius; species Thalassobius gelatinovorus. The sequence goes on along the minus strand of NZ_CYSA01000028.1, from coordinate 8,264 downwards.
CATGATCGGCCCGGAGGATCTGGCAGGGGAACGGATGATCATGTTGTCAAAAACCGATCCGGCCCGGTTTCCCATCGAACACGCCTTCAGACAGGCACGCGTCACCCCCTTTGTGACCGTTGAAACGCCAAGCGTGGCTCTGGCCGTCAAGCTGGTGGAAAGTGGTCGGGGCGTGACCATCGTCAACAGCCTCATGGCGCGCGATCTCAATAGTGAGAGAGTCGCCGTCGCGCCGTTCCGCCCCGAACTGCGCCATCAGCTGGCACTGATTCGGCCGGCGAGTTACGAACGAACGGCCGAAAGCGAGGCGTTTGCAAAAATTATAAGCGACTGTTCGACCTCTGACATGGCCAAACAGACGTTTTTCTGACCGCAAGGTAATGCGGAATTTACCTGCGGTAATAAGGTTGCAGGACCATCGTTCCATGGTTTTTCTATCCGCAAATGGAGGAAGAACCCGTTGAACACTGCCGCTGAAATCGAACTGCCAGAAAATGACACCGCAGTGCTGACCGTGCGCGATCTAGTTGTGCGCTACGACATGGACGAGGCGTCGATTCATGCAGTCAATGGCGTGACCTTCGATCTGGCCCCGCGCGAAACCTATGCCATCGTCGGAGAGTCGGGTTGCGGCAAGTCGACGGTTGCGCTGTCGTTGCTCGGGTTGACCCCGATTGTAGGCGGTGAGATCGTCCTTGATTCCGCCCGGCTGACGGAAATGGGCAGGGCCGAAATGGCGCGGGTCCGCGGCCACAAAATCGCGATGATCTTTCAGGAACCGATGACTTCGCTCAACCCGGTTTTGACGGTCGGTTATCAGCTGATCGAAGCAATCCGTCTGCACACGTCGATGGGCAAGCGGGCCGCACGCGAACACGCAGCAAAGATGCTGGGCCGCGTCGGAATGTCCGACGCAGAGCGTCGGCTGCGCCAGTACCCGCACGAATTGTCGGGTGGCATGCGTCAGCGGGTCATGATCGCAATGGCGCTGTCGTGCAATCCGGCGGTTCTGGTGGCGGACGAACCGACCACGGCGCTTGACGTGACCGTTCAGGCGCAGATCCTTGCCCTGATTGACCAGTTGCGCGAAGAGTTTGGCACCGCGGTGGTCCTGATCACCCACGATATCGGTGTGGTGGCGGAAACCGCAAATCGGATAGCCGTCATGTATGCTGGCCGGATCGTCGAAGAAGCCCCAACGGCCGCTTTGTTCGCGGATCCCCGACATCCCTACACCCGTGGATTGCTCGCCTCGGTTCCGCGGGTCGATCGCGTCCCCGACGGCCAGCCGATGCCCACAATGGAAGGCAGCGCGCCATCGATGCGGCAGTTGCCCGAGGGCTGTCCTTTTCGTGCGCGCTGTTCCCATTCGACGGAAAAATGTGAAACCGATCCGCCGGTCCGGGTTGGCGAGGGACGTATGGTAAGGTGCTGGCTTTATGAATGAATCTAATCTGAACGCCCCGCTTCTGGAAGTCGAAGGACTGGTCCAGCGGTTTGCGGTCGCCTCGGACGTTCTGGGACGTCCTTCGCAATGGCTCCATGCGGTCGAGGATGTAAGTCTTACGCTCTATCCGGGCGAAAGCCTGGGCATTGTCGGCGAAAGCGGCTGCGGGAAATCGACCTTGGCGCGGGCGATTTTGCATCTTTATGAACCTTCTGCCGGGCGCGTCACGTTTATGGGGCGCGATGTCGGTTCGGCCCGTTCCGCCGACCTCAGGGCGCTGCGGCGCGACATGCAGATCGTGCTTCAGGACCCGTTCGGGGCGCTGAACCCGCGCCGCATCGTCGGGGCGTCAATTGCCGATGGGTTGAAAGGACCGGACCGGCGCAAGAGGGCCGAGGCGCTTCTGGAACGGGTCGGGTTGAAAGCGGCCGATTACAGCCGCTATCCGCACGAATTTTCCGGCGGCCAGCGACAGCGTATATGCATCGCGCGCGCACTTGCCCCTGAGCCGAAGCTGCTGATCGCGGACGAAGCGGTTTCGGCGCTCGACGTATCGGTACAGGCGCAAATTCTTAATTTGCTCAGCGAATTGCGGGCGGATTTCGGGCTGAGCTTTCTGTTCATCTCGCACAATCTTGCCGTGGTGCGGTCCTTTTGCGACCGGCTGACGGTGATGTATCTTGGCCGGGTCGTCGAAACCGGCCCAACCGAGGCTGTTTTCTCGGATCCGGCCCATCCCTACACCCGCGCGCTGATTTCGGCGGTGCCGATCCCAGATCCGGCGCATCCGGGTCAACATACCTTGCTCGAAGGCGACGTGCCGAGTCCCCTGACCCCGCCATCAGGTTGCGCCTTCCGGACGCGGTGTCCTCATGCTGCCCCGATCTGTGCGCAATCGGTTCCGGCAATGACCCCGGCCGGCGATAGGCGTTCCGCCGCCTGCGCCCGGCTTGATGACGTGATGCGCGGGCCGATCTGGGATTCGGCGGAAGGAACCAAGTGATGCTTAAATTCATTCTTCGTCGACTGTTACAACTCGTTCCGGTCCTGCTTATCCTGTCGGTTCTGGTGTTTTCGCTTGTCCATCTTGTGCCCGGCGATCCGGTCGATGTGTTGATGGGCGAAGGTCACACTGACCCCGTGGTCGAAGCGGTTCTGCGGGCCAAATACGGTCTGGATCAGCCAATCGTCGTTCAGTATTTCACTTGGCTCGGAAACATCCTGACTGGTGATTTCGGCAGTTCGCTTTACACCAAGGAACCGATCCTGGATATGATCGCGGACCGGTTTCCCGCGACACTGCTTCTGGCCTTTGCCAGCGCCATCGTCGCGATCGTGATCTCGATCCCGGCGGGTATCGTCGCAGCGCTTTATCGCGGATCACTGCTTGATTTCGGGGCGATGGGGATCGCACTTTTTGGCATCTCGGTACCGAATTTCTGGTTCGGGATCCTGTTGATCCTGTTCTTCTCGCAGATGCTCGGCCTGCTGCCGTCGATGGGATATGTCCCGTTCTTCGAAGACCCGTGGACGGCCACGAAGCACCTGATCATGCCGGCACTGACACTTGGGACCGCGATGGCCGCCAATCTCACCCGGCTGGTGCGGGCCGAGATGATCGAACAGATGTCACAAGAATATGTGCGCACGGCCCGTGCCAAAGGGGCCCCCGAACGTATTGTCATCGGCCTGCATGTTCTGAAAAACGCCATGATCCCCACCGTCACCATCATCGGATTGCAATTCGGCGGGCTGCTTGAAGGCGCGGTGTTGACCGAAACCATCTTTGCCTGGCCCGGTATCGGCAAGCTCGCCGTGACCGCTGTTTACGAACGCGACTATGCACTGATCCAAGGCGTCGTGCTGTTTGCAGCCCTTGTCTATGTTGCAGTCAGCCTGCTGGTCGACATCAGTTACCGGTTCCTCGACCCACGCGTGAAACTAAATTGACCGGCAAGAACCGGTCATTCCCCAACAGTAGGAGAAAATAATATGCTGAAACATCTACTTACTTCACTGGCGCTGGCCGGGCTGGTGTTCTCCAGCCCTGCGCAGGCGGAAACGCCGCAAGACGGTGGAACGCTGAAGGTCGGTATCGCCTCTACCAATGTAACCAACGGGCTGGACCCGCATGTGCTGCAAGGGTTTTACACCGAATGGGTGCTTGGCCAGGTCGGCGAGGGTCTGCTGAACTACGACATCAACCTGAACCTCGTTCCCTGGCTGGCCAAGAGCTGGACCATTTCCGAAGACGGGTTGGTCTATACTTTTGACCTGCAAGAAGGTGTGAAATTCCATAATGGCCGCGAAATGACGGCCGAGGACGTCAAGTTTTCGATCGAGCGGATCCTCGATCCCAATACCGGCTCACGTCGGCGCGTCGCTCTGGAACCGGTGGATCATGTCGAGGTGATCGACAATTACACCGTGGCGCTGCACTTGAACGCACCTTTCGCACCATTGCTGTCCAACCTTGCAGGCGTCTGGGCCGCGATCATCCCGCCCGAAAGCGTCAATGCCGACGGCACCATCACCCAACCGATTGGCACCGGCCCGTTCACCTATGTCGAATGGGTCAAGAACGACCATCTTACAGTGTCGAAATTCGCCGACTACTGGCAGGCCGATGCGCCGCATGTGGATGAGATCGTGTTTCTTCCGGTCAGCGATGACGCGGCACGGATGACCGCGCTCAGGACCGGTGCCGTCGATATCATCACCTCGGTGCCTGCGCAGCTTCTTCCGTCCCTTCTGGCCGATACCGACCGCGGGTTCGAAATCAAAGCGGAACAAGGCAACAAGTGGCGCATTGCGATCATGAACAACGCGGCGGCGCCGTTCGACAACGTTCTGGTCCGACAAGCGGTCGATGCCGCGCTGGATCGGGAAGAGATCATGTTGGCGCGTACTTTCGGTTTTGGCCATGTGGACAACCAAACCTGGGACAAGAACAGTTTCTGGCGGATGGACGGGCCGGCCCCGGTTCGCGATCTGGACCGGGTCAAGGCGCTTCTGACCGAGGCGGGTTATCCCGATGGGCTTCCGATCACCATTGAAAGCCGGTCGACCTATCTCGACGATGCCCAGATGGTTCAGGCACAGCTGATCGAAGCAGGCTTCGACGCCAAGATCGAAGTGTCCGACTGGGCGGCGCTTAAGGAACGGATGAAGGCGGGGGAATACCACATGGTGATTTCGGGTGCCGGTTGGTACGCCGATCCCGACAGCCGCTATGGCCGCTTCTACGTCAAGTCAGGCCCTGCGAACTATTTCGCCGGTGGCTACGAGAATGCCGAGGTCGAAGCGCTGATCGCGCAGGGGCGTGTCGAAAGCGATGCCGCCGCGCGCAAGGCGATTTACCAGAAGGTGTTCGACATCATCCAGGCAGAGGTTCCGCATTCGATGCTTTATTTCGCGCCCAAGACCCTGGCATGGCGGTCGGACGTCAAGGATTTCCGCACCGATCGTGAGGGCAACCTGGCCAATGCCGAGGGCGGTCTGGCCTTCGTCTGGCTGAACCGCTGATACAAGCGGCGGGCCTTGCGGGGCCCGCCACTCCACCACTTCGCTACGAGAAAGCACGGTCATGATGATCTCGCCGGAAACTAAACTTCTGCTCCGCAAGCTTAGGCGCAATCGATTGGCGATGATCGGGGTGGTGCTGGTCAGCGTCCTAGTCCTCGCCACGGTTCTGTTGCCTTGGGTGTTACCTTGGGACCCGAACAAAATGGATGTGCGCAATGCGCTTCAGGGCAGTTCGGCGGCGCATCTTCTGGGCACCGACCAGTTCGGCCGCGATATCCTGACACGGATCGTCTATGGCGGCTCTATCTCCTTGCGTGTCGGGTTTTATGTCACTTTCGCGTCTCTGATCCTCGGGGTCGGGCTTGGTGCGCTGTCGGGCTATGTCGGGGGGATGACTGATGTCGTGATCATGCGCGGAATGGATGCGCTGATGGCTTTTCCCGGGCTTTTGCTGGCGATTGCACTGGTCGCGGCATTCGGCGGGACGATGACGGCAATCGTGATCGCCCTAACCATTGTCGGCATCCCGCGCTTTGCACGCGTGGTGCGGGCATCCGTCCTGCAACGCAAGGAAAGCGACTATGTGCTGGCCGCCCGTGCATTGGGCAAACGGCCGACGGTGATCCTTGTTCAGGATGTCTTGCCGAACTGCATCGGCCCGATCCTGATCCAGACCACGCTGAAATTCCCCACTGCGATCCTGGGCGAGGCAGGGCTGAGCTTCCTCGGCCTTGGCCTGCCGCCTCCGGCACCGTCCTGGGGGCGGATGCTGAACGAAGCGCGCAGTTTCATGGAAGTGGCTCCTGCGGCCGCGATCTATTCCGGTGCAGCGATCTTCATAACCGTTATGGGTTTCAACCTACTGGGCGACGGGCTGCGCGACGTCCTTGACCCGAGAACTCAGAGCGCCAGGCGTTAACAGGCGGAGACAATCATGACCGAAATGAACGATAAGGCCGGCAGGGGTATCCATGCCGGGGTGGTTGCGGCCGGCTCCCCCTATGCCGCTGAAGCGGGCGCAGAAATCCTGCGCAAGGGGGGAAGTGCGGCGGATGCGGCGGTTGCGGCAACGCTTGCGATCTGCGTCAGCGACCCGGCGAATGCCAGCCTACTGGGACGGGCGCAGATCCTTGTGCGGGGTTCGAACGGCGCATTTGCAGCCATTGACGGGGCAAGTGCGGCCCCATCGAGCATCCCCCTGCCCCCGGACATCGCGGGCGAAATGACGGGGCTTGCTTGTGCGGGCATTCCGGGGCTTCCTCAGGCGCTTGGCCAGTTGCATCGGCGTTTTGGCCGGTTGCCCCTCGGAGAAGTTGCCAGCCCGGCGATCAAACTCGCCGAGCAGGGTTTCCGACCCCCGGAACACCTGAGCGCGGTATGGGCGCTCAGGGCCGACCAGCTTGCCGCCAATCAGGCAATGACCTATTCGCGGCCCGGCGACGGCATGGATTTCCGGCATCCGCGCCTGGGCGCGCTGCTCAGGGATTTCGCAAATAACGGTGCGGCGGCCATCACCCAAGGGGAAACGGCGCGGCAACTCGTGGCAGGTGTCCGCGACAACGGCGGCTATTGGACGCCCGCCGATCTTGCTGGGAACGACGCGCGCGAAGGCGAATTGCTGCATGGGCGGTTTCGTGATTGCACGGTTTCGACGATCGGGCGGCAAGGCTGGGGGCACAGCCTGATCCAGATGTTGATGATCCTCGATCAGTTTCCGGCTTTCGGATCGAACATGACCGCCGACGAAGCGCTGCGGCTGATCCTGACCATCCGGACCTGTTTCGCCGACCGCCCGCAACGTCTTGGCACGCTTGAACCCAAGCCCGACGGCCTGGCCTTGGAAATGCTGGTGTCCCCGGACTTCGTGGCCAGTCGTGCGGAAGCCATCCGAAAAGAACTGAGCCAGCCGGCCAACATGGTCCAGCACCGCGCCGGGACCGAACCGGAATGCGTGGTCGAAGAGGATCAGGACACCACCCATCTTTCGACGCTGGATGCCAGCGGTGCCAGTGTGGCGTTGACCTGTTCGATCGGGCCGCATTTCGGCCTTAGATGTATAGAGCCGACCTTTGGGCTGCTGCCCGCGAAAAGCTATCGTATGGAAACCGACCCGGCCCCGGGCCTGCGCGACGTGACCGAAATGGCACCGGTCATTGTCAGCCGGAACGGCCATCCCATCTTGACGATCGGTGCAGCCGGGTCCGAACGGATCCCCGGTGCAATCGTCCAGGTGATCGCGAACGTGATCGACCGGGGGTTGGACCTGCAAGAGGCTGTGGCCCGGCCGCGGGTCAATTTGAAAGACGACCGACCGCGGGTACACCGGGATATCGGGACAGAGGTCATCGCGGAGTTGACGGCGCGGGGATTTTCCCCGGAACTTTCCGAGCGTGGTCATCTTAACCATCTTGGAATCGTTCACGCCGTTGGCGTCGACGCATCAGGCCAGATGACCGGAGCGGCTGATGACGCATGGGATGGCACAGTGGCCTTTGCGTGAGAACAAAGGCAGAAACATTGAAACGGTGATTTTCAAGGAAAGGTGGCCTGTGACCGAAATCCGGTTCAACAGGCTACACCGTCTGAATGCGGACGTAAAATGCAAATGATTTTTTATCCAGCTGCGACCGAAGCCCGACGGGTGTTGACGCTGATCGGTGCAGGTAGAACAAACGCCGTCACGCGGAACTTTGATCTCGCGTAGACTGGCGGGCGAATACGGTGATCAGGATCCGCGGCGCTGCGGTTGTGAATGTCGCAGCGCTCGTGGATCTGATCCCCAGGTTCTCTATGCTGGCTCTGGCCCATCCCGAAATCTCCGGGATCGACCTCACCCGCTGATCCTGCGTGCCAACGGGCTGGACCTGTCACGGTTTCGTGCCGCCCCAAGTGCTCGTTTAAGCCACCTTCCGCTCAAAAGCGACGGGGCTTTTCCAGCCCAGTGCTGAATGGCGTCGGCGCGGATTATAGAAGCCATTGATGTATTCGAAGATAGCCATCTCAGTTTGCCGCCTGGTTGCCCATGACCGCCGCCAGATCAGCTCGGCCTTGATGGTTTTGAAGAATGTCTCGACGGCCGCATTGTCATAACAATTACCTTTGCCGCTCATGGAGACTTTGAAGCCATGCTGGCGCAGGATCTTCTGGTAGTCATGCGAACAGTATTGGCTGCCCCTGTCGCTGTGGAAGATGCAGCCCTTTGGTGGCGCTCGGAAAGCGATGGCCATTTTCAGAGCCCGGATCGCCAGGTCACGCTTCATGCGATTGCTGACAGCCCAACCGATGATACGCC
>NZ_CYSA01000027.1 GCF_001458355.1 Thalassovita gelatinovora | reverse complement strand
TGGCGAGAAACGCGCGAAAGTTGGTGATGCCCTGAGGGGCGGCATATCATGGCGGTGTTCAGACGCCGTCAATTCTCTGCCGAGAAAGGGATATGCCACATGCCAGAGACTACCATCACCCAACTGCCGGATCCATCGGGTTTTTCCACTGACCCGTTCACTGGCATCCTCCGAGATGGCGCGCGCAAGCTGATCGAACAGGCGATCCACGCGGAACTGTCTACGCTCATGGCCGCCTTTTCGGGGGACAGGCTGGATGACGGCCGCGCGCGCCTGGTGCGCCATGGTCATTTACCCGAACGCGAGGTGATGACCGGCATTGGTCCTGTGTCCGTGAAGGTGCCGCGCGTTCGGGATCGCGGAGCGGGCGAAGACAAGATCACCTTCACGCCCAGCATCCTGCCGCGGTATCTGCGCAAGGCGAAATCGGTCGAGGAACTGCTGCCCTGGCTTTACCTCAAGGGTGTGTCCACGGGCGATTTCACCGAGGCGCTGGAAGCACTGCTGGGCCCGAATGCCAAGGGCCTGTCGGCCAAGACGATCACGCGGCTGAAGGCCGACTGGTGGAAAGACTATGAAGCCTGGCAGAAACGCGACCTCGGTTCGCGGCGGTTTCTCTACATCTGGGCGGACGGGGTCTATTTCAAACCGCGCATGGCCGAGGAAAAACAATGCGTTCTGGTGGTTGTCGGGGCCGATGAATATGGCCGCAAGGAGCTGCTGGCCATGGCCGACGGCTTCCGCGAAAGCACGCAGAGCTGGCGCGAGGTGCTGCTCGATCTCAAGCGTCGCGGCCTGAAGCAGGCCCCCAAACTGGCCATTGGCGACGGCGCGCTCGGCTTCTGGACCGCGCTGTGCGAGGTGTTTGCGACGACGCGGGAGCAGCGGTGCTGGGTCCACAAGACGATGAACGTGCTCAATGCGCTGCCGAAATCGGTGCAGGCCAGGGCGAAGGCGCATCTGCACGACATCTGGCAGGCCGAGACAAAAGCCAAAGCCAACGTCGCCTTCGACTTCTTTGTCGAAACCTATGGCGTGAAATGGGACAAGGCGGTGGCCAAGCTGGTCAAGGACCGGGACGCGCTGCTGACCTTCTACGACTACCCGGCCGAGCACTGGAAGCACATCCGGACGTCAAACCCGATCGAGAGCACCTTCGCGACCGTCCGGCACCGCACGAAACGAACCAAGGGGTGCCTCAGCCGCAAGACCGGTCTGGCCATGGCCTTCCAGCTGATGATGTCGGCGCAGAAGAAATGGCGAAAGCTCGACGGTCAAAACCGCCTGCCCGAGATCATTCAGGGGATTGAGTTCCGCGACGGGATCCGCCAACTTCAAACCGCCGCCTGATCATGCGTCACCAACTTTTGCCCATATCTCGGTTTGAGAGCAAGGCGATGACGGTCGGGTTTGATAGTGTCGTGTTTGAGCTGTGGTTTAGGAAATCACCGGAGCAGGATTTTCTAGATGTTCTAATTCATCGAGACAGGGGACGAATTAGCACACAGTGAATGTAACCTCTTCTCAAGCTGGTAGATACTTTTAGGGTAACTTTTTCTTTGATGGCTTCATAGCTTTCATTTTTTCTTTGGTTAAGATGGTCATCCCATCGCCACCTCTATCAAGTGAAACCACATCTCCGATTTTTAAGGAATTAACTTTGGACAAGAAATCGGCTAAAACCTCATCGGAGCTTAGCCCCAAGCCCAGTTCTTGGATTTTTTCCCTCAGATCAGCTGATGTAACAACACGCCCAACATAGATAACCGCTCCGTACCTTGCGGTTTTTTTATTACTCAAGCAGACAAAACCATCACCAGCGGTATCTCCAATAGGGACAACCCAAGCTTTACCGGGTCGCATACCAAATTCTGGTATGTAATCGACTAACATCTTCTTCATGATCACATTACTCCCATGTCCTATAGTACTGATAGAGGTGGTCCTAGATTTTAGACCAGTTTGTAGCCTTGTTAAGATGGATCAGGGTTTCATTTCAGGCTGCTAATCTCATTGGTTCTGCTTTGCTGGCATAGGCCTCATCGGGGGTCAATATGCCGTGCGTCGAATGCGGGCGGTCAGCATTGTAGTAGGTCAGCTGACCTGCCCCCCATTGGTCCCTCGTTTATAATGAGAGTCTGCGGGTTTGATTTTGATAATCATGGGTTTCGGTTTGGGCAAGCGCGCCGTGCGCGGAGCCCTCAAATTGTTCAAGCGCTCGGCGCGCTTGCAGTGGCGTCTGGTTTCCAAGCGATGAGTGCGGCCTGACGGCATTGTAGTCGTATCGCCAAAGGGCCAGCTTCCGCCGCGCATCGTCCAGAGTGTCGAATATCTCCTCGTTCAACAACTCGTCGCGCAGGCTGCCATTGAAGCTTTCGATAAAGGCATTCTGCTGTGGACCTGTCGCGGTTTGATGCCGCTCCTTTGATAGCATTTACTGCAACAAAGGAGACGAACTATGGGCACAGGAAGAACGGATGAATTCCGCAAAGACGCGGTGCGAATTGCGCTGACCAGCGGGCTGACACGGCGACAAGTTGCGGATGATCTGGGCGTTGGGCTTTCGACGCTGAACAAGTGGGTGAACGCGCACCGTGGCACGGATGTGGTATCTCCCGAGGATCGCGAGCTTGCGCTGGAGAACGAACGGCTTCGGCGCGAGAACCGCATCCTCAAGGAGGAGAGGGACATCCTAAAAAAAGCCACCCAGTTCTTCGCGAGCCAAAAGCCATGAGGTTCAGGTTCGTCGAAGAACAGCGCGGTGCCTTCCCGATCGACCGGCTTTGTCAGGTCATGAACGTCAGCCCACGCGGATTGCGGGCTTTCCGCAGCCGGCCTGCCAGCCGCAGGCAGCGCACGGATATGGTTGTGCTGGCGCATATCAAGGAACAGTCGCGCTTGAGCCTGGGCAGCTACGGCAGGCCCCGAATGACCGAAGAATTGAAGGAGGTCGGTGTCGATGTCGGGCACCGGCGCGTCGGTCGCCTGATGCGCGAAAACGGAATTACTGTTGAAAGAACGCGCAAGTTCAAGGCGACCACAGACAGTGATCATACATTCAACATCGCCCCGAACCTGCTGGATCGGGACTTCAGTGCAGCCGGGCCGAACCAGAAATGGGCGGGTGACATCAGCTACATCTGGACCCGCGAGGGTTGGCTGTATCTGGCAGTGATCCTCGATCTGCATTCCCGGCGTATCATTGGTTGGGCTGTCAGCAATCGCATGAAGCGTGACCTGGCGATCCGGGCTCTGAAAATGGCCATCGCTTTCCGAGCGCCACCAAAGGGCTGCATCTTCCACAGCGACAGGGGCAGCCAATACTGTTCGCATGACTACCAGAAGATCCTGCGCCAGCATGGCTTCAAAGTCTCCATGAGCGGCAAAGGTAATTGTTATGACAATGCGGCCGTCGAGACATTCTTCAAAACCATCAAGGCCGAGCTGATCTGGCGGCGGTCATGGGCAACCAGGCGGCAAACTGAGATGGCTATCTTCGAATACATCAATGGCTTCTATAATCCGCGCCGACGCCATTCAGCACTGGGCTGGAAAAGCCCCGTCGCTTTTGAGCGGAAGGTGGCTTAAACGAGCACTTGGGGCGGCACGAAACCGTGACAGGTCCAATGGCGATACCCCGATTCCGCAGCGTCAGGCGATCGTAAAACGATTTCAGGGGAACCTCCAACGGGAGGGCTTGTTCGATCTTCTGATACTCGGCCCCAAGGCAGCTGGAACCGGGCTTAGGCTCGCCGGCTTCTGCACCAAGCAAGGCGAACCGCCCCAGGTTCTGGGACACATAGTTTCTGGTCCGCTCGACTGCCGCAGTGATCTCCCCACGGGTGACCCCATCACGGGCCTCGAACCAATTCAGGAAGAGTTCACGCGCGGCGGCGAATGACGCGCCAGTGCCCCAGCCGGTGATGCCGAATTTCGTGGCCATCTCACCAGCAAGAGCGGCGATACCAAACCGCGCAAGAACCCGCTGCACCTGCCCGTCCGGCGGAATGTCGGCTGCGACCAAACAGGACTGGCAGAATCCGTCGATCTGGCGCTGAAACAGGTCACGCCTATCAACGTTCGCCAGGAGCTTCTCGACGAAGGCCGGACCGGCCACGCCGTAGTTCTCCCGCCCAGCCCGCTGCATCCTCTCCGCGAAGGCGCGGCCATCAGGCTCTCCATGCAGGCAGTCGAAGGCGCCATACGGCCGGACATCGGCTGCGAGATCGATCAGCCTGATGCCCTGCCCGGCAAACATGCCGCAACCGCCGCTCGCCATGTGCTCCTCCAGGGAGAGCTCGCCGCTTGACAGCACGGATACACTCCAGCGCCGGGTCGGCTGGGCCTTACCGTTGGAACTCATACGCGTCTTTCCGCGGCCATTCGCCAGCATGTAGACAATATCTCCAGCCACACGCGGCTCCACCTGGTGGAGTTCATCAAGCACAAGCAGGCTGTCGTTACAGGCCGCTGCGATCCCTTCTATTCCGTTGTCGGTGCCACGCCAGCTCTGCACGAAGGACGGCGCGCCCCATACCGAGGCCGCCACGCCCAGCAGAGTGGACTTGCCGCGCGACGAGACACCACGCAGATGGAACCCTCCCCCGTCACGTCCCAGCACCGACAGGAGCGGACCGCTGAACGCGTGCGAAACCGCAAGCACCATCAACGGGTTCCCGGCGCAGGGCTCCGCCACGGCGGCACGCCAGCCCTCCAGCGTTCCCTTGACGTGCATTGCGGCGGCCACGTCATCGGAGACCGCATCAGTGATCACCCTGGCACCGCCAAGCACCCGGTGATCCCCCAACGTGAAGGCGCTGAAGGTCGTGTCCGCCCATCCCAGCCGGTCGGAGCGCACATACCGCGCGCCGGGCCGCCAAGCTGCGAGCAGCTCAGTAACGCTCTGTGCTGCCTTTTCGACCGGCGCCAACTCCAGCCCGTTATCGAACAAAACGTTCAGCGCCGCGGCCGACTTCCTCGACACGTCCCGCGCATCGAGGATCAGCTCGTGCCAGTTCCCGTCCGGGTCCTCGACTGCCACGACGCGGCCCCAACCGCCACCACTCGGCCTACTACAAATCCCCTTCACGATCAGAGGCGAGCAGATCCGGATCGGCAGAAGATCGTCGCCTTCGCCGGGCCGCAGCTGGTAGATGCCATCAGCGTTCAGCGAGAAGTTGCAGGGCATGCCGTCCGGCACCGGCTGCATATTTTCGAAGGACACTACACTTGCCGGCGATCCCGCGCATACGGGAAAGGACACGACGTTTTCGATATCGGAGCCGGGACGGAAGGTGAGGTTCTGGTCAGTCATTATGAAGTCTCTCTTGGACAAAAGGGGGCGTTCGGCGCGACGAGAGCCGCGCCGCCAAGGGGCAATGCGCCCCGCTGAAGCTCGGGGCTGGTTCAGGATGATGAAAAGGCGGCGGGCGTCAGCCCGCCATCAAAGCGTCCGGAGCGAAATCCAGGTAAGCGACAAGACCACAGGCGAGCTGGCCTTCCCATTCCTCGATGTCGGCAAGACGCCAGCGGGTGGTGGTCCCGCCCAATTTCACAGGTGCCGGAAAGTCGCCCTTGCGCTTCCAGCGCCAGATCGAGTCCTTGGAAACGCCGAAACGATGCGCAACCTGATCGACAGAGAGGTAGAGGGTGTTCGCGGGGGCAGTCACTATCGCAGATCTCCTGTTTAGGCACACGAATGCAGCCTGCTTCGGACAGTTCTACTGATCCGGCAGAGCCAACTCGGGTGCATGTTGTTGTATGGTTTGCGTATAGCAGATTTTTTCCCGATCCGCATGAGAATTCGAGAGAATTCTGAGCGAATTCGGCATTTTCCATACTTGGCGACGTCGAACAGCCGAGCCAGAGGCGTGAATCCCCTCCTGAATCGGAAAACAACATGGTGACTTCAGCCACGATAGAAATCGGCACACCTGGATCGGAAGCGGCAGGCGAATGCAATTCATTGCATTCCATAGAAATATTTTTGGTGGCAACTATGGTGGAACGACACCCCTCAATGAGAAATAATCACCTAAATTCAATACGTTAATGTGTTTGATGGCGGAGACGAAGGGATTCGAACCCTCGAGACCCTTCCGGGCCTACTCCCTTAGCAGGGGAGCGCCTTCGACCACTCGGCCACATCTCCGCGGACGGGTTTATCTAGGCTGACCGGCAGGGACAAGTGGAAAATGTCGGCTATGTACCAGGAGAGGCCGGGCATTTGTGGGACATCGGCAACGAAATGTCCGAATTGAGGCCCATTTGGAATGCCAGATGGACAGTCGAAGGTTTTTTTTCTACCCAGTAGTCTAGCGATCAATAAACTGGACTGGGCGTAATGCAGATGGAATTTTTCCGGGCACACAACAAAGCGGGAGGCTGCACGCTGCTGCGCTGGAGCCGATCCGTCGGCATGTCTGCCCTTTTGCTTGCGCCGGTCGCCGTCACTGCGGAAGACACGGCGGAAAACCCCTTTGTCGTGCCGCGCCCGCCCAGTTATAACCTTTACGGAACGGTCGGCCTGATCGACATGCCCTCGGCCGAAATGGCGCCGGACGCAACCCTGTCGACTACGCTTGCCCAACTGGGCGACACCACCCGGTCCACCCTGACATTTCAGATTCTGCCCCGGTTGAGCGGCAGTTTCCGCTATTCGGGCATTGCCGGGCTTTATATTCCGCCCGTCTACGATGGCAGCCGCACCTATTACGACCGCAGTTTTGATCTGCGCTATCAGCTGCTCACCGAAGATAAATGGCGTCCTGCGGTGTCGGTCGGGTTACAGGATTTTCTGGGCACCGGTCTTTATGGCGGTGAATACATCGTTGCCACCAAGGCGATCACGCCCAAGCTGCGCCTGACCGGTGGTCTGGGCTGGGGACGGTTGGGATCGTATGGTGCAATCGGTTCGACAGGAACCCGCCCGAGCGAAATCATCGGCCGCGGCGGCGTGCCCAATTACGACCGTTGGTTCCGCGGAGATTTCGCCCCCTTTGGTGGGGTGGAATGGCAGGCAACGGACAATCTGACCTTCACGGTGGAATATTCCTCGGACGCCTATATCGAAGAAAGCAGCGTCAGCGGCCTGTTCGACCGGCAATCACCGTGGAATTTCGGTATCGATTACCGGATGAAAAACGGCAACCAGCTGTCGCTGTTTTCGCTTTACGGCACCGAATTCGGCGCGATGCTGACGCTGCATAACAATCCGCGCTATGCCGGGTCGCCCGGCGGGCGGAACGGTGCGCCGGTGCCGGTAAAGCCGCGTCTGGCCGCAGATAAGCGGGATTTGGGTTGGACCGGAGACAGTGTCCAGACCGACAACATCAAATCCCGGCTGAAAAAGGCGCTGAAACGCGATGACCTGATATTAGAGGGGCTCACCTTGTCGGCGACCAAGGCGGTTCTGCGTCTGGGCAACCCGCGCTATATGGAAGAACCCCAAGCCATCGGCCGCGCCGCGCGGGTGATGACCCGGATCCTGCCGGCTTCGGTCGAAGAACTGACAATCGTGCCAATCGTCAATGGCATGACAACAACGTCGGTCACTTTCAACCGGACCGATCTGGAACGGCTGGAAAACGCGCCGGCATCCGAATTGCTGGCCAAGACCCGAATCGAAAACGCGTATGGCAAGGCCCCTGCGGCAGACGACGGCCTGTACCCCGCGCTCAGTTGGTCGCTGGGTCCCTATATCGCGTTCAGCATGTTCGACCCCGACAATCCGCTTCGGGCCGATTTCGGGGTTCGTCTGACAGCGGATTACCAGATTGCCCCCAACTGGGTTCTGTCCGGCTCGCTTGCCCAGAAAGTGTCCGGGAACCTGGATGAGACGACGCGGGCCACCATTTCGACGCTGCCGCGGGTGCGTACCGACCATGCCCAGTACAGCCGACAGGGCAATCCGGCGATTGAACACCTGACGCTGACCACGTTCGGCCATCCCGGCAAAGATATCTACAGCCGCCTGACTTTCGGGTATCTGGAAAAAATGTTTGCCGGTATTTCGGGCGAACTGCTGTGGAAACCCGTCGATAGCCGTCTCGCGCTGGGGGCCGAGCTGAACTATGTCCAACAGCGAGATTTCGATCAGTTGTTCGGTCTGCGCAGCTATGACACCTTTACCGGGCACTTGTCGGCTTATTACCAATTCGGCAACGGGTTCCACGGCCAGCTGGATGTCGGTCGTTATCTGGCGGGCGACTATGGCGCGACCGTGTCCGTGGATCGCGAATTCGACAATGGCTGGCGGGTCGGGGCCTATGCGACCTTCACCAATGTCGACTTCGACGATTTCGGCGAAGGGTCGTTCGACAAGGGCCTGCGGATCACCATCCCGGTGGCCTGGGTTCTGGGAAGCCCGACGCGTCAGGAAAACACGACCGTGATCCAGTCGCTGACCCGGGACGGCGGTGCCCGGCTGAATGTTCGCGACCGGCTTTATCCGCGGATTCGCGATTACCACAAACGAGAGCTGACCAACGAATGGGGCCGGGTATGGCGATGAATATGCAATCCGCTTTCAAGCGCCCGGCAGTGCTGGCCATCGCCGCATTGGGTCTTGTCGCCGCCTGCGGCAATGCGCCGGGCCGTGTCGACTACAAAAGCGAACTGATCGCAGCGTTCGGCAAGAAAAGCGCGCAAACGCCCGATGTCGATATTGCCGCCGCGCTGAAGGTGACACCGAAACCGTTGTCGCTGGTGGTGCGAGAGCAGGACAAAACCACAGCGATTATCCTCGAAGCCGAACGCAATGGCCCCTATCGCACCTTCATCACCTCGGCGCGGCAAACCCTGACCCTGCGTCAGGGGGTTGTTACCGCGACGCGCGGTATTGGCAATGACCTGATGTCATCGGATGTTGAAGATACGCTGCGGCTGCTGCGGGCGCGTCAGCCCGGTCACACCCGGCGTGTGATGCGCTATCTGACCGGCGACGAACACACCATCGCCTTCAGTTTCGACTGCACGATGGCGGTCGGCGAGACCCAAACCATCAATAGCGGCGAAATATCGGCCCAAGTCCGGGTCATGACGGAAAAATGCAGTGGGGACGGGTTGCAGTTCACCAATACCTATATGGTCGATCACGCGGGCGAAGTTCTTGGCTCACGCCAATGGATCAATCCGACCATGGGGTCTGTGGGAATTCAGGTTCTGCGGCGCTCTGCGGTCTGATCCGCCTGCCCGAAGCGGCCGGGCTGCGCGCCCGACCCGTTTCGTCGCAACGGTTTCAGCAAGCGGTATCAGGTGTTGAACAGGAAATGCAGGACATCGCCGTCCTTCACAACGTATCCCTTGCCTTCTGACCGCATCTTGCCGGCTTCCTTGGCCCCTTGTTCGCCCTTGCAGGCGATGAAATCGTCAAATGCGATGGTTTCGGAACGGATGAAACCCTTTTCGAAATCGCCGTGGATCACGCCAGCGGCCTGCGGTGCAAGGGTGCCATGCTTGATGGTCCAGGCGCGGGCTTCTTTGGGGCCGACGGTGAAATAGGTTTCCAGATGCAGCAATTCGTAACCGGCACGGATCAACCGGTCGAGCCCGGCTTCCTCCAGTCCCATTTCGCTGAGGAACATTTCGGCTTCGTCATCGTCAAGCTGGCTGATTTCTTCTTCGATCCGTGCCGAAATGATGACATGCGAATTGCCCTGTTCAGCAGCCATTGCAGCCACTTTTTCGGAATGGGCATTGCCGCTGGCAGCATCGTCTTCGGATACGTTGCAGACGTAAAGCACCGGCTTTGTGGTCAGCAATTGCAGCATTTTCCAGGCCTTGGCGTCGTCCTCGTCCACCGCGACCACGCGGGCGGGCTGACCATTTTCCAGCACCTCCTGCGCGGTGGCCAAAAGCCGGTCTTGCTGCTGGGCTTCCTTGTCGTTGCCCTTGAGCTTGCGCACTAGGTTGGCGCGGCGCTTCTCGATGCTTTCGAGATCGGATAACATCAGTTCGGTTTCGATCGTATCGGCATCGGCAACCGGGTCGACCCGGCCTTCGACATGGGTGACATCACCGTCTTCGAAACACCGCAGCACATGGGCGATAGCATCGACTTCACGGATATTGGCGAGGAACTGGTTGCCCAGACCTTCGCCCTTGGACGCGCCTTTCACCAGACCGGCAATATCAACAAAGGTCATCCGTGTCGGGATGATCGCTTTCGACCCGGCGGCCGCGGCCAGCTTGTCGAGCCGGGCATCGGGGACGTTCACCTCGCCGACATTGGGTTCGATGGTGCAGAACGGAAAATTCGCCGCCTGCGCAGCAGCGGTTTTCGTCAGCGCATTGAACAGGGTCGACTTGCCCACATTAGGCAGACCCACGATTCCCATCTTAAAGCCCATTCCCGGCCTCCTGTCACATATCCGTGCTGCTTCTAGGCAAGGACCGTGGAGGACGCAAGCGGCCTGTTTCCCCTGCCCCGCCGCAAGGCCAGAAATGCAACACGATTCAGCATGGTCCAGACCCAATTCGCCCGCAATGCCGGTTCAATGCGACGGCTGCACAAGCTGGCATTGATTTTCCCTGCCGAAACGGGCACATCCCCTCTGGAGACACAAAAGGGGTGCCCGCATGACACGCATTGACGCCAAATTCGCCGCCTTGAAAGCCGAAGGCAAGAAAGCTTTCGTGGCTTACATGATGGCGGGCGATCCCGATTACGACAAATCGCTGGAAATCATGAAAGCACTGCCCGAAGCGGGCGTTGACGTGATCGAACTGGGCCAACCTTTCACCGATCCGATGGCCGACGGCCCCACCATTCAACGGGCCGGTCAGCGCGCGTTGGAAAGCGGCCAGACCTTGCAAAAGACGCTCGATATGGCGACCGAATTCCGCAAGACGGACGATACCACGCCGATCGTGATGATGGGGTATTACAATCCGATCTATAGCCGGGGCGTGGACAGGTTTCTGGTCGATGCCAAGGCGGCCGGCATCGATGGGTTGATCGTGGTAGATCTGCCCCCCGAGGAAGACGATGAACTCTGCATTCCGGCGCAAAAGGCCGGGCTCAACTTCATCCGCTTGGCCACACCAACCACTGACGACAAACGGCTGCCCAAAGTGCTGCAAAACACCTCGGGTTTCGTCTATTACGTGTCGATCACCGGCATCACCGGCGCCGCCGAGGCACAGGCCACCGATGTCGGACCGGAAGTGGCCCGCATCAAGGCGCAGACAGATTTGCCGGTGATCGTCGGGTTTGGCATCAACACGCCCGACACTGCCGAAAACATTGCCAGCGTCGCCGACGGCTGCGTTGTCGGTTCGGCGATCGTCAAACAGATCGGTGAAGGCAAATCGGTCGCGCAAGTCGCCGCTTTCGTCAAGTCCCTGTCAGATGGGGCCCACCGCGCCTGACCCGAAGCGTATTTGGCGCAAGATGAAAACATGCCGTTTCTTCTTGGTGTAAATACTCGGGGGAGCCGTTGAAAACCTCTTGTTTTCAATGGCGGGGGCAGCGCCCCCATCTGCGTTGCACCTGTTGCAGTGCAAAACCTGTGCGCTCGATTTGGCAACGATGACCAATTGGGCCGGAACGGCCACATTTCCGCAATAACAGTTGCGATAGGCGGTTCTCATTGGTAAAAAATTTTAACCAATACCGCAGAAAGAGCGCCTTTATGCCAGTCATTACCTGCATCGATGACCTCAAACGAATTTACAAACGCCGCGCTCCGCGCATGTTCTATGACTACGCCGAAAGCGGCAGTTGGACCGAACAGACCTTCCGAGAGAACGTGTCCGATTTCGACCAGATCCGGCTGCGCCAGCGGGTGGCGGTGGACATGTCGGGACGCTCGACCGCGACCCAGATGATCGGCCAGAACGTGGCCATGCCGGTGGCACTGGCCCCGGTCGGGTTGACCGGCATGCAATGCGCCGATGGCGAAATCAAGGCGGCGCGAGCGGCGGAAAAGTTCGGCGTCCCCTTCACCTTGTCGACCATGTCGATCAATTCGATCGAGGACGTGGCCGAAGCCACCACCAAACCCTTCTGGTTCCAGCTTTACACCATGAAGGACACCGATTTCGTCAGCCGGCTGATCCAGCGCGCCAAGGATGCGAAATGTTCGGCCCTGGTCATCACCCTGGATCTTCAGATCCTCGGGCAGCGCCACAAGGATCTGAAAAACGGGCTGAGCGCACCGCCGAAACTGACACCCGCGACCGTCGCCAACCTGATGACGAAATGGCGCTGGGGTATTGGAATGCTGGGGGCGAAACGGCGCCATTTCGGCAATATCGTCGGTCATGCCGAAGGGGTGACGGACGCTGCCAATCTGGGGGCCTGGACCGCTGAACAATTCGACCCCACCCTTGACTGGGGCAAGATCGCCCGGATCAAGGAAGAATGGGGCGGTCCGGTGATCCTGAAAGGGATTCTGGACGCCGAGGACGCGAAAATGGCGCTGCAGGTGGGCGCCGACGCCATCATCGTGTCGAACCATGGCGGTCGGCAGTTGGACGGGGCGATCAGTTCGATCAAGGCGCTGCCGTCGATTCTGGATGCGGTGGGCGATCAGGTCGAAGTCCATCTCGACAGCGGCATCCGGTCGGGACAGGACATTCTGAAAGCCATGGCGATGGGGGCCAAGGGCACCTATATCGGCCGCGCCTTCGTTTACGGGCTGGGAGCGATGGGCGAACAAGGGGTCAGCACAGCGCTGGAAGTGCTGCACAAGGAACTGGACCTGTCCATGGCGTTATGTGGTCGGCGCCGGATCGACGAACTGGACCGATCCGTCCTGATGGTGCCGGAAGATTTCGCCGGACGCTGGCAGTAACAGGTCGCGACAAGGGGGGCTGTCTGCCCCCCAAGGCCCTTCGGGCCACCCCCCCGAGGATATTTTCAAACAGAAGAAGATCAGGGTTTTGACACTTCTTGCGGGCTGGGGCAGTGTGGCGCGAAGCAAGGAAGAGGCCCCTGAATGCTGGTTTTCGTTGACGCCAATCTGGTTTTGTTTGCGGTTCCCAAAACCGGTTCCACCGCTTATCACCTTGCGCTGAAAGGCAAGGCCGAGATCAGCTTTTCCGGCAAGGCCGCTTATAAGCATATGTCGCTGCGCAAATATGAGCGTCATTTCGGCCCGTATCTGCGGGAGGCGCATGGGCTGACCCCGGAACGCGTCGCGGTGATGCGTCATCCGATCGAACAGATCCGCAGTTGGTACCGATACCGCAGTCGTCCGACACCGAAGAAGGAAAAGGGCGTTCTGGAAGGCATGCGTTTTGACGACTTCGTGGCCGAAGTGATCGCGCCGCGGCCGCCGGAATTCGCCCGGATCGGCAGCCAATTGACCTTTCTGGCCTCAGAAGACGGTGCGGTCCGGGTTGATCACCTGTTTGCCTATGAGCGCCCGCTCCTGCTGCGGCAGTTCCTGTCCGCGCGGCTGGGGCAGGATTTCGAGACCAAGCAGAAGAACGTGTCACCGCAGATCGACGCGCCGTTGAGCGCCGAAATGGAGGCCCGGCTGCGCGACGCCCGGGCAGAAGATTTTGCGCTTTACGACCGGATCGTCGCGGCGGGCGGGTATCTGCATGAACCGGTCAGCGAAAACTGACCGGCGTTTGCATCGGGCCCCATAGCCGCGTTGACGTTTCGGTTTCAAGGAAACGGAACCGGCAACGCCTTGCGAAAAAGGCCTTTTCAATTTTCCAAGACTGGTCTATACGCGCGTCTTCATGCGGGTATACAGCCTTGGAGGATACCCGCGCATCTGACATATTGGAGAATTCAAATGGCTGGAGAAATTCCTGATCTTCACGCTGAGGCCCGGACGGGGACAGGCAAGGGCGCCGCTCGTCAGGCACGTCGCGAAGGCAAAGTTCCCGGTATCGTTTTCGGTGGTGACGCCGATCCGCTGCCGATCAACATCCCGTTCAACGCGCTGCTCAAGCGCCTGAAAGCCGGTCGGTTCAAGTCGACCCTGTTCAACCTCAAGGTTGACGGTCAGGACGACGTGCGTGTGATCTGCCGCGACGTGCAACGCGACGTGGTCAAGGATTTGCCGACCCATGTCGATTTCATGCGTTTGCGCCGCACCAGCCGGATCAGCTTGTTCATCCACGTGGACTTCCTCAATCAGGAAACTTGCCCCGGTTTGAAAAAAGGCGGCGTTCTGACCATTGTGCGCCCCGAAGTGGAATTGAACGTTCTGGCCGGTGACATCCCTGAGAAGCTTGAAATCGATCTGTCCGAGGTCGAAATCGGTGACGTGCTGCACATCAGCGACGTGACCCTGCCCGCAGGGGCCAAGACCACGATCGACCGCGATTTCGTGATCGCCAACGTGTCGGCCCCGTCGGGTCTGCGTTCGGCTGAGGACGAAGACGAAGGTGAAGGCGAAGAAGTCGCGGAAGCGGCTGAAGAATAATCTTCAACGCCATCGCGCTTTGAATTTTGGGAAACGCGGGCCTTCGGGTCCGCGTTTTTCTTTGGTCCAGATCGTGGGACCGGGATCAGTCCCCTTGCACCCACGCGAACCCGATCACCCGCCCGTTGCTGGCAACCGGATCATAGGTCAGCCCGCTTTCGGACATGCAATCAACGATCCGCTTGATCATCGTGCCGGGATATTTCTTCGATATTTCCATCTGCCGTTCATTCTGTTGCAACCCGTTGATTCCTTTCATGACGCCGGTTAAATTGTTGCAAACCAGATTGAAGGACCCCCCCCACAATGCAACTCTGGATTGGCCTGGGAAATCCGGGGGCGAAATACGCCGGCAACCGCCACAATATCGGCTTCATGGCGCTGGACCGGATCGCCGAGGATCATGGCTTTGCGCCTTGGCGGGCGAAATTTCAGGGCCAGTTGAGCGAAGGCAAGCTGGGCCGCGAAAAGGTGATCTTGCTGAAGCCCGAAACCTTCATGAACCTGTCCGGCCAATCGGTCGGCGAAGCGATGCGGTTCTATAAACTGAGCCCCGCCGACGTGATGGTGTTCCATGACGAGCTGGACCTAGCGCCGGGCAAATGCCGGGTCAAGCAGGGCGGCGGCCATGCTGGCCATAACGGGCTGCGGTCGATCCATCAACATATCGGGGCCGACTATGGCCGGGTGCGGTTGGGCATTGGTCATCCCGGCCATAAGGACCGGGTGGCGGGTTACGTGCTGTCTGATTTCGCCAAGGCCGATCAGGACTGGCTTGACGATCTGCTGCGCGGGATCAGCGACGGGGCAGCGAAACTTGCGTCGGGTGACAGCGGAAAATTTCTCAATGCGGTGGCGCTACGGGTGGCCCCGCCGCGCAGTTCCGGCGGCAACAACAAGACCAAACCGGACGCCCCCGCCACGCCTGAACCGGCAAAGCAGGCAGACAATCGCAGCCCGATGGAAAAGCTGATGGATAAGTTCAAGTGAGCCTGGCCGCGCATTTCCGGGCGCGGGCCAATCCGCCGCATTTGCCACTATCTCAAATGGCGTCGCCCGCCTAGACTGCGGTCAGAAAACAGGAGCGCGCACATGGTCATCCCGTCCCCGTCCGTCAATGTCATCGGCACCGCACTGGAACCTTGTTCCAACGACCCGCTTACCGGCTATTTCCGCGACGGCCACTGCAATACCTGCGCCGAAGACAGTGGAAGCCACACGGTTTGCGTGATCATGACTGCCGAATTTCTGGCGTTTTCGAAATATGTCGGCAACGATCTGACCACGCCAATGCCGCAATACCGTTTTCCCGGTCTGAAACCGGGGGATAAATGGTGTCTGTGCGCTGCGCGGTTCTTACAGGCGCATGACGAAGGCTGTGCGCCCTTGGTGCGGCTGGAAGCCACCCATCAGGCCGCGCTGGACATGGTCCCGCTGGATATTCTTGAGGTCTATCGCGTTCCAGATTGACGCTGTTGCAACGGTTCGACATCGACACCGGGCAAGGCATCGGCCATCAGGTCTTCGATGAACAGGCTTAAAAGCTGCGGTCGGCTTGTCACCTGCGCCTTGCGGTAGATCGCGTTGGTCTGGGCTTTCACGGTGCCTTCCGAGGTG
This sequence comes from Thalassovita gelatinovora, assembly GCF_001458355.1. Taxonomy (GTDB): domain Bacteria; phylum Pseudomonadota; class Alphaproteobacteria; order Rhodobacterales; family Rhodobacteraceae; genus Thalassobius; species Thalassobius gelatinovorus. Next base: position 209,224 of record NZ_CYSA01000027.1, on the reverse strand, counting down.
TTGCGCAATCCGGCAATTTCGCCCGTGTTCATTCCCTTAATCGAAAACATCGCCACATCGCGTTCGGCGGGCGTCAATGCCCAAAGGTCGAACTTTTCCTCAAGCAGTTCCATGAAAGCCCCCGAAGCCACCCGCAACTGGCCCCGCACCTGGCGGGCTTCTTTCATGCTGTGAAGAATCGCTCCAGCCCCAAGGATCAACCCCAACAGCAGGCCCAGCGCAGCCACGATTTCCAGCAATTCGCGGGTCTGCCAGGATATGGGACTGCTGCGCAGGCCCAAAACGGTCAACAGGATGTCGGATACGAAAAAGATGGCACAGACCGCCTGAATGACGAATATGAGCGTGATGAAAGAGAAGCTTCGCATTGGTCAGTCCCCTCAGTCACTATCGCCGGAGTCACCATCGCCATCGCCGGAATCGCCGTCGCCGGAATCGCCTTCCCCATCGCCGCCGGAATCATCCCCCCCGTCATCACCAGAGTCGTCATCACCGGAATCGTCGCCGGAGTCATCATCACCAGAGTCGTCACCCGAAGCGTCTGCCCCCCCACCGGATCCACCGCCAGACCTTGCCCCGGCTTCCGGATGCGCCAACAGCGCTGCTCCGGTGGCAGCATCGCTGCGCCAGAAATCACGCAGGATTTCGCCGGTTCGGGGATTGATGATGATCTCGCGCCGTTCGCTTCCCCTCTCGGCGAGGATTCGCGTTCTGCCAAGCCATGTGCGGCTGACAGCGATCTGTTCATAACCTTGCTGTTTCAATTGGGATACGATGCTGTCGCGGATCTGATCCGCCGCCGCGGGCAATGCGGCCAGCGTCAGAACGGCCATCAGGAAAAGCAGGCGGATTTTTTTTAACATGCGATAAACCTAGGCAGGAATTTGGCCGCCCCGTCAAGCAGGGCAGCCGAGTGTTATGCAATTATTGGCATATGGGAACGCGACCGATCAGTCATCCCCGCCGTGGTCACCTTCGCCATCCCCACCATGGTCGCCTTCGCCATTGCCACCGTGGTCGCCTTCACCATCCCCGCTGTGGTCACCTTCGCCATTGCCACCGTGGTCGCCTTCACCGTTACCGCCGTGGTCGCCTTCACCGTTACCGCCGTGGTCGCCTTCACCGTTGCCACCGTGGTCGCTTTCGCCGTTGCCGCCGTGGTCGCCTTCACCGTTGCCACCGTGGTCGCTTTCGCCGTTGCCGCCGTGGTCGCTTTCGCCGCGCCCACCGCGGTCGTCATTGCCACCATCATGGCCGCCCCAGGCATTGGCTGGATCGCGGGGATCATAATCGGGGTCGTTCATGCGGTTCGATGCTTCCTGATAAGACGCCCCTTCAAAGCTGTCTGGCTTGGCCCAATTGTTCTGCCCGATCTCAAGACGAGCGACATAATTCGCGACAACGCGGTTCATCGCGGTTTCCAATTGGCTTGCTGCTGCCGGGTTGCTGAACATAAGAACCGATGCGGCCAGTGGGATAAGGACTTTCATGGGTTTTTCTCCTGGTTTGGGTGTCGCTTGTTTGCGTTTGTTATTTGACTTGTGGCCGAAACCGCGGCGAGGAACCGTGCTGCGGTCGGTGTGAAGACAAGAAACAACGGATGCAGTGCAACAGGCCATTCCACCCAGGTTCATGTGGCGGCCATAAACCATGGTTTATAGTTTTATGCTTTGGTTACATATTGTTAGTAAGATTATTTTTCATCTAAACCGGGCAATTCCGCGGCGGACGGATGCCGATTAAACCTGAGTTTACAAGCCCGCGTCACCGACTGCGGATTTTTACGCCGATTCTGGAATTGATTTGGCGGTGAGTCTGCCCACGGGAATCGCAACGGGGTGTTAAACCTGTTCGGTATCGGCCCCGGATAGCTGCCGCAGGATGTTCGCGTAATTCGCCACACCTTGCGCACCAACGACCAGATGTTTCTTATCGAACACCATCGCGGGCACGCCGGTGATACCGCGCGTGGTCCAGAATTGCTGCTTTGCGCGGACTTCGGCGGTGTAATCGTCGCCTTGCAGGATTTCCAATGCCCGATCCCGGTCCAGCCCGACGCCTGCCGCGACGTCGGCCATCGCATCGGCATCGTTCATGGTTTTGTTATCGGAAAAATACGCCTCGAGCAGCGCCAGCTTCAATGCGCTGCCAAGCTGCGCCTGTTCGGCCCAATGGATCATCCGGTGCAGCGGGAAGGTGTTGTAGATGCGCTTGTCATCGCTGAAGGTGATCGGTGCGCCCAATTCGACACCCAACGCGGTCAACCGATCCCGTGCGTCGGCGCTTTGTTGCTGCGTCGCGCCATATTTGCGCTTCATGTGATCGCGGATGTTTTCCCCGTCGGGGACCATGTCGGGATTAAGTTCGAACGGATGCCAATGGATATCCGCGCCGATCCCGGTCTGCTGTTGCGCCAGCCGCAGTTGATGATAGCCGACAAAGCACCAAGGGCACATGACGTCGGAAACAATATCAACGCGAATTGGGTTAGCCATACCGGTTTTTCCTAAAGTTCAGCGGCCCACTTCGCCAACGATATCGATGCCCAGATGGCGCGCCACGGTGAAAATATCCTTGTCGCCGCGACCGCACATATTCATCACCATGATATGATCGCTGGGCAGGTCCGGTGCGATCTTTGTCACATGGGCCAGAGCATGGCAGGGTTCCAGCGCCGGGATGATGCCTTCGGTCGAACAGCTCAGCTTGAACGCCTCCAAAGCTTCGGTATCGGTGACCGAAACATATTCGGCCCGTCCGGTATCGTGCAGCCAGCTGTGTTCCGGCCCGATTCCGGGATAATCAAGACCGGCAGAGATCGAATAGCCTTCGAGGATCTGGCCATCGTCATCTTGCAACAGATAGGTGCGATTGCCATGCAACACGCCGGGTCGACCGCCGGTCAACGACGCGCAATGTTCCATTTTTTCGTTCACGCCCTTGCCGCCGGCTTCGACCCCGATGATGCGGACAGATTTGTCATCGAGGAACGGATAAAACAGCCCCATTGCGTTCGACCCACCACCGATGGCGGCAATCAAGGAATCAGGCAGGCGACCTTCGCCTTCTTGTTCTTCCAACTGCCAGCGGACTTCCTTGCCGATGATCGACTGGAAATCGCGCACCATTGCCGGATAGGGATGCGGGCCAGCCACCGTGCCGATGCAATAGAATGTGTCGTGCACATTGGTGACCCAGTCGCGCAGCGCATCGTTCATCGCGTCCTTCAACGTGCCACGCCCCGACGTCACCGAAATCACTTCTGCGCCCAGAAGCTGCATCCGGAACACATTGGGCTTTTGCCGTTCAACATCATGCGCGCCCATATAGACGACGCATTTCAGGCCGAATTTTGCGCAAACGGTCGCGGTGGCGACGCCATGCTGACCGGCGCCGGTTTCGGCAATGATCCGGGTCTTGCCCATCCGGCGGGCCAGCAGTATCTGCCCCAGAACATTGTTGATCTTATGCGCGCCGGTATGGTTCAGTTCGTCGCGTTTGAGATAGATTTTTGCACCACCCAGATGCTTGGTCAGCCCTTCGGCGTAATACAGCGGCGAAGGACGGCCCACGTAGTTTTTCCACAGGTCATCCATTTCGGCCCAGAAATCCGCGTCGGTCTTGGCTTTTTCGTATTCTTCTTCCAACGACAGGATCAGCGGCATCAGTGTTTCAGACACGAAACGCCCGCCGAAATCACCAAAACGACCCTTTTCGTCGGGGCCGGTCATGAAGCTGTTGAAAAGATCGGTCATCGGGTGCGCCCTATATTTACATCGGCATCTTCATACTGGCTTCACTGCGTGAAGGAAATGCCCGAGGGGAAATTTAACCCGTCCTTACCCGGTCTCAATCCCGCACGGAAAAAATCGCTACGAAAGCAATCAGGATCTGGATGCGAAGACGTTCCCTTGGGCCGAACGCGCCGGCCCGGTGAGGTATTGCGGCAGGTGACAATAACGCATTGCATATCCGGTCAACCGTTGGTCAAGCCGCTTTGGTTACAACTTTGCTGCGGCCACGAAGGCTTCGATCAGGTTTAGGTCTTTGACCCCCGGCGCGCTTTCCACGCCCGAACTGACATCGACCTGCCGCGCCCCGGTCAGATTGATCGCCCTCAACACGTTGTCCGGGGTCAGCCCCCCGGCCAACATCCACGGGCAAGGCCAGTATTTCCGCACCACCAGTTGCCAATCGAAGGGCAACCCCCGCCCGCCGGGCAGATCGGCCCCTTTCGGGGCCTTGGCGTCGATCAGAAGCTGATCGGCCACCCCGGCATAGAGATCAATCGCAGCGACGTCTTGCTTGGTCGCGATACCCACCGCCTTCATCACCGGCAGGCCATAGCGCGCCTTGATTTCGGCCACCCGTTCGGGGCTTTCAGAACCGTGTAATTGCCACATATCGATGGCGACTTTGTCATTGATCGCATCCAGAAACGCATCGTCGGCATTCACCACCAAAGCCACCTTGGCCAGCCCGACCGGCGCGGCCCAAGCCAGTTCGCGCGCCTGTTCGACACTGACGTTGCGCGGCGATTTCGGGAAAAATACGAATCCTGCATAGGCCGCGCCGGCGCGGGCTACAACCTCGACCTCTTCGGGTTGGCGCAACCCGCAGATTTTCACTCTGACATCGGATGGCATGGGCTCAGGACGCTTCGTCCAGCAGAGCAAGGACTTCGTCCTTGTTTTCTGCACTGTCAGCGCGGCGTTTTTCCCGCTTCAACTGCCGTTCCAGATCATGCACTTCGCGCGATTTGCGCGAAGCTTCGGCGCGATGTTTGTATTCGCGCATCCATTCCCAAACAAAGCCGATCAGCAGCCCGGCAATGATCCCGCCGAAGATCACCACGAAAAGCGGCAATTCGATCCGGTAGGACAGACCGGTCAGGTCGGCCAGAGTTTCGGGCAGCAAAGCCAGCGAAACATCGCCACGATTGGCCAAGGCAATAGACACCAAAGCAATGCCCAGACAGGCGAGAAAGGCATAACGAATATAGCGCATAGGCGGTTTACTTTCCGTTCAGTCGATCGCGCAGCAGCTTACCGGTCTTGAAGAAAGGCACATGCTTTTCCTCAACCTCGACCGATTCACCGGTGCGTGGGTTTCGCCCGGTTCTAGCATCCCGTTGCTTGACTGAAAACGCGCCGAAACCACGCAGTTCGACCCGATCACCGCGCGCCATTGCGCCGGTGATTTCGTCGAAGATGGTATTGACGATTTTTTCGACATCGCGCTGGAAGAGATGCGGATTTTCATCAGCGATTTTTTGGATCAATTCCGATCGGATCATCGAGTATCTCTCCCCCGTCATAGGATTTGGATCTTATTGGCGCGTTGCGACTGACTATAGGAAGAAAGGCTGCGGGCGCAAACACGCAGTTGGCCGAAAACAATTGAATCTGTGGGATTTTCACCCCAAGGCACCAGATTCAGGCTCGTTTTCGCCCAGATTCCGGGAATTTCAGTTAACAATTCCGCGATGTGGACAATTTACCGGGCGGCCGGGCCGCTACTGCTGCACTGCAGAGAAGCCATTGATTCGCCTACAAATTCGCAACTCGGACTTGGCAAAGAACCAGATCCGGCCATCCCGAATGGCCCCGGATCACAATCTTTGGATGCAAAAAGGCCCCGCAACCTTGCAGTTGCGGGGCCCAATTTCCACGAACGTCCGATCCCGAAAGGATCAGTCGTCGTCGCCTTTCAGAGCGGCACCCAGGATATCGCCCAGCGATGCACCCGAATCCGAGGAACCGTACTGTTGTACAGCCTCTTTTTCTTCGGCAATCTCGCGTGCCTTGATCGACAGACCCAGACGGCGCGATTTCATGTCGACATTGGTGACGCGGACGTCGACCTTGTCACCGACCGAAAAACGCTCGGGGCGCTGTTCGGAACGATCACGCGACAGATCCGAACGGCGGATGAAGGATTTCATGCCTTCGAATTCGACTTCGATGCCGCCTTCTTCGATCGCAGTGACCGCAACGGTGATGATCGAACCACGCTTCACGCCGCCAGCCGCTTCGGCGAACTTGTCGCCGCCCAGCGCCTTGATCGACAGCGAAATACGCTCTTTCTCGACGTCGACTTCCGAAACCACGGCCTGAACGATGTCGCCCTTGCGGTAGTTCTGGATCGCCTCTTCGCCGCGTTCGTCCCAAGACAGATCGCTGAGGTGAACCATGCCATCGATTTCGCCCGGCAGGCCGATGAACAGACCGAATTCGGTGATGTTCTTGACTTCGCCTTCGACTTCGGTGCCTTCGGGATGGGTTTCTGCAAACACTTCCCACGGGTTGCGTTGGGTTTGTTTCAGACCCAGCGACACGCGACGCTTGGCCTGGTCGATTTCCAGAACCATGACGTCGACTTCCTGGCTGGTCGAAACGATCTTGCCGGGATGCACGTTCTTCTTGGTCCAGGACATTTCCGAAACGTGAACCAGACCTTCAACACCGGGCTCCAACTCAACAAACGCACCGTAATCGGTGATGTTGGTGACGCGACCCTTGTGGACCGAATTCAGCGGATACTTGGCAGCAACCAGATCCCACGGATCTTCCTGCAGCTGCTTCATGCCCAGCGAAATGCGGTGGGTGTCTTTGTTGATCTTGATGACCTGAACCTTGACGGTTTCGCCGATCGTCAGGATTTCCGACGGGTGGTTGACGCGACGCCATGCCATATCGGTAACGTGCAACAGGCCGTCAACACCGCCCAGATCAACGAACGCACCGTATTCGGTGATGTTCTTGACCACACCATCGACGGTCTGACCTTCGGTCAGGTTGCCAATGACTTCGGCACGCTGTTCGGCGCGGCTTTCTTCCAGGATAGCGCGGCGCGACACAACGATGTTGCCACGGCGACGGTCCATTTTCAGGATCTGGAACGGCTGCTTGAGGCCCATCAGCGGGCCAGCGTCGCGCACGGGGCGCACATCAACCTGTGAACCGGGCAAGAACGCAACAGCGCCGCCCAGATCGACGGTGAAGCCACCTTTGACGCGGCCAAAGATCGCGCCTTCGACGCGTTCTTCGTCGGCGTATGCTTTTTCCAGACGATCCCAAGCTTCTTCACGACGCGCCATTTCGCGCGAAATGACGGCTTCGCCACGGGCGTTTTCAGCCGAGCGCAAGAAGACTTCAACCTCGTCGCCAACGGCGATTTCGGGGGCTTCACCGGGATTTGCGAATTCTTTCAGATCAACGCGGCCTTCCATTTTGTAGCCGACGTCGATGATGGCTTGGCCCGCTTCAATTGCGATGACCTTGCCTTTGACAACCGAACCTTCGTCCGGGGTGTCCATTTCGAAGCTTTCGTTAAGGAGGGCTTCGAATTCCTCCATAGTGGTATCAGCCATGTGGCGTTTCAATCCTTTACATATCGATGTTACTGGCCTGGCGGTTGTCTCCACCGGTCTTGGTTTGGTCTGTCGGGCATTCACAAAACAAAGAGGGCCGGTGAACCGACCCTGCTCGATCTCTTTATTTTATGGCTTTACGCCTTATCGACGTGGGCGCATATACAGCGATGCGGCCTTGAAAGCAAGGCCTAACAGCCAGTGTTTTCTGCCCAACACCGACCCGGCACAGCCAACGCGGCCTTGGAAAGGCCAAGCTGTCACATCGGGCAGAAAGAAAGCCCCACCTTCAGCAATATCGTTCCGGCCCAACCCACTGCCCGGCATTGTAGCGGTCGCCATGTGCCCAGCCCACCGGCAGCACATCCTCGATCCGGGCCATATCGCTGTCGCTCAGCACCGCGTTCGCGCCTTGAACAAGTTCGGCAAAATGCGCGGTCGACCGGGTGCCGGGAATCGGCAGAACATGATCGCCCTTGTGCAGTGTCCAGGCAATCGCCAGCGACGCCGCCGGCATTCCCATGTCCGCTGCCAGCGCGCGGAATGGTTTGGTTGCGGCAATGTTGTAATCATAATTCGGCTGCTGGAACCGCGGATTGCTTTTCAAAAAGCCAAGATCGGATACCCGCGAGACCGGGATCGGGTCATCGGTTAGGAACGACCGACCCACCGGCGAAAACGCCACGAAGGCAGTGCCCAGGTCTGCGCAGGCCTGCAACAACCCCAGTTCGGGTGCCCGCGTGGCCAGCGAATATTCCGATTGTACCGCCGCAATCGGATGCACCGCAGCGGCGCGGCGCAGGGTACTTGGGGCGATTTCGGACAGGCCGATGGCTTTGGTCTTACCCTTCTTGACCAGCGCCGCCAGCGCTTCGGCCACGTCTTCGATCGGGCGGCTGGCATCATAGCGGTGCATGTAGAACAGATCGACGCAATCGATCCCCATCCGTTCCAGGCTCTTGTCCAGTTCGGCTTCGAAATGATCGAGCGAATTGTCGAATTTGCGGTTGCCGTCGGCATCCTTGGAAATCCCCGCCTTGGTGGCGATGACGAAATGATCCCGCGCCGCCTGACCGCGCGATTTCAAATACGCCCCGATAGCGGTTTCCGACCGGCCCATACCATAGACATTGGAAGTATCGATATGAGTGACCCCGGCGTCCATCGCCGCGTCCAGGATGGCATAGGAATTTTCATCCGTCGTCGGGCCGTAGAATTCGGCAAAGCTCATCGCGCCGATCCCAAGCGCGGAAACGTCGGCACCCTGTGTTCCAAGTCGTCTCGTTTGCATATCCTGTCCTTCTGGAAACCGCAGCATTTCGGGGCGCACAAAACAGGTTCCGGGCGCAGGTTGCAAGACCTCAGGCCGGGACGGCAGGGACCAATCGGCCCCTGCCCAATGATCAGGCGACCTCGGTCACGAAATGGTCGCGCGGGCGGCGCACCTTCTTGAGATTGACCAGCCAATCGCTGTCTTCTTGACGATACCCCAGCGGCACCACCAGCACCGACCGCAATCCGCGCGCCCGCAGGCCAAGGATTTCGTCGACCGCTGCCGGGTCGAACCCTTCCATCGGGGTCGCATCCACTTCTTCGAACGCGGCGGCCGTCAGCGCGATACCAAGCGCGATATAGGCCTGACGGGCTGAATGTTCGAAATTCACCTGTTCGTCACGCGGCAGATAAAGCGCCTTGAGCCGGGTGTAATAGGCATCCAGCATTTCGTTCGCGCCGCGTTCTTCGGCCATCTGGGCGACGACAGCGTCGATCCGTTCTTCGCTGTAATTGTCCCAGGCCGCAAAAACCAGAACATGCGACCCTTCGATCAGCTGCTGCTGGCCCATCGCCGCTTCGCTCAGCTTGGCGCGGGTTTCGGGGTTCTTGACCACAATCACCTCGAACGGCTGCAACCCGCTGGATGTCGGTGCCAGGCTGATCGCCTCGAGGATGGCATCGATTTTTTCATCCGGCACGGTTTTCGACGGGTCCATCTTCTTGGTCGCATAGCGCCAGTTCAGCTTTTCTTTCAACATGACTTCGGTCCTTCATTTGCTCTTCAACGCATAAGGCGGTATAGATTCGAAACCGGATACATAATCTATACCCGCCCAGTCGCAAGAAGGCACATCAATGACCCTCGGTTACATGGAAGATACCGCCGCCCACCCCGCCCAGGACGCGGCGCAATGCCAGCGCATAAAGGACGTGCTGGCGCGCGTCGGCGACCGGTGGAGCGTGATGATCGTGATCACGCTGGACGGTGGCACCATGCGGTTCAACGAACTCAAACGTCATCTTGGCATCACTCAAAGGATGCTCAGCCTGACCTTGAAGGAACTCGAACGCGATGGGTTGATCAGCAGGACCTATCACCCGACGATCCCCCCCAAGGTGGAATACGCCCTGACACCGCTGGGAAAGTCCTTCAGCGAACCGGTGCGGTCCATTGGCCGCTGGGCAATCGACAATCTGACGAATATCGATGTCTGCCGACAGCGTTATGATGCGGCAGCCGATACGCCGGACTGACCCGTTCACGCAGCGAACAGGGATCACATCCGGCAGATCGGGCGGCAGATCGGGATCGGGGGCTTACCCAGCCGCGTGTTTGCTGTCGATCGCGCGGATCGCGGCGGCCACCGCGTCGTCGATCGACAGGTTTGAAGTGTCGATCAGCACCGCATCTTCGGCCGGTTTCATCGGCGCGGTGGCGCGTTCGCTGTCGCGCGCGTCGCGTTCCTTCACTTCGGCCAGCACCTCGTCAAAGCTCAAATCCGACCCCTTGCCCTGCAATTCCTGAAACCGCCGCTCGGCCCGCACTTCGGCGCTGGCGGTCACATAGAGCTTGGCTTCGGCCTCGGGGCAAATCACGGTGCCGATATCGCGCCCGTCCAGAACCGCACCGCCCTGACGGCGGGCAAAAGCACGCTGAAAATCGACCAGCGCTTCGCGCACTTCGGGGATCGCGGCGACCTTGCTGGCGGCCTGCGCGACTTCATGCGTGCGCAGATTGGAAGCTTCCAGCGCGTCTTGTGACAACGTCCGCGCCGCTTCGATCGGTTCGACCCCGTCCAGCATCCGCGCCCCGACCGCGCGATACAACAACCCGGTATCGAGATGGGCAAAACCATATTTATTGGCCACGGCTTTGGAAATCGTCCCTTTGCCCGCCGCGGCTGGCCCGTCGATTGCTATGGTAAACGTCATCACTCGATCTCCTCGCTGGACCAGCCTTCGCGGTAATGCGGCACCGTGTCGGTCAGGTCGTGGTAATCGCCTTTGTAAGCGCAGAAAATATGATTTTCCAGCCGCGTTCCCGTCGGCCCGTCCACCGTTCCCAATGACACCCAGGTCAAGCCGTCGCCTTCTTCCCAGAACAGGTATGACCCGCATTCGGGGCAAAACCCACGCCGTGTTCCGGGCGAGGATACCAACCAGCGCGGTTCGCCGCTCAGAACCAGACTGTTTTGCGGCACCGGGGCGGCAACAGAATAGCTGCCGGTGATCTTGCGGCATTGACTGCAATGACAGGCCGTGGCCGGACCGAATTCAGCTTCGGTTTCATAGTGAACGCGCCCACACAGGCAACTGCCGCGTTTCATCCCCGCCGCTTCCAGCGCGCAATCAGGGCCAAACCGCCACCGATCAGCAGGGCCATATAACACAGGCTGTCAGCGCCGGATTTCACCAGTGTCCAGAAACTGGCGCTCTGCACCATTTCCACGCTGACCGCCTCGACCGCAGAGTGCAGGATCGTCGCGACATGCGCATTTTCGCTATAATCGGCCACCATCCCCAGCACAGCTGCCGCGATCAAACCCCAACGCAGCCACCCCGCATACAGGATCGCGAAACCGATGCCGAAACTCGCCGCCAACAAGGCGGGATACGCCAGATCCAGCCGGTGTTGTACCGTCAGATAAAACGCGCGACCGTCATCGCCCAAGGCGGCCAAATAATCGACCACTTCGGCATGGGAATAGCCCGTCGGGCGCATATCAAGGATCATCTGACCATCGGTAAGCGCGGCCAGATGCGGCACGGTCCAAAGCGCCATCGCCAGATAAACGGCCATAGACGTCGCGAACACGACCCAGAACAGGCGGGTCATATCAGATTCCTCCGTCGCGGTGGATATCGGCCCCCAAAGCGGCCATCAATCCTTCGAAGATCGGGAAGGACGTGGCGATCGGGCCGCCATCATCGACACCGACCGGTTTTTCGCTGGCCATGCCCAGCACCAGGAAGCTCATTGCGATACGGTGATCCAGATGGCTTTCGCAAGTCGCACCACCCGCCACTTTGCCGTGGCCGCGCCCCTTGACGACCCACCAATCAGGACCGTCTTCGACTTCGATCCCATTGGCGCGCAGACCCGCCGCCATCGCCGCGATCCGGTCGCTTTCCTTCACCCGTAATTCCTTGACCCCGCGCATCACCGTGTCGCCCGCCGCAAAGGCCGCAACCACCGACAGCACCGGATATTCGTCGATCATGCTGGCGGCGCGTTCGGGCGGCACTTCGATGCCGTGCAAATCAGGGGAAAACTTGGCGCGCAGATCGGCCACCGGTTCGCCGCCTTCTTCGCGCATATTTTCGAAACTCAGGTCGGCGCCCATGTCCTGCAGCGTATAGAACAGCCCCGCGCGGGTGGGGTTTAGCCCGATATTGGGCACCAAGACATCCGATCCCGGCACGATCAGCGCAGCACAGACCGGAAAGGCCGCGCTGGACGGGTCGCGCGGGACGACGATGGTTTGCGGCTGCAATTCGGGCTGCCCGGTCAGGGTAATGACCCGGCCCTCATCGGTCACCTCGGTGGTGATTTCGGCGCCAAAGCCCGCCAGCATTCTTTCGGTATGGTCGCGGGTGGCTTCCTTTTCGATCACCACGGTCTGTCCCGGCGCGTTCAACCCGGCCAGCAACACCGCCGATTTAACCTGTGCCGACGGCACCGGCACCTCATAGCGCACCGGCACCGGATCGACCGCGCCGACGATGGTCATCGGCAACCGCCCGCCTGACCGGCCCACCGCGCGCGCCCCGAACAATGCCAACGGATCAGTCACCCGCGCCATCGGTCGCTTGTTCAGGCTGGCATCGCCGCTAAAGGTGGCCACGATTGGCGACGTCGCCATCGAACCCATGATCAGACGCACGCCGGTCCCCGAGTTGCCGCAATCGATCACGCCCCCCGGTTCGGCGAAACCGCCGACGCCAACGCCGTGGACATGCCAGACCCCGGCGTCATCGCGGCTGATCTCGGCCCCGAAGGCACGCATCGCCTTGGCCGTGTCCAGCACGTCCTCGCCTTCCAGCAATCCGGTGATCACCGTTTCGCCCACCGCCAATGCGCCAAGAATCAGCGACCGGTGGCTGATCGACTTGTCGCCGGGCACATGCGCTTCACCGCTCAACGGTCCGCATTTGCGCGATGTCATCGGGATCGGGGTGCCGTGGCCTGACATGGGAGCTCTCCTCACTGACTGCCCGCCTGATAGCGGAAACCCAAAGTCCCGTCCATCTGCCCTTTCATCGTTCTGTAAATACTCAAAACGACGCGACGCTTAGCGCCTGCGGAAGGTCATGTAATGCGGCACCCGGCCTTCGCGCAGCGCCTTTTGTTCGTAGCGGGTGGAAATCCAGTCCTGCCACGGCTTGCGCCAATCGTCCGGCCCTTCGGCCAGCCATTCGAACCCGGCCTTTGGCACTTCTTCCATGGTCTGGCGCACGTAATCGGGAATATCCGTCGCCACCCGGAAAATCGATCCCGGCTTCAACACCCGGTGCAACGGGGTCAGGTATTCCGGCGTCACGAAACGGCGGCGGTGATGGCGTTTTTTCGGCCAGGGATCGGGATAGAGCAGGAACGCCCGATCAATCGACTGATCCGGCAGCACGTCGAACAGGTCGCGCACATCGCCGGGATGCACCGCCACATTCTGCGTGCCAAGGCGTCGGATCTTGCCCAACAGCATCGCGACCCCGTTGATGAACGGTTCGCAGCCGATGATTTCGACCTCGGGATAGCTTTCGCCCATATGGACCAGATGTTCACCGCCGCCAAAACCGATTTCCAGCCAGACCGGTTTGCCGTGAAACCGCTGTGCCATTTCGATCGGCGCACGGTCGGGGTTGTCTTCCCAGCCGATCGCGCCGGGCGACAGCGCCGCGAGGTCTTCGACAAGATAATCCTTCTGCGCCTGATTCAACGTCTTGCCGTGAATCCGGCCATAGAAATTGCGCCAAGGCGCACGGGGATGTTTGTTCGACGAAGTCATGGCGGGGTCTCTACTGCGTCAAGCCGCCCCGTTCAATGGTCAAGATAACCGGCGCAGATGTCAAAGCCCGCCCAAACGGGCGGGCTTTGTCCGATTACAGCGCGGCTTTCAGTGTTTCGACCAGATCGGTCTTTTCCCAGCTGAAACCACCATCGGCACTCGGTTCGCGGCCAAAATGGCCATAGGCGGCGGTGCGCGAATAGATCGGTCGGTTCAGCGACAAATGGGTGCGGATGCCGCGCGGGGTCAGGTCCATCACTTTGGGGATTGCCTGCTCGATCGCCGCGGATTCGATATCGCCAGTACCGTGCAGGTCGGCATAGATCGACAGCGGATGCGACACACCGATGGCATAGCTTAGCTGGATGGTGCAGCGGTCGGCCAATCCGGCCGCCACGACGTTCTTGGCCAGATACCGCGCCGCATAGGCGGCCGAACGGTCCACCTTGGTCGGGTCCTTGCCGGAAAACGCACCGCCACCATGCGGGGCCGCGCCGCCATACGTGTCGACGATGATCTTGCGACCGGTCAGACCGGCATCGCCATCGGGGCCGCCAATGACGAACTTGCCGGTCGGGTTCACCCACCACTGGGTGGCGTCGGAAATCCAGCCCTCGGGCAGCACTTCGCGGATATAGGGTTCTACGATTTCGCGGATATGGTCGCTGGTCTGCTCTTCGTCCGCATGCTGGGTCGACAGCACGATCGAATTCACCCCGACCGGTTTGCCATTTTCATAGCGGACCGAAATCTGTGACTTGGCATCCGGGCGCAGGGCCGGTTCCTGACCCGATTTACGCACTTCGGCCAGACGGCGCAGGATCGCATGGGCATAATGGATCGGTGCGGGCATCAACGCCGAGGTTTCGTTGGTGGCGTAACCGAACATGATGCCCTGATCTCCGGCACCTTCATCCTTGTTGCCACTGGCATCGACACCTTGTGCGATATGGGCCGATTGTTCGTGCAGCAGGTTGGTGATTTCCACCGTATTCCAGTGAAACTTATCCTGCTCGTATCCGATATCCTTGATGCAATCGCGGGCGATCCCATCGATCTTGCCCATGTATTCTGTCAGCTTGGACTGATCCGACAGACCTACCTCGCCGCCAATGACAACCCGGTTGGTGGTTGCGAAAGTTTCGCATGCGACCCGCGCTTCGGGTTCTTCGGCCAGCAAGGCGTCCAGAATTGCATCGGAAATGCGGTCGCACACCTTGTCCGGGTGTCCTTCCGAAACGGATTCGGAAGTGAAAATATAGTTCTGTCGTGACATGAAAAGTGCTCCATTAGTTCCTGCCCGCCACGTCAGGAAGCCGTTGTGGCGGGGATGAGTATTGGTTACGCGCGCCGGTCGACTGGGTCAATCGGCTTTTCGGTGCCGCCCTGCCGCATTACCCATGATAACGGCCAGAAGCAGTATAAGAATAGCGATTGCTGCAAAAATGTCGCCGGTGCGCGCATAAAGTGTGGGCGGCGCCGCGGCCGGCAAAGGCAGATCGATCCACCCGGCCTGCCCCAGCGGCAGACTGCCAGTCACCCGGCCGGTGGCATCGATCACCGCCGATATGCCGGTATTGGCGGCCCGCAGCATCGGCAACCCCTGCTCAATGGCCCGCAGCCGCGCCTGCGCCAGATGCTGATACGGGCCGGAAAACTGCCCGAACCAAGCATCATTGGTCAGTTGCAGCAAAAATTCGGGCCGCGACGGGGCTGCCGCCACATCCTGCGGAAACACCGCCTCGTAGCAGATCAGCGGCAACGCCGTGCCCAGGTTGCCCAGATCGAACAGGCGCGGACCGGGACCGGCGGAAAATCCGGCGCCCTCTTTTGCCGACATCCGGCCAATGCCGATCCGGCTCAGCATATCACCAAAGGGGATATATTCTCCGAAGGGCACCAGATGATGCTTGTCGTATACCTGCCCGACCGCCCCATCCGCGCCCAGCACGGCGGCGGCGTTAAAGATCCGCGCCCCCTCCAGCCGTTCGATGCCGAAAACCAACGGAACCCCCTGCGCCGCATCTGCCATCACCCCAAGCGTGTCCTGACCGTGGTCCAGAAACACCGGCACCGCGCTTTCCGGCCAGACGATCAGGTCAGGGCGCGGCAGCGCCGTCGTGGCGTCGATCTGGCGGCGAAAAAACACCGGGATGTAATCCGGGTCCCATTTTTGATGTTGCGGCGCATTGGGTTGAACCAGCCGCACGATCGGGGTGGTGCGCGGTGCCGGGGCCTGCGCGGCGATATACGCCCCGCCAGCGAACAGCGCCACCAATCCGAGAACCGGGACAGCCGCACGCAGCGGATGGGCGGCAAACATCTGCCGCACTGCAACGGCAGCGGCCAACGCGATCAGGCTCAGCCCATGCGGCCCGACCCAGGCCGCCCATTGCGCCATCGCAGAGGCGATCCAGATATGGCCGATCAGCGCCCAGGGAAACCCGGTCAGCAAGTAAGACCGCGCCAGTTCCGCCAGCGCCAGCGCCGCGATCCAGCCGACCGGCCCCTTGCCGACCCGGTGGGCCAAGGCTGTTGCCGCGCCCCAGAATAGCGCCAGACCCGACGCCATCAGGATCAGCGCGAACGGTGCCATCCAGCCATGCCGGGCGATATCGACCAGAAACGGTTCGACGATCCAGGCCAGCGCCAGCGCGAAATATCCCAGCCCACCGGCCCAGCCGATCCAAGCCGCATCCCGCCAGCGGTTGGAACTCAAAAAGCCAGAATACAGCCCGGCCAGACCGACCAGCGCCAACGGCCACAGATCAAACGGAGCTTGCCCGGTTGCAGCCAGCGCACCGAACAGCACCGCCAGCCCCATGCGGCGGCGCAATCCCTGCCCGTTCATCCAGGTTTCGAAATGCGGGGCCAGCGCCCAAAGCGGAGAGCGCGCGGTCGCCAATTTTACGCCCCTTGAGTTTTCAACCGGACCCGCAACCGCTTAATGCGGCGCGGATCGGCATCCACGACCTCGAATTCATGGCCCGCAGGATGCAGCACCACTTCGCCGCGCACCGGCACCCGACCGGCCAACATGAAAACCAGCCCGCCCAGCGTGTCGATTTCTTCTTCATCGACTTCTTCGGCCTCGGTCAGCGACAGGCCGCTTTCCGCTTCGAATTCATCCAGGGGCGTTTTCGCCACCGCCAGATATTGCCCGGGCTTTTCTGCTGTCCAGAACTGATCTTCATCGGTGTCATGTTCGTCTTCGATTTCGCCCACGACTTCTTCGATCAGGTCTTCGATGGTGACCAGCCCGTCAACGCCACCATATTCGTCGATCACCAGCGCCATATGCCGCCGTTCGGTCTGCATTTTCTGCAACAGAACCCCGATCGACATCGAAGGTGGTACAAACAGCAGCGGCCTGAGCAATCCGCGCAGATCGACATCCTTCTGGCCGTCACCATTGAAGCCATAGCCGAGCGCAAAGTCCTTCAGATGGACCATGCCTAGCGGGGTATCCAGCGTGCCATCAAAGACCGGCAGACGGGAAAACCCGGTATCGCGGAACACTTCGACCAGTTCTGATTTGGAAATGTCGGCGGAAACCGCGACGATATCTGCCTTGGGAATGGCCACATCATTAACCCGAATGCGTCCCAAAGATTGCAGATCAAGTGGCCGCCGGATCTGTTCCGGGCCGGTCTTCTGCTGATCAGAATCAAGCGCTTCTACAGCATCTTCGGGGCTGTGGGTCGCAAACATGCGCCGGAGGAAACCGGGTTTGCGAGTACTGTGTGTTGGCAGCGCGCTTTGCGCCGCCATAGAAGATCCGTCCGTGCTATCGCCCATCATACCTTACCAACGTGAACGGGCACACCGCCCGTCTATGTATCCCTATATGGGTCAGGAAGACCCATTTTGCCAAGTATTTCGATTTCCAAGCCTTCCATCAACGTGGCATCCTTGTCACGGATATGGTCATAGCCCAGCAAATGCAGCACCGCATGCACCATCAGATGAGTGATATGATGGTCTAATGGTTTGCCTGCCTGCATCGCTTCACGCAGGCAGGTTTCATACGAAATGGCAATATCGCCCAGTTCCTCGGCCGGGCCTTCGTCCGTTCCTGCCGGTCCGGCTTTGGGCAGGTCGGGCATGTCGCCGGCAATTTCCGCCCCGCGTTCTTCGCTGGGCCAACTCAGCACGTTGGTGGCGGTGGGTTTTTCGCGGAAATCTGCGTTCAGATCGGCAATCCGGGCATCATCGCAGCCCAGCACCGCGATTTCGTACGCGTCGGGGGCAAGACCGAGATGGACCAGCGCCGCACGCGCCGCGGATTCAGCCAACAGGTCCAGCTTGGCCTCCTGCCAGCGGTCGTCTTCGAGGATCGTATCGGTCAGCATCTGTCATCCGCATCGTTGCAGTGGGGGCCAGCCCCCACACCCCCGGAGTATTTCGGGTATGCTGAAAGAGATCAGGCTTCACCCGCCTCATAGGCTTCGATGATGGCAGCGACAAGGGGGTGGCGGACCACGTCCTTGGAAGTGAAATAATTGAAGCTGAGCGCCGGGATATGTTTCAGCAACCGTTCGGCATCGTGCAGCCCCGAAGACACCCCGCGCGGCAAATCGATCTGGCTGCGGTCGCCGGTGATCACCATGCGAGATCCTTCGCCCAGCCGCGTCAGGAACATTTTCATCTGCATCGAGGTGGCATTTTGTGCTTCGTCCAGAACCACGAACGCATTGGCCAAGGTCCGCCCGCGCATGAAGGCCAAGGGCGCGATTTCGATCCGTTTTTCTTCGATCAGCTTGGCGGTCTGTTTGCCGGGCAGGAAATCGTTCAGCGCGTCATAGAGCGGCTGCATGTAAGGATCGACCTTGTCCTTCATGTCGCCGGGAAGATAGCCCAGCTTTTCGCCCGCTTCGACCGCCGGACGGGACAGGATGATCCGGTCCACCAGCCCGTCAATGAACATCGACACGCCGACAGCAACGGCGAGATAGGTTTTACCGGTACCCGCCGGGCCGATGCCGAAGGCCAGTTCGCTGCCAAACAGGTTCTGAACATAGGCTTTCTGTGCTTCGGTGCGCGGTTCGACCAATTTTTTGCGGGTCTTGATTTCAACCTTGCCGCCGCGGAACATTTCCAGCTGGTCGCCATCCTGGATACCGGTTTCGGTTTCCGCGCTGCCCATGCGGAGTTCGCGGTCGATATCGCCGCTTTCCACGTCGCGGCCCGCTTCCAACCGTTCATAAAGCGCCTGCAAAACGGTTTCGCATTCTTGCACCGCGCCGGTTTCACCGTGAATCGACAGCTGATTGCCGCGCCGCAGGATATGCACCCCGAGTTTTTGTTCGATCGCGGCCAGATTGCGATCATATTCGCCGCAAAGGTCAATCAACAAGCGATTGTCTGGAAATTCCAAAACCGCTTCATTGAGGCTTTCGGGATCGGTGGGCGGGATCAGCACGCTGTGGGACAATCAGGTCTCCTTGCATCTGGTTGCAACCCGATGGTGCCAACTTCCCGGCCAACACGCAAGATATAGTGTCAGATTGTCACGAAACCGGCACAAAAAAAACCGCCGGTGGCGAAACCGGCGGCTTTCAAATTACATTCCCGTCAGATCACAGGACATCGGGGAAGGTGCTGCCGCTCTTGAACGGCCCCGTCGCCACGCCCGGAGGTGCCGCGCCGGAACAAACCGGCTTGCCGTATTTGTCCAGACGCTGTGACAGGTATCCTTCGACGCCATCGTCGATGATCCAGTGATCGCAGCCGTTCGGATCGACCCAGATACCGGCCTTCAACTGGCTGAGATGTTTCTTGTCAAAGCCCCGGTCGCGGGTCTTGTCAGATCCCACCGTGCCGTGGCCGGCCACTTCGCAACCGGCCAGCGTGCCGATCATAGCGAGAGCTGCGATGGCTTTCCCTAAAGTCATGTCGTTTTCTCCCTCGCTTGGTCAGCGGATACAGATGATTTCAACGCGGCGGTTCTGTTGCATCCCCGCAGCGGTCGAATTCGATGCTTTGGGCACACGTTCGCCGTAACCGCGCACGTCGACGACTGAAGCCCCGACCGAAGCAGCAACGCTGGCAACCGAATTGGCCCGGTTATAGCTCAGCCGCATATTATAGGCGTCCGATGCCCGGCTGTCGGTATGACCGGCGATGACATAGGCCCGCGCCTGCGATTGCTGGAAGAAATCCTGCAACCGTTGGCGTCCCGTCGCGTTGATGCGATAGCTGTCGGTCGCAAACAGCTGATCGCTGTTCATAACGCCACAGACATTACCCCGGCGACAGACCGGAATCCCCTGACGGTTCACATGCGGGCTCATATAGCCTTCTGCGCCGTCATCCATCACCCAATGTTCGCAACCATCCGGGTCGATCCAGATCGTTGGAATATAGCTTTCGCCTGAAACAGTCGTCCCGCCGGCATCCTGCGCGGCCGCAAATTGCGCCGAGCCCGTGATCCCCATAACCGAAACGACTGCGCATGCGAAAGCGGTACGAAATGCTTCGGAAATCATTTTCGCCACAGCCCTGTCCTTCGTGTTGTTACCCCCCGGGCCCGCCAAACTTGGCAGCAAACAATGCGAGGCCCGACGCAAATGAATGCGCCGAGTGTAACACCTTTATGGGGTAAGTGAAGGAAAATTAACTACATATTGCGTCGAATTTGGAAACAGTACTACAAATTCCCCCGGCATTGACGCAAAACGGACAAGGAAACGATCTTCGAAATCTTCGGAACGCCGCGCTCAGACCAACAGGTTATATTCGGTTCCGTCGATCAGGATGTTGATTTCACCCTGCGCGCCGCCATCGACAAGCGCCCACATGATCTGCCCGGTCGGGCGGTAGATCACGAAGGCCTCTTCGACACCGGCCACACCTGCATTGGCCGTTTCGGTCAGGTTGACCTGGAACTGGTCCGCCGTGGCACCGCTTTGGCCAAAGACCAGAACATCGCCATCCGCAGCAGTATAATCCTGAATCCAGTCGCTGCCGTGATCATAGACACCAAGATGAAAGAACCTGTCAGCACCATCACCGCCATTGACCCGATCATAGCCGAAACCACCATTGACGAAATCATCGCCATCGCCGCCGAAAATCAGGTCCGACCAGGCCTGCCCGGTCAGAACGTCATCCCCCGCCGCGCCGATGACGGTATCGACACCGAATCCACCCGAGATGGTGTCATTGCCGCTTTCACCGCGCAATTCGTCATTGCCATAGCCGCCGTCAATGCTGTCATCGCCATCGCCGCCATAAATGACGTCGCGCAGGTCATTTTCACTTGTCCCGCCGATCAGCGTGTCATCGCCGGCCCCGCCGCTAATCGTGTCGGTACCATCGCCACCCGACAGACTGTCATTCCCATCCAGCCCCGAAACGCGGTCGTTGCCCCCCAAAGCATCGATGCTGTCATCCCCGTCGCTGCCGGTCAGGGTGTCGTCACCTTCCGTCGCTTGGGCGTAATTTGTCAGCGTAATCGTGTGTTCCGGGATCACCCCTGCAAAACTGGACCCAGTTGCAGGTTGATAGTTCAGCACAATGGTTTCGGGGTTTTCATTGAGAAAATCCGCATTGACCTGCATCACGACGGCACCATCTGTCTGACCGGCAGCGAAAGTCAGTTGATTGGTTATCAAGCTGAAATCCGACCCATTGCTGGCCGTGCCGCCATTGACCACCACATTCAGGGTCAATTCGGAATCTGGAGCGCGCGAAAGCGTGACCGGCACCGTGATTGTCGCTACGCCTTCGGCGGGTTCGCCCACCGTCATCGGTTGGCCAGCCGCTGCGATGTTCAACCCGACCCCGTCATCGTCTCGAATGAAATTGGTTGCGGTCAGGCTGTCGGAGCCGCCCGCCAGAACCGCACCGGAAGCATTGCGAAGGGTGAGGAAAACAGATTCGTCACGTTCATCCTCAGTGTCGGAAGCTGCCCTGATATAAATGCTTCGAGAGGTTTCACCGGCTTCGAAAGTAAGCGTTCCGTTATTGCTGTCGGTGCTCGAACCGTAATAAAGATCGCTGTCCAGAGCGGTGCCCAACTGGGTCGAATAGTCGACTGTAACCGCTTCATCAGAAGGCTGCGACAGGGTCACGATATACCGTAAATATCCGGAATAGTGCTCTGCGGTTTCGACCACGTTGGTGATCGACACAACCGGTTGCGTACCGATGCCGGTATCGTTGTCGATCAACGTGGCCTGACCGGAAAGCCCTGCCGTCCCCAATGACACGTTGTCAGACGGTGTCAGATTCAGCGCAAAGCTTTCTGTAAATTCACCCGTCGTATCGCCCAGAACCTGCACTCGTACAGAAGCGTGATCCTGACCCGGTTTGAAGCTTAAAATCCCTGAAAGGGCGACATAATCGCTTCCCGCCAAGGCGGTTATATCAGCGGTTTCATAGTCAACCGTGAACGCTGTGTCAGCGGGACGCGACAGTTGAATATCAAAAACCGCGTATTGGGTGCCATTGTCGGCCTCGGTCAGAACCGGGTCAGAGACTTCGAGAATGGCGTTCGGCCCGACGCCATCATCGTCCAGCATGAAACCGCGCGCCGATACGCTGTTGTCCCCCCCGGCGAAATTGGCGTTGTCGCTCAGATTGACCAATTCAAGGGTGAACGCACCGTCGCGTTCATCATCGCTATCGCTTTGCAGCCGAATAAAAACATCAGTGGTGGTCTGACCCGGCGCGAAAGTGGCGGTTCCGTTATTGCTGGAATCCGAAGACCATCCATAGAGATCGTAATCTGAAGCCGTTTGGTCCAGTAGCAGCCGGTAATCCACAGAAACCGCATCCACGGCGGG
Source organism: Thalassovita gelatinovora (assembly GCF_001458355.1). GTDB lineage: Bacteria > Pseudomonadota > Alphaproteobacteria > Rhodobacterales > Rhodobacteraceae > Thalassobius > Thalassobius gelatinovorus. The sequence continues at coordinate 186,782 of NZ_CYSA01000027.1, read as the reverse complement.
TTCCGACAGGGACAGGGTGAAGCGAACGTAATCGCTATAATGTTCAATAGTCGCACCACCGGTGATCGACAAAGTCGGCCCTGGACCACTGTCATCATCCAGAATTAACGCGGTCCCCACCGCGCCGGTATCGTCTATGACCGGTGAATCTGGCGGCGTCACGACCAGCGAAAAATATTCGCTGGTTTCGCTCGTCATATCCGTGGTCACCGGCACCCGGACCTGCGCCGTTCTTTGACCGGACAGGAAGGTCAGCGTCCCATTCGTCGCCGTATAGTCAAGCCCGGCCAGCGCCGACCCGTCCGCAGTGTTATAAGAAAGCGTGAATTGTGAACTGGCCGGTTGCGACAAAACAATGTCGAACACAGCTTCCCGCGCGCCGTCATCACCTTCGACGATCACGGGATCGGAAACGAACACGGCAAGGTTCGATCCTTCTGCGTCATCATCGAGAACGGTACCGAACACCCGCGAGACCAATTCGCCATTTTCGAATTCGGCATTTGGCGACAGGTTGTTCAACTCAAGCGTGATGGACTCGTCCATCTCGTCGATCGAATCTGCACTGGATCGGATCATAATCGTGGCGGAGGTTTCACCGGGGGCGAAGGTGACGGTGCCGTTATTACGGCCGTCGGTCGTCCGGTAGTAGAGATCGAAATCGTCTGCTGTCCCGTTCAGCAGCGTCCTGTAATTCATCGTCACCACATCGACAGATGGTTCCGACAACGTGACAATGAATTGCAGGTAATTGCTATAGTGTTCTTCGGTTGTGGCGGGCGAAATTGAAACAGTCGGCATAGGAATCAGCCTTGTTCTAAGAGTTGAAGAGAAAAAGAAATTTTAATCGTAATCTGGTCAAAATCGGCTTCATTGTAGCAAAAAACCAATTTTGACTCAAATTCTGTTCTTTCTCACTCTTGCGAGGCCGCTACTTACACCAAGTTTTCTGTTCCTTTTGCATTTTCAATTCGATGGCATCACGCCAACAGGTCGTGTGTTACCCCGTCCAGCACCAGATTGATTTCATCCTGCGCGCCGCCATCGACAAGCGCCCACATGATCTGACCGGTCGGGCGGTAGATCACGAAGGCCTCTTCAACCCCGGCCACACCTGCATTGGCCGTTTCGGTCAGGTTGATCTGGAACTGGTCCGCCGTGGCGCCGGCTTGACCGAAGACCAGAACATCGCCATCCGCCGCCGTATAGTCCTGCACCCAGTCGGAGCCGTGATCATAAACGCCCAGATGATAAAAACGGTCCGCGCCTGTGCCACCATTGACCCGGTCATAGCCGAAACCGCCATTGAGGAAGTCATCGCCGTCACCACCATAAAGCAGGTCCGACCAAGCCTGACCGGTCAACGCGTCATCGCCCGCCATTCCGATCACTGTATCGACGCCGTAACCTCCGATAATCGTGTCGCTGCCGTCGTCGCCACGCAATTCGTCATTGCCGTAACCACCGTCAATGCTGTCATCGCCATCACCGCCATAGATGACGTCGCGCAGATCGTTTTCGCTTTCGCCACCGATCAGCGTGTCATCGCCATCATTACCGATCAGGGTATCGTTTCCGTCGCCACCGCGGATCGTGTCGGACCCAGCGGTGCCTTCAAGTCGGTCATCTGAATCAGTGCCCAAAATTTCGGTCGGCGTGTCGAAATCACCCCAACTTGCTGTTGCTCCTGCCGCATAGGGACCGCTTTCAGGCGCGGTGAACCAGCCCGTGCTTGCCATCACCCACGCATCGAATGCCTCGGGGGTATCGAACTCGGGCAAGGGATCACCGTCCAGATAGATATAGACGGTATCGAACCCGATAACCGCGTCTTCGGCCCCCCGGATATGCACATCAATCTGCATCACATCGGTGACCAATCCTTCGCCATGGGTGACGTGGTTGATCGAGACCGGATTGTCAAAACTCAGGCTGGCAACCTGTCCCTCTGTCACGCCAGTATAAAGCAAAGTGTGATCCGCCAACGCATCGCCGTCCAGACCGCCCCATTGGTCGATCTCGAACATCAACTCATCATCGGGGACCTCAATCGTGACTGGCCCATAGGCATAGGTGCTGGTGCTTTCGCTCCAGTCAGCATTGAACCGCTGGGTGTAAACATGTGCATCATACAAGAAGGAAACTGTCATCATAATCCCTTTAATCTGATCGGCAGGCGGCGTTCCCAGATTGGTCCGGGCACCTCCGATCCCTTATATGAATTATCGCATATAATATGGGCAGATCGCCTTGATATGGGTCAACAGTCTGGCGTGAAGGGGGCGGCAAACAGGACAAACGCCCGACCAACAGGCCGGGCGTTTGCACAAGTGTTCTTCAGGTTTTGATTTCGTCCCGGATTACGCCAACAGGTCGTGGGTGACCCCGTCCAGCACCAGATTGATTTCATCCTGCGCGCCGCCATCGACAAGCGCCCACATGATCTGACCGGTGGGGCGGTAGATCACGAAGGCCTCTTCGACACCGGCCACACCGGCATTGGCCGTTTCGGTCAGGTTGACCTGGAACTGGTCTGCGGTGGCGCCGGCTTGACCAAAGACCAGAACATCGCCATCCGCCGCCGTATAGTCCTGGACCCAGTCGGAGCCGTGATCATAAACGCCCAGATGATAAAACCGATCCGCGCCAGCGCCGCCATTGACCCGGTCATAGCCGAAACCGCCATTGAGGAAGTCATCGCCGTCACCACCATAAAGCAGGTCCGACCAGGCCTGACCGGTCAACGCGTCATCGCCCGCCATGCCGATCACCGTATCGACGCCGTAACCGCCGATAATCGTGTCGCTGCCGTCGTCGCCACGCAATTCGTCATTGCCGTAACCACCGTCAATGCTGTCATTGCCATCACCGCCATAGATGACGTCGCGCAGATCGGCTTCGCTTGTCCCGCCGATCAGCACATCATCGCCCGCTTCACCGTTCAACGTATCGTTGCCATCGCCACCGTTGAGCGTGTCAGCGCCTTCGCCGCCGATCAGGCGGTCATTGCCGCCTTCACCGTCGAAGCGTTGCGCCCCGTCATTGCCGGTCATCGTATCGTCAAACAACGTACCCTGCACCTGCTCGATACCGGTAAAGGTGTCGGTGTCGCCGAAACCATCGGTGGCCGATCCAGTGCCTTCTGCGGTGAAAACGACGCTGACGCCAGCGTTGCCACCGCCCGTTTCATTGTCCCAACGATAGACCAGCTGGTCGGTGCCGCCGCCTCCGGTGATTGTGTCGTCTCCTGCAAGCCCCGCCCAGCCGCGCCAACCGCTGCTATTGTCGCCGGTGAACTGATCGGCCCCGTCGCTGCCTTCGAAATAATGCGCATAGGTGAAACCGTCCGAAACCCCGACGTTGTTACTGGACACGTTGCCAGCACCGTCTTCGTTGACGTAGATGAACAGCCCGCCAGTGCCGGAAACATCGGCATAGGACAGGTCGATACCTTCGCCCGCAGCCCAAAGCGCCGCATTACCGATGATAGTATCGGCCCCTTCGCCGGGCCGGAAATAATCGCCGGAGCCTTCGGTCGTGGCATCGCCGGCCGACCCATCCAACAGATCGTTGCCACTGCCGCCAAAAAGATGGTCTTGGCCGGTGCCGCCAATCAAGGTGTCAACGCCGTCACCACCATAAAGCCAATCGTCCCCCGCGCCGCCTGACAGGCTGTCGAATCCATCCGCGCCGAAAAGCCAATCATTGCCAGCGCGACCATCCAGAATGTCATGGCCACCACGGCCATCAAGCGTCTCGTCGCCCGCCCCGCCCAGCAGCGTATCGTTGTCGGTGCGCGACCCGCGCACATCTTCGATATTACTCAGGTGGTGGGTAAAGCCATTGCCATCCCATTGGCCGGTTGCCATCCCTGCTTCCAGATCGACATTGACCGCCGTGACACCGGACCGATCATACCGCACCCGGTCATAGCCCGCGCCGCCATCCAGCGTGTCATCGCCCCGTTCCAAGATGAAGCTTTCGTCCCGGTCGCTGCCGGTGATGGAATCGTTGTAATCGGTGGCACCGATTTCCAACCTTTGATCACCACCCAGAATATTGATCTGATCGGTGCCGCCCAACCCGTCATTGCTGACCACGCCGGTAGACAGGTCGGCCACCATGCCCTGGGTCGCCCCATCGACTCCGTCCCAGCCAAAAAACAGACGGGTGATATTGTTCAGCGTCAGGTTGAAGGTGTCATTGCCCGCACCGCCGCTGACCGCGACCCACGCATCTGCAGCCGAGGTGATGGTAAACGTGTCGTTATGGGTGGTGCCGATGATGCCAAAGCCGCCATTTTCAGCGGTCATGGCCGGAGCAAGGGTATTGAACGTGTCGGTGCCATCAGCCCCGGTCACCGACGCGGTGCGGGCCCCGGCATCGACCGTGGCAGTGATGCCCGAAGACAGCAGGTCATATTCGATTTCATAGTAGCTGTTTTCGTTGGCTTGCGCGAAATCGTAGACGTCATTGCCAGCGGTGCCGTGCAGCCGGTCATAACCTTCGTTGGCACCTGGGTTTATCGTATCATTGCCGGCCCCGCCGATCAGGGTGTCGTTGAAATCGGTTCCGTTGACCGTCATGTTGGCCGTGATAAACGGCGACAAATCTTCAAAATCGTTCAGGCTCAAGCCACCAACCGCGCTGCTGGCGTCAATGGTGATCGGACCGGCAGAATTGAACAAATTGGCCAGAAGGGCCGGATTATCGGCCTCGATCCCGCCAAGGGCATTGTTGAATTCCACCAGCCCCCAGTTGATGCCCGATACCGTGGCGATTGTGTCGCTGCCGGACGTGGCAAAGCTCATGCCGGTGATCGTCCCACCGGTCGGGTCGTCGCCGGAAAAGGTGAACCCGCTGCCGGTCACCGTCGTCACGATGCCCGTCGTAGGTTGTTCCAGTAGAAACTCACTGGCGCTGTTAACGGTCAGGTCGACATCGACCTCGCCAGACGAGTTGAAAAAAGCGTCGCCCAGAAAATCCTGATAATATCCGTTATAAGTCAGAAGCATGGTGTCCCCCCGAAATAAAATATTAGCCTTATAAAGTGATAAGTTGCCGCCCGCGCCATGCTTAAGATAACATTTTTTACGTCGTGGATCAAACCAGCAGGTCGTAAGTTGTTCCGCCCAGAACAAGGTTGATTTCATCCTGTGCGCCGCCGTCGACCAGCGCCCACATGATCTGCCCGGTCGGGCGGTAGATCACGAACGCCTCTTCGACACCGGCCACCCCGGCATTGGCCGTTTCGGTCAGATTGACCTGGAACTGGTCGATCGTGGCGTTGCGACCGAACAACAGCACATCGCCATCCGCAGCGGTATAATCCTGAATCCAATCGCTGCCGTGATCGTAGATACCGAGATGGAAAAACCGGTCCGCGCCTGCGCCGCCATTAACCCGGTCATAGCCAAAACCGCCATTGATGAAATCGTTGCCATCGCCGCCGAAAATCAGGTCGGACCAAGCTTCGCCGGTCAACTGATCGTCACCGGTACCACCGACAATCGTATCGACGCCAAACCCGCCAACGATCGTGTCCATTCCAGCGTCGCCATACAATTCGTCATTGCCATTGCCGCCGCTGATGTAATCGTCGCCGTCGCCACCATAGATCACGTCGCGCAGATCGGTGCTGCTGCTGCCGCCAATAATGTAATCGTCACCAAGGCCGCCGAGAATTGTATCGGTTCCGTCGCCACCATCAAGAGTATCATCGCCTGCGCCGCCATCGAGACTGTCATCCCCCCCGGCACCGGTCAGAATATCCATCCCGTCATCGCCAGTCGCGTAAACCGGAGGAATGACGACCGCATCGGCGTAATAACCGTAAAGATGGACATTTTCGTTGCCCATCACCACTTGGTAACTGGCAATTCCTGTCAACACCCCACCTCTGAAACTAACCGTATAGGTGCCCGGGTCCAGTTCCATCTGAAACCCACCGCTGGCCCAGCTGGTTGTCACGCTTACATTGCCCGTCGCATCGGTGGCCCAGACTGAAATCCCGCCCAGCCCTTCGCCGGCATCGTAAAACGCGTCGCCGTCACCATCCCGGATCACCGCGCCCAGCAACATCGGTTGGTAGTCGCTGCGGGCGGCGAAATCCTGGGTCACGACCAGCGGTCCGACTGCGGTGGTGGAATTGGTTTCCGCCAGCGCGCTGATCCCCACTTCGGTATAATTTGCGTTCAGGATTGTGATGCGGTGTCCTGCCGGGTCCTGCATGCCGCCAGTGCCGTAACCCCAGTCGATATAAAACCCTGCATGGGCATAAATCGCGTCGTAAGCATAGGCATAGATGTTTTCACTTACCGTGGTTGCCGTGGAATACCCCGCCGCCACGATACGGGTCAGGAGACTCGATTCACCGGGCAACTGATGTTCCTGCGCATCCTGTTCAATCATCTGCACGGTATGGTCTGTCGCAGCTATGCTCAGACTGTCATTCCAAGCCAGCGGGGCCACCGAACTAAAAGCCGAAAGCTGGCTGCGCAGCAGGTCCAGATCGACCGAAAAATATTCCAAAGCAAAGGTGATTTCGGACGTCACCGCAGTAGCGGTCGCGGCATTGGTGATCAGTTGATCGAATTCGCCCGACGGATCGCTGCGCGCCCGGTTGATCAGTTCAAGAAGTTCCTGTTCCACCGCTGTTGGTGTCGCCACGACGCCTGCCCCCTACTTTTTTATGTTCCAAGACGATTGCGCCGAACCGTTGGCCCGAAGCACCTGCTTTAGTCGTCTCTACCGCTCATGTAGCAACATGATGAGTCGCAGACGGGAAAAAGGCAATCACAAAGCCGTGATACCCCTGCGACGGCCGGCTTATCGCGCCGCCATGCCTGTATATCGGGCGGCATCACGACCCTGAGTTGCGCCATCTCGGACCATCACAGCATTTCACCGGCTAGGGAATTCGTGCCGCTTTCGACGATCCGAACCCGAGCGATATCACCAACCTGCACCCCGGCATTGGCCACATGCACCGCGTGCAGATATTCTGATTTGCCGACCATCTGGCCTTCGAAACGGCCCGGCTTTTCGAACAATACCGATACGTCGCGCCCGACCATGCTGTCTTGCACCGCGCGCTGCTGTTCGGTGATCAACGCCTGCAATCGCCGCAACCGATCGCTGGCTTTGGCGTCGTCGACCTGTGCGCGCTCTGCTGCGGGGGTCCCCGGCCGGGTGGAATATTTGAAACTGAACGCCTGACCGTAATTCACCGCGCGGATCAGATCCATCGTAGCCTGAAAATCTTCTTCGGTCTCTTCCGGGAACCCGACGATAAAATCGCCCGAAATCAGAATGTCGGGCCGCGCCGCACGGATGCGTTCGATCAGCTTGAGATAGCTTTCGGCGGTATGCGAACGGTTCATCCGTTTCAGAATCCTGTCGCTGCCTGACTGCACTGGCAGATGCAGGTAAGGCATCAGCTTTGCGCAATCCCCATGCGCCGCGATCAAGTCATCGGACATGTCGTTGGGGTGACTGGTGGTGAAGCGGATCCGTTCCAACCCGTCAATGTCATTCAGCGCCCAGATCAGCCGCGCCAGTGACCAGTTCCCAACGTCTCCGGCCCCGTGATAGGCATTCACATTCTGCCCCAGCAGGGTGATTTCACGCACGCCGCGCTCGACCAGATCGCGCGCCTCGCTCAGCACCCGATCCGCCGGGCGGCTGACTTCGGCCCCACGGGTATAGGGCACCACGCAAAAGGCGCAGAATTTGTCGCAACCTTCCTGCACGGTCAGGAACGCCGCCGGGGCGCGCCGTGCCTTGGGCCGGTTTTTCAGCGTCTCGAACTTGTCCTCGTCCGGGAAATCGATATCGAGCGGTTTTTCACCCTGCCGCGCCTTGGCTTCCATCGCGGGCAGACGGTGATAGCTTTGCGGCCCGACCACCAGATCGACCAGCGGCTGACGGCGCATGATTTCTTCGCCCTCGGCCTGAGCGACACAGCCGGCCACCCCGATCTTCAGATCAGGTTTTTCCGCCTTCAGCCCCCTGAAACGTCCCAGTTCCGAATATACTTTCTCAGCCGCCTTTTCGCGGATATGACAGGTGTTCAGCAGGATCATATCGGCGTCATCAGGCGTATCGGTCTGAACATAACCCGCCCCGCCCATTGCTTCAGCCATGCGTTCGCTGTCATAGACATTCATCTGACAGCCATAGGTCTTGATATAGAGTTTCTTGGCGTCGCTCATCGGGCCGATCCTGTCCGCAGTTTCAGGCCGTGGTCCTATACCAGAACCACGACGACTTGCAATGCGGGCGGATTTGGCCGACTTTGGCGCCAATCACGGGCAGAGGTCTGGGCATGTACTATAATAACCTGTCGGAATTGCTTTCCCAGGGCCGCGCGGCCTTGGCCGAGGGGCCGCTGGCAATGATCTTTGCCGAGGACGAAGCCGAAATCGACACCACCATCCGCCACCATCAGAATTCCGGTTTCCGGTCCACGCTGGTCTTCATGCCCGACGAATTCGATCTGGCCGAAGATGTGATCGACAGCGTCCACCGCATCCGGTTCGATCCGCTGGCCGATAATGCAGTGCCCAAGGCGGTCAACGCGGTAATCGACGCCGCCCCCGGACTGTGGATGTACTACTGCTTCAACGCCGAATACCTGTTTTACCCATTCTGCGAAACCCGCACAGTGGGTGAAATGCTGGCCTTTCATGGCGAAGAACGGCGCAGTGCGATGCTATGCTATGTTGTCGATCTCTATGCCACGGACCTGGTGACAAATCCGAATGCGGTTTCGCTCGACACGGCTCATCTGGACAAGACCGGCTATTACGCATTGGCCCGTAATGATCCGAACAATCACAATTACCCCAAGGAACGGCAGCTGGATTTCTTCGGCGGGCTGCGTTGGCGTTACGAAGAACACATTCCAGCCAAGCGCCGCAAGATCGACCGGATTTCACTGTTCAAATCAAAACCGGGTCTGGTGCTGCGCGATGATAACACCTTCAATGACGAAGAATACAACACCTATGCCTGCCCATGGCATCATAATCTGACCGCCGCAATCTGTTCCTTCCGCACCGCCAAGGCGCTGAAACGCAATCCCGGATCGACCTATGACATCCAAAGCTTCCGCTGGCACAATTCGGCCCCGTTCGAATGGCATTCGCGCCAGTTGCTGGATCTGGGGCTGATGGAACCGGGGCAATGGTTCTGATCGGACCTTGCGCACCTAAGGCGCTCACGATCCCCGCAATCAGCCGTGTCTGCTTGCATTTGCCATTTGCGGGGACAGGTAGGCATCGCGGAAATAGTCCACAAACAACCGGACCGACGTGGGCAGGTCCTGATTTCGCCGCCATGCAAGGCCGACATCCATAGACGGGATTTCCCGCTCCATCACCACGGTCCCGATCCGGCGCCCTTCCAAAGACCAAGGGCGATACACCATATCCGACAGGATCGTCACGCCAAGCCCGTTGGCCACCATCGAACGCACCGCTTCGGTTGAAGATGTGCGCATTCGAATTTTGGGGGTAAGCCCCGTCGGACCCCAGTATTTCATGGACGTATTCGCGGCTTCATCTACGGTCAGCATGATGTAATCCTGTTCCGCCACGTCTTCGAAACTTGCTTGCTCACGGTTTGCAAGTTCGTGATTTTGCGGCACCCAAAGCCGCCGGTGCGACCGCAGCAGCGTTTGCGTTGTCAGTTCGGGATTCGAAGTGTTCGAGGTCAGAATGACGGCGATGTCGAAGCGGTTGGAGATCAACCCTTCTTCGATACTTTCGCGGTTCAGTTCGCTGATATTGATCGTCAGGTTCGGGAATCTATGCGCCAATCGGTCGAGATGAAACGGCAGGAAGTATCCGCATACGGTATATGTTGCCGCAACATTGATTGTGCCTGCGACATCCGAATGTCCCTGCCCGATGTCGCGGGCGATTTCCACTTTTTCCATCACGTCACGGGCGGCCCCCAGAAGTTTGCGGCCAGTCTGCGTCAGGTCCATGCCCTGCGCGGTGCGCGTGAAAAGGGTGACCCCCATATCCTGCTCAAGCTCGCGGATCGCCGAGGTGATGGACGACTGTGAAATAGACAGTTCCGAAGAGGCGCGGCTGACCTGCCCCAATTCGGCTGTCGCTATGAAATATTTAAGCTGCCTGAGATTCACACCGGGGCCCTGTCATCACGATTGCTATGTCCGGGGGACTATTCGAATTTATACAAAACTTCACAAGACCATTATCGGAAAATCAGAAGATTGCATCCTTTTCTTGCGTATTATTCGGTCACTTGGGTTGATAGTGTCGATTATTTGCCCATTTACTGGAGCTTTTCAGGGATCATACGTTCGGATTTTTCGATAATAGCATATCTAATAATTGAACTTTACAAAAATACAGCCCGTCTCTCATGATCGAGCGATCAGAAAATTAAGGGCATGTGATGCGAAAAATTGTCGATCTCAACTGTGACATGGGCGAAGGTTTTGGCCACTGGGTATTGAGCGACGCCCCGGACGAAGCGTTGATGGAACTGATCTCCTCGGCAAATATCGCTGCGGGGTTTCACGCAGGTGATCCGAATTCGATGGATCGCGTGATCAAGCTTGCCAATCACTATGGCGTCGGTCTCGGGGCACATCCCGGCTATCGTGATCTGCAAGGGTTTGGACGTCGCTTCATTCAGACCTCGCCCGAAGAGTTGGTCAACGACATCATCTATCAGGTCGGCGCGGTACGCGAATTCGGGCGCCGACATGGCATCCGGCTTCAGCATGTCAAACCCCACGGGGCGCTTTACATGGAAGCGGCCCGCAATGAAGAACTGTCCCGGCTGATGATCGAAAGCCTTTCGGCAATCAGTGGCGATCTCATCGTTTACTGCATGGGCGTTTCCAAGACTTATGAAGTGGCAAAGCGGTTGGGTCATCCGGTAGTCCGCGAATTTTACGCGGATCGCGATTATGGCGCAGATGGCGCGATCGTATTCGCCCGCAAGGTCGGGCGGCCCGACCCCGAGGCGTTGGCGCAAAAATGTGTGCGCGCATGTGTCGAAGGCCGGGTGACGACCGTGGATGGCGACGACATCGAAATAGAATTCGAATCCATCTGCTTTCACTCCGATACGCCCGGCGCAGTCGAGATCGGCCAAGCCATCCGCAGGGAATTGACCAGCAACGGCATCACCATTGCGCCGTCTTCGTCGGTGCTCGAAGCGACCTGACGGATCATGAAACTCCAAACAAACGACAGGGAAATACAATGACCGAGATTCAATCTCCCCTCCCGGGCACGTTTTATCAAAAACCGTCACCGGAAGAGCCGCCTTTCAAGTCTGAAGGTGATGCGGTCACCCTTGGCGACGTCATCGGGCTCGTCGAGGTGATGAAAACCTTCATTCAGGTGCAGGCCGAAGCTGATGGTATCTTTGTCAAATACGTTGCCGAAGACGCGTCCCCGATCATGGCAGGCGACGTGCTGGCGGAGATGAAATAAGTCATGGCTATCCAGCGGCTATTCATCGCCAACCGAGGAGAGATTGCGGTGCGCATCGTTCGCGCAGCACAGTCGCTTGGACTCCATTCGATCCAAGCCCATTCCGAAGCGGATGCGGACATGCTTGCGGTCAGGCTCGCGGATGAAGCGGTTTGTATCGGGCCGGCACCTTCAAAGGAAAGCTATCTCAATATCGACGCGATCCTGAAGGCGGCGCGGGAAAGCGGCGCGGATGCGATCCATCCGGGCTATGGTTTTCTGTCCGAAAACCCCGCTTTTGCCCGCGAGGTAGAACAGGCAGGGATGATCTTTGTCGGGCCGTCTGCGGATACGATCGAACGCATGGGCGACAAGGTTGCCGCCCGGCAGGCTGCGCAAGCCGCCGGCGTGCCGGTTGTGCCGGGGTCTGACGGTCGCGTCGACGGCATTGAACGCGCCTTGGCGGTTGCCAAAGAAGTGGGTTTCCCTGTCATGATCAAGGCCGCTGCCGGGGGCGGCGGGCGCGGGATACGCATCGCCAAAACTGCCGACGAGCTTAGAATTCTTGCGCCACAGGCAAAGGCGGAAGCCGAAGCGGCCTTTGGTGACGGCGGTCTGTATGTCGAACGCGCGATTCTGTCGCCGCGTCATATAGAGGTGCAGATCCTTGGCGACGGCACTAGTGCGATCCATTGCTATGAACGCGAATGTTCCCTTCAGCGACGCCGTCAAAAAGTCTGGGAAGAAGCCGGGGCAGTTTGCCTTGATGACGAAACCCGGGACGCATTATGCGCTTCGGCTGTCGCGCTTGCGAAGTCAGTGAATTATCGCGGGGCTGGAACGCTTGAATATCTGTACGACGAAGCGTCCAACGAATTCTATTTCATCGAAATGAACACCCGTATTCAGGTCGAACACCCGGTGACCGAAATGGTTACCGGCATCGACCTTGTCGCGGAGATGATCAAGGTGAGCGGTGGCAGCAAACTTTCGGTGACCCAGGCCGAGATTGCCAAGACCGGACATGCCATCGAGGTCCGAATCTGCGCCGAGGACCCTTTTGCGAATTTCATGCCCTGGCCGGGCCAGGTCAAGACGCTGAAAGAACCGACGGGCGACGGTGTGCGCTTCGATCACTTCCTGTCCGAAGGCTACCAGATCCCGCCGTTTTACGATTCGCTGCTTGGCAAGGTCATCGTGCACGCCCCGACCCGCGACATGGCAATCGACAAGCTTGTCGATGCGCTTAACGAGATGAAGATCGAGGGAACGAAGACAACGATTCCGCTGCATCTCGCGCTGGCCGCCGACCGGGACGTCCGGGCCGGTACCTTCCATACTCAATGGCTCGAACCCTGGCTTGAGGCCGAGAACCTGACCACAAAAGGAGACGCCGCATGAAAACGCGCTACACCTACGGGGGAGATGAGCACGTCTATGTCGAGGTAGATGATGAAATGTCTCTCGACGCTTTCTTCATCAGCCTATCCCTGAGCAAGCTTGTCCGCGCCGCGAACATTCCCGGCGTCACCGAAATCTGTCCCGCCAACGCTTCGTTTGAAGTGCGTTTCGATCCGGACGTGATCGCGCCTGACGAAATGATGGCAAGGATCAAGGAGCTCGAACACGAAGCCGAGGCGCAGGAAAAGCGACTTGATACGCGGATCATCGAGATCCCGGTTTTCTACGAAGACCCGTGGACTCACGAAACTTTGATGCGGTTCCGGGAACGCCATCAGGATCCGTCCGGCACTGATCTGGACTATGCTGCACGGATCAACGGTTTCGATTCTGTGGCCAGCTTCATCGAAGCCCATCATGCACAGCCTTGGTTCGTGTCTATGGTCGGGTTTGTGTCGGGCCTGCCGTTCCTCTATCAGCTCGTCGAGCGCGAAAAACAATTGCAGGTCCCCAAATACCTGCGACCGCGCACCGACACACCAAAACTGACGGTCGGGTATGGTGGCTGTTTTTCCTGTATCTACTCGGTTCGCGGGGCAGGAGGATACCAGATGTTCGGCATCACCCCGATGCCGATTTTCGATCCAGAACAGAAGATCAGCTATCTCAAAGACTTCATGGTCTTCTTCAAACCCGGCGATATCGTGAAATGGAAACCCATCGACCGCGCGGAATATGACCGCATCATCGATGAGGTCGAAAAGGGCACCTACGCGCCCAAGATCGCCGAAGTCGCATTCGATCTCGACGCATTCAACAAGGACATGACCGGCTTCAATGCCAAGCTGATGGAGGCCCTCAATGACGTTTGAGATTGTCAAACCGGGACTTGCAACAACCGTGCAGGATCTTGGCCGTCCGGGGTATTTCCACCTCGGGATTCCCGAAGGTGGCGCGATGGACCGTCTTGCCCTCAGGGCCGCCAACCTGCTGGTTGGCAATGATGAAGGCGCTGCCGGACTCGAAGCGGTTTTCATGGGGCCGGAAATCAGGTTCGGCGCGGATATGAGCGTCGCGATTACCGGTGCTGAACTGCCGGTATTGTTGGATGGGGACACCCGGGAAACCTGGACCACGTTCGACGTAAAGGCAGGCCAGACACTAAGTTTTGGTTTTCTCAAAGAGGGCGCGCGCATCTATATCGCCTTCAGCGGCGGGATCGACACGCCCTTGGCGCTTGGATCGCGTGCGACCTATGCGATTGGCGCACTTGGTGGCTTCGAAGGGCGCCCGCTGGCAGCCGGCGACAAGCTACCCGTGGGCCAAGGCGCCATTGTCGCCGAAGGCAGGACGGTGCCCGACGCGTTGCGCCGTGGTCCGGGCAAACCGGCAGACCTGCGTGTGCTGCCCGGCCTTTACTGGCATCGTCTGACTGAAAAGAGCCAAAACGCCTTCTTTGATGATGATTGGAAGGTCGCCCCCGAAGCGGACCGGATGGGATACCGTTTCCGCGGCGGCCAACCGATGGAATTTGTGGACCGCCCGCAGCCGTTCGGCGCCGGTTCGGATCCGTCGAACATCGTGGACGGATGCTATTCTTACGGATCGATCCAGGTTCCCGGTGGTTTGGAACCGATCGTTCTGCACCGCGATGCGGTGTCGGGCGGGGGGTATTTCACGCTTGGCGCGATCATTTCGGCAGACATGGACTTGATCGGGCAGTTGCAACCGAACTCTGCAGTCAAATTCCGGCGGGTCAATATGGAACAGGCGCTCGCTGCGCGGGCGGAACGAAAGAAAACCTTGGTGCAAATCCGTCAGGTGCTGGGCTAACCCCCGGTATCCTGCGGGACCGCCTTGTGCATCTTTCACCATGCAGTGCAGATCGCCCATCCCCTGATCAACCGCCAAGCGGCCAGAACAAGCAAACCCGCCCGGAAAACAGCTTCGGCAGTTCTTCTTCAGGCGGCTTTGCCGGTTTCGGCAGTGGTCGAAAACCTGTGATCACCGCGTTTGCCAACCTTGTGCTGATGGTGCGGATGGAAGCCGTAGACGCCAAATCCGGAAGATTGATCACGCTTGCACCTGATCGCGGCCTGCGTGGTCGCTGAGATTTCGGTTCGCGACGGGACCGGATGCGCCGAAAATGATGTGCCCGATGGCTTTTTCATCCTGCCTATGCAAAACGGGATCAACCTCGGGGAAATCAGCTTTTCCATGCAGATGGTTTTGCCAGGTGCGATGCGGTTTCTTGCAGGTCTCTTTAACCCGCTTGCTGACCGCATTATCATGAGCGAAACCCGATGGGCAGGCAGACCGGTCGTGCCGCCCGATTCCCTTGGCCAGCAGTCATCTGAAGGCGGAACCAACTATCGAAATACAGCGAAACATATTCACCGCCCGCGAAAAAACAACGCCGGTTCAGATCGCGTTGACGGGGCTGAGTCTGGCTTTCGAACAACGCCCGGTGCTATCGGATCTCGATCTTGACCTGCGTTTTTCGCGTCTCGGGATCGTTGGGCGCAATGGGTCGGGAAAATCGACGCTCGCGCGCGTGCTGGCGGGGCTGGTCGCCCCGTCTTCGGGCAAGGCGACGCTGGATGGTGTCGACATGTATGCCGACCGCCGGGCGGCGATCCGGGATGTCGGTATCCTGTTTCAAAACCCGGATCACCAGATCATCTTTCCCACCGTTCTGGAAGAAGTGGCCTTCGGACTGACCCAACTTGGGCGGTCAAAACGTCAGGCGGAACGCGATGCGCTGGATACGCTTGCAGCGTTTCACAAATCCGACTGGGCAGACGTTTCTGTCGCGACCTTGTCACAAGGGCAAAAGCATCTTGTCTGCCTGATGGCAATTGTCGCCATGGCGCCCAAAACACTTGTCTTGGATGAACCTTTCGCGGGTCTGGATATCCCGACAAAGGCACAGTTGCGTCGCTATCTGCACCTGTTTTCGGGGGCCGTGATCCATATTTCCCACGACCCGCAAGATCTGAAAGGATGCGAAACGGTGCTGTGGCTCGACAAGGGTCGGATCGAAAAGGTGGGCACAGGGCCGGATGTGATATCGGATTATCTAACTGAAATGACGCGACTAGGGGATGATGATGATATCTCTGACCTCCCCCGTTAGAACCCGGGCGCATGACCTTCCGGCGGGTTTGAAGCTTGGCCTGTTGTTGCTGGCAACGGTCGCTTTGGCGGCTTCTGCCGATCTGCGGTTTCATATCGCCGCCTTTCTTTCTGCCCTCGGGCTTTATTCGCTTCCGGGGGTCCGGTTCCTGCGCGGCGGTCTTTCGCGGCTTCGGATTCTGTGGCCTTTTGTGGCGGTTGTGCTGCTATGGCATCTTGTGACGCGGGATATATCTGCGGGGCTGGTGATCTGCTTGCGCATGGTGACCGCTGTGGGGCTTGCCAATCTGGTCACGATGACGACCCGCCTGTCCGACATGATGGCGGTGATCCGCTGGATCGGGACACCGTTCGCCCGGCTTGGTCTGAACATGCGGGCGCTTGAAATCGGGATCGCGCTGGTGATGCGCATGGTGCCCGTCCTGTCCGAAAAAGGACAGCAACTGACCCAAAGCTGGTCGGCGCGTTCGACCCGCAGGCCACGCTGGCACGTGGTGCTGCCATTGACGCTGCTGGCTCTTGATGATGCGGATAACGTCGCGCAGGCATTGCGGGCGCGTGGTGGCCTGAACAAATGGAACGAGGAGTAGGATATGGAAAAGTCTGTAGCGTATATCGCGCTGTTTGCCGCAATGATCGCGGTATTGGGTCTGTTACCGAAAATCTCACTGGGCTTCGGGGTGCCGATCACCGCGCAAAGCCTTGGTATCATGCTTTGCGGCACGGTTCTCGGGGCCAGGCGCGGTGCCTTGGCTGTGCTGCTTTTCTTGCTGATCGTGGCTCTTGGCTTGCCGCTCTTGTCCGGTGGACGCGGCGGGCTGGGCGTCTTCATGGGCCCGACCGCCGGGTTTTTGGTGGGCTGGGTCGCGGCGGCGTTCGTGACCGGCCTGATCGTTCAATATTGGCGCGGCATGCCGGTTGCAGTCGTCGCAAGCGTGGCATCGGTGATCGGTGGAATCATCGTCCTCTATGGGTTCGGAATCGTCGGCATGGCGATCGTGTTGAACAAGTCATTCATCGAGGCGGCGGCGCTGGTTGTGGCCTTCATCCCCGGCGACATCGTAAAAGCGATCATTGCCGGTCTGCTGACGGCGGCCTTGGCGCGCGCACGGCCCGGTAGCCTGATGGGACGCCGACCCGCCCGCTGAAACTGTTCTGGACAAGTTAAAACCTTGTTCTTCTGTTTCAAAATATCCCGGGGTTGAATTGGCCGCATGGCCAAGAAGGGGCAGCGCCCCTTCACCGCTTCGCACCTGTTGCGAAGCACAGCCTGCGCGCCCGGAACGGGCGCTCCGCGCGCATCGCAAAAGCGGTTACAGATGTTCCGGTTGCGGCATGCCCAATACGTGGAAACCGCCATCGACCCGGATGATTTCACCGGTGGTATAGGCCCCGGCCTCCGACGCCAGATAGACCGCCGTGCCCCCAACCGCTTCCAGCGTCGCGTTCGACCGCAGCGGCGCGTTCTGATCGGTGTGCTTGTAGGTCTTGCGCGCGCCACCGATGGCGGCCCCGGCCAGCGTCTTCATCGGCCCCGGCGAAATCGCGTTGACCCGGATACCGTCGGGTCCCAGATCGTTGGCCAAATACCGGGTCGCCGATTCCAGCGCCGCCTTGGCCACGCCCATCACGTTGTAATTCGGTGTCACCCGGTTCGATCCGCCATAGGTCAGGGTCAGCAGCGTACCGCCACTGTCTTTCATCATCGGATAGGCACGGCGCGCCACATCGATGAAGGAATAGCAGGAGATTTCCAGCGAGGTCTTGAAATTGTCACGGCTGGTATTGACAAACCGGCCTGTCAGTTCGGCCTTGTCGGAAAAGGCGATGGCGTGGACCACGAAATCGATGGTCGGCCAACGATCGCCCAGCGCGGCGAAAGCCGCATCGAGCGAGGCTTCGTCGGTCACGTCGACATCGACCATGAAATCCGATCCGACCGATGCCGCCAGTGGCTGCAACCGTTTGCCGAATGCTTCGCCCTGATAGGTGAAGGCCAGTTCGGCCCCGGCTTCGCTCATCGCCTTGGCGATCCCCCAGGCGATCGAGCGTTCATTGGCAACACCCATGATCAGCCCACGTTTTCCGCTCAGAACTCCGTTCATCGGCATCTACCCCAGATATTTCGACAGAAGCATCGACCCATTGGTACCGCCAAAGCCGAAGCTGTTGGTCATCACCGTATCGAGCCCTGCATTTTCGACCAACCGGGTCGCCACTTCGCCATCCTTGATCGCCGGGTCGAGCGTATCGACATTGATCGACGGGATAATGAAATCATGCTGCAGCGCCAGCAGGCAATACACCGCTTCCTGTGCGCCGGTCGCCCCCTGGCTGTGGCCGGTCATCGACTTGGTCGAAGAAATAGGCGGTGCATAGCCTTCGCCGAACACCCGGCGTACCGCTTCGATTTCGCCGACATCGCCGACAGGGGTCGAGGTGCCATGCGCATTGATATAGCTGACCTTGCGGTCCTCATCCAAGGTCGACAGCGCCAGACGCATCGCGCGTTCGCCACCTTCGCCCGACGGTGCGACCATGTCGTGACCGTCCGACGTCGCCGCAAACCCGGTCACTTCGGCATAGATCTTGGCCCCACGCGCCAGCGCGTGTTCCAGATCTTCCAGCACCACGATGCCGCCACCGCCCGAGATCACGAAGCCGTCGCGATCCGCGTCAAAGGCGCGGGACGCCTTTTCCGGCGTGTCGTTGAATTTCGAACTCATCGCGCCCATCGCGTCGAACAGGCAGGACAAGGTCCAGTCCAGTTCTTCGCCGCCACCGGCGAACATGACATCCTGTTTGCCCATCATGATCTGTTCGGCCGCATTGCCGATGCAATGCAGCGAGGTCGAACAGGCCGAGGTGATGGAGTAATTGATGCCCTTGATCTTGAACGCCGTCGACAGGTTGGCGGAAATGGTCGAACTCATGCATTTGGGCACCGCGAACGGGCCGATCCGCTTCGGGCTGCCTTTTTCAAGCACGGTCTGATGCGCCACCAGCATGGCGCTGGTCGACGGCCCGCCCGACCCGGCAACAAGCCCGGTGCGCGGGTTCACCACATCGCTTTGGTCCAGCCCGGAATCCGCGATCGCCTGTTGCATTGCGATATGAGCATATGCCGCCCCCGGCCCCATGAAGCGCAAGGTACGCTTGTCGACATGTTCGGTAACGTCGATCTTCACGTCTCCGGCAACCTGGCTGCGGAAACCGTGTTCGATCATCGCCGCATTGGCGCTGATCCCCGACTTGCCCGTTTTCAGCGAGGCCAGAACCTCGTCAACATTATTGCCGATGGACGACACCACGCCCATCCCGGTAACCACGACTCGGCGCATTTGCGCTCTCCTTTTATCCCCAGGGTCGTCTCTGCTTGCTCGACGCTTAGTTTTCCGACAGCGCGACCTTCATATCCTTGACCTGATAAATGACTTCGCCATCCGCTTCGACAATCCCATCGGCCACCCCCATGGTCAGCCGGCGGGTCTGTATCGCCTTGGTAAAATCGACCTTGTAAGTCAGCATCTTGCGATCCGGGCGCACCATGCCGGTCAGCTTGACCTCGCCCACGCCCAAAGCATAGCCGCGCCCCAGCCAGCCACGCCAGCCCAGATTGAACCCGGTCAACTGCCACAGGCCGTCAAGACCAAGACAGCCGGGCATGATCGGATTGCCGGGGAAATGGCAGTCAAAGAACCACAGATCGGGCGTGATATCGAATTCCGCCACGATATGGCCCTTGCCATGCAGACCGCCATCGCCGGAAACATCGGTGATCCGATCCATCATCAGCATCGGCGGTGCGGGCAGTTGGGCATTGCCGGGGCCGAACAATTCGCCACGGGCGCATTTCAAAAGGTCTTCTTTATCGAAGCTGCTCGGATAGTTTGCCATACAGGCCGGCTCCTCGGGGTAATGTGTTGCTTTCCTTACCCCTCTAGCACCCCGTGAAGAGGTCCTGCAAGCCTATGCGGAAAGGGGGTTCGGCCTTCTGCGAACTGTTTTCATTTGAATTCAACGTCGCCCCTCAGGTATATTAACCTGTGAACAAAGGGATGCGACAATGACAGTGACCGAAAAAGCGGCACAAACGGGATCAGATTGGTTGTCTACGGCGGGGCTGCGCCCGACCCGGCAACGGGTTGCCTTGGCGGCGCTTTTGGTCGGCGACGGTCAACATCGTCACGTCACCGCGGAAAGCCTGTTTGCCTCGGTCCGCGAAAATGGTGAAAGCGTGTCATTGGCCACGGTCTACAACACGCTGCGCGCCTTTTGCGATGTCGGCTTGATGCAGGAAGTCACCGTGGACGGGTCGAAAAGCTATTTCGACACCAACACCCATGATCACCCGCATTTCTTCTGGGAAGACGACGGTCAGTTGACCGATGCGCCCAGCGAACAGTTGGTCATTTCCCGCCTGCCCGACGCGCCCGCCGGGTCGGAAATCAGCGCCGTTGACGTGGTGATCAAGCTGCGTCGCAAATGACGCCACAGGCGTTGCGCCGATAGGCCCTTCGAAACGACGGTCCGAGGGCGGCCTGCGCCGCGCTGATCCGCCCGACCTTTCGCCCGGTTGACCTTGTTCACCGGAACCGGTCCTATACCGTGACACCACTACAGGAGCCCCCATGGACGACCAGACCCGTATCGAGCTTGAAGCCGCCGCGTTCCGTACGCTGCGCGCGCATCTGATGGAAAAGCGCACGGATGTGCAGAATATCGATCTGATGAACCTCGCCGGGTTCTGCCGCAACTGCCTCAGCCGGTGGTATCAGGAAGCCGCCAATGAACGCGGCATCGACATGTCCAAGGACGAAGCGCGCGAAATTTACTACGGCATGCCCTACGACGACTGGAAAGCGCAGAACCAGACCGCGGCCAGCGCCGAACAGCAGCGGGATTTCAAGAAATCCTTTGCCGAAAATGTCGGTGACAAGGGCTGATCCCTGACCGACAGGCACACCCGAGGGACCAGAAATGACCGAACAATTCGTCAGCATTGAACGCGCGGAAACGTCGCACGGCCAACGGATCGCGATCGTCCGCTTCGATACTGGCAGCAAGGCAAATGCGCTGTCACAGGAATTGATGCGCCAACTCATCACAGCGGCGCGCAGTTTCGAAGGCGACGCGGACACCAACGCCATCATCCTGACCGGCCGCGCCGACCGGTTCTGCCTTGGGATGGACCTGAAAGACCCCGAATTTCAGACCGCGCTCGACCTGCCGCTGAACGAACGTCGGCAATTGCTGCAACTGGGGCCTCGCATGTGCAAGGCTTGGGAAGACCTGGAACCGATGACCATCTGCGCCATCGAAGGCTGGTGCGTCGGCGGCGGCGTGGCGCTGGCGGCGTCGCTGGACCTGCGTGTCTGCGGCCACTCGTCGCAATTCTACATCCCCGAAATCGAACGTGGCCTGAACATGGGCTGGGGATCGCTGCCCCGGATCGCCGCGCTGATCGGCCCGGCCCGGGCCAAGCGGCTTGCCATCGTTGCCGAACAGATCAACGCGCAAACGGCCGAAAGCTGGGGCTGGATCGATTACCTCACCGAAGACGGCAACACGATGACCAAAGCCCTGTCTGTTGCCGAACAGATCGCGGCGATGCCGCCTGTCGCGGTCCGAATGATCAAGCAGGGGATCGAAACCGCGACAAAACCTCTCCATCACGCGGTCAGCGCGATGGACATGGACCAGTTTGCGCTGATGCAGTGCTCAGCGGATCATGCGGAAGGTGTGGCGTCTTTCCTTGAACAGCGCGATGCCAAATTCACCGGCGGCTGAGTGGCGATGGTTTGACCGCTTCAGCTCTGCCCCCCCCCCCGCACACACACTGTTCGTCAATCGGCCTACTGATCCTGTCTTGCCATAGCTAAGTTTTGATCAACCCAACCGATCAACTGACCGAGGTGTCCCATGTCCCGCCTTCCCAGCTATTTCATTTCCCATGGCGGCGGTCCTTGGCCATGGATTCCGCAGATGGCCGCCGAACTGGAACCGCTGGCCGCGTCATTTCGCGCCATGCCCGATGAAATCGGCCAGACGCCCAAGGCGGTGCTGATGATTTCGGGCCATTGGGAAAAAGACGACTTTGCGGTGATGCATTCGGCGCGCCCGCCGATGGTCTATGATTACCACGGATTCCCACCCGAAACCTACGAAATCCAATACCCTTCCCCCGGCGCGCCGGATCTGGCCGAAGACGTGGCGCAGATGATCCATGCGGCGGGGTTGCCGACGCGGCTGGATGACGAATATGGCTATGATCACGGCACTTTCGTGCCGATGGCGGTGATGTATCCGCAGGCCGACATACCGCTGTTCCAAGTGTCGATGCGTCACAGTTATGACCCGGCCGAACATTTCGAACTGGGTCGGGCGCTGGCCCCCTTGCGCGACCGTGGCGTGTTGATCGTCGGGTCGGGATTGAGCTACCACAATCTGCGCCTGTTCGGGCCCGCCGCAAAAGCCCCTTCAACCGCGTTCGACGGCTGGTTGTCCGAGGCTCTCGCCCTGCCGCCGGCAGACCGTACCGCTGCCCTGCTGGATTGGGAAAAAGCCCCCGAAGCCCGCACCTGTCATGCCCGCGAAGACCACCTTGTGCCGCTGTTCGTGGCGCTGGGTGCTGCGGAAAACGACCCGGCCAGCCGGGTATATCATCAAACCGGCATTCGCGGTGGCGTCACCGCCTCCAGCTTCCGCTTCGGCTAATCGCAAAAGAAAACGGCACTCGCGGGGTTACGAGTGCCGTTCAATCCATATTGAAATGCCGATCAGATACCGGATTTCACGCTTTCTTCCAGATAGATTTCGCGCAGCCGCTTGGCCACCGGACCGGGCTTGCCATCGCCCACCTTGGTGCCGTCGATTTCCACCACCGGCATCACGAAGCTCGACGCCGAGGTGTAAAATGCCTCATCTGCGGCCTGTGCCTCGGCGATGGTGAAGGGGCGTTCTTCGACCTGCATCTGTGCTTCGCGGGCAAAGCGCAGCACGGCGGCGCGGGTGATCCCGTGCAGGATGTCTTGCGAAAGGTTGCGGGTGATGATGGTGCCATCCTTGACGATATAGGCGTTGTTGCTGGTGCCTTCGGTCACCTGACCGTCTTCGACCAGCCAAGCATCATCGCACCCGGCTTTCTTGGCCGCCATCTTGCCCATCGACGGGTACAGCAACTGCACCGTCTTGATGTCGCGCCGGCCCCAGCGGATATCCTCGATCGAAATGACCTTGATGCCTTTTTTCGCCACCGGATTGTCGGCAAGTCCCGGCTTGTTCTGGGTGAACAGGACCAAAGTCGGCTTGGTTTCTTCCGGATCGGGGAACACGAAATCACGATCCCCAGCTGACCCGCGCGAAACCTGCAGGTAAATCATGCCCTCGTCGATGCCGTTCAGTTCCACCAGCTTGCGATGAATGTCCAGCAGGTCATCGAAGGCTTCGGGCTTTTCCATGTCCAGTTCGTTCAGTGACCGTTCCAGCCGCGCCAGATGGCCGTCAAAATCGATCAGCTTGCCGCCCAGAACGGAAGTCACTTCGTAAACCCCATCCGCCATCAGGAAGGACCGATCGAAGATCGATACCTTGGCTTCGGTTTCGGGCAGGTACTCACCGTTAAGGTAAACGGTACGGGTCATGGGCTGTCTCCTTATCCCCAAAGCGCCGCAACGGGCGGATGCACCCCTGCGGCGTCGAATTGCAATGCGTTATCGCGGTCTTCGGCCAGAAGCAGCGGCCCGTCAAGGTCCGTCACCATCGCGCCTTGCGCCACCAAAGTGGCCGGGGCCATCGCCAGCGAACTGCCAACCATGCAGCCAACCATGACCTTATAGCCGGCCACCAGCGCTTCGTCGCGCAGCAACAGCGCCTCGGTCAGCCCGCCGGTTTTATCCAGCTTGATGTTGACCACGTCATATTTGCCTTTCAACCCGGTCAGCGAGGCGCGGTCATGACAGCTTTCATCGGCACAGACCGGCACCGGGCGTTCCATCCCCAACAGCGCATCGTCCTGCGCGGCGGGCAAAGGTTGCTCCACCAGGGCCACGCCCAGACGCACCAGATGCGGCGCCAGATCGGCATAGACTTCGGCGCTCCAGCCTTCGTTGGCGTCCACGATGATCGTCGATTTCGGCGCCCCAGCGCGCACCGCTTCCAGACGCGCCATATCGTCGGGCGTGCCCAGCTTGATCTTCAACAAGGGTCTGAACGCATTCACTTCGGCCTGCGCCCGCATCGCGTCGGGTTCGTCCAGCGACAATGTATAGGCGGTGATTTCAGGCCCCGGCGCGGTCAACCCGGCCAATTGCCAAACCCGCTTGCCGGTCTGCTTGGCTTCCAGATCCCACAGGGCGCAATCGACCGCATTGCGCGCCGCCCCGGCTGGCAACACGGTTTGCAACGCGTCGCGGCTGACATCTGATGGCAGGCTCAAGATTTCTTCGGTCACGCTGTCGAGCGTTTCATCATAGCGGCCATAGGGCACGCATTCGCCCCATCCGGTCACGCCCCCACGGGTCACCTTCACCGTCAGAACCTGCGCCTCGGTCCGGGCGCCCCGGCTGATCCGGAATACCTGCGCCAACGCAAACACATCTCTCTCAACGGTAATCGTCATGCGCCCCATCCCCTTCTTCTTGGTCCAAATACTCAAACCGGCGGACCACCCACCACCGGGTGCCCCGCCTTTCGTTTCAATCAGATCGCCGCCAGCGCGTCCACCAGATTGCCCGCGCCGAACCGGAACGGATCGGTCGCCGGCAGACCCAGATCGGCCTCGACCTTGGCCAGATAGGCCTTGGCATCGGCTTCGCTCATATGCTGGGTGTTGATCGCGTATCCCACCACTTTCGCATCCGGGTTTGCGACTCGCGCCAGCGTCGTCGCCATGTCGCGCACCGCTTCAAGGCTGGGCAGCGTGTAGCCCGGCAAACCGCGCATATGGTCCCGTGTCGGTTCGTGGCACACGATCAACGCATCGGGCTGACCGCCATGGATGAGCGCCATCGTCACCCCGGAATAGGACACGTGGAACAGGCTGCCCTGGCCTTCGATGATGTCCCAGTGATCGGCGTCGTTATCGGGCGTGATGTATTCCACCGACCCGGCCATGAAATCGGCCACCACCGCATCCAGCGGCACACCGTCGCCGGTGATCAGGATCCCGGTTTGTCCGGTGGCGCGGAAATCGGCCTTCATGCCGCGGTCGCGCATTTCCTTTTCCAGGCACAAGGCGGTGTACATCTTGCCCACCGAACAATCGGTGCCAACCGCCAGAACCCGCTTGCCGGTCCGCTTGACGCCGTTGGCGATGGGGTAATCGACTTCCGGCACCCGCACGTCGTGCAACGCACGGCCCGTCGCTTCGGCCACCGCGACAAGATCCGGTTCGTCGCGCAAGAGGTTGTGCAACCCGCTGGCCAGATCGAAGCCTTCTTCCAGCGCCGTCACCAGCACCTTCTTCCAGGCCGGGCTGATGATGCCGCCGCGATTGGCCACACCAATGACCAGCGTCTTGGCACCCGCCGCCTTGGCCTCGTCCAGCGTCATGTCGGTCAGGCCCATATCGGCGTTGCAGCCCTCCATGCGGAATTGCCCCACGGCGAATTCCGGGCGCCAGTCCTTGATGCCCTGCGCCACCTTTGCGGCCAGTTGGTCGGGCGCATCGCCCAGGAACAGAAGATAGGGGGTCTCAATCATCGTTTCGGCCTTTCAATCATAATTCCCGAACCATTCTCCATATTCGCAACAGGATTGCTTTGCGAAATCATCACGATATTGCAGCGCAGAAATAGATTTCTGCGAATTTTTCAGATATCTTCGAAGATTCTTCGAAAAATTCACAAGCATGAACAATCATTCACCATAGAACCCGAAAAATGCCGCGTCTGCAAAATAACCTTGCGCAGAGATGCGCAATTTAATAACTCTCAACGGGAAAATTCCGCAATTTAGTTACCCGAAGGATGATGCCATGAGCTTCCGCATTCAGCCCGCCGCCCCCGCCCGCCCGAACCGGTGCCAATTGTTCGGCCCGGCATCCAATACCAAGCTGTTCGCCAAAATGGCGACCTCGGCGGCGGATGTGATCAATATCGACCTGGAAGATTCGGTCGCGCCTTCGGACAAGGACAGCGCTCGCGCCAACGCGATCGAAGCGATCAACACCGTCGACTGGGGCAATAAGTACCTGTCCGTCCGAATCAACGGGCTCGACACGCCTTACTGGTACCGCGACGTGGTCGACCTGTTGGAACAGTGCGGTGACCGGCTCGATCAGATCATGATCCCGAAAGTGGGCTGCGCCGAAGACGTCTATGCCGTCGACGCGCTGGTCACCGCGATTGAACGTGCCAAGGGCCGCAGCAAACAGATCAGCTTTGAAGTGATCATCGAATCGGCCGCTGGCATCGCCCATGTCGAAGCCATCGCCGCCGCCAGCCCGCGGTTGCAGGCGATGAGCCTTGGCGCCGCCGATTTCGCGGCCTCAATGGGGATGCAGACCACCGGCATCGGCGGCACCCAGGAAAATTACTACATGCTGCGCGAGGGCGCGAAATACTGGTCGGACCCGTGGCATTGGGCCCAAACCGCCATCGTCGCCGCCTGCCGCACCCACGGCATCCTGCCGGTCGACGGTCCGTTCGGCGATTTCTCCGACGATGACGGTTTCATTGCGCAGGCGAAACGCTCCGCCACTTTAGGCATGGTCGGCAAATGGGCGATCCACCCGAAACAGATCGCGCTGGCCAATCAGGTTTTCACCCCCTCCGAGGAAGCCGTCAACGAGGCCCGCGAAATCCTCGCTGCGATGGAAGACGCCAAAGCCAAGGGCGAAGGCGCCACCGTCTACAAAGGCCGTCTGGTCGACATCGCCAGCATTAAGCAAGCCGAGGTCGTCGTCGCCCAGGCCGAACTGATCGCGAAGAACTGACCCACAGAACGCGGCGCGGGGGCAGCCTTTGCACCGCGCCACGTGTTCTGTTCGAAAATATCCCCGGGGGGCGCGCATCGCACGACGGGGGCAGCGCCCCCTCCCCCGCGCGAAAACAAAGCGCCTTTCCCTCACCTGCATGTGACCTGCCCCATGATCCTGGCCCTGATCCATACAGCTGACATCCACCGAACCACCTTCGACCGGCTGCGCGACCGCATCGCGCCGCAACTGGGGTTACATCACATCATCCGCGAAGACTGGCTTGCACGCGCACGGCAAAGGATCGACGGTGCTTTGACGCGGGAAATCACCGAAACAATCGCAATGACGGATGGTCCGGTGCTGTGCAGTTGCACAACGCTCGGCCCCATCGCCGAAGCCGCCGGGGCGCTGCGGGTCGACCAACCGATGATGCGACAAGCGGCACAAAGCGGCGGCAAGCTGCTGATCGCCTATTGCCTCAAATCAACCGAAGCATCCAGCTTGTTACTGCTGCGCCGCGAGATGGCCCGGGCCGGCAATGACTGCGGTGTCGAACCGCTTTACCTCGGATCTCTCTGGCCGTTATTCGAAGCGGGCGAGACAGAGAGTTTCGCCAAAGCCACGGCCGCAGCGTTGCGCGCGTCGGTCGGGAAACGCTGCGACCTTGCCGCGGTGGTGCTGGCGCAAGCTTCGATGGCGCAGGCCGCCGATTACCTCGTTGATCTGCCGATTCCGGTTCTCGCATCGCCCGAAACCGCATTCCGGGCGGCGTTGGAGCGGATCGGTCAGGCCTGAGGCCCAGCCCCATCGCCAATCAGAAAAGCATTGCCAGTTGCATCTGAGCCTTGTCGCGGCCATATAACCAGCCAATACCGGCTGGAGAACGACCTATCATGACCAACTACCTCGACTTTGAACGCCCGCTTGCCGAAATCGAAGGCAAGGCAGAGGAATTACGCGCCATGGCGCGGCAGAACGAGGAGATGGATATCGAAGCCGAAGCTGCGGCGCTGGACAAAAAGGCGGGCAATCTGCTCAGGGATCTTTACAAGGATCTGACCCCGTGGCGAAAATGTCAGGTGGCACGTCATACTGACCGGCCCCATTGCAAAGATTACATCGAAGCACTGTTCACCGAATACACACCGCTGGCCGGTGACCGGAATTTCGCTGATGACCATGCGGTGATGGGCGGGCTGGCGCGGTTCAACGACCAGCCGGTGATCGTGTTGGGCCAGGAAAAGGGCCATGATACCAAAAGCCGGATCGAACGCAATTTCGGCATGGCCCGACCCGAAGGGTATCGCAAGGCGGTGCGTTTGATGGAAATGGCGGAAAAATTCGGCCTGCCGGTGATCACGCTGGTCGACACGTCGGGCGCCTATCCCGGCAAGGGTGCCGAAGAACGCGGCCAATCCGAAGCGATTGCGCGGTCGACGGAAAAATGCCTGCAAATCGGCGTGCCGGTGATTTCGGTGATCATCGGGGAAGGCGGATCGGGCGGTGCAGTGGCCTTTGCCACCGCCAACCGTCTGGCGATGCTGGAACATTCGGTCTATTCGGTGATCAGCCCCGAAGGCTGCGCTTCGATCTTGTGGAAAGATGCCGGCAAGATGCGCGAAGCCGCCGAAGCGCTGCGCTTGACCGCGCAAGATCTGAAAAAACTGGGTGTGATCGACCGGATCATCGGTGAACCGATGGGCGGGGCCCATCGGAACCGCGATGCCGCCATGCAGGCGGTCAGCGATGCCATCAAATCCATGCTGGACGAGATCGGCAAAGACAGCGGCAAGAAACTGATTGCCGACCGGCGCAAGAAATTCCTCGACATGGGATCAAAGGGTCTCGCGGCCTGACCCGGCAAACGCCGCGAAATCCGCGCCGGATTGCGGCCCCCTTTCGCCGCCCCGGATTTACCGCGATAGTCGGCCCATGATCGACAAACTGGAAATGTTCATCGCGCTGTCCCGCGAACGGCATTTCGGCCGCGCCGCCGAAAGCTGTGGCGTGACCCAACCCAGCCTGTCTGCGGCCATCAAGCAGCTGGAGGATCAGCTGGGCGTCATGCTGGTCTATCGCGGGTCACGGTTTCAAGGTCTGACCCCCGAAGGCCAGCGGGTGCTCGACTGGGCGCGCCAGATTGTCGGCGATGCCCGCACGATGAAGGAAGAAATGCGCGCCGCCCGTCAGGGCCTTTCGGGCAATCTGCGGCTTGCGGTGATCCCGACCGCGCTTACCCTGGTGGCCGATCTGACGGCGACATTCACCAAAGCCCATCCCAAGGTGCGCTTTACCATCCTGTCGCGAACATCCATCGAAATCCTATCGATGCTGGAAAATCTGCAGATCGACGCCGGTCTGACCTATCTCGACAACGAACCTTTGGGCCGGGTCAGCACGGTGCCGATCTATGCCGAACGCTATGCGCTGATCCTGCGGCACGATCATCCGTTGGCGGATCGCCCTCAGATCGGTTGGGAAGACCTGACCGACCTGTCGCTTTGTCTGCTGACACCGGACATGCAGAACCGGCGGATCATCACGCAGCACCTTTCCGAAGCCGGGATTGAAGCCGAGCCGATGATTGAAGCCTCGTCTTTGATCGTGCTGATCAGCCATGTCCTGAAGGGGGGGTGGGCCACGATTCTGCCGGTGAAGGCGGCCGAAGTGTTTCTTATGAGCGGCGAACTGGCCGCGATTCCGCTGCAATCGCCCGATGCCAGCCATCGTGTCGGGTTGATCGCCCCCTACCGGGAACCCCATACGCCGGTGCTTGCGGCGCTTTTGGATCAAGCAGCGTCGCTGTCGGACCGTTTCAGAGATTAATAGGCAATGCCTATCGATTAACGAAACAACGATATTGATTCCCGGTGTGAAAACGCGCCAGATCGCGCTAGTTTACTTTTAGGGAGGGCTGTGCGGTGCCGCATGCTTCGCTTGCCGATACTCAATTGGACCGACTTCAGGAAATTCTTGCCCGGCATGACGGGCTGGAAGGACCGCTTTTGCCGATCCTGCACGCGATCCAGACCGAATTCGGATATATCCCCGCCGCCTGCATTCCCGTCATTGCCGACCACTTGAATATCGGTCGCGCCGAAGTGCATGGCGTGGTCAGCTTCTACCATGATTTCCGCGACGCCCCGGCAGGCCGCCATGTGGTCAAGATCTGTCGGGCCGAAGCCTGTCAGGCCGTCGGAGCCAAGGCGCTGGCGGAAATAGCGCTGGCAAAGCTGGGGTTGGAATGGCACGGCACCACACCGAATGGCGCGGTGACGATCAAACCGGTCTATTGCCTGGGGCTGTGCGCCTGCGGCCCGGCGGCGATGGTCGATGACAAGGTGGTGGGCCGGGTCGATGCGGCCAAGCTGAACCGAATACTGACGGAGGCGGGCGCATGAAGATCTATGTCCCCCGTGACAGTGCCGCCAAGGCGCTTGGTGCCGATGCCATCGCCGATGCGATCCGGGTCGAAGCACAAGCGCGCGGCATCGAGGTGACAATGATCCGCAATGGCAGCCGCGGCATGGTCTGGCTGGAACCGCTGGTCGAGATCGAAACCGACAGCGGCCGGATCGGGTTCGGCCCGATCGACCCCGCCGACGTCCCGGCCCTGTTCGACGATCTGTCTGCCCATCCCAAGGCCTTGGGTCGGGTCGAGGAAATCCCGTTTTTTGCCCGCCAGACCCGGCTGACCTTTGCCCGCTGCGGGGTGATCGATCCGCTGTCGTTACAAAACTATGAAGCCCATGGCGGTTTGGTCGGGCTGCGCCGGGCGCTGGACATGACAGCAGACGAGATCATCACCGAAGTCACCGAAAGCGGTTTGCGCGGGCGCGGGGGCGCAGGATTCCCCACCGGCATCAAATGGCAGACCGTGGCAGCGGCAGAGGCGGATCAGAAATATATCGTTTGCAATGCCGATGAAGGCGATAGCGGCACCTTTGCCGACCGGATGATCATCGAAGGCGACCCGTTTTGCCTGATCGAAGGGATGATCATTGCCGGGATCGCCGTCGGGGCAACCAAGGGCTATGTCTATATGCGGTCCGAATATCCCGATGCCATCGCGGTGCTCTGCGATGCGGTCCGCATTGGACAGGCCAGCGGGGTGCTGGGCGCGGATGTGCTGGGCTCGGGCCGCGTTTTTGACATCGAAGTTCGCGTCGGGGCCGGGGCCTATGTCTGTGGCGAGGAAACTTCGCTGCTCAATTCGCTGGAAGGCAAGCGCGGCGTGGTCCGCGCCAAGCCGCCACTGCCCGCTCTGGAAGGGTTCATGGGCAAGCCGACGGTGGTGAACAATCTGCTGTCCCTGACCACCGTGCCGGTGATTTTCGAAAAAGGCGCCAAGGCCTATGCCGATTTCGGCCTTGGCCGGTCGCGCGGCACCATGCCGATCCAGATCGCGGGCAATGTCCGTCATGGCGGATTGTTCGAAACCGCCTTTGGCATGCCATTGGGGGACCTGATCGAAGACGTTGCCGGCGGCACCGCATCGGGCCGCCCGGTCAAGGCGGTGCAGGTCGGCGGTCCCTTGGGGGCCTATATGGGGGTTGAGAAGTTCGACACCCCCTTCGGATACGAGGAATTCGACCAGAGCGGCGGGTTGATCGGCCATGCCGGGGTCGTGGTGTTCGATGATCGCGCAGACATGCTGGACCTGGCCCGGTTCGCAATGGAATTCTGCGCGGTGGAAAGTTGTGGCAAATGCACGCCCTGCCGGATCGGCGCGGTGCGCGGTGTGGAAACCATCGACCGGATCGCCGCCGGGGACGTGGACGCCATCGATCTGCTGACCGATCTTTGCGAGGTGATGAAATCGGGGTCGCTCTGCGCCTTGGGCGGGTTCACCCCGTTCCCGGTGATGTCGGCGCTGGAACAGTTTCCAGAAGAATTTACCGGCGTGAAGGAGGCGGCAGAATGATGTGCAAAATAGATTTCGCCGCGCTGTCGCGCACCGATCCGCTGGGGGGCGCCGCCCCCCAGATCCCCCGGGATATTTTTGAACAGAAGAAGATCAAAGGGATGATTTCATGAGGGATTTCATCCTTCCAAACGATCGCGACATGGGCACGCCCGCATCGAAATCCGACACGATGGTAACGCTTACCGTCGATGGGTTCGAGGTGACAGTGCCCGCAGGCACCAGCGTGATGCGCGCCAGCAACGAAGCCGGGATCGCAATCCCCAAGCTGTGCGCCACCGATAGCATAGAGGCATTTGGGTCGTGCCGGCTTTGCATGGTGGAAATCGAAGGCCGCCGCGGCACCCCTGCCTCCTGCACCACGCCTGTCTCCGAAGGCATGGTGGTGCAGACCCAAAGCACCAAGCTGAAAAAGCTGCGCCGCGGCGTGATGGAGCTCTATATTTCCGATCACCCGCTGGATTGCCTGACCTGTGCTGCCAATGGGGATTGCGAATTGCAGGATATGGCCGGAGCGGTCGGGCTGCGCGATGTGCGATATGACGCCAAGGCCAACCATTTCGAACCGCGCAACACCTCCGGAGAGGTCAATCCCGATTACATCCCGAAAGACGATTCCAATCCCTATTTCACCTATGATCCGGCGAAATGCATTGCCTGTTCGCGCTGCGTGCGCGCCTGTGAAGAAGTCCAGGGCACTTTCGCCCTGACCATAGAAGGGCGCGGTTGGGACAGCCGGGTATCCGCCGGCATGGCGGGTGACGATTTCCTGTCCTCCGATTGCGTCAGTTGCGGTGCCTGCGTACAGGCCTGCCCGACCGCGACTTTGCAGGAAAAATCGGTGATCGAACTCGGCACGCCGGAACGATCCGTGCTGACGACCTGTGCCTATTGCGGTGTTGGCTGTACGTTCAAGGCCGAATTGCAAGGCGATGAACTGGTCCGGATGGTGCCGTATCGGCATGGCAAGGCGAACCGGGGTCATTCCTGCGTCAAGGGCCGCTTTGCCTATGGCTATGCCCATCACCGCGACCGCATTCTGAACCCGATGATCCGCGACAGCATCGATCAGCCGTGGCGCGAAGTCGGTTGGGACGAGGCGCTGAATTTTGCTGCCAATCGCCTGCGCGGGCTGCAGCAAAAGCATGGCCGCGAATCCATCGGGGTGATCACTTCTAGCCGCTGCACCAACGAAGAAACCTATCTGGTGCAGAAACTGACCCGCGCCGTGTTCGGCAATAACAACACCGACACCTGCGCCCGGGTCTGCCATTCACCGACCGGGTACGGATTGGGTCAGACCTTTGGCACCTCGGCCGGGACACAGGATTTCGACAGTATCGAACAGGCCGACGTGGTGGTAGTGATCGGAGCCAACCCCACCGATGCGCATCCGGTTTTCGGATCGCGGTTGAAAAAGCGGTTGCGCGCCGGTGCCAAGTTGATCGTGGTCGATCCGCGCCGCACCGATCTGGTGAAATCGAACCATATTCGCGCCGCGCATCATCTGGCGCTGCGCCCGGGCACCAATGTCGCCGTTGTGACCGCGATGGCTCATGTCATCGTGACCGAGGGCCTGATGAAGGAAGACTTCATCCGCAGCCGCTGCGATTGGGATGAATTCCAAGACTACGCGGCCTTCGTCACCGATCCGCGCCACAGCCCCGAAACCACCGAGGCATTGACCGGCGTGCCGGCAGAGGACTTGCGGCAAGCGGCGCGGCTTTATGCGACCGGGGGCAATGGCGCGATCTATTACGGGCTGGGCGTGACCGAACACAGCCAAGGATCGACCACCGTGATCGGGATTGCCAATCTGGCGATGCTGACCGGCAATATCGGCCGCGAAGGCGTCGGGGTGAACCCGTTGCGCGGGCAAAACAACGTGCAGGGATCCTGTGACATGGGATCGTTCCCGCACGAATTGCCGGGCTATCGCCATGTCAAACTGCCCGAGGTGCGGGCGATTTTTGAGGACGCATGGGGCGTCAAGATCGACCCCGAACCGGGATTGCGGATTCCCAACATGCTGGATGCCGCCGTCGAAGGGACGTTCAAGGGGCTTTATTGTCAGGGTGAAGACATCCTGCAATCGGATCCCGATACCAAACATGTGGCGGCGGGACTGGCGGCGATGGAATGCGTCATCGTGCATGATCTGTTTCTCAATGAAACCGCCAATTACGCCCATGTTTTCCTGCCCGGATCGACCTTTCTGGAAAAGGACGGCACCTTTACCAATGCCGAACGCCGCATCAACCGGGTGCGCAAGGTAATGGCACCGAAAAACGGATATGCCGATTGGGAAGTCACCCAGTTGCTGGCCAATGCGATGGGGGCAGAGTGGCATTACACCCACCCCGCGCAGATCATGGCGGAAATTGCCGCCACCACGCCCAGCTTTGCCAATGTGACCTATGATCTGATCGATGAAAAAGGGTCGATCCAGTGGCCTTGTAACGACGCCCATCCCGAAGGCACCGCCACCATGCATGTCGACGGTTTTGTGCGCGGCAAGGGGCGGTTCATCGTCACCGAATATGTCGCCACCGATGAAAGGACCGGGCCGCGATTCCCGCTGTTGCTGACCACCGGGCGGATCCTGAGCCAATACAATGTCGGAGCACAGACCCGGCGCACCGAAAACGTGATCTGGCACGATCAGGATCTGCTGGAAATCCATCCGCATGATGCCGAAGTGCGTGGCGTTAAGGATGGCGACTGGATCAAGCTGGCTTCTCGGTCGGGGGAAACCACGTTGCGGGCGCAAATCACCGACCGGGTCAGCCCCGGCGTCGTTTATACCACCTTCCACCACCCCGATACACAGGCCAATGTGATCACCACCGATTATTCTGACTGGGCCACCAATTGCCCGGAATACAAGGTGACTGCGGTGCAGGTTTCCATGTCGAACGGACCGTCCGAGTGGCAGGAAGATTATGCCGAACAGGCCAAGCGGGCGCGGCGGATACAGCCGGCGGCGGAATAGGCGATGCAGCGGCGTGCGTCTCATATCCTGCCGGTTCACACCTCTGGTCCAACCGACCTGCGCGATCTGGATCGCGCCCTGCCCGACGAAGTGCCGGTGGCATTGGTGTATAACGGATCGACCCTGGCGGTGATGATGGCATCGCCCGGCGATCTGTCCGATTTCGCGCTTGGGTTTTCGCTGACCGAAGGGATTGTCAGATCGGCGCAGGAACTGGGCGAGATCGAAATCATCGCCCATGACAAGGGCATTGAGCTGCGCATGTGGCTGGCAGCGGACCGTGCCGAGGCGGTCGCCGATCGCCGCCGCGCCATTGCCGGGCCGGTCGGATGCGGATTGTGCGGCATCGACAGTCTGGATCAGGCACTGCGGTCGCTGCCCTCGGTCGGGGTCGGCACGCTGTTGCGCAGCCGCGATATCGTTGCCGCCACCGAGGCTTTGCGCAATGCACAGCCCCTGCATGATGAAACCCGCGCGGTGCATGCCGCCGGATTCTACCGCCCCGGCGACGGGATCCTGTGCGCCCGTGAAGATGTCGGACGGCACAATGCCCTAGACAAACTGGCTGGGGCGTTGTCGTTGCAAAACCATGACCCGTCCTATGGTGCTTTGGTGGTGACCAGCCGATTGTCTTCGGAAATGGTTCAAAAGGCCGCGATGATCGGCGCACCGGTCCTGATCGCGGTTTCTGCCCCGACCGCGTTGGGTGTTCGGTTGGCCGAAGACGCTGGCATCACCCTTGTCGGTCGCGCCCGCAACGGACGGTTCGACATTTTCACCCATGCCCAGCGCATCGATACCGGAGGCCCGCAATGAAGCCGGACAAGCTGATCTATATGGCGAACCAGATCGCGACCTTTTTCGAAAGCAGACCACATGAAGAAGGTGTCATCGGTGTGGCCGATCACATCAGCGATTTCTGGGAACCGCGAATGCGGCTGCAACTGTTCGATATTCTGGCAGCGGGCGGCGCGGGCCTGAAACCGCTGGTGGTTGAGGCCGCGCCGAAAATCCGCAAACCGGTTATGGTGGAGTGAGCAATCAGCGGTCCACCTAGAATGGGCCACCCCCTGATCGCCTAGACCCATTTGGCCAGTGGCGGCAGGCTCATCAGAACGGCATTCGCATCATGCCCGGTTTCCAACCCGAATTTGGTGCCCCGGTCATAGACCAGATTATATTCGGCATAGAGCCCGCGATGGACCAGTTGGGCATCCTTGTCCGCCTCATCCCACACCGTGTTGCGGCGTTTTTCGGTGATCGGCACGAAGGCGGGCAGAAACGCCCGGCCAACATCCTGAATGAAGGCGAAATCGGTTTCCCATTCGCCGGTATTGTGATCGTCGAGGAAAATGCCGCCGACACCACGCGCCCGCTTGCGGTGGGGGATATAGAAATATTCATCCGCCCAATCCTTGAATCGCGGGTAATAGCCCGGGTCGTGCCGGTCGCAATGTTCCTTCTGAACGGTGTGGAAATGCGCTGTATCCTCGGCGTATTCGATGCAGGGGTTCAAATCCGACCCACCGCCGAACCACCACGCGTGCGGAGTCCAGAACATCCGCGTGTTCATATGAACGGCGGGCGTATGCGGGTTTTGCATATGCGCCACCAAAGAAATACCCGACGCCCAGAACCGCGGATCATCCTGCATCCCCGGAATACCCTTGCGCGCGGCCATCGCCGCCTGCGCCCGTTCGCCCAGTTCACCGTAAACGGTGGACACATTGACACCGATCTTTTCGAACACCCTGCCGCCGCGCATCACGCTCATCAGACCACCACCGGCATCCGTTCCGTCTTCCGAAGCGCGCTTGGTCTCGGTCACTTCGAACCGGCCCGCCGGTTGATCGGCGAAGGGGCCTTCGGTCTGGCTGTTTTCCAGTCCCTCGAAGGCGGCGACGATATCGTCGCGCAATTGTCTGAACCACGCGCTGGCGCGCTGTTTTTCTGCTGCGAAAGCTTCGGTCATGGGGTCCTCATCCTGTCAGTGCAATTTGACTAGCAGCCCACGCCGATCAGGACCACTGTCACATTGGCGCAGGGATCAATGCGCCGGGGCCGAAACCGGGTCGATCAGGGTACGGCCCCCGTCAACGGTCATGATCTGCCCGGTCATGAAGGCCGATGCTTCGGATGCCAGATATTGCGCCGCATGGGTCAATTCGGTTGGGGCCGCGATACGCCCCAGCGGGGTGTGTTTTTCGATCTCGCCGCGATAATCGGTGTGGTCACGTAACGTGTCCATCAAGCTGTTCGACATCACCGACCCAAAGGCCAGCCCGTTCACCCGGATCCGGTGCGGCGCCAGCGCCACCGCCAAAGACCGAGTCATCTGATCCAGAGCAGCGGTCGATACCGAATATGCCAGAAGTTCCGGAGACGTCCGCCGCGCCGCAATGCAAGACAGGTTCACGATCGCGCCCGCGCTGCCTTCCCCGCTGCCATTGGCCTGCTTGATCATCCGCTTGGCAACCAGTTGCGACAGTCGCAGCGACGCCAGAAGATTTTGCTGCAACATCGCCTCGACCGCATCGTCATCGGCATTCAGCGGATCAGCGGCAATAATCTGACGCGACGCATTGATCAGGATATCAACGCTGTCGAAAGCATCCAATGTGGCCGAAAGCAGATTTGCCAAGGTCAGCTTTTCGCGCAGATCGCCCGCGAAATAGCGATAAGCGTTGCCCTCTTCATTCGGACCCAGCTCTTTGGCTAGGCTATCTTCGTCCATATCGGCGAACATGACGTTCGCTCCCTTGGCAATGAAATGCCGGCCGATCGCCAAACCGATCCCGTTGGCACCGCCGGTCACAATGGCTGTCTTGCCTGAAATGGCAAAGGTCATATGCGAAGCTCCTGATTCTGAAAGGTAGGGTAACCGGGTCTAACGTTTCTGACGAGAGGGCCGTTTGGCGTGAAGAACCTTGAACCGATTGTCGCCTGCCGCTTCTTTAACATCGGTGAAAAAACCGGCAAGAGCCGTTTCATAGGGAAGGTGTCGGTTGGCCACCATCCACAATTCACCCTGTGGCGACAGATTTCGCGCCGCCGCCGCGATAAAGGTCCGGCCCAATTCGGGATCTGCGGCGCGCCCGGTATGAAACGGCGGGTTCATCACGATACCGTTCAATCGACGATCCGCGCGCCATGTGGTCGCATCGGCCCAATGGAACGTGGCGCGTTCGTCTTCGATATTGATCCGGGCGCAATCCAGTGACGCATGATCGGCTTCGACCAGACTCAGGGTTTTCACTGCCGGGCGCTGTAACACGGCCCGCGACAGGTATCCCCACCCGGCCCCCAGATCGGCCCAGTCACCGCTCAGTTTTTGCGGCAAGGCCGCCGCCAGAAGGTCCGAAGCCGGATCGATGCCATCGGCGGAAAACACCCCCGGCGCGGTGACGAAGCCGCCTTCGATCTCGACCGTTTCGGGTGCGTCCCAATCGCTCAGATCGACGCTTCCGGTAAACCAGAACAATTTGCCATGCGCCTTGGAAATCACCGACTGCACGTCGATGCGCTTGCGGATTTCTTTTAATGCACTGTCGACACCGTCGGTTTTTTGCCCGTCGATCACCACGGCCCCATCGGTCAGCGCCACCGCCCGCGCAATCAGCGCCCGGGCCAACCGCTTGGCACGCGGCAAGAAAACAATGCTGACCGCATAGCGCCCTTCGGGGGTGATCGTGCAATCGAACCCCTGACCGCTCAACCGGTCGAAATCGGGTTTGAAACCGGTCACGATCTGGCATTGCGCCTGCGGCAGATCGGACAAATCGGTATCGGACCGCGCAGCAAACACACCGATCCGGCCATCGGACAGGTTCAGACCGCCGCCCTCAAGGGCCAGCGATAGACGTGGATGGCTCATCTGATCAGACCCTTTGACAGGGGAAAAGGATCATTCCTTTTCCATTGTGCATTGCAGCGGGTGCTGATGACGACGGGCGAAATCCATCACCTGCGTCACCTTGGTTTCCGCGATTTCGTGGCTGAACACTCCAACCACGGCCAGACCTTTTTTATGCACCGTCAGCATGATTTCAAAGGCCTGTGCGTGGTTCACTCCGAAAAACCGTTCCAGCACTTGCACGACGAATTCCATCGGCGTGTAATCGTCATTCAACAGCATGACCTTATAAAGCGGTGGCCGCTTGGTTTTCGGTCGGGTCTGCAACACGACGGACAGATCGGAATCATCGTCTTTCTTGTCAGACATTTTGACGGGCCAATCGATCATGAGCACGCTTCTTTGGTTTTGACGGTTGTGGCTTAGAACGGTCTATATAACCTGTGTGTTAGAATAGGAAAGAGGTCTGCCGCAGGCAGAGGGGAAAACTTGGCCGGAAAACTTGTAACAATCGGGTTCGATGCGGATGACACTCTTTGGCATAACGAACGCTTTTTTCGCCTGACACAGGATCGATTCGCAACCCTGCTACAGGATTATGCCGATTCTAATCACCTGATGGACCGTCTGTTGCAGGCGGAAAAACGTAATATCGGCCAGTACGGGTTCGGGATCAAAGGCTTTGTCCTGTCGATGATCGAAACCGC
This sequence comes from Thalassovita gelatinovora, assembly GCF_001458355.1. Classification (GTDB taxonomy): domain Bacteria; phylum Pseudomonadota; class Alphaproteobacteria; order Rhodobacterales; family Rhodobacteraceae; genus Thalassobius; species Thalassobius gelatinovorus. Next base: position 147,390 of record NZ_CYSA01000027.1, on the reverse strand, counting down.
ATTGGACGTGACCGGCGACCGGGTGCCGGGGTCAGTGATCCGGGCTTTGATAGATGCCGGGCAGGACATGCTGCAACATCCAATTGAATTGCTGCCCCATGCCCGCGAAGCGGTTACAGCTTTGGCGGAAACCCACCGGGTGATCCTGATCACAAAGGGCGATCTGATGGATCAGGAACGCAAACTGGCGCAATCGGGTCTGGGCGATTTGTTCGACGGGGTCGAAATCGTGTCCCAAAAAAACCCAACCGTTTATGCCGAAATCTTCAGCCGACTGGGCGACGGACCAGAAACCGGGCTGATGGTGGGCAATTCGATGAAATCCGACGTGGTGCCAATGGTCGAAGTCGGAGGGTGGGGGGTCTACGTGCCATACGGATTGGTCTGGGAAATCGAACGGGCCGACCCGCCAGTCGCGTCGCACAGATATCATGCGCTTGACCATCTGGGCCAATTATCCGCGTTGATCGAACGGATCGAAACGGGTTGAGGACTTTAGTTACCGCCTTGCCCGATCCCTTGCCGAAATCTGCAGGGCCTGTTCGCGCGAGACAGGCACGGAATGAAAAGGCGCAAGTCGGCTGGAATACCGAAACTTTGGCAAAACGCGACCGATCCCCGACATCCACGCGGGTGACGCGACCGGATATGTTCAAAAATTAGGCAAAAAACCACCCGCAAAACCAGAGATTGAAAAATTCACAATCTTGCCGCAATCGCACTTGTTGGGGATGCCACCCCAGTTACCCCCAAGATTTGCGCAGCAACGGCCGTTCGTCCGCTGTTCGCCCCCCGAAACGAACAAAAGCCTTAAAAATGATTGCTTTATTCGTGAAAATTCATGTGCTAGCCTGTTCATAATAAACGTCGCCAGATGGGCAAACCGTCGGCGCAGAGGCAGCAAAGGCAGTGATCGTGACGGATCAGCAGTGGAAACCGGCCCGCTTGGGCTTGGTGATGTTCGCATTTATTTGGATTCTGGCTATTGTGCCGCTTAGCGCGCACGCAGCCCCTTACGCAGCTATGGTCATTGATGCCCGGTCGGGCGAAGTGCTGCATTCACGCAATGCCGATACTCGTCTGCATCCCGCCTCCCTGACCAAGATGATGACGCTCTATATCGCTTTCGAAGCGATCGAGCATGGCGAAATCAGCCTCGACACCGTGGTGCGCGTGGCCCAGAAAGCCGCCGCCGAACCGCCGTCGAAATTGGGTCTTGTGACCGGGCAGCGGATCAAGCTGCGCTATCTGATCCGCGCCGCAGCGGTGAAATCCGCAAATGACGCCGCCACCGCCATCGGCATCGCGATTTCAGGCTCCGAAGCGGCCTTTGCCCGCCGGATGAATCGCACCGCCAAAGCGCTGGGGATGACCCGGACCACGTTCAAGAACGCCAACGGGCTGACGGAATCGGGCCATTTGTCCACCGCCCGCGACATGACCACCCTCGGACGGCATCTGTTTTTCGACTATCCGCAATATTACAACCTGTTTTCGCGCCGTTCCACCGATGCCGGTGTGCGCGAAGTCAGCAACACCAACCGCCGCTTTTTGAACGCCTATAAAGGTGCGGACGGGATCAAGACGGGCTACACCCGCGCCGCCGGTTTCAACCTCGTTGCGTCAGCCGAACGCGGTAACAAGCGAATCATCACCACAGTTTTCGGTGGCCGCTCCACCACCACGCGCAACGCACAGGTTGCCGAACTGATGGATCTGGGGTTCCGCCGGGCACCCAACCGGGTCGCAACCCGCAAACCACAGCGGCCCAATTACGCCGGTATCGCACCCGAATCGGGCGCAGAAGGTAAAACCATCCGGATGGCCACCGCCGTAAAGCGCAGCCTGCGCCCGCGGCTGCGTCCCGGTGAACAGGCCAAACCGCCGGTCCTGCTGGCGCTCAAGGATGACATCAACAGCGCCTTGGCCGAAGTTGAAACAGCAGGCACCCCCGCCGTCACCCCCAAAATGCGCCCCGAAGACGTGGTTCTGGCCAGCGCCGAAAACGCGGCTGCAGTCGAAGAAACCCTGGCCCGCGAATCCGCCACGCCGGAACCCGAAGTCGTCACCCGTGTCAGCACTTCGGGCGGGCGCCATTGGGGCATCAATATTGGTCGCTATCCCAGCCGCTACGCCGCCGAACGGCAGCTTCTGAAAGTGGCACTGACAGAAATGAGCACGCTTGACGGCAGCTTGCGCAAGGTCGTGAACCGTAAAAATGGCTATGACGCCAACTTCCTTGGCATGACCCGCGACAGTGCCGACCTGGCCTGCCGCCGTTTGCAGGCACGGCAAGTCACCTGCTTCATGGTCGGACCCGGCTGAACAACGACACCGGCCCGAATGCCCCACCGGATCTGAAAATACGCCGGGCCGCAAAACGGTCCGGCGTATTTCTGTCGGCGAACGCACTTGTCGCCGGTTGTTTTTTACTGAAAGTGCCCGCGTCAGGGCTTCGGATGATCGTCCCAATCGCCATTCAGGATACGTTGCGCATTGCCTTCGGGATCATCGTATTGATTGGTCCGCACCGTGAAGATAAAAAACAAAAGCCCCAGACCGCCCAGGATCAGTGAAATCGGGATCAGATAGGCCAGTACGTCCATATCACTTACCTCAGCCGCAATGCATTGAGAGAAACTGTAATCGAACTGGCCGACATCGCCAAGGCCGCAACCAGCGGCGTTGCCAAACCCAGCACCGCAATCGGCACCGCGATCACGTTATAGATCGTGGCGATGCGGAAATTTTCCCGAATCCGCTTTGTGGCAGATCGGGCGGTTTTCACCGCATCCGCAATCGGGCTCAGATCACCGCCCAGCAGCACGATATCGGACGCCACCCGCGCGGCATCAAGCGCCGATGCCGGCGAAATCGACACATGCGCCGCGCTCAGCGCGGCGGTATCGTTCAACCCGTCACCGACCATCAGAACATGTTTACCCTGCGCCCCCAACGCAGTGATCCGCGCCGCCTTGTCTTCGGGCAGGGCTTCGGCCACCCAATCCTGAATGCCCAGCCGAAGTGCCAGTTTTTCCACCGCAGCCGGCGCATCACCGGACATCAGGATAATTTCCTTGCCGCTGTCCAGCAGCGCCTTGACCGCCTCCTCTGCGCCATCGCGCAGACGGTCAGTAAAGGCGAAAGCTTTCGGTGCTTCGCCCGCGACCGACAGCCAAGCGCTGGTTTCACCGCGCGGTTCTGCCCCAACCCATTGGGCCCGGCCCAACCGGACGCGCACACCCTGCCAACGGCCTTCGGTGCCGTAACCCGGCACCTCGGTCAGGCCCTCGACCCGGGCCGGTTTCACCCCGGCCGCGGTCAACGCCGAACGCAGTGACACCGACAGCGGATGCGCGCTGCCTTGCGACAAGGCCAGCGCGATTTCAAGATCGCGCACAGCGTGATCGCCCATATTGATCAGTTCCGGCGTTCCCGCGGTCAAGGTGCCGGTCTTGTCGAAAACCACCGTATCGACCTGCGCCAACCGTTCCAGCGCCGTTGCGTGCTTGATCAGCATCCCCTTGCGGAACAACCGCCCCGACGCCGCCGTCGTCACCGCAGGCACCGCCAACCCCAAGGCACAAGGACAGGTGATGATCAGCACGGCGGCGGCAATATTCAGCGATATCCGGACATCGCCGGAATACAGCAACCAGCCAAAGAAACTCAGCGCTGACAAGATATGCACCCCCGGCGCATAAAGTTTGGCCGCCTTGTCAGCCAAAGACGTATAGCGCGACCGCCCCGATTCCGCGATGGCGACCAGATCGGCCATCCGGTGCAACGACGTGTCCTTGCCCACCGCAGTGGCGCGGATCACCAACGGGCCAGTCAGATTGACCTCGCCCGCCGACACAATCCGACCCGCTTCGGCAAAGACCGGCACGGTTTCACCGGTCAGCAAGGACCGGTCGATTTCCGAAGTGCCTTCAACGATTTCACCATCCACCGGCATCCGCCCGCCGGGCCGCACCAGCACCAGATCGTCCAGCTTCAATTCGGCCACCGGCACCTGCTTTTCCTCGCCGTCGATCAACAGGAAAGCGCGCGGCACTTCCAGCGCCGCCAATTCTTCGGCGGCAGATCGGGCAATCGCCCGGGTCCGGTGATCCAGATAGCGCCCCGCCAGCAGGAAAAAGGTCAGCGTCAGCGCCGCGTCGAAATAGGCATGTTCACCCGAAAGCGATATTTCCCACAGCGATGTTATCACCGCCAGCGTGATCGCCAAAACGATCGGCACATCCATGTTCAACCGTTTGTTCTTCAACGCATTCCAAGCGTTGCGGAAAAACGGTTGGCCGGAAAACACGATAGTCGGCAGCGCAATCGCCGCCGAAATCCAGTGGAACATGTCGCGGGTGGCATCCACCGCGCCGGACCAGACCGAAACCGACAACAGCATCACGTTCATCGACGCAAATCCCGCCACCGCCAACCGCATCAGCAGGTCGCGCCCGGCCTTGTCGGTTTCCGTCGCCGACAGCGTCCCCGCGTCCAATTCATGCGCCTCATATCCGATCCGGTCCAGAACACCGGTCAGATCCTGCGGCATGACATCCGGTTCGGCTTCGATGCTGACCCGCTTCAGCGTCAGGTTCACCCGCGCCGAATGCACCCCGGGATGCTTCATCAAGGCGCTTTCCACCGACGAAATACAAACCGCACAATGCACGGCAGGCACCGACAGCGCGATCCGAGCCTCTTTCGGTTGATCTTGTTCGGCCAAGGCTGCGGCCGCAGGCGCGGCGATACAGGCAGGACAGGCCGATGGAGGGGGACGCATCGCGGCAGTCATCGGTTTACCGTTTCACATGCAGGACGACCCGCTGGGTGAATTCGGTGCCATTGTCGGAAATTGCTTTCATCCGCACGTTCCATTTGCCGCCGCTCAATTGCAGCGGCGCGACATAGGCTTCACCATCATAGCTGAAATCGGGCGTCACATCCTCGGAGATCTCGGTCGGTCGCCCCACCGTCGCGTCCAGCTTGGCAGCGCGCACCGGGCGGCCGTCTTCGTTGGTGATCTTCAGGGTGATTTGCCCGTCCGCTTCACCGGCCCAGATGGTCCAGCCAAGCGCCTCTTGTGCGGCCTTGCGCTTGTTGAATTCCTGGCTGGCGACATAGGAATTTTTCACTTCCAGCCCCGGAAAGGTTCTCACCGCCTGCACCGCCAGAACGACATTGACAGAAATGATGATACCAAAGGCCGCAACGAAACCGATCAGAACATGTTTTCCGGTGATTTCCTTGACCATCAATTTGCCCTCCCGTTGAAAACGGTATCTTTGTAAGCGCGTTCACCGCTGGCTGTGTCTTCGACCCAGAAACGGAATCCGACCCGTTCGCTTTCGGCCGGTTCCGACCCTTTCGGGGCAATCACATAGACCCGCTGCAACAGCATGTCATCCGCTGGAACCGAAACCGAAGAATAGGGGGTTCCTTCCAATTGCACCCGCAAAGACGGATCGCCCTTCAGGGTGATATTGAACGGTCGGTCTTCGCCATGCTTGTTGCGCAGTCGCACATCATAGGTATTGCGAATAGAACCGTCCGACATGGTCACGAAAGTCGGGTTGCGCACCGGTGCCACGGTCAGGTCGATTTCGGGCCGGATGAACAGCGCCACCACCAAGCCGACACCGACCAGTGTCCAAAGCGTTGTATACATGATCGTGCGCGGCCGCAGGACATGTTTCCAGATGCTTTTGACCGGTTTTCCGGCACGTTCCGCCGCTTCGTCCGTCAGTGCCATGTAATCGATCAAACCACGCGGTTTACCGACCTTTTCCATTATTTCATCACAGGCATCGATGCACAGCCCGCAGGTAATGCATTCCATCTGCTGACCGTCGCGGATGTCGATCCCCATGGGGCAGACATTGACGCAGGCCATACAATCAATGCAGTCGCCCAAGGCTTCGGCGCCATCTGCCTTGCGGTGCTTGCCGCGCGGTTCCCCGCGCCAACTGCGATAACCGATGGTCAGGGTGTCTTCGTCCATCATCGCGGCCTGAATCCGCGGCCACGGGCAGGCATAGATACAGATCTGTTCACGGGCGAAACCGCCAAAGAAAAAGGTCGTGACGGTCAGCACCAGCATCGTCGTGTAAGCGACAGGATGCGCGTTCAATGTGACCAGATCGACCAGCAGCGTCGGCGCATCGGTGAAATAGAACACCCAAGCGCCGCCAGTGGCCAGACCGATCAGGAACCACGCCGCCCATTTGGTCACCCGAAGCCGGGCCTTGCGAAAATCCATTTTCTTCTGCCGATGCAGACGCAAACGGGCATTCCGGTCGCCTTCGATCCAGCGTTCGACCAGAATGAACAAGTCGGTCCAAACCGTCTGCGGGCAGGCATAGCCGCACCACACCCGGCCCAGCGCAGAGGTGAACAGGAACAATCCCAGCCCCGCCATCACCAGAAGACCGGCAATGAAATAGAATTCATGCGGCCAGATTTCGATCCAAAAGAAGAAAAACCGGCGATTGGCCAGATCGACCAACACCGCCTGATCGGGCAATTGCGGACCACGATCCCAGCGAATCCAAGGGGTCAGGTAGTAGACGCCCAGCATGAGCGCCATCAAGACCCACTTAAAACTGCGAAAAGCGCCTTTCACACGGCGCGGAAAAATGGGTTCTCGCGCAGCGTAGAGGCTTGGCGGGGCTTCGGGTTCGGTCTGAGACACGGAATCACTCCGATTATTTCGGTTTTTTTCCACCTCTTTTCACAGGCAACACACAAAGTAGCATTGACCTGCATCAAATAAATATCTTCCAGATATCTAATTTCCGATTTGGTTCTTTAACCATTTCGTGAACGCGCGCAGATGGGGCCGTTGCATCCCGGGTCGGGTTACCAGGAAATATCCCTTTTCGCGTTCATCCTGATACAGCACTCGCAACCGACCGGCCTGAATATCAGCTTCGACGAAAACCCGTGCCAGAACGGCGGCCCCCCGGCCCGCCCGCGCTTCTTCCATGATCAGATTTCCCGGCAACGTGGTCATGCCCGAAGCGGGGCGTTTTTCCACCCCCTGTTCGCGCAACCAGTCGGTGCTTTCATGGGTGCCCAATTCCTGCAACCAATGCAGCTTTTCCAGCTCTGCCGGGCAAAGCTGCCCCTGCTTGGGCACCAGATCGGGCGATGCGACCACCACGATCGGGGATTCGACCAACAATGTGGCGTCGTGCCCCGGCCAGTCCCCGCGGCCATAGCGCAAAGCGATATCAATCCCGCCGGGTTCCAATGGCTTCACCTCGGCGGTGGGGTCGATCATCAGGCTGACGTCGGGGTGTTTCTGCCGGAAAGCGGCCAATCGTGGCATCAGCCAACCCGACGCAAAGGCCGGTGTCGTGGAAATCTGAATCGCCCGGTCGGAATCGGCATCCACCAAACTGTCGACCATACGCGTGATTTCCCCGAAACACCGGTCCAGCACGGCCGCCAGTTGCACCCCGTCATCGGTCAGCACCGGTATACGCGGTTTGCGGTCCAGCAAGTGCAATCCAAGATGCGCCTCCAGCGCCTTGATCTGCTGGCTGATCGCGGCGTGACTGACATTCAGCATATTCCCGGCCGCGGCCATGCTGCCAGCTTGATGAAAAGCTGAAAAGGCGCGCAAGGCGCTCAACGGTGGTAGATTTCGCAAATTCATTCGTAAGTTATACTTACGCTAAAGTAAAATTACCAGAGTCGCCTGAACTGCACATATCCCCTATTTCATTCGGCACAACATCAGGAACAGGAGATTTGAAATGTTGACGATACTTGCAGGTTCATTCCTTGTTGCGGCACGGAACAATTCCACTGGGACACCCGGATTTTCCTATCCCAAAGTGGCTGAAAAACAGATTAAAACCCCACTTAAAGCGGAGAACCCCACCCGTCCCATCGCCCCGGTCCGGCGGCGCTTTCTTGGAAGGTTTTGACCGGTTGCTCTTCTCCGTGCCATAGTCGACCGACCAGCATGGAGGAGAGCGTCCCCCAACGGGGGGCGCATGAACTTTGGGAGAGGTTTTGACAGACAGTGCCGAGAAGAACCGCAAAAGCCTGACAACGTCCGAAATCACCGCCGTTGCGCATCTCTATCGTGGCGAAGTTTACCGCAGCACGATCTGGCGCACGCGTCTCGACACAACCACCAACTGGGCCGTTGTCACGCTCGGGGTGGCGCTGTCGATTTCCTTTGCGTCGCCAGATGCGTCACCGATCCCATTGGTTCTGGTCGGTGTGCTGATCGTGTTCTTTCTGATGCAAGAAGCCCGGCGCTATCGCTATTTCAACGTCTGGCGCGCACGCTGTCGCTGGATGGAAACCCATTTCTATGCGCCGATGCTGGATGATGGCGATCTGCATCTGGAAGAAAACTGGCAGAAAACGCTGGCCAACGATTACCTGAATCCGCGTTATCACGTCCCGATGATGACCGCGATCGGGCGGCGTATCAGACGTAACTATTTGTGGATATTGATGATTCAATCACTGGCCTATGCCGGTAAACTGGCGGTCCACCCGACACCGGTGCAAAGTCTGGATCAGGCATTTCAACGCGCCGATGTCGGCCCACTGCCCGGCGAAATTGTTGTCGGTATTGGTCTTACCTATGTCTTCACCTGGATCGGCATCGCGATCTGGAGCCGAAATGACGACAACCGGCGGGCCCAGCTGCGCAAAACTGACAGCTCGATGGGTTGATTTATTCCTGAATTCAGGAATAAGAGGCACCGGCCTTCCAGGAAACGCGCGAACAGGACGGAAGGACCGGTGCCAAACCCGGGGCGTCGGGAAACGCCTCGGGTATTCTTTATGCGATGTTACTCGCCGCCACCCAATTGATGGACATAAGCCGCCACGGCGCGGATCTGCGCTTCGCTAAGGCGTGCGTTCCAATTGGGCATCACCCCGAAACGGGCATTGGTGATCGTTTCTTTGACGGTGTTGTAATCCCCGCCATAAAGCCAGATCGCGTCGGTCAGGTTCGGTGCGCCCTGATAAATGTCACCGGTGCCGTCTTCGGCGTGACAAGCCGCGCAGTTATCTTCAAAAACAACCGCGCCTTCCGCCACTTTCGACGCATCCATCGCATCGCCCGAAAGCGACATGACAAAGTTTGTCACCTGATCGATCTGTTCGGGCTCCAGCAATTCATCGCGGCCAAAGGCAGGCATTTCCGAATACCGGGTATCGTCCGAATCTTCGCTGCGCACACCAAAGGAAATGGTCTGATGGATGGCTTCGATATCGCCGCCCCACAGCCAATCATCATCCAACAGGTTGGGATAGCCTTTGGCACCGGCGGCCCCAGACCCGTGGCACTGGGCGCACCAGGTCTTGAACACGGCGGACCCGGCGGACACGGCATAGGTATTCAGTTCCGGATTTCCCGAAATTTCGGTCAACTCGGCTGCTGCCAGCTTTTCGTTGATCGGACCCAGCTTGGCTTCCTGTGTCGCGATTTCCGCCGCCACGTCGCCACGCGTCGACCAGCCAAGGAACCCGGCAGAAGCCCGGTTGATCCCGGGCCAGGCCGGATAGGCGATAGAATAGATCACTGCAAAGACAATACAGGCGTAGAAGGTCCACAGCCACCAGCGCGGCAGCGGATTGTTGAGTTCCTCGATACCATCCCACTGGTGGCCGGTGGTGCCGACCTCTTGTTTCTGATTTGGTTTCTTAGCCATTTCCTCACGCCTCCTTGGCGTCACCGCGCGGGGCGGGTTTGTCTTCGTGCCGGAAGGGGATGTCCGCGACGTCGCGATAGGTCTTGCTGCTTCCCGGGCGCATCACGAACACGATGACGCCCACGAAGAAGATAAACAAAGCCAGCAACACCCAGCTATCCGCGATCTCTCTGAGCAGGGAATAGGTTTCCATCATTCCCTCCTTAGCGGCTTGCATCCGGGGTGAAAGTCGAAAAATCGACCAACGTTCCCAGCATTTGAAGATACGCGATCAAAGCATCCGCTTCGGTAATGCCCGGCTGACCGTCGAAGTTGCGCACCTGCACGCTTTCTTCACCATAGCGTTCCAGCAGCCCGTCATAGTCCGCATCCGGATCCGACTGAGCGGCAAAGTCTGCCTGAGCGTTTTCGATCATGTCATCGGTGTAAGGAACGCCGACGAATTTATGCGTCGCCATCAGTTCACCAACATACTTGCCGTCGATCGGCCGATTTTCGAGGAATCCATATTTCGGCATCACCGATTCCGGCACCACCGATTGCGGGTTACGCAGGTGATCGGCATGCCATTCATCCGAATACCGGCTGCCCACGCGGGCCAAGTCTGGCCCGGTCCGCTTCGATCCCCATTGGAACGGGTGATCGTATTGCGATTCCGCCGCCAGCGAATAATGGCCATAGCGTTCGACCTCGTCCCGCATCGGCCGGATCATCTGACTGTGACAGACATAGCAGCCTTCACGGACATAGATGTCGCGGCCCGTCAGTTCCAGCGGGGTGTAGGGGCGCATGCCCTCTACATCCTCGATGGTGTTTTCCAGCCAGAACAACGGAGCGATCTGAACGATGCCACCGATGGTCACGACAAGAAAGGCGAAGATAGCGAGAAGCGTTACGTTCTTTTCGAGAACGACGTGTTTGTCTAGAATACCCATCTCTCTAGGCCTCCTTATTCAGCCGGGACCAAGCTGTTCGTGGTTTCTACAGCCGGCGAACGCTTAACGGTCATGAACAGGTTGTAGCACATGATCAATGCACCGGTGAGGAACATCAAACCACCCGTACCACGCACAACGTACATCGGAAGCTTGGCGGCCACGGTGTCGGCGAACGAATTCACCAAGAAGCCGTTTGCATCCACTTCGCGCCACATCAGGCCTTCCATGATGCCGGTCACCCACATGGATGCCGCATAAAGAATGATCCCGATCGTAGCGAGCCAGAAGTGCCAGCTGACCAAGCTCAGGCTATACAGCCGCTCGCGGTTCCACAGCTTGGGCACTAGGAAGTACAAAGCACCGAAGGTGATCATCCCGTTCCAACCCAGAGCACCGGAATGCACATGGCCGATGGTCCAGTCGGTGTAATGCGACAGCGAATTCACCGCGCGGATCGACATCATCGGACCTTCAAAGGTCGACATGCCGTAGAACCCGATCGAAATCACCATCATCCGGATGATCGGATCGGTACGCAGCTTGTCCCAAGCCCCCGACAAGGTCATCAGACCGTTGATCATGCCACCCCAGGAAGGCATCCACAGTACGATCGAGAACACCATGCCAAGCGTCGACGCCCAGTCAGGCAGCGCAGTATAGTGCAGATGGTGCGGACCAGCCCAGATATAGATGAAGATCAGCGCCCAGAAGTGAATGATCGACAGCTTATAGGAATAGATCGGGCGCTCGGCCTGTTTCGGCACGAAATAGTACATCATGCCCAAGAACCCAGCCGTCAGGAAGAAGCCCACAGCATTGTGGCCATACCACCACTGCGTCATCGCGTCCTGCACGCCGGACATGACCTGAACCGATTTCGAACCGAAGATCGACACCGGGATCGACAGGTTGTTGACGATATGCAGTAATGCCACGGTCAGGATGAAGGACAGGTAGAACCAGTTGGCCACATAGATGTGGGGTTCTTTACGCTTCATGATGGTACCGGCAAAGACCAGCAGATAAGCGACCCAGATAATGGTCAGCCACCAATCAACATACCATTCGGGTTCGGCATATTCCTTAGATTGGGTTGCCCCCAGCAGATAACCGGTTGCGGCCAACACGATAAAGAGCTGATAGCCCCAGAACACGAACCATGCCAGATTGCCGCCCCAAAGCCGCGCGGCACTGGTGCGTTGCACAACATAGAGCGAAGTCGCGATCAACGCGTTGCCACCAAAAGCGAAGATAACCGCCGACGTGTGCAATGGACGCATACGCCCAAAATTCCCGTACCCCTGCAGGAATTCGAAATTCAACTGCGGGAAAGCCAGCTGGAAGGCGATGATGACCCCGACAAGGAAGCCGACAACACCCCACACGGCGGTCGCGATAACACCGAAGCGCACCACACCGTCCATATATTCCCCTGAAAAATCCTTGCCCGCCGGTTCATCCGTGCGGCGCAAGACAAAAATAAATGCCACGAAAGCGAACAGCGCGATTTCCAACGCGTTCACCGTATAGGCCAAATCGCGACCGTAATTGGCCGCGATCAGCGCCAGAAGCGTGACCAGACCAAGCGCGATCAGCTTGATATAGTTAACCATTTTGCGTCCCTTCGTCTCTAACCCGCACGATTCGATGCCGCACGGGCGGTTCTAGACTGGCCGTTTAATGCGCCCGGGCGGGGTATGTTTGCCTTGATCTGCATCAAAACCAATCTTTCCTTTTTGTCGTGCGCCGGTGTTTCTTATTGACCCGTATCAAAGTCGGCAGCGCAAACCGGCCTTAGTGTCACCACATGCAGCCCTGAACCAAAGAGGAAAATCATGGCTTACAAGACCCTATTCACGGTACTGACCAATGCCGACCTGATAAACCCCGTGCTGGAAAAAGGCATCGAATTGGCCAATGCCTACGATGCTCATTTCGACGTGCTCTGCCTGGGGGTGGATCGAACCCAGACCGGATATTATTACGCAGGCGCGAACGCGATGGTTCTGCAAGAAACCATCACCCGCGCCAATGACGAAGCCAAAGAGATCGAAGCGAAAGTGAAAAAGCGGCTCGGCAATTCCGATATCCGCTGGAACACCGATCTGGGCGTGGCCCAATTGGCCGATATCGGACGGCATGTTGCCGCCCATGCGCGGTTTGCCGATCTGGTACTGCTGCCACAGCCTTACGGCGAAAACCGCGGTGCCGAATTGGAACCCATCGTCGAAGCGGCGATGTTCGACGGCAAGGTCCCGGTATTGGTTTTGCCCGAAAATGGCGGCGATGTGACCGATCAGAAACGGATCACAATCGCTTGGAACGAAAGCAACGAATCGATGGCGGCTGTACGCGCGGCCATGCCTTTGCTGAAAGAAGCGATATCGGTGCGCGTGGTGGTGATCGACCCGCCAGCCCATGGCCCGAACCGGTCCGATCCGGGCGGTCAGCTGTCGCAGTTTCTGGCCCGCCACGGTATTCGGGCGGAAATAGACGTGCTGTCGAAAACGCTGCCACGTATTTCCGACGTGATCCTGCGCCACGCCACCGACACCGATGCGGATATGTTGGTGATGGGGGCCTATGGCCATTCGCGGTTCCGCGAAGCCATCCTCGGCGGTGCCACGCGCGATATGCTGGAAAAGGCGAAACTGCCTGTCTTCATGGCACATTGATCAGGTTGGGCGGGATTTCCCGCCCAGCCACCACGACCACCCGCCAAGGTCAGGCCCGGATCCAGAAAACACGAACCGAAAAGACCGGCGCCTGATCAGGCCCAACGGGCGTCAGGCGAACATGCCGCCATCGGCGTCATCGCCGGCTTCTTCCATCAGTCGGGTGAAATCAGGCACCGTCACGTGCCGCTTACCTTCCAGATGAATGACACCATCGCGTTTCAGCGCCGAAATCTGGCGGCTGACCGTTTCCAGTGTCAGGCCCAGATAATCCGCCATCGCTTCGCGAGTCAGCGGCAAGTCAAATACCAGCGCCCCTTCGGTCGGTCGCAGGTTTAGCGTGGCATCGCGCCGGGCGATGATCGACAGCAGGCTGGCAATCTTTTCCCGCGCCGTCTTGCGCCCCAGCACCAGCATCCATTCGCGCGCCGCATCCAGTTCGTCCAGCGTCATTTCCAATAGGCGCTGCGCGATATGCGGGGTTCTTTCCATCATCTGTTCGAATGGCTTTTTGCGGAAACAGCACATGACCAAATCGGTGGTCGCCACCACATCATACGCTGACCCGTCGCGCCCCGGACGCCCGACGAAATCGCTGGGCAACAGCAGCCCCACCATCTGGGTGCGGCCATCTTCCATCGTCTGGGTCAACGTGGCGATACCGGTCACCACCGATCCCACGAAATCCATCTTGTCACCGGACCAGATCACCGTCTGACCGGCTTCGAAGCTGCGATAATATTTGATGGCTTCCAACAAATCCAATTCATCCGCTTCACAGCGGGCGCAAACCGCACGGTGCCGGATCGGACAGTCGTCGCATTCATGGCTAATCTGGGCTTGCTCTTCTTTCAACATCTCGGACCGTTCGCGCGCTTGATCTGGGTCAAAGAGGACCCACTTCGTTTCTACTAGAGGCTATGCGCATGGAAACCAAAACGCAACTTGCAAAACTGGGACTGTTTGACGCGAAAGTGCCAAGGTACACCAGTTACCCCACGGCCCCGCATTTTTCAGGAAATGTGGACGCTGAAAAATTTTCCCAATGGATCAAAGAGATAGAACCTGACTCGGAAATATCTCTTTATGTCCATGTTCCATTTTGTCGCCGGCTGTGTTGGTTTTGTGCATGTCGCACGCAAGGCACACAAAGCGATTCCCCCGTCATTGCCTATCTGGAAACGCTCAAAGCCGAACTGGCCCTGTTGAAAAACGTACTGCCAAGGGGTGTGAAATTGTCGCGGCTACATTGGGGCGGCGGTACTCCGACCCTGTTGTCACCGTCGATGATGCGTGATCTGGCCGGGGCGATTGCCGATGTAGCCCCCTTTGCCGAAGGGGCCGAATTTTCGGTGGAAATCGATCCCAACGAAATCGACGACGCCCGCCTGACCGTTCTGGCCGCAGCCGGGATGAATCGGGCGTCGATCGGGGTGCAGGATTTCGATGACGAAATCCAGCAGACCATCGGACGGATCCAGGGCTATGACGTGACCCGCGACGCGATCGAAGCGATCCGCGCGCATGGAATTGACAGCGTCAACGCCGATATCCTGTTCGGCCTGCCGCATCAGTCGCGCGAACGGATCACTGAAAGCGTACAGAAACTGCTGTCGCTTAATCCTGACCGGGTGGCGCTTTATGGATACGCCCATGTGCCATGGATGGCGAAACGCCAGCAGTTGATCCCCTCTGACGCCCTGCCCACACCGCAGGAACGGCTGGAACTGTTCGAAACCGCGCGCAGCCTGTTTTTGTGGGACAATTACGTTGAAATCGGCATCGACCATTTCGCCACCCGCGAAGACAGCTTGGCGGTGGCACAGAAGGCGGGCAAGCTTCGGCGCAATTTCCAAGGCTATACCGATGATCGCTCCCAGGTTCTGATCGGCGTCGGTGCATCGTCGATTTCGCGTTTCCCACAGGGATATGCGCAAAACCACCCTTCTACCGGGGCTCATACAGCCGCGATACGCGATGGTCGGTTCTCGACCGCGCGCGGCCATGTATTCAGCGCCGATGACAAGTTGCGCGGCCGGATCATAGAAATGCTGATGTGCAATTTCGCCATTGATAGCGAAGAACTGCTGGATTGCTACGATGTCAGTCGCGCACAGCTCGAAGACATGGTGACCAAGGCTGAAACCTCCTTCCCCGGCATTCTGAACCGTCAGGGTCTGGATATTTCCATCCCCGCCAAAGCACGCCCGCTGACCCGGATCATCGCGCGTAGCTTTGATGCCTATGATCTATCCAAGGCCGGGCACAGTTCGGCAATCTAAGCTGCGGGGGAAAACGCAGTCCGGCACAGATTTCGCGGCGGGTTCCGGCGTGGAAAATGCGTCTTTGACCGGATAGGGTACGTCCATGCGTATTGCCACATTCAACCTGCAAAACCTGCGCCTGCGCGGCACCCATCTGGATGGCGCACGCGATGGCGACGTACCACAGGATCACGGGGCACAGGCCAAAGCGCTTGATCGCGCCGACCGCGCCCTGACTGCGCAGGTCATCCGTGACACCGATGCCGATATTCTGGCGTTGCAGGAAGTTTTCAATCAGCCGACGCTGGATCATTTCAACACCCATGACCTTGCGCCGCTCGGGGCTGACTATCCGTTCCGCACCTGCCTGCCGGGCAATGACGGGCGCGGCTTGGATGTCGGGCTGATGTCGCGGATCGAACCGGCGCTGATCCGGTCCCATGCCGACCTGACCCCGCAGGGTCTGAACCTTCATTTCGATGCTCTTGCCGACGATTTGCCGATTTTTCGCCGCGATGTGCTGTTGGTTGAAATTGGTCCCCTGACCCTGTTCATCTGCCATTTCAAGGCGCCCTACCCTGACAGCGATCAGGTCTGGGCCATTCGCCGCGCCGAAGCACAGGCGCTGCGAACACTGATCACCCGCGAAATCCCCGACCATGCCCGGGCGCTTTGGATGATCCTTGGCGATCTGAACGAACCCGCCCGCAACGAAAACCGCGCGGCCGCGATTGCCCCCTTGCGCGATGGCTTTGCCGTCGATCTGCTGGACCGTATCGCGCGCACGGACCGATGGTCCTGGCATAACCCGATTGAGCACCTTTACGGTCATCCCGATGCCATGCTGGCCAGCCCGGCATTGGCGCGACGCTGGCCCGATGCGATCCCCCGGATTATCCGCAGCGGCATGGGGTTGGAAACCCGTCGCAATGCAGGCCCCCACCTGCCGGGTGTGGGCCATCACCGTCCCCATGCCAGCGATCACGCCGCCGTGGTGGTGGAACTGTCGGGCATTTAGCCGCTGGGTTCCAGCGTCGCAGCCAGCAAGCTTCGGGCATAGTCGGTCTGCGGATTGTCAAATAGGTCTTGCGCCGATCCCGCTTCGACCACATCGCCCTGTTTCATCACGATCATCTTGTGGCTCATCGCGCGCACCACGTTCAGATCGTGGCTGATGAACAGATAGGCCAATCCGTATTTGTCCTGCAGATGCCGCAACAGATCGACGATCTGCACCTGCACCGTCATGTCCAAAGCACTGGTCGGTTCGTCCAGAACCACCAGACGCGGCCGCAGGATCATCGCGCGGGCGATGGCGATGCGCTGCCGCTGCCCGCCGGAAAATTCATGCGGGTAGCGGTGCATCATGGCGGGGTCCAACCCGACCTCCTGCATCACCTCGGCCACCATGTCGCGCCGGTTGCGCCCAGGTTCGACGCCATGCACGCTCAGCCCCTCGGCGATGATCTGTTCGCAGGTCATCCGTGGTGACAGGCTGCCGAACGGGTCTTGAAACACGATCTGCATTTCCTTGCGCAGCGCCCGCAATCGTTTGGTGGACCACCCCCGCACGTCGCTTCCGTCGAAGGTGATACCGCCCTCGGACCCGATCAAGCGCATGATCGCCAGCGCCAGCGTGGTCTTGCCCGACCCGCTTTCGCCAACGATGCCCAGCGTTTCGCCCTCGCGCACGCTGATCGTGGCGTCATTGACCGCCTTCACATGGCCGACGACCTTCTTGAAAAAACCCTGCTGGATCGGGAACCAGACCCGCAAACTGTCGGTCTTGACCAATTCCTTGGCCCCTGCCGGCACCGCGATAGGCTGCCCCGATGGCTGTGCCGACAGCAGCTTCTGGGTATAGGGATGCTGTGGATTTTCGAAAATCGCCGCAGTCGGCCCTGTTTCGACGATTTCACCATCCTTCATCACGCAGACCCGGTCAGCGATCCGCCGCACGATGCTCAGGTCGTGGGTGATGAACAACAGCCCCATATCTTCGGACCGCTTCAATTCGGCCAGCAATTCCAAAATCTGCGCCTGAATGGTCACGTCCAGCGCCGTCGTTGGTTCATCCGCGATCAGGATGTCAGGCTTGTTGGACAACGCCATGGCGATCATCACTCGCTGCCGCTGCCCGCCCGACAATTGGTGCGGATAGGCACCCAGTCGGCTTTCGGCGTCACGGATACCGACCTTCTGCAACAGTTCCAGCACGCGTGTCCGGGCTTCATGGCCCACCACAGATTGATGCAGGGCCAAAGATTCGGTCAGCTGCCGCTCGATCGTATGCAACGGGTTTAGCGACGTCATCGGTTCCTGAAAGATGAAGCTGATATCATTGCCCCGTACCTTGCGCAGCAACCGGTCCGGCGCATCGATCATTTCCTGACCGTCATAGCTGACAGAGCCACCGACCTGCGCCACATCGCCCAACAAGGACACAGTGGACAAAGCGGTCACCGATTTTCCGGACCCACTTTCCCCCACTAGGGCCACCGTTTCACCCCGGTCCACGCTGAACGACACGCCCTTGACCGCCATGTTGGTCTTGCCGTCCTGCCGGAAAGCGACGGTCAGGTCCTTGACCTCAAGAATACTCATAGAGACCTCATCGCATTCAGCATGATCACACCCCAGATCGCGCCACCGATGGTGAAGGACAACCCGAACCAGTTCAGGGGCCGGGCCTGCCACCGCATCAGGCCGGCATAGAGCACCGACAACGCCACCGGTCCGAAGGGCACCGCCCAAAGCCACAGCAAAGTGCCAAAACGACGCGCGGACAGATCGGCGCCCAGAATCCCGAACCCGATCCAGCCCAGCACAATGACCGACACGGCGACCGCCGTTCCGCTAAGCCCGTTCAGGGTGCATTGCCATTTTGAGATACAGACGGGCGCGGTCATTGAAACGTCTTCCTCGGATCAAACGCGTCGCGCACGCCTTCGAAAATGAACACCAGAAGCGACAGCATCACCGCGAACACGGTGAATGCGGTGAAAGCCAGCCACGGCGCCTGCAGGTTCTGTTTCGCCTGCAAGGTCAACTCACCCAAGCTTGGTGCCGAGGACGGCAATCCGAACCCAAGAAAATCCAGACCCGCCAGCGTCGAAATGGTGCCGGTGACGATGAAGGGTAGCATGGTCAGCGTCGCCACCATTGCGTTGGGCAGCATGTGGCGGAACATGATCACCCGGTTCGACACGCCCAAAGCCTTGGCCGCGCGCACATATTCCAGGTTCCGCGCCCGCAGGAATTCGGCCCGCACAACCCCCACCAAAGCGGTCCAGCCGAACAGCACGATGATAAACACCAGCAGCCAGAATCCACGCCCCAGAATGGCGAACAGGATGATGATCACGTAAAGCGACGGCGTCGCCCCCCAGATTTCGATCACCCGCTGGAAAATCAGGTCGAGCCAGCCGCCGAAATAGCCCTGCAATGCCCCTGCCGTGATCCCGACCACGCTGGCCAGAGTGGTAACGATCAGGGTGAACAGGATCGACAACCGGAAGCCATATATCACCCGGGCCAGAACATCGCGCTTGGTGTCGTCGGTTCCCAGCCAGTTCATGTCATTGGGCGGCAGCGGCGCCGCCCCCGGCCGATCCACCGTGGTGCGATAACTGTACGGGATCGGCGGCCACAGCGCCCAGCCGCGTTCAAACCCATCGGTGCCTTGGTCAAATCTACCGTCGGAAATCGCCGCGACCATCCCTTCGGGATCGTCCCAGCAGTCTTCCAGCCCGCCGCTCATGATCAGGCATTGCACTTCAGGATCGCGATAGGGCGCTTCGGTCTGGAAATCGCCGCCAAAGGCGGTTTCTGGATAGAACCGGACAATCGGCGCATAGAACTCACCGCGATATTTCACCAGAATAGGTTTGTCATTGGCGATGAATTCGGCGCAAAGCGACAGGCCGAACAGGATTGCGAACAGGATCAGCGACCAGAAGGCGCGGCGATTGCGTTTGAAATTGTTCCAACGGCGCTGGTTGAGCGGGGACAATGCCATCAGCCTTCCCTCTTCTCGAAATCAATCCGCGGATCGACAAAGACATACATCAGGTCCGACAGGATGCCGACCACCAGCCCGATGATACCGAAAATGAACAGGGTGCCGAAAATCACCGGATAATCACGCGCCACCGCCGCTTCGAACCCCAACCGGCCCAGCCCGTCGAGGCTGAAAATCGTTTCGATGATCAGCGACCCGCCAAAAAACACCCCTATGAACACCGCCGGGAATCCCGCGATCACGATCAGCATCGCGTTGCGGAACACATGGCCATACAGAACCCGGTTTTCCGACAATCCCTTGGCCCGCGCGGTCATCACGTAATGTTTCTTGATCTCATCCAGAAAACTGTTCTTGGTCAGCAGCGTCAGCGTGGCAAAGGCCGCAATGGTCGATGCCAGCACCGGCAGCGCGATATGCCAGAAATAATCGACCACCTTGCCGACCAACGACAGCTCCGCCCAATTGTCCGATGTCAGCCCCCTGAGCGGGAAAATCTGCCAGTAACTGCCGCCCGCGAACAGCACCAGAAGCAAAATCGCGAACAGGAAACCAGGGATGGCATAGGCCACGATGATCACCGCGCTGGTCCAGGTATCGAACCGGCCCCCATCCTGCACCGCCTTGCGGATGCCCAGCGGGATCGAAATGGCATAGGCGATCACGGTCGACCACAGACCCAAAGTGATCGACACCGGCATCTTTTCCAGCACCAGATCGATCACGCTGATCGACCGGAAATAGCTTTGGCCGAAATCAAGCCGCATATAGTTCCACAGCATGTTGAAAAACCGCTGCAATGGCGGCTTGTCGAACCCGAATTCCTTTTCCAGTTGGGCAATGAATTCCGGCGGCAAGCCACGCGCCCCGGCATATTCGCTTTCCGAGGTGACAGCGGCGCTGCCGCCGCCCGCATCACCGCCCCCGGCGATGCCTTCGAACACGTCACCTTGGCCCTGAACCTGGGCGATGATCTGTTCGATTGGTCCACCCGGCACAAATTGCACCAGCGCGAAATTGATCACCATGATCCCGATCAGCGTCGGAATCACCAGCAAAAGGCGGCGAAGAATATAGGCTCCCATGTTGCTGCCTTACCGGATTGCCCCGGCGTCTTTCAACGCCTGATATTTGTCCGGGTTGAACCACCACAGCCCCATTTCCCCCAGCGACGTTTTCGGCGGGGTATCGCCATAGGGTCGGTCATACATGTCGAAATAGGCGATGTTATGCGACGCCTTGAACCATTGCGGCACCCAGATATGCATCGCCCGCAAAACCCGGTCCAACGCCTTGACCGCCGTGGTCAGGTCTTCGCGCGACTTGGCGTTTTCGATTGCCGTGATCAACGCATCCACTGCCTCGTTCTTGACCCCCGCAATATTGCTGGACCCTTCCGCATCCGCCGCGTCGGATCCGAAAATGCCGCGCAATTCGATCCCCGGTGTTTGTGACATCGAATAGCGCCGCACGGTGATATCGAATTCAAACTTCTTTTCGCGTTCCTGCAATTGCGCATTATCAACCCGGTTATAGATCGCTTCGACCCCCAGCCGTTTCAGGTTCTCAACGTAAGGGTTGAAGATGCGTTCGAAGGAGGGGCTGTCATTCAGCATCTCGATGGTCAGCTTTTCACCCTTGGCGTTGACCCGGATACCGTCATCACCGACGGTCCACCCCGCCTCTTCCAGCAACTTGCCGGCTTGGCGCAGCATCTTGCGGTCCGCCACCTTGGCCGGGTTCGACACTTCGGGCACAAAAGCCGGTTCCGTAAACACGGATTGCGGCACGAAAGCACGCAGCGGTTCCAACAGCGCCAATTCCGCCTCTGAAGGCAGCCCGTCTGCTTGCAGATCGGAATTTTCCCAGAAACTGTCAGTGCGTTCGTACAACCCGTAAAACAGGCTTTCGTTCGACCATTCGAAATTGAACGCCATCGAAATCGCCTGCCGCACCTTCGGGTCGGCAAAAATCGGGCGGCGGAGGTTAAACCACCACCCTTGCGTCCCCGCCGGGCGACCGTCGGGCAGGGTTTCCACCTTGACCCAACCTTTGTCGATAGCCGGAAAATCATAGCCGGTGGCCCAGAGCAGCGACAGGAATTCTTCGCGGTAACTATAGGCCCCTCCCTTGAACGCCTCAAAGGCCGAGGTGTAATCGGCGTAATATTCCACCGTCAGAACATCGAAATTGTTCTGACCCACATTCACGTTCAGATCCTTAGCCCAATAATCGTCGCGCCGCTTGTACTTGACCGACCGACCCGGATCGACCGACAACAATTCATAAGGCCCCGATCCCAAAGGCGGTTCCAGCGACGATTCCGAAAAATCACGATCCGCGTAATAGGCTGCAGAAAAGATCGGCAAACCGCCCACTGTCATGATCATTTCACGCAATGGTCCATCGGGATCGAAGGTGAATTTCACCGTGGCTGAATCCAGCGCCTCGACACTCTGAACATCCTTGAGCAAAACCTTGTAGACCGGTACCCCCTTGTCGCGCAGCACGTTGAAGGAAAACATCACATCCTGCGCGGTGATCCGGGAACCGTCCGAAAATACCGCTTCGGGTCGCAAGTGGAACACCACCCATTCTCGGCTTTCGGGATAGTCCAGGCTTTCCGCCACCAATCCATAGGCGGCGTCAGGTTCATCCAGATTTCCGGTCAGCAGACTGTCAAAGAACACCGATGACATCGCCGCCGCATTCCCCTTCAGGATATAGGGCGACAGGCTGTCGAACGTACCCGACGTCCAGGTCGAAAATTCCCCGCCCTTGGGCGCGTCAGGATTGACGTAATCGAAATGCGCGAAATCTGCTTCGTATTTCAGATCCCCGAAGGCAGAAATCCCGTGGCTGTGGATGATCTTTTCTTCCGCCCGCAGTGGCAGTGCCAGCAATGTCAAACCCAGCACCATCATCATCGTCAACACGCGCCATAAGGCCGGCGTGGCAATGGCTTTAGTGGTGGATTGATTCGTGTTTTCCCGGTGGTCAGGGATCATCTCGGGTTCTCCTGCATGGACTTCTGCTTTTTGGGTCAAGCTATAGAGACATATTGCAGGTTCAAGACAAGATTACCTGATCAAAACGTGATTATCCCCATGTACCAACAAAAAACCGCCGTCCGATGTGGACAGCGGCTTTGAAATTCGTCCCGAAACGCGTTCGCTCAGTCGTCCAGGCTATCCAGATAAGCGACAAGATTGGCCCGGTCGGTGATCTTCTTCAGACCAGCGAATGACATCTTGGTGCCTGGCGCGAACCCTTTCGGATTGGTCAGGAAATCGTTCAGATGATCCGGGGACCAGACATCGGCAACAGCGACCAAGCTTCCCGAATATCCAAATCCGTCTATCGAACCGACAGTGCGGCCCACAACGCCGTAGAGCGACGGGCCGGTTGCGTTGGCGCCTTCTTCGATCTTGTGGCAGGCTTTACACTTCGAAAACACCTTGGCGCCTTTGGCGACATCGGCTTCGGCCAGCACTTCTTCAAAGCTCGGACCTTCTTCGACGACTTCTTCACCCTGGTCATCATCCGCGCCAGTATCAATGACATAGGCTTGTTCAGCGTGATCGCCGTGACCACCTTCCATTGAATAAAGTGTCTCTGCAGCCCAATTACCGAGCAAGAACACCAAGAGCGTTCCGCACAGCGCGCCACCAGCTTTCGTAAGGGTCATCGTATCAAACATGGGAGCCCATCCGTTTCGTGTCTGTCGGCGCGTATGTATCCGCTTCCCCTTGTCTTGTGCAAGGTGTAGTTTGCGCGACCAAACGCCTAAGTGGGGCAAAGTGACAGGAAAAACAACATATGACCAAGCGGATTGCATTCCAGGGTGAACCCGGTGCCTATTCTCACGAAGCCTGCCGCGCCGCGCGGCCCGGGATGGAAGCTCTGCCCTGTCGTACCTTCGAAGAAGTAATTGCGGCGGTTCGCGACGGTCGTGCCGAACTGGCAATGCTGCCGATTGAAAACTCCACCTATGGCCGGGTGGCCGACATTCACCGACTGCTGCCCGAAAGCGGGCTGCATATCATCGATGAAACTTTCGTACGGGTGCGCATCGCGCTGATGGCCAACCCCGGCGTCACGCTGGATCAGATCAACACGGTCAATGCCCATCTGGTGCTGCTGCCGCAAAGCGCCAATTTCCTCAAACAGCACGGTATCCGTGGCGAAGCCTATGCCGACAGCGCCGGCGCGGCGGCCGATCTGGCCGCCAGCGGGGCAACCGATCTGGGCGTGCTGGCTTCGGAATTGGCTGCCGAAATTTACGGCCTGAACGTGCTGGCCCGCGATATCGAAGATTTCGGCCATAACACCACCCGGTTCCTGGTGATGTCACGCGACCCGAACCATGACCGACGCGGGGAAACCTGCATGATGACCACTTTCGTGTTTCAGGTCCGTAACATTCCGGCAGCGCTGTACAAGGCGATGGGCGGCTTTGCCACCAATGGTGTCAACATGACCAAGTTGGAAAGCTATATGGTGAACGGATCGTTCACCGCGACCCAGTTCTATGCCGATATCGAAGGCCACCCGGACGATCCGAATGTCAAACTGGCGCTGGAAGAACTGGATTATTTCACCACCCACACCAAGATCCTGGGTGTCTATCCGGCCGAAACCCGCCATCACTGACCCGTCAATCGACAGACAAAAAACACCCCGCCACTGGCGGGGTGTTTTTTTTGCAAATCCTCTGACGCAGTTGCGTCTTAGTGCAGCTTTGCGTCAACTTCAGCAATAGCCGCGTCGATCAGCTTGTTGCCGGACGCTGCGGTCATCTTCTTGGCGATCACGTCATTGGCAGCACCAACGGCGATCCCGATCGCTGCATCGCGAACATCCTTGACCGCAGACGCTTCGGCCGAAGCAATCTGATCCTTTGCCGAAAGCAAACGGCGTTCGATGGATTTCTCCAACTCGACCTTGGCCTGCTCGGCAAAGATGCCGGCTTCTTCCTTGGCTTGCGCGACGATCCGGTCGGCCTGTTCCTGAACTTCCTGCTGCTTGCGCTCGTAGGAGGCCAGAACGGCTTGGGCTTCTTCGCGCAGGGCACGGGCTTCGTCCAGATCGGACTTGATACCCTCGGACCGCTTGTCCAGCATCCCGCCGATCATGCCGGGTACCTTGAAGTAGAACAGCACCGCGATGAACAGGATGAATGCCAGCAACACGATGAAATTCGTGTTGTGCAACGAAAAGAACGGGCCAGACGCCGCAAGGGCCGGGCTGGCCGCTGTCAGGGCGAAAAGAGTTGCCAGTTTACGCATATCCCTTACCCCTTGATCCGGGCAGCCACGGCTGCGTCGACGGTTTTCGCATCGGCTTCGCTGCCCAGGGCGGCGATGATTTCTGCGGCGGTGTCCTTGGCAACATCCTTGATGCTGTCGAGGGCATTAGCGCGGATCTCGGCGATGACTTTTTCACCTTCGGCCAGTTTGACGGCGATCTCGGCATCGGCTTTGGCAACCGCTGTATCGAGTTCCGCCTGCATTTCGGCCTTGGCTTCAGCACCAATGCGCTGAGCTTCGGCACGGGCTTCGGCCAAGGCTTTGTTATAAGCCTCTTCCGCGTCCAGTGCCTTCGCCTTCAGCTCTTCAGCCTTAGCGATATCATTCGTAATTGTCCCCTGACGCTCGGCCAGAACCGCAGCAATGCGGGGCAGCGCGATGCGCGACAGGACGAAATAGATCACGACCAGCGTGACCAGAAGCCAAAAAATCTGGTTACCCCAGGTGGAAAAATCCAGCTGCGGCATACCCGGAGCGGCAGCTTCGTGCCCCCCTTGCATTGCCTCGGCAGCGTGGCCTGCGGCTTCGTGCGTTTCAGTCGCCATGACGTCCTCCTTGGGAACTTCCGGTTACACCGGGAAGGCGCGCTGCGCCCACCCGGCCGTAAGGATGTGTTCCGTAAGGCTTAGACGGCGAACATCAGCAGCAGAGCGACGAGGAACGAAAAGATCCCCAGTGCTTCTGCAAACGCGATGCCGATGAACAGGGTGGCGGTCTGCGACGCAGCTGCCGACGGGTTGCGCAGGGCGCCTGCCAGGTAGTTACCTGCGACGTTACCCACACCGATTGCGGCTGCACCCGAACCGATTGCTGCCAGACCTGCGCCGATATGTGCCAGTTCACCTTCCATGATGTATCTCCTTACGATTGGAAGTTGGAATAGATAGAGTTCTTGAGACAGACCTTAGTGCGACGGATGCAGGGCATCTTTCAGATACACACAGGTCAGAATGGTAAAGACATAGGCCTGAATAAAGGCCACCAGGACCTCCAGACCATACATTGCGGTGATCGCCAGCACCGAAACCGGGCTAACCACTGCGATCGCTGCGAAACCCGCGAACACCTTGATCACGGCGTGGCCCGCCATCACGTTACCAGCAAGACGAATGCTGTGGCTGACGGGACGCACGAAGTAGGAAATCAGTTCGATAATGGCCAGGATCGGGCGCAGCGCCAGCGGCGCGCTGGACACCCAGAACAGTCCCAAAAATCCAAGCCCGTGCTTGACCAGGCCCAAAATTGTCACCGACAGGAATACCAGAAGCGCCAAAACCACAGTGACGGCAAAATGCGACGTGGTGGCAAAGCTCATCGGCAGCAGGCCAAGGAAGTTGGCGAAGACGATGAACAGGAACAAGGTCATCACATAGGGGAAAAACTTGACCGCATCCTTGCCGGTCACATCTTCGACCATCTTGTAGACGAACCCGTAAGCCAATTCACCGATCGACTGGCTGCGCGACGGGATCATGGCCCGGCGCGAGGTACCCAGAACCATCATCAAGATGACTGCGACAACCGCCAGACCCATCCACAGGGTTGCATTGGTGATCGTGTACCATTCGATTGTGTCGCCACCAAAGAGCGGCTTCACGATGAACTGATCCATCGGATGAAATACCAGACCGCCTGTTTCGGCGCCGTGCGCTTCGCTTGCCACGTCTATACCCTCTCGTTCTTCTCGGCCTCATCGGCCAATATCTGCTCCTGGATCTCTTTCGACGTGCGGATCATCGTCTTTATACCCGCCGCCAGACCCAGCAATGTGAATATGACAAGGAAGATCGGGATCGTCCCGAACAGGCGATCAAGCCCGTATCCTATGCCAAACCCGATCCCAAGACCGGAAACCATTTCAATCACCATGCGCCAGGCCATATTGGCCTGAGAATAGTGTTCATCCGCGCGGGGTTTCGGGGCCTGGGTCTTTCGAACCGCCTCGAGCCGGGCCTCAAGCTGCTGGATCTGCTGCTTTTGGTCGGGATCGGTCACGCGCAAAACCCCCATCGGATGTTCGGGCACTTGCTATGCTGCGCAGGCACCCGAGTCAAGCACGCAAAACAGGCCACCGAACCAATGCTAACCTATTGTTTTGTAGAGCATTTGTTGCGGCATGAAAATGCAGGCAAGAGACCGGCAAGCGGATGTTAGCGCCATCTGCGCCGGAAAACGTTATTCAACCTTTCGGTTGATCTTTGGCAGCACGCGGTTGACCGGTTGTTCCCGCCCGCCTAGGAAAAAGACATGATCAGACTTTCCGACCTTGATGCCGTTTTTGCAGCGCTTGCCGATCCGACCCGACGGCGGATTTTATCAATGTTGCTTGAAGACGACATGGCGGTCACCGATGTGGCCGACCCGTTCGAAATGTCCTTGGCGGCGATTTCGAAACACCTGACGATCCTGGCCAATGCCGGGCTGATCAGTCAGGAAAAACGCGGCCGGGTGAAATGGTGCAAACTGGAACCGGACGCGCTGCGCGACGCCAGCGTCTGGATGCAGGGGTTCGGCCAGTTCGAACCGGTCAACCTGGAAGCGTTCGAACGGTTTCTGAAAACCGAGCTTGGCGAAACGGGTGACGCCTCTGAAGGGTAAGCCCCCCGTTCTGCCGCGCCTTAATGTTCGTCGCGCAACAACAACAACAACGCCATCACCGTCAGAATCACCCCGCCCAGAACCCAGGCGGTCGGCACCCCGTGGCCCAGCGCCAGTTCCCAAACCAACACCCAGCTTGGGGTCAGATAGGTATAGGCCATTACCTTTGCCGATGGCAGCCGCAGCGACGCGTATTGCAGCAAAACGAAGGTCACCGCGCTGGCGAAGACCGCGATATAGATCAGCGTGATCCAGACGATCCCGGGCAAGGCCGCCCAATCGGTCGCCATGATGTCGCTCCAGCCAAAGACAGTGACGAGCCCGCAACAGGCCAGCAGCATGCCAAAGGTGAAAACCACCGCCGGTTCGCCCCGGTTCAGCAATCGCACCATCGGAGTATAGATCGCATGAGCGATACAGCCCCAGAAAAAGATCACCTCGCCTTCGCCGACCTGAAACCGCAGCAGCGCCGACACATCCGCCCCGAAAATGACCCAAAGCGCCCCTGCCCCGCCGATCGCCAACGCCAGAACCATCCGTCCCGTTGTCACCTGACGCAGCAGGGCGAACCCGGCCAGCGCGGCCATGATCGGCGTCAGGGTGAATACCGCAGCCGCCGACACCGGCTGCGCGGTTTTCAATCCATAGAACATCAGCACGAAATAGGTGGCAAAGGTGCCGCCCAGCACCAGATAGCGCCAAGGCGCGCGAAAGGCGCTGCGCGGAATGCCCGTGGTCAGCGCGGCAGCAATCCCGACCAACACGGCGGCAATGGCAAAGCGCGCCGCGGTCAAGGCCGTCGGCGCAATATGGTTCGCCGCCATCACGCCCAGCGAAAACGACCCCGCCACGAGGGCGGAAAACACCAACATGGCCAGATGGCCGCGTGCCGCTTGGGTCATCTCAACCCCAGTCCTTGGCACGTTCCTTGAGGAACTTCACGAAGGCCTGCACCTTGGTGGTGCGATGCAGATCGACATGAGTCACCAGCCACAAAGACGATTGCCAATCTTCGCGGTCGGTGCAGATTTCCGTCAGATCGGGATGTTTCTCGGCTTCCCATTTAGCCATGAAACCGATACCGACCCCCGCCAATACAGCCAGATGCAGTGCCCGGTAATCGACGCTACGGAAGATGATGTTTTCTTCGGGAACCTTTTCCCACAGCCAGCGATAAAAAGGCGCAAGACTGTTGCGGTTATCGGTGCCGACAAACAGGTGGGTCTTAAAATCGTCGGTGCAATCGGGCTTCCCCATTCGGTCGACATAAGATTTCGCCGCATAAAGCGCCGTATTCTGAGTCAGCAGTGGTTGCACGACGTTGTCGGGTTCTTCCGGTGCGCGCCCGGCGCGGATGGCGACATGGGCTTCACCATATTCCAATCGGAACAACCGATCCCCGGTCAGGTAGCGCAGAATGACTTCGGGATATTTGAGGCGGAAATCCGCCATGACCGGCATCAGCAGCGTCGATAACCCCGACAAAGAGGTCACGACCAATTCGCCCGACACGCCATCCCCCTGGCCTTTGATTCGTCCGGCCAATTGGCTGAACTGATCGTCGGTGGCCTGCGCCACCCGCATCAGATCCTGTCCGGCTTCGGTCGGGGTGTAGCCACGCGCATGGCGCTGGAACAGCTTGATGCCCAACTGGGTTTCCAAAGCGTCGATATGGCGAATCACGGTGGCGTGATGGACCCCCAATACTTCGGCAGCACCGCTAACCGTGCCCATGCGCGCCACCTGAAAGGCGGTGCGAATTTCATCCCAGTTATCCATTGAAAATCATCCTGTTTCGGCTCTGGAAAATGCCCCGGCCATGCGATAGCCGCCCATAACAGGCAGGCTATCAACGAAAAAAGCGCACCACAACGGGCGCGCTTCATTCAATTCTTTTAGGAATAAATTATTCCGTGGTGACGGTGGTGCTGTCGCTCGAGGACGAGGACGCGACCAGAGCCAGCACAACAGCACCAGCGATAGCGGCGGGCGCGATGCCTGCGCTGCCCAGCGACGGAGCCGCCAGAATATCGTCGTCGTCAGGAGTCACAACGGGATCGGCTGCGCCGCCCAGACCACCAGCAACGGCTGCGAGAGGAGAGAAAGCGACAATCGCGGCGGCCGCAATAATTTTGAATTTCATGGGTAAACCCCCTTAGATATAAGACTGGGCTCAACCTAGTCTTCCCGGGTGCAAATTGTCAATCACTCTGACCCTGCTAATTTTGGGGACACTGCGCAGTATGGCAGTATTGCTACACCCGTGCTTCAGAACGCCTCAAAAGGCGTCAATACCGCTTCCAGAACAATCATTTCCGATAAATCAGCCCGGAATCTCAATAAACTTCAGATCAGGCTTTGTCAGTGTGTTTCGCACCGTCTTCAAGGTCGCATCCGGGGCACATCAACGTTCAATTACGCACATAAATATGCGCATTTTGCGAGATTTTCAATATTTTCGCACATCGATATAGAAGGCACATCAGACGATTAAACACAGGACATGTAACATGACCCATTCCATCTTGCATATCGATGCCAGCATCAAACCTGCAGGCTCGATTTCCAAGGATTTGACCCGCGCCATCGTTGACCGGTTGCGCGGCGCTCATACCGATTCGGACCTCATCTATCGCGATCTGGGGGCCAACCCGGTGCCCGAAACCGACGCGGCCTGGATCGTTGCGGTGAACACCCCTGCCGATCAGCGCAACGCCGAGCAGTCCGAAATCGCCGCCCTGTCGGACCAATTGATTGCCGAACTCAAAGCCGCCGACACCGTGGTGATTGGCCTGCCGGTCTATAATTTCAACCTGCCCAGCCAGTTGAAAACCTGGTTCGATCAGATGGCGCGGGCGGGTGAAACCTTCCGCTACTCCGAATCGGGTCCGGAAGGATTGGTAAAGGGCACCCGTGCGATCATCGCCTATTCATCGAACGGTACCCGGCTGGGATCGGATATCGATTTCGCTTCGGGCTATCTGCGTCACATGCTGGGCTTCTTCGGTATTACCGATGTACAATTCGTCGCCTCAGACCACTTCGCCATCGATGCCGAAGCATCGCTGAACGCCGCCAATGAAGGCATCGCCAACCTCGCGGCCTGATTTTCGGCGCAGTGAAACGCACAAATTCCGAATGCCAAAGTCACGGGCGGTTGCAGATCAGCGACCGCCCGGATTTCTGTGGGATGCCCGCTTTCAGTTCAGCGCTAAGATACTGCGGACCTGATCCCATGTTATTACCAAGGTCGGATTATCCCCATTCCAACGGGTCAAGACGCAAAAGCATTGCCAGTTGTTCGTAAACCGCGGGTTCGCCACGTTCGAGCGCCGCCGGTTTTTCAAAAAACGCCTCAACCGCCACTGCGAAAAACTCCTCTGGGCCCTCGGCACCATAGGCGTCCAATACGGTCCTGCGCCCCGCCTGAACATGTTGAACGTGGTTTTCATACGCGGTGACGAACACGCGTTGCCAGTCTGCGAAGCTCTGATTTCCGTTGAGGTTGGGGACACCGTCAGTATGCCCGGACAGATCGTCGATCTGATGGGCGAATTCATGAAAAACGACGTTATGACCGTCCTCGTCATTGATGGCGCCCTGTTGGGCATGCGCCCAGGACAGAACCACCGGACCGCGGGCCCAACTTTCACCCGTCCGCACCGTTTCGCGTTCGGTCACCACATAGCCGCTGTGTTCGGCATGGCGCGACTTGAACGCCCCCGGATAGATCAGAATGGTGCGCAGATGGTCGTACCATGCGTCACTGTTGACGACGAGAAGGCAGGCTTGCGCCGCGATTGAAAGCCGCATTTCTTCGGTCACGTCCAACCCGTTGCAGCCGATAAATTCGATCTGGCTCACAAACGCGTTGATCTTGCCTTCGAACCTGCCGCGCAATTCGGACGGCAGTTTTCGGGTCAGCGGCACCTGTTGCGCGACAATGCTACGCTGATGATCCGTAAGCGGGGTCGTCAGAAGGTTTGCGCGCGCCTGCCGTTTAGACCAGGACCAAGCGCCCAAAGCACCTGCCGCGATGAGCAAGAGAATAGGATAAACTGCCATCTGAACCTGCTCCACCGGACAACCCGCCCCAGAGTAGCTAGACATTCGCGGGTATAAAACAAGCGGTAACGACGTTCGGTTCTGTCCTGCCGCACCTCGCAAAATACCGATTTTCCGCTCAGCGCTGCCATGGAGCGTCGGCCCCATCGGCGCGCCATTCTTCCTCCAGTGCGATACGTTCCAGCGCCCGCAATTCATCCAGCGTCGTCACCCGTGCGCCCCGTCCGCGCAAATGCTGCAACAACCGATGCGAATGGATGATTGTCGGCACCGCATCCAACGGTTCCCACGCATCCAGCATCGTAACCCGGCGCAGGTTGAATTCCGGCGGCAGCACATAAAAGCGCAGATCGCTGTCCCACAGCAGATCCTTCAGAACCGGCTGATCCCTGTCGCCGTCAGAGCCCTCATAACGCCGTTTCCATTCGGCGAAAAACGCCGCCATTTCGGCATCGTTTCGATACAGCATCACTCCCGAATTCAGCTGTGGAAACGCGTAAGGTGTCGGATGAGTCCCGTCCTGTATCAGCTCCATCCGCCGACGGACATCATGGGCCAGCGACAGCGCGAACCGGTCGGCCAGATCGAACAGATCACCCAAAGGGGCAATCACCAGCGTGTCGCAATCCAGAAACAACACCCGATCGAACCGCGCCTTGGACAAACACTCCAACTTGACGCGCGGATGGGTCGACGGCACCGGATGCACCCGGTCGAACCCGTCAACACCCGGCGCATCCGGCAGATCGGTGAACAGATCGACCGGCACCCCGGGATTGCTGTGCCGGATGCTGGCCAGGCATTGCACCGCCAGATCGACATATCCCGCCCCTGTTGCCACCAAGATCACGCCATCGCGCATGGTTTCCCCCATCACTTGCCACACTCCGTTTACAACACGATGCCACCGCGCGCGAACCCATCTTGGCCACCGCGCGCGAACCCATCTTGTTGAAAACCAATCCGGTTATGTCCGACCACAAAGCCCACAACGTTCGGAAATAATGACTATCGAAACACGAAGATCGCGCCTATCGTGCCGATCATTCCTGACCACAGAAAGAATGCCCCATGTTTGCCGTTGCAGATACTGAAAAACTGGTGGCGGATGGCATCATCACGCCCCTTCAGGCCAAGGAAATCACAAACCGCGCCCGCGACGCGATGATAACACTTGCCGTAAATTCTGTGCTTTGTCTGGGCATTCTGGCCGCAACGGCCGGATTCATCTTGTGGCTGGCCAATCCGGTCGCGGTTGCCCTGTTGGGATCGCTGATGCTGGCCGGTGGCATCGCCATTCTGGCGC
The DNA here is from genome assembly GCF_001458355.1 of Thalassovita gelatinovora. Taxonomy (GTDB): domain Bacteria; phylum Pseudomonadota; class Alphaproteobacteria; order Rhodobacterales; family Rhodobacteraceae; genus Thalassobius; species Thalassobius gelatinovorus. Next base: position 114,525 of record NZ_CYSA01000027.1, on the reverse strand, counting down.
GCGGCGCCAATATGGTCCGCATGTTCGGCAACGCGGCTTCGCTGATCGGCGCGGGCCTGTTGCTGGGCGGCGGCACGGTTGAACTGCTGATGAATTTCGAACACAGCGCCGGTTGGATCATGACGGCTGTGGGCGCAATCACCACCGCCCTGTCCGCCCTGGCGTTGACCCGCAAAAGTGCTGCGGCAGGCTTCGTGATCGGGGCGATATTGCTGATGGGTGTTGGGCTGCACCTTTTTGGACTTGGCTTCCTGTTCTATCAGTTCGACCTGTTCGGCGCCGTAAAAGCGGGCTTCTTCCTCTACGCCTTCGCGGTGATCGCGGGTGCGGGTTGGTTCACCGATGTCCGGCTGATCACGGCCTTATCCATCGTCCCCTTTGCGCAGGCGCTGGATACCGGGACCGAATACTTTCACGCCGCTTACGTGTTCTATTCTCCGGAACCGGTGCTTTCGATATTACAACTCAGCGCGCTGATTGCACTGTGCCTCTGGATCGCGGCGCGCCGGCCCGGTCAAGTGGCGCGCCATGCCGGTATTCTTGCGATACTGGCCTTTATCGTTGCCAACATGTCCGCGTTGGTCGGATCGCTTTGGGGCAATACGGTGGGCGAAACGATCTGGGGACCCGAATATTCCGATTTCAGCGGAACCGACGGCCAAAGCGACTTCGAACAATACCAAGCCGCGCAGGAAGCGTTCCGTGACATGTCCCTGCACATTTCTGCAAATGTCTTTTCCGTACTATGGGCCATCGCGCTGGTCGCCATCGTGTTCTGGGCCGCCCACCGCAACAAACGCGGGCTGTTCAACGCGGCCATGACCTTTGGCGCAATCCACGCCTACACCCAGTTTTTTGAAAGCTTTGCCGATGAACCGCTTGCCTATGTCATCGGCGGGCTGGCGGCGATCCCGCTGGCTTGGGGCATGTGGCGACTGAACGCGACCATGCTCGCCAAATCACATCCCCTTGCCGACAGGCCGATTTGAACCGGAAAACTTGACTCTGCCGCGCCGCATCTCTAAACGCTGCCTCAATTCCGGGAGTCTGTCATGCTTCCGGTCCTTTGCATCATGCAAGGATCGCCCCCCGTCAGCGCGTCGCGCCCACGGGGGCAGTTGGCATTTGGGCCGGTCCTGCTTACCTGTAGGACCATATTGAAACGGCGTTGAAGGAGCCGCAGGAATGTTTGAAAATCTATCCGAACGCCTGGGCGGAGTCTTTGACCGCCTGACCAAGCAAGGCGCGCTGAGCGACGAAGACGTCAAAACCGCCCTGCGCGAAGTGCGTGTCGCACTGCTCGAAGCCGACGTATCGTTGCCCGTCGCCCGCGATTTCGTCAAGAAAGTACAAGATCAGGCCACCGGCCAATCGGTGACCAAATCGGTCACACCGGGTCAACAGGTCGTCAAGATCGTACATGACGCGCTGGTCGATGTTCTGGCCGGCGAAGGCGATCCCGGTGCGCTGAAGATCGACAACCCGCCGACGCCGATCCTGATGGTCGGCCTGCAAGGGTCCGGCAAAACCACCACCACCGGCAAGCTGGCCAAGCGGTTGACCGAACGCGAAGGCAAGCGGGTGCTGATGGCCTCGCTTGATGTCTACCGTCCGGCGGCGATGGAACAGTTGGCGGTTCTGGGCACCCAGATCGGTGTCGACACCCTGCCGATCGTGCCGGGGCAGAAACCGGTCGATATCGCCAAACGCGCCAAGCAGCAGGCGACGATGGGCGGCTATGACGTCTATATGCTCGACACTGCGGGTCGGTTGCATATCGACGAAGTCCTGATGGACGAAGTCGAACAGGTTCGCAACGTCGTCAACCCGCGCGAAACCCTGCTGGTGGTCGACGGATTGACCGGTCAGGTCGCCGTCGAGGTGGCCGAAGAATTCGATGCCAAGGTTGGCATTTCTGGCGTCGTGCTGACCCGGATGGATGGCGACGGGCGTGGCGGTGCTGCCTTGTCGATGCGCGCCGTCACCGGCAAGCCGATCAAATTCGTCGGTCTTGGCGAAAAGATGGACGCGCTGGAAACCTTTGAACCCGACCGGATCGCGGGCCGTATCCTTGGCATGGGCGACATCGTGGCGCTGGTCGAAAAGGCGCAAGAAACCATCGAGGCCGAACAGGCCGAACGGATGATGCGGCGGTTCCAGAAGGGTCAGTTCAACATGAACGACCTGAAAATGCAGCTGGAACAGATGATGAAGATGGGCGGCATGGAAGGCATCATGGGCATGATGCCGGGCATGGGCAAGATGGCCAAGCAGGTGCAGGAAGCCGGGTTCGACGACAAGATCATCACCCGCCAGATCGCGCTGATCCAGTCGATGACCAAGAAAGAACGCGCCAATCCCAAATTGTTGCAGGCCAGCCGCAAAAAGCGGATCGCCAAAGGCGCCGGTCAGGATGTCAGCGAACTGAACAAACTGCTGAAAATGCACCGGCAAATGGCCGACATGATGAAGAAAATGGGCAAGATGGGCAAAGGCGGCATGCTGAAACAGGCCATGAAAGGCATGTTCGGCAAAGGCGGCATGCCTGCCGACATGGCCGGAATGGACCCGTCCCAAATGGACCCCAAAGCGCTGGAAGCCGCCGCCAAGGCGATGAGCGGCGGCAAGGGATTGCCCGGCGGATTGCCCGGTCTCGGCGGCGGCATGGGCCTACCCGGTGGCCTCAGCGGTCTGGGCAAGAAGAAGTAAACCGATGCTGACCCAAGCCCCCATTCTTGAAACCGATCGCCTGATCCTGCGCGGCCCCGAAAATCGGGATGCCGAACCGCTGATCGCCTTCCTGTGCGACCGTGAACGCGCGGCAGGTTTCGGGGCCTATGACAACCGGCATGACGCATGGCGCTGGTTCGGGTTGATGGTCGGGCATTGGCATATCCGTGGTTATGGATATTTCGTGATCGAAGAAAAAGCGACCGGGAAAGCCGCCGGAATTTGCGGTATCTGGAACCCCGACGGCTGGCCCGAACCGGAATTGGGTTGGGTCGTGTTCGACGGGTTCGAAGGCAAGGGATTGGCCTATGAAGCCGCCCTGCGTGCCCGCGAATGGGCCTATGCGCCCGACGGGCTGGGCTTTACCACGCTGACTTCGAACATCGTGCCATCGAATACGCGTTCGATCGCCTTGGCCGAACGGTTGGGCGCTTGGGCTGAACGCACCTATGTGAACGTCGCGATGGGTGAAGACATCCTGTACCGTCACCCGCGTCCCGATGACCTGGATTCCGACGGCTCGGTGGAAGCTTACGCATGAGCCTTGCATTGAACATCCCGGTGATCGAAACCGAACGGCTGATCCTGCGCGGCCCGCGTGAAAGCGATTTCGAACCTTTCGCCGCCTTCAGCGCATCGGAGCGGTCAAAATTCGTCGGTGGTCCCTATACCCGTTACCGCAGCTGGGGCGGGTTTCTGGCCGGCTACGGCCATTGGGTGCTGCGCGGATTCGGCATGTGGATGCTCGAAGACAAGACCAGCGGCACAACCGCCGGGCGCGTCGGCGTGATCTTCAACGAAGGTTGGGATGAACCGGAACTCGGCTGGCATATCTATGACGGCTTCGAAGGCAAAGGACTTGCCTATGAAGCCGCCTTGGCTGCGCGTGACTACGCCGCGCGCCATTTCGGCATCACCGCCCCGATCAGCTATATCGACCCGGACAACACCCGCTCCAAAGCTTTAGCCGAACGGCTGGGCGCACGGTTCGAACGGGCCGGCGAAGTGGTCGGCGAAACCTGCCACGTCTACCGCCATCCCGTGACGGAGGTCGCCTGATGCCGGTAAACATCCCCGTGTTGGAAACCAAACGCCTGATCCTGCGCGGCCCCGAACCGCAGGATTATCCGAATTTCAAATCGACCTTCACCAGCTACCGCGCCCGGTTCATGGGCGGGCCGCTGAACGATTATGAAACCTGGATGCTTTACGCCGCCGAAATCGGCCATTGGCAGATCCGCGGCTACGGCATGTGGATGATCCACGACAAAGAAACCGACAGGCCGCTGGGCATGGCGGGCGGCTGGAAACCGGCGAAATGGCCGGAACCGGAACTGGCTTGGATCATCTGGCCGGAAACCGCAGGCAAGGGCTATGCGCTGGAAGCGACCAACGCCGTGCGGTCCTATCTTTATAACACTTTGGGCTGGGAAACCGCGGTATCCTATCTGGACCCGAAGAACCTCGATTCGATCCGGCTCGCCGAACGGCTGGGCGCGAAAAAAGACCCCGAAGCGATCAGTGTCGACGGCAATGACGTGGTGTACCGACATCCCGGCCCGGCACGGTTGAAAGACACCCAATTGTCGCACGGCATTGCAATGGAATTGGCCAATTACGCCGATCCACTGTTCAAACCGAAAGGATTCGCCCTTGACTGACGCCGCAACCCGCGCTGCGGACCTCCTCAAGGAGCACCGCGAAAGTATCGACCGCCTGGATGCGATCCTTGTCTATACTCTGGGCGAGCGGTTCAAGCACACCCAGTCGGTGGGCCGTCTCAAGGCCGAACACGACCTTCCCCCGTCCGATCCGGCCCGCGAAGCCAAACAGATCGCGCGACTTGAAGATTTGGCAAACCGGGCTGACCTGGACCCCGATTTCGCCAAGAAGTTTCTGAACTTCATCATCGCTGAAGTCATTCAGCACCACAAAAAACATCAGGAATAACCGGTTCGATACCGGTCAACGCCATCTTAAGGAGAAAACACAATGGCTATGAAAATCCGTTTGGCCCGTGGCGGCTCGAAAAAACGTCCCTTCTACCGCGTTGTCGCAGCCGACAGCCGGATGCCGCGCGATGGCCGTTTCATCGAAAAGCTGGGCACCTACAACCCGCTGCTGCCGAAAGACAGCGAAGAGCGCGTGAAACTGGACATGGAACGCGTTCAGTACTGGCTGGACCAGGGCGCACAGCCCACCGACCGTGTGGCCCGTTTCCTCGAAGCCTCCGGCACCGTTGCCAAGACCGAACGCAACAACCCCAAGAAAGCCGTTCCGGGCAAGAAAGCTCAGGATCGCGCAGAAGAAAAAGCCGCCAAGGCCGCTGAAGCTGCCGAAGCCCCTGCCGAAGAAGCTGCGGCAGAAGAATAAGTCAAAGCAGCGTTGGAATACGGGCCTTCCCGCCCGATTTTCAACGCGATCTGGCTGGTCTGATGCGGTGGTGGCGCGATCTGCGCCGCTTCCGCACCGGCCCCGTGAACGAGGCATTGCTGCAGCAATGCCTCGACGCGTTTCTAAGGCCCTGTCTTGGGCTGGACATGCTTTGGTCCGGGGGCTGGTTCACGATCCTTGCGGAATATCCTGAACGTATTTTGGAACATGATACCCGCGCTGCACCGCTGGGCGCTCCAAGATCCGCTTGTACCAGTCTCGAATATTGGCGAAGTCGGCCAGATCGATGCCCTGCCAATCGTAGCGCGAAATCCACGGCCAGATCGCCATGTCAGCGATCGTATAGCTGCCCTTGCCTTCGCCAACGACATAATCGCGCCCCTCAAGCCGGGTATTCAACACCTTGTAAAGCCGCTGCGCTTCCTTGCTGTAACGCTCTTCGGCATAGGGCGACTTTCCGGCGTTGTATTTCACGAAATGATGCACCTGGCCCAGCATCGGACCCAAGCCGCCCATCTGCCACATCAACCATTCCACCATGCGCCAGTATTCGTCTCCGGCCACCTGAAACCGGTCATATTTTTGCGCCAGATACATCATGATCGCGCCGGTTTCCATCAGATGGATGCCGGTGTCGTGATCGACGATGGCGGGGATTCGATTGTTCGGTGCGATCTTTAAAAACTCGGGCGCGAACTGTTCGTCTTTGGAAATATCGATGGGTTTGACGGTGTAGGGCACACCAAGTTCTTCAAGCAGGATGGAAACCTTGCGCCCGTTCGGGGTGGTCCAGGAATAGAGATCAATCATGTTCGGTCCTGTCAAATGGGCCTGACTTTGGCGCCAGGGTCGGGTGAAGTCTAGGCCGGAACCAACCGGCAGGGAAGCCAGAAATGGGTTTTCCTTGGCCTAATTGGTTATCCAATGAGCCAACAAATGGTATATTCACAATGGCACGAGCGCAAGAATAACGCCTTTTTTGGTCAGCTATAAAAGAAACTTCTTGCCATTCACATCCAATTTATTGCACTTGGTTCTCAATTGGACCAATCACACAATTGGTCAACCAATAGCGAGGAAAGCAGCAATGCACGATGACGCCATGACCACCAGCAAACCCGCCGCTTCGGCATCGCGTGGATTGGGGGACGAATTACCCGACACCATGCGGGCCTGGGTCCTGGGCGGACCGGACGAACTCAGCCTTCAATCCAAACCGATGCCGGTGCCGGGCCGCGCCGAAGTACTGGTGCGTATTGATGCCGTGGCAATCTGCGCCACCGACCTCGAAGTAATCAGCTACGGCACCCCCGCGATGATCGAAGGTGGCGCCCCGTTCAACAAGAATTTTACCCCGGGCCATGAATACATGGGCACGGTTGCCGCGCTTGGACCGGGCGTCGATGAATTTCGCGTTGGCGAACGGGTGACGGTCGAAATCCACGCCGGCTGCGGCCAGTGCAAGCGCTGCCGGATGGGCATGTATACCTCGTGCCACAATTACGGGATGAACTACGGCGACCACGACAAGGGACACCGCGCCAACGGCTTCACCACCAATGGCGGCTTTGCCGAATATGCTGTGAATAACATCAATACCCTGATCCGCGTACCGGATCAGATGTCGGACGAAGAAGCGACCCTCGTCGTGACCGCAGGCACCTCGATGTATGGGCTGACCGAACTGGGCGGTCTGGTCGCGGGTGAAAGCGTCGTGGTGATCGGCCCCGGTCCCATCGGTCTGCTGGCGGTGGCCGTGGCCAAGGCGCTTGGTGCGTCCCCGGTGATCCTGATCGGCACCCGCGAAAGCCGCAATGCGATCGGTCAGAAGCTGGGCGCGGATCATGTGATCGACGCCCGTTCCGAAGACGTCGTGGCGCGGGTGAAAGAACTGACCGGGAAAGGCGCCGATTACGTGGTTGATTGCGCTGGGACCGAAACCACTGTCAATCAAGCGGTACACATGACCAATCGCGGCGGGCGGATTTGCCTGGCGGCGTTTCCGAAATCTGCCGTGTCGTTCGATCTGGGCGCATTGGCGGTTAACAACATCTATCTTTACGGCATCCGTGGCGAAGGCAAATCGGCCACCCACCGCGCCATGGCTTTCATGGAGGCGGGGCGCTTTGACGCCAGCCTGGTGCATACGCACACCTTCCCGCTGGACGATCTGCCGACCGCGCTGAAACACGCCCGCGAACGGATCGACGACGCGATCAAGGTGGTGGTTTCGAACCAGCCGGGCATCACCGGCGGGGCCAAAGGCAAATGAAAGCAAAGGAACCTTCGATGACCAAAGCAAGACGCGGTATCTATGCCGCTGCCATTTCACCCTTTGGCGCGGATGGCGCGCTCGACCACGCCAAACTGCTGAACTATTGCCAACACCTGCTAACCGACGGTGGCTGTGACGGCGTCGCTCCCACCGGCACCACCGGCGAAGGCACCTCGGTGCCGATGGTGGATCGGCTGGCCCTGCCCGGTGTTTTTGCCGAAGCCGGGATCGAAACCGATCGCGTGATCTTCGGCACCGGTGCCCCCTCGGCCCAGGATTGCGTCGCCCTGACCAAGGCGGCCTGCGACGCGGGCTATGTCAATGTTCTGGTGCTGCCACCCTATTATTACAAATCGCCATCCGATGAGGGGCTTTTTGCCTATTACGCCAATCTTGTCGAAAAAATCGGGCGGGATGATCTGCGGATCTATCTCTACCACTTCCCGCAAATGTCTCAGGTGCCGCTATCGACCGATCTGGTGAACCGGCTGAGGTCGGAATTCGGTCCGGTGATTGCGGGCCTGAAGGACAGCAGCGGTGATTTCGAACAATCACGCGCCTTTGTCGAAGCAACCGGTGGCGTAGCCGAAAATTTCGACGTCTATCCGTCGTCCGAGGCGTTCTTGTGGGACGGCCTGTCGATCGGCACCGCCGGGATCATTTCGGGATCGACCAACATCTTTGCGCCAAAGGTGCAGATCGCCCGCCATGCCGCAGAAGGCCCCGAACGCGAAACCGCCATGCAGGCGGTGCGCGCAGCGCGGGCCGTCGCGCAAAAATACCCGCTGATGGCGGCGATGAAAACCGCCGAAGCCTGGCGCAGTGGCGACGATGGCTGGCTGCGCATGGCACCGCCGCTGCTGCCACTGACACCCGCGCAAAAAGACGCACTGAAGTCAGATCTGGCCGCGCTTGTCAGCACCATTGAACCCGCCAGCTAAGAAGGAAAAAAGATGACACAAACCAACACACACGGTCCCGATCATGTGGAAATGAATCCCGATCCTGCTGCCTTTGATCATTGGCCGGAAGGGATGTATCAGGAAATGCTCGGCGATGTGGATAATGGTTGCGTCGGTTCGGTGCTGGTGTCGGAAACCGACACGATGCGGATTTGGCACCTGCGCATTCCGCCGGGCAAACGCTGCCGGTTCCACCGCCATGTGAATCGGTATTTCTGGACCGCCGTCGTCCCGGGCAAAGCGCGTGGCTTCTTCTCGTCCGGCGAAATCCGCGATGTTGACCATTTTCAGGGGGAAACCCGCCACTTCAACTATGGGGAAGGCGATCAGATGCTGCATTCGGTGCAGAATATCGGTGATAGCGAACTGATTTTCACCACGGTTGAATTCATCGATGGGCCCAACGCCCCTCTGCCGGTGCCCGACAGTGTCCGCCTTGCCGCGCAAGGCAACCAGAAGTGACAATTAACATGCCCCACCAGATATCTGGCGGGGCACAAGTTTATCGCGGCAGACTGCGGGCGATTGGCAGCAACACCGCCGCATTGTCGAGATCGCCTTCGCCCTGCGCAATCGCGTCCCGCATCATTTCCAGATAGGTTTCTGTAAAGGGCAAGCCCTGCCCGGCCGCCACCGCCCCGGCCCGGATCAGGTCGAAATCCTTGGCCGATTGCACGATCCGGCCCTGTGCCGCAAAATCCCGATCGACCATCATCTGACCCTTGGCATCCATGACCGCGGAATAGGCGGCAGATGCCCGCGCCATTGTCAGAAAATCGTCCGGTGCCAGACCCATCGCTTCGGCGAAAACCATGCCTTCGGCCAATGCGGCGCGATTCAACCCAAGCACCAGATTGATGGCAAGCTTGGCACGATTGCCGTTGCCGATCGCCCCGACATGCAGATGCTGGCGCGACAGTAAATCAAAAACCGGGGCCAGTTCCTGTGCCACCCGCAGGTTCCCCGCCACCAGCAGCAGAACATCCCCCTTCGCCAGCGCCCGGCTGGACCCGGAAATCGGAGCCTCGATCAAGGTGATCCCCCGCGCCGCGGCGGTTTCTGCCAGCGCCTGCATCCGATCAGGGTCGCAGGTGCTGAGCGATACCAGAACCGTACGGCACTCTGGCGCGCGCTCGATCAGGGCTGACAACTGGTCGGTGTCGAAGACGCAGGAAAACACATAGTCGGACTGCCAGACCTTGGCGGCATCGCAAGCGTTGCCGCCAAGCCGGTCAAGCCGGGTCATATTTGCCGGATCAGGATCAAAGCCGCGCAGATCATGCCCGGCCCCGATCAAGCGCTCAGCAACGGCGCTGCCGATCAACCCAAGCCCGAAAATGCCGAACCGGCTCACTTTCCGGCTTTCATGTCCGCCAGCGTCGCCAGCGCATGATTGGACAACGGCAGCGAAACCACCTCGCCGGTTTCCGCAGAAATGTCGGCGGCGAGGTAGCTTTCCATCACCATCCGCGCATGTTCCGGGGCCACCAGCGGCGGCCGGTCCAACAGAACGGATTCCAGAAAATGCAGCGTTTCCGGCCCCATCTGGCCGGCATACATATGATCGACATGTTCACCCGGCATCGTGGACATCGGAAAACGGGTGCCATTCTCGACCGTATTCAGCCAATTGTCGCGCGACGTGTCGTCCAGAACCAGGGATCCTTCGGTCCCGGTGATCTCGATCCAGGTGGCGCAATAATTGGGATAGCTTGGCGGCAGGTTCCAGCCCCCGCCGACGACAACCAATGTGCCGTTATCCATGTTCACGGTATTCCACATGCAATCATAGGAGCCGTTCAGATCCTTCATGAAGCCATAGGCACCCTGCGAATAGACCTTGACCGGCTTGGCGCCCAACAACCAGTAGACGAAGTCCAGATCATGGGTCGATTCCATCGCCGCAGGCGACAGCTTGACCCGGTTGGCGATCTTTGCACCAAGGCTGCGCGACAGGTGGCGGCTGACCATCACATTGACGATCTTGCCCAACTTGCCTTCGGCGATAGCTTTTTTGGCATAGGCGATTTTCGGGTTGAAGCGCTGCGAATAGCCGATCGTGAACTTCACCCCTTTGTCGCGTGAAATGGCGATTAGGTCATCGGCTTCGGCCAGTTCCATTGCGATGGGTTTTTCCAGCAACACATGCTTACCCGCCTTCAGGCAGTCGCGCGCGATCGGGTAATGGGTCGGTTCGGGCGTGGTCGAAATATAGACCACCTCGATTGCCGGGTTCTTCACGATGTCCTGGTAATCTGCTGTGGTGGTCGCGGGATTGGTCAGCGCCGCGACTTCGGCCAACCGCTCGGGATTGATTTCACAGATATGCAGGCGATCGACCAAAGCCGATTTGGCCAGCGTTTCCGCCCGCATTCCGCCGCACCATCCGGTTCCGATCACCGCTACTTCTACCTGTCTCATTCGCACATCCATTTCTACCTAAGTCATTGATCAGATTTTACATTTGATCAATGTACCGGGCCAACAAGCTTTGCTGATACCTGCTATGTGTTCTTCTGATTTCAGCCCTCGGCGGTCATAGCGGAAACCGTACTGTTAAGATGCGCCTGCATCGCCGCGCTGGCCGCGGCACCGTCGCGGTTTTCCAGCGCAGTCAGGATCACATCATGTTCGGCAAAGGAATGGTAGGATGGATCCGGCCCCAGGTCAGAGGTTTTCAGCCGACGCCAGACCACCACCAGGCGCACGCCATTCATGATCTTGTGGAGCGCCTGAAGCAAAGAATTCCCCGAAGCCGCAGCCATGGTTTCGTGGAATTCGCCATCCAGAACCTCATATGCGCTCCAACTGGAGGCGGCACGCATTGCACCCGCCAACCGTCGCAATTCGCGCAACTGCATCGGCGTGGCGTTCATCGCCGCCAGCCGGGCGATTTCGGGTTCCAGCACCAGACGCGCCTTCATCGCATCAACCGGACCGGTGCTTTCGGCGAGCGTGGCAATGGCATCATCGATGCCACCGCCCCGGGCCGGGCGCGGGGCCTTCGACAGAAAGGTGCCGCGCCCGACATGACGGGTCAGCAACCCCTCGGATTCCAGCACCAAATTGGCTTTGCGAAGTTCGGCGCGGCTGACGCCGAGCCGCGCGCACAACTCGCGCTCGGGCGGCAGCCGACCGCCTTCCGTCAGCCCGGAACTGGCGATCCAATTCCGCACTCGTGTCAAGACTTTATCACTCATTGGTTCACCATAATTCGTGAAAAACCCAAAGCCATTAGCTCAATTTTTCTTTTATTTCAATTTAGTTGCAGTATATTCGGGACATGCCCCGCCAAAATGGCACACAAATGATACAATGGTCAACCATTTTGAACGACGCCACCCTTCAGCCCGGCGCGCCCCTCTTTTCAAACCTGATCCCGAGGCGACATATGCGCGACTGTTTCCCCCGTTTCAACAAAAGTCCGGGTCACGTCGCGCGCGCCGTAGATCCACAGGATCGTCAGTTGCCCGGCACCGGTATTGCGGAAATAATGCGGTACGTCGGCAGGCACAAAGCTGGTATCCAGCGGCCCCAGTTGCACCACTTCGCCCCCCACCATCGCTTCGGCGGTGCCGGACAGGATCGTCACCTGTTCAGCGCAGTTGTGGCTGTGCAAGGGGGCGGCGCTGCCCGCGGGAAACACGGTGGTCCCGGTGGTAAACGGCGCCGAAGGATCGGTGCCGCGCCCCACCATAAGTCGTGTTTCGACAAGGTCGCCACGGGCAAAGGGCACAATTTCCTCGTAGCGCACGATTTTTCCATCCGTCATGTTCTGATCCTTTCGATTTTCCGGACTGTCATCTGTTCTTCTTTCATCCCCCCAAGAGGTATCCCATGTCCCTGAACCAAACCGTTGCTCATGCCGATCTGAAAGCTTTCATCGCGCGATGCCTGGGGGCCTGCGGCATGCCCGAATCCGACGCCGCGACGGTTGCCGGACTGATGGCGCAGGCCGATCTTATGGGACAGGACGGGCACGGGGTGTTTCGCCTGCCGATGTATATCAAACGCATTCATGCCGGCGGCATGAACATGACGCCCAATTTCACCCGATTGCACGAACGCCCGGCCACCGCGCTGATTGATGGCGACAACGGAATGGGCCATTTGGTGATGCATCACGCCACCGAACTGGCGATGCAGAAGGCGCGCGGCACCGGCGTCGCCTGGGTTGGGGCGCGCCATTCCAACCATGCCGGGCCAGCATCGCTTTACGCGATGATGCCCGCGCGCGAAAACATGATTGGTCTTTACCTCGCGGTGGGCAGCGCCAACCATATGCCGCCCTGGGGCGGAACGGACATGTTGCTTAGCACCAATCCGATCGCTGTCGCCCTGCCTTCGCGGGATTTTCCGCCGATCGTTCTGGACATGGCAACAACGGTTGCGGCCTATGGCAAGGTCAAGACCGCTGCACAGCGCGGCGAAATGATGCCCGAAGGCTGGATGATCGACCGCGACGGCAAACCCTTGACCGATCCCAATCGCGCCGCCGACGGGTTCCTGCTGCCGATTGGCGGGCCCAAAGGATATGGGCTGTCGCTGATCTTCGGCATACTCGCGGGGGTTCTGAATGGCGCGGCCTTTGGCCGTGACGTGGTGGATTTCAATGCCGACGCGACCAGCACCACCAATACCGGCCATGTGATCCTTGCGTTGGATATCGCGGCGTTTGCCGATCCGGTCAAGTTCCGCGCCGATATCGATGATGTCTGGCGGCAAATGAAATCTTCGGCCCGCATGACCGGCGTCGATGAAATCCGTCTGCCCGGCGAGCGGCTGAACAAGGTGACCCGGGACCGCACCGCGCAGGGTATTCCCATCCCTGCCCCGCTGCGCGAGACGCTGGCCGATCTGGCCCGTGATCTGGGTGTCGCCGCTTTGTAGCGCAAGCCATGTCAATAACGTCGGCGGATTCAGTGAAATCCGCCGGCACCTCTTCCCGGCAGGTGCGCCGGGAAAGGTGGCATTCGGTTCACATGATCTGACACGGTCCGGCGTGGTGATGCCATTGAGGTACGCGATACTCTGCGCCCTTTGCGCAGATCCTTTACAAGCCCGAAATGGCCGGCTCAAACCATCGGCAAAGCGCCGGGCACTGGTCCCGGCGCTTTCCCTATTTGCACCGCAATCCATCGGTTGCGGCAACCGCATCACTGCGACGTCAGATCATTGACAAGTTCATGATAGGCCGTGGCCTGACTTTCGCGCAGCGCCTGATATTCCGGGCCGGTCATCGGATCGACGCTTTCGCCCAAGCGGGCCATCAATTTGGTGAACGTCGCATCCTTGGAAAGATCCGCAAAGGCCGCCGACAGTTTTTCCAATGCTTCGGGCGGGGTTCCCGCCGGGGCCAGCACAAAGCGGTGCATGAAACCGATATCGCCATCTACACCCACTTCTTCCAGGGTCGGAACGTCATCATAAATGCGCGTGGTGCCTGCCGTAGCCAAAACGCGGATCTTGCCCGCCTTGAGCAATTCACCGATCGCCGAAGGGAAGGCCAGTGAAATATCGGAATCTCCAGCCAACAGCGCCTGCATGGCAGGACCGCCCCCTTGATGCGGAACGAGATTCAGGGACAGATCCAGCTTTTTCATCATCAGCGCGGCAGGGACAAAGAACGCGCCCCAATTGCCGGAATGGCTCAGTTGAACCTTGCCCGGATTGGCCTTCGCGTCGTCTACGAAATCCTGAAACGTCTGATAGGGGCTGTCGCTGCGCACGATAACCGATGCCGGGGCATAGTTCACGCGGGCAATCGGAACGAAATCCTTGAGCGGCTCATAGGGTACGTTTTCGACATATTGCTGCAACATGTCGATGTAGTTGTGCGTAAACAGCAGCGTATAGCCATCGGCCGGCGCGCGCGCGACCTCTTGCGTGCCCTTCTGCCCACCTGCACCTGGGGTCAGCCGCACGATCATTGCCTGGCCCAGATAGCTGGGAATGACTGACGTGATGATCCGGGCGTTCAGATCATGCGATCCGCCAGCACCCAGCGGGATTACCATCGTCACCGGCTTTTCAGGGTATTCCGCCTGCGCAGGCGACATTGACGCCGCCAAAGCCGTCGCAGTAACGGCCAGTGCCGCCAGCGATTTCCTTGCCATTGAAGTAAACATTTTCTCTCTCCCTTGGTTGATTGATATTGTGGTTGGTTTTGGTAGGCGCGGCGGATCATCGCCGCGCCGTTGGATCAGGCCGTTTTCGGGCTGCTATAAAGCCGCTTCCAAAGCAGGAAGCCGAGAACCGGAGTGACAAGAAGAACCGCCAGCGCGCCGACCCGTTCGGTCAGGAAAAAGCTCAACGCATTACCGCCGGACATCGCGACGGTCTGGCCAAAGGCGTATTCCATCGATGGCCCGAGGATGAAGCCCATCACCATGGGCATCACGTCAAACCGGGCGGCCTTGGCGACGATGCCGAAGATACCGAAGCCCACGAGGATCAGCAGATCGACGGGATCGGACCGATAGACATAGGTGCCGGCAAAAGCGAACATGATGACCAGCGGGATCAGCACCGATGTCTTGATTGTCACCAAGCGCGAAAAGAACGGGATCGACAGATAGCCAATTGCCAGGAACAACAGGTTGGCAATCACCATCGCCACCAGGATGGCAAAAACGGTGGCCCCTTGTTCTTCGAACAGCTGCGGGCCGGGACGCAGACCCTGGGCCACAAAGGCCCCCAGCAGGATGGCGGTCACGTTGTCGCCCGGAATGCCCAACGTCAGCAGCGGCACCATCGTTGGCCCGTTCACGGCATTGTTGGCCGCCTCGGCTGCGGCGACGCCTTCGATTTCGCCCTCGCCAAAGGTTTCAGGATGTTTCGAAGCGTTCTTGGCGGCGGAATAGCCCATCATCGCGGCGACGATCTGCCCAAGGCCCGGCACGATGCCGATCGCCGTCCCAATCACAGTCGAGCGGCAAATGGTCGGCAGACAGCGGCGAAACTCGACCCGGCTAAGCCGTTCCCCCATCAGGGCCGCCAATTTGCGCCCTTTTTCGTTGCGGATCACCACAGACGCCACTTCGGGCAGGGCAAAGACACCGATCAGCATCGGCAGCAGTGGAATGCCGGATTTCAGGTCAAACAGGCCGAAGGTGAACCGTTCGACACCGCCCAACGGGTCTGTCCCGATAAATGACAGCCACAATCCCAGCATCATCATGATCAGGCTTTTCATCGGGTTGGCCCCCGACGTGGCGGCGATGATGACAAGGCTCATCAGCAGCACGGCAAACAATTCCGGCGGGCCGAACTGCATCACCAGAAAGGCGATGGGAAAGATCATCAGGATGGTGAAAACGTCACTGGCGGTATCGCCAAAAACCGACGCAAACAGCGCCATATCCAACGCTTTTCGGGATTTCCCTTGTTGGGTTAGCTTGTAGCCATCGCGAGACGTCGCAACCGCCGCCCCGGTGCCCGGCATCGAAATCAGGATGGCCGGGACGCTGCCGCCAAAGATTCCGCCCTTGTAGATGCCCAGCAAAAACGGAATGCCGACAATCGGGTCAAGGAAGAAGGAAATGGGCAGCAGGATCGCCATCGCCATCAAGGTGGTGAACCCGGGCAAGGACCCGACAAGCATACCGGCGAACAGGCCTATGCTCATCATGGCCATGGTGTCCAGGCGCATGGCCATGAAGAAGCCTTCGGTGAGTTGATCAATCATTGAGGTCTCGGAGTTTGGAGGGTTTCATCTGGATCACAGGGCCAGCAGACGTGCATAGGCCAACTCGATCACATTGAGTTCGGGAAGCGACACCGCCAGCAGGCGCGTCGCGGCAAGGTAAAGCAGCACCGGGCCGAGGACCGCAACGCAGGCCATCTGTGGCACCGACCGTGCCCCCATATGCAGTGAAATCAGCGTGGTCGCGATCGCCGTCGAGATCAGGAACCCGAACGGCGCCATGGTTAGGGCATAAAGCGTCATGATGCCGAATAGGGTGATCGCGCGAAGCCACTCGGTGCGCGTCATTCCCTTGGAAGGCTCGGCCACCGTGCCGGACCGGATCAGCAGCAGCGCACAGGCACAAAGCACCACGATCAGCGCCAATACGATACTGGGGAACAAGCTGGGCGGAATGGCAGATAGCGACCGGCCAAACAGCGCCTTTGGCGCGGCAACCAAACTGCTGAGGAAAACCAGCGACAGCCCAGACATCACCATAAGCGCCATCAAGGTCACGGTTTCGGGTGAAGATAGAAAGGTCTTGCGGGTCATGGAAATTCTCCTTCCAAAGCCTGGTCGTCCGGAGTGTAGTTCGGGGGTAGCAATCTGGTCGCTCATGCGGACACCTGCCTTTCGGTTGGGGGTAGAGTTTCAAAGAGCGCAAGCAGCCCAGGGTCCAGCCGCGCGCGACTTTGCCCGACTTCGGCACTGACGGCGGCCCGGTAACTCTGACGCTCGGATTCGTTCAGCGGAATCAGGGCGGCTCCGTCCGCCCGAAGCTTCTGTGCACAGATGTCGTCATCTTCACGCGCGAAGGCACGTTGGGCATCGGTGGCTGCGGCAACGGCACGGGTCACCGCGTCCCGAATGTCGTCGGGCCAGCTTTGCAGCCGCGTACGGTTGAACAGAACCGGCGCAATGCCCAGCAGATGACCGGTCAGGGTGATTGTCGCCTGGGTCTTGTGCAAGTCAAAATTGTAGATGTTGGTCAGCGGGTTTTCCTGCGCATCGACCTCGCCGCGGGTAACCGCCGCGGGCAGATCCTTTACGTCGATGACACGAGGATCGAAGCCCAGCGCCCGAAAGATGCGCTGATGATCCTCATTCGCCAATGTACGCAGCACCAGCCCGCGGCATTGCTCCGGCTGGTTCAAGGGGCGGTCGACGGTCGAGATATGCCGCAATCCGTTATCCCATGCCCCCAGCATCGCATAGCCGGTGTGCTGCGCGACCTCTTGCGCCAATCGATCACCCAACGCGCCATCCAGCATGGCAAATGTCTGCGCCCGGTCGGGCACCGCAAAATGCATGTCAAAGATCGAAAGCGCCGGAACCCGACCCGCCAGATAGCTGGACGAAAAATAGCAACCGTCCAGTTCGCCGCTTTCGGTCAGGCTCAGCAGATCGGCCGCCTTGTGCCCTTCCTCGATGATGTTTGGACGGAACACCACCTCGACCCGGTCCCCGGCCAGCCGGCGCAAGGTGTCGCAAAACACCTGCGCCCCACGGGTATGAACCGAACCCGGCCCTTGATAGCCGCCAAACGTGATACGGGTCCGTCCGGTCATCCAACCAATTCCCGCATCAATTCGTCCGGATCGACCGGAAAATCGACCGGCTGGCCGCGCTTGGCCGACAGGTCCATCGCCATGGTCATCAAAAGGTTGCGATGTCCGTCCGCGGCGGTCGCATGCGGTGTGGCTTGGCCAGAATACAGCCGTTGATACCACGCGTTGGTTTCTTCGCGCATCGGCCCCCAAAGCTGACCATTGTGAAGATCCCCCGGCGGGTAGCTGGTCAGGAAATCGACATGCCGGGGCGGAGCGACAAAGCCTTCGGGCACATACCCGCCGCCCTGTGCCACTTCGCTTGCCAGCACGACATCGCGATGGGTGTCCTCGATGTCGATCACGCCCTTGTCGCCGACGATACCGATCTCGAGACCATAGACAGCACCGGGCCAGACTTCAGGCAGGGCCCAGCTGATATTCATCGACCAGATCGTGCCATCGGTCATGGTAAAGACGCCAAAGGTTGAATCCTTGGTGCCGTGCTTGCTCAGCACCCGGTCGCAGGATTGGGCAAAGACTGACTTGGGCGTTTTCCCCTCCATCAGCCACATCGACATGTCCAGACTATGGGTGCCGGACACCACCATGGGCGTCAATGTCGCGCGTTCCTGGGTGCGTCGGGTGGTGGCAATCGGCACCATGCGGTTCATGAAAGCGCGGGTCACCACCGAATGCACATCACCGATCTGCCCGGTGATCAGTTTTTCCTTGATCGTCAGGAACCGGCGGCGGAATCGCTGGGTATATCCGACGACGGCATCGACACCTGCCGCCTCGATCGCTGCAAGGATCTGCGCCGACTGGCGCGCATCGGTAGCCAATGGCTTTTCGATGAACAGGTCGTGTCCCTGCTCAATCGCAAGCATGGTCGGATCGAAGTGGAAATTCTCATCCGTGGCGATGATCGTCGCCGTGACTTCGGGCCGTTTCAGTAATTCGCGGTAGTCATTTGTATAGAAATCGGCATCGACATCAGCGGCCAGCTTTTCACCAATATCCGACTTGATATCGCACAGCCCGATCCAGCCGACACCGGGAAAGGACCGCGCCAATTCGGCACGAATTCGTCCGATGGTTCCACAACCAACAATCGCCAGACCGATTTCTTTTCTTTGGGTTTTCACGTATATTTCTCCCTTTAACTCAGCTTGCCGCGACGGCGTCGGGCTGCGCACGCGCCGCCCGCAATCCGCGCAGAATGCCTTCGATGATGACGAACAGCACTGCGGCCATCAGGATGGTCCCGATCCATTGCGACAGGACAAATCCCAAGCTCTTGCCTTCAAAGACGAACAGCGCCCGACGCAGGTTTTCGTCCGCAAGTGGCGCCAGAATTACCCCCAAAACGATCGGAGCGACCGGAAAGCGGAACACCGTCAGCAACCATCCCGCCACGCCTGCGCCGAACATCACCCAGACGTCGAACATCGACAGCTTCACCGAATAGGCGCCAATCACGCAAACCGGGATGATCAGTGGCATCAGGATACCGCGCGGCAGGCTGAACAGCTTGACGCAGGGTTTGATCAGCGCAAAAGCGGCCAGATACATCAGGATGTTGGCGATGATCAGCGCGCCATAGATAAAATAGATCAAGCCGGGATGATCGACCTCGATGGTGGGTCCGACGCTGACATTCTTCAGCGTCAGCGCAGCCAGCAAAGCGGCCGCAGCGGCATTGCCGGGAATGCCCAGCGCCAGCGTTGGCAGCATCGACCCGCCGATATTGGCGTTGTTTGATGTTTCCGCACAAACCAGCGCCTGATAGCTGCCCTTGCCCCAGCGCGCCGCTTCTTCCGGGCTGGCCCGGCGGCGACCGATATCATAGGCAAGAAAGGATGCCACATTGGCCCCTGCCCCCGGAATTGCGCCGATCACCGCGCCCAGAACACCCGACCGGATCGCAGCCGGGCAATAGCGCATCAGCAAACCAAGCTGCGGCATGGTGCGGCCGACTTCGCCGGGAATGGTGGGGGCGTTTTTCGATGGCAATGTCCGCAGGATCTCGGACAGGCCGAACAGACCAATCAGGATCGCGACATAGGAAACGCCATCATACAGCATGAAACTGCCGAAGGTGAACCGGGGCACCGCGTGGATCTCGTCCAGACCGACCAAGGCGATCAGAATGCCGATCCAACCGGCGATCCAGCCCTTCAAAGGCATTGATCCTGCCGCCATCGACCCTGAAACCATGATTCCGATCACTGCCAGCCAGAACATTTCCCACGATTTGAAATTCAACGCGAATGTCAGGATCAGCGGAATGAAAAGGATCAGCAGGATAATCCCCACCGAGCCACCGACAAACGATGCGGCGATGGACATGCCAAGCGCCTGCCCGCCTTCGCCACGCTGCGCCAATTGATGACCTTCGATCATCGTGGGCACCGCATCGGGCGTGCCCGGAATGTTGATCAGGATGGCCGAAATCGCACCACCAAAGACCGATCCAGTATAAACCCCCAACATGAAACAAATCGAAATTTCCTGCGACATCCCTGCCGACAGACCGATCAGAAGCCCCATTGCCATCGTCGTGGACAGCCCCGGCAGAGCCCCCCAGATGATGCCAAGACAAACCCCTGCAAGGGTCATCGCCAGCAGAATCGGCGACATGAGTTGGGCAAAAGCATCAAGCATGTCTCAGAAGCCTCCAGGAAGCGGAATATTGAACAGTTTCTGGAACGTCAGCGACAGCGCCAGGGTCCAGCCCATGGCGGTCAGCACGGTAATCCAAAGCGGGCCGCGCCATGACGTGTGAATGATCGCGGCCAGCGCCAGCACAGTGACAGGCTCGAAGGCGGACAGAACGAAAGGGACGCTGCCGATCGAAAAATAGACCTGAAACGCCAGCACCTGCAGCGCGAGGATATAGAGCGCCACCGTCCCAGCCAGCGCCACCGTGCGCTTGTCTTGCGGCACGTCGCGGATGTCCTCGGGCTGGGCGGTCACTCCGGCGCGATGGCGGCGCAGCGCCGACAGGCCCAGCAACACGGCCATCGCCGCCAGCGATCCGGCCGCAATGAACGGCAACAGACCCGGCGCCGTCAGCACAGTGCCCGGCACCGGCAACCGCAGCGACGCGACCATAACCACGACAGCCAGCGCGAACAGGAAACCCGCAGCGATCAGGTCCAGCCGCGGCGGAGCATGACCTGAATTGGCGTCTTCGCCTTCGAATTTTATGTCATCCGCATTTACTTGTGTCATCTCGTGCCTCTGGTCGCGCAAATAGGATCGACGTTCGGGCCAGGGTCGATACCCGACCCGAACGCGGTTTCTATGCCTTAGGTAAAGGAAGGCGGGGTATACCCCTGCGGCGGCCACCAGGTATCGAAATCCTCTGGTGCGGGCAGGCCCAGTTCGGCAGCGGATTTGACTTCAGCGCCGATGGCGTCCTTGTTGTTGTTGAAGATGTCAACGGTGATCGTTTCCATCAACGCGCCCTGCCGGTCAGCAGCTTCGCCCACCAGCAAATCCAGATCAAAGAACTTCGCCTCCATCATTTCGCGGAAGCCCTCAGAAGACGCGGCAGCGCGGAACGCATCCGCCAATTCCTGCTGAATCTCGGGTGGCAGGCTTCGCTGCATCATGAAGTTGTAGGTTGCGCCCACCGGCAGGATTTTCTGGCTTTCTGGAATGATCCCACCAATCGACGGCAACACCGTTCCGTTCGGCAGGGTAATGTCCTTGGCGCCGGCATGGCACAGGTTGCGCATCTCGCCGGTGCGGATCAGGTCGATATGTTCGTGCAGACCACCACCGGCGATATCTGTTTCGCCCTGAAGCCCTGCCAGCGTCGCCGGTTTGCCGCCTTTATAGGGCACGTATTTCAGCTCGATTCCGGCCATCTTCGCAAGGATCAGCGCCACTTCGTGCCACACCCCTCCGGTCCCCGAAGTTGAAATCGTCAAGCTGCCGGGATCTGCCTTGGCTGCTGCGATCACGTCCTGCATGGATTGGAACGGCGAATCCTTGCGCACCGACCAGCTTGCGGGCGCATTGGCAGCTTTCATCGGGACCCAGTCTTCCCAAGGTACGAAATCGGCATGTCCAAGAACCCGCACGAAGCGGTTGTAGTTGGCCGCCCCCATCAGCGTATAGCCATCGGGCCGGGCGGCATCGACGAATTGGGTCGCCACGCCGCCAACCGCGCCGGGCTTATTGATGACATTGATCGTCCAGCCCTTGGCCCGCGCCATTTCATCGGCCAGTTTGCGCATGATCGCATCGGTACCGCCACCGGCCGCATACATCACCACAAGCGTGATCGGTCGCCGGGGATAGCTCTGCGCAAAGGCAGATCCGGGGATCGTGATGCTGAGCGCAGACAGACCCGCAGTCGCGGTGCCCGCTGCTAGGAAATTTCGACGGCTGACACCTGTCGTGTTAATTTTAGTCATATTTTCCTCCCTAATGAATTGAGCGCTCCACTCGCTCTGCCGTCTGACGCGGCTTTTTCACCGCCCCGCTAAGGGGTCAGTAAAAGATCGCTCTGTTCAGTGCCTTCTTTGGTCGACCTTTTTTTCATATTGAACCTTCAAAAACCATTAACGGATTTTTGTCGATATTGATACTATATTTGTTGCAATATCGGGTTTGTTTTACGAATTTTTCGGCGATTTTCGCACATTTTGGGC
The DNA here is from genome assembly GCF_001458355.1 of Thalassovita gelatinovora. Lineage (GTDB taxonomy): Bacteria > Pseudomonadota > Alphaproteobacteria > Rhodobacterales > Rhodobacteraceae > Thalassobius > Thalassobius gelatinovorus. Next base: position 92,263 of record NZ_CYSA01000027.1, on the reverse strand, counting down.
GACCAAAGAGAAACATTGGTTGCCGCCGGTTACCCCGTCGCGCAACAGCTGTATTTCCGTCCTGCCCCGGCACCGGATGCACTGCCAGCCGGGTCATTCTTGCGCCACCGAAACCGGCAATCCGCCACCTGAAATCTCTAGCGCCGTCCAGACCAGCACGGGCAGGCAGACAAAGGTTAACAGGGTCGAAACCACCACCGAACCGGCCACTTGCCGGGCGTCCCTCTGATAGCGTTCGGCAAAGACGTAGCTGATGATCGCCGTCGGCATCGTGGCCAGCAGGAACACCGTGCCCGCCGCGACGCCACTCAGGCCCAATACGAAAATGACGATCGCCGCCGAAAGAACACCGATCAGCAACCGGCCCACCGCCACCATCAGCGCGGGCCGCAAATCGGCGATTTGCAACGAAGCGAGCGACGTTCCCAGTAGCAACAACATCGCGGGAATCATCATGCCGCCCAACATTTCCGTCGTAGTCAGCAGGATCTGCGGTACCGGCAGATCGAACCATGTAACCAGCAACACCGCCGCCACCGAATAGATCAGCGGCTGCCGCGCCAGGGCCCGCAGCCGAAGCGTTCCGGCATAGATCGACAGGCCCACCGTGTGCTGCACCAACGCCACCACGAAGAAATAGGCCACACCCAGCTGCATGCCCTCGGACCCAAAGGCCAACACCACCAGCGGCAGCCCCATATTGCCCGAATTCGGCAGCATCAGGGGCGGCAGGAAGCTGCGCACCGATCCACCAACAAGAAGCAGCACCGCCAATCCAAGACCACCCGCCAGCGACAGGCATAACAGCGCAGCCGCGGCCATCCGCCCGATCGTTTCGGGCGTCACATGCAAAGACGTCAGCGTGTTGAAGATCAACGCAGGCGTCGCGACCAGAATGACCACCGTGCTCAGGGTTCGCGTTTCCAACCCAAGCGAAGACCGCCCCATTACATAGCCGATCAGGGTCATCGCAAGAATCGGACCCAGAATATTGACCATTTGTATCAACATGCGTGCGCGACCCTTGCCGGGTTGAACGATATGACGAAAGCGATGATTGCATGCGACACGGACCTAAACCGGCTCACCGTTCAGAATCCAGTTTTCGACCACCTTAGTGCCTGATTCCTGCAACATCTTAGACACCGCGCAATAGTCGCGCAGGATCTGCGTCACCCTGACGGCGCTTTCGCGCGGACCTTCGAAATCGGCATTGATGGTCAGCGTGACATCTGGAAACGGCACATCGATCGGATGGACCAGCCGGGTGCCATGACTGTCCATCGTGACGGCAATATCGATATCCATCGCGGTAAAGGTCACCCCATTCGCCGCCGCCAGCTTGTTCGAAATCACATGCGTGCACCCCACCAGCCCCATGAAAACATATTCCACCGGCATCGGACCTTCGTCGGTGCCGCCGCGCGGCACGGGTTCGTCAATGATCACGCTTTTGCCACGCGCCGATGCCACCGATTGAGTCGAAGACTTGTGACGCCCAGTCACGTTGAATTTCCAGATCGGCTTTTCTTTGACGGTCGACATGCGCATTCCTAAGGTGTGTGTGCGTCGTACCGGGAAAGGGCCTGATGTCTGGGCGGATCGCAAAAGCCTGTATAGGTAGCTTCGATCCTGACGCCAAATCGCGGGCTCCTCCCCAGAGTTCGCGGCTTGATCCGGAAAACATGCAGGCAACGGGCCCTCAAAGGAAATTGTGTTTTCTCCTATCATCCATCAACATTCATGATGGTGACGAGCAACACAGGGCTATCCAATTTCCTGAAGGATAGCATCAGGATACATCATTTGTTCGCACATCGGGGCTGTCGCTACTGTCCCGCTACCCGCCCGGATCGCGCCGCGCCTCCGGGCTTGTGGCGTAGCGCAGGTGTTACGCAGGACATTACTTCAAGCACGGAGCTTACCATGACCAAGGCCACCCCCGTCTTTACCGTCGCTATCGCTGGCTTTGGATGGTGGGGCAAACACATCGCCACGCGCTTGGCGGGACATCCTTGGCTGCGCGTCGTCGGAATCGTCGAACCCGTCGTTGAAAATCATGCCGGTATTCTGGATCTCGGGCTGACGGCCTGGACCGAATTGGCGCAGCCGCTGGCAGTACCGGATATCGACGCCGTCATCCTGACGACCCCCAACACGCTGCACGAAGCGCAAATCGCCGAAATCGCCAAATCCGGCAAACATGTATTTTGTGAAAAACCGCTTGGGTTGACCGCCGACAGTGCGCGCCGTTCCGTGCAGGCCTGTGCGGATGCCGGCGTACAACTGGGCATTGGCCATGAACGCCGTTTTGAACCGGCCATGCTGGCCCTGCGCACCGCGCTGGAATCGGGCGATCTGGGAACCATTATGCATGCCGAAGCGGCCTTCAGCCACGACAAGTTAATCAACGTACCGGCCAATGACTGGCGCACCCGCAAAGCGGTATCGCCAGCCGCAGGCATGACCGCGATGGGCATCCATCTCAGCGATCTTCTGATTTCGTTCTTCGGTCCGATCCGCACCTTGCACGCCTTCACAGCCGACCGGTCGCTGGGTTGGGAAACCGGCGACGTCGTCACCGTGCAAATGGCCTTCGAGGCGGGGATGACCGCAACATTCAGTTCCGTGCTTCACACCCCGCATTTCATTCGGATGCATGTCTTTGGCACCGAAAAATGGATCGAAGTGCTGAATGACAGCCATCCCGATACGCCCGACGGCATCGTTCGCATGCTGACGGCGCAGACCGGCAAACCCGTCGATCAGATCAACTATGACTGGGAAGATTCGGTAACCGCCAACCTTGAAGCCTTTGCAGATGCCGCCTGTGGTCGCGCGCCCTATCCCTTCACCACCGAAGAGATGGTGCACAACATTCAGGTGCTCGAAGCGATCGCGCTGTCCGCCGAAATCGGGCAAGCCGTGCAACTCGTCGATATCTGAACGACGCGGGCCGCCCCTGCGGCCCGTCGCTTCATCCGGCCTGCGCTTCGGTCATCAAAAAATACATGTTCAGGGCCTGCGCGATCATATGTTCGCGCCCCATATCGGCATCGATGCCCAGCACGTGCCGTCGCAACCCGTGATGCAACAGCCCACCATGCAGCAACCACGGCACCTCCAGGTCGGCGCGGCTGACCTGGAATCTCTGATCACGGCCCAGTTCAACGCGCCGCTCACGCACCAACGGTTTGAGTATCTGTTCTTCGACGACATGGTTATACCATTGGTAAATCTGCGCATCGCGCAGCGCCGCGAAATTCCACAACCGCAACCACACCGGGTCAAACACCGTTTCCGTGTAAGCTTCGTAAAACCGCTGGAACCGGTCACGCACCGGCAGGCTGCGATCCGCCAGCATCGCGTCCCATTCGGAATTCCAACTTTCCAGAAAAACCCGAGCATAGACCGCTTCGATCAGGCTCTCCTTGTTGGGGAAATACCGATAGAGCAGCGGTTGCGTGATCCCGGCACCACGCGCCACGTCGCGGGTGCTGCCGTCAAACCCGTTTTCGGCAAACAGCGCGACCGCGGCAGAGACGATTTCGTCTTTGCGGGCATCCGGCGACAGCCGACGACGCGACTGCAAAGCCGTTTTTGATTGACTGACACTGGCCACCTTCGCCCCGCCGTGATGATGCTACTTCGTCTCTATAACAGAACGCATTCCGTCCTTGCAGTCCAGAAAATTATCATGCGATAAATAACGGCAAACGCGGGGAGAGCAACAATGCGCCTTTGGGGACGGACAACTTCGGTCAATGTACAAAAGGTACTTTGGACGCTGGAAGAGCTGGGACTGGACTATGACAGACTGGATGCGGGCGGCGCCTTTGGCGGGCTGGACACGGCAGAATATGCCGCGCTGAACCCGACCCGCCGGGTGCCGACGCTTCTGGATGGCGAACTGGTGATCTGGGAATCGAATGTGATCGTGCGTTACCTTGCGCGGGCCTATGGCGACGGCACTTTGGCCGGGGCCACCGCCGCCGAAACTGCGCGCGCCGACATGTGGATGGAATGGTTTCAGAACAATCCCTATTCGGATTTCATCGCGCTGTTCTATCAGACCGTCCGGCTGCCACAATCGCAGCGCGATCCGGCGGCGCTTGATCGCGCGGTCAAGGGTTTGACCGATCATTTCCGGGTGCTTGATGCGCATCTGTCCGACCGGCCCTATGTCGCGGGGGATCGGTTCTCCATGGGCGATATCACCGTCGGAGCCAGCCTTTGGCGGTACTACAGGATGGATTTTGACCGCCCCGCCCTGCCCGCTCTGGCCGAATATTACGACCGGCTCGGGCAGCGGGCGGCCTACCGCAGCACTGTCATGACGTCCTATGACAGCCTGCGGCCGACCACCGGCTGATTAAACTTCCAGCCCAAGGAAACCCATGATCGCCACGGCAAAATCGTCGGGGCGGTCAATGTTGATCACATGTTTGGCCCCCGGCACCACGGTATATGCCGATCCCGGGCAGGCATCGGCCATCGCACGCATGGTTTCGGGGGTGGCACCGGCATCGTTTTCACCCGCAACAAACAAAGTGGGCACGGTCATGCCGCCCAACTGACGCAAGTAATCCAGCCCCATCAATGCATGGGCACAACCGCGATAGCCTTCTTCAGTGGTTTGCAGAAAGCTTTCGCGCAGCTTGGCTTCCCGTTCAGGATGGGCCGCGCGTGTTTCTTCGCTCAACCAGAACCCGACAGTGCCGTTCCAGACCGCCTCGATACCGCCATCTTCCATCTTGGCCAGCCGGTCATGCCAGCTTTGCACGAATGGCGGCGGCGCATCGGCACGCGCGGCGCAGCAGATCACCCGGTCGATCCGCTCGGGCGCGGCCAATCCCAGACCCAAAGCCGTCATGCCACCCAATGACAGGCCCATCACGCTGGCAGTCTTGACGTTATGCGCATCCAGAACCCCCAGCGCATCCGCAACGATGTCGTCAAAGCTGTAGGGCGAAGCCGGAGTCGGGCTTTGGCCGTGGCCGCGCGTATCACAGCGGATAACTCGGTAATGGCGTTCCAGCAGGGCCAATTGCGGCTCCCACATCGCCTCGGTCGCGCCAAGGCTGTTCAGCAACAGCAGCACCGGAATTTCTTTTTCTCCCGAAGCGGTGGAATGAAGGGTCTGAGTGGTCATGCGTATTCAAGCTTTCTGGTTTTGTGACGCATCTGCGCCTGATAGGTCGGCAGGACGGCGCCTGCAAACAAGGTCATGGACTGACGCGCCAGCGCGCGGTCGGGCCAATGATGATCCACCAAGGTCAGCGTCCCGAAGGCGGCCGACACTTCGGTGATGTCTTGCAGCCGATCCAGAACAGAGACCGGCGTACCATAGAGAACACAGCCATCGATCAATGCGTCGATCGAGGCATCATCCGCACCCGCCGGCGCGTGGCTGCGATAATAGGCGCGGCAGGGGCTGTCAGGATCCTTCGCCGCCGCCTCGGCGCGGGCCGGATCGTTGCTGACGATCACCGTGCGGGCGACCCGCCAATCATCGGGACGGGCGCGGCGCGCGGCATGGGTACAGCCGGTGACATGCGCGGCCCAATGTCGGGCCAATGTATCCGTATCCAGCCAACTGACCGACAGCGGGGCGTGCCCCTGAAATGACTGTGCCCGCACGTCGCAGGCCGTGCGCACGGGTGCGGCCAGAGGGTTTGTCGGCAACTGCGCAAAAGTTCGAATCTCGCCGTTCTGCGCGATCAGGCGCGGCATCGACCGTGCCGGTACATCCGGCAGGATGCGTAGAAAGGGTTCCTGTTCCGGTCTAAGCTCGGGCGGCAGCGCACAACCCGGCTTCAGGTAGGGTGCCGCAGTGTAAAATTCTGAAAAGCCCAGCGCGCGGGCCAGTTGGGCACGCCCATGCGATGGCGCGGCTCCCCGTCCGCCACATGCCGCAACGGCCTCTGCCGGGATATTGAGATATCCGAGTTTCATCAGGCCTCCTCCACAAGGCAGAGGCACATGACACCTCCTGCCATCAAGGCTAATGGCAACAGGCCCAACAGATGAAATTAACATTATTCGCAGCACCCATCAGGAATGTTGATGGGTGCTGCATTCAAGTCAATCGAAGGTGTATTCGACCGGCCACACATGCCCACCGGCTTTGGCGGCCTCGATGAAATCCTTCATCACCTTTGTGCCCGGCATCCCCCGCGAGTTCGCATCTCTGGCGCTTTTGCGCGGGAATTCAGCAAGGCTTTGCGCCCATTCGGCCTGCACATCATTGGGCAGTTCGGTGATGATCGCACCGTTTTCCCGCAGCGCCGCCAGACCGGCCGCTTGGCTGTCATCCATCGCCTTGCCGTTTCTGTGTTCCCATTGTGCACCGACTTCAGAGATGATTTGGCGCAGGTCATCCGGCAGGCTGGCCATCTTCTTCTGATTGGCGGTCAGAACGACGACCGGCATCGCCCCGAATCCGATCAGCGTGTAATAGGGCGACGGTTCATAGTATTTGAACCCGTTGTACCCGGCTGGCGTCATCAGCCAACCATCATAAACGCCGGTCTTCATGGCCATATAGCCTTCGGGCAGGCTTGATTGCACCGGCACTGCCCCCGCATATTCCAGCCACGGCAGGTTCGGTCCCGCACCGCCGATCTTGACGCCTTTGAGGTCGGACACCTGTGTCCACGCCATCTTGGTGCCCAGATGGTAATTGTCCCACGCCCCCAGTCCCAGCAACTGCTGACCGAATTCTTCTTCGAACACCTCAGAAAGCCAAGGGTTCTTGTCATAGACCACCCGCACTGCGGCGATTGCATCCGAAGACGCCTGCGGCCCGAACGGTTCGAAATAAGGGAAATTGTGCAGGTAAAGATTGGAAGGCTCAAAGCACACACAATAGCCGCCGAAATCCAACAACCCGCGCTGCACCGCCTCCAAAGTTTCAGACACGCCCGCGATGCCGCCACCATAGGATTCGATGAAAGTCACTTTATGTTCGGTTTCTTCTTCAGCGCGGCGCTTGACCTCGGCGACGAAGAAATCCGACATCGTCGTCACATAGGGTGCCGGGCCCTTGGGGTGCCCGGACCCGATGCGGAATGTGAACCGGTCCGCCTGCGCCGTGCCTGCTGCAACCGTCAGTCCCAGCGCTGCAATCGCCAGATTGCGCACCATCTTTGCCGTGAATGTCATTGTTTTCGACCCTCCCTTGCGTTGTTATGCCGTGTTCTGCCTCCCGGGAATGCGCATTTCCCTGCGCAAACCACCAGAATCGCGGCGATACCGCATTGTTACGCTAAATTATCACTCGATAAACAAAAATATTGCGCATTGAGGTTTCGAAACCTAATCTGCCCGGACGCATCTGGAGGAGGCACCAAGATGAATTCGCAATTGTTGATCGCGCGTTGGGCACATTTGCTGTCAGCAGGGTGGGTTTTCCTGCTAGCGCTGCTGATCATCGCCGATGTGCTGGGACGGACACTTTTCCTGCACCCGATCGCCGGAACTAAGGAAATCCTGCAAAACTCGGTCATCGCGGTCACTTTCTTGCAACTGCCTCTTGCGATCTATTCCGGATCGATGCTGCGCACCACCTTGCTGCAGGACCACCTTGGCCCGACTGGGACGCGTGCGCTGCGGCTGCTTGCCTGGCTGCTTGGCGCGCTGCTGTTTGCCGGGATCGCCTATGCCTGCTGGCCTGCGGCGCTCGATGCCGTGCGGTTGGGTGAATACGAAGGCGAAGGCGCGATGCGCATCTATACCTGGCCGGTACGGTTCCTGCTGGTCGCAACCTGCCTGTTTGCCGCCATCGCTTATGTTTCGATGCTGATCGCCGATCTGCGCGGAAAGCTGGAAGCAGACGGCAGAACCCTGATCCGCCCCATCCCCAAAGCCCCCGACGGAGCAGATAATACATGACTTTTATGATATTTGCTGTTCTGGGACTGCTGATGCTGCTGGTTTTGATGGGCGTCCACCTTGCGGTAGCCTTGGGCACGGTCAGTTTTATTGGCGTCACCTGGATGATGGGCAGCGTCGATATCGGCTTTTCCATCCTCAGCACCACGGCCTACGAAGCCCTGCGCAAAGATATCTTCATCATCATTCCATTATTCGTCCTGATGGGCGATTTTGTCAGCCGGTCGGGATCGGCCAACGATCTTTACGCGCTGTGCAACCGGGCCTTTCGTCGGTTGCCGGGCTGCCTTGGCGTGGCGACCGTGGCCGGAAATGCGATTTTCGCCGCCATCACCGGCGTGTCGATCGCGGCGGCTGCCACCTTTTCGCGTATCGCCTACCCCGAAATGGTCGCGCTTGGGTACAGCAAGCGGTTCTCGCTTGGCACCGTCGCAGGCAGCGCCTGCCTGGGCATGCTGATCCCGCCCTCGATCCTGATGATCGTCTGGGCGGTCCTGACCGAACAATCGATCGGGGCGCTGTTTATCGCCGGACTGGTTCCCGGCCTGCTTCTGGCAGCGGCCTTCTGTGTCTATTGCGTGATCTACGCGCTGCGCCATCCGGACTGTGCGCCCTGCCAACCCGCCCCTGACCCGTCAACACAAGGCACGGCCCTGTTGCTGCGGCAGTCGCTGGGTGGCCTGTCGATCCTGGGCCTGATCGCCGTGGTGATCGGGGGAATCTGGGGCGGTTTTCTGACCCCGACCGAAGCCGCAGGCTTCGGCGCGATCGGTGCGTTTCTCATCGGCCTGGCCAAGGGCATGACCTGGCGCGATGCCAAGGACGCGATCTACAGCGCCGGGCGCACCACCGCGCCGATCATGATCCTGTTGATTGCAGCCTCGATGTATTCGCGTTTTCTGGCGATGGGCGGGGCAACGCAGGTGATCGGGGATCTGCTGTTTTCGGTCAGTGAATCGCCGATCGTGGTGTTGGGGATCATCTTTACCGTCTGGATTCTGTTGGGAATGTTCATCGATTCCACCTCGATTATCCTGCTGACCGTACCGATCTTTGCCCCCGTCGCCACCACCATCGGGCTTGATCCGCTGGCCTTTGCGATCTTCGGCATCTTGGTGATCGAAGCCGGGCTGTTGACGCCCCCCTTCGGCATCATCGTCTTTACAGTCAAGGCCGCGGTGCCGGACCCCGATGTGGAACTGGCCGATATCTTCAAGGGCGCAATTCCGTTCTGGATCCTGATCCTTGCCGTTGCCGTGCTATGCGTCGCCTTCCCGCAGCTTTGCACCTGGTTGCCGGAAAACTTCATGTGACAAGGCATAACCGGGCGATACCGCCGCTCATCAGTGCGCGCTGATGGGCGGTATTTCCAATGCCGAATTCAGTTCTTCCTGCAAAATATCCGCAAAGGCCTGTGCCGCGACACCCAAAGGTTGCTTGCGGGTCTGGATACGCATGTAATTCACCATCAACGGTGGATCGATCAGCGGCACCACCTTGCGGCGCTTGCCATCCAGATCCGGCAGGCACAACACCCCCGGCAGGATCGACATCCAGTCCGATCTCGCCACCAGGTCCAGAGTGCCATGCATCGTGTCCAGTTCAAGCAATTCCGAAACCTCGATCCCATTGACCGCCAGATAGGTTTCAATCCTGTGCCGCCGCGCATTTCCCGGCCCCGGCAGCACCAGACGCAGCGGCGACAGGTCGGACAGCATGACACCATCCTTGCGCATCGGGATCACCCGATCCGCCGCACAGACCAGACATTCCAGATCCTCCCCCATCGGGGTCGCAACCAAAGTATCGTCCAGCTCGAACGCTGCCGGAACCACCCCGAAATCAAGCCGCCCAGCGGCCACTTCATCGGCGATCGCACCGGAATAGGCTTCGGAAATCGACAACCGTACCTCTGGATATTCGTCGGCAAACCGCAGCAGAACAGAGGTCAGTACCGACCGGGTAAAGGTCGGCATCAGCCCGACGTTAATATGCCCGACCACCGATTTCGACAATGTCTGCAACCGGTCTTCGGCATGCCGCGCGGCAGCCAGAACCTTGACCGCCTCGGCATAGAACAACCGCCCCGCCTCGGTCGGGGTCACACCGGAAGAACTGCGCTGAAACAACAGGACGCCATAGCGCTTTTCGATCTGGCTGACATGCATCGAAAGACCCGACTGGGTGGCATTCACCTGCTCGGCCGCAGCAGAAAACGATCCCTGCTCGTAGACCGCCGCAAAATAGCGCAATCGTTGTAACTTCATCCACCCCATCCGATTTTATTGTAGCTTATATATATTATTATTAGTTGTTCTGAAGGATCAACCATCCATATCGTAGCCGGCAAGAAATGCTTAGAGGAGTGCGCCATGCACGCGACAATCACCACGGAACCCGACCTGATCGATGCGCGTAAACTGCGCGATGTTTTCGGCAGCTTTGCCACCGGCGTTACCGTCGTCACCTCGATCGGTGAAAATGGCGCTCCTGTCGGGCTGGTGGTGAATTCGTTTTCGTCGGTCTCTCTCGATCCGCCTCAGATCTTGTGGAGCATCGGGCTGAGTTCGCCTTCGCACAAAGCGTTTTGCACCCATCCGGGCTTTGCGGTGAATGTCATGGGCGCGGATCACAAGGATGAAACGATGCGGTTCTGCACGCCCAGCGAAGACAAATTCAAAGACGTCGACTGGTGGGCCGGCAATCACGGCGTTCCGGTGCTCAGCAATGCCGTCGCCACGCTGGAATGCGAAACCGAAAAACGCATCGTCAGTGGTGACCACGAAATCTTTATCGGTCGCGTTCTGCGGGTCGATTCCCGCGACGCCGCACCGTTGATTTTTCACCGCGGTCAGTTCGCGCAGCTGGGGCAATCATTGTGACGCCACTGCCCAGACTGATGGTGGCCCCCAACGGTGCCCGCCGCAGCAAAGCCGACCACCCCGCCCTACCCATCACCGATGACGAAGTCGTGGCGACGGCGCGCGCCTGTCAGGCCGCCGGGGCCGATGGCATTCATCTGCATATCCGCGACGCTCAGGGCCGCCATCTGATCGACGCGGCGCGCTACCGCGCCCTGCTGGATCGGCTGCAAGTCGACGTGCCGGGTATGTACCTTCAGGTCACCTCAGAATCCGCCGGTCGTTACGAAGCCGCCGATCAGCGTGCGATGATGCGGGTCTTGCAGCCCCGGCATGTGTCCGTCGCGCTGCGCGAAATGGTCCGACTTCCAAGCGACTGGCCTGCAGCGCGTGATTTCTACCACTGGGCCGCCGGTGCCGGGGTCGAGATTCAGCACATCCTGTATTCTCCCGATGAAGTGCGAAGCTTTGTCATCGCGATTGAAACGGGGCGCATACCGGGGCGCCACCATCTGGTGCAACTGGTTCAAGGAACCTATGCCGACGACGCGCGCGGCGCCTTCGATCTGCAGGACTATCTGACCCATCTGGACCCCGGTTGCGGCCACAGCTTCGACTGGATGCTCTGCGCCTTTGGCGACAGCGAAACCGCCAGCCTGGTCGCGGCGGCCCGGCAGGGTGGCAAGGCGCGCGTCGGGTTCGAAAATTCGTTCCAGAATGCCGATGGCAGCAAAGCTGTCGACAATGCCGCCCGCGTCCGCGAAGTCGATGCCGCCCTGCGCGCCTTCGTGTCACAACCGGCCTGACACCCGGACTTGATCCCAACCGGAGCCACCTGGACCTCCCACCACTGGCCCCACCAGCGACCAGTCCCGTGCATATGATGCGCAGGACGGGTTTTTCGTTTTTCCCACAGCCCCAGACAAGAGCCGCACCAACGGCCCCCCACCGCCTTTATCCCCAGACACAGAAAAAAGACCCGTGATCCGGGGAGGGATCACGGGCCTGAACAGCGACAGGAAGGTTACAGCGTGCGGCGCAACTCAGGCTGCGGCGGCTTCGCTCCGGGTTGCGTCCTGAAGTTGCGGCAACACTTTTTCAGCCATCAACACCATCGAACGCTTGCCAAGATCATAATCGGTCCAGTCATGTCCGGCATAAACCAGATGCTTGAACGGGCCGGTTTCTTCACGCAGGGCAAGGATTTGATCGGTAACCGAATTGGCATCGCCGTGGATCACCAGCCGGTCCAGCACATAGTCCAGCGTCACATCGTCATCGGGCATCGACTGATCTTCCTTGAACAGGTTCAGCCGACCCCCGACACGCATCTTGGTCAATAGTTGCGAATAATAAAGCACATAGGGGCTGCCCGGATCGCGTGCATAGGCCCGCGCGGTTTCCATATCGTCGGCCACGCAGATATTCTTGGCCACGCGCCAATCGGCGTAATCGGGGACGATCCCCGCCTTGTTGCAGCCTTCGACATATTTGTGCCAATGGGTCGCGGCCCATTTCGGCAACAGGAAATTGCCCGAAATCGGCTGCCAGCCCCGTTCGGCCATGGCCGCAACACCTTGGGAAAACGGGGCCACTGCGGTCCCCACCACCGGCGGATGCGGATCCTGATACGGCTTCATGATCTCGCCTTGCCCGATTTCGGGCATCATCGTGCGCTCGGTCGAGATTTCCCAGAATTTACCCTTGAGGTTATAGGGGGCCTGACCGGCCCAGATGTCGAGAACCATGTTGATGCTTTCGACGAACATCGCGTTGCGGTCCTTGTCCATCGACCCGAAAATCTCGGCGTCCGACATCAACCCGCCCGGCGAAATGCCGAAATTCAACCGCCCTTCAAGCATGTGATCCAGCATCGCCACCTCCGCCGCGATCCGGGCCGGGTGGGAATTGGGCATGTTCACCGTGCCGGTGCCAAGACGAATGTTCTTCGTCTCGTAAGCCAGACTCGCCAGAAAGGCCACGCAGGATGTAATGATTTCAGCATGATCGGTGGTGTGTTCACCGCAATAGGCTTCGGCATAGCCAAGCCGGTCCGCGAGAATGAATGCTTCACGATCCTCTGCAAGGCTCTGGGCGAACGGTTTGCCCAAAGGGTGAATGGGCATCGTAAAGAACGACAGTTTCATGAATTCCTCCTCGACATGTCGCGCCAATCTGAAGCAGCCGAGCCAATTGAAAAACTGAAACTTTCTGATGATTACTATCTGGGTTCCTGATAGCCCCAAACGTCCGGCTTCCGCGCTCCCGGCGCTGGAATAGGATCACCCCCCCAGCCAAGCCTGACGGGTTCGATTTCCGCAATCTGGCGCTGCAAGACCTCGTTTCGAACTGCGGTCGACACCGCGTGGCGGGCTACAGCGGGCCACAATGTTAGTTGACACCTATTCTTACAGTGAAGGCGGAAGAGACCAGCTGAGGCCGGAAGTGTGCGGACAGCATTGAAAACATAGGGGTTTTCGAGCGCAAGCCTGTCTCGATGTGGCGCGGGGCGCTGACAAAAGAATTTGCCATAAATGGGCCTTCAACGGCCGTTCAACGCTGATTGACCAATGCCAGGGAAGCATTGGCCGGTTATCAGCTAAGTGCAGTTCAATAAAGGGTATTTAGCGTTAAAGCACCGCTCAGACAGGGGCTTTGCAACGGTATTTCTCGACGCGGAACTGGGACGTTCGGGTCCCAGAAAGAAATTAGCGTCCCAGAAACGGGTATTGCGTTAATAAACAAATAGTTACTCAATACTCACCACAGATGGGCTGCGCAGCGAACTGGGACGCGTTACGACATGTTTCGCACATCGCTAGCGTTTCCGTCCGTAATGGATACAATCACAGGTGGCCAGTTAACGGAGTGTAGTCATGACCTATTTGAAACTCACCGCCTATGCGGCATTCGTGCTGTCGGTGATTGTCCTGATCGTTGCCATTGCAAACGAAGCAGTACTGCTGATCGGGGGATCCATTTGGGCTGCCCTGATAGGGATAGCGATGTTGGCGGCGTCCGAGGCCATAGGGTATCTCAGGGAGATGAGAGACGCGCTGGTCGGTGCGCGATCCGACATTGATACCGCGTCGGCACAAGATCGAGGTGCTCAGTCAACAGACACCGCGCCAGAACTTCGCAGCATCACAGAAATCTCGAATGACCTAGAACGGATAAAGACCAGAATGTAATTCTTCGATAACGTGCGGATCAATCTTTGCGAGGCAATATCGACCCGCTTTGGTAGCACTTCACAGTCCAAGTGTTGGAAAATTCGTCAACAGCATATTGGCGAGTTTCTGTGGTCAGCATGCGGGGTTGACTATAAGCATCCAAGATCATGTCGCGAAGACCGGGCTCACTTCCTAGTTTACTCATCATCTCGGAGATGGACCATCCCCCCATCTGCCGATGCGTTGCAATCGTATTTGCAGTTATTGTATCGAACATACAGTCGTCTTGGGCTGACAATGAAGAAGCCGCCACAGCAATAGCCGCTGCAGAAAGAAAATAGGTTTTCATCGATATTACCTCTTTGGATTATTGGCGACATCTGACCGCACAAAACCACGGCACCCCTGATTGCGCAAACTACTCCCGACTCGTATGGCCCCACCACATTACCTTGCCAATGATCGAAAGCGTTTCAATTTTTGCAAATTCGGGGCCGTGATCAGGATTGTCTGACAACAGCAGCACCTGATCATCGGTCGGGCGTTCGATGCGTTTCACGCGGGCATGGCCGTCATCCAGTAGCGCGTATACTGGGCTGCTATTTCGAGGTTTAGAACCAATTTTTCTGACCGGCACATCGGTCCGGCTGCGGTCGATCAATACGATATCGCCGGACCAGATCGACGGGTGCATACTGTCGCCTTCGACCCGCGCCAGAGTGGCGTTGGCCGGCGCGACGCCGATCCGGCGCAGCCAGTCGCGCCGGAAGGAGAGGTAGTCGACAATCATTTCGCTGCCGTTTTGATGTCCGTTACCGGCGGCCAGGCTGGCATTGTGCAGAGGTATCCTAGCAAATTCCTCAGGGTCTGCTGCAGGGGGTTGGTCGATGCCAGCCACGTCTCTTGTTGGGCCAATGTAAATCTCTAAGCCCAAAGCATCGCAGACATCTTTAGCTCGATTGAGCGTAGTCCCTGACTTTTTTCCTCCACGCAGAATGCTTCTCACTGCGTCCACAGGTAGTCCTGCTGCCTTCTCGACAGCAAAAGCGTTTGTTTCCAGCTCCTTAAGTCGGCTGGCAACAACGCGGGCAAGGGTTTGTTCAGCAGTTTCCACGAATCGGAGAAAATACCGAATTTTCGTCCCCTTGACTATCGGTAAATTCTCCGCCTATATTTTTGGAGTAATCTCCGAATATGAGGGTGGAATGGAAACCGATTGCATCGTTGAGTTGGCGGAAGCGTTTGCAAGCCATTGCGGATTGAAGCTTTCGACTGTCTCAACCTACGCGGCGAATGATGGGAAGTGGCTCGACGGCCTGAAGGGAAACGCCAGTTGCACCCTACGCAAAGCGTCTGTGGTGATCCGCTGGTTCTCCGACAATTGGCCAAGCGACCTAGAATGGCCGGCAGATATTCCGCGCCCAAAAAAAACTAAACAGAAGAGGGCGGCGTGATGCTTCTGACCCGCTCCGATATCGAAGCGCGGGCCGAGACGATCTCGTCTGGCCTGACCGACGCCCAGCGGCTTGCAGTTGGGCTGGAACTGATCCGCAGCGTGAAAAGCCAAGAGCGTTGGCAGCAAGTGCGGATCGTCGCGAATGAAGCTCAGCTCCATTCTGCCCGACTGTGCATGGATGGATTTCTCCCTGCGCATGAGCGCCGTTTACAGATCAACCCGTCAGTCACCACTCACGAAAACCAAAGACGGGATGCAGAGCCCCCGCGCCATAGCAGGGCGCGGGCGGTTCTTGCGAAGCTGCGCGAGATCGATGAGTTCGTCGACAATTCCATCATTGGGGATCTGATCGGGGCGGCTGCGCTTGCCACGATCCTGATCGTCGGGCTGTTCTGGGGGTATCTGCAATGAGCAAGATACCCCTCTACCGTGTCCGGCAGATCGGCCTGCAATTCGCCGTTGTGAACCGCGCGAATGAGCGTGTCAGTCCGTTTTTCCGCCGCAAGGATGATGCCGAAGATATCTGCCAAAAGCGGATTGAAAAAGTCGGCACAGGCCTGCGGCGCTGCCTGAGCTGCCGCGCAGAGTTCCAAAGCGACGGGGCACATCACCGGATGTGTTCGTATTGCCGCAGCCGCGGCGCTGCATCGGTGACGCCGGTGTCCGTGGTGCTGAACAGCGGTGCGCAGATTTGACCAGAGATTTTCGAATTCCTGAAACGACATTGAAAGGGCCAAAACCGATGTCTGACCATCATGATTTTGACAGCGAACTGGAGCTTCGCCGGGTTCATTGACTTAGATGTAGCGCGGAAACATGCAGCAGAGCGGCGTTCAGCCTTCGCGGGGCAAGTCGCACAAAGAAGAAATTTCATCTGCTGCGGCGGAGAGAAGTGCGGAGGCCAGTTTGTTTCCGCGTCGCACTGCTGCTGTCGCCTGAGCATCAAGGGCGATGGCTGTTTCCCGTCCGCTTCCGTCGAGCAAAATGTCGACGGCGGAAATGTGAGCCATGAGCACCGCTTCAAGTCGGTTCAGCTTGTTTTCAATAAGTTCAAGTCTCTTTTCCATGAGTTCCTCCATCGGTTAGTTGGCCCTTCCGATGGTAGGCGCCACCCGGCGCAGGGCCAAGCGCAAAGCGCGGCCGCGCCGGGTGGTTCGAATGCAGAGGATGGTCGCTCCGATGCGTGAACCGAAGTTGCTACAGATTGGCAAGGTTCCAGTTGCCGGTGTCGATGACAGTCAGCGCCTGCGCCCGGTCAGCGAAGCGGGTGTCGAGAGCCTGATCGCTTCGGTCGAGGAACTGGGCGTTATGAAAGACCCGATCCACGTTCGTCAGGTCAAAAGTGGCGTTCTGGTTCTGATCGCTGGCGGTCACCGTTTGGAAATGGCCCGGCGATTGGGCTGGGAAGAGATCGAGGCAAAGGTCTGGACGGATGTGACCGACGATTGGGCCTGCCTGATGGAGATCGATGACAACCTTGCCGGGGCGGAAATGAATGCTCTGGACACGGCGATATTCTTGGCCACCCGCAAACGCGTCTACGAGAAGCTGCACCCGGAGACCAAGGCCGGTTTGGCAGGCGCTGCGGCGCGTTGGAATGCAAGCGACATCGTGTCGTTTGCATCTGCAACCGCCGAAAAGTTCGGGGTCAGCAAGCGCCACATTGAACGTCTGGTCGCTGCCGGTGGATGTCTTGGCGGCGACGAAATCGACCTTTTGCGCGGGTCGACCCGCCAGGTCACCCTGAAAGACCTGACCGAAATCGCCAAGATCGGGCAGGATGACGAACGAAAACAGGTGGTTTTACGGCTTTCCAGCGGAAATGCCAAATCTGCATCTGACGCCCGCAAATCGCTGGCGAAAGAGGCCGGAACTGCGCCAGTTAAAGACCCTGTTGAAGATGAGTTTCAGGCGCTTTTGAAGCGTTGGAAACGCGCATCCCCGGCGATCCGGCGTCGGTTCGTAACCGAGGCCTATGACGATCTTTCCGACCTCGTTTCGGATGAATGCGAACGGAGGGAACGGTGATGACCGGGGTTCAGCCGACACAAGTATGGTGGTCCGCCGATGAAATTGCGGCGGCGGCTTTGCCGGATTTGCCCACAACGAAGCGCCGCGTGAATGCTATGGCGGATCGTTTCAACTGGCGCGCCCAGACCGGCCATGCCCGACGGCGTCAGGGGCGCGGCGGCGGTTGGGAATATCATTGGGCGCTGTTTCCGTCACGGGCGCAGGCCGCGCTTCTGGCCGTGTCGGCCCCGACGGAAACGGCCCCGTCCCGGCAGGTCGATCGCGCCGAAATCTGGACGTGGTTCGACGCCCTGCCCGCGAAGCCCAAGGCAGAGGCACAGCGACGGTTGGACATTCTTCAGTCAGTCGAATTGCTGGAACGCGGCGGGCAGACCAAGGACCTGTCTGTTCACATGATCGCCACCCGACGGGATGTTTCCCATCGCACCATCTGGAATTGGTTCGCGGCAGTTGAAGGGGTGCGCCCGGATGATCGTCTGCCGCATCTGGCCCCCCGGCATCGCGCGACCCGTCGCAAGGTGAAACGCGTCGAGGTGTCCGAGGCGTTCTGGGATTTCCTGAAATCCGATTTCCTGCGGCCAGAGCGGCCCACATTTGCGGCATGCTATCGTCGCGCCGCTCGGATCGCAGACACTGAAGGTTGGCAGACCGCCCCCGAGCGCACCATGCGGCGGCGGCTGGAAACAGAGGTTTCCGCGACGACGATCACGCTATGTCGCAAAGGCGTTGACGCCCTGAAGGCTATGTACCCCGCGCAGACCCGCGATCGGATGAGCCTGCATGCGATGGAAGCGGTCAATGCCGACTATCACCGTTTCGATGTCTTCGTGCGCTGGCCGTCTGAGCCGGGATCGAATTCTGCTCAGGATGAAATAGTACGCCCTCAAATGGTGGCATTTCAGGACATCTTCTCGGGTCGCATTCTAAGTTGGCGGATCGACAAGACGCCAAACAAGGTGGGCGTATCTCTGGCCCTTGGCGACATGATCGAACGCTTCGGAATTCCCGATCGTATTGTCCTGGATAACGGTCGTGAATTTGCCAACAAGTTCCTGACGGGCGGCACCCCGACCCGGTTCCGTTTCAAGGTCAAGGACGACGATATTCCCGGTGTCCTGACAACGCTTGGTGTCAAGGTGCATTGGGCCACGCCCTATTCGGGTCAGTCCAAACCGATCGAGCGGGCGTTCCGCGACCTAGCGGAGGACATTGCCAAAGACCCGCGCTTTGCCGGCGCATATACCGGCAACGGGATCGACGCGAAGCCGGACAATTACGGATCAAAGGCAATCCCGCTGGATCGCTTCATCGAAGTGGTGGCGGAAGGGATCGAGGAACATAATGCCCGGGCCGGTCGGCGTGGCCAGACCACGATGGGTCGCAGCATTCTGGAAACCTTTGAAGCCAGCTATGCCGAGGCTCCGATCCGCAAGGCAACAGCCGAGCAGCGCAGGTTGTGGCTGATGGGGGCAGAAGGTCTGAAGGCTGACAGCCGCAGCGGCGCCATCAAGTTCATGGGCAACAAGTATTACGCCGAGTGGATGTACGAGATCGCGGGCCAAAAGGTGGTGGTGCGGTTCGATCCTGCCAACATTTGGGATGGGTTGCACATTTACGCCCTGAGCGGGGAATATCTGGGCGTTGCAGATTGCACAGAAAACGCCGGTTTCTTCGACTTGGCGGAAGCCCGCAATCATGCCTCTGCCCGCCGCAAGTGGATGAATGCCGAGAAAGAGGCCGCCAAGGCTGCCGCCGTGTTCGACGCTGCACAGCTTGGTTCGTTTATGGATGGGGCTGCGGCGAAGGCCCCGCAAGAAACCACGCCAGTCGAGGCCAAGATCGTGCGCCCCGCAGCCTTCGAGAAAGCCCCGCGCCCGGTTCCATCGGCCCGCACTCTCAGCGCCGCAGAGCAGGAGCAACGCGCCGTGTTCGTGGCGAATTTTGGCGACCATTCGAAAGCGTCGGAACAGGCGGAAACATCCGCGAAAGAAGATATGCGCACCCGGTTCGCCAAAGCGCAGGAAATGGAGGCGCGTCTGGCCGATGGCGAGGCGTTGTCGCCAGATATGGAACGTTGGCTTTCGGGCTATCGGACCACCCCCGAATACAAGGCCATGCGCGACCTGCTGGGCGCGTTTGGAAGTGCTGAAGGGGAAGGTGGCGCGGCTGGGTAGACGCCAGACCGCGCCGGATTGCAGAGCAATGAGGGAAGAATGACACAGAGCAGTCAACTACACAACACACTGGCCCCGCTGCGCAACGTTATGAGCTTCATGACCATGTTGCAGCGTCTGGAAGATCGCAGCTCTGGGCTGCCCGGGATGGGATGTTTCTATGGTCCCAGCGGGTTTGGCAAAACGATGGCCAGCATATTTGCGGCCAATCAGCGCCGGGCCTGCCTGGTCCAGGTCAAAAGCGTCTGGACACAAAAGGCGCTGTGCGAAGCCATCCTCGAAGAGTTGGGGGTGAAGCCGGAAAAGGTGATCTACCGGATGGTGGATCAGATCGGTCAGGTGCTGGCGCAGGAGAATATTCCCCTGATCATCGACGAGGCGGATTTCCTTGTGAAAAAGAAGATGATCGAGATCGTCCGCGACATCTACGAGGCTTCTTTTGTCCCGGTCATTCTGATCGGCGAAGAGGCTTTGCCGGGCAAGCTGCGTCAATGGGAGCGCATTAACAGCCGCATGCTGGAGCGCGTGGCCGCCGAGCCGCTTGATGAACAGGACTTCGCCCTGTTGATGGGCATCCGGTGCAAGGGGGTTACGCTGGAGCCAGACTTGCAGGCCGCCATCAAGGCCGCCAGCCGGGGGTCGGCCCGTCTGATCGTCAATAACCTCGATACCGCCCAGCTGTGTGCCCGGACTTTGGGGAAAAGCGCGATCTCGCTCAGCGATCTGGACCGCAAAGGCCTACATGACGGCAAAGCCCCTGACATGCGGAGGTTCGGCTAATGACCCGGCACAGCAGGAAGCTGATCAATCGCGAACATCTGTGGAACCTTGCAAAGATCCACGAGGAGTTCACGGCGCACGATCTTGCCGCCGCCGCCCATCGCAGCCTTGAGCATGTGCGTCAGTCGATCAAGGATTGGGTGCGCTGGGGATATGCAAAAGCGGATGGCAAGCGCGGCAACCGTGATCTTTACCGTGTGGTGAAGGGAAAGACCGGCACCCCTCCGGCGACCGATCCGTCGGGGCGCGTGATCGCCAATGTCACGCCCCACCAGTCGATGTGGTTCGTGATCCGCAAGTCCGGTGTCTTCAGCTATCGGGACGTCGCAATGCAGGCAAATACGCAGGACGTGGCCGTGATCGAGGATCAGGCGCGGGATTACTGCCAGATGCTGGCCAATGCCGGGTATTTGGATGTCGTGCGGAAAGCGGACGGCAAGGGGCGTTTGGCGCTGTACCGGCTGGTGAAAAACACCGGCCCGCTGCCGCCGCGCGAAAAGCGTATTCGTGCCGTCTGGGACGATAATGCGCGGGATTACACCTACGTTTCGCGGGGGATGAAATGAGTATTGAAACCCCGATTGAAAAGGCCTGTCGATGCTGGGGCGATGACATGCCCGACTGGATCGACGGATTGGCCCGCGCCTGCATGGACAGCAGCCAAAACAAGGTCGCCAAGGAGATGGGGTATTCCGCAGCCCTTGTCTCGAACGTGCTGGCGCACCGCTATCCCGGCGACATGGAACGTGTCGAGGCGGTATATCGTGGCGTCTTTGAGAAAGCTGTGGTCGATTGCCCCGCTCTTGGCGAATTGGGCATGGATGTTTGCCGGAACTGGCGCAGGAAGGCCAAGCGTCTGAACCCGGCGAACAGCCAGAACGTGATGATGTTCCGCGCCTGCCGGTCCTGCCCGCTCAATCAGGAGGAAAAGCCGTGAAGGACGCCACGCCCATGACCGAAACCGAAATGCTGGCCCATTGCGGCCGGGCACTTCGCAAGATCGATCAGCGCGGCCCGCGCGGGGTCGAAATGGTCACACTTGATGAAATCACCGCATTGGCGGTCCTGGTCGATCTGACCGGCGCAGGACCGCTTTGCATCGAAACCGCCATCGCCGTGGATCGGCTGAACGAACAGGAAGGAACCTGATATGACCGCTTTAAGCCTGGCCCAGGTGGCCGCAATTTTCCCGATCAGCAGTGAGGTCTATTACTTCCCTGTCTCTGGCGATGATCACCCAGAATATTGCCACGCTGAAATCCGCTCGGAGCCTTGGGTCTTGGGTAGCGGCGACACTGTGATCAAGATCACTGGTCGCACGGGCGGCGTTCACGTCGGCCACTTGGTGAAGGTGGTTCGCGAACACAGCCCACACCCCCTCGGAAATAGTCGGCAGGTGATCGACGGTACAGAATATTTGTCCGATGCAAAGGGTAGCCTTGTGCCCGTGTCTTTAATCAGGCCGCAGCATCTTCTGGAAGACGAGGTGGTGCGCAAGATCATCGGCTATGCCATTTCTCTATCCGATCAGGTTGCCCGGTTCAAAGGCCACACATTCGAGGATCTGTCGGACTTCGAAGCGCTGCTGGATCAGGAATACGGCACCACCAAGGGCGGTGCCAAAGGCAACAAGACGTTCATGTCGCATGACGGTCTTTACAAGGTGCAGATCGCGGTCGCCGATCACATCGAATTCGGGTCCGAATTGCAGATCGCCAAATCGCTGGTCGACGAATGCCTGAACGAATGGTCGGCCGAGGCGCGCGAGGAGCTGCGCGCCGTGGTGACCCGGGCCTTCAACACCGACAAGGCCGGTCAGATCAATCGCGCCGAAATCTTCAGTCTGTTGCGGTTGGAAATCGGCGATGACCGCTGGACACGGGCCATGAAGGCGATCCGGGACGCCATGCGTGTGGTCGGATCGAAGACCTATGTGCGCTGCTATCACCGGCCCACGCAAGACGCGGGCTGGCAGGCGATCACTATCGATCTGGCGAAGGCGTGATCCGCGAAAGCATCCACGACGAAATCACCCGCCATCAAGAGGAGACCTGACATGGCACAGAAGACCACCACCACCGACCTGATCGCAGCAATGGCTACTGCGGCCTGCACCACTAAGGCCGAGGCCGCTACGCTTCTGGACGCTTTCAAGGCCGTCACGGCTGACAGCCTGAAGAGCGGCAAGGAAGTCCAGATCGCGGGCTTTGGCACGTTGAAACCCCGACATCGCGCGGCGCGCGACGGGCGCAATCCTGCGACCGGCGAAGCCATCCAGATCGCCGCCTCTGTCGGGGTCGGCTTCACACCGGCCAAGGCCCTGAAAGACGCCTTGAACGATCATTGAACGCGAAACATCCCCGGCCAGCGCCGGGGGTGTCGTCGGGGCGTGGTTGCCCCGGCCTGATGAGCAGCCACAGGAGGGCAGAATGCTGGACAAAGAGTTTTTCGCAGAAGCGACGGGCGACGGTGGCTTTCGGGTTCTCCAGATGCGGCCCGTTGAGGTGGCTCGCTGTGCGGATGAAATGATGGCGTACACAATTGCGGGCATGCTGAACGGTCAGTCCCAAGGAAGCACTGACGACGTGCCAACGGGCGAAGAAGAGACATCAGACCAGGAAGTCGAAGACGACCCCGCACAGATTTCAAGTCCGCCTGCGGCACCCGATAGTTCCGACGATGCCTGGACCGAAGCGGAACTGGACGATGCTTTCGAGATGCTTTTGGCAGGACAGAAGCTGCGTGAGGTGGCCGAAAAATTCGACAAAAGCTGGACCAAACTGCGAGGTCATTGGGCCCGTCATTCGCGTCAGATGAAACAAGATGACGCCACATCGGAAATTCAGGAAGAAGCATCAGAAGTCGCCCCGCAGCCGTCGTCGGCTCTCGTACCGCTGACCCAGACCGCCTACGACAAAGTTGCTCTGGCGATCACCGATGTGAGCGAACAGGCGCGCTGTATCACTTGCGGGCGGCATTTCACCCGGACGCCGGATCAGTTGGACCACTGCGCGAGGTGCTCAGATGGCTGAGACCGGATCGCAGCCCAAAATAGACCATCTGATGCGGTTGGTGCGGGACCTGTATTCCGCCCTCTGCGTCCGCCTCGACGGAACACCGCTGCGGGACGAAGAGCTGGCAGCACTGGTCGAATGTCAGCGGATCATGGGGGGCGATCATGCAACTGACTGATTACCAGAAGGCAACCCGGATCGGTCCGCTGATCCCTTTCGTCTGCGACTATTGTGGTCCGAACGGCCGCGCCTTCGGCCTTGACAGCTATTGCGGGGTCTACGGCCATGAGTGATGCGCTGCGCAAGATGATTTTCGTTGGTTGTCGGGAATTGGGAATTGATACCGAGACCCGCAAGGAAATGCAGGCCCGGTTGACCGGCAAGTCCAGCCTTGTGGATATGACAGAGGCCGAACTGAAGCTGGTCGTGGACAACCTGAAACAGCGTGGGTTCAAGGCACAATCCGGCAGAAAGCGAAAGGCCGCGCCCCGTGCCGATCTGCGGCTGATACATGTCCTGTGGGCAAAACTGGGCGAAGCCGGCGCGCTAAACGATCCGTCGCGCGCCGGGCTGAATGCTTTCATTCGAAAACAGTTCGGGAACAACTGGCAGAGCGTTCCGGCGGACGTGGACATGCTGCGCGATTGGCACCAGATCGACGATGTCGTGCAGGCGCTAAAAGCGTGGGCCCGCCGCATCGGTGCCGATTTCGATTTCAAGCGGGTACGCTGATGAAAAAGCCGCTGCATCCCGTCACCGATCATGCCGTGATCCGCTATCTGGAGCGGGTTGAAGGCATGGATATCGAAGTCATCCGCCGCCAGATCGG
Source organism: Thalassovita gelatinovora (assembly GCF_001458355.1). Lineage (GTDB taxonomy): Bacteria > Pseudomonadota > Alphaproteobacteria > Rhodobacterales > Rhodobacteraceae > Thalassobius > Thalassobius gelatinovorus. Next base: position 68,052 of record NZ_CYSA01000027.1, on the reverse strand, counting down.
CAGAACGGTTGACGAAGCGGTGCGGCGCGGGGCAGCAGGCACCGTTGCAGGTGGCTTTTGCTACAAGATTAAGGACGGCACGGTCGTGACCATCTGGGAGCAGAACCTGCCGGACAAGCGAACCCATCGCGGACGCCCGAAAGGGGGCAAGTGATGGACTGGCCCTTTGGCGAACTTACCTATCATGTCTGACGCCCCGCAATATCCCCGCCCGCCGGCGCATATCGAGACCTATGTCGATATCCTCGGCCCGGATCTGGCCTTCGAGTTCCTGATGCAGTTTGGCGGAGCAGAGCTCTATCTGGCCACCGCCCCCAAGCGGTCGCGCCTGGCGCAAGTGATTGGCGTGGACAAGGCGGCTGATCTGGCCGCAGCAGCCCACCGTCTGTCAGCCCGCGTTCCGGTCGCCAAACGCTGGTTGGCGCGGGTGATGAAATCAAAGGGCTTGTCCAATGCGGAAATTGCCCGCAAACTGCACGTCACTGACGTCACCGTGCGCGCCTATCTGAAAGGCACGGAGATGACGGACAACTACGATCCCCGCCAACTTCCGCTTTTCTGACCTGCCCCCCGCAAATGCTTGCGGGTGATCCTCGCGTGACTTTCCCGCCATTCTGGATGCAACCTTGGGGCTATCCGCCCCTTTTGCATTTCCAGGGGGCAGCATGGCGACCACTTCCGAAAAAGGCATTGCAACGCTCGACCTTCTCGAAGGCGTAGTCCTGAAGGCCTATCGCGACGCCGTTGGTCGCTGGACCATCGGGTCCGGCCTGACCAAGGCGTCAGGTGTGATCGATCCCAAGCCGGGCATGGTGATTTCACGCAAAGAAAGCGACCGTCTGACCCGGCTGGCGCTGGCACGCAATTATGAACCGGCCGTCAATAAGGCGATGCCCGGAGCCAGTCAGAATGAATTTGATGCAGGGTCCCTGTTTCAGTGGAACACCGGCGCGATCGGTCGGGCCAGTTGGGTCCGGGTATGGCGCAATCAGGTAAAGGACTGGGGGTTGATCGGTTCGAAAATGCGCGCCTGGAACAAGGGCGGCGGCAAGGTTTTGCCCGGCCTGACCCGCCGCCGACAGATCGAATTCGACATCCTTCGCTTCGGTATCTACCCGGTCACCAAGCCGAATGCGCCTGCCACCGGACTGGCCCGGATCGTGGTGTCGATCGAACCCGCGCGCATTGCCACGATCCGGGCAGCTTTCGCAAAGCTCGGATACGAGCCCGGCAAGGACCCGTCTGGTATCTCGCGCAATGCCGTCAAGACCTTCCAGCGCGATCACGACCTGACCGTCGACGGGGTGATCGGCAAGGCGACGCTGTCCACCCTGCAGCGGATGATCGACGCCCGCGCCAAGGCGGCGGCCCCGGCGGCAACTGCCGTTGCCGCAGGCGGGTTTGAAGCCGCCCCCATGCCAGACGGTTCAATCGAAGCGCTGTCCGGTCTGCCCCATGCCGACTGGATCGTTCCGGCGGTTCTGGTTCTGGCCCTGGGCTGGGCTGCCTGGCGGGCATGGCAATACCGCGATGCCATCGCCGTTAAGGCCCAGAACCGTTTCCCCCAAATTGCCGCAAAACTGAGGAGCATCTGATGAGTGCCGCCCTGATCTCGCTTGCCACGTCCGTTGGCGCCCCCTTTGTCCGCGATATCCTTTCGCGCAAGATCGGTGCGGGTAACACCCAGCTTGCCGAAGACGTCATCGCCGCGATCGCCGCGCGTGCCGGCGTCGAACCTGTGAACCTTGATCGGCTGGCCACGACCGATCCGGAGACCGTCACGGATGCAATCCTGAGGACCGAGAATATCGCCCCTGAAATGGTCGCGACCTACAACCGCGAACTCGAACTGCAGGCCGCCCTGATCGAGGCCGAGAAAAACGATCCTGTATGGGTCCGCGCCTGGCGGCCTCTGGGGATGTATTTCACCATGTTCCTCTGGGGCTGGCAGATCGTGATCCTGCATGTGTTGAATGCCATCTTCAAGACTGCTTTACCGCCCGCCGATTGGCAGGCGATGACGCTTTGGACCACGCTTTACCTGTCGCTCTACATGGGTGGTCACACCGTCAAATCGGTCGCCAGCACCTTCGCCGCCAAGCTGGCCGGGAAAGGCGGCGCGGCGTGACCCTTGATCTCGATGTGTTTCTGAAGCTTTCCAGTTTTGGTCTTTCTCTCGGGGCGATCGTCTGGACCTTCTTCGCGACCCGCCAGAAGGACACTGACAAGCGGTTCAAGGAAGGGTCTGACCGGATGGATCGGCATGAAAACCGTATCCTGTCGCTGGAACAGACCGTCAAGGTCATGCCCGGCAAAGATGACCTGCATGCGGTGCAAATCGAACTGACCCGGATGAGCGGCACGATGGAAACCATGTCGGCGATCATGGAGGGAAACCAGAAAATCATGAGCCGGCTGGAAACGATTGTGAGCCGCCATGAAGACCACCTTTTGAGCGAGGGTCGAAAATGAGCAGTTACCAGGAAACCCTGCGCGAACATGCCCGCATCGCAATTCTGCGCCTGTTGGAAGATGCCCCCAAATACACCTCGAACGTTTCAATGATCGCCCAGCTGCTGCATCCGCTGGGCATCGCCTTTACGCGTGATCAGGTCGCGGGCGAAATTACCTGGCTGCAAGAGCAGGGATTGATCACGACCGAAGATCACGGTGGCTTCATCGTGGTCACCGCCACCTTGCGCGGGATCGAGGTGGCGCAGGGCATCGCGCGGCATCCCGGTATTCAGCGTCCCCGGCCGGGGAGCTGAGCCATGCCCACACCCGCCAAACTGGATCTGCTGCCTGCCGAGCTTCGCAAGTGGCTCAAGGAAGAACTGGAGACACGCGGCTTTGGCGACATCCTCGACGTCACCGAAGCGCTGAACTTCCGCCTTCAGGAGGAAGGGCTGGAGATCACCGTGGGCAAGACGGCGGTCGGCAAGTTTTCCAAAGCGCTCAAAGACCAGCGCGAAGCCTTCCAGATCGCCGAGACGCTGCTGTCGGACATGGACATCGAAGGCGAGGGCGAGCTGCACAAGGTGCTGATGCAGATGATCGCCACCAGCGCGGTCCACATGATCCAGAGTGTGCGCGAGGAAGACGGCCATCTGGAGCCCAAGGACCTGATGGCCCTCGGGCGGATGCTGAAGGACCTCATGGCCAGTTCCGGCATGCGCGAGAAGTTGCTGGACGATGAGCGCAAGCGCGTCGCCCGCGAGGCTCGAGAAGCGGCCGAGGCCGACGCCGCCGAACGGTTCGAGGAAGCGGTGACCGAGGCGGGGATGAGCGAAGAGCGGATCGCGCTCATGCGCAACAAGTTCCTGGGGCTGAAAACATGATCCGCGCCATCCATTTCCCGAACCCGGATGCATTCCGCGCCTCGCAACATCCCGGCGCCACGCATTTTGACCTGACCAAGGGCGCGACCGACGAGGCGATCCTGTGGTTCTTCTGCCCCTGCGGCTGCGGCGGGCTGGTGCGGATCAAGGTCGGGATCGACGTGAAGCCGGCCGACAGCCCCAGCTGGAACTGGAACGGGTCGGTCGCCGACCCGACGCTTTCACCCTCCGTTAACCGCCTCGACTGCGGCTGGCATGGCTGGCTGCGCGACGGGTATTGGGAGGAGGCGTGATGCTCACGACCAGTTCAGTAGACCTCTGCTGTGTCCCAGGTGACATTCGGAAATACCGAGTTGCAGTTCGCGCATTTGAGATCGAAATGATCGGAGCTGCCCTGAAGAGGGACGATTTTTTGGTTGTTCACCGCGCAGATCGGGCAGATGAGTTCCCAATGTTCAGAGGCGTCATCGACGCCTTGCTTGAGTTTCAAAACCTTGCCGCCTTGGGGCAATTTGAACGGTGCATAAAGCGCTCGCGTTTGTTTGAATTCGTCTTCTTTCTCTGCCTGCCGCTGCAAGTCTTGAAGCTGGGTTACGACCTCGAGATTGGCGATCCTCACCTGGTAAAGCTGGTCCGCGAGTTCTCCCGCAAGCGCTTTGGCTTCGCTATCATCTTTGGAGCCGACAAGGTTCTTAAGCTTGCCGACAACATCAACCGCCTGCCCCGTGGCACTGGCCCCTGCACTTGCCGCCCCGAGGACGGCGGTGATCGTCGCAATATCAATCATGCTTTCATTCCCGCTGTTCTGAAAATCCAATCCGGCAACTCTGTCAGTTTCGTCGCTTTCTGCAAAGTTTTTCCATGACCGACACAGAGAGCCATCTTGTCCCCGCCGAACCGATCCTGACGCGCGACCCGGCGGCGCTGCCGGAGGAATTACCGCGTGGTGCGCAGATCCCCGAAGATCTGGACCCGCTGGCCGATGGCATCCTCATGCAGCACCAAAAGGACTGGCTGGAGGATCAGTCAGACCTGAAGCTTGCCGAGAAAGGCCGCCGTACCGGCATCACCTTTGCCGAAGCACTGGACGACACGCTGATCGCCGCCGCCAGCCGCAAGGCAGGTGGGTCGAACGTGTTCTACATCGGCGACACCAAGGACAAGGGCCGCGAATTCATCGGCTACGTGGCGCATTTCGCCAAGATAATCGCGGGCGAGCTGCACCAGATCGAAGAGTTCATCTTCAAGGACGAACGCGAAGACGGCACCTCGAAGGGCATCACCGCCTATCGCGTCACCTTCAACAGCGGCTTCCGGGTCGAGGCGCTGAGTTCCAACCCGGCCAACATCCGAGGCCTTCAGGGCGTCGTGGTGATCGACGAGGCGGCGTTCCACAAGAACGTCCGAGAAGTCATCGACGCGGTGAACGCGCTGCTGATCTGGGGCGGCAAGGTGCGGGTGATTTCGACCCATAACGGGGTGCTGAACGCCTTCAACGAGCTGATCCGCGAGGCCAAGGCCGGCAAGAACCCCTTTAAGGTCCATTTCATCCCGTTTTCAAAGGCTGTTGAAAACGGTCTTTACCAGCGCGTCTGCCTGATGCGCGGCAAGGAATGGTCACAGGACGCCCAGGACAAATGGGAAGCGCAGATCCGCAGCTCCTATGGTTCCCGCACCGCCGCCATGCGTCAGGAGCTGGACGCGATCCCGGCCGAGATGGAAGGCGCAGCACTGACCCGCGTCCAGATCGAGGCGGTCATGGCCGGTGGCATTCCCGTGGAACGCTGGGCCCAGGGCGATGATTTCAAGAACGCACCGGACGAAGAGCGCATTCGCAAGGCCAAGGACTGGTGTGAAACCACCCTTAAACCGGTGCTTAAACGGCTTGACGAGAACCGGCAGCATTTCATGGGCGAGGACTTCGCGCGTTCCGGCGATGTCACCGACATCGTGATTTATGAGCTGGGCGAAGATCTGGTGCGTCGGGTCAAGCTGGTGGTGGAACTGCGCAATATTCCGTTCGATCAGCAGCGCGACATCCTGTTCTACATCTGCGATCGCATTCCGAATTTCGCTAAAGGCGCGCTCGATAAAACCGGCAACGGCGCCTACCTGGCCGAGAAAGCCGCGCAGCGCTACGGATCGCGCATTATCGAAGTCGCCTTTTCCCGGCAGTGGTACGAGCTGGAAATGCCGCCCTATATCGAGGCGTTTGGCGACAAGACCGTGGTTCTGCCCAAGCATGCCGACGTGCTGGCCGATCACCAGGCGTTGCAATTCGTGGATGGCATCATCCGGGTGCCGCGCGATTTCCGCTTCAAGGGATCGGACGGGTTCGACCGGCACGGCGACAGCGCAGTCGCTTGCGCGCTGGGGTATTTCGCCAGCCGGCAGGATTACGTCGAATACGACTATCGCGGCGTGAACACGTCTTCACAGGGCCACAACGGTGCCCTCCCGACGGATGGCGACGACGCGCCTACGCGCAGCTGGTGGCGCCCCCCGCTTGGCGCAAGGCTGCGGGGGGAATTTGAAGATGCCGAAGGTACGTGTCTGCGAAGCCGAGGAAATATTGGCCGAGGCAAAGGGCGACTTTTGCGAGTGCGGCGCGGTTCCTGAAGAGGGAAGCGAATACTGCTTCATTTGTGGGTCGTATTGGGAAGACGTGGCTCTCGGCGTTTTCAGCGACTTGGAAGAAGATTGAAGGCGGCGGAAGGAAAACATTATGGCTAAAACTCCACAGCTTCTCGACCAATACGGCCGCCCGGTGGAACGGCATAGCCTGACCGAAGAGATTGCGGCCCCCACCTTTGGCGGGGTGCGATCACCGATTACCGGATACCCGGCCGATGGCCTGACGCCGCTGCGCCTGGGCCAGATCCTGCGCGAAGCGGATGCCGGTGATCCGGTGCGTTACCTGGAACTGGCCGAGGCGATCGAGGAACGCGATCTGCACTATGTCGGTGTTCTGGGCACCCGCCGCCGTTCGGTCAGTCAGCTTGATATCACGGTCAAGCCGGGGGACGACAGCCCACAGGCCGAAAGGATCGCGCAACGCATCCGCGACTGGCTGACCCGCGACGAGCTGTCCGACGAGCTGTTCGACACGCTCGATTGTATCGGCAAAGGCTATTCGATGACCGAAATCATCTGGGACAGGTCGTCGGCCCAGTGGGAACCTGCCCGGCTGGAATGGCGTGATCCGCGCTGGTTTACCTTTGACCCTCTCGATCTGACCACGCCGTTGCAGCTCGATGAGAACGGCCAGCGCCAGCCCTTGAAGCCGTTCAAGTTCGTCTATGCCAGGATCAAGGCCAAGTCCGGCCTGCCGTTGCGGTCGGGTCTGGCCCGCATTGCGCTCTGGGCCTATCTGTTCAAGAAATACACAGAGCGCGATTGGGCGATCTTCAGCCAGACCTACGGCCAGCCGTTGCGCGTCGGCAAATATGGCCCGGGCACCTCCAAGGAAGACCGCGAGAAGCTGTTCCAGGCCGTGGCCAATATCGCAGGCGACTGCGCCGCGATCGTGCCCGAAGGCATGATGATCGAATTCATCGAGACCGGGAACCTGGGCGCTGCGGTTTCGCTCTATGAAAAGCGTGCCGACTGGTACGACAAACAGATGTCCAAGGCGGTTCTGGGGCAAACCGCGACCACCGATGCCGTCACTGGCGGCCTGGGATCGGGGAAAGAGCACCGGGAGGTGCAAGAGGATATCGAACGCGCCGATGCGAAATCCCTGCAAGCCATCCTGAACCGCGATCTGATCCGGCCTTGGGTGCAGCTAGAATTCGGCCCGCAGAAAACCTACCCGCGCCTGATCATCGCCCGGCCCGAGGATGAAGACCTCAAAGCATTCGCGGATGGGCTGACGCCATTCGTCCAGTTGGGTCTGCCGGTGAAGCAATCCGAAATCCATGCCAAGTTCGGCTTGTCGCAACCCGGCGAAAACGATGAAATCATCGGCGGATCGGCCCAAACTCCGCCCGATCGCGAAAACGACACCGTCCCCTCTCCGTCAAAATCGCCGTTAAACACCCATTTAACGGGTCAGGAGCGCGATGATGAAGATCAGGGCACCGATGCCGCGCTTCAGGCCGAAACAGCCGCTGTGGCGCGTTCTGGCGAACCCGACCCGGTGGAGACCCTGGCAGCGCGGCTTGAAGTCGAAGCCGCCCCTGCAATGACGGCGATGATTTCGCGGATCGAGGCGATGGTAAATGCTGCCGGGTCGCTTGAGGAATTGCGCGAAAATCTGCTGGCCGGCTTCCCCGATCTCGATCACCAGAAACTGGCTGCCGTGCTGGCAATGGCGAGCATGGCGTCGCATGCCGGTGGCCGCGCGGTACAGGAGGATGAAAGTGCCTGACCTTCAGGGCATCTTCCACCGGCCGTTTCCAGAGCAGCTTGCCGCGTTCCGGCTTCGTCTGGGCAATCTGGTCCCCACCAGCCGCTGGGACGATCTGCGCCATTCCGCCCATGACCGGGCCTTCATGGTGGCCGGGGCGACCAAGGCGGACTTGCTGGCCGATCTTGCACAGGCGGTCGACAAGGCGATCGAGAAAGGCACAAGTCTCGAGGAGTTCCGCCGCGACTTCCGCCAGATCGTGGAAGACCATGGCTGGCACGGCTGGACCGGTGAGGGCACCAAGGGCGGCGAGGCATGGCGCACCCGCGTGATCTACCGCACCAACGCGAAGACCAGTTATGCCGCCGGACGCTGGGCCCAGCTGATGGAGGGCGGGTTCAAATATGGCGTCTATCGGCATGGCGCATCGCGGGAACCGCGCGAATGGCATCTGGCCTGGGACGGGCTGATACTGCCGATCGACCATCCATTCTGGCAAACCCACGCCCCGCCCAACGGCTGGGGCTGCAGCTGCTATGTCAACGGGGCGAGGTCGATGAAGGGCGCGATCCGGCTCGGCGGCGATCCTTCGAAACGGCTGCCGCCGGATTGGGACAAGATCGATCCACGGACCGGCGCCCCGGCCGGGATCGACAAGGGCTGGGCTTATGCGCCGGGCGCTAGTGTCAGCGGCACGGTGCTGAGCCTGCGCGACAAGCTGGAGAAGCTGCCCGAACGGCCGTCAATTGACCTGATCCAGAGCTGGCTGACCGAAAGCCTGTTCGGCGCATGGCTGGATAACCCCGTCGGGCTGTGGCCTCTGGCCCGCATCCCCCAGTCGTTGGCAGACGAAATGGGTACGAAGGTAACCATCGCCAAGCTGTCACCGCAAACGGCCGCGAAACAGCTCCGGCAGCATCCTGAATTGTCGATCCTCGACTATGGCCATGCGCAGGAAGTGGTCAGCGACGCGACCGAGATCATCCGCGATGGCGCCAATAACCTGATTTTCGTGAAGGTGCCGCCCGATGCCAACGGCCACGTCCTGGTGGTGAAGGCCACCCTGTCTGGCAATGAACTCTATGTCACCAGCTTCCGGCGGCTGAGCGCGGATGTTGAGGAGCGAGATCGCGCTCTTCTCCGGTTGCGCAGAAAGGAGCGCTGATATGGGTTTCATTAGAAATAGACTGCGGGCGTTTTTATGCGCGCATGCTTGGAAAGCGGCTGCGCAGCCTGGCTACGAGTTCTCCAAACGGTTCCATTGTCGCCGATGCGGTGGATGGCGTGGTCCGGCCCCCTATTCGCATGCAGTGGAATATCCAACAAAACCATAGACTGATGCCAAGCCCTATGGTTTCGATGCTGAAAAGTTGGATGCTGGGGGGAGTAGGTGCAGGCGGCAGGGCCCCGCAACCCGGTTTCCCGGAAACCCTGCATAGCACTCCGATCCGAAGATCGTGTTACGGCCGCGAGAATATTACCGTGTCACGCCTGCATGGAGGAATATAACCTTGATCACCGAGAAATTCAACGCCACCGACGCGCTGGCCGGGCTTGCCCGGCTGGACCAGGGCCTCGGTAATCCGCAGCAGTTGATGCAGGACATCGGCGAGTTGATGGTCGAGCGCACCAAGCAGCGTTTCAAGGAAGGCACTACGCCCGACGGCACGGCCTGGGCGTCCAACAGTGCCGTCACCTTGAAACGAAAGGCACCTGAAACCCGCCCACTCTTTGGCTCGACCGGGCGGCTCAGTTCGGAGATCTTCTACGAGGCCGACGCCACCCAGGTCAGCTGGGGGTCGAACCTGATTTATGCCGCTGTCCAGCATTTTGGCGCATCGCAGGGCGCGTTCGGATCGATGTCGAACGGCAGTCAGATCCCTTGGGGCGACATCCCGGCCCGGCCTTTTCTGGGCATTTCCGAAGAGGATGGCCTGTTGCTCACCGAACTGGTCGAGGAATGGCTCGAGGATCTTTCTCAAGGTGGCAATTGACGGCGCGCGGATCAGGCGTCACCTTGTAGCCAGAGCCCAAATCAACCTGCCCCACAAGCGCTTGCGGGTATATTGATATAAGTAAAGCAGCGATATTCGCTGTATGAAACTGCGCTCCGATATCGCCATGATGACTGCACTCAGCCTGCCCGAACGGGCGGGTGAAACCGTGCCTGAGTGGATCCACATTCTACCGAAAGGCGGAGAGCCAATCGCCACCCACAAAGGCGACGGCCCTTACCGCTATGCGCGGGCGAGCGAATTGATCGCGGCCAGCATGGGGCGCAAGCAGCGCGTGATCGTCGACGTCAATCACTCGACCTTCCTGTCTGGTGCGCGCGGTGGCGATGCGCCGGCGGTCGGATACATCACCGACATGGAGGCGCGCGACGACGGTATCTGGGCCAAGGTCGATTGGACCTCGAAGGGCCAGTCGCTGATGTCGGACCGCGCCTATTGGGGGGTCTCGCCTGTCTTCCGCCACACCAAGGCGGGCGACATCACGACGATCCTCAATGTTTCCCTGACAAACGAACCCAACCTGCGCGGCCTGACCGCGCTCAACCAGGAGAGCGAAATGGACTTTATCGCCCGACTGGCCGAGATCCTCGGCCTGGCGGCAGGCGCGACCGAAGATGCGGTCGCAGACGCCGTCACCACGATGCATTCCGAGCTGCAGGAAGCTCGGGACAGCCAAACTGACGAAGGCGCTGCAGAGCTTGTCTCTCAGATGTCCGAAATCGCTGTCGCCTTGGGGCTGCCTGAAGCCAGCGAAGCAGCCGACGTTCTGAAAGCAGCCAAGACCACCGGCGACGACGGTAAGGCGTTCATCGCTTTGCAGTCCGAACTAAAGGACGTCACGACCCAGATGAATGAACTGCGCACCGAGGCCGTCAATACCAAGGCCGCAGCCTTTGTCGATGGCGCGATCAAGGAAGGCCGGGTTGGCGTTTCGGTCCAGCGTGACCGCCTTATCGCCATGCATACCGAAAACCCGGCCCGCACCGAGGATCTGATCAAGGCCATGCCGATCATTGAACCGGGCCGCACCATTCCCCTGGTTCCGCCGAAAAACACCGACGGCTCGATTGCGCTGAATTCCGAACAGCAAACCATCGCCGCCCAGTTGGGCATTGCATCCGACGCCTTCTCGAAGGCGTTGGGCGAAGATCAAAAGGAGGCCTGATCGATGACGGCTTTGACCAAAGACCGCAACACGCCCCGTTTGCAGGGCGATGACCGCCAGGGATTGGTGGCCGCGTCGACCATGATCTACGCCGGGGCCATGCTGATGCGCAACGCCTCTGGCTATGTCGTCAAGGGCCAGACCGCGACCGGCTTGGTCGGGATCGGCCGGGCCGAAGAACAAGTCGACAATTCGTCCGGGTCCGCTGGCAATTTGACCGTGTCCTACCGGCCCGGCACCTATCGCTATGCCTAATTCAGCGGCCGCCGACGAAATCACCATCGCCGATATCGGCAACAAGGCTTACGCCGTCGATGATCAGACCGTCGCCAAGACCGACGGCACCGCGACCCGTTCGCCGGCCGGGATCATCGATGACGTCGATGCCAATGGCGTCTGGGTTCGTTTCGACGAAGCCCTGACCAACGCTTCCTAAGGAGATCCTCAGATGCTCGTGAACGCAGCAAACCTCAACACCCTGCGCGTCGGCTTCTCGACCCTGTTCCAGAACGGGTTGGGTAAGGCGCAATCCATGCATACCAGCGTGGCCACCATTGTCAGTGCGACCCAGAAAGAACAGAAATACGGCTGGCTGGGCAAGGTGCCAAACGTGCGTGAATGGATCGGTGCCCGTGCGGTTCAGAACCTGCAACAGCACGACTATTCGATCAAGGAAAAGCCCTGGGAACTGACCATCGGTGTCGATCGCGATGACATCGAAACCGATAATCTCGGGATCTACGGCCCGCTGTTCACCGAACTGGGCCAGTCGGCCGGTTCCAAGTGGGACATGCTTGTCTTCGAACTGCTGAAGGCCGGTTTTACCACCGCCTGTTATGACGGCCAGTATTTCTTCGACACCGATCACCCTGTGCTCGACAAAGCTGGCGAAGTCACCTCGGTTGCCAATACCGATGGCGGTTCCGGGACGCCCTGGTTCTTGCTTGACGTCAGCCGCGCGCTGAAGCCGATCATTCTGCAAAAACGCCGCGACTTCACCTTCACCAGCAAGGACCGCCTGACCGACGACAACGTCTTCGACAATAACGAATTCGTTTATGGCACCGATGCGCGTGGGAATGCGGGTTTCGGCTTCTGGCAGTTCGCCTGGGGGTCCAAGCAGACCCTGAATGCCAGCAACTACGCCATCGCGCGCGCCGCGCTGACCGGCATGAAGGGCGACGGTGGCCGTCCGCTTGGGATCATGCCCAAGCTGCTGGTGGTGCCGCCCACCTTGGAAAGCGCAGCCCGCAAGATCCTGAACAGCGAAAACGCGTCGGGTGGCGAAACCAACGAATGGAAGGGCACCGCCGAATTGCTGGTCGTGCCGTGGCTGGCTTAAGGAGCTGAGCGATGACCGATCCGAACAACACGCAGACCGCACCTGACACGACCCAGGCGACCACTGCCGACAAGCCGAAAGCTCCGGTAAAACCGAAGTCCGCGACCAAACCGAAAGCCCCGGCCAAGGACAAGGTCGAGGTGATCGAGGTGGTCGGCCCCGCCGCCGGTTTCCGCCGGGCAGGCCACACCTTCGGGAAGGACCCCGTCCGGATCCCGATCGGTGACCTGAGCAAAGCCCAGCTTGCTTTGATCGAAGGCGAACCGAAGCTGATCTCGGCTCGCAAGGAAATCGAAGCCTGATCCTCAGCGCGCCCTCCTCCCATCCCAAGGCGCGCCTGCTCTGACACCAGAGCCTGCCGGCGGGCGGCTGAGATCGCCCCCGGTATCCCTCCCACCCAGAATTCAGAGCCATCATGACCTATGCCACGCAACAGGATCTGATCGACCGCTACGGCGAAGACCGGCTGATCGCGCTGACCGACCGGGCCGAAACCCCGACCGGCGCGTTCGATACCGCTCTGATCGCGCGTGTTCTGGCCGATACCGATGCGCTGATCGATGGCTACCTGATGGCCCGCTACGCCCTGCCGCTGGCCGTCGTGCCGCCGCAGTTGCGCCCGCTGGCCGAGGTTCTCGGCTATTACGACCTGCACCTCTACGAACCGGACGAAAAGGCCAAGGCCGATCACAAGCTGGCCCTAGACAGCCTCAAGGACATTGCCAAAGGCATTATCCAGCTTGAGGTCGGCGGCGCGGAACCGGACGTCAACGATGCCGGCGGCGTGACGACGACCGACCGTGACCGGCCCTTTACCGCCAGCAACCTGAAAAGCTTCATCTGATGCTGGACCAGGTGATCGCACGTCTGAACGCCAAGGTGCCCGACCTGGAACGCGTCGATGACACGGCAAGCCTTGCCGAATTGCTGGCTTCCAAAGCGCTCTCGCCGGCGCCGGTGATGGCTTACGTGGTGCCGCTTGGCCTGGTCGGCACCGGGGCCGACGCGATGTCTGGCGTCATCGACCAGGGCGTCAAGGAAACCATCGGCGTTGTCCTGGTCATTCGTGGCACCGATCCGAAGGGCAGCCGGGTCCTGAAAACACTCCATCCGTTCATCATCGACGTGATCGCCGCCATCGTGGGCTGGGCCCCTAATGATGAAACCGGCGTGTTCGAACTCAATCGCGGGGCGCAGCTGAGCATGGCGCAGGGCGTCCTGATTTACCAACTCGACTTTTCCATCAACGACCAGCTGAGGATCACACCATGACCGGCCCTATCCCGAAGCTGCCCTCGGCGGGCGGCAGTTACACCCGCGATGCCAAAGGCAAGCTGAAGCAGTCGCAGGCACCGACCAAACCCGCCGTTCCCGGTGCTGTAAAACCGACCGCACCGGAACCCCAGGCGGCAAAACCCGCTCGAGAGGAGGGCTGATAGATGATCCGATGGAATTCGAAAGTCCTGCTACTGAAGCTGGAAACCACCTATGGCACAGACGCCGCCCCGACCGGCGCGGCCGATGCGGTGCTGGCCAAGAATATCAGCCTGAGCCCGATGAAGGGCGAAAAGGTCCAGCGCGAGTTGGACAAGGCGCATCTCGGTGCGGATCCGTCGATCCTGACCGGGCTGCACAGCGTGATCAGCTTCGATATTGAACTGGCCCCTTCCGGTACCGCCGGAACTGCCCCGGCATGGGGGGCTCTGCTGCGCTGCTGCGGTATGGCCGAAACCATCGTCGCCACCACCTCGGTCACCTATAACCCGGTCACCGACGGCCATGAAAGCGCCACGGTTTACCTGTGGGTCGGGGCCACGCTCTATGCGCTGACCGGTGTGCGCGGCGCGGTCAAGTTGGAAACCAACGCCCAAGGCATCCCCTACCTGAAATTCGAACTGACCGGGTTGTTCAACATGCCGACCGAACAGCCGCAGCCGACCATTGTCACCACCAGCTGGAAAAAGCCGAAAGTCGCCAGCGCGACGAATACTCCGACCTACACGATCGGGGGGCTCGCTTTGGTGGCGAACAGTCTGATGCTGGATGCCGGCATCCAGATCGAAAAGCGGTTCCTGTTCAACGTCGACGAAATCATCATCGCTGATCGGTCCGAAACGGTCGATGCGAAGGTCGACGCGGTCGCGCTTACCACCTTTAACCCGTTCCAGAAGGCCAATGATGGGGCCACCGTCGCGATCCAGATGGTGCATGGAACAACGGCAGGCAACATCGCCACGCTCGATATCCCGGCCGCCGAGATGCAGGCGCTTGATAGCCTGGAAGAAAGCCAGAAGGCCAAGCAATGGCCGCTGAGCATGGTCCCGCTGCCGGTTGCAGGCAACGACCAATGGACCCTGACCCTGACCTGACGAGGCCCCCATGTTCACAGTAGTCAACGAACCCACCTTCCGGCATGACATCGACATCCACGAACCCGTGGATGGCGGTCACCGTATCCAGAAACTGAATGTCACCTTCCGCCTTGTCCCTGAAGAGGATGGCGATGAAGAGATCGCGATGAGCGATGAGCAGATCAAGGACCACCTGCGCCGCCGCATTGTCTGCTTCAATGATCTGGGCGACGAAAAGGGCAACCCGTTGCCTTACAACGACGAGATCCGTGAACAGCTTTTGGCGCGTCAGGATGTCCGTCTCGGGCTGATCCGGGGCTATGCGAAGGCGGTAACGAAGGGTGCGACGGGAAACTGACCTGGGCCGGCCGCGCCTGGGCAAACGGATCTCTGTTTAACGAGACCGCCCAGGAAGACGAGGCCCTGAAAGACGCGCGCCGCTTTGGGCTGGAAATGACCCCGGAGGACCTGGGGAAACCAGATCGCCAGGGTGTGTGGGTGATGCACGAGGCCGCTGTTTCTGCCTTTCTCGTGGTCGCGACGCAATGGCGCGAGGTTGCCAATCGGGACGGGCCGGCGCGGGTGACCGGGCTGGATTACACCGCCGCCAAGGCCGGGCTGGAAATGGCCGGGATCACCATAGGCCCCGACGATTTTACAAGGCTCAGGATCATCGAAAGCGGCGCGGTGGCCGCAATGAACGAGGAAAGAGGCTGGCGATGACCTTTGTGGTCAACATGCAGATTACCGCCGACGGCCAGATCGCTCAGGCCGAAGTGCGCAAGACCCGCGGCGAAGTCGAAAGCCTCGGCACTGCCAGCGAAAGCATGGGCCGAAAGGGGCGCAAGGCAGGTAGTGATCTGAAATCCCTCGCCGGATCTGCCGACATGACCGAACGCGAAATCCGCCAGTTGATCGTGGCGGAAAAAACGGCAGGTCAGACCGCGATCCAAACCGGCAACGCGCATCGCGTGGCGGCGGGCAGCATGGGCAACCTGGTCGCCCAGTTCAACGATGTCGGCATGATGATGGCAGCAGGCCAGAACCCGCTGCAATTGGCCCTTCAACAAGGCACCCAGATCACCCAGGTCATCGGGCCAATGGGCGCGGCAGGCGCGGCGCGCGCCCTGGGCGGTGCATTCCTGTCGATGCTGAGCCCGATCAACCTTGTGACCATCGGCGCGATTGCTGCCGGCGCGGCGATGACCCAATGGCTGGTTGGTTCCGAAGAGGACGCGATGAAGCTCGAGGACCGGATCGAGGCCACGCGTGAAGCGCTTGAGGCATTCAGCGACAGTTCGGAAAAATCGCGTCTGTCCGTCCTTGGCATGGTCGATGAGTTCGGAACGGCAGATCCGGTTCTTCGGGCGATCCTTGCAGACATGGCTGCGATGAAGAAGGTCGACCTTTACCAGTCTCTCGATGCACAAGCCGATGGCATTCGCAACCTCGTGCTTGACCTCTCCTACTGGGATGATCGCTCGGGTCAATCGGCGGCGCAGGATTTCCTTGGGCTGAATTCGATCAGTTCCTCGGCGCGTGAAGCGGGCACCTTGTTCCAACAAAATCTCGAGTTGCTCAGCCGGAGCGAGGAACCTGCGGTCAAGCTTCGAACTGCACTGGATCTGCGGGAGCAACTTCTGGAAACGGCTGGCGGGTTGGAAAACCTTAACGCGCAACAGGAGGATTTTTATAATGGACTGGCCGCGATCATTCGCGATCTGATCCTGAGCGGTGCCAAGGTCGATGAAGCGACCAAAGACACATCGGCTCGTGCCAATATGCAGGCGCTGACCAGCCTTTGGGATGGCTTAAAGACAAGCGCCACAGACTACCTTCAAACCCGCCTGAAAGAGGATCAGGCCGCCCGCCGCATTCTTGCCGACCTGAATGAACAGAATGCGATCCAGCAGGCCATCAACCGCTACGGCAAGGAAAGCGCCGAAGTGGCCCATTTGCGCCAGCAGGCAGAACGCCGGGCCTATGAGGAACTGGTCAACAGTAAGAACGTTTCTGATGATCTGAAAAAGGAGATCATGGCTTCGTTCGATGCTGGCCAGAAAATGGCGGGCCTGAATATCGCACCCGGCCTCAGCGCCGCAGCGGATGAGGCGCGGCGAATTGCCGATGAACTCACCCGCGCGATCGGTGCATCTCAGGCGTTGGGTTCTCAAAGTATCGCGACGCTTGCGGAAAGCGAAATACAGCTACAATACGCCGATGATCCGGTTGCCCGGGCCGGTGCATTGGCGCGCCGACGGATCACCACTGCTCAGGGTGTTCGGCGCGACGGTGCTGAAGGGGCTGAACTAGCGGCTCTGGATGCAGAACGCGAAGCATATGTGCGCAATATGACGCAGATTGAGCGCAACAATCAGGCCCGGCAGGAGCTTTTAAGAACACAGCGTTCAGGAAGCCGCGCGGCTGGAAACGAGGCGGAAGCTGTCACCCATCTGATCATTCAGATGCAGGACGAACTCGATCTTCTGCGGGAAACCGATCCGGTGCGGCAGGAATTGTTGCGCCACCGTCAGGTTCTTGCAGGGGCCACGGCGGCAGAACGGGCAGAGATCGAGCAACTGATCACGACCCGGCTGGCCGAACAGCAGGCGATCGAAGCCGTTCAAGGGGCAGAAGATTTCCTGAACCAGACGCTTTACGACAGTTTCCGCAGCTCGATGAGCGAGGGCGAAGGACTGATCGGTGTGTTGAACCGCATTGGGATCGCAGCACTCGACGCCGCTGCCCAGGCGGTTTTCCTGGGTGAAGGATGGATGGCCGACCTGCTGGGCATCTCAGGGCCGATGTTCAGCCTTGGAAGCAAAACAGTGTCGACGAGCGCCGTCGCGTCGATCGCCAAAACCAGCACAGCCGCTCCAGTGGCCGGATATGCCACCAGCAGCGGCGGTCAAACCGTGATGCGGGTGGAATTGTCGAAGGAATTGATCGGCACCATCCTGCAGCAAGGGGCGAACGCATCTGTCGAAATCATGCAGTCAGGATTGACCGATTATGACCGCAACCTGCCTGCGCGAATGAAGGAAGTGCAGGATGATCCGAGGGGGATTGGCTGATGGCATTGTCTTTTCCGCTTTCTTCTGCCGCGTTTTTCGACCTGCTGCCGATCCGCAGCGTGGCCTTCCATCTGCCCGGCGCGTTTGGGGCCGATGAAACAGGCGATGGCGATATCTATACCTGGTCTCTCGGCACCCGGCTGTGGGAGGGCGAAATCACGCTGGGACGGATGCGCTATGACGAAATCGCCCAGGCCGAGGTTTATCTGACCCTGCTACAGGAACCGGGCCGGTCGTTCATGCTGTATGACACGCGCCGACCGGTGCCCAGACAAGACCCCGGCGGCGCGATCCTTGGCGCGATCACGCCGCAGATCAATTCGCTGGAAGTCGATGCGCGTGAACTGTCGCTGACCAATCTGCCCGCCGCCTACGAGCTGACGGTTGGCGATTACATCGCCTTTGATTACGGCACCTCGCCCACCCGCCGGGGCCTGCACCGCGTGGTGACGTCTTCGGTGATATCCAGCGGTGGCGGCGTGACCCCCGTATTCGAAGTTACGCCGCCGATCCGCCCCGGTGCCACGGTAGGCACCGGCGTGTCGCTGATCCGCCCGTCCTGCAAGGCGCTCATGATCCCCGACAGCGTGACACCGGGCACGAATGCCAGATCATTCAATGATGGCATGAGTTTTCGTTTTCGTCAGACGTTGAGGTGATCCATGCGCGACTATGATGCCAACACCGCCGCCTATCTGGCCGACCGGACCGCTGCACACATCCATATCCTCTATTGGTTCAAGGCCAAGAACCGCACGACCGGCGCGGTAGAAACGCTGGGGCTGTGGACCGGTGATGATCACCAGGACTTTACCATCGGGGGCGATGTCCGCACCTATTACGGCGCCGGTACCGTCGCGGGGACCGAAACGCTGACCTATGAAACCGGCCTGTCGGTGCGGACCCATCGGATCCCGTTCAAGGGGCTGAAACCCGAAATCGAGCAACTGCTGAAAGGCTATGACCCGCGCCTGGCACCGGTCGAAATGCACCGCGTCTTCTACGATCCGGATACGGCGCAGCAGATCGCGCCACCAACCCGGATATTCACCGGATCGATCGACGCGGCACCGGTGACGGTCCCGGCCAAGGGCGGCACAGTCAAGGTCGAAGTCGCCGTGGTCGGTGCGGCGCGGTCGCTGACCATTCCACTGTCTTTGAAAAAATCGGACGAGGTCCAGAAGCTGCGCGGCGGCGACAGGTTTCGCCGCTACATAGATGTGAGCGGTCAGACCGACGTTTGGTGGGGCGAAACCCGCGCCAGCACTTCGCCGCCGCCCGCGCCTGTCACGACTGTTCCGGAAAGGTGATCGAATGCGATATCCCGACTGGAACAGCCGCCTGATCAAATACCTTTCAACCGCCGTTGAAACCCCCTTTCAACCGGGCATTCACGATTGCGCTTTGTTCTTTGCCGGCGCGGTCGAGGCCCAGACCGGAAAGGACCATGCCGCGCCCTATCGCGGCCGCTACACCACGCTGCGCGGCGGTCTGCGGGTGCTGCGAAAAGATGGCTTTGGCGACCATATCGCGCTGGCCGCTCATCACCTGCCAGAGATCCCGCCGTCTTTCGCCCAACCCGGCGACGGCGCTGTAATCGACACGCCCGATGGGCCTGCGCTGGGGGTTGTTCAGGGTGAACGCATCTATGTGCTGGGCATCGACAGGCTGCATCTGATGCCACGGCTGAACGCCACCCGCGCCTTTGGGGTCCGCTGATGCCACAGGCTGCACCCTTCATCGCTGGAATGGTCGGGGCCTCGGCCCCCGCGCTTGGGACCGCTGCGTTCGGGGCCTGGGCCGCCGGGGCGGGGTTTTCCAGCTGGCTGACGACGAGCACGGTCGGCCGCCTGTTGGCCGGCGTGGCCATTTCGGCACTGCAGACGGCGCTGACGCCCAAGCCGCGCGCGCCGGGGATCAAATCCTCCACCACTGCCGGCGGCGGGACCAACCCGCTAAGCTTCATCCTTGGTAAATATGCGACCGGCGGCACGATGGTGTGCCCCGCGATGAGCCATTCGCGGCCGGGCAAGAACCGGAATTACTACCTGACCTATGTCATCGAGCTTGGCGATATCCCGGGCCATACGCTGGAAGGGCTGATCCTTGATGGCAACGAGGTCGAAATCGGCACCCCCGCCGAAGCGCATTCCGATTACGGATTGCCGGTCAAAGGCGATTACGATGGCTATGCCTGGATCAAATATTACGACGGCAGCCAGACCACCGCCGATCCGATGCTGCTGGACAAATACAGCGATTATCCAGACCGGCCTTGGTCGGCTGATATGGTCGGCACCGATATTTGCTATGCGATCCTGACCTTCCGCTACAATCGCGAACTTTTTAATAACCTGCCGCAGGTCCGTTTTGTCATTGGCGGCATCCCGCTTTACGACCCTCGCAAAGACAGCACGGTCGGCGGGACCGGATCGCATCGCTGGGCCGACCGATCGACGTGGGAACCGTCCGAAAACCTCGCCGTGCAGATCTACAACATCAAGCGCGGGATCGAATTGCCGGGTCTGGGCACTTGGGGTGGCGAAGCGTCGGCCGATGATCTGCCGCTCGATAATTGGTTCGCCGGCATGAATGCCTGCGGCGTCGATATCGCCCTGTCCGGCGGCGGGACCGAACCGCAATTCCGCGCCAGTTTCGAAGTTGCCGTTGACGAAGAACCTGCCGACGTGATCGAAGAACTGCTCAAGGGGGCCGGGGGCAAAATCGCCGAAGTAGGCGGTGTTTGGAAAATCCGGATCGGTGGGCCCGGCCTGCCGGTGTTCTTTTTCACCGACGACAATATCGTGATCACCAAATCACAGGACCTTGATCCCTTTCCCGGCCTCAATCAGACCTATAACGCGGTGCTGGCCTCGCACCCGGATCCGGACAGCAACTGGGAAGCCCATGACGCGCCCGGCCGTTTCTGCGACGAATACGAAGCTCAGGATCAGGGCAAGCGCCTGCCCGCCACCCTGTCGCTTCCAGCGGTTCCCTATGCCAATCAGGTCCAGCGTATCATGCGCGCCTATCTGGAAGATCAACGCAGGTTCCGCCGCCATGTGCTGACCCTGACAATGGCTGCAGCAGTGCTGGAACCCTTGGATGTGGTGGCCTGGACATCCGCCGCGAATGGCTATGGCGCGAAGTCCTTCGAAATCGGGCGCAACGAGGATCATCTGCGCAGCGGCATGCAGCGGTTGGCCTTGCGTGAGGTCGATCCCAGCGATTACGACTGGTCGTCCAGCTATGAACTTCCCACGACCCCGACTGCGGTGGGTTGGTCACTGCCCGCCGCGCAACCGGTCGAAGGGTTTGGCGTCACCGCGACATCGATCGACGATGCCACCAGCACCGCGCGGCGTCCGGCGCTGTCGCTGGTTTGGGACCCCGATCTGGGCGACACCGCGCGCGGCATCGCGTGGGA
Organism: Thalassovita gelatinovora; assembly: GCF_001458355.1. Taxonomy (GTDB): domain Bacteria; phylum Pseudomonadota; class Alphaproteobacteria; order Rhodobacterales; family Rhodobacteraceae; genus Thalassobius; species Thalassobius gelatinovorus. The sequence goes on along the minus strand of NZ_CYSA01000027.1, from coordinate 46,992 downwards.
AATCCGCCTGACCGCCACTGCCGAAGTGGTGCTGCGCGGATCGACGCAGGACGTGGCAGCCGGCGGGACCGTGGTGGCGGACGGTGTGCTGCCCGCGACCGGATATGAGGTCCGTGCAGAGCTGGTACAGGACAGCCCGACGGCCTGGACGACTTGGGTGCCGGTGATCACGCCGGATGTGCGTTTGGGCGCGGCAGATATCGCCACGGCGATCACCGGCGCGATCGACGCGGCCCAGGCCGATGCCGACGCGGCCGCCGCCCGTGCCGAAGAAGTGCTGGTCGATGCCAGCGGTCAGGTCGATGTGCTGCGCGGGGAGACCACCGATGCGCTCAATGAACTGATCACCGACATCACCACTGCCGAAGGACGGCTGGACGGTCTCGATGCCGGTATGGCGTCGCGGATCGACGACATCGCCCGGATCGATCGCGATCTGGAATTGCGGCTGCCGCGCGAGGTGCAGACAGCGGCAGCGGTCGAGCAGATCAATGAAATGATGCTATCGGCGCAGCTGGATATGGCCGGGTTGTCGTCGCGCATGGCCGATGCCGGCATCGTGGTCGATCCAGATACCGGCCGGGTCAGCATCGAAGCGGTGGCGCGGATCGATGACGAAATGGGTCTGGTACGCGCAGATTTCGACGCGGCCCTGGCCTCGATCGAATTGCGCGCGACTTATACCGATATGGCGCTGGCCATTGCCCAGGCGCAGCTCGATCCGGCGGATATGCCGATCCTGATCGACTTCAACGGACGGCTCAGCGTTGCCGAGGCCAATATCGACGCGCTGAATGGCGCGATCACGCTCAAGGCCGATACATTGGTGGTCGACGGGTTGTCGGCCACCCTGACGCAGGCGGTTGCGGATATCGACAGCCTGGAGGCAGAGATCGCGCTGCGGGTTACCCAGACCGATTTCAACGAACTGGCGACGGACGTCTCGAATGTGGAGCTGTCGTTGTCGGCCTTCGACGGTGCCCGGTTCGGCGTGGCGCTGTCCGATATTCACCAGGCGCGGCAAGACCTGGAAGACCAGGCGATCGCCAGCTTGCGCCAGCTTCTGGACATGCACGGCGCCGCTGAGACGCAGCGCGCCGATCTGGCCTATCTGCGTCAGGACATGGTTGCGCTGGTCGATGAGGACCGCGAAAGCCTTGCGCAGGTCAGCACCGCACTTGGCGTGGCCTATGACGATGCTGTTGCGCTGATCGAGGCGGAAACAACCGCCCGGGCCACCGAGACAACGGCGCTGGCCGAGGACATAACGGCGATGGAGGCCAGTGTCGGCGATGTCGAGGCTGGTCTGACCGAGGTCAACCGGATCGAAGCCGACAGCGCCAGCGCCGCCGCCCGGGCGCTGCACCAGGTGCAGATCGATCTGGGCGTGGTCAGCGGTGACCTGGCGGGCCAGGTAGAGGCGATCGACACGCTGGACGGCCGCGTCGAAGATACCGAGGGCGGGCTGGTCGCCGCCGCCAATTCCCGCCGCCAACTGACCGCAGGTATCAGCCAGGCTGGCGAGGACGCCGCGCTGGCTGCCCTGCGGGCGCTGCTGTTCGATCACGGCGGGCGCGAAGCGCTGCAGGCCGCACTTGCGGTCGCGCGTTCTGATTTCTACGCCCGCGTCACTGATGGGGAAGAGGCGACGGCAGGATCGATCGAGGAACTGACTGTCGGTCTGGGAGATGCGGTATCGCAGATCGTGACCGAGCGGATCGCCCGTGTCACGGCGTTGCAGGCAGAAGCGCTGGCGCGCGAAGCGCTTGCCGTCTCATTGGGCGATGCTGAGGCCGCGATCACGTCCGAGCAGGTCGCGCGCGCCGATGCCGACAGCGCTTTGAGCGGGCGGGTCGATACGGTAGAGGCGAGTGCCGGAGCGAATGCCGCCGCGATCACCTCCGAACAGGTTGCCCGCGCCAGTGCCGACAGCGCTTTGAGCGGGCGGGTCGATACGGTAGAGGCGACCGCCGGGGCGAATGCCGCCGCGATCACTTCCGAACAGACGGCCCGCGCCAATGCCGACAGCGCTCTGAGCGGTCGGGTCGATACGGTAGAGGCGACTGTCGGGTCGATATCTGCCACGGTGACACAGCAGGCGACGGCGATCACGACGCTTGAAGGGTATGCCGCCGCAACTCTGACGTGGCGCGTTGGTGCCGGTGGAGCCTCGGCCGGGATCGAACTGGTCGCGGCGGATGATCCGGTCGACGGGCCGACCGAACTGATCAGGTTGAATTCTCAGCACATCAAGCTCGACGGCGATGTCGAAGTGACGGGCAGCTTCCTTTCCGACACATTGCTGGCGACGACCGCTTGGATCACCAACGCGAATATTACCCATGCGGCGGTCGGAACGCTGCAGGTGGCAGGTCAGTCCATCACGCTTGATTTTGATGCTGAAATGACCGTCACCACCAGCGACACCGGCTATACTGGCCCCGCCGATCCATGGACCGATTACATGCAGATTACGGTCGATCTGACCGAGGATGCGCAATCGGTCATCGTCAGCGGGGATGTGGTGATCACCACGACCACGGACGCGCCCTGGTCGCTGCGCATCATCCGGTCCGACACCCTTGGCGTCCTGCATTCGGTCGGGTCTGAAGTCGCCCAGCCCGTCGTGCATCTCTCGGGCAAGGACGCACCTGTCGGCAAGGGCCTGAAGACATTCATCCTGCAATACCGGCTGGGATCCGGGCTGGGGCTTGAGAACGCAAAGATGACAGCGGAGGTGAAATATCGCTGATGCATAAGTTCGTGATTTTCGACACCAAAACCGGCCAGATTACCGGGCGGGCGACAGGCACAGTGCGCAGCGTTGCCTGTGATCTTAAGCCCGGTCAGGACGTATTGCGCGGTGTTGCTGACCCTATGCTTGACCGGGTCGAACATGGCCGGATCGTGCCGCGTGGCAAAGCAGAACAGCGCGGTGTGGAGCGCACGGCGATGGCCCGCAATGCCCGCGCCGGCCGGGATCGGCTGCTGGCCGCCTGTGACTGGACCCAATTGCCAGATGCGCAATGCGACAGCAGCGCCTGGGCTGCCTATCGCCAGGCCCTGCGCGACCTGACCGACCAAGCCGGGTTTCCCCATCAAATCAACTGGCCCGCGAAGCCGGGCCGAAAGGAGAGCAAATGAGCTGGATCAAGACAGGCACGATCAGTGTCACCAATGGCAGCGCCACGGTCACAGGTATCGGCACGAGCTGGGTCGGCACCGCGCAGGCGGGATATGGTATCCTCATGCCGAACGGTCTGCTTTACGAAATCGAGGGAGTGGTGAGCGACACGTCGATCACGCTGGCAAAAACATACGAAGGCACCACGCAGACCGGCCAAGCCTACGCCATTGTCCCGACCCAGGGTCTGACAGCTGTCCTGGTCGATGCGGTCAACGCTCTTATGACGAACTATCAGGGCGTCTATGACACCATTGGTCAGGGCAAGTTCCCGGATGGGTCGCTGAGTGCGGGGGGTATGCGCTTCAATGCTGATGAAGATACCGGTATCCGCCGCACAGCCGCAAACGCTGCTTCTTTGGTGGCCGGTGGGGCTGATATCATCGAGTGGCTGTCTGGTGGCATCAAGCTGAACAAGCCTGTCACCGGGACGGCGGTGCAGTCCAGCGCATCAGATGCCACATCTGGGCGAATTCTCACAAACGGTGCTCATGGCCTCGGCGGGTCAGCCATCAACCTGACCGCAAGTGATGATCTGGACGATATCACGGCAAGCGGTTTTTACTACAACACGACCGGCGGCAACACGACTGGCAATCATTACCCGGTTGCATCCGCCGGATCGTTGTTGGTGATCTATGACGATTCTGGTCGCGCCACGCAATATTTCACCGAATATGGCAGCGCGGACCCAAGCACTTATGTCCGCGCTCTCGGCGGCACGGCGACGTGGAGTGCATGGCGCGAAATCTACACCGCCGGGACGATCGTTGGGACAGTTGCTCAGTCTAGCGGCGCCCCTACGGGGGCGGTGATCGAGAAGGGCAGCAACGCCAATGGGGCCTATACCAGATGGGCTGATGGCACTCAGATATGCACACATAAAATTGACTTGGGAAGCATTATTGCTGCTGGGAGCGGCACGCGGTCAGCGCCCTATTTCACATCGACAACGACATGGACCTATCCGGCGGCATTTGCAGCGGCGCCTATTGTGCCTTGTGGTGTGGCACCAGACGGTACTGGGAATGCATATGACCGCGCAGTCGCGCTGGTCGTGCTGTCGCCGGGCACAACAGCGACGGGCAGCATCAACGCATACCGTTTCACGGATAGCTCTGCTGATCTGAACGTGACGGCCCACCTATCCGCCATTGGCCGCTGGTACTAAGGAGAATCTAATGAAAATCACCCTGTTCCCCCAGCGCCGCGATGACAGCCTCAGCCTGTCCAAAACCGGTGACATCCTGACAGTAAACGGCACGGACTTCGATTTCTCTACCCTGACCGAGGGCGAAGTTTTGCCGCGCGAAGACGTGGCATGCGACTGGATCGCCTCCGACGTCACCCGAACGGGTGGTGTTCTGCATCTGGCGCTGATCCTGCCGCATGGGTCCGATGCACCGGTAGAAACAAAGTTTCCCGCCCCGCTCACGATCACGGCGGATGGGCCGATCACCCTGCCGCCGCCCAGCGCGCCGGACGCAGCCGCCACATAACCAGCAGCAGGAGGCCGGACCGCGCATAAACGCGGCCCGACACGGGGCCTAAACTTCTCACAGCAGGACCCCGCCGACCAGACTAAGCTTATGGCCGCTCCTCACCCACCGGTGGGGGGCCCCAAGCTAAAGCGATTCTACCGAATGGAGAAAGAGCAACGTTGCGCCCAATGCGGCCGACTGCTATTCAAGATGATAGGTCTCGTGATCAGCGGATCGATCTCGATCAAATGCCCGCGATGCCGTATTCTTAACACCCTGAGGCCCCTAGAGAGCCCTTCACCCAAGCGACCAGATCGCGACGGAAAAGAGGTCTCATGTGGCTGTTTGTCCCACCTCAAGACATGAAGAAATTTTCGGCGTCAGCCTTTGTGCCGGCGTCGGAGGACTGGATCTCGGGCTGCACCTGGCAGAACCCGGATATCGAACCGTGTGCTATGTCGAGCGAAACAGTTTCGCCGCGGCCACTCTCGTGGCGCGGATGGCGGACGCGTCCCTGGCTGCGGCTCCTGTCTGGGACGATCTGCGATCCTTCGACGGCCGAGCGTGGCGCGGAAAGGTTCATCTCCTCTCTGCCGGATATCCCTGCCAGCCCTTCACGCTCTCCGGGTTGCGCCGGGGCGAGGACGACCCCCGCCACCTATGGCCGCAGGTCGCGCGCATCGTCGCTGAGATCGCCCCGGAATGGTGCTTCTTCGAAAACGTCCCCGGCCATCTTACCCTTGGCCTCCAGGACGTCGCCCGAGACCTTCAGGCAATGGGCTACCGGGTTGCAGCGCGCATCCAACCGGCGGCTGAAGTCGGCGCAAGCCACCGGCGCGATCGTCTCTTCATTCTGGCCCACGCCGACCTACAAAGGGTCGGGCAACCGGGCCTGCGTGATGGTGGGGCCGGACGGTCTGAAGTTTCAGCACGACCTCAATCAGACAGGGTCGCAAGTGGGGATCAAGAACGCGACCAGCGCATGGACGCTTCTGTGGGATCTGTTGAAGGCCAGCGGCTGGACACCGGCCCGGTTCCCTTCTTCGCACCGGGTCCGGGTGAGTTTGACCTGTGGGGCGAAACACTCGACCGATGGCCTGGCCTTAAACCCGGACTTTACCGACCTGATGATGGGCTGGCCTCCGGGCTGGACCGAACCGCTGCGGCCGGTAACGGGGTGGTCCCGTTGGCTGCAGCAAGGGCGTTCACTCTGCTCAGAAGGGAGCTTCAACAATGACTTTAACCCCCGTTCAACCGGTCAAACCGGTCGCCCCTTGGCTCGGCGGCAAGCGCAACCTCGCCAAGCGGATCACGGCGATACTCGACGCGACACCGCATAGCTCCTATGCCGAACCATTCGTCGGTATGGGTGGCATCTTCCTGCGCCGTTCCCGGCAACCCCGGGCCGAGGTGATCAACGACCTCGGCCGGGACGTGGCGAACCTGTTCCGCATCCTGCAGCGCCACTATCCGCAATTTCTCGACACGTTGCGTTTCCAGCTGACCACGCGGGTCGAATTCGAACGGCTGGTCGCCACCCGCCCCGAAACCCTGACCGATCTCGAACGCGCAGCGCGCTTCCTCTACCTGCAGCGCACCGCGTTCGGCGGCAAGGTGTCGGGGCGCAATTTCGGGGTGTCGATTGACCGCTCGGCTCGGTTCAACCTGACCACGCTGGAACCGATGCTCGAGGACTTGCATTCGCGTCTTTCCGGCGTGGTGATCGAATGCCTGGACTATGCCGAATTCATCCGGCGCTACGACAGCCCGGGGACGCTGTTCTATCTCGACCCGCCCTACTGGGGCAGCGAGGACGATTACGGCAAGGCGATGTTCGCCCCAGAGGATTTCGACCGGCTGGCTGGGCAACTGGCTGGGATAAAGGGGAGGTTCCTGATGTCGATCAACGATGTGGAGCCGATCCGCGAGCGGTTCGCGGGTTTCCATATCGAGGAAGTCAGCACGAGCTATACGATCGGAAAGCAGGCCAAGAGCCGAGGGGAGCGACGGGAGTTGCTTATATCCAGCCCTAATTGAGACCTAGAAAGTCTGGTTGAACGCACCAATATCAGGGGTAGTTTGCGAAATATTCGAAAAACCTTGTGGCGAATCATTCACATTTCCTTAGCATCCCTCACCGATCTAAGAGGATGTACTATGGAAAAAGTCTATCGTTTCGCTGAGTACCGGCGGGCAGCTTGGTTTTCAGTCGAAGGCAACGTCGAAAAGTACCTACGAGATGCTTGGAAGATAGGGCCCAACTCCGGTGATCGCATCGTTTATCGACCGGATGGTTCGTCTATTATGGCCAATGAGATTTTTGACTATGGAGAACACGGGGTTGGTCTTCAATGCGTGCGCTACGTTGATGGTCAACCTGTTGGAGTGGTTCCCATGACGGGTAATTCTGCCGCCAGTCTCGCGGAGAAACAGCCTGGAAACTCCGAAAACTATTTAGAGACCGCCATTTTTGCACTGATTTCTGACAACAACATTGCGTCGGTAAATGCAGGGAGAGGCGGCGCCACGCTTCGCGAGTTTCTTCGGGGATACTTCCAAAATATGGGGTTGGAAGAAGATGCGGCCAAATTCGACCTGACTAGGATCGCTGCCGTGGACAAGATCCAAAAAATTCAAAATTCCGGTGGTGTCGAGAAAGTCCAGTTGGACCTAGCTTTGAAAGAGGCCACAATGATGCACATCGAGGAAACCATTGATGGGAAATTGAGAGCTGACGGTCTACGATCTCAACTCGCGGCAGTTGCTCAAAAAATCTTCGCATCGCAAGGTCATCCAGCCAAGCTAGCAAACAGCAACAACGGCAAGATGCGCCTAACTATCTCGGTCCCCTCTCGTGACCCTCAACCTGCAAAAGAGGGGCTGGATGCTGTAGCAGGCGTTCTCACCGAAGACGAATTTTCTGATGATTACGTGCTAATGTTGAGGAACGGTGATACGATTACGCCAAGTGAGATTTCCGCGAAGTGCCGGATCAGGGTATCGCGCTATGCCAATACATTAGACTTAAATGAGGTCATGACAGCATTGCGTGGATACATGGCTGAGCTATATCTCAACGGTCAAACTGACGTTTAGGTGCAAAGATAATGCCCGTTTCAAGCTTTATTCCGCGCGCAATCGGGCTGGTCGTGACGATAGGCTTTTCCGTCGCGGCTGGGTATTGGGGGCAGCCGCTCGTTTCAAACAACACCGATGCCATCAATACGATTGTGACAGTGTTTTCAATATTGGCGGGTTTTCTGATCGCTGTGATCACCTTTCTAGGAGACCCGGGCGCGCGTGGATGGGATCAGCTCCAACTAGATAAGAAAAGTATGGAGGCGAAACTCTGGCGCCATGAAGTCCTTTTTTATCTCTATCTGGTTACGCTTGGTCTCGCCCTCTTTATGTTCGTTCTTCCAGAGGAGTATGAAAAAACCACATTGTGGCTTGAGCGGTTGTTTGTTGGATCTGCAGTTTTTGTCTTCCTTGCATCGTTCGCTCTTCCACAATCTCTTTCGGCTCTTCAGATGGAACGCTATCAGTCCAAGTTGGACGACGATCTACCGCAAGTCCTGAAGGATTTGCATAAGGAAGAATAGCCAACAGAGTTTTACGTCGCAGTTTGAATAGGCCAGTTCGCAGACCCCAGCATTTGATGCCGAACTTCAAGTAGGGCTTGAAGACGCGTTAAACACCGCTTCAAAGCGCTCCGAAACGGTCAGATTGCGGGAACCGTTATGCTGCAAACATAAGTGACAATCACTGCAAATTTCGCTGACCGGCTACACACAAGCAGCCGGTGCGATCCGTTCAAGCCACACCCGAAATCAACGGCGCGGTCGCCCCCCGTCCCCTGCCTCAATATTCAGCGTGAATATGCCATTCATCCACAACTTATTGCGGTTATCCCCAAAATTTAGCTTTACAGGTGAATCTTTGAAGCCCACCATATCTTGTAGGACGGGGGGACACGTCCCCGACCTTTAGAGCAGGCAACAAGCGCTTGGGGCGCATATCTACCCCAGTGCAAGCAAAAATGAGGTGGCGTCATGGCATTATCCGAGCAGTTTATGCACGAAGATTTGCACCCCATCGATATCGTCGAATATATCGCCGAACATCACCAATGGGATTTCGACCGGATCGGCGAAGATCAGATCGCCATGGTGGTCGAAGGCCAGTGGCGCAACTATACCCTGACTTTGGCATGGTCGGCGCATGATGAAACACTGCGGTTGATCTGTACCTTTGAAATGGAACCACCCAGGGACCGGATACCGGCGCTGTATGAAACGCTGAACGCGGTCAACGATCAGTGTTGGGCGGGATCGTTCACCTTCTGGGCGGAACAGAACCTGATGGTGTACCGCTACGGTCTGGTGCTGGCGGGCGGACAAGAAGCCTGCGCCGAACAGATCGACACCATGATCAATGCCGCCGTGCTGAGTTCGGAACGCTATTATCCGGCGCTGCAACTGGTGGTGTGGGGAAACCGCTCAACCGAAAACGCAATGCAGGTCGCCATTGCAGAGGCTTACGGCCGCGCGTAACACTGCCCCCCGAACCGGAAAGTAAGGCAAGGGGGATTGCATGGATATGGATCATGTCGCCAGCAACGGGCTGGTATTGCTGGGCTGTGGCAAGATGGGATCGGCCATGCTGGCAGGCTGGCTGAAGCAAGGATTGCCCAGCGGGTCAGTTTGGGTCATCGATCCGAACCCGTCGGACTGGCTGCAATCGACCGGCGTGCATATCAATGCGGATTTGCCGAACACCCCCGCCGTGGTCCTGATCGCGGTCAAACCACAGATGATGGGTGCCGCATTGCCGACGCTGGCCGCAATGGGCAATGGCGAAACGGTTTTTGTTTCGGTCGCCGCAGGCACCCCGATTGCACAGTTTGAAAAGGTTTTGGGGGCGCAAACGCCGATCGTGCGGGCGATGCCCAACACGCCTGCTGCCATTGGCCGGGGCATTACCGCGATCATCGGCAATACCCATGTCAGCGATGCCGCGCTGGATCTGGCCGAAGCGCTGCTTGCCGCAGTGGGTCAGGTCGTGCGGCTGGAAAGCGAAACTCAGATGGATGCCGTCACCGGCCTGTCCGGGTCCGGCCCGGCCTATGTGTTCCACCTGATCGAAACGCTGGCCGCCGCCGGGCAGGCACAAGGGCTGTCTGCCGATCTGGCAATGCAATTGGCCAAGGCAACGGTGGCCGGGGCCGGGGCGCTGGCCGAAGCTGCCACAGAAGACCCGGCGCAATTGCGGGTCAACGTGACCAGCCCCAACGGCACCACGCAAGCGGCGCTTGAAGTGCTGATGGATGAAACCAACGGCTTCCCGGCGTTGCTGAAACGGGCGGTAAAGGCGGCCACTGACCGCTCGAAGGAGCTGGCCAATGGCTGAGATCAGTTTTGACGATTTCCTGAACGTGGATATCCGCGCCGGTCGCGTGACCCGCGCCGAACCCTATCCCGAAGCGCGCACGCCCGCGATCAAGATGTGGATCGATTTCGGCCCTGAGATTGGCGAAAAAAAGACCTCGGCTCAAGTAACGGCGCATTACACGCCCGAAAGCCTGACCGGCAAAATGGTGATGGCAGTGGTGAATTTCCCACCGCGCCAGATCGGCAAATTCATGTCCGAAGTTCTGGTGCTGGGCGTATCGGACCCCGAGGGCGGTATCGTTCTGGTCGCCCCGGACCAAGACGTCCCGCCGGGCGGGAGGCTGCATTGACCCGTAAAACGCCCCGGGTGCTGATCGCCCGCCCGATGCCGCCCGCCGTGATGGCGCGGGCTGAAACCCTATTCGATGTTGAAAACCGCGACAACAACGCCCCGATGAGCGGGTCGGAAATGCGTTCCGCGCTGGCGCTTTATGACGGCATCATGCCGACCCTGGGGGATCGGTTTACCGCCGATATCTTTGCCGAATTCGGTCGCCCGCGCTGCAAGATGCTGGCGAATTTCGGGGTTGGCTACAATCATATCGATGTCGCGGCAGCACGCGATCACGGCGTCACGGTCAGCAACACGCCCGGCGCGGTGACCGATGCCACCGCCGATATCGCGATGACCTTGCTGTTGATGAGCGCCCGGCGCACCGCCGAAGGTGAAAGGCTGGTGCGATCAGGCAACTGGGCCGGCTGGCACCCGACCCAGATGCTTGGGCTGCATGTCAGCGGTAAAACGGTGGGCATCATCGGCATGGGTCGGATCGGTCAGGCAATCGCGCAGCGCTGCCATTTCGGTTTCGGAATGCAGGTTCTCTATGCCAACAGGTCGCATAAAGAGGTCGATTTCCCCGCCCGTCAGGTCAGTCTGACCGATCTGGCCGAACACTCCGATATCGTCGTCGTCGCGGTGCCCGGCGGGGCCGAAACCCGTCATATGATCGGGTCTACCTTTTTCAACACAATGCAGGATCACGCCCATTTCATCAATATCGCCCGTGGCGATGTGGTTGACGAAGCGGCGCTGATCGACGCCTTGCAGGCCGGTCGCATCGGCGGGGCGGGATTGGATGTCTATGAATTCGAACCCGAGGTGCCGCAGGCGCTGACCCGGCTCGACAACGTGACGCTGCTGCCGCATCTGGGCACCGCAGCATTGGAAGTGCGGACCGCGATGGGGATGCTGGCGCTGGACAACCTGCAAGCGTTTTTTGACGGGGAAACGCCGCCGAATGCGGTTTGAAACCGCAAACTTCCCTAGGGGCAAGGGTTGACCCGGCCCCATGTCTGGGGTGATCTGGGGGACGCTTTTCTTGGGGGATCAGATGTACACGCCAGCGATCACCGGAACCGGGGTGTTCACCCCGCCGGAAACCATTTCCAACGAAGAACTGGTCGAGGCGTTCAACGCCTATGCCGATCTGTACAATGCCGAACATGCCGACGCTATCGCGGCCGGGGAAATCGCCGCGAAGGAACATTCTTCGCCCGAATTCATTTTCAAGGCATCAGGGATCGAACGGCGTCATGTGATGGACAAAGAAGGCATTCTGGACCCGACCCGGATGTACCCCCGGCTGCGCCAGCGCAGCGATGATGAACCCGGCATCATGACCGAAATCGCGCTCAAGGCCTGCAAGACCGCCTTGGAACAGGCGGGCCGCACTGGCGATGAGGTCGATCTGGTGATCTGTGCCGCGTCCAACATGGAACGGGCCTATCCTGCGGTGGCGATCGAGATTCAGAAGGAACTCGGCGCCAAGGGCTTTGGTTTTGACATGAATGTGGCCTGTTCTTCTGCCACGTTCGGGATTCAGGCTGCCGCCGACATGATCAGGTCCGGATCGGTGCGCTGTGCCATCGTGGTGGACCCGGAAATCACCAGCGGCCATCTGGAATGGCGCGACCGCGATTGCCATTTCATTTTCGGCGATGTCGCCACCGCGACAGTTCTGGAACGGGCCGAAGACGCCAAGGGCAACCATTGGATCGTGCATTCGACCCGCTGCGCAACCGAATTTTCCAACAACATTCGCAACAATAACGGCTTCCTGCGCCGCAATCGCCCCGACGGGGTGAAGGATCGCCGCGACATGCAATTCATGCAAAACGGTCGCAAAGTGTTCAAGGAAGTGGTGCCGATGGTGTCGGCGCATATGCTGCAACATCTGGCCGATGCGGGCCACAAACCCGAAGATCTGCGTCGGATGTGGCTGCATCAGGCCAACAAGGCGATGAATGATTTCATTGGCCGCAAAGTGTTGGGCCGCGACCCGGATCGGGACGAGCAGCCGAATATTTTGCAGGAATACGCCAATACATCCTCTGCCGGGTCGATCATCGCCTTTGCGCAGAATTCCGAAGATATGGTCAAAGGGGATCTGGGGATGATCTGTTCCTTTGGTGCCGGGTATTCGGTGGGATCGGTTCTGTTGGAACGGGCCTGATCTCTGACGGTCGTTCCCCGGATGGAACCAAGCGCGGCTACTGGTCGCCGACCGCGTCGCGCCAATGCCGGCGGCAAAGCGAAACATAGGTTTCATTGCCGCCGATCTGAACCTGTGCGCCTTCTTTCAACGCCTGACCGTCGGGGCCCATCCGCACCACCATCGTCGCCTTCTTGCCGCAATGGCAAATGGTGCGCACTTCGCGCATTTCATCGGCCAGAGCCAGCAACGCGGCCGAACCGGGAAACAGTTCACCGCGAAAATCGACGCGCAGGCCATAGCACATGACCGGCACGTCCAGATCGTCCACCACCCGCGCCAATTGCCAGACCTGATCTTTTTCCAGAAACTGGGATTCATCGATGAAAATGCAGGCGACGGACCCGTCGCTCAGCCGAGCCTGCACCTTGGCGAACAAATCATCCCCCGGCGCGAACGTGTCGGCCCGACTGTCGATCCCAATACGCGACGCGACCTTGCCCTGCCCGGCGCGATTGTCGAATTGCGCGGTCAGAACATAGGTGTCCATACCGCGTTCGCGGTAATTGTAGGACGCTTGCAACAACACCGTCGATTTGCCGGCATTCATCGTCGAGTAGTGAAAATAGAGCTTGGCCATGGCCGCATTTATCGTCGGTCGCGCCCCGAAGGCAAGGGGCGCACTGGCAGGTTCAGCACACAAAAAATCGGTGATGAACCTGCCTTCCCGATGCGCATTTGTAGGGGATGACGCGCCGGGCACTCGTTACGTTTGCGGGCAGGTTTTCTTACCCTGAACGGACCGGACCCCTCAATTTGATCCAAAATCCGGGGGAAAGAACCATCTCCCGCAACGTCCCAACCGAGGAGGGACGGATTAATAAATGACAATTTGGGAACAAAACAGTAATGGGAATAAGGGCAAGCAATTCCCCGGCGCTGTGCCGGAAAAAAATGCGGGGTTAACGATGTCGGTCGTCGCGAGTTATTTGAAAAAACATACCGAAGCCTTGGTCAAGGATGTCGGCATTGAAGCCGCCTGCCAACTGACCGGGAAATCCAAGGCGACGCTGGGCCGGTATTATTCCGATCATGCCGATCACGCCGACCGTTTCATGCCCGTCGATGCGGTCGCCGCGCTGGAAGAAGCGGCATCGCACCCACATGTCACCAGCGCCCTGGCGGACCTGCGCGGCATTACCCTATCCTATGACGACACCCGCGAAAATTCCGATAAGGGCGGGGTGAATTCCGACGTTATTGCGTTGAGTCAACGTTTTGCTATGTTGATGGCGGAATATAACCAGTCAATCGAAGACGGTGTGATCAGTGTGAACGAAGCCAAGCGATTGCTGCGTGAAACCTTGGCATTGCAACATGTGCTGATCGACATGAAATTGCATTTGGAAGAAGAAAGCGGGTAATGCATGCCGGCTCCGCACGAGCCAAAGAAGCGCGACTTGTTGGCGGCGGAACAACAAACGCCTCAGCTTCTGCATGATTTTCTGCGCGACATCGAATCTACCCGCCATTCGGTTGAAGTCTGGGATCTGCTGGTAGGGCTGGGCCGACAGCTTGACCTGCCCTTCATCGATTTCATCACCGCCAGCAATTTCTCTGAATTGCAGCGTATCCTGTTTGTACGCTGCTCGTACGATTCCCGGTGGCTGGGGCACGAAAACGAAGATCCCGAAAGCGCGAAATGGTCCTATTTTCGCAGCCATGCGGCGCGGCACCTGACCCCTATTCTGGTCGGACTGGAATTCATCGACGACTATCTGCACCTGCCCGAATGCCGGGTCGAGGTGTTGCGTGAAGCGGCGCGGCGGGGAATGCGGGCGGGGTTTTCGGTGCCGTTGCGGGTGAATGCGCCACCACAGGCCGGGATGATCACGTTTTCGGGCGATCATTCCAAACGGGATATGTTGGCCATCGTCAAGGCGCATGGCTGGGCGTTGAACGTGGCGGCGCTGATTGCGCATCAACGCTATGTGGCCCATTTCGCAACCGAATTTTTCGACCGTAATCAGATCAGCGACAAGCAGCGCGAATTGCTGGAACTGATCGGGCGCGGCTTGCAGGACAAACAGATCGCCGCCGATCTGGGGATTTCGGTTTCCGCGCTACGGCAGCGGATGCACAACCTGATGATCAAAACCAAATGCAGCAATCGGGCCGAAATCGCCGCCCTTGCCATGAGCGCTGGCATGCTTCCCGATCCGCAGCGGTCGAAAGATCCGAAAGCACATTATTTCCTGGTGCAGATGGATGGCGTCGGCGTCGATCAGATCGAGGTGAAATCAGCACAGGCGCAATCGTCCGGGGCCGATACGGGCAATAGCTGACAGAATAAGAGGCCCTCCTTTCGGAAGGCCCCTGACAGTTTCAAATGGCTCATGAAATGGGTATTTACATGTAACAACTGTCGCGCCGGAACCTTCGGGGACGGGCTTGGGGATGACATTGTCCCCGACGCTTTCCTTACCCTAAAGTATAGGGTGACTGAGGGGGGACTGTCTTGGGGAAACCGGCCTGACGGCCCCGCAATGGCCTGCAATTATCTGTAGGTATCTTTGAGTTACCTGTAAGAAATTGTAGTCAGCACGGCTATGCCGCAGGCTGTCACCCACGGGATTGCGACTCGTGTGGGCGGATTCGAATCGAAACCCTGTCGTAAAACGCCGCCCGGCTGACTGTGCGGGCGGCGGTGATCAGGATTAACCTTGCAGGCTCATCACCCCGAAATCGCCTTCGGTGCGGGCCTGAATGGCCTGTGCAGCGGCCTGGGCACCAGCGGCGGTGGTGTAATAGGGGATCTTGTCATACAGCGCGACCGAGCGGATTTCGCGGCTGTCTTCGACCGCCTGCGTGCCTTCGGTGGTGTTCAACACCAGCGCGATCTGGCCGTCTTTCAACAGGTCGACGATATTCGGACGACCCTCATAGACCTTGTTGACGGTTTCGCAACCAATCCCGTTTTCAGCCAGCCAAGCCGCCGTGCCGCGGGTGGCGACGATGGTGAAGCCTTGGTCGGTCAGGGTCTTGGCGGCGTCGACCATCAGCGCGGTCTTGTCATCATCCTTGATCGAGATGAACACACGTCCTTCGGACGGCAGATCGGTACCCGCCCCAAGCTGCGCCTTGAGGAAGGCCAAAGCAAAGGAGGTGTCCCAGCCCATGACTTCACCGGTCGAGCGCATTTCCGGGCCCAGAATGGTATCAACGCCGGGGAAACGGGCAAAGGGCAGCACTGCTTCCTTCACGCTGAACCATGGCATGTTGGGATCGGCCAGCGTCATCGGGTCGGCCATCGGCAGGGTGCCGGGCTTGGCATCTTTGGGATATTCGCCGCGCAGCGGGAAATTTTCCATCGGTTCGCCCGCCATCAGCCGCGCCGCGATCGACGCAATGGCGCTGTCGGTGGCCTTGGCCACAAAAGGCACGGTACGCGATGCACGGGGGTTGACTTCGATCAGGTAAATCTCGCCGTCCTTGACCGCGAATTGCACGTTCATCAACCCAACCACGCCAAGCGACAACGCCAACGCTTCGGTCTGACGTTTGATTTCCACGATGATATCCTGCGGCAACGAATAAGGCGGCAACGAACAGGCGCTGTCGCCCGAATGCACGCCCGCTTCTTCGATATGCTGCATGATGCCGGTCACATGTACGGTCTTGCCATCGGACAACGCGTCCACGTCGCATTCGATGGCACCGGAAAGATAACTGTCCAACAACACCGGGCTGTCGCCCGACACCACCACCGCTTCGGCGATATAACGTTCCAGCTGCGCCATGTCGCGGACGATTTCCATCGCCCGGCCGCCCAACACATAAGACGGGCGGATCACCAGCGGGAAACCGATTTCTTCGGCGATGGCCAGCGCCTGGGCATCGGTCGAAGCAATGCCGTTATGCGGCTGTTTCAGCTCCAGCTTATTCACCAGTTGCTGAAACCGTTCGCGGTCTTCGGCAAGGTCAATCGCGTCGGGCGTGGTGCCGAGGATCGGAATGCCCTCTTCATACAGCGCATTGGCCAGCTTCAGCGGCGTCTGACCGCCGAATTGCACGATCACCCCGTGCAGGGTGCCGTTTTCCTGTTCCACACGCAGGATTTCCATCACATGTTCGAACGTCAGCGGTTCGAAATACAGCCGGTCCGATGTGTCATAGTCGGTCGACACGGTTTCCGGGTTGCAGTTGATCATGATGGTTTCATACCCGACCTCGGTCAGTGCGAAACAGGCATGGCAACAGCAATAGTCGAATTCGATCCCCTGCCCGATCCGGTTCGGACCGCCGCCCAGAATGACCACCTTTTTGCGGTCGCTGGGGCGCGCTTCGCATTCAACATCGCCCATCGCCGGGGCTTCGTAAGTCGAATACATATAAGGCGTCTGCGCTTCGAATTCGGCGGCACAGGTATCGATCCGCTTGAACACTGCGGTGACACCCAGATTTTGCCGGGCGCGGCGGACATTGGCTTCGGTCCGTCCGGTCAGCATGGCCAGCCGGGCATCGGTGAAGCCCATCATTTTCAACCGGCGCAACCCGTCCTCAGTCACCGGCAAGCCGTCCTTTTTGACAACGTCTTCGGTTTCGACGATTTCGCGAATACGGGCCAGGAACCAAGGGTCGAACATGGTGACGACGTGGATTTCATCATCCGTCAGCCCGTGGCGCATCGCCTGTGCAATGGTGCGCATCCGGTCGGGGGTTTGTTTGCTGATCGCCTTGATCACGGCGGCCTTGTCCGGCGCACCGTCGATGTCGACCTCGTCAAAGCCGGTCAGACCCGATTCCATCGACGCCAGCGCCTTTTGCAGCGATTCATGGATGGTGCGGCCGATCGCCATCGCTTCGCCCACCGATTTCATCGCCGTTGTCAGATGCGGTTCGGAACCGGGGAATTTTTCAAAGGCGAATTTCGGGATCTTGGTGACGACATAATCGATGGTCGGCTCGAACGACGCCGGTGTCACCTTGGTGATGTCATTGTCCAGCTCGTCCAGCGTATACCCGATCGCCAGCTTGGCGGCGATTTTCGCGATCGGGAACCCGGTCGCTTTCGACGCCAGCGCCGAAGATCGCGACACCCGCGGGTTCATTTCGATCACCACCATGCGGCCGTCTTCGGGGTTGATCGCCCATTGCACGTTCGACCCGCCGGTTTCGACGCCGATTTCACGCAGCACGGCGATCGAGCCGTTGCGCATGATCTGGTATTCCTTGTCGGTCAGGGTCAGCGCCGGGGCCACGGTGATGCTGTCGCCGGTATGCACGCCCATCGGATCGACGTTTTCAATCGCGCAGACGATGATCGCATTGTCGGCCTTGTCGCGCACGACCTCCATTTCGAATTCTTTCCAGCCCAGCAACGATTCATCGACCAGGATCTGGTTCACCGGCGAAGCATCCATGCCGGTGCGGCAGTAATGAATGTAATCTTCGCGGTTATAGGCTACGCCACCGCCGGTGCCGCCCAAGGTAAAGGCGGGGCGGATGATCGCCGGCAGGCCGATGCCTTCCAGTTCGTCCAGCGCGATTTGCACGCCCGCTTCCAGATCGGCGTTGCCATTGCCCTTGACCGGGGCGGTGACAATGGTGGCCTTGGGATTTTCCAGCCCGATCCGGTCCATCGCTTCGCGGAACAGCTTGCGATCCTCGGCCATTTCAATGGCGTCGCGGTTGGCGCCGATCAATTCAACGCCGAACTTGTCCAGCACGCCCATATCGGCCAGCGCCAGCGAAGTGTTCAGGCCCGTTTGCCCGCCCATCGTGGGCAGCAATGCGTCGGGGCGCTCTTTCTCGATGATCTTGGCGACAACTTCCGGCGTGATCGGTTCGATATATGTGGCGTCGGCCAGCCCCGGATCGGTCATGATCGTCGCCGGGTTCGAATTGACCAGAATGACGCGGTAACCTTCTTCGCGCAGCGCCTTGCAGGCCTGGGCACCGGAATAGTCGAATTCGCAGGCCTGACCGATGACGATGGGCCCCGCCCCGATGATCATGATCGAGGAGATATCGGTTCTTTTGGGCATGGCGGACCTCTTTTTTTCTGCGGGCAGCATCGTGCAGGGGTATGACTCACCCCGCGCAAATTGTTGCGGGTTATAGACATCCCGGACCGCTGCGCAAGAGGCAACGGCAAACATCTGTTGCCTGCACCGGCACCTGCCCGACAAAACCGATGGGTTGGCCGTTCCCGGCACCGTGGTGCACAGCGCACGGGGCAATCGGACGGACTCTTGGCGATCCGGCGAAGCGGAAGGGTCGATTTGACCTGTCTTTTGGGCCTTGCGCTTGACATCCGGGGCACAAAAAGGTGTATCGGCCCGGATGAATTCCGCGCGCGTGGGCGCGCCGACGACGCCTGACGAAAGGTCAAACCATGCACACTTTCCGCAGCCATACCTGCGCCGAACTGAACAAGGCCCATGTGGGTGAAACCGTCCGTCTGTCGGGCTGGGTCCATCGGGTCCGCGATCATGGCGGCGTGTTGTTCATCGACCTGCGCGACCATTACGGCATGACACAGGTAATCGCCGACGGCGACAGCCCGGTTTTTGCCGAACTGGACAAGGTCCGGTCCGAATGGTGTATCCGTATCGACGGCAACGTTCTGGCGCGCGACGAAAGCCTGGTGAATCCGGGACTGCCCACCGGCGAGATCGAAGTCTTCGTGCGCGATCTCGAAATTCTGGGCGCGGCGGATGAATTGCCGCTGATGGTGTTCGGCGATCAGGAATACCCCGAAGAAACCCGCCTGAAATACCGCTTCCTCGACCTGCGCCGCGAAGCGATGCAAACCAACATGAAACTGCGCTCTGACGTGGTGATGTCGATGCGCAAACGGATGTGGGATCAGGGTTTCCGCGAATATCAGACCCCGATCATCACCGCCTCCAGCCCCGAAGGCGCGCGCGACTTCCTGGTGCCGTCGCGTCTGCATCCAGGCAAGTTCTATGCGCTGCCGCAGGCCCCGCAGCAGTTCAAACAGCTGATGATGGTCGCCGGGTTCGACAAGTATTTCCAGATCGCGCCCTGTTTCCGCGACGAAGACCCCCGCGCCGACCGGTCGCCCACCGATTTCTATCAGCTCGACATGGAAATGTCCTTTGTCAGCCAGCAGGATGTGTTCGACACGATCGAACCGGTGCTGCAAGGCGTGTTCGAAGAATTCGGCGGCGGTCGCAAAGTCGATACCGACTGGCCGCAGATTTCCCATGCCGACGCGGCCCTGTGGTACGGCACCGACAAACCCGATCTGCGCAACCCGATCAAGATGCAGATCGTATCCGAGCATTTCGCCGGGTCCGGTTTCGCCATCTTCGCCAGCCTTTTGGAACAGGATGGCACCGAAATCCGCGCCATCCCCGCCCCCACCGGCGGTAGCCGCAAATTCTGTGACCGGATGAACAAATTCGCACAACAAGAAGGTCTGCCCGGCATGGGCTATATCTTCTGGCGGGAAAAGACCGCGGATTCCGTGGCGCAAGAGCTGGGCATTCCGGTGAAAGAAGCGCAAGCCAAGCTGAAATCCGGCGAAGTCGAAGGTGGCATGGAAGCCGCCGGACCGCTGGCGAAAAACATCGGCCCAGAACGCACCGAAGCGATCCGTCAGCAACTGGGCCTTGGCGTCGGTGACGCGGCCTTCTTCCTTGGTGGCAAACCGAAAGCCTTCGAACCGGTCGCGGGCCGTGCCCGCAACGTGATCGGCGAAGACCTGGGCCTGATCGACAAGGACCGTTTCGCCTTTGCTTGGATCGTCGATTTCCCGATTTTCCAGCTCGACGAAGAAAACGGCGGTCTGGATTTCGACCACAACCCGTTCTCGATGCCGCAGGGCGGCTTGGACGCCCTGTTGGGCGATCCGCTGCATGTGAAGGGCTATCAGTACGATCTGGCCTGTAACGGCTACGAATTGGTGTCGGGCGCGATCCGGAACCACAAGCCGGAAATCATGTTCAAGGCGTTCGAACTGGCCGGTTACGGCAAGGACGAAGTGATGAAACGCTTCGGCGGAATGGTCAACGCGTTCAAATACGGCGCCCCGCCGCACGGTGGCTGTGCCGCCGGTGTCGACCGCATCGTGATGCTGCTGGCCGACGAAGCGAATATCCGCGAAGTGGTGATGTTCCCAATGAACCAGCGCGCCGAAGACCTGATGATGAACGCGCCCAGCGATCCGACGTCGGATCAGTTGATGGAACTGGGCCTGCGGGTCATCCCGCAGGACTAAGGTCCGGTCACAGCGAACGATTGGGCCCGATGGCAATACGCCGTCGGGCCTTTTTGCATCTGACCGGCAAAGCGCCGCCGAAAAGGATTAGCCCGACACGGTTTTAAGATGGCATGGCGCGTTTCCTGCACTATCTTCGCAACAGGCGGGTGCCGGAGGCAAATCAGTGACATTCGATCCCATTCTGGCGGAAAAACGGTTTGGCTACGGACTGTCGCCGCGACGGGCGGCACCGGAATCGGTGGCGGATATGCTGACCCGGTTACAAGCGTCGGACGACATCGCCGCGCAATTCCCGGTCGAGCCGTTTTCGATCTTCCTCGGCCGAATGCACGACGCTCAGATGATCCGCAAAGACTTCAAGAAGCTGCGCGGCACCGATGCGGGCAAAGCCCTGCAAAAACAATTGAAGCTGATCAAGAAGGATGCGCGGCAGCAACACCGGCACTGGCTGGTGCAAACGATGCTGCGCCGGGTCTGGACCGGGGACGGCTTCCGCGAAAGACTGTCGGCCTTCTGGGCCGATCATTTCACCGCGCAGGGCAAGGCCGGGCTGCTGAAACGCGGCACCACGCCCTATATCGAAGACGCGATCAGGCCGCACCTGACCGGGCGCTTTGCCGATCTGTTATACGCTGTCACCACCAGCCCGCTGATGGTGCATTATCTCGATCAGGAAAATTCCATGGGCCCCGGCAGCCGCAGGGCGGAAAAGCGTGGAGCAAAGGCGGGGCTGAACGAAAATCTGGCGCGCGAACTGTTGGAATTGCACACGCTGGGGGTTGGTGCGCCGTATGGCCAAGCCGATGTGCGGCAGTTGGCCGAATTGC
Source organism: Thalassovita gelatinovora (assembly GCF_001458355.1). Taxonomy (GTDB): domain Bacteria; phylum Pseudomonadota; class Alphaproteobacteria; order Rhodobacterales; family Rhodobacteraceae; genus Thalassobius; species Thalassobius gelatinovorus. The sequence goes on along the minus strand of NZ_CYSA01000027.1, from coordinate 25,367 downwards.
TGACCGGACTGACCTATTCGGCGCAGGACGGCACCAAGTTCCGCAAGGATTTTGCAGAACCGGGGACCGAAACCGTGTTGGGCAAAACCTATGGCGGCGGACAGCCGGGATTGGGCGATATCCGCGCCGTGCTGGAAGATCTGGCAGCCCATCCCGCCACCGCGCAGCACATCGCGCGCAAATTGGCGGTGCATTTCGTGTCCGACACGCCCGATCCCGATCTGGTGCAGGCGCTGGCACAGCGCTACCGCGATACCGGCGGCGATCTGGCGCAGGTTTACGACGCCTTGCTGACCCACCCCGCCGCTTGGCAACCCGAACCGGGAAATATCAAACTACCGGATGAATTCATCGCCTCCACGATGCGGGCGCTGGCGGTCGATCCGCAGGTCTTCAGCACGGTCGAAACTGGCGACCAGCACGAAAAACTGGTGATCCGGTTGTTCCTGAAACCGTTGCAATTGATGGGGCAGCCATGGCAGGCCCCGCTGGGCCCCGATGGCTGGACCGAAGTGGACACCGCGTGGTTGACCCCGCAGGGATTGACCGCGCGGATCGACTGGGCGATGTCGGTCCCCGCCAAGCTGCGCAACCCGCTGCCTGATCCACGCCACTTTGTCACCGATGCCTTGGGACGCTGGGCCCCAGAACCGGTGCAGTTCGCGGCCAAGGCGGCAGAAAACCGGCGGGTCGGGATCGCGCTGATCCTGGCCTCGCCCGCCTTTCAACGGAAATAGGAACAAGCCCATGACCGCATCGCTGTCGCGCCGCGCCTTTCTGACCCGATCCGCGATCCTGGGCTGTTCGGCGGCGGCCAGCCCGTTGTTGACACCGATCAGCCTGGCCGCGGCCCCTTGGGATCAGCGACTGGTGGTCATCATCCTACGCGGCGCGATGGATGGGCTGGACGTGGTGCAGCCTTACGGCGATCCATCCTTTCCCGGCTTGCGCCGCACCCTGACGGCTGGCCCCGCAGCCGGGGCGCTGGATCTGGACGGTTTTTTCGCGCTGCATCCCGCGCTGGCGCCGCTTTACCCGCTGTGGCAGGCCCGCGATCTGGGGTTTGTGCACGCGGTGTCCACCCCCTACCGCGACAAGCGCAGCCATTTCGACGGTCAGGATCTGCTGGAGGCGGGCACCGCGACGCTGGGTTCGGCGGCGGGGCGCGACGGCTGGCTGAACCGGCTGCTGCAAAGCGTGCCGGGGGTCGAAGCGGAAACCGCCTATTCGATCGGGCATGACAACATGTTGCTGCTGACCGGCGCGGCCCCGGTGGCCAACTGGTCGCCCGACATCAGTCTGGGTCTCAGCCCGCAAGCGGTGCGGCTGGCCGAATTGGTGATGCATGACGATCCGTTGTTCCGAGATGCCTTCGCCGAGGCGCAGGCGCTGTCGGGTTCGATGCAAACGATGGCAGAAAACGCGATGATGGCGGTGGACGGGATGTCAGGGATGTCGGACATGGCCACCATGGACGCGCGCCCCAAGGGCAAGGCCAAGGGGATAGAATTGATCGCCGAATTCACCGCCCAGCGGTTGAAGGCCGACACAAGGATCGCGGCGTTTTCCATTGGCGGATGGGATACCCATGACGGGCAGCAAAGGGCGCTGCCGCGCGCGTTGGGCCAACTGTCGCAAGCGATCCTGACCCTGAAGGCGGAACTGGGCCCGCAGTGGAAGAAAACCACGGTTCTGGCGATGACCGAATTCGGCCGCACGGTGCGCGAAAACGGCACCAAGGGCACCGATCACGGCACCGGCGGGGCAATGCTGCTGGCCGGCGGCACGGTGCGCGGCGGCAAGGTTTACGGAGATTGGCCGGGGTTGAGCGAAGCGGATCTCTATCAACGCCGCGACCTGATGCCGACGCGGGATGTGCGCGCCTATGCCGGTTGGGCGATGCGCGGGCTTTATGGGTTCGACCGGTCGGTGCTGGAACAGGCGGTGTTTCCGGGGCTGGACCTCGGAACCGATCCGGGGATTTTGCGTTAGTCAAAAAACTGCGCTTATGCAGGGCAGTTCGGATCACGACCAAACATATCCTCACCCCAAACAAAAAGCCCCGCCAATGGCGGGGCTTTCTTTTCGTCGGTCAGGAAAAAGCTTAGAAGCCCAGACCTGCATATTTGTTCTTGAACTTGGACACGCGGCCGCCAGCATCCAGCAGGCGCGACGTGCCGCCGGTCCATGCCGGGTGAACGGTCGGATCGATGTCCAGCGCCAAGGTGTCGCCTTCTGCGCCCCAGGTCGAGCGCATGGTCAACATCGTGCCGTCGGTCATTTTCACTTCGATGAAGTGATATTCGGGGTGGATACCGTCTTTCATCGTTCCGCTCCTTACGCTTGTGCGCCCGATTTGGGCTTGTAGTTGGTGACTTCTGCGATCCGGGCGGATTTACCGCGACGTGCGCGCAGATAGTAAAGTTTGGCGCGACGGACGCGGCCACGACGAACAACTTCGATCGATTCGATGTTGGTCGAGTGGAGCGGGAACACACGTTCCACGCCTTCGCCGAACGAAATCTTGCGGACGGTGAACGACCCGGCAATGCCCGAACCGTTTTTACGGCTGATGCAGACGCCTTCGTAATTCTGCACCCGGCTGCGGGTGCCTTCGGTCACTTTGTAACCGACGCGAATGGTATCACCGGCTTTGAAATCGGGGATGGTTTTCCCCAGGGCGGCAACTTGTTCCGCCTCCAGCTGTGCGATCAGATCCATCTGATCCTCTCCTATTTTGCTTGCGGTTGTTCCGCAAAGGTAATGTGCCGTCCTCAGAGCTCTCGGCCTTCGACCGGGTCCGCTTGCCGCGCCCGCCAGAGTTCAGGTCGTTCTTCTTGTTCGCTATCGGGCTGACCGTTGCTGATGCCGAAGAAGCACCTCTCCATACCCAATATGTCCGACAGCCGATTCCGGCTCCGAACGGGCGGTGTATAGGGGCGGGGGGGCAAAGGATCAAGGCCTTTCTGCGGCATTGGCAGAAAGGCCCGACAGGGGTCCGGCTCAGGCGGTCAGGTCTTTGATATCCGCGTCCGGCGCGTTTTTCTTGACCGATTCAATACCATTGTCGCGCCCCGAGGTGCTTTCATAGCTTTCCGAGGTGCCGATCACCTGGCCATTGGTGGCTTTCAGGTTGAACATGTGCTTACCCGACTTGGTTTCCTTACGCTCGTAACGCGCATCTTCGGGGGCGTTTTTCTTGACCGATGCGATGCCGTTCTCGGCACTGGCGCGTTGCTTGTAGCCTTCGCTGGCCAGAATGATTTCACCGTTGCCCGCTTTCAGGCGGAACCGGAATTCCCCGGCCTTGTCGGTGTAAAGCTCGAACTTACCTGCCACTGCTCAATCTCCTTCGTTCAATTTGGGCTGGTCGAACTATTCACCACCGGGCGCAGGGCTGCAATCCCCTGCCATACCCCCAAGGCCGATCAGCACGGATTTGAAACCGCCCTGGCAATTCAGAAACCAGGTGATCGACAGATTGCCAACAGCGGCGATCAGCGGCTAGGCTGACAGCCTCGACAAAGTGACCCTTCGCGCTGCCGTGATCGCGCCTTAGACGCGGCCCACTGCCCGGCAATGATCGGGCGACACAAGAACAGGATCGACCGTGCCATGACAGAACGACTTGCCTTGATCCTCTTTCTTGCACTGGTGTTGGGCGGGGGACTGTCCATCGGCTATGTAACCGCGCCGGGCGAATGGTATGCGCAGTTGGTGAAACCGTCCTTCAACCCGCCGGGCTGGGTGTTTGGCCCGGTCTGGTCGGTGCTCTATATCCTGATTGCAATTGCTGGCTGGCGCAGTTGGCGTTCCGGGCGCGGGGAATGGCAGATGAAATTGTGGTGGTTGCAACTGGGGCTCAATTTCCTGTGGTCGCCGACGTTCTTTGCCGCGCAGCAAACCGGGCTGGCCGTTGTCGTCATTTTGCTGCTGCTGGCAACCGTTCTGGGCTTCATCGCAACAGCATGGCAGCGGGATCGGCTGTCTGCCTGGTTGTTTATCCCCTACGCCGCCTGGGTCGGTTTCGCTTCGGTGCTGAACGCATCGATTGCGATCCTGAACTAGCGGCGTTGCCTGTCACTGCGAAAAAAATGCACAGACACAATGCTAACCGGGCTGTTCCGACCGCCTAACGTTCGTTGTCCGACTTGCCACGATAGGCCGCCCACATGTCGGAACGTCGGGTCCGGGTCAGGTCTTCCGCCATCTGGTGACGCCATTGTGCGATCTTGCCGTGATGGCCGGACATCAGCACGTCGGGGATTTCTAACCCGTTCCATTCGGCGGGCCGGGTGTATTGCGGATGTTCCAGCAACCCGTTCGAATGGCTTTCGTCCTCGATGCTTTCGGCATTGCCCAAAACCGATGGCAGCAGCCGCACCGTGGCATCGATCATCGCCTGTGCCGCGATTTCGCCGCCGGTCAGGACGAAATCGCCAAGACTGACCTCTTCGATCCCGTAATAGTCCAGCACCCGCTGATCGACCCCTTCGAACCGGCCACACAGCAGCGTCACGCCATCACCTTCGGACCAATCCCGCGCCATCGCCTGATCGAACCGCCGCCCGCGCGGACTGAGATAGACCAACCGCGGGGTCCCCCGAACGCCGCGCAGCGTGTGGTCGATCGCATTGCCCAACACGTCGGGGCGCAGCACCATGCCAGCCCCGCCACCGGCAGGGGTGTCATCGACATTGCGATGCTTGCCGATGCCGAAATCGCGCAGATCGGTGGTTTCCAACTGCCATTTTCCGTCTTTCAACGCCTTGCCGGTCAGGCTTTCACCCAAAACACCGGGAAAGGCCTGCGGGAACAACGTGATGATCCGCGCGGTCCAGACCCCTGCAAGGGTCGGCGACGGGGTCATCAACTGCCGAGGCGTCAAAGACAGCTTGATGGATTTACGGCCATGGGATTTGGGTGTGTCGGTCATAGCGCGGTCCTAGCGGGTTCGGTTGGCTTTCGACAACCCTCAATCAAGCGTCTGGCGATGGTTATCGATCATCTTTTCCTTGCTCTTGCGCAGCGCTGCCTTGGGCTTGCCTGACCGGTTGAGGGCCAGAAATTCCGCTTCAAGCTGCTTGGTCTGACCGACATTTTCCCGCTTTGCTGCGGGCAATGTGTCCTGCACCGCTTCAGGCACCCCAATCAGGTCAAGCACCATTCCGGCGGGGCCATGACGGTGGCCGGTGTAGTTTTCCAGCGCGATGATATGCGTTTTACAGGGCCGCAATCCATTGGCAATGCGATGGGCTTCGGCGGTGGGATTGGGCAGGCCCATAAACTGCGCCAGAAAATCCTCGTAACTTTCGGTCAGATGGATCGACCGCAGCAGATGGCCATAGACCGAACGCAGCCATTTATCGGCGGCCCGCGTCGTCAGCAGGAATTCAACCTCGACATCGGGGCCGAACCGGCGGCGCAGTTCGCGGATGATTTCGCGGCCGATCGGCACCGCGGAATGGGCGTAATCATGGATCACCCGTCCGCGCCAATCACGGTGGCCCGGCATGGTTCCGGCCAATGTTTCGCGCGATATGAAAATCACCGGGTCGGCAGGAATACCGGCCAGAAAACGGCGAAACGCCCGGCGAAACATGATCCGGCGATGCCAGAACGGTTTTTGCGCGTATTTGCGGGCATGTGTCCCGGCGGCGATGAAATCGTTCTTGCCGTAATAGGTCATGAAAGGTTTCAGCGGTTTGCGCAGCCGGATCAGGTGCTGTTGCAGGCTGGTGGTGCCGGTTTTGTGAAACCCGGCATGAACGATCACCTTCGTCATTCGGGGAACAACCCGTCCGGCGGGTCGGCGATGACCCGGCCCCGGTTCAGGTCGACGGTCGGCACCGCGTCCCGGGTAAAGGGCAGCAGAACCGAAGACTTCAGCCCCGGACCCTGGACTTCCAGCAAATCGCCAGCCCCGTGATTGAGTACCGATTTGATCTGACCCAGCGTGGTACCTCCGGTATCGACCACGTCCAGTCCGATCAGGTCGGCATGGTAGAATTCATCGTCAGGCAGCGAAGGCAACCGGTCGCGCGGGACATAAAGCTTGACCCCTTTCAGCGCGTCGGCCTGTTCCTTGGTACTGACCGCAGTCAGCCGCACCGACAGCCCGTTCTTGATCTGGTGCAGGATGCCGACCTCGAAGCTTTGGCTGCCGTCTTCGGTGGTCAAGGGGTTATAATCCTCGATCGCCTCGGGATCGGCGGTATAGCTTTTCAGCCGGACTTCACCGCGCACGCCAAAGGCACCCGCGATAACACCGACACAGATCAGATCGTCAGGTTTCGTCATGATCCAACATGTCCTTTATCATTCTGTTCCGGTGATACCGCTTTGTAATGGCCGGGGCAATTCGGCTGTTGGGTCGCCGCATGTCCGGGGGGACCGCAACCGTTCAGACGCTGTCGGCTCCGCTCTGAGCCGCCTTATTGGACCGCAGCACACGCCGCAGCGGGATCATCCCGACAAGGGCAAGCACAGCCAGAGCAGCCCCGGTAAGGAAAGTGCCGTTCGGCCCCACACTGTCCCACAAAATACCCGCGATGACGCTGGCCAACAGAATCATCACCCCAGTCAACAGGTTCAACATGCCAAAGGCGGTGCCGCGCAGTTCTGCCGGGGCCGTATCGGCCACGAGGCTGGAAAACACCCCTTGGGTGAACCCCATATGTACGCCCCAGATGGCAAGACCGAAAAACACACCGGTCAATCCCGGGATCAGAACGAAAACCAGATCAGCCACGACCAAAAGCCCCATCCCAAAGGCCAGAACGCGCAACCGTGACCCGTTGTCCGACAACACACCGGCGGGATAGGCGGCGGCGGCATAGAATATGTTCATCACCACCAAAACGACCGGGATCAGGCCGGTGGGGGCCCCTTCGGCATGCGCTTTGAGAATCAGGAAGGCTTCGCTGAACCGGGCCAGCGTAAAGACCGACGCCACGCCGACGACCCACCAGAACGCGCGCCCCAACCGCCGCAATTCCCGCAGGCTGAGCGGGGATTTGACCTTTGGCATGTCGGCGGGCCGTTCCGGTTCCGGCACCAGCGTGAACAGCAACCCTACCGAGATAAAGGCCGGGATGACCGCAATCCAGAACACAACGGGGATGTTGTCGGCGGTCAGCCACATCAACAGAACCGCGATGACCGGACCAAGGAAAGCCCCGACCGTATCCAACGCTTGACGCAGGCCGAAACTGGCCCCGCGCAGATCGCGGGGGGAAATATCGGCGATCAGCGCGTCGCGCGGTGCGCCGCGTATGCCCTTGCCGACGCGATCAATGAACCGCGCCCCGATCAGCCAACCAATGGTCGGGGCCAGCGGAAACACCGGCTTGGTCACAGCGGCAAGCCCGTATCCGATCACCGCAAGGATCTTGCGCTTGCCAAGCCAGTCGCTCAACGCGCCGGAAAACACTTTCGTGATGGCGGCGATGGCTTCGGCAAAGCCTTCGATCAACCCGATCGTCACCATCGAGGCCCCCATGAACCCCACCAGATAGACCGGCAGCAGCGCGTGGATCATTTCCGATGAAATATCCATCCACAGCGATACGAACCCCAACGCCCAGATGCCGCGCGGCAACCGGCGCAGCGTGGCACGATCAAGACTTGGGGTTTCGGACTTATGAATGGGGCACCTGCCTTGGCTTTGTTCCGTCAAAGCCCCACCGATGCGCAGGCGCTACTTCGTCGCCGCTTCCAGCGCGTCGAGCCGGGCTTTCAGCGCTTCGTTTTCTTCCCGCGCCTTCTGTGCCATCGCGCGCACCGCGTCGAATTCTTCGCGGGTGACGAAATCGCGGTCGGCCAGCCAGCGGTCAACAAGGCTTTTGGCGGCGTTTTCCGCTTCGTCCTTGGCCCCCTGCGCCACGCCCATCGCGTTGGTCATCAGCTGCGACATGTCGTCGAAAAATTTGTTCCGCGTCTGCATCTGGTTCTCCACCGTTCCTTTTCTTCCTATATGGGCCGCATCGCCGCCGTTCACAAGGTTGACTTCCCGGTTCCGCCAAAGGCACACAGACGCACATGCAGGCCCTCATTCCCTTCCCCGATATCTCGCCCGAGATTTTCACCATCGCGCTGTTCGGCGTGGAATTTTCGCTGCGCTGGTACGCGCTGGCCTATATCGCGGGCATCTTGATCGGCTGGCGGCTGATCGTGATGGCGGTCAGGCGTCCCCGGCTTTGGCCCGGCGACACGCCACCGATGACCCCCGAACAGGTCGAAGAATTGCTCAGCTGGATCATCGTCGGCGTGATTCTTGGTGGCCGCCTGGGCTATGTGCTGTTTTACCAAGCCGGGTATTACCTGCGCCATCCACAGGAAATCCTGATGGTCTGGCAGGGTGGCATGTCGTTCCATGGCGGTTTTCTGGGCGTCGTTATCGCCGCGCTGATCTATGCCGCCCGGCACAAGATCCCGCGCCTGTCGCTGGGCGACAGCCTTGCCTTGGCGGTGCCGACCGGGCTGATGCTGGGCCGGATTGCCAATTTCATCAATGCCGAACTTTGGGGTCGGCCCACTGACCTGCCTTGGGGCGTCGCCTTTCCCGGGGCTTCGGCGCAGACCTGCGAAGGCGTCACCGGCATCTGCGCCCGCCATCCTTCGCAGCTCTACGAGGCCGCATTGGAAGGACTGGTTCTGGGGCTGCTGCTGCTCGTTTTGGCGTTCCGCCGCAATGGGCTGAAAATTCCGGGACAAATCATGGGCTTGTTCATCGCAGGCTATGGCCTTGCCCGCTTCATCGTGGAATTTTTCCGTCAGGCCGATGATCAATTCATCAGCGTCGGCAACCCGATGGGCTATATTCTGCAACTGGGCCCCACCGGCGTCAGCATGGGCCAATTATTGTCCTTGCCGATGCTGTTGCTTGGGATCGTCATCGTGGTGGCGGCCCGGAACCGCGCGACATGACGACAATGCGCGATCACCTAGCGGACCGGATCGCGGCCACCGGCCCGATCACGCTGGCCGATTACATGGCCGATTGCCTGCTGCATCCGACGCTTGGCTATTACACCACCCGCGATCCGCTGGGCGCAGCGGGTGATTTCACCACAGCCCCTGAAATCAGCCAGATGTTCGGCGAACTTATCGGGCTGGCCTTGGCGCAGGCATGGATCGATCAAGGCCAACCCGCCCCGTTCACCCTTGCCGAAGCCGGCCCCGGCCGTGGCACCCTGATGGCCGACATCCTGCGCGCCACCCAAGCGGTGCCGGGATTTCACGCCGCGATGCGCTTGCACCTGATCGAAGCCTCGCCGGTGCTGCGCGACAAACAGCGCGACACCATCGCGCGCGACGACATTATATGGTGCGACGGCATCGGTGATCTGCCCGACCGGCCGCTTTTCTTCGTGGCCAATGAATTCTTCGATGCGCTGCCGATCCGGCAATTTGTCCGCGACGGGGCCGGTTGGCGCGAAAAACGGGTGACGGTCGAAGACGGCAAGTTGACCTTCGCCCTTGGCGGCGCCGCCCCGGTTGCCGCGCTTGCGGATCGGCTTGCCGATACCAAGGATGGCGATCTGGTCGAACTCTGCCCCGCCGCAGCGGGATTGGCCGCCGAAATCGGCCAGCGGATCGAAACCCGCGGCGGCGCGGCCCTGATTATCGATTATGGCGACTGGCGGTCGCAGGGCGACACGTTGCAGGCGCTGCAAGCACATGAAACCATCGGCCCGCTCGATGCGCCAGGCGGTTCTGACCTGACCGCGCATGTGGATTTCGAAGCCTTGGCCGCAGCCACACCATCGGCCCATACCCGGCTGACCGCTCAGGGCGTGTTTCTCGAACGGCTTGGGATCACCGCGCGGGCACAGGCTTTGGCCGGCGGATCAACGGGGGATCGGCTGGAAAACCTGATTGCCGCACATCGGCGCTTGACGCATCCGCACGAAATGGGGACGCTCTTCAAAGTGATCGGCTTTTATCCGAAATCGCAAACACCCCCACCGGGATTGGATTCATGACACTGGAAATCCTGACCTCAGACCTGTTGACCGATACCAAACACGGCTTTTTCACCCGCAAGGGCGGCGCGTCTTCGGGCGTGTTCACCGGGTTGAACTGCGGGCAAGGGTCATCGGATCAGTCTGAAATTGTCGCGATCAACCGCAGCCGCGTGGCCGACGCGATGGCGGTCCCGCTGCCGCATCTGGTAAATGTCCATCAGGTCCATTCCGCCAAGGTCGCCGTGATCGATGAACCGCTGGTGGCTCGTCCCGAAGCCGACGCGCTGGTCACGGCAACGCCGGGTCTGGCGCTGGCCGTGCTGACCGCCGATTGCCAGCCGGTGCTGTTCGCCGATCGGCAGGCCGGTGTGATCGGTGCCGCTCATGCCGGTTGGCGCGGCGCGCTGGACGGCATATTGGAAGCCACGCTGGACGCGATGGAAACCCTTGGCGCGTCACGCACCAACACCGTCGCCGCCATCGGCCCCACGATTTCACAACGCGCCTATGAGGTCGGACCGGAATTCCTGGACGATTTCATCGCCGAAGACCCGTCGAATTCCCGCTTTTTCGCCAATGGCAATGGCGACCGCTATCTGTTCGACCTGCCCGCCTTCGGACTGCATCGTCTGCGACAGGCCGGGATCGGCAATGCCGAATGGATTCGCCATTGCACCTATTCCGACCCGGCCCGATTCTATTCCTACCGCCGCAGCACCCATGAAGGGCAGGCCGATTACGGCCGGTTGATTTCGTCCATTCGCCTTTAGCGCGACCCCTTCAATCCCGCCACATTGTTAAAGTCGAAACCTGCCGCGGGATTGTCCGATTCCCCGCGACAGGCCGCAGGCCGTGTCAATCTGCGATCAGTTTAAGTGTTTATTTTCAACACATTAGAAAAAACATCACCAAATTTTCGGGAAAAGTGTCAATTCACCAAATTGCCCTAATTACCCGCTGCGCCGCCCCATCATGGCCGCAATGCAACGGCAGATTGGGAGCAACAGAAACAAACGTGAATGGCAAAAGTAGGGTTTTACCATGAAAACGCAAAAACGCTGGATGACCTCCGTGATTACAACATCGAAATCCGATCTGCCCGTGCTGCCTTGGGCGCGCAGAAAAGCCAACAACGCTGCCCTTGCTCCACAGACGAAGCGCCGCAGCGCCTGAGCCACCGTTTCGCCCTGACCGATCAGGGCAACCAGACGAGTAACCAGTGCCGAAGTGCGTGTCAGTGAAGGGCCGCCTCCTCCCTCGAGGTGGCCCATTCTGTTTCGGACCCGCCCTTCGCTTCACCCCGGCCCAAAGATCGACCCGAATGAACATGCCGAATCAAAATATGGCTAAACTGTTCACAACTCGGAAACATCCCCCAGCCAAAACCGAAACTGCATCCAAATCAGCCACCAATGATGTCCCTTTTTTGACAATCGTCAGATTTTTGGATCATTATCCTGACGTCTACAGATGGAACTGAAACAGTCTTTCTGTCGTCGTCGGTGGGGGCCGGCACGGATGCGACACTGCGAAAGCGCGTGAACTTGAGCCATTATTCCCCCCCGTCCCGGTACCAGACCCCGGAATCCGTTTCCCTGCGCCATACCCCCGGAATTGCCCAGACCAACCGGGCAAAAACCACGCTGATGCGGCGATACGAAATGCTGTATCTGGACCCCGGTAATGTGCCGGCGCGCTATACCGCCATCGCCCCGGCGACACCGATGTTCGAAGCCGCCTTTTCCGCCTTCGCACGCGGTACCCTGATCAAAACCACCAACGGCCCCTGCGCGGTCGAAGACCTTGAACCCGGCATGATGATCGAAACCTTGGATTTCGGGCCGCAGCCGTTGCTGTGGCGCGGCATGATGAACATCATCCCCAACGCCCCGGCGGAACGGCCCGAACAGGCGCAACTGACCCGGGTGATGGCCGACACGTTCGGCATGGGGCGTCCCGCATCGGATTTGGTGTTGGGGGCGGCGGCACAGATGCTGCGCCGGGGCGCGACCGACCGGCTGACGCCGGTCAGCAAGTTCTGCGATGGCGACAGCGTGTTTCAAACCACCCCGCCCTCACCGGTACAGGTGTTTCATATCTGCCTGCCGGTCCAGGCGATGATCAGCGCCAACGATCTCTATCTGGCCAGTTTTCATCCACGGTCGGGACTGGGCGAAATTCTCGGCCCGCAAATGCTGCGACTGTTCCTGTCGCTGTTCCCGCATGTGTCAAATCTGCTTGATTTCGGTCCCGCCCTGTTTCCCGAACGCGCCGCAGAACGGGTCGGTTTGATGGACAGTTGCGCGGTTTGACGCGGCGCAACGCCCCCCAAGCCAACGAAACTATTCGGGCGTCACGCCGACCGGTTCAGCCGTTCTTCCAACACGTCGAACGGCACGCCGGGATCATCCTTGGCGCTGCGGATCACCAGGCTGGTCTTGACCGATGCCACGTTTCGCGCGGTCAGCAATTGCCCGGTCAGGAAGCTCTGGAAGGTGCTCAGGTCGGGGGCCACGCATTTCAGGATGAAATCGACCTCGCCATTCAGCATGTTGCATTCACGAACCAAAGACCATTTGCGGCACAGATCTTCAAACGCGCTCAAGTCTGATTCCGCCTGGCTTTGCAGCCCGACCATGGCATAGACCTGCACTTCGAATCCCAGTTCGCGCGCATCCACATCGGCGTGATAGCCCTTGATGAACCCCGCCTCTTCCAACGTGCGAACCCGGCGCAGACAGGGCGGCGCGGAAATCCCCACCCGCTTGGCCAATTCAACATTGGTCATCCGGCCATCCGCCTGAAGTTCAGCCAGAATTTTCCGATCGATGGGATCAAGCCGGGTCGTGGGCATTCGCGGTCTCCTTTGGTCGAATTCATATACCTGCAACTTTTCCTGCGCAACAATATTTCACGGCAGCGCAAGATCATTACCATATCTTCGCATCAACCCGCATTTTATGACGTCTTGCCGCGCCCCCCTTCCCCCGCTGACCGGTGCCGTCTATATGCGATACTGGTTCTGAAATTTCTCAAAAAGGGTCCTGTCATGGCCGAAACGCGTCACACCAAGGTTCTGATCATCGGCTCCGGCCCGGCGGGTTATACCGCAGGCATCTATGCCTCCCGCGCGATGCTGTCGCCCATCTTGGTACAGGGCATCGAACCGGGCGGTCAGTTGACCACCACAACCGAGGTGGAAAACTATCCCGGCTTCACCGAAGTGCAGGGCCCCGACCTGATGATCAAAATGCAGGAACACGCCACTGAAATGGGCTGTGACATCGTCGGCGATATCATCACCGACCTGGACACGTCCAAACGCCCGTTCACCGCCAAGGGTGACAGCGGCACCACCTACACCGCCGACGCGGTGATTCTGGCCACCGGAGCGCGCGCCAAATGGCTGGGACTGCCATCGGAAGACGCGTTCAAGGGCTTCGGCGTGTCGGCCTGCGCCACCTGCGACGGCTTCTTTTATCGCGGCCAGGAAATCGTGGTGATTGGTGGTGGCAATACCGCCGTGGAAGAAGCGCTGTTCCTGACCAACTTCGCCTCCAAGGTGACGCTGATCCATCGCCGCGACGAATTGCGCGCTGAAAAGATTCTTGTCGACCGGCTGATGAAAAACGAAAAGATCGAACCGCTGTGGTTCCATCAACTGGATGAAGTCGTCGGTGACGACAATCCCAAAGGTGTCACCGCAGTGCGCGTGAAGAACGTGAAATCCGGTGAAATCACCGAAATCCCCTGCAAGGGCGTCTTTGTCGCCATCGGCCATGCTCCCGCCAACGAACTGGTCAAGGATGTGCTCGAACTGCACAATGGCGGCTATGTCACGGTCAAGCCGGGCAGCACCGAAACCTCGATCCCCGGCATTTTCGCTGCGGGCGATCTGACCGATCACAAGTACCGCCAAGCCGTCACCAGCGCCGGCATGGGCTGCATGGCAGCCTTGGACGCTGAACGCTTTTTGGCGGAAAACGAAGGATAATAGCCCAAAAACTTGTAAAAACGTGGCATTTTGGCCCGTTTTTACAAGTTCCGGGTGAGAACACTTGAAACTCACCCGGCTCCGGGGCTAGGTCCGCGCCAAAGCGCGCCTCTGCTTCAAACGCCAATTGTGAATTGAATAACCGAGAGTTTCTAATGCAAGAGCAGAATCTGGCTCCTATCCCCGAGCTGTATGTTTCCTATGAATCGGCCCAAAAGCTGAAAGTCGAAGCCGCCGATCTGATCAGCTGGGATTTGACCCCGCGCCAGATCTGCGATCTGGAATTGCTGATGAATGGCGGTTTCAACCCGCTCAAAGGTTTCATGAGCGAAGAAGATTATAACGGTGTCGTCGACTCGATGCGCCTCAGCAACGGCGCGCTGTGGCCGATGCCGATCAATCTGGATGTGCCCGAGGACTTCGCGGCCAAACTGGAACTGGGTCAGGACATCGCGCTGCGCGATCAGGAAGGCGTCATTCTCGCCACCATGACCGTCACCGACCGCTGGGAACCGAACAAATCGCACGAGGCCGAAAAGGTCTTTGGGGCCGATGACATCGCCCACCCGGCGGTGAACTACCTGCACAATACCGCTGGTAAGATCTATCTCGGGGGGCCGATCGTCGGCATCCATCAGCCGGTGCATTACGATTTCCGCGGCCGCCGCGACACCCCGAACGAATTGCGCGCCTATTTCCGTAAAATGGGCTGGCGCAAAGTGGTGGCGTTCCAGACCCGCAACCCGCTGCACCGGGCGCATCAGGAACTGACGTTCCGCGCCGCCCGCGAAGCGCAGGCCAACCTGCTGATCCATCCGGTTGTCGGCATGACCAAGCCGGGCGACGTGGATCATTTCACTCGCGTGCGCTGCTACGAAGCCGTGTTGGATAAATACCCCGCCGCCACCACCGCGATGAGCCTTTTGAACCTCGCCATGCGGATGGCTGGCCCGCGCGAAGCGGTCTGGCACGGGCTGATCCGAGCCAACCACGGCTGCACCCATTTCATCGTTGGCCGCGATCATGCAGGTCCGGGCAAGAACTCGGCGGGTGAAGATTTCTACGGCCCCTATGACGCGCAGGATCTGTTCCGCGAATATCAGGATGAAATCGGCGTCGAAATGATCGATTTCAAACATATGGTCTATGTTCAGGAACGGGCCCAATACGAACCGGCGAACGAAATCGAAGACAAGGATGACGTGACCATCCTGAACATTTCGGGCACCGAACTGCGTCGCCGCCTGTCCGAAGGGCTGGAAATTCCCGAATGGTTCTCTTTCCCCGAAGTGGTCAGCGAACTGCGCCGCACCCGGCCGCCACGGGCCAAGCAGGGGTTCACCGTGTTCTTCACCGGCTTCTCAGGCTCCGGCAAATCGACCATCGCTAACGCGTTGATGGTGAAACTGATGGAAATGGGCGGGCGTCCGGTGACGCTGCTGGATGGCGACATCGTGCGGAAAAACCTCAGCTCGGAACTGGGCTTTTCCAAGGAACACCGCGATCTGAACATCCGCCGTATCGGCTATGTCGCCTCCGAGATCACTAAAAATGGCGGCATCGCCATCTGTGCCCCGATCGCGCCCTATGCCACCACCCGCCGCGCGGTGCGCGAAGATGTCGAACAATTCGGCGCCTTTGTCGAAATCCACGTTGCCACCTCGATCGAGGAATGCGAACGCCGCGACCGCAAAGGTCTGTACAAACTGGCACGCGAAGGCAAGATCAAGGAATTCACCGGCATTTCCGATCCCTATGACGTGCCGGAAACCCCCGAACTGCGGGTGGAAACCCAAAATGTCGAAGTCGACAACTGCGCCCATCAGGTTCTGCTGAAGCTGGAATCGATGGGGCTGATTTCCGGCAACTGGGGCTAAGCCCCACGCTACAAGACCTAAAAAAGGGCGCTCCGACCGGGGCGCCCTTTTCATTTCTTACAATCATCTCAGCATCGAACCGGCATCGGCCGTCAGAATTATTTCATCCGCGCCATCAGGTTATCTTTCAGCACGAACTGATGCATCAATGCGGCGGCCACGTGCAGAATGACAAACGCGATACCGATATTGAACAAAACCTCATGGGCTTCGGCGGCCAGTTTGACACCGCCAAACCACGCCGACAGCCCCGCCACCGGAATCGCCAACATGCACAGATAGAGCCCGATATGGATCACTTGGGCCAACCTGTCCTGCAACGGCTTGCCGGTTTTGATCGGGTCCGGAACGCCCTGCACCTTGCGCATGACCAGACGCAGCACCACCAGCGCCAGAACCAAGGCACCGATCACCACATGCACCCGCACACCGAGGGTCGGTTCCACGGTTCCGGTCTTCATCAACGCGCGCCACGCCGCGCTCATCGCATCACTGCTGAAAAAACTGATCACCATCAGACCCGCGATGCCCCAATGCAACGCGATCTGAACTTTGCTATATTTTTCTGGCTGCGCCATTCCGGCCTCCATTTTAACCCCCGTTACGGGACTGATTACGGAGCCAGTTAGACGTCTATTTCAGTCCGGAAACAAGCCGGGTTCTAATCGCTGCGCGGGCACGTCGCGGCGCGCCCGCGCCAAGCCGATCAATGCACCGTCACCGGTTCATAATCGTGCTGCCGCGCCAACAGGAAAGCAAGTTTGCGATTCTCTACCAAAGCCAGCCTCTCGCCGTCTTCGGTGCAAACCGCGTAAACCTGATCCATGGTTCCCGCCTGCGCCTGCAATTCCTTGGGTAGATCGGCAACCTTCACCGACCGCACATAGACGATTTGATTGTCGTCATCTTGTCCGAAATCATACTGTGTATCCATTGCGTTACCCTTTCCTGATATTGATCGTTTGCACCACTGTTTCCGGTTGAACCCGGGTCAGATCGACATGAAGAAGACCGTTTTCCATCACCGCCTCGCCCACTTCGACCCCATCGGCCAGAACGAAAGACCGCTGGAATTGCCGCGCCGCAATGCCGCGATGCAGGAACACGCGGCCTTCGGCCTCGTCGCGCTGTCGGCCCCGGATGACCAGTTGCTGATCTTCGACGGTGATCGACAGGTCGCCTTCGGCAAATCCGGCCACGGCAAGCGTGATCCGATAGGAATTCTGCGAGGTCTGCTCGATATTGAAAGGGGGATACCCCTCGTTGCCGGATTTCGCATTACGTTCCAGCAAGCGTTCCAACTGATCGAACCCCAAAAGATAGGGGTGCGACCCCAGGGTAAGCTTTGTCATCGACACGTCCTCATGATCAAGCGACAGTCCAAATTCCGCAGGCCCCGTTACGGCGACCCACAAACAAAATATGGGGGTCGCTGATCCGCTGTGCAAGGTCTTTGCGAAACCGCGTTTTTTCAGTATCTTAAACCCGACAGGCAATCGACGGAATCACACCTATGAATGCACCTTCCGATCTTTCGATGAAAACGGACGAAGTCTTGCGCGTCGAATTGGAAGTGTTCCGCCGCGAACATCGTGATCTGGATGCCGCGATCATGGCCCTTGTCGAACGCCCCACCGCTGACCAACTGACGCTGCAGCGGCTGAAAAAGAAGAAATTGCGGCTCAAGGATCTGATCTCCCGGATCGAAGATCGGCTGACACCGGATATCATTGCGTAAGCCGCAGCCTTGGCTATAGTGCGCCCTCCATTGGCAAGGGGCGATATATGGCACAGGTCAAAGTGGGCATCATCATGGGCAGCCAATCAGATTGGCCAACCATGAAAGAAGCCGCCGATATTCTCGATGAATTGAACATCCCGTACGAGGCGAAAATCGTCTCCGCCCATCGCACGCCAGACCGGTTGTGGGACTATGGCAAAACCGCCGTTGATCGCGGCTTGCAAGTGATCATCGCCGGTGCGGGCGGCGCGGCGCACCTGCCCGGCATGATGGCCTCCAAAACCCGGGTGCCAGTGATCGGCGTCCCGGTTCAGACCAAGGCGCTGTCGGGCGTCGACAGCCTTTATTCTATCCTGCAAATGCCGCGCGGCTTCCCGGTCGCCACCATGGCCATCGGCGGCGCGGGCGCGAAAAACGCGGGCCTGATGGCTGCTGCGATCCTCGCCAATACCGATGCCGCACTCGCCCAGCGCCTCGACGATTGGCGCACCGCCCTTTCCGCCTCGATCCCAGAGGAGCCCATTGATGACTGATCCTTTGCAGACCGGTGCCACTATCGGCATTCTCGGCGGTGGCCAACTGGGCCGGATGCTGTCGGTCGCAGCCTCCCGGCTCGGCTTCAAAACCCATGTCTTTGACCCCGGCACCAACCCACCAGCGGGCGATGTCGCCCACCGCGTCACCACCGCCCCCTACGAAGACGAAACCGCGCTGCGGGCCTTTGCCGAAACCGTCGATATGATCACCTACGAATTCGAAAACATCCCCACCTCGGCGCTCGACATCCTTGAAAAAATCCGCCCGATCCGGCCCAGCCGCCGGGCGCTCGCTGTGTCGCAGGACCGGCTGATCGAAAAAGCATTCCTCAGCGAAAAAGGCTTGCAAACCGCCTCTTTCGCCGCCGTTGACGACGCCGAAGACCTGGCCGAAGCCATTGCCGAAATCGGCACGCCTGCGATCCTGAAAACCCGCCGTTTCGGCTATGATGGCAAGGGCCAGTCCCGGCTGCAATCCGCCGATGACGCCGCGCAAGCGCTGGCCGACATGGCCGGGGCCCCGGCGATCCTCGAAGGCTTTATCGATTTCAGCCGCGAAATCTCGGTCATCGGCACCCGCAGCCTGTCAGGCGAAGTCGCCTGTTTCGATCCCGGCGAAAACGTCCACCGCGACGGTATCTTGCACACCACCACCGTCCCGGCGACCCTGACCTCCAGTCAGCGAATGGATGCGGTGCTGCTGACCGCGAAAATCCTCAACGCGCTGGATTATGTCGGCACAATGGGGGTGGAACTTTTCGTCACCCCCGGCGGGCTGATCGTCAATGAAATCGCCCCCCGGGTGCATAATTCCGGCCACTGGACCCAAAACGGCTGTGCTGTCGATCAGTTCGAACAGCATATCCGCGCCGTGGCCGGTTGGCCGCTGGGCGATGGCAAACGTCATTCCGACGTGGTGATGGAAAACCTGATCGGCGATGACATGAACAAGGTGCCCGAAATCGCCCGCGAACCGGGGGCTGCGCTGCATCTTTATGGCAAGGCCGATGTCAAACCGGGCCGCAAAATGGGCCATGTGAACCGGATCAAGTCCTGATGTCGCCAGCCGGGCGTCGCCCCCTGCCGCGCCCGGCTTTCACCGTTCCTGAAATACGCCCCGCAGAGCGTCCCACAGCCCCCTTGGGTGCTCAACCCAGGAACCGCTCGGCCACCGCGCCACTCAGATAACTGACCCGCCCGCTCGCGATGGTCGCACCGATCCGGCCATCCTGATCCAGCACCAACAGATCGGCGCGCTTGCCCGGCTTCAGCACCCCGCGATCCGTCAGTCCCAACACCTGCGCCGGGCGTTGCGATACCAGCGCCCAAGCCGGTTCCAGCCCGATCTCTTCGGCCAGCATCAACGCCGCCTGACGCGGCGCGGGGTAGTGATAATCCGACGCCAAACCATCGCACAGCCCATCCCGCACCAATTCAGCGGCACTGATATTGCCGGAATGCGATCCCCCCCGCACCACGTTGGGCGCACCCAGAACGATTGCATCGCCCAGTTCGCGCGCCGATTCTGCCGCGCTTCGCGTTTCGGGAAATTCCGCGATCGTCACCCCACGCTTGTGCCACTGCCACCGCAATGACGTGGTGGCGTCGTCATGACTGCCCAAGGCCACACCATCCCCGGCCAGATCCGCCGCCAACCCCGCCACCGAAGGGGCCACGGCGGTCATATGCCTGTGTAACTCCTGCATCATCGCCAGATGCGCCTCGGGGCTGCGCCCCCCTTTCAACGCCTGACCGGTCAACCGCGGTGGCCGCTTGCCGCGTGCCAACGCCTGATGCGGCAGGTGATCGTTGAACACCACGTAATCGACCCCGAATTCGGCCACCGCAGCGCTGAAATCGGCATAGTCCTGCAACAAGAACAATTCAAAGCGCAACTGCACCCGCAAATCGGTGCCCAACCCGCGATAGCCTTTCAGCGCCACCAGAAACCGCAGCGCGAAATCACGCCCGCGCATCCCGCCTTCCCAGCTCCAGAATTGCGCCAGATAGGCGGTGGTGATGCCGTTCGCGGCCAATTCCGCCTCGGCCGATGCCAATCCCGCTGACAGGTCCTTCATCGCACCCCGGCGCGGTGCCAGATGTCGCTCGAATCCATCGCCATGCAGATCGACAATGCCGGGCAGAACGCGAAACCCGCTCAGATCGATCCGCCGCCCGGACCCGGATTTGGTCAACAAACCGCCCGCAATTCCCAGATCCGCCCGCACCAATCCGCCGGGCAACAACACCTCTGCCCCGCCCAACACCAGCTCCAGCACGGATCAGTCCTCCTCGGACAGTTTCAACAACGCATCCGGCCAGCTCAGGCCATGATCGAAGGCCCCTTTTTCGATGAATTCCAACGTCTGCGCAATCACCATCGGATTGTTCATCATAAAGGTATGGGTGACCGGCAGCACGATATGGTCCGCCATCCCATCGACCCGGGTCGATGCAACGGAAACCTTGCCGTCATCCGGCCCCTCGATCAACGCGGAAAACATCGCGTTCAGGGACTGGTTGCCGGCGATCACCCCAAGGTCGAAATCCACCTTTGGCAAATGCGATGGAAACCCGGCCTCTCCGGTGCGTAACTGCTTGCCCGCCGGGCCGTTGAACCACCCGAAAGGTTCCAGTTCCGCGAACACATCCACCACCTGCGACCCGCCATTGGGCGGCGACAACATCACCACCCGCCCCAGATCAGGATCATGTCCGATCAGCCAATAGCGCAGCAATATCCCGCCCATCGAATGGGAGACGAAATGGATCGGCCTTTCACCGCATTGCGCCACCGCGCGTGGCAGGACTTCCAGCGCTAGATTGGAAATGGTTTCCTCGGTCGACGCATAGCCAGGTCGCACCACCTCGTATCCCTTGTGGCGCAACACGTTTTCCATGAACACGAAGGAGTTCTCGGTCCGCGCCAGCCCATGCAACAGTACCACGCAGTCCGCGCTGGCCCGCAGCGGTATTGCCAACAACAGTATCAGGATCGCAAATCGCATGGTTCCGAAATAGGTGCTCCGGCCCTTGCACGAAACCCCCGATGCGCTCAAAGGCGGGAAAATGCCGGCGGATAGCGCAATTCGCCTATCGTTTCCGCCGTGTCGGGCTGAATGGGATAAAGCAGCGTGTTTTCGTCTGAAAAGGGCGTCGTCAGGTTGCGCGCCGCAGCCCGGGTGAACCCGAAACGGCAGTAAAACCCCGACGGTCCCAACACGGTGATCGCCGGAACGCCGCGACTGCGCGCAAATTCCAACCCATAACGCACCAAGGCGCTGCCCCTGCCGTTGCCTTGCAATGCGGCGGGCACCGCAACAGCGCACAGGCTCCACCATCCGACCGGTGCGGGATGCGCGGCAAAGCAGATACAGCCAACCACCGCCCCGTCCTGTTCCAGGACGAACTCGGCGGCAACATCGCCATTTTCGCGCAAGGCTCTGATCAGCCAGGGTTCATAGCTTCGGCCATAGGCGCGCCCGATCAGAGTCGCCACCTGATCGCGGTCGCTGCATTCAAAATTTCGTATCATTTCGCCAATCGGGTCAGGCCACCCATCACTCATCAACCACCGGTCTCTATCAATACATACGGCGTATCTGAAAAATAATTCAGATATCAAACCGTTACGGAGATACAATTAATGGTAGAATGATACAAGCACGAATGCGCCTCAGCGGGTTCGTCGCTGCACAAAAGGCGTCACAGTTTGCGCGACAAGACGATGATAGGCAAAGCTGAGACAGTTATGCGCCGCCCGTGCATCGCCCCGGTCAAAGATCATACCCTCCAGCCCTTGCGCAGATACCCAGTGATCGGGATTGATCCGCAAAACCTCGACCCGGTCGGTTTCCAACTGTGACAATAGCTGCCGATCCAACAGGTCGGCCGGGGTCTTGCTGCCCTCGTCCAGCCACAACAACACAACCGGCCGCGCAAACAATTGCACCGCCATGTTCATCCGTTGGACCCAGTTCTGTTGCAACCCCTGCCGCAGGGTTTGAAACTTGCGCGGCGATGCCTTCTGCAACCGACGGATCAGATGCCCGACAAAGGTGAATTCGGTAAAATCGATCGATGGGTAAAGCCGCTTCAGCGGTGCATTGGCCTTGATGAATCGGTCATTGCGGCGCGGATGCACCGAATAGAACCGGTTCGACATGAATTGCGGTCCCATCACCTGCAACACCACCATCTGCGCATTCCGCGCCAGCGAAATCACCGTCGGGTCCTGAATGAAACTGTCCAGTCCGGCATTGGCACTGCCCAGATTGAGACAGCGCGTTCTCGTCATCTCCTCGACCAGCGCCGGAAACGGTCGGGCCACGAATTTGCCATAGGTTTCAGTGCTGCCGACAAAGGCAACGTAATCTCGTGGCATCGGGCGCATCGGCCCGCGAAATTTCAACTTCGACCTGCCGTAATAGCACGGCGCATAATCAAGCTCGGCGACACCGCCGTCTTTGTTCAGCATAGCTCCCACCAGAGTTTTTCAAGCCCGGTCAACAGCTTCGGCGCAACAAGTTGAAAAAGAACTAAACATAAAATTTTCAGTTTTTGATTTGACCGGCGTGCAGCCTTGCAGCCCCGACCGTCCCATGGCTATGGTCACAGGGACAAACGAAGGGTGACATCATGGAAATTCAGAAAATCGGCATCATCGGAGCCGGACAGATGGGCAACGGGATCGCCCATGTCATGGCTTTGGCAGGGTACGACGTTCTGCTGACCGATATCAGCCAGGATGCGCTCGACGCCGCGCTGTCGCTGGTGGCGCGCAACCTCGATCGTCAGGTCAGCCGCGATTTGATCAGCGCCGAAGACAAAGACGCCACGATGGCGCGGATCGGCACCACCTTGACCCTGACCGATCTGGGCCAAACCGACCTGATCATCGAAGCGGCCACCGAACGCGAAACCGTGAAACAGGCGATCTTCGACGAACTGTTGCCGCATCTTCAGCCGCATACGATCCTGACCTCGAACACGTCGTCCATTTCGATCACCCGCCTGGCCAGCCGCACCGACCGGCCGGAAAAATTCATGGGCTTCCATTTCATGAACCCGGTGCCATTGATGAAACTGGTCGAACTGATCCGCGGCATCGCCACCGATGAACCGACCTACAAAGCCTGTCTCGGCGTGGTTGAACGGTTGGGCAAAACCGCAGCCAGCGCCGAAGATTTCCCCGCCTTCATCGTCAATCGGATCTTGGTGCCGATGATCAACGAAGCGGTCTATACGCTCTACGAAGGCGTCGGCAACGTCAAATCTATCGACGAATCGATGAAGCTGGGCGCCAACCACCCGATGGGGCCGCTGGAACTAGCCGATTTCATCGGGCTGGATACCTGTCTGGCGATCATGAATGTGTTGCATGACGGGTTGGCCGATACCAAATACCGGCCTTGCCCGCTGCTGGTGAAATATGTCGAAGCCGGCTGGCTGGGCCGCAAATCGGGCCGCGGTTTTTACGACTACCGCGGCGAGGTCCCGGTGCCGACCCGCTAAGGCGAACCGGTCGGACCCGCGCCGGGTTCAGTCGCTCAGGCTCAGCGTATAGTCTCGCAGCCACGCGATGAAACCGCGCGGGTCCGACGACAACCGTTCCATCTGGGCCGCCGTCAGCGGTTCCCCCACGACGGGCTTCTGCGGCCGGTTGCAGCTATGCACGATCTCATGCAGCAGCAGGCCCTGACGCAGGGTGGCAGAAATCTGGTTCGCGATCTGATACCAGCGCGAATTTTGCCCCATGAACCGGATCGGCACCACCTTGGCACCCGAACGGCGGATCAACTGGGCGGTGAACACGTTCCATTCCGCCTCGATCACCGGACCGAACACGCTTTTCGACGATGCCACCACGCCCGACGGAAACACGCTGACCACGCCGCCCTGTTTAAGGTAATCCATCGCGGCGGCGCGCATTTCCACGCTTTTACGCTGGGCGTCTTCCTCATGCGGGAATGGGACCGGGATCAGGTAAGACGATGCGACCTCGTCGATACCGGTCAGCAATTCACGGGTCAGGATACGGTAATCGGGACGGCGCCGACCAATCAGTTCGGCCAAAACCATCCCGTCGACCAACCCGTGCGGATGGTTGGCCACCACCACCACAGGGCCCTCGGCGGGGATGCGATCGATCTGGTCCTGCGGGGTCTGGAAATCGATCCCCATCACGTCCAGACAGGCCATCCAGAACGCTTGCCCCTCGGGCGCGCCACGGCGTTCGAATTCGCGGATCATCCGCAAAATGGAAATCTTTCCGGTCATCCATTCCAGCGCCTTGATCATCAACGCCGTGGCGTTGCTGTCAAAGGTGCTGGCATAGGTCAGGCTGCGCCGGTCATAGGTCGTAAAATTGACGCCCTGCCCCGGTTGGCCGATCTGATGGTTGTGAGTTGAGTTCACCACGCGCGCCCCGCACCGTCAAATTCACGCGTAATCGCGCTTACATTTCTTCACCGAACCGGGCCGCGACCAACGCCTCAATAGCATCGGCAAGCGCATCCGCATCCGGTCCGGAGGTCTGAACCTCAATAGTGGTTCCTTTGGAGGCTGCCAACATCAAAAGCCCCATAATACTGTCACCGGAGGCCGACATTCCGTCACGGCATACCTCTGCCGTGGCGTCAAAGCCTTCGACAACTTCCACCAATTTCGCGGAAGCCCGGGCATGAAGCCCTTTTTCATTGATGATCTTGAGTTTGCGAAGGGTTGTTTCGGGCATTTTTTCTATTGCGCTTTGGTTACGATTTGACTGTCGATATATTTGCGCCCGGCCTCCATCGCCGCGCGGACAGCATCTGCTACACCAAGATGACGGGATTTGGCCAGCTTGATCAGCATCGGAAGGTTGGCCCCATACAAAATCCGGCGATTTTCCGGCTGACAAGCCAGCAAAGACAGGTTCGACGGCGATCCACCGAACATATCCGTGACCAGAACGACGCCTTGTCCTTGATCAACCGCATCGGCGGCGTCGCAGATTTCGCGCTGCTTTTGCGCCCGGTCATGGTCGGCGTCAATCGATATGGACCGAATACCCGATTGCGGCCCAACGACATGTTCTATCGCGGCCAAATATTCGTGGGCTAAGCCCCCATGCGCGACGATCACGATACCGATCACGCTTACCTTCCTTTATCTACATTCGCGGCCATTCCCAATGGCGTCGCCTGAAAGGCGACCTGCCCCCGTTCAAGTTCGCGATGTCTAGTTGACACCTGCCAGCCTTCATTCGCA
>NZ_CYSA01000026.1 GCF_001458355.1 Thalassovita gelatinovora | reverse complement strand
GGCAAAGGTAATTGTTATGACAATGCGGCCGTCGAGACATTCTTCAAAACCATCAAGGCCGAGCTGATCTGGCGGCGGTCATGGGCAACCAGGCGGCAAACTGAGATGGCTATCTTCGAATACATCAATGGCTTCTATAATCCGCGCCGACGCCATTCAGCACTGGGCTGGAAAAGCCCCGTCGCTTTTGAGCGGAAGGTGGCTTAAACGAGCACTTGGGGCGGCACGAAACCGTGACAGGTCCAGAGAAGGGTTGAGTCAAAACATACCACCGTGACGCCGTACGTGCCCAAGCTCGGTCGACGTCAATCGCGACAAGCTGTGAGGTCGTGATCCAGCCTTCAGCCAGTGTCGGATGCCCCGAAGCCATCCCCCACAAAATTGGGGCGCCACGATGAGTGATATGCGGACGCCAGTAGCTCAGCGCGGGGGCACTGGCGAGGTCATGTTCGGAAGGGCCACCATCGGCAGCGGTGATGGCGGTACGTATTTTCTGAGCCCAAAAGTCTCTATTGTTCATGGCGAACTCCATTATGAATTTGATAGTGTGATTGAGGGACGGACATTAAGGTCATTCGGACGAGACGCACCTCGGCCCCGCCGACCTTGTTCAGTGCAACACTGGACGGTTCATCGCCTGCTCGACAGCATCCAGCATCCGAATGACTGATCTCAGGCTGACGTGGTGCGGAGTCCGGATGGCCTCGACGACCTCCTTGACCGCATCAACGGCATCCTGGGGAAGATCGCGACGCGCCCCTTCCCTTTCCGCAAAGCCAATCAGGTGTTCCTGCGTCAGGGCGGCCAGTTTCGTTGGAGGGCATCGACTTAAGAAAGGCTCCGACAGACCACGTAGGCTATTGGCTGTTAGGACCCAGGTAATCCAGGACATATCGAAGCCGATGCGGAAATACGGACATGACCAGTGGCGCGCAGTAGTCCTCTCCAAGAGCGGTAGCAGCCCCTCATCCAGAGAATAGCGCTGACCGCCAGTCGACTGGACACCTCCAGCTTTCTCGATCTCGTCGATCACGATCACAGGATTGGCTATTTGAGACGCCATGATCCCTTCCAGAATCTTTCCCGGGCTTGCGGATCCCCAGCCTCGCTGTGACCCCGTAACAGAAAATGACGCGGGCTCCCCTGTGGCTTCGATGATTGTCGTTGGCACGGAGAGCAGATCCCCAAGCAGGCGGGCAAAGTGGCTCTTCCCGATCCCTGGCGGACCGACGAGGAGCATTGGCCGAACAAGGGGGGCAGGATCGCCGTTGCGGGCCGAAGCCCGCATATCCCGCCAGAGGCGGTCAGTAGCCGGCGCCATCCAAGGCATGGCGGTATGAATGGCGCTGGCGATCTCGTCGGCGCGGTGCTCTGTCTCTACAGGCTGTATCTCTGCGCCATTGCGGAAGACCTCGAGCCGCGCACGGTCTTTCCTGTCGAGATGCGCCAACCCGGATTGGTTCGCGACCGCGCGGAGGTATTTCTGTGTTCGGCGCTCTATCTTTGCACGATCCTCGTCCGACAATCTCAACTCATCTGGAGGATTCTCCATGTTCTCCCTGTAACGCCACAGGAAACGTTTCAAGCGCGTGTTGAGCTCGAATTCAGTCGGCAGGTCTTCGGGAAGGAACCTGACATCAGCAAATGGTATGCGGGGCATTGGATATCCTCTCTGAGCCGGCACACCTTTCGATATGCGACCAGCATTCAGCAGCGCGAAGCTGCAAAAGTTACAGTAAGAGGATCCGGACCCTTAAGAACGTAATGAGAACATTTTACAGAGTCGGTCAACCTGCACGCGGAGAACTCGGCCCTTAAACGAAAATGCCGATCCTTCCGGACCGGCATTTCCCAGATTAAACAATTTCAATGACTTAGATGTCTGTGGTCATTTTAGACCCACCCAATGGTCGTTATTGGGGCCAGAATGTCCCTCAATTGCCCGTCGATACATCGTCACACCTGCTGACCTACCCGGCTCAGCCGCATTTTGAATGGCCGCAGCTCATGCAGGTCATGCAGCCTTCGACCATGCGCAAATCGAATTGGCCACAGCTGGGACAGGGTTTGCCGCGCGGGGCTTCGCCGATTGCCACGACTTCGGACTTGGGATCGGATTTCAGCCCCATGCCTTCGCCTTCGATGAAACCGATGCGGATCAGGTGCTGTTCGATCACCCCGCCGATCGCAGCAAGGATCGAAGGAATGTATTTGCCCTGCATCCATGCGCCACCGCGCGGATCGAATACCGCTTTCAGTTCCTCGACCACGAAGGACACATCGCCGCCGCGCCGGAACACCGCCGAAATCATCCGGGTCAGCGCCAGCGTCCAGGCATAATGTTCCATATTCTTGGAATTGATGAACACCTCGAACGGGCGGCGATGACCGCCGATCAGGATATCGTTGATGGTCAGATAGATCGCGTGTTCGCTGTCGGGCCACTTCAGCTTGTAGGTATGGCCATCCAGCGCCTGCGGCCGGTCCAGCGGTTCGGCCATATAGATCACGTCGGCGCCGGTATCGGCTTCGGGGGCCTTTTCGCTGACTTCGCTGACGCTCAAAACCGACCCCGTCACATCATTCGGCCGGTAGGTGGTGCAGCCTTTGCAGCCGGTTTCATAGGCTTCGATATAGACATCCTTGAAGTCTTCGAAGCTGATATCTTCGGGGCAGTTGATGGTTTTCGAAATGCTGGAATCGACCCATTTCTGCGCCGCCGCCTGCATCTTGACGTGATCCAGCGGTGCCAGAGTCTGGGCGTTTACGAAATAATCGGGCAGGTCCTTGTCGCCGAATTTGTCGCGCCACATCTGCACCGCGTAATCGACCACTTCTTCTTCGGTCCGGCTGCCGTCCTTTTGCAACACCTTGCGGGTATAGGCATAGGCGAAGACCGGTTCGATGCCGGAACTGACGTTGCCGGCATAAAGCGAAATCGTGCCGGTGGGCGCGATCGAGGTCAGCAAGGCGTTGCGGATACCGTGTTCGGCAATCGCGGCGCGGACATCGTGATCCATTTGCAGCATGGTGCCGGAGGCAAGGAATTTATCCGCGTCAAACAGCGGGAACGCGCCTTTTTCGCGGGCCAGATCAACCGACGCCAGATAGGCCGAGCGGGCGATCTGGCGCAGCCAGTCTTCGGCCTGATGCGCGGCTTCGTCGCTGCCGTAGCGCAGCCCGACCATCAGCAAAGCATCGGCCAAGCCGGTGACGCCCAGCCCGATCCGACGCTTGTTCTGCGCCTCTTGTGCCTGTTCGTGCAGTGGGAATTGCGACGTGTCCACCACGTTGTCCATCATCCGCACCGCGATGCGCACCAGATCGTCCAGTTGATCCTGATCCAGCTTGGCATCGTCGCCGAACGGATCGGCCACCAGTCGCGCCAGATTGACCGACCCCAACAGGCAAGCGCCATAGGGCGGCAAGGGTTGTTCGCCGCACGGGTTGGTAGCGGCAATGGTTTCGCAATAGCTGAGGTTATTGGCCTTGTTGATCCGGTCGATGAAGATCACGCCGGGTTCGGCGAAATCATAGGTCGACTGCATGATCTTGTTCCACAGGTCGCGTGCCTGCAGTGTGTGATAGACCTTGTCGCCGAATTTCAGTTCCCACGGACCATCCGCCTTGACCGCGTCCATGAAATCATCGGTGATCAGCACCGACAGGTTAAACATGCGCAACCGGGCGGAATCGGATTTGGCGGTGATGAAATCTTCGATATCGGGGTGATCGCAGCGCATCGTCGCCATCATCGCACCGCGGCGCGACCCGGCAGACATGATGGTGCGGCACATCGCATCCCAGACATCCATGAACGAAAGCGGCCCCGACGCATCCGCCGCCACGCCCAGAACATCCGCGCCGCGTGGCCGGATGGTGGAAAAATCATAGCCGATGCCGCCACCCTGCTGCATGGTCAGCGCCGCTTCCTTCAGCATGTCGAAAATGCCCGCCATGCTGTCGGGGATGGTGCCCATGACAAAGCAGTTGAACAGGGTCACGCTACGCCCGGTGCCAGCCCCGGCGGTGATCCGCCCGGCGGGCAGGTATTTGAAATCTTCCAGCGCCTCATAGAACCGCTGTTCCCAAAGTTCGGGTTCTTTTTCAGTTTCCGCCAGCGCCCGCGCGATTCGCCGCCAGCTGTCTTCGACCGTCCGGTCCACCGGGGTTCCGTCAGCGTCTTTGAGGCGGTATTTCATATCCCAGATCTGTTCGGAAATGGGCGCGGCGAAACGGGTCATGGGATGGTCCTTCAAGTTCGGTGAATCGGATCGGCATAGGCGAGGCGGCTTCGATACTACAGGCAACCCGGAACTCTCAACGTCAAAACTTCCACAATCGGGAAATTTGTGCCCATGCTACCACAACACCTTGTCCATAGTCACCGGAAGACTACAATATCAGGTTGAAGCTCTGGACGACTCTGTGGGTAAGCTGTGGATAAGCACATCAATCTGATCAAGTTGAGCGTCGGCACCGACGACGTCGAAAATCTGACCGAATGGCAGGCGCTGCACCGCGCCCAGACGGCTGACGGTTTGCCGCGCCACGTCACCCGGATGTGGCCGAAACGCGAATCCGAGCTGCTGAATGGCGGATCGATCTATTGGGTGATCAAGGGGCTAGTGCAATGCCGCCAACGGATTTTGCGGCTCGACGAGATGATCGGCGAAGACGGCATTCGCCGCTGCGCCATCGTGCTTGATCCCCAATTGCACCGCACGACCCAGGCCCCGCGACGGCCGTTTCAGGGCTGGCGCTATCTGCCCGCCGAAGACAGCCCGCCCGATATCTCAGCGCAGCGGCAACAGGAAGAAGCGCTGCCAAGCGAATTGTCGGCGGCGCTTGCCGAAATCGGGGTGCTTTGAGCCCTTGATCGGTTAGGGGTTCTGCCCCATCGGTGCGCTGCGCGGGGGGTTAGGCGAACTGCCGGATCAATCGACCGCCAGCATTCGGCAGAGGTCTTTGATCG
Source organism: Thalassovita gelatinovora (assembly GCF_001458355.1). Taxonomy (GTDB): domain Bacteria; phylum Pseudomonadota; class Alphaproteobacteria; order Rhodobacterales; family Rhodobacteraceae; genus Thalassobius; species Thalassobius gelatinovorus. Next base: position 479,057 of record NZ_CYSA01000026.1, on the reverse strand, counting down.
TCTGCCGTTCAGCGACCGACACCGGCGCCACCCGTGACCGGAACAGCGTTGCTTGCGATTTCAGCACCAGCCCGTCGCTGAGGATTTTCAGGTGATTGGCCCGCAGCGTATCGCCGGTCGAGGTGATATCGGCCACCGCTTCGGCGGTTTCGTTCTTGACCGTGCCTTCGGTCGCGCCCTGGCTGTCGACCAGTTGATAATCGGCCACGCCGTGATCGCGCAGGAATTCGCGCACCAAGCGGTGATATTTGGTTGCCACCCGCAGCCGGAACCCGTGCTTGGCCCGAAATGCCGCCGCCGCCGCATCGAGATCGTCCAGCGTGTCGACATCGACCCAGCATCCCGGCACCGCGATGATCAGATCGGCATGACCGAAGCCCAGTTCGGCCAGCGGGTCCACCTTTTGGTCCCATTGGCCCAGCTTTTCGCGGATCAGGTCGGTGCCTGTGACGCCAAGATGGATCCGCCCGGCGGCCAGTTCGCGCGGGATTTCCCCCGCTGACAGCAGCACCAGTTCCATCCCCTCGACCCCGTCGACCCGGCCGGCATATTCACGGTCAGACCCGGTCCGGCTGAGCCGCACGTTGCGGTCGCCAAACCATTCAAAGGTCTTTTCCATCAACCGGCCCTTGGAGGGCACCCCCAGCTTCACGCTCATTGTCCCGCCTCCAGTTCCAGCAACAGGCCCGGGCGCACCACGCCGCCCACTGCCGGGATTTCGGCCCCCTGCCCCAGCACCCGGGTCAGCGCGTCATAGCGCCCGCCGGTCGCCACCGCGGGCAGGTCGGGACGGTTTTCAGCATAGAATCCGAACACGAAACCGTCGTAATATTCCATCGATGTGCGGCCATAGCTGGCTTCGAAATCCAGCGCCGCAACATCCACGCCGCGCCGGTCGAGCGCCTGCATGCGCCGCGCCAACCGATCCACCGCCGGGCTGACGGCGGGCATATCCACCGCGATGTCGCGCAGCCGTTCCAAAGCATTGGGCAAGGTTTCACGAACTTGCAGGATCGCATCGAGCAGCCCCACTTCGCGCTTTGAAATCGGTGCCGCTTCGGCATCCGCTTTCAGCGCGGTAATCCGCGCCGCGATTTCGGCGCGCGACCGCAGCCCGATTTCGGGCGCCCCTTTGGCAAAGGGGTCCGCCGCAGCCAGCAGCGCCCGACGCGTCGCAGGGACGGGGGTGCGGCCCGCATAGCGATCCAGCAGGGCGCGAAACCGGCGTGGATGCCAGATGTGACGCCGGAGCGCTGCCTTGCGCGCTGCGGTGGTCTGCAGCCCTTCGACGGCAGCCATCAAGATACCGATATCGCCGGTCGCGGCCCGCAATCCCGCGCCGCCCAAAGCGGATTTGATCACCGAAAACACTTCGGCATCGGAATCGATGGGATTGTCGCGGTCGAACACTTCGTAGCCGACCTGCACATATTCATTGGCGCGATCAAGATCGTCTTCCTGACGCCGAAACACTTCGCCAGCATAGGTATAACGCGCCGGTTCCGCGCCGTAAGTCATATGCGCCTGCACCACTGGCACGGTGAAATCGGGCCGCAGCATCTGTTCGCCGCGCAACGCGTCCGATGTCACATAGGCGCGCGCCCGGATTTCTTCTCCATAAAGGTCAAGCAGAACCTCGGCGGGCTGCAAAATGGTGGTTTCGAACGCTTGCGCCCCCTCGGCCTCGAACGCGGTACGCAACCGCGCGGCTTCGGCCCGGATCCTGGCTTTGTCAGGCATCGGCCTGCCCTTCCAGGATTTCGCGCACCTTGGCGATCAGATCGGATCGCGGCACTTCGAATTGGCTTGGCCGTTCCTTCCATTCTTCGAGCGTGGCGTTCTTGGCGATCCTGGCGCCCAGCACCAGGTCCTTGATCTGCACCACGCCGTTTGCCTTCTCATCGCCGCCTTCGATCACCGCGACGGGCGATTGGCGCTTGTCGGCGTATTTCAGCTGGTTGCCGAAATTCTTCGGATTGCCCAGATAGACCTCGGCGCGGATACCGGCATTGCGCAGCTCGGCCACCATCGCCTGGTAATCGACCATCCGGTCGCGATCCATCACCGTCACGACCACCGGCCCGGTGGCGTGGCTCTGGATACGTCCCTTTTCACGCAGCGCCGCCAGCAGGCGGTCGACCCCGATGGAAACCCCGGTCGCGGGCACTTCCTGCCCGGTGAAGCGTTTCACCAGGTCGTCGTAACGCCCGCCGCCCGCGACCGATCCGAATTGCCGCTTGCGGCCCTTTTCGTCGAAGATCTCGAAGGTCAGCTCGGCCTCGAACACCGGGCCGGTGTAATAGCCCAACCCGCGCACCACCGACGGGTCGATCATGATCCTATTTGGCCCATACCCTTGCGCCAGAAGAAGTTCGCTAATTTGACGCAGCTCTTTTACGCCTTCAAATCCGACTGTCGAATTGCCAATCAAATCTTGAAGGTGATCAAGAACCCGAGTGGTCCAAATTTTCTTGGCCTCTTCGTCATTGGCGATTTCTGGGGTATCACGGAACTCAGGTGAAACCGCGTACCGTGCGCGATCTAGTTGCTGAGCTCGATCAGTTGCACCTTCTTCGAGAGCGCGGGAAGCTTCCAGCGCCAGTTTGCCTTGAACTGCTGCAAACGCGTTGACAAATTCTAGTACCGGTTGGATTTGTGCGTCACTTAAACCAACACCATCAATGTACGCACCTGAAGCATCTAACCTACCTTTCCCCAACAGCTCTCGAACCCCAGTTTCCCCAACCTTGTCGAACTTGTCGATGGTCCGCAAAACGGATGCACGCAACTCGTCATCCTCGAGCCCTATCGTCTCCAGCACGCCGTTCAGAACCTTGCGGTTGTTGACCCGGACGATGTAGTCGCCGCGCGGGATGCCGACCTCTTCCAGCGTATCAGACAGCATCGAACAGATCTCGGCATCGGCGGCCACGCTGGCCGCGCCGACCGTGTCGGCATCGCATTGGTAGAACTGGCGGTACCGCCCCGGCCCCGGCTTTTCGTTGCGCCAAACCGGCCCCATCGCATAACGGCGGTAGGGCGTCGGCAAATCGTTGCGATGCTGGGCGTAAACCCGCGCAAGGGGGGCCGTCAGGTCATAGCGCAGCGCCAACCAGTCGCCGCGTCCGTCGTCATCGTCTTCCTGCCAGGCGAACACGCCTTCGTTCGGGCGATCCACATCGGGCAGGAACTTGCCCAGCGCTTCGACCGTTTCCACCGCGCTGCTTTCCAGCGCATCGAACCCGTAACGATGATAGACCCCGGCGATCTTTTGCAGCATCTCGGCGCGCTCGGTCACCTCGGCAGCGAAATAATCGCGGAAACCCTTGGGCGTTTCTGCCTTGGGACGGGGGGCTTTTTTCTGCTTGGCCATCGGTTTGGTCCTTGCCTTAAACTCGCGCACGGCTCTAGCGGATGCAGGGCTGAGGAGCAAGCAAGCACTGGTCGAACCGGCTGACAAATCCGGTTTCATCTTGGCAAAAATACTCTGGGGGTGAATTGGCCCATGGCCAAGAGGGGGCAAAGCCCCCCAAGACGGGGGATTTTCTGCGCCGGTTCTCCGTGCTAGGGTCAAATCCCACCAACAGAGGCCCGGCATGGAACAGATCGAAGAAAAAATGGCTCACCTGATCCGCACCGTTGACGATCTGTCCGACATCGTTGCCCGGCAGCAGGGCGAAATCGACGTGCTGACCCGGCGGGTGGCGATGCTGATGCAGCGCGAAGCGGAACGCGAGGCCGATGGCGGATCGCATATTTTCACCGGTCAGGAACAGCCGCCGCATTATTGACCCTGACAGACGCCGGTCCTGCAAAACCACCTTTGAACAAAGGGGGACGGGAAGTTCCTTGCGTCAGAAGGTTCAGACCTCTTCGACTTCCATCACCCCTTCAAGGCTTTTCAAGGCGCCTTTGATCTGCGGGTTGAGCGGGAATTCCTGGCCCAGATCGATTTCGACTTCTCCGGGCAGGCCCTGATTCATCAGGCAGAAATAGATCGGACCGCGCCCGGCTCCGGGGGCCGATTGCGCCGCCCCGCCCAGTACCGAAGCGACGCTGGAAATGGCGGCCTCATCCTCGACGAAAATCCGCAATCCCGCCGATCCCGCATCGGCCACGATCGTATCCATCGGCGCGACCGACCGACCCATCGGGTCGAACTGGCCTTCGTTGAACCGCGCCTCCAGCGTCATCACCACCTGATTGGTCTGATCGAAGACGGCGCGCACCCGATCGAAATCTTCGGGAAACATCACCATGCCGCTGACCTGACCGGTGGGGTCGGAAATATTCATGCGGAAAAACCGGGTGCCACGCCCGGATTTGCGTTCCTGTAGTCCCGACACCAACACCCCGACCCGTTCGATCGCGGCGCCGTTTTCTTCGGCCTTCAGCCGCAGTTGATCCAAGGTCAGAAGCTTCTTGCGTTTCAGCGCGGGCAGATAATCGTCGAGCGGATGGCCGGTCAGGTAGAACCCGACCGCCTTGTGTTCTTCGGCCAGACGTTCGGCGGGCAGCCAATCTTCGGTCTTCTGGATGCGCGGTTCGGGCAAATCATCGCCCGCTTCGCCGAACAACGACACCTGCGACGAGGCCCGCTGTTCATGGATCGCCGCCGAATAGCCGACCAGTGGATCCAAGGCTTCGAACACCCGGCGGCGGTTGGGATCGAGCTGATCGAAGGCCCCAGCGCGGGCCAGCATTTCCAGCGGCCGCTTGCCGACGCGTTTCAAATCGACCCGGCGTGCAAAATCGAACAGGGTGACAAAGGGCTTGTCGCCGCGTGCATCGGAAATCAGCCGCACCGCTTCGATGCCGACGTTTTTCAGCGCCCCCAAGCCATAGATCAACGCCCCGTCGACCACGTCGAAAGTCGGCAATGACCGGTTGACGCAGGGCGGCACGATTTCGATATCGAGGCCCCGGCGCACTTCTTCGGCATAGATCGACAGCTTGTCGGTCAGGTGGAGATCGCAATTCATCACCCCGGCCATGAATTCGGCCGGGTGGTTCGCCTTCAGCCACCCGGTTTGGTAGCTGACCACCGCATAGGCCGCCGCGTGTGATTTGTTGAAACCGTAATTGGCGAATTTTTCCAGCAGGTCGAAGACTTCGCTCGCCTTTTTCTTGTCGACCCCGTTTGCCGCCGCCCCGGCTTCGAATTTGGGGCGTTCGGCATCCATCGCTTCCTTGATCTTTTTACCCATCGCGCGGCGCAGCAGGTCGGCACCGCCAAGCGAGTAGCCCGCCATTTCCTGCGCGATCTGCATCACCTGTTCCTGATAAACGATGATGCCCTGGGTTTCTTCCAGAATATGGTCGATCAGCGGATGAACGGATTCGAGGTCCTTGACCCCGTTTTTCACCTGACAATAGGTGGGAATGTTTTCCATCGGGCCGGGCCGATACAGCGCCACCAGCGCCACGATATCTTCGATGCAGTTGGGCTTCATCTGACGCAGCGCGTCCATCATGCCCGAACTTTCCACCTGGAACACCGCGACGGTCTTGGCGCTGGCGTAAAGTTTATAGGTGGCTTCGTCGTCCAACGGGATATGGCCGATATCGTCGACCGCGCCTTCGGGCGGTTCATATAGCTGACTGCCATCCGGGCCGATATGCAAATGCCGCCCGTTCTTCTTGATCAAGTCGACGGCATTTTGAATCACGGTCAGGGTTTTCAGGCCCAGAAAGTCGAATTTCACCAACCCGGCCTGTTCCACCCATTTCATGTTGAACTGGGTCGCGGGCATGTCCGAGCGCGGATCTTGGTACAAAGGCACCAACCGGTCCAGCGGCCGATCCCCGATCACCACCCCCGCCGCGTGGGTCGAAGCGTTCCTGAGCAGCCCTTCGACCTGCATGCCGTAATTCAGCAGCCGGTCCACCACTTCTTCGTTGCGGGCTTCTTCGCGCAGCCGTTCTTCCTGCTTCAGCGCCTCGGCGATCGACAGCGGCTTGACCCCTTCGACCGGGATCAGTTTCGACAGTCGGTCCACCTGACCATAGGGCATCTGCAGCACCCGGCCGATATCGCGCACCGCCGCCTTGGACAAAAGCGCACCGAAGGTGATGATCTGTCCCACCTTGTCGCGGCCATATTTCTGCTGCACGTAGCGGATCGTTTCTTCGCGCCGGTCCATGCAGAAATCGATGTCGAAATCGGGCATCGACACCCGTTCGGGGTTCAGGAACCGTTCGAACAGCAGGCTGTAGCGCAGCGGGTCAAGGTCGGTGATGGTCAGCGCATAGGCCACCAGCGACCCCGCGCCCGACCCCCGGCCGGGGCCGATCGGAATGCCGTTATCCTTTGACCATTTGATGAAGTCGGCCACGATCAGGAAATAGCCCGGAAAGCCCATCGATTCGATGATGCCCAGTTCGAAATCGAGCCGTTCTTGATATTTTTCAGGCGTGTCCGCATGCGGGATCACCGCCAGCCGTTTTTGCAGCCCCTCATTGGCCTGACGGCGTAGTTCGACCACTTCGTCATCGGCGAATTTCGGCAAGATCGGATCACGGCGATAGGTGGCAAAGGCGCAGCGCCGCGCAATTTCCACCGTGTTTTCGATGGCTTCCGGCAGATCGGCGAACAGCGCGATCATTTCTTCCTGGGATTTGAAATAATGCTGTGGCGTCAGCCGCCGGCGCGGTTCGGACTGATCGACATAAGCGCCTTCGGCAATACAGATCAGCGCATCATGCGCTTCATACATATCCGCCTTGGGGAAATAGACATCGTTGGTGGCGACCAAGGGCAGCCCCAGATCATAAGCCATTTCGACGAAACCGCGCTCGGTCAGTTTTTCCTTTTGCGGCAGGCCATCTTCGCCCGGATGGCGTTGCAGTTCGACATAAAGCCGCTGCGGATAAAGCGCCGCCAACTTTCGCATCAATCCTTGCGCCGCGTCGCGGTTGCCTGCCTGCAACACCCGGCCCACCGGCCCGTCCGGCCCGCCAGAGAGGCAAATCAGACCGGCGGAGAACTCTTCCAACTGGTCGATCGTGACCTGCGGCAACTGTCCACCCTTATCGACATAAAGGCACGACGAAAGCCGCATCAGGTTTTCATAGCCTTCCTCGGTCTGTGCCAACAGAACCACCGGTGCGGGGTCTTTCGGGCGTTCCCCCGGCGCGGCCTGATCAAAGGTCACATCGACCTGACAGCCGACGATCGGCTGAATGCCTGCCGCCTGTGCCGATACGGAAAATTCCAACGCCGCGAAAAGCGCGTTTGTATCGGTGACCGCCACTGCCGGCATCCCCGCCTCGGCGCATAGGCCGGGCAGTTTTTTCAGGCGCATCGCGCCTTCCAGCAGGGAATATTCGGTATGGGTGCGAAGATGAATGAATCGGGCCGGGGTGCTCATGGGGCTATCCTATGCCACAGCATCGCAGCCGGAAAGCCGCGATATTGCTTGCCGTCGCTTTCTCCATCGGCAAGTCTGTAGGTATCTATCGGGAACGGAGGCCGTTTTGTATTTTTCCTTTTCCAAAGAGACCGACCTGGAAATCGACCGGGTGTTGAACGTTTCTCCGATGGCCGTCTGGCGGTGCTGGAGCGAACCCGATCTGCTGCAAAAATGGTTCTACCCCAAACCGGCATTCGCTGAAGAGGCGCGGATCAACCCGACCCCGGGCGGCGAATTCTATACCCGCCTGCGCAGCCCGCGCGGCGTTACTGTGGAAACCTCTGGCTGCGTTCTGGCGGCAAGCCCGGGGCGGCTTCTGGTCTATTCCGACCGGCTCGGCCCCGGCTTTCACCCGCGCCGGTCCGGTTTCCTGACCACCGTCATCATGCTTAGCGCGGATGCGGTCGGCACCCGCTATATTGCCCGGGCGCTGCACACCACGCCGGAGCAGAAAAAGAAACACGAAGATATGGGCTTTTACAATGGCTGGGGGCGGGCGATCACCCAGCTTGGCGAACTCGCTCAAGGGCTAGACCGGGGTTGATGTTTTTTGAGGCAGTTGCCGCAGAACCACGCAGGCCGTTCGGCTTTTTCTTGCCAAAAGCACAAAAAACGGCTTTCCTGAGATCATAACAGGGGGCCCGCACGTTTTCTACGCCGCATCGAAGACGCGCAAAATGGGTGAATTTAACGGGTAAGGCGGCGGGTTTATTCACATGAATGTCACCTTTCTTCTGAATGGAGAGAGCGTGGAGCTGCGCGACGTGTCCACCACCGCGACGCTGCTCGACTGGTTGCGCGATGCGCGCGGTCTGACCGGCACCAAGGAAGGCTGCAACGAAGGCGATTGCGGGGCCTGCACCGTGATGGTGCAGGACGAAGACGGCGCCAGAGCGCTGAACGCCTGCATCCTGTTCCTGCCGCAGCTCAACGGAAAATCTGTCCGCACCGTCGAAGGCATCGCCAGCCCGGACGGCCAATTGCACCCGGTGCAGCAGGCGATGATCGACCATCACGGATCGCAATGCGGCTTTTGCACGCCCGGTTTCATCACCTCGATGGCCACAGCCCATCTCAATGGCGACGGCGATCATGCCACCGCGCTGGCGGGCAACCTGTGCCGCTGCACCGGCTATGCCCCGATCCTGCGGGCAGCAAAAGCGGCCAGCGCAGAACCGGTCCCGGACTGGCTTTCCGCTTTCACTGTTCCCGAAATACTCGCGGGGGGTATGGCGGGCGGCAAGCCCCCCACCGGTGCCACGGTCCAGCCCGAAACCGCCGATGATCTGGCGCAATGGTACGCCGCCCATCCCGATGCCACGTTGATCGCGGGCGCGACCGATGTCGGGCTTTGGGTCACCAAGCAGGGCCGCGAACTGGGCCCGGTGGCTTTTCTGAACCGGTGCCGCGATTTGCAGCAGATCGAAGAAACCGAAACCGGCGTCACCCTCGGCGCGGGTGTCACCATCGCCCGGCTGATCCCGCTGTTTGACCGGCTGTCCCCGTCTTTGGCCGCGATGCTGCGCCGCTATGGGTCGACCCAGGTGCGGGCGGCGGCCACCATTGGCGGCAATATTGCCAACGGCTCGCCGATCGGCGACGGCCCACCGGCTTTGATCGCTCTTGGCGCAGTGCTGCATCTGCGCAAGGGGGACACCCGCCGTAACATCCCGCTGGAAAGTTTCTTCCTCGACTATGGCAAGCAGGACCGCAGCGCGGGCGAATTCGTCGAAGCCGTCAGTTTCACCAAAGAGCCGGACCGGTTGCGTTGCTACAAGCTGTCGAAACGGTTCGATCAGGACATCTCGGCGCTGTGCGGCTGTTTCAATATCACAGTCGAAAACGGCAGCGTCGCGGCGGCCCGGATTGCCTTTGGCGGCATGGCGGGCATCCCCAAACGCGCCGCCCAAGTCGAAACGGCGCTGATCGGACAACCGTGGACCGAGGCAACCATCGCGGCGGCAAACCCGGCCTGGGCCGAAGATTTCACCCCGCTGTCGGATATGCGGGCCTCGGCCACGTACCGGCTTGATACCGCGCGCAACCTGTTGATGCGCTATTATCTGGAAACAGAAGGCACCGGAGTTTCGGTAAAGGAGGTGCAGGCATGAGCGTTTCCTCCCCCCTGCCCCATGACGCGGCCCGACTGCATGTGACCGGGCAGGCGCGGTATGTCGATGACATCCCAACACCTGCAGGCACCTTACATCTGGCCTTCGGGCTGAGTTCGGTCGCACGGGGTCAAATCCTGTCGATGGATCTGGACGCGGTGCGCGCCGCGCCCGGTGTCATCGCGGTGCTGACCGCCGATGATCTGCCCTTTGCCAATGACGTGTCGCCCTCGGCCCATGATGAACCGATGCTGAGCGATGGCAGTTTACATTACCTTGGTCAGCCGATCTTTCTGGTGATAGCCGACAGCCATCACGCGGCGAGACGTGCTGCCAGACGCGGCGAAATTTCCTATGAGGAACAAACCCCGATCCTGAGTATCGAGGACGCGCTGGCCGCTGACAGCCGGTTCGAAGAAGGCCCGCGCATCTATGGCCGCGGCGATGCCGCCACCGCCATTGCCGCAGCCCCGCGCCATATCGAAGGCACCCTGGAACTGGGCGGGCAGGAACATTTCTATCTCGAAGGTCAGGCCGCTTTGGCGCTGCCGCAGGAAGCCGGCGACATGCTGGTGCACAGTTCCACCCAGCACCCGACCGAAATCCAGCACAAGGTGGCCGAAGCGATCGGCGTTCCCATGCACGGGGTTCGGGTCGAAACCCGCCGCATGGGCGGGGGGTTCGGTGGCAAGGAAAGCCAGGGCAACGCGTTGGCGGTGTCCTGCGCGGTGGCGGCGCGGTTGACCGGGCGTCCGTGCAAGATGCGCTATGACCGCGACGACGACATGATGATCACCGGCAAGCGGCACGATTTCCGCATCACCTACCGCGCCGGGTTCGACGATGACGGCACCGTTCTGGGTGTCGAATTCGTGCAACTGACCCGCTGTGGCTGGGCCCAGGACCTGTCTTTGCCGGTCGCCGACCGCGCCATGCTGCACGCCGATAATGCCTACTGGCTGCCCAATATCAGGATCGAAAGCCACCGGTTGAAAACCAACACCCAAAGCGCCACCGCCTATCGCGGCTTTGGCGGCCCGCAGGGGGTGGTCGGAATCGAACGGGTGATGGATCACGTCGCGCATGCGCTGAAACGCGACCCGGTGGAGGTGCGAAAGCGGAATTACTATGACGCGCCTGAAACGGCAGCGGCGGGGGGCTCTGCCCCCCACTCCCCCCGGGATATTTCCGAACAGAAGAAGGACAATTACACGCCTTATGGTCAGTTGGTCGAGGATTTCGAACTGTGCGGAATGACCGAGGCGCTGCTGGCTTCGTCGGATTATGCCGCGCGCAAGCAAGCGGTGGCAGAGTGGAATGCAACCAACCCGGTGATCAAGAAAGGGCTGGCCTTCAGCCCGGTAAAATTCGGGATTTCCTTTACCCTGACCCATCTCAATCAGGCCGGGGCATTGGTGCATGTCTATCAAGACGGGTCGATCCACCTGAACCATGGTGGCACTGAAATGGGGCAAGGCCTGTTTCAGAAAGTGGCACAGGTGGCTGCCAGCCGTTTCGGCGTTGGGGTCGATGCGGTCAAGATCACCGCCACCGATACCGCCAAGGTGCCCAACACATCGGCCACCGCCGCATCCTCCGGTACCGATCTGAACGGCATGGCGGTGAAAGCCGCCTGCGACACCATCCGGGGCCGTATGGCGGCGTTTCTGGCGCAGCTGCATCAGGCCCCGCCCGACGAAGTCCTGTTCGAAAACGGCTGCGTCCAGATCGGTGATACCGAGATGCCTTTCGCAGAGGCCGCAAAACTGGCCTATGAGAACCGCGTCAGCCTGTCGGCGACCGGGTTTTACAAGACCCCGAAACTGGCCTGGGACCGGATCAAGGGCGAAGGGCGACCGTTTTTCTATTTCGCCTATGGCGCGGCGGTGACCGAGGTGGCACTGGACACGCTGACCGGCGAAAACCGCATCCTGCGCGCCGATATCCTGCACGATGCCGGCGCATCGCTGAACCCGGCTTTGGACAAGGGCCAGGTCGAGGGCGGTTATGTGCAGGGTGCCGGTTGGCTGAGTTGCGAAGAACTGGTCTGGAACGACAAGGGGCGGTTGTTGACCCACGCGCCGTCGACCTACAAGATCCCGGCTTTTTCCGATCAGCCGGACCTGTTCAATGTCGCGCTGTGGGACGGGCAGAATCGCGAAGATACGATTTACCGGTCCAAGGCGGTGGGGGAACCGCCCTTCATGCTGGGCATTTCGGCATTTCTGGCGCTGTCGGACGCGGTGGCGGCCTGCGGGTCGGCATATCCGGCGCTGGACGCCCCGGCGACGCCGGAACGGTTGCTGAAAGCCGTGCAGAGGCTGCGCGATGGGGTTTGATCTGGGCGACTTGCACCGCGCAGTTGCCGCGCATGGCCGGGTGGCCCGGGTGGTGATTGCCGGTATCAAAGGGTCGTCGCCGCGCGAAGTTGGTGCGGCGATGCTGGTCTGGGACAGCGGCCAAATGGGCACGATTGGCGGCGGTGCTTTGGAATATCAGGCGGCGGCAGCGGCGCGCGACGCGCTGGCGTCGGGATATGATCGGCTAAGCCAGCATGCGCTTGGCCCTGATCTGGGCCAATGCTGCGGTGGGCGGGTCACTTTGTGGCGCGAAGTTTACGATGCAGACCGGGTGGCCGGGCTGCGTGGACAAGAAGTGATCGCCCGGTCTACCGACGGATCCGAACGGCCGCTGGCGGTGTCCCGGTTGTTGGCACAAGCACGCGGCACAGGGATCGCGCCCGATCCGCAACTGATCCAAGGCTGGATGATCGAACCGGTGCATCGCCCGACGCGGGCAGTCTGGATCTGGGGCGCGGGCCATGTTGGCCGGGCGCTGGTTTCGGTGCTGGCCCCGCTGCCCGACATCGCGCTGACCTGGGTCGATACCGGGGCCGATCGGTTTCCCGATCCGGTGCCGGACGGTGTGACGGCAATCCCAGCCGCGCAGCCCGAAACCCTGATGGCCCATGCGCCGCGCGATGCCCATCATTTGATCCTGACCTATTCGCACACGCTGGATCTGGCGCTGTGTCATGCGGCGCTGAACCGGGGCTTTGACCGCGCCGGGCTGATCGGGTCGGCCACCAAATGGGGGCGGTTTCGCAAACGATTGACCGAATTGGGGCATTCTGCCCAATCCATAGGCAGGATCGACTGCCCGATTGGCGACCCGACGCTTGGGAAACATCCACAGGCCATTGCCGTGGGTGTCGCCGCCACGTTACTAACAACCAAGGCGGGACACACCGCCCAACAGGGGGATATGAGCGCGTGACGGGGACGCTTCTTTCAATCCGCGGCCTGACCAAGGCCTATCCGGGGGTCGTTGCCAATAACGACGTCTCATTCGATATCGGTGTTGGCGAGGTTCATGCGCTGCTCGGTGAAAACGGTGCCGGCAAATCGACGCTGGTCAAAATGATCTATGGGCTGGTCAAGCCCGATAGCGGCGAGATGGAACTGCATCACCTGCCCTTTGCCCCTGCCGAGCCCAGCGCGGCGCGGGCGGCGGGCGTGGCGATGGTGTTTCAGCATTTTTCCTTGTTCGAGGCGCTGAACGTGGCCGAAAACATCGCTCTTGGCATGGAAAATCCGCCGAAAATGGGCGATCTGGCCGCCCGTATCCGAGCGGTTTCCGACCTTTATGGGCTGCCGCTCGATCCCGACCGGATCGTCGGCGACCTGTCGGCCGGGGAACGCCAGCGGGTCGAGATCATCCGCTGCCTGTTGCAGGACCCCAAACTGCTCATCATGGATGAACCGACCAGCGTTTTGACCCCGCAAGAGGTCGATATCCTGTTTGAAACACTGCGAAAACTGTCGGCGGAAGGCACCGCGATCCTGTATATCAGCCACAAGCTGGAAGAAATTCGCACCCTTTGCGACAACGCCACCATCCTGCGGCTGGGCCAAGTGGTTGGCACCTGCATCCCGCGTGACAGCACGGCGCGAGAAATGGCCGAAATGATGGTCGGGTCAAGCCTGCATGTGCCGGAACGCAGCAGCGGCGATATCGGGCCGGTACGGTTGCAGTTGAACAACCTGTCAGCCGCGTCGTCATCCGAATTTGGCACCACTTTGAAAAACATCTCGCTGGAGGTGCATACCGGCGAAGTTCTGGGGCTGGGCGGGGTTGCCGGCAATGGCCAGGATGAATTGCTGGCCGTGCTGTCGGGCGAAACCCTTACTGCGGCGGGCGCGGTGGTTCTGGACGGTCAGCCGATCGGGAACATGGGCCCGGTGGCACGGCGCAAGCTGGGATTGCTGACGGCGCCCGAAGAACGGCTGGGCCATGCCGCCGCCCCCGATATGAGCCTGACAGAAAATGCGCTGCTGACCGGTGCGGAACGGCAGGACCTGGAAAATCGCGGGTTCCTGAAATGGGGCCGGGCCAAGGAATTTGCTGAAGAAATCATCGCCCGTTTCGACGTGCGCACGCCGGGTCCCGGCAATGCGGCACGGGCGTTGTCGGGCGGCAATCTGCAAAAATTCGTCATCGGGCGCGAAGTGTTGCAACGGCCTGAAGTGTTGGTGGTGAACCAACCGACCTGGGGCGTCGATGCGGCCGCTGCAGCTTCGATCCGGCAGGCGTTGTTGGATCTGGCGGCGGGCGGTGCGGCTGTGGTCGTCATCAGCCAGGATCTGGACGAATTGATGGAAATTTCGGACCGGTTCGGGGCGCTGAACGAAGGCCGGCTGTCGGATATCCGCACGGCCAAGGGGCTGACGGTCGATGAAATCGGCCTGATGATGGGCGGTGCCCATGGCATGGAGGTGGCCCATGTGTAAGCGTCTGAAATTAGAGTATTTTTGGAACAGTGAAAGGGAGGGCGCGGCGTGCTGAAGCTTGAAAAGCGACCCCAGCCGTCGCAAGCTTGGACTTATCTGACACCGCTTCTGGCAGTGATCCTGACCATGATCGCGGGCGGCATCCTGTTTGCCTTTCTGGGCAAAGACCCGGTGCAGGCGATCAAGACGATTTTCTGGGACCCGCTGTTTTCGGAGTTCGCCTTCTATTACCGGCCGCAGCTTTTGGTCAAAGGGGCGCCGCTGGTGCTGATTGCGATCGGGCTGTCGCTGGGGTTCCGGGCCGGGATCTGGAATATCGGAGCCGAGGGCCAGTATATCATCGGCGCGCTTTGCGGTGCCGGGGTCGGATTGGCGTTCTACCCGATCGAAGCGTGGTACATTTTCCCGCTGATGGTGATCGCGGGGGCGTTGGGCGGTTGGGCTTGGGCGATGATCCCGGCGATCCTGAAAGTGCGGTTTGGCACCAATGAAATCCTTGTGTCCTTGATGCTGGTCTATGTGGCTGAACAATTGCTGGCGTCGATGTCGCTGGGATTGCTGAAAAATCCGCAAGGGTTCGGGTTTCCCGGCAGCCGCAACCTGAATGATTATGCCAGCGCCAACAGCTGGATCGATCAGTCCGTCGGACTGCATTGGGGCGTCGTCGCGGGCTTCATCGCGGTCATTTTCGCCTATATCCTGCTCAACCGGCATATGCTGGGGTTCCATATCCGGCTGACCGGCGAAGCGCCGCGAGCGGCACGGTTTGCCGGGGTCAACCCAACCCGGCTGATCCTGATCTGTCTGGGCGCTGCGGGGGCGCTCGCCGGGCTGGCCGGGTTGTTCGAGGTCGCCGGTCCGTCAGGGCAGGTCAGCATCGATTTCAATGCCGGATACGGCTTTACCGCGATCATCGTGGCCTTTCTGGGCCGGTTGCACCCGGTGGGTATCCTGCTGGCCGGGGCGTTGATGGCGCTGACCTATATCGGCGGCGATATTGCCCAGTCCAACATGGGCCTGCCATCGGCGGCGATCCAGCTGTTCCAGGGCATGTTGTTGTTTTTCCTGCTGACGGTCGACGTCTTGACCAACTACCGCATCCGCCTGAGCCAGAGAGAGGTCGCGTAATGGATTTATCTTCGATCAACCCGATCCTGCTTCTGGCGTCCTTGATCGTCGCCGCGACACCGCTGTTGCTGGCGGCAATCGGCGAATTGGTCACCGAACGCGCCGGGGTGCTGAACCTTGGCGTTGAGGGGATGATGATCACCGGCGCAATCTGCGGCTTTGCCATCGCGGTCAATACCGGGTCGCCGGTGCTGGGGCTGCTTGCGGCGGCCATCGGCGGCGCGGTTCTGTCTTTGCTGTTTGCAATCCTGACCCAGTTCGCGCTGGCCAATCAGGTGGCGTCGGGCTTGGCGCTGACACTGTTCGGGCTGGGGCTGTCTTCGCTGATCGGTCAGGGGTATCAGGGGGTCAAACCACCGGCATTTCCCAAACCCGAGATCCCGCTTTTGTCCGATATCCCGGTTCTGGGGCCGATCGTTTTCAGCCATGATTTCGTGGTCTATCTGGCCTTCTTCCTGACGCTGGGTGTTTGGGCGATGTTGAAATACTCTCGTGCCGGGCTGATCCTGCGCGCGGTGGGGGAAAACCATGATGCCGCCCATGCTCTTGGCTACAAGGTTGTGCGCATCCGGGTGCTGGCGATCATGTTCGGTGGCGCCTGCGCGGGTCTGGGCGGGGCTTACATCAGCCTGATCCGGGTGCCGCAATGGACCGAAGGCATGACTTCTGGTGTTGGCTGGATAGCGCTGGCTCTGGTGGTGTTTGCCAGCTGGAAACCCTGGCGGGTGATGTTGGGCGCGGGCCTGTTCGGCGGAGTGAGCGTGTTGCAGTTGAACCTGCAGGCGGCAGGTGTGGCGATTCCGGTCGAATATCTGGCGATGTCACCCTACTTGATCACGATCCTCGTTCTGGTGATCATGTCGGCAGACCGGTCGCGGGCACCGGCGTCTTTGGGGAAAGGGTTCCATGCTGGGACTTAAGGCGAGGGATTCTGCCAGTCAGGAACGGATTCGAGACATTCTGGATGGCCGTGACAAGAGCCTTGGATACTGGGTGGCGCTGGCGCTGCACGGGCTGATCCTGCTGACCGCCATCGCCTTTGCCGTATCGACCGTACCGGAATTGCCTGAGCATGCCCGGATCATTCTGACATGGTTCGAACGGATCGCAGTCGCCATTTTCATGTTCGAATATTTTCTGAGAATATTCGCCGCCAAGCATCCGATGCACTATATCGTATCGTTCTGGGGGATCATCGACCTTCTGGCCTGGATGCCCAGCCTGTTCATGACGGCAGGCGGCACCGTGGCGCTGCGGCTGCTGCGGCTGATGCAGATGGTGCGCATTCTAAAGGTCATCCGCTACAGCCGCGCGTTGCAGCGGCTGAGCCGGGCCTTTGTCAGCGTCCATGCCGAACTGGCGTTGTTCTATATCATCGCCCTGTTCCTGATCTATATCAGCGCGGTCGGCATCTATTTCTTCGAACACGAAGTCCAACCCGAGATCTTTACTTCGGTTCCGGCCAGCCTGTGGTGGGCGATCGTCACCCTGACCACGGTCGGCTATGGCGACGCCATTCCGGTCACTTTGGGGGGCAAGCTGTTCACGTCGCTGATCCTTTTCATGGGCATGGGCGTTTTTGCCGTGCCCGCCGGTGTGATTACATCGGCGTTGGTCGGGCATGAAATCGAGGATATCGAGGAAAGTCTGGAAAAGATCGAAAGCAGCGCGGAAGAAAAAGCATATCGGGACCGCTTGCGCCGCTCGAAAAGCAACGATTGAAACACCTGAAAACCGAAATTCAAAAGGAGAGTCCAAAATGAAAAGAAGAACCCTGCTTGCAAGCGCAGCCATGGCTTTGGGCCTGGCCACGGCCGGTATCGCGGAAGATAAAACCAAGGTCGGCTTCATCTATGTCGGCCCGGTCGGCGATGGTGGCTGGACCTATGAACACAACCAAGCCCGTTTGGCCGTCGAAGAAAAGTTCGGCGACAAGGTCGAAACCGTGTTCGTTGAATCGGTGCCCGAAGGCCCGGATGCGGAACGGGTGATGACCCAGATGGTTCTGGAAGGGGCTGACCTGGTCTTTACCACCTCTTTCGGGTACATGGATCAGACCATCAACGTGGCCAAGAAATTTCCCAATGTGAAATTCGAACACGCCACCGGATACAAAACCGCACCCAATGTTTCGGTCTATTCCGCCCGCTTTTATGAAGGCCGCGCGGTGCAGGGCACCATTGCCGGGGAAATGACCAAATCCAATGTCGTCGGATATATCGGGTCCTACCCGATCCCCGAAGTGATCCGTGGCATCAATTCGGCCTATATCCACGCCAAGAAGGTGAACCCGGATGTTCAGTTCAAGATCGTCTGGGCCTATACTTGGTTCGATCCGGCGAAAGAAGCCGACGCTGCCAAGGTTCTGATCGAACAGGGTGCCGATGTTATTCTGCAGCATACCGATTCCACCGCCCCGCAGGCGGCCGCGCAGGCCGCCGGCGATGTGATCACCTTCGGTCAGGCATCGGATATGGCCGAATATGCCCCGAAGCCGCGCGTCAGTTCGATCATCGACAACTGGGCCCCCTATTACATCGAACGCACCCAAGCGGTGATCGACGGGACTTGGGAATCCGTGAACACCTGGAACGGGATCGGCAAAGGCATGGTCGGCATCGGCGAGATTTCCGATGCGGTCCCGGCCGAAGTGAAGGCCGATGCGCTGGCGCTGAAAGAGTCGATTGCCAGCGGCGACTATCATCCCTTCACCGGCCCGCTGAACAAGCAGGACGGCACGCCTTGGCTGGCCGAAGGCGAAGTGGCCGATGACGGCACCTTGGCGGGCATGAATTTTTATGTCGAAGGGATCGAAGGCACGATTCCGCAATAAGCGGATTAGCCTTGTAAATGAGGAAAGCCCCGCCAATGTGCGGGGCTTTCTGTTTGGCGCGGGTCAATGCTGAATTGACGGTGGCCAGCAGAACCGTTTCGGACACGTGGTTCGGATCACGCCCCGGTGCTGCCCCTAGCGCAGCGGGACGCTGACCCGCAATTGCACGGTTTCCAGCCCCGGATTGGTGGCTTTAATATCTGCATTCGAACGGTGATCGTAACTGACGCCGATCCGCAAACCGTTACGGGTTTCGTAGCCGATTTCGGCCCCGGACCGGAATTCGACCGGAAAGCCAAGATCAGGGCCACCACCCTGCGCATAAAGACCCGGCATCAAATGCAGCTGCACATAGGCACGGTCCTGCGCGAAATGTCCGGTCCAGACCGCGCCGAACCCGATCCAAGCGTCGCCGTCATCGGTGATCGAGGCCCCGAAGGCGGGTTGAAACGGGCCGTAGCCGTGGTTCAGATCGTAGCGGACATAGATTTCCTGCCCGATGCTGGCATCTTGGAACTGCACATCGCCGCCCGACACCGCGATCCGTGCCGGCAGCTGATTTTGCGCCAGACACCCATCCGCGCAATGATTCATCTTCATATCGGCCAGGCCAGCCAGCAAAAAAAGAACAGCAAAGGTTCCGTCCATGATCGCACTCCTTCTCGGTCGCGCAAGGTTTAGGTCAGGCATCGGTGAAAGTCACGACACGAAGCAGCCCCATTGAACAGAGACCGACCTAATCTGGAAAAAACCGCCCATCGTTGTATGAAAAGCGCATCTACCGCCGTTAAAATTAGCAACGCCATAGACACAACCATCACGGTAGTGGAATTAATAGATGCAGCGAAAAAGAATCCCTTTTAATGCAAAACTCCGCTGTCTAAGCTGACCAGAAAGCCCGACCAAAACAAACCGCAGGTTCGATAAGACCGATTGATGAGTAAACATTT
Organism: Thalassovita gelatinovora; assembly: GCF_001458355.1. Taxonomy (GTDB): domain Bacteria; phylum Pseudomonadota; class Alphaproteobacteria; order Rhodobacterales; family Rhodobacteraceae; genus Thalassobius; species Thalassobius gelatinovorus. The sequence goes on along the minus strand of NZ_CYSA01000026.1, from coordinate 459,833 downwards.
CCCTCTGAACTATCTACCTTCAATAATTGCGGTTATTGCTGTCGGACTACTGGCCTTTGTGTTCGATGTGCAATCCAGGGAATTTGCCAGGCAGGCCACCCGCGCCGATGTTGCCAGTGAAACTGAAGTGTTGCGCGCCCGGCTGCAAAGTCAAATCGTTGGTGGCTTGCATCTGGGACAGGGATTGGCATCGTATCTGAGCCGCAGCGAAGAGCTTTCGCAGACTGAATTCAGCCAGTTCGTTTCGGAAATTTTTTCCGACCTGCCCGAAGTCATTAACGTCGCCTGGGCCCCTGACCTGGTGGTGATCCACGTGCATCCGATCAAGGGTAATGAGAAAACCATTGGCCTGGATTATCGCAATGTACCTGCGCAGATCGATTCCGTGGTGAAGGCACGCGACACCGGGCAGGTCGTTCTGGTCGGGCCGGTTGATCTTGTCCAAGGCGGCCAAGGGTTCATTTTCCGTGTCCCGGTCTACGCCCCTGGCGAAGACTCCGTGTTGTTCAAGGGCATGTTGTCGCTTGTCTTCGATATGGATGCTTTTCTGAATACAACCGGTGTCACCGATAGCGACATCGCGACAACGATGAGAATCGACACCGACGATATGGGGCTCGACACCGTTTTCTTCGGCCCGCGCGATCTGCTCGGGGACGATCCGGTCACGGCGCAAATTTTGGTCCCGGGTGGCAGTTGGTCGATCTACACCCGCCCTGCCGAGGGCTGGAAAGCCGCAGAGAGCCCATTGTTTTACAACCGATTGCTGATGGTTTTTGTGGCAGCGCTGATCCTGTTCCCAATGGTGACGGCGAATATTCTGGCGGTATCGCGGCAAAAAACCATCCGCGAAATGGAAATCACCGATTCCCGGATGAAAAGCGTGATGAAGAACGTTCCGGGGGTTTATACGTCTTATTGCATGTTCGACGATGGCCGCGAACGGCTCGATTTTCTCACCGATGGCAGCAAGGATATCTGGGGCATCGAAAAGGAAGAGGCGCTGGCGAACAGTCAGCTTATCTGGGACAGGATCGATCCGGACTTCCGGCAGGAATTGAAAGAGGAAATCGAACGTGCCCGCAATACGCTGACGCCGTGGCATTTCATTTGGCCGGTCACGACGACCAAAGGCGAACGCAAATGGCTGGAAGGCCACGGGCAGATGACGGCAATGTCTGATGGCATTGTCCGGCGCGACAGTTTCATCGCCGACATCACCGAAAAGAAAGAACGCGACGAAGAATTCACGCGTCAGGCCGAAATCGTACGCCAGACCCAGAAACAGGAAAGCATCGGGTTGCTGACCGGCGGCGTTGCGCATGATTTCAACAACCTTCTGGCGGTTGTGCGCGGCAGTCTGGAACTGCTGCGTGACGATATCGCGGATGAAAATATCGAAGACGACGACCGGCTGAACATCATTGCCACCGCAATTCAAGCCAGTGATCGCGGGGCCGACCTGACCAAGAGCATGCTAAGCTTCGCCCGTCGGGCGCGGCTTATCCCGGAAATCATCGACCTGAACGATGTTGTGCGCGAAACCGAAGCCTGGGCCGGGCGCACCCTGCCCGCCACGATCGATGTTCAGATCGATCTGCAAACTTCGCTGCCCCGCATCCGGGTCGATCGCAGTTCGACCGCTTCGGCTTTGCTGAACTTGATCGTGAATGCCCGCGACGCGATGACCGGTGGCGGCACATTGGTGATCCAGACCGCGCTGGAAAACCTGAAAGCCGGGGAACTTGGGTCGGACGGGGACCTGACGCCGGGATCTTATGTGGTGCTGAGCATCAGCGATACCGGCGAAGGTATTCCGCAGACCATCATTGACCGGATTTTCGAACCGTTCTTTTCCACCAAGCATCCCGGCAAAGGATCGGGGTTGGGTCTGTCGATGGTGGAAGGATTTATCAAACAATCAGGCGGCACAATCCGCGTCACGTCGACCCCGGGTCAAGGAACCACGATCAAGCTTTATTTCAAGGCTCTGGATGGTAACGTTTCCGACCTGCCGTCGGCACAAGATCCCGGTCTTGACACCCAACCCGCTTCGCTGCGGATCCTGGTCGCAGAAGACGATGATGGAGTCCGCGCCATCCTGGAAGCCACGCTTGGCCGGTTGGGACATCGGGTGCAGGCCCAGCCCAGCGGCGATGCCGCGCTTGAGGCGTTCCGTAACGACACCGGTTTTGATCTGCTGATCACCGATATCGTCATGCCGGGGAAATTGCAGGGAACGGATTTGGCGCACGAGGTCCGGCAGATTGATCCGGGCCTGCCGGTGATTTTCCTGTCCGGTTATGCCCGCGATGCCGAAGTCGGTGGATCGGAGCTTGGGGTAACGGATATTCGCCTGATGAAACCGGTCCGCCGCAAGGTTTTGGCCGAAGCGATCGCGCGCGCCATGGCGGCAAAATATCAGGCATAAATCGCTGTCTGCATGAAAAAGGCCGGGGCATGCCCCGGCCTTTTTCACTGATAATGTTCAGATCAGCTCATGCTTTGTTCGATCCGGTCCAGCGTTTCCATCGCCGCCAGCACATCGTGGCAATCGCCGTTGGGTTTGCGGCCTTCTTCAATCGCCGCAATGAATTCGCGATCGATCAATTCGATCCCGTTATTGGACACCGCCACATCCGACAGGTCGATCTGTTTTTCATAGCCGTCATACAGATCGTCATAGCGCGCGAGATAGGTGCCGTTATCACAGATATAGCGGAAGAACGTGCCCAGCGGCCCGTCGTTGTTGAACGACAGAGACAAAGTGCAGATCGCGCCCGAAGGCGTTTTCATCCCGATCGACATATCCATCGCAATGCCCAGATCGGGATGTTTCGGCCCCTGCAAGCCGAAGGCTTCGGACGCGACTTCGCCGGTCTGATACTGGAACAGATCGACGGTGTGGCAAGCATGGTGCCACAGCAGGTGATCGGTCCAGCTGCGCGGTTCGCCCTTGGCGTTCATATTGGTGCGGCGGAAGAAATAGGTCTGTACATCCATCTGCTGGATCTTCAGTTCGCCGGCGTCGATCTTGTTCTTGATCCATTGATGGCTGGGATTGAAGCGGCGCACCTGACCGGCCATGCAGGTCAATCCGGTTTCTTTTTGCACTTCGGCAATGCGGCGCGCATCGTCGAGCGAATCCGACATCGGGATTTCGATGAAGACCGGCTTGCCCGCCCGCATCGTCATGATCGCCTGATCGGCGTGCATCTGTGTCGGGGTCGCCAAGATCACCGCATCGACATCATCGCGCGCAAGGCAGTCTTCCAACGTGGTCGCCCAATGCCCGATGCCGCGTTTCTTGGCCAGCGCTTCGATCTTTTCGGCGGTCGGTCCCATCACCGAAGTCACCGTCACGCCATCGATCGCATCCAGCGCGTCCAAGTGTTTCATGCCAAAGGCGCCATAGGCACCTGCAACGCAAATTCTCATGCCAAACTCTCCCTCATCGGTGCGGCCCATGCCGCAGCTTCGGTTATCCCTGCAGCTATCATAGTGCCCTGCGGGGGTGGAATTTGAAACAGCTGCCCGTGCCATTCAATTTTGTTATAGATCGCTAATCGGTCCCATCTGGCGACCCTCTTGCCGGATCAGATCCATGAAGCGGGTCTGGGTCGGTGTCGGTTCCCATCCGGCGCGATAGGTCAACCCGATGGACCGGGTGCTGTCCTTCAGGTCGATCGGCAAAGTCACCATCATGCCGATTTCCATTTCCACCTCGAGCTGGCGGCGCGACATGACGGTCAGGTAATCGCCGCGCAGCATCAGCCCGCGCACCAGCGCCAGCGAACTGGCCACGATGCGCACCGGGGTGTTGGGCAATTGCGGTATTTTCAGGCTTTCAAACAGGTAGCTGCCGCTGGGCGTCGGTTTCGGCGGTGCGATCCAAGGAAAGGCAAGGGTATCTTCCAGTTGCAGATCGGAACGTTTGGTCAACGGGTGATCCTTGCCCGCGACCACGTATAGCCGATCCTGAAACAACGGTTCCTGCACCACGTCCTCGGCGGGCAACGGATCGCGCAGCGCACCGAGGATGAAATCGACGTCGCCGAAGCGCAAATCGCGCAACAGCGTTTCATAAGGCGCATCGACGCAATGCAACTGCACCCTGCCTTCTGTCGCCCGGAGCAGGCGATCCATCGCCGCAGGCAGGATCGTAGGCCGCGACAGCGGCAGCGAGCCGACCACGATCCGGGTTGAATCGCGGCCTTGAAAGGCACTGATTTCATATTCCCCCTGCCGCATTTCCGCCGCCGCCAGACGCACGTAATAGGCAAAGGATTCCGCCGATGGCGTCAATTGCACGCCGCGCCGCACCGGTTCGAAAAACGTCATCCCCGACAATCGTTCCAGATCCTTTGCCGCCCGGTGAACAGCCGGTTGCGACACCCCGAGCTGCCGCGCCGCGTGGCTGAAATTTTCTGTCTGTGCCACTGCGGTCAGCGCCCTGAGCTGGGTCGAGGTGGTCAAACGGTGGAAATCTCGCCGCCCCGGTTGCGGTGCCTTGCGCCGGGCCTGGCGTTCGCCTTCCTTCAGCAAATCCAGCGCCCGGTCGACCCGGTACAGGAACAGCTTGCCCGCCTCGGTAGTGAACATGCCTTCGGGCCGCCGGTCGAACAGCGGTTCGTTCACCGCGCGTTCCAGTTTCGCCACGGCCTGCGTGACAGCGGGTTGCGACAGGTGTACCCGCTTGGCGGCTTCGTTGATGCGGTGGCACATCGCAACTTCATGCACCGCCTGCAAATGTCGGACATTGGGCAGTGTCACCTGCATCTCATTCCCCCATTTTCACATTCTCTATAACATTTTCAAATTGATACCCACAAGGAATGAACTGGGGTTTTCCGGTCCGCAGCCCTATGTTCAGCACAATACCGGGGCTTGGTCCCGGCGACATCAAACGACCCAAGACAAGGACTATAGCCAATGGACGCGGATTATCTGCCTTTCCATCCTGCCCCCAAGGTGCCGGATTTCACACCGCCCGCAGGGGCAGTGGATGCGCATTGCCATGTGTTCGGCCCCGCCGATACGTTTCCTTATTCGGCGAAACGGAAATACACCCCCTGCGATGCGCCCAAGGAAAAGTTGTTCGCGCTGCGCGATCATCTGGGGTTTTCCCGCAATGTAATCGTTCAAGCGTCGTGCCACGGCACCGACAATGCCGCGCTGGTCGATGCGTTGGAAACCGCCGGACCGTTGGCGCGCGGGGTGGCGGTGGTATCACCCGACGTGACCGACGCGGAACTGGACGCGATGGACAAGGCCGGTGTGCGTGCCGTGCGGTTCAATTTCGTCAAGCGGCTGGTCGATGACACCCCACGCGAAGTGTTCACCGGTATCGCCGAACGGATCACCAAGCTGGGCTGGCATATCGTGGTCTATTTCGAAGCCCCCGACCTGGAAGACCTGGCGCCGTTCCTGACCAGCCTGCCTGGTATCATCGTGGTCGATCACATGGGCCGCCCCGATGTTTCGAAAGGTGCTGATCACCCCGATTTCGACCGCTTCATCGCCCTGATGGCCGAGAATGACAATATCTGGGTCAAGGTCAGCTGCCCGGAACGGTTGACCGTGGCCGGTCCGCCCTATGACGACGTGGTGCCGTTTTCGCGCCGCCTAGTCGAAGCTTTCCCCGACCGGGTTCTGTGGGGCACCGATTGGCCGCACCCGAACATGAAATCGCACATGCCTGACGATGGCCAGTTGGTGGACGTGATCCCGCGGATCGCCACCACCGAGGACGCCCGGCGCAAGCTGCTGATCGACAACCCGATGCGGCTGTACTGGCCCGAAGAAACAAAATCATAAGGAGGAGACGTCATGGAACTGCAAGACCTGGACCATCACGTTCACATCGAAGGCACCACGATTTTCGATGGCGAAATGGCAATGAAGGGATATGCGCTCAACAAGATGTGCTTTTCCTTCAACAAGGCTGTCGCGCGCGACGCTTACCTTGCCGATCCCGAAGCCTATATGGAAAAATTCGGATTGAACGAGGACCAGAAACAAGCCTGCCGCGACAAGAACGTGTTGGCGATGATCGCCGCCGGGGGGAACATCTATTACCTCGCCAAGTTCGCCGGCATTTTCAAGCTGAGCGTGCAGGATGTCGGCGCCCAGCAGACCGGCATGACCACCGAAGAATTCAAGGAAAAACTGCTGCGGCAGGGGGACTGATCCATGGCCAAGATTATCGGAGGGCTGACCACCAGCCACATTCCCGCCGTCGGCAACGCGATTGCCAACGAAATGTACGACGATCCGTATTGGAAACCGTTCTTCGACGGCTACCCGCCGGTGTGGGAGTGGCTGGACAAGCATAAACCGGACGTTGCGATCAACATCTACAACGATCACGGGCTGGGTTTCTTTCTCGACAAGATGCCAACCTTTGCGATCGGGGCGGCGCATGAATATGTCAACGAAGACGAAGGTTGGGGAATCCCGCAATTACCGCCCTTCCCCGGCGATGCCAAGCTGAGCTGGCACATCATCGAAGGTATGGTGGCGCGCGAATTCGACATCACGTCCTGTCAGGAACTGCCGGTTGATCACGGCTTCACCGTTCCGATGCAATTGTTTTGGCGCGGCGCCCATGCCAACCCGGACATGCCGCGCGCGATTCCGATCAGCGCCAACACGGTGCAGCACCCGATCCCAACGCTGAAACGAGCGCTGGATTTCGGCAAGGCGCTGCGCAAGTCGATCGAATCCTACCCCGAGGACATCAAGGTGGTGATCCTGGGCACCGGTGGGTTGAGCCATCAGCTGGACGGGGAACGCGCAGGGTTCATCAACAGGGAATTCGACACCTATTGCATGGAAAAGATCATCGACGATCCGGAAGAGCTGACCAAGATCACCCGGATGGAATTGGTCGAAAAGGCCGGCGCGCAGGGTACCGAATTCCTGATGTGGATGATGATGCGCGGTGCGCTTGGCGACAACGTCAAGGCATTGCACAAGAACTATCATATCCCGATTTCGAACACCGGGGCCGGTACGATGCTGCTGGAATGCGAAGGCGTCGACTGATCGTTCACACGATTGCACGGTAAATTGCGACACGGCGGGTTTGCAACGGCCCGCCGTTTTGGTTTTCCAGTGGGTTTACCCAAGAAACCCACTAACTGAACACTTTGAATCAAAAGCCATTTTTTACAGATTATTGACAGAACCCCGTGACACTCCATCCGCGCGATTGCGGTTCTTTCCCAGAACCCATCTTGCAGAAAGAAGGAGACGGTAACGTGGATGGCAAACCATTTATTGGAACGCAACCGGCAGAAAAACAGCCGGGCGCACCGGCGGTGGTCAAAACGATAAAGACCGAAACCACGAACACGGTGCTGGGCGAAGACGGCATCATTCGGGTCATCATGCATCCCGGCAGCTCTGAAGACCTAGCATCCGCCAAAGCCGCTATTGATGCGCTTGGCAAACTTTGTGGCGGCAAAAAATGCCCTGTCATCGTGGACATGGCCGGAACGATTGGCGCAACCCAGGACGCCCGGCGTTATTACAGCAGCGAACAGGCCACCAAACAAATGTCTGCCTGCGCGATGCTTGTCGGATCGCCGCTCAGCAAGGTTTTGTGCAGTTTCTTTCTGGGTCTGAACAAACCCCGGCATCCGGTGCAGTTGTTCACGTCGGAACCGGATGCGGTGGCATGGCTGAAAGGGTACCAGACGTGAGCATCGAAACCCCGGAACTGGCCCGGGAAAGCATGGATCAGATCCTCAACATGATCCTGCAATTGGCATCGGGGGGATTTGATAGCCGGTTGGAACCGTCCGGCACCGGCAGCACGATTGACGCGCTGGCGGTGGGTCTGAACATGCTGGCGGAAGAATTGACCAGTTCGGTACAGGAACGGGAACAGGCGCTGCGATCGCTGGAAGAAAACGAACTGAAATTCAGAGCGGTCACTGATACCGCGCTTGACGCTGTGGTCATGATCAACAGCGACGGCGCGATAACGCTTTGGAATCCCGCCGCCGAAAGAATTTTCGGATATGCACAGGCCGATATATTGGGCCAGGACGTCGATATTTTTCTTGGCGCGTCTGGGTTGCGGGAATTTTACAAAACCGGCTGGGTGCATTTTCGCGAAACCGGCGAAGGGCCGGTCGTCGGCGACATCCACGAAACGCTGATACAAAGCAAGGATCACGGCGATATACCGATTGAATTGTCGATCGCTGCGGCGTTTGTGAGCGGGGAATGGAACGTGATCTGCATTGCCCGCGACATCACCGAGCGCAAAGAAATGGAACAGTCCATCCAAGAAGAACGTGAGGATCTCAAGATCGTGGACCGCACGTTATCGAGCTTCATTGGCGGCGTGGATGTCCAGAAGGCATTCGACACCGTCATGGTTGAATTGCTCGATCTGACCGACAGCGAATATGGTTTCTTGATCGATCTTTGCACCGATGAGGCGGGTAAACCATATATGCGAGCGCTGACCATTTCGGATCGGGACGGATCCGCGCAAAACCGCCCCTATTGGCAGGATCACCCGTCAGGGGAGGCCAGGTTTTACGATTTCGACAGCCTGAACGCTGCCGCCATCGTCACCGGTGGCCCCGTGATCGCCAACGATCCCGCCCACCATCCAAGCAGCAAAGGGACCCCTAAAGGACATCCGCATCTGGATGCTTTCCTTGGTATTCCGCTGTTGCGGGGGCAAAAAACCATCGGCGCAATCGGATTGGCCAATCGGAAGGGCGGCTATGATGACGGGTTGGTCAGGCGGCTGAACCCGTTCAAATCGGCCATCGCCGAAATTATCGCAGCCCATCAAAACGATGAAGCCCGCCGAAAATCGGAACAGCGCACCGAACATTTGGCCAATTGCGACACGTTGACCGGGCTGCCGAACCGGAAGATGTTCAACGACCGGCTGCAACATGCCGCCTATCGGGCAAAACGCTATGACGAAAACTTCGCATTGCTGCTGCTGGACCTGGACCATTTCAAGGATGTGAATGACACGCTTGGCCATCCGGTTGGGGATGCGCTGCTGGTAGCCGTTGGCAAACGGTTGGAAGCGGCGGTGCGTGAAAGCGATGTGGTGGCGCGGCTGGGCGGTGATGAATTCGCGGTCCTGCACCTGAATTTGCAGGACGCAAAAGACGCGGCCGTCCTTGCCCAGCGGTTGATCGACCAGTTGTCGCGCCCGTTCGAAATTGAAAACCACCGGATTCACACCGATGCCAGTATCGGCATCACGCTGTATCTGCCGGGCAAAAGCGACCCGACCCATCTTCTCAGTCAGGCCGACACCGCGCTTTACAGCGTCAAAGAGGGCGGCCGCCACGGGTTCCGGTTCCATGATGCCGATGTCGAAGCCGATCTGCATCAGCGCGTAACCCTGATCGAAGAATTGCACGAAGCCATCACGAAGCAGCAATTCGTTCTTTACCTACAGCCGCAGATCGACACCCACAGCTGCCAATTGGTCGGGGTGGAAGGGTTGTTGCGCTGGAACCACCCCGAAAAAGGCATTCGCGGTCCCGGCGATTTCATTGATGTCGCCGAAGACAGCGGGTTGCTGCTGGATATCGATGGGTGGGTGTTGCAGGACGCTTGCCGTCAGATGCGCGCCTGGCATGATCAGGGGGTGATGCGTCAGGCAACGATCAGCGTCAACCTGTCGACCCTGCAATTCAAGACCTCCGATTTTGAAAGTAATGTCCTCGCGGCGCTGGGCCGGACCGGGCTGGCCCCGCGTTATCTTGAACTGGAAATCACCGAACGATCCCTTGCCGAACGCCCCGACGAGGTGGCCGCAGTCATGCAGCGGCTGTCGGCAAAGGGCATCCGGTTTTCGATCGACGATTTTGGCACCGGGTATTCATCATTGCAGTATCTGAAACGCCTGCCGGTCAGCAAAATCAAAATCGCCCAGGAATTCATTCGCGACATGATGAGCGACAGCAGCGATGCTTCTATCGTCCGGGCCATCATCAGCCTTGGGACCGAGCTGGGCCATGACGTCATCGCCGAGGGGGTGGAAACCAAAGCGCAGCTTGAATTCTTGCAGCAAAGGGGGTGCCATCTGTTTCAGGGCTACTATTTCGGCCACCCACAACCGGCATCCGAGCTGACCGAACGACTGCGGCGAGTGGCCGGATCAGACGGAAAATGGCCAGTTTGCACCTAAGTTAAATTCGCCGATCAGGTCATCCCCGCCTTCATTCAGCAGACACCGCGCCCCAAGTCCTGCGTGAAGCTTTCTTTGTCTTCCGGCCGGTTGCAGGTAAAACCTGTACACAGGCCGAACGGGAATCGGTCTGAATGGGACGTTGGGCCGTGCGCGGTTCACCCGCATCATCGGGATGACACAGGCCGGAGGCAGTTATGAGTTTCGTTTGCGCTATCCCGCTACTTTCCACGCTTTTCGCGCAATGCGCTCCGGTTCTGCCGCTTGCCACCGGCTATGTCGAAGCCGAACATGTGCTGATCGCCCCGGTCGCAACCGCGCGGATCGAGGAAATGACCTTGAGCCGTGGCGATGCGATCGCCAAAGGCGACATTCTTGTACGACTGGAACGCGGTGACGCAACCATCGCGCTGGCTGAAGCCGAAGCCGCCCTACGCGCTGCCGAAGCCCGCCAGGCCAATCTGGGCGAAGGGCGCCGCGCGGAAGAAATCAGTGTGATCGAGGCCAATCTGGCCTCTGCCCGCGCCCAAGCACAAGAAATCGCCCGCGAAACGGCGCGTGTTTCCAGCCTGGTAGAACGCGGCGTTGCCCCACAAGCGCAGCTGGACGAAGCACAAAGCCGGCTGGACGTGGCCAATTCGCATGTGATCGAAGTTGAAGCCAACCTTGCCGTGGCGCGGCTGCCGGCGCGCAGCTATGAAATCGCCGCAGCCCAAGCCGATGTCGCACAGGCCGAGGCCCGGGTCGCCGCCGCCGAATGGCAATTGAGCCGACGCACGCTTTATGCCCCCGCCGATGGACGGGTGACGGAAATCCTGCGCAACGAAGGCGAAATCGCCGGACCGCAGGCCCCGGTCCTGTCGTTGCTGCCAGACGGGACGGTGTTTATCCGGCTCTACGTTCCAGAAACGGCGATTGCGGCGATCAACATCGGAACCCGTTTACGGATCAATTGCGACGGCTGCGGCGAAGGTGCCGAGGCCACGGTCAGCTATATCGCGGAAGAACCCGAATTCACCCCGCCGGTGATCTATTCAATCGAAAACCGGCAAAAGCTGGTCTTCATGGTCGAAGCGCGCCCGGACAAAAGCGACAAACGGCTGAAGCCCGGCCAGATCGTCGATGCGATTCTGCCGGAGCCCGCACAATGACCGAACCGGCCATCGATGTGTCCGGGCTGGTCAAACGGTTCGATGGCCGAACCGTGGTTGATCATGTTTCGATGCGGGTCGAACAGGGCGAAATTGCCGGTTTTCTGGGGCCGAACGGATCGGGTAAAACGACAACGATCCGGGTCATGTGCGGGTTGCTGACTGCGGATGAAGGCCACGGTCGGGTTCTGGGCCACGATCTGCGCAAACGGCATCTGATCAAGCGCGAAATCGGCTATATGACCCAGCGATTTTCGCTGTATGAAGATTTGACCATCGCCGAAAATCTGGCTTTTGTTGCCGGGCTTTACGGATTGAACCCCGTTCAAAGCTTCGTTCGTGACACCTTGGCCGATCTGGGTTTGACGGCCCGACGCGATCAATTGGCCGGGACGTTGTCGGGGGGCTGGAAACAGCGTCTGGCGCTGGCCGCCTGCGTGATGCACAATCCGCGGCTTTTGCTGCTGGACGAACCGACTGCGGGGGTCGACCCGAAGGCGCGGCGCGAATTCTGGGACGAAATTCATCTGCGGGCGGAAAACGGGCTGACCGTTTTGGTGTCGACCCATTACATGGACGAAGCCGAGCGCTGTCACCGGATCAACTATATTTCTTACGGCAGGCTTGTCGCTTCGGGCACCGTGGCCGACGTTCTTGCCAAGGCGGGGCTGACCACTTGGGTGCTGGAAGGACCGAACACTCCGGACGCCGCGAAGCTGTTGGCGGGAAAACCGGGTGTGGATGAAGTCACCCATTTCGGCACCACGCTGCACGTGGTGGGACGTGACGCCGCCGCGTTGAAACGCAGTGTCGCGGATGCGGTACAGGCAACCGGGGTGCAGGGCCAGCCAGCCGACACCACGCTGGAAGATGCCTTTATCCGGTTCATGGCTGACGGTCAGGACAACATGCAATGAGCCGGTATTTTTCCATCCGTCGCCTGACCGCGCTTTGGAAAAAGGAATTCATCCAGATGCGCCGCGACCGGGTGACATTTGCGATGATGCTGGGTGTGCCGCTGATGCAGTTGATCCTGTTCGGGTTTGCGATCAACAACGATCCCAAGAACCTGCCGGCAGCCTTGGTCGCGCCGACACAGGATCACTATACCCGCGCAATCGTCAGCGCGCTGGAACTGACCGGCTATTACCGTTTCGATCACGTCGCGGTCAGCGCCACAGAAGCCGAAGCCTTGATCGAACGTGGCACCGTGGCCTTCGTGGTGACGATCCCGTCGGATTTCGGTCTGCGGGTGGACCGGGGCGACCGCCCGACCCTGTTGATCGAAGCCGACGCCACCGATCCCGCCGTGGCTTCGGGCGCGATTTCGACGCTGGGCACGGTGGCGTCGGATGCGTTGCTGCATGAAATGGGCATCGCATCGCAGGCCGCAGAAACCGCGCGCAGCCATCTGAATGTCATCGTCCACCGCCGCTACAATCCCGAAGGCATCACCCAATACAACATCGTGCCCGGTTTGCTGGGCGTGATTTTGCAGATGACCATGGTGATGATGACATCGATGGCGCTGACCCGCGAAACCGAACGCGGTACGATGGAAAACCTGCTGGCGATGCCGGTCACCGCCGCGGAAATCATGCTGGGCAAGGTTTTACCGTATCTCGGCGTTGGCGCGGTGCAGGTGATCGTCGTTCTGGGAGCGGCAAAATTGCTGTTCAACGTGCCCTTCGTGGGCGATCTGGGGCTGCTTTTGCTGGGGGTGCTGGTGTTCGTTTTGTCGCTGGTCCTGCTGGGATATTCGATTTCGACGGTTTCGCGGTCGCAGATGCAGGCGATGCAGCTGACGTTCTTTTTCTTTTTGCCTTCAATCATGTTGTCGGGTTTCATGTTCCCGTTTCGGGGCATGCCGGTCTGGGCGCAATGGATCGGCGAATTGATGCCGCTGACCCATTTCCTGCGGATGATCCGCGCGGTGATGCTGAAAGGCGCCGGGCCAGCCAACATACATCCCCAGATGACGGCCCTGATCGTGTTCGTGATCATCTTTGCGCTGATCGCGCTGGCCCGTTTTCGCCGGACGTTGGATTGACCGGGCCAGCTTTCGGAGATGGCGAAGATCAGATGTCTTCGAGACCGCACCAATCGGCGATGAACAGCGCCGTGGCTTGGGTAACGCGGCGCATGCTTTCAAGGTCGACGCGTTCGTTGAAGCCATGGATTGCCTCGGCGCGCGGGCCATAGACCAGCGCCGGGGTGTCGGCATACAAGCCAAAGAAGCGCGCATCGGTGGTCGCGGTGATCGCCGCTTTGTCAAGCGCATCCCCATTCACCGTGCCATGCGCCGATTCAAGCGCACCAATCGCCGCCTTGGCATTAACAGACCCGTCCTGAGACAGCGCATAGCCTTCGGCCTGGAAACCGTGATAAACGATTTCGGGCAGCGAGTTTTTCAGGAAATCGTTCTGCCGCGCCGCTTCCATCAGCACCGCTTCGATGTCTGCCTTGGCGGCTTCGATGCTTTGCCCCGGGAAAATCGCCATGCGGACGTCGAAAACGCACCATGCGGGGACCGAACTGGTCCAGTCGCCACCCTCGATCTTGCCGATATTGAGGTTGAGCGTGTGATCCATATGCGCATAGTCGGCAGGCCGGTTTTCCGGGGCGTTCCAGCGCGATTCCATGTCGTGCAGCGCGGCAATCAGCGGGATCGACGCTTCGATCGCGTTGGCGCCACTGCCCGCATAGGCGACATGGGTCGGCAGCCCCTTGAGATGAACCTGAAACCAGATCACCCCGATCTGCGCGGTGACCAGTTTTTCGGCAAAAGGTTCCGGGATCAGCGCGGCGTCGGCCTTGTAGCCCCGGGCCAAACAGGCCAGCGCCCCATTGCCGGTGCATTCTTCTTCGACTACCGATTGATAAAACACATCCGCCGCAGGGGCCAGACCAAGCCGCCCAAGCGCATCCAACGCGAACAGGTTCGACGCCAGCCCCGCCTTCATGTCGCCGGCACCGCGCCCATACATCCAACCGTCATCGACACGCGGATCATAAGGCGGGCTGTCCCACATATCGAGCGGCCCTTCGGGCACCACATCGATATGACCGTTGAGGATCAGCGACCGCCCCTTTTGCGTGCGTGACGTATGGGCCCCGACCACGTTCACCGCGTCTTCATAGGGGCCAAGAACGGGTGAAAAACCGGGCAATGCACTGATTTCATTGACGTCGATCTGCCAGCGGTCAACCGTGTAGTCCCGCGCAACCAGTTGTTCGACCATGAATGTCTGGGCGCTTTGTTCGTTGCCACGGGTGGAGGGATGCGCGGTCAGTTCGGACAGAAATCCGATCTGGTCATCAAATCCGGCGTCAACAGCACCGAGAATGCGGGTTTTGGTGTCTTGGTCCATGATCTGCCTCAGAATGTGGGAATGTCACCGGTCGGGAGGGAAAGGGGCGCGCCGGTCGCTTCGGTGAGCTCGGCAATGCTTACCCCTTGCGCATGTTCGACAAGTGCGAATCCGCCCGGTGTGATGTCGATCACCGCCATGTCGGTGAACACGCGCGCCACGCAGCCCTGCGCGGTCAGCGGCAGGCTGCATTCGGTTTTCAGCTTGGGATTGCCAGCGCGGTCGGTATGGGTTGAAAGCACGATCACGCGCCGCGCCTTCTGGGCCAATTCGATGCCGCCGCCCGGCCCCGGGGAAAATTTGCCGGGCACTTTCCAATTGGCAAGATCCCCGGCCTGACTGACTTCGAAAGCACCCAGCATGGTCAGGTCGAGCCGCCCTGACCGGACCAGCGCGAAGCTGACCGCGCTGTCAAAGAAAGCCGACCCCGGTACGGTCGAAACATAGGCCCCGCCCGCGTCGATCAGATTCCGGTCGGCCCGGTCCGGCGGCAAGGTCGGGCCGATGCCGGCAAGCCCGTTTTCGGTATGCAGACAGACCGGGAAATCGGCAGGCAAATGGTTCACCACCTGAGTCGGCAGACCGATCCCCAGATTGACCACCATGCCCGGTGCGATTTCACGCGCGGCCCGGGCGACCATGCGGTTTCTAGCGTCGGACAATGGCGTATTCCTCGCTGATCTGGGTAAGTTCGACGACGTGGTCGACGAAAGGCCCCGGAGTATGAACGTCATCGGGGGACAAGCCGCCCATCGGCAGCACCTGTTCGGCCTCGGCAATCACCCGAGATGCGGCCATCGCCATCAGCGGGTTGAAATTGCGCGCGGTGGCGACGTAATCAAGGTTTCCGAACGCATCGGCGCGGTTGGCATGGATCAGCGCCACATCGGCGCGCAGCGCGGTTTCGACGATGTAGCTTTTGCCATCTATGGCCAGCGTCTGTTTGCCCTCGGCCAGTTCGGTATCTTCGGCGATATCGGTAAGGATGCCGCCCAACCCGGCCCCACCGGCGCGCACACGTTCGGCCAAGATGCCCTGCGCGTTGAATTCCACCTCAAGGCGGCCTTCGTTCATCAACGCCATGGCGCGCGGATTGAGACCGATATGGGTGGTGATCAGCCGCGCGACCTGTCCCGAAGCCAGCAAATGATCGACGCCCATATCGGTTTCATTCGCGTCATTCTTGATCACCGTCAGGTTTTGCGCCCCTTGCCGCACCAGTTCGTGGATCAGGGTGAACGGCGTGCCGGGCACCCCGAACCCGCCGATCATCACGGTTGCGCCGTCGGCAATACCGGCCAGCGCGTCTTCGATCGTAGTGGTTTTGTCAGGCAGTCTCATGCGGAGGCTCCCGCATCGGGGCCGAAATCCGAAAAGGCGGCCCCGTCAAGCGCCATCGGAATATCGTCGGGCTGCGCGGTGAATCCCAGCCGGGTGTAGAAAGCCCGGGCCGCGTCGTTATGGCCATGCGTGGTCAATGCCATGTAACACGCCCCCCAACCACGCCGCGCGTGATCCGCAACGGCGGCCAGCAACCGCGCGCCAAGCCCCTGCCCGCGCAGTTCGGGCGCGGTCCACAGGTCTTGGACGTAAACACCGGGTTGCCCCCTTGTGCTTGAATAATGACGGAAAAACAGCGCGATGCCGGTGGCGCGGCTGTCATGTTCCGCAATCATCGTTGCAAACAGCGCCGTCGGGCCAAAGCCATGGGCGCGGATCGTGTCGGGCGTGGAGGCAAAGCGCGCGCCATCGCCGGTTTCATCCGCCAACCGGGCAAGCAATGCCGCGATTGCCGGAGCGTCAGCAGGAGAAGCGAGACGAAGTGTCATGCCGAAGGCTCCACCTCGAGCCCGGCATCGGCGGCGAACGCATCCAGACTGTCGGTCAGGATGGACATCATTTCGTCGATCTGGGCTTCGGTGATGATCAGCGGCGGGGCAAGCAGGAAATGATCGCCTGCCGCGCCACCACGAGTGCGGCGCGAATAGATGATCAGCCCGCGTTCATAAGCGCGTTCTACAAGCTGCGAAAACGCGTTCAGCCCGACCGGCAGCGGTTCCATCGTATCGCGGTCGGAAACGAATTCAAAAGCGGTCAGCAACCCTTTGCCGCGCACGTCACCGATGAACGGATACCGCGCCATCAGCCCCTGCATGCGGGCGATCAGCACGTCGCCCATCGCGGCGGCATTGGCCACCAATCCCTCGGATTCGATTTCTTCCAGTACGGCCAAACCTGCCGAACAGGCCATCGGGTTGCCGGCATAGGTAAACCCATGCTGGAACCCACCCGCATCAAGGATCGGTTCGACGATCCGGCTTCCGGCCACGGTCGCCCCGAGCGGCGCATAGCCCGAACCGAAGCCTTTGGACATCGCGACGATATCGGGGATGATCCCCCAATGTTCGGCGGCAAGGAACCGTCCGGTGCGGCCCACGCCCGTCATCACTTCGTCATAGATCAGCAGCACGCCGAATTCGTCGCAGATTTCGCGGATGCGGCCGTAATAGCTGTCAGGCGCAACCAACGCGCCGGTCGAAGCACCGCCAACCGGTTCCATGATGAAGGCCAGCACCGTATCGGGGCCTTCGGCAACGATCTTGTCGCGCAGCATTTCGGCATATTTCAGCCCGCGTTCATGTTCTGTCAGGTTATCGCGGTCGAGATAGGTGGCTGGGGCCGGGATCTTGGGCATGCCGCGCATCATCGGGGCGAAGGGTTGCGTCAGCGGGTCATAGCCGGTCAGGTCAAGCGCCCCAAGCGTGCAGCCGTGGTAGGATGGAAAGCGGGAAATCACTTTCCAGCGGCTGTCCTCGCCTTGGGTGATCTTGTACTGGCGCGCCAGTTTGACCGCGCTTTCCACCGCTTCGGACCCACCCGAAACAAAAAACACGCGGTCCAATCCTTCGGGCATCATCTGCGCGGTCTTGGCGGCCAGATTTTCCGACGCTTCGGTGCGGAAATGCAACCGGTAGCCAAAGGTCGCCTTGTCCATCTGCGCCTTCATCTTGGCCAGAACGCGCGGGTTGGAATGGCCAATATTGGACACCATTGCGCCCGAAGACCCATCAATGTAGCGCTTGCCCGACTGGTCGAACAGATAGATACCTTCGCCCCGGTCCAGGAACGGACGAGGGTTGCGGGATTGGTAAAAAAGATGGGATGGCTGGTCGGTCACTTTGCACCTTCAAGATGTTTGCGCAGGAATTCGCGGGTTCTGTCCTTATCGGGGTTGCGGAAGATCTTTTCGGGCGGGCCTTCTTCGACCACGACCCCCTGATCCATGAACAGCACCCGGTCGCAGACCGACGCCGCGAAATCCATTTCATGGGTGACGATGATCATCGTCATGTCTTCTTCGGCGAGCTTTTTCATCACCAGATTGACCTCTTCGACCAGTTCCGGATCCAGCGCCGAGGTGGCTTCGTCAAACAGCATCAGCTTGGGCTTCATCGCCAGCGCCCGTGCGATGGCGACGCGTTGTTTCTGCCCGCCCGAAAGCTGCGACGGATAAAAATCGATCCGTTCCAGCATGCCAACATGGGCCAGTTGTTCTTCGGCCAGCGTATCCGCTTCAGCCTTGGAAATGCCTTTGAGCAGCTTCGGGGCCATCGTCACGTTGTCGCGCACGTTTAGATGCGGAAACAAGTTAAAATGCTGAAACACCATGCCGATCTGTTGGCGCATCTGGTTGATGTGTTTTTCATATTGTCGGTGCGGCAGCGTCTTGTTGACCTGCACCCCGTCAAGCCAGATTTCCCCGCTGGTCAGCGCATCGAGATCGTTGATCGCCCGCAACAAGGTCGATTTGCCCGAGCCGGACGGGCCGATGATGGCCACGATCTGACCGCGTTCGACGTTGAGGCTGATGTCCTTGAGAACTTCGAGATCGCCATATGCCTTCTGGGCGTGACGGATTTCGACGAAATGCTGGGTATCGGTCATATCTGTTCCTTGTGGGTTCAGCGAGAGAGCGCGGTGCGGCGTTCGATCCGGCGCAGCACGGCTTCCATCCCCAGATTGATGATGTAGTAACAGGCCGCGGCAACCACATAGAATTCAAACGGCCGGTAGGTGCGTCCGATGGCCCGCTGGGCCGAAAGTGTCAGTTCGGACACCCCGATCACCGAAACCAGCGCGGAATCTTTCAAAAGCGCGATCATGTTGTTGCCGATCGGCGGCAGCACGTCGCGCACCGCTTGCGGTATCACGACCTTGCGCAGCGCCTGGCCGTTCGACAGGCCCAACGTGCGGGCCGCTTCCATCTGCCCCTTGTCGACGGCAATGATCGCGGTCTGGATCAGTTCCGAATTGTAGACCGCAAAGTGCAGCCCCAGCCCGATCACCCCAGCCACGAAGGCCGGCAGATCGACCCCGATCTGCACCAGCCCGAAATAGATCAGGAACAACTGCAAGAGCAGTGGTGTCCCCATGAACAGCCAGGCAAACCCCCGAAACGGCAGCCGGATCGACCAATGCCCATAAAGTGCAACCACGGCAAAGACGATGCCGCCGAAAAAACTGAGAAGCGCCGAGGCGACTGTGATCGCAACGGTCCACAGCACGCCGATCAGAATGATGTCGTAAAACTGCGGGACGACGGAAAAATCAAGACCCATTGCGGCCTCCAATGATCTGATGCGCGCTCATACGATCCGCGCCTTGCGGTCAAGCCAGGCAACCCCGCGACCGGTCACATAAATAATGACCATGTACAGGACGCCGGAGAGCAAAAACATTTCGAACGGCCGGTAGGTCGACCCGATATAGCGCTGTGCGGTATAAGTCAGTTCCACCACCGAAATCGCAGCCACCAGCGCGGTCCCCTTGATCAGCGCGTTGATGTTCACCCCAAGCGGGCGGATCATCAACCGCATTGCCTGAGGCAGGATCACATGGCGCATCGCTTGCATCTTGCTCAGGCCGACGGTACGGGCCGCTTCGCTCTGGCCTTTGTCAATGGCTATGATCGAACCGCGAATGGTTTCGGTCATATAAGCCCCGATATTGACGCCAAGGCCGATCACCCCGGCCTCGAAGGCATCGAGTTGGATGCCGATCTGTGGGCCGCCAAAATACAGGATGAACAACTGGATCAGCGCGGGCGTACCGCGAATGAGGCTGACATATGTGGCGCCGATGATCCGCAAAACGCGAAACCGCGACAACCGCGCAGCCGCCCCAAGCGTGCCGCAGGTCAGCCCCAGAATTGTCGTCAGCACCGACAATTCTATCGTTACCCAGGCCGCTTGCAGGAAATACGGGTAGACCCGCAGCATCAGATCGACATCCATGCGGTGCGCTCCCTAATGGTGGTCTTTGCGCGCGAGGATCGGCAGGGCGCGGATTTCGCGCACCAGGGCCGTGGTTTCCTCGATCGCGGCAGTGAGAAACAGCTTACCGGTTTCCGGGTCGGCCACGGTCGGGTCCCCCATCGTGCCGTCGGGCGATACCTCGGACCACCAGCGCATCAGCATCGCCTTGCCGCCGCCCATCGCCAGATCGAGGTTGAAGAAGTTGGTCTGCGGATCGTGCAGATTCTGGGCGGCCGACTTTTCGATATGCACATGTTCGGGCTGCAAATGGGCGTACATCGCCGCCTCGAATTCTCCGGCATGGGCGATGCCGCCAATGTCGGACTTGCGGTGTTCGTTGATCCGGTCGGCGCAGAGGTTCCAATAGGAGGCCGAGACGCAGATGATCCCGGTTTCGATCACCGTCTTGCGCGCCGAAAGGTCGAGGATCGGATGGTTCGAGCCATGCGAATTGAGCAGCAGTATCCGCCGGAAGCCGTGATGTGCCAATGACTTGGTGACATCGGTGACAAAGGCGATCAGGGTTTCCGGCTGAATCCAGATTACCCCCGGAAAATCCTTGTGATGCTCGTTAAAACCATAGGCGATCGGCGGCATCACCAAGACCTCGTCGGGGGCCGCGGCAGCCACGCCATTGGCAACCGCCATGCCAAGCACCGTGTCGGTGTCGAGCGGCATATGGGGGCCGTGGTCTTCGGTGGCCGAAACGTTCAGGATCACCACGCGATCCTTGTCGGCATCGCGCACCTCTTCCCAGGTCAGTTTTCCGTAGTCGGTTGTCATGTGATGCTTGCCCGTATAGTGGGCCCGCCACGGATCTGCGGCGGACCCTTAAATGTTTAGCGAATGTCGGCGCCGATCCATTCCATGGCGATGTCCGTATAGGTGCCGTCTTCCATCATCGAGTCGAGCGCGGCCTGCATCGCGGCACCAAGCTCGGGGTTGCCTTCGCGGATGGCGATGCCGGCACCGAATTCCGCGGTCTCGAAGTCGATCGTGGCATAGTCCTGATCCTTTTCGCCCATCGCGAGGATCGCGGCGATGGAATCGTTGACGATCGCGTCAACGCGGCCGTTCTGAAGCTCCAGAAGCAGCTCAGGCAGGCCCTTGTAGGTGCGTATTTTCCAGCCCCGCTCACGCGCCCATTCCTCGTGCGTTTCGCCAAGCGTCACGCCGATTTCGGCCTCGCCAAGCTGGTCAATCGAGGTGAACTCGCTGCCGGGATTGGTGAAAATGGCGCGCTTGGTGGTATAATAGGGGCCGACGAAATCGACCACTTCGTCGCGCTCTTCGGTGATCGTCATCGAGCCGACAATGGCGTCGTATTTGTTGGCCAGCAAGCCGCCGATGATGCCATCCCAAGCGGTGGTGACGATTTCGGCCTCAAGGCCCATGCGCTTGGCAATTTCGGTGCCGATGGCCGGGTCAAAACCCACCACTTCGTTTTTGTCATTAACGAAGTTGAACGGAGGATAGGCCCCCGACATGGCAATCCGCATCACGCCTTTATCCTTGAGCGTGGCCAGTTCGTCGGCCATCGCCGGGGCGGTGATCGCGATTGAACTCAGGGCAAGGCTGCCCGCGGCAATTGCGGTTTTCAAAAAGATTCTACGCTTGGTCATTTTTCTCTCCCGTTGGTCTGTTTATCAGTCGTTCGGTCCGGGCCTTGCCCAGACGCGAAGTGGCGGTTTTTACGCCTTGTTGAAAAGGCTTGCATGGCACCACATCATCATGCAAATAAATAATACAAATTCTAATTATCGTTGAAATCTATAATGAAGCCCTATGAACAACGGTTCCCTTGGCAACTTGACTGGAATCTTTTGCGCACCTTCATGGTCGTCGTGGAACAGCGCGGCATTTCCCGCGCGGCCGATTTTCTGGGGTTGAAACAACCGACGATTTCGTCGGCCCTGAAGCGGTTAGAGCAGGCAATGGGGCAGCGCCTGATCATCAGAAAACCCAATGAATTCAAGGTGACGCGGGCGGGGCAGATCCTGTATTCGGAATGTTCTTCCATCTTTGGATCGGTGTCGCAACTGCCTGCGTTGTTGGAAGTCACCGCAGAGGAATTGCGCGGCCATATTTCGGTGGCAATCGCCAGCCATGTCAAATCGGATCACTTCGACGATGTGCTGCATGATTTCGCCAAGCGCCACCCAAAGGTGACGTTTTCCTTCACCGTCGCCGAAAGCGAAGAAGTCGCATCAAGGATCAGTCAGAACCGAACAAGCCTGGGGATTTGCCTGTTGCAGCATATTCCCCCGAACCTGAAGGCGTCGGTATTGTACCGGGAATATTTCGGTCTGTTTTGCGGTCCGCGGCACCGGCTGTTTGACCGTGAAAACATCGCGCTGTCCGATCTTGCCGGCGAACCATCGGTATCGTTTCAAACCGAAGTGGAAAATGGTCCGCTGGAACCTGTCGCCCGGCTCAGGGCGCGGGCAAATATCGCGACCGGGTGGCGCGGCGTGTCATCGAACCTGCACGAATTGCGGCGGATGATTGTGTCCGATATCGGTATCGGTGCCCTGCCCCTGCATGTCGCCGCGCGGGATGTCGAACGCGGGCGTCTGCGCCAACTGCCGCCCTATGACGACCTGCCACTGGTGAATATATACCTGTTGACCAACCCGGCCCGTCGGTTGTCCGATGCCGAAGCGACGTTCCTGACGATATGCGAAGACGCAATCGCAAGCGTGGACCTGCAAGACCGAACCTATCGCTGAAAAAGGCGGGGACGCAGCCCTGATTGATCGGCCCCGGGTTGCGAAAAGACAACTATTTCAGACAAGCCCGACCGGAGAGCTTTCTACCGTAATTTGAAAACTCTGCTTTGCGATCCGGGGCGAGTTGTGTTCATATTCGCCGGAATGAATGCTAAGCATTTTTTTACGCCCGTCCTTTGAATTGAAAGTGAACGCTAGATGTCAAAAGCGATCCGACTGATCTCTCGCCTGCTTGCCGTCAGCTTGCCCATAACGCTTGGGGCATTGACCGTCGCCTATTCGGATAATCTGGCTCAGCCCCCAGCCGCGAAAGAAAGCCTGCGCTCACCGACCGCAGTACGGGTCGTTACAATGGCCCCGATCGACATGGTGCCGCGTGTCAGCGGGTACGGCACGGTGGAACCCGCGCGCGAATGGCGGGCAATCGCACGGGTCGAAGCCGAAGTCGTCGAAACCGCGCCTGATCTGGCCAATGGCAAAACCGTGGACGCGGGCGCATTCCTGCTGCGGCTTGACGATACCGATCTGAAACTTTCACTGGCGCAGATCGATGCCCAGTTGGCAGCGCTGGCGGTCAAGGATCAAACGCTCGCGGCCAGTCTCGATCTGGCCAGCGCCGATCTGGAGTTGAGCCGTGGCGACTTGGCCCGCCAGAAATCACTGGCACAAGAAGGCGTCGCGACACAAGCCAGGGTAGACACCGCGCTGCGGGCCGAACTGTCGGCACGCAGCAAGGTTGTCGAAGTCGAAAATCAGCTGTCGTTGAACGCCGCCGAACGCGACGTATTGAAGGCGCAGCAGGCCGCCGTTGCGCGGTCGCTGGAATTCACCGAAATCACTGCCCCCTATGACATCCGTATCGGTGAAGTATCCGCCGAGCTGGGCCAAGTGGTGAATCGGGGACAGGTGCTTTTGACCGCCGAAGGATTGGAAGCGGCGGAAATCGCAGCACAATTTTCGATGGGCAGGATAGGGCCGCTGTTGCGGGCAGCGGGCGACGGGGCCACCGTTCTTGATCTGAAGGCCAAGGTCCGTCTGGCCGCGCCGGGTCATTCGGTGATGTGGGATGCAACGATTGACCGCATCGGTGAAGAGATCGATCCGCGGACCCAAAGCACCGCCATCGTCGTTCGTGTCGAAGACCCCTATGCCCAGGCCGAAGCCGGTGCCCGCCCGCCGCTGCGGCGCAACACCTTTGTCGAAGTCATCCTGACGGCCCCGAAACGTCCCGCGCTGATCGCGCCGCTGGATGCGGTCCGGGGTGGCAAGGCATTGATCGTGTCACCCGAAAGCACACTTGAAAAACGTGAGGTCACGATTGGCTATACCATCGGCGATATCGCGGTCATCAGCGCCGGGTTGGCGGAGGGTGACAAGCTGGTCGTGACCGATCCTGCCATCGCCGTACCGGGCATGGCCGTCAAGCCGATGGAAGACAGCAAGCTGTTGGCCCAGATCGTGGCGGCCGCAGGTGGCCAGAGTAAGGGTTCCAAGCAATGATCCGTCTGTTTGCCGTTCATCCTACTGCTGCCAATATCCTGATGCTGGCGCTGCTGGTGTTGGGCATCGCGGCGCTGCCGACGTTGCAACGCGACACCTTCCCGGTGACGCCGCCGTCCGAAGTGGAAATCCGCATTGCCTATCCCGGTGCGTCGCCCGCCGAGGTGGAATCCGGCATCTGTCAGGTGGCTGAAGATCCGTTGCGCGCCGTCGACAACCTTGATGAACTGTCCTGCCTGTCGCGCGACAACATGGCCGTGATTGTCGCCATGATCGTCGAAGGGGCGGACATGACCCGGTTTCACAACGACCTGAAAGCCGCAGTGGACGGGATCGGCCAATTTCCCGACCGCGCCGATGATCCGGTAACCCGGATCGTGGAACGGGTGGCATCGGTCGCATCGATTGCCGTCACCGGACCGGAAGACCCGAAGGCGCTGCTATCCTATGCCGATATGCTGGCGGAACGATTGAAGGCCGACCCGCAGATTTCACAGGTCAGCATCGATGGGTTTTCGGACCGCGAAATCGCCATCGAATTTGATGCCGCCCTGCTGCAACGCCACGGGCTGAGCATCGCCGATATTGTTCCGATCCTGACCCGCGACAGTCTTGACGTGCCTGCGGGCACGCTTGTGGGGCGCCAGGGCGAAGCATCGATCCGTTTTCTGGGTGAAAAGCGCAGCGTCGGTGAATTCGATGCCATCCTGCTGACCGGATCAACCACCGGTGCCGAGATTCGGCTGGGCGAAGTGGCAACGATCCGCGAAGAATTTTCCGATCTCGCCCAGGCCGCGTATTACAATGGCGACCGCGCGGCGATCGTGCAGGTGAACAAAACCGCGACGCAGGATTCGCTGCGGGTCAAGGCAGCGCTGGACAAGGTCATGACCGAGGCCCAGGCCACCGCGCCGGGCAATATCGCGCTGGCGATTTCACAGGATTCCACGCTGAACACCCGCGACCGTCTGCGGATCATCGGAGTGAACGGCATTCAGGGTCTGGTGCTGGTGCTGGTCGTGATGTGGTTGTTTTTTGGCTTTCGCTTTTCCTTCTGGGTGGCGATGGGGCTGCCGGTGTCGTTCCTCGGGACAATTTTCGCGATGCAACTTCTGGGCTACACCATCAACATGATGACGATGGTCGCGCTGTTGGTGGCGATCGGGTTGTTGATGGACGATTCCATCGTGATTTCCGAAAACATCGTGCGCCGCCGTCAGGCGGGGGAACGCGCGATCGACGCGGCAGTGAACGGTGCCCGGCAAGTGGCCCCCGGTGTGGTGGCGTCGTTTCTGACCACGGTGATGATCGTGGGGCCGCTTAGTTTCATGGATGGGCGGATCGGGGAGGTGCTTAAATACATTCCCATCGTTCTGGTGATCACCTTAATCGTCAGCCTGTTCGAAGCGTTCCTGATCCTGCCCCATCACATGCGCCATTCCCTTAAAGGCGATCTGCGTCCTAACCGGGTGTCGCGCGCAGTCAATGGCATCTTTGACGGGCTGCGCGACCGCGTGGTGGTGCCGCTGTCGGGGTTCAGCCTGCGCTATCGCTATGCCACTCTGGGGCTGGCGGGGTTTTTGATCCTGCTGTCGCTGGCGCCTTACACCGGCGGTTTCATCAAGTATCAAAGCTTCCCTACGCTTGAAAGCGACACGGTCGAAGCGCGGCTTTTGCTGGTGCAGGGATCGCCGCTGGACCGGACCGAGCAGCGCGTTGCCAAAGTCGTCGCGGCCTTGGACAAGATGAATGCGCAACTGACCCCCGATCAGCCCGAGGGACAGCCGCTGATCCAAAGCTATACCGTCACGTACAGCGCCAATGCCGACACCCCGGAAACCGGGGCCCATATGGCCACGGTCAGCGCCAAGCTGCTGCCTGCGGGCACCCGCAGCACGGATGTCGGACAGATCGTCGATCAATGGAAGAAACTGGTCGGCCCGATGCCCGACATGGCGGCGTTTCGCATCACGGACAAGGAACGCGGAGCTGGCGGCAAACCGATCGATATCCGTTTGCAGGGCGATGATCTGGACCAGTTGCGCGACACGGCAAAAGAAATGCGCAAATTTTTCCGCGACTTCGAAGGCGTGCGCGACGTGACCTTCGATTTGCAGCCGGGTAAATCCGAATACATCATCACGATGCGTCCGGTGGCGGCGTCGGCGCTTGGGGTGTCGGCGCAGGATGTGGCGACACAGTTGCGCGCAGGGTTCCGCGGCGATACCCCACTGGAGGTGCGCGACGGGCTTGGACCGCTGGATGTGGTGGCCCGGCTTGCGGCCGAGAACCGGATGAGCATGGATGACATCCTTGATCTGCGCATTCCCGGCGCCGGTGGTGCATTGGTTCCGTTGACGGCGGTTGCCGACGTCAAACAGGGGCGCGGATTTGCCGTGATCAACCGCGTAGACGGTCAGCGGACCGTCGCGGTTCAGGGCGCGATCAATGCCGCCGTGGCCAATTCGCGCGAATTGATGGAAGCGTTGCAGGCCGATTACCTGCCCGGACTGGCCGAAAAGCGCCCCGGCGTGTCCGTCAGCATTCTGGGTGAAGCCGAGGATACCGCGACCACCGGGTCATCGCTGGCCCGCAATATGATCATCGGGTTGATCGGGGTTTACCTGATCCTGTCGTTCCAGTTCCGCAGCTTCATTCAGCCGGTGGTGGTGATCGCGGCGATCCCGCTCAGCTTGATCGGGGTGATGTGGGGGCATATGGCGCTGGGGCTTCAGATTTCCTTGCCCAGCCTTGTCGGGCTGGCGACGCTGGCCGGTGTCGTGGTGAACGATTCAATCCTGCTGGCCGCGTTCATGAAGGATCGTTTTGCCCAAGGTGAAGACATGCTGGCCGCCGGACAGGAAGCCGTTCGCGACCGGTTCCGGTCGATCTTCCTGACCTCGCTGACCACGGTTGTGGGGCTTGGGCCGTTGCTGCTGGAACAAAGCACCCAAGCCCAGTTCCTGCGCCCCATCGTGGCAAGTCTGGCATTCGGTTTGACCGGGGCCACGCTGTTGGCGCTGTTCGTGACACCTGCGGTTCTTGCGATCCTTTATGACCTCGGGTTGGTCCGCCGCGAAAACCAGACAGAGGAAACGGCGCCACAGGATGGCATTGCCGAGACCGGGCGCATAGCGGACGCTTAGGCAATCCGTACCGGTTGACATGTTCGACCCAATTTCCCCTGCGGGCCTTGGGGCCCGCAGGGGAAGCGGTTTGGCTGATCGATTTGCCACCTGCCGCGCGGTGTTCGACTGGCGGGCCCTGTATGTCTTTGCGGGTCCGGCATTCACGATCCTTTTCGACGTCATGCTATAATGGGCCGTGGAAGCCGGGCCAACAGGCTGTTAGACCCGCCCCATGGAAGCACCCGACCACGCGCAAACAGGAGAACAGGATATGGCTGAAAAAGACTATGATGATATCCCCGGAACCTTTGTCTTCGACGCGGACAGATCGCGCGAAGGCTATTGGCTGAACCAGTTTTGCATCTCGCTTCGGCTTGCAAAGAACCGTGAGGCGTTCCGCGACGATCCAGAAGAGTACATGACACGTTATGCGATGACGGACGAACAGAAACAGGCGGTGCGCGATCGCGCTTGGAACCACCTGTTGGAACTGGGCGGCAACATTTACTACACCTCGAAACTGGCCTCGTTCGACGGCATCACCTTTCAGGATCTTGCTGCCAAAATGACCGGCATGGCGCGCGAAGACTATCGCGACATGATGCTGCATGGCGGGCGCAGCGTCGAAGGCAACCGATCGAAATCCGAATGGGAGAAGAAATAATGGCGAAAATCACCGCAGGCATTGGGTGTTCCCATGTCCCCGCCATCGGCGTGGCGATGGATACAGGCATCACCGAACAACCTTATTGGCAACCGGTTTTCAAAGGGTTCGAATTCAGCCGCAAATGGTGCAAGGACAACAAGCCCGATGTGATCTTCCTGGTCTATAACGACCATTGCACGGCGTTCGACGCGTCCTGCATCCCGACATTCGCGCTTGGCTGCGCTGCCGAATTCACCCCCGCCGACGAAGGTTGGGGGCCGCGCCCGGTGCCGGTGGTCAAGGGGCATCAGAAACTTGCCAGCCATATTGCGCAATCGGTGATCCTGGATGAATTCGATCTGACCATCATGAACGAAATGGAAGTCGACCACGGGTTGACGGTGCCGTTGTCGGTGATGTTCGGCGAAATCCCGCAGGACGGTGCATGGCCCTGCCCGGTTATTCCGCTGGCGGTGAACGTGGTGCAATACCCTGCCCCGACCGCGAACCGCTGTTACAATCTTGGCAAGGCGATCCGCCGCGCCATCGACAGCTATCCCGAGGATCTGAATGTCCATATCTATGGCACGGGCGGGATGAGCCACCAGCTTCAGGCCGAACGCGCCGGGCTGATCAATGCCGAATGGGATGGCCGTTTTCTCGACATGATCGCCAACGATCCCGACAAGGCGCGGCAGATCAGCCATCTGGAATTCCTGCGTGAAACCGGGTCCGAAGGGATCGAAATGGTGATGTGGCTGGTGATGCGTGGGGCGCTGGACGACAAGGTGACCGAAGTCCACCGCCACTATCACGTCCCGGCGTCCAATACGGCGGTGGGGCATATCATCCTGGAAAACCACGATTGATATCGGGATTGGCTGGGGGCGCGATGGTCTGCGCCTCCAGCCAATCGCTGGCCGTATCCCATAACGGCTGAACCGCGCGGTCAGGTGTCTTCGAAATAGGCCTGAGTGCCGCGGGCTTCTACGGATTCGGCGATGCGGCGCAGGCCGTGAACATAAGCGGCTTCGCGCATCGACAGGTTCATTTCATTATGCAGCGCCCAAACCGCTTGGGTTTCGGTTTCCATCGTGGTCTTGAGGTGATCGCGGACCCGCGATTCATCCCAGTAGAACCCGGACCGGTTCTGCACCCATTCCAGATGCGAAACCGTGACGCCCCCGGCATTGGCAAGAATGTCAGGGATGATGATATGACCGGCTTCGGTCAAGGCCTTGTCGGCTTCTGGCGACAGCGGCCCATTGGCCATTTCCAGAATGATGCGGGCCTTGATCCGATCACAGTTTTCTGCGGTGATCTGCCGTTCAAGCGCGGCTGGCACCAGAACATCGCACTCAAGTTCCAACAGATCGGCATTGGAAATGTTCTTTGTCTTGCCGTGGCCTTTGGCACCTTTGACGCTGCCAGTTTCGTGCTTGTGCTGCATCACCGCCAACGGATCGAGACCGCTGGCGTCGTAAATTCCGCTGCTGGAATCGCTGATACCGACGATTTTGTAACCGTCGGCATGCAACAGCTTGGCGCAATGATAACCGACATTGCCGAAGCCTTGAATGACGACGCTGGATTTGTCCGGTTCAAGGCCGAGCGAGCCTTCCAGATGGCGTAGCGCGATATAGCCACCGCGCGCGGTGGCATCGATGCGGCCGACGGTTCCGCCGAAAGCCAGCGGTTTGCCGGTGATGGCCGTAGGGGAGGCCTGCCCGGTGATCGAACTGTATTCGTCCGACATCCAGGCGATGACGATCCCGTTGGTGTACATGTCTGGTGCCAGAATATCGCGGTCAGGACCGATGAACGGGGCGAAGGCTTCGATATAGGCGCGGCTGAGGCGTTCGAGTTCGTTCGCCGAAAGCTGTTTGGTGTCAACGCAGACGCCCCCCTTGCCGCCGCCGAATGGCAGGTTGGCCACTGCGCATTTGAAGGTCATCCAGAATGAAAGGGTTTCGATTTCATCGAGTGACACATTGGGGTGAAAACGCACGCCGCCCTTGGTCGGGCCGCGCCGGTCGTTATATCGGCACCGCCAGGCCTTGAACGCGCGGCGGCTGCCGTCATCCATCCGGATCAGCAGGCTGATGGCCAATGTTTCGCGCGGCCATTTCAGTTCTTCGAAAACATCGGGATGGATGTTGAGCTGATCACAGGCGTTGCGCAGATTTTCGCGGGCATTTGCCAGCATGACCCGGCGCGGTTTTTCGGTACCTTCGGGGGCGGTTTTGTCGGTTTCCATTGCCTCATCTTTCCATGGCCGGACCGGGGCAGACATCTGGGTGGTTTCCCGGTTTCTGTCATTCCCTAGCCTGTTCGTTCGTATATACGCGTTCCGTCGCGTTCCAATGTTGCTTTTCGCCACATGACCTTCAAGATGCGCAGGACGCTTTTCGCCAAACCAAATAGATATCAAAACGCCACGATCAGGATGCCGGAATTGGCGCAGCCCCCCGGCGCAGCACGATTGCGTCCGTCAGTCAAACATCGCAGCCAACGGGCCCAAAACTCTCGGAGAGTGGAACAGACCGAAACCGCCAGACATTGGTGGTGCACATAGATGATCCAAGGTTCCGTCAGGGCAGCCAGATTTGTTGCAGCGGGTTTTCTTTTTCGAACCCGCAGATATTGTTGATTTGATGCCGGTTTCGGTTTTGTCAAAGGCGGCGTCTGCACGCGAGAGGGCTATTGACTCACAACAAAACAACCGCGTTAAGTTAACTTACTGTTTGGTCAAAGAACAATAAATTGCGGCCATGATACTAATTCAAAGGGAGAAATCCCGACACATGAAATTGCAGAACACAGGTTCTGCCCGTTTCCAACAGGGAGAGAAAAAATGACCTCTTTCACACGACATTTCCTGCGCGGCATCGCCGCCTCGGCGTTGATGCTCACGACTGTGACCGCAGCTTCGGCCTTTACAGCTTGCCAAGTCACTGACACCGGCGGGATCGACGACAACAGTTTCAACCAAACAGCATGGAAGGGCGTGCTGGACGCACAGGAAAAGCTGGGGGTCGAGGGCCGTTACCTCGAATCGCAAGCCGAATCCGATTACGAAGCGAACGTCAATTCGCTGCTGGGTGGTCAGTGCGATGTCATCTTTACCATTGGGTTCCTGCTGGGTGACGCGACCGCGAACGCGGCCAAGGCGAATCCCGATCAGAAATTTTCCATCGTCGACTTTGCCTATGATCCGACCATCCCGAACGTGCTGGGCCAGGTTTACGCAACCGACCAGGCCGCGTTCCTTGCCGGTTACCTGTCGGCCGGGATGAGCAAGACCGGAATCGTCGGCACCTTCGGCGGCATCAACATCCCGCCGGTGACCATCTTCATGGACGGTTTTTCTGCCGGGGTTGACTATTACAACGAGCAGAAAGGCACCACGGTGCAGGTGCTCGGCTGGAATGCGGAAAGCCGCGAAGGGCTGTTCACCAACAACTTCGATTCGCTGGATGACGGGCGCGCTTTTGCGCAAAACCTGTATGATGAAGGTGCAGATATTGTGCTGCCGGTGGCAGGACCTGTTGGCCTTGGATCTGCGGCACTGGCGGATGAGCTGGGCACAGAGGCGCTCAAAATCGTCGGCGTGGATGCAGACCTTTACCTGACCGATCCGGCGAAGAAGCATGTCTACCTCACTTCGATCATGAAGCGCATGGATTCGACCGTCTACCAAGTGACGGAAACGACCATGAAAGGTGAATTCGAGGGCGGCTTGATCGTCGGCACACTGGAAAACGAAGGTGTCGGTCTTGCCCCGTATCATGACATGGAAGACATGATCCCCGCCGACCTGAAAGCCGAAGTCGAGGCAATCAAGCAAGGCATCATCGACGGTTCCATCAAAGTCGGAGGCTAAGGCCAAGACAATCCGGCGCGCCCGTTTTGACATCGGCGCGCCGGCCCCTTTCGGACAGGGAGCGACCTAAATGGACGTCGAGTTAAGAGGAATAACCAAGCGTTTCGGCCCTGTGGTGGCCAATGCCGGTGTGAATCTGGAAATAAAGGGCGGTGAAGTTCTGGGCCTGCTGGGCGAAAACGGCGCGGGCAAGTCGACGCTGATGAACGTGCTTTGCGGCCTGTACCATCAGGACGAAGGTGAAATCCTGATCGACGGCAAACCGGTGAAGTTCGATGGGCCGGGCGCATCAATTGCCGCCGGGATCGGCATGGTCCACCAGCATTTCATGTTGGTTCCGGTGTTCACTGTCGCCGAAAATGTTGTGCTGGGCGTCGAACCCACCGGGCGGTTCGACCGCCTCGACCTTGAAACCGCACGCGCGCAAGTCCGTGAAATCAATGATAAATACGGTCTTGAGGTCAATCCTGACGCGCTGATTGAAGATTTGCCCGTCGGCATCCAGCAGCGGGTTGAAATCCTGAAAGTCCTGTTTCGGTCAGCCGATGTGCTGATCCTTGACGAACCCACCGCCGTGCTGACCCCGCAGGAAGTTGACGATTTCTTTGAAATCGTGAAATCGCTGCGCGACGCCGGCAAGGCGATCGTCTTCATTACCCACAAGCTGCACGAAATTCTTGAGATCTCGGACCGCATCAGCGTGCTGCGCGCCGGGCGGATTACCGGCGAAGGCGACCCCCGCCAATTGACCGAAGAACAGCTTGCCGAAATGATGGTGGGGCGGCCCGTCAGCTTCACCGTGGACAAGACCCCGGCCACGCCGGGTCAGCCGATGCTGGATATCAAAGATCTTGTGGTCATGCGCGACAACGATGAAATCGCGGTCAATCATCTGAGTCTGACGGTCAATTCCGGCGAGGTTGTCGGCATCGCCGGTGTACAAGGCAATGGTCAAACCGCTTTGGTCGAAGCCATAACCGGGCTGACGCACACGTCTTCGGGGGCCATTGTATTTGATGGCGACGACATTACCCGCATGTCGGTCCGCGAACGCCACCGCCGTGGTATGGCGCATATCCCCGAGGATCGCCACAAATCCGGCATGATCGCGAATTTCACCATCGCCGAAAACATGGTGCTGAATTCCTATTATGATGATGAATATGCCCGCGGCGCCGCGATCGATTGGCCCCATGTGTCCGAAACCGCCGCGGCGTTTTGCGTCGATTTCGACATCCGCACGCCAAGTGTATTTCTACAGGCGGGCAACCTGTCGGGTGGCAATCAGCAAAAGATGGTCGTGGCGCGGGAACTTGAGCGCGAAACCAAGCTTGTCATCGCGGCGCAGCCGACGCGGGGATTGGACGTGGGATCAATCGAATACATCCACAAGCGCCTGATCGGCAGCCGCGACGAAGGCGATGGGGTTCTCATCGTGTCGTCCGAGCTGGATGAAATCATGGCGCTGTCTGACCGCATTGTGGTGATGTACAAGGGCCGGATCGTGGCCCAGTTTGACAATACCGGCGGCAAGGCGGATCGCAACGCGATCGGTCTGGCCATGGCCGGAGCCACGGAAGGTGCGGCGGCATGACCACATCCATCGGAAAACGCGAATTGGACGACGCTGGTCGTGCGCTGCTCAATCGCTCGACGCGGGGACGGCAGGATTTTGAAGATCTGGTTGTCGTGCCGGTTTTTGCGGTGATCGTGGCCCTGATCCTTGGGGCCTTGATCATGTTTGCCACAGGTGTCGATTTGCCGACGATCGGCAAAAGTTTCGTGGCCTTGGCCAAGGGATCGGTGGGGTCTCTCAGCGCCGTTTCGGAAACGTTGACGGCTGCGATACCTCTGGTATTGGCCGGGCTTGGGCTTGGGCTTGGGTTCCGGGCCGGGCTGTTCAATATCGGGGCCGAGGGTCAGCTTTTGCTGGGCGGCACGGCGGCGGTGGTGTTTTCATTCACCTTTGACGGTCTGCCCTTCGCGCTGCTGATGCCGCTTTCGCTTCTTGCGGGGGCGGTGGTGGGCGGGCTTTACGCCTCGATTGCTGGGATTTTGAAAGCAACCACCGGGGCCCATGAGGTAATTTCGACGATCATGCTGAACCTGATTTCGTTCCAGTTGCTGAATTACCTGCTGCGACAACCGTTCATCCAGAAAGAAGGCCGGTCCGATCCGATTTCGAAATCGGTGCCCGACGCGGGCCAATTGCCGCGCTTGCTGGACTGGATCGATCCCAATCTTAGGGTGCATGCCGGGTTGTTCCTGATGCTTGGCGCTGTCGCGTTGGTCTGGTGGCTTTTGTTCCGATCAAAGATCGGTTTCGCGTTCCGTGCCAGCGGTGAAAACCCGGATGCGGCCCGCTATGCCGGGATCAAGTCGGGCCTTGTGATTGTCGCCGCGATGGGCACCGCCGGAGCACTGGCAGGGCTTGCCGGTGCAGCACAGGTTCTGGGCGTTCTGGACCGGGCAAGCCCCGGATTTTCAGCCGGAATCGGGTTTGACGCCATCGCGCTTGCCCTGCTGGGGCGGTCGCATCCGGTCGGCATCCTGTTTGCCGGCCTGCTGTTCGGCGGATTGGAAGCGGGCGGGCGACAGATGCAGGTGGATGCGGGCGTGTCGATCGACCTGATCGCCATCATTCAGGCCCTGATCATCGTGTTCATCGCAGCACCGCTGCTGGTACGCGCGATTTTTCCATGGGGTTTCAGGAAATCCGACAATGCGTCTGGAGGTTCGCAATGACCAACGTGACCGAGGTGTCTATTGCTACTCAACATATCGAAACCGGAAAGCAGCGCCAATCGCGGATCATTGGCGGCCTTCTGATCCTGCTGGCGATTTTTGTCGTGGTTGTCTTTGGCTGGGGGCTTTCGGGGGACGCGACATTCCGCTTGTCGCGCCCGACAGATCCGTTTGCGCTGCCCAATCTCGTCGTTCCGTCCGCACCGTTCACCTATGTTGCCGCGGCACTGCTTGCCTTTCTGGGTGCCCGCGAACTTATCCGCGGCGGAACCCGCTGGACTTCGATGTCACTGGGTATTGGATTGGCAATTCTGGTGTTTGCCTTTCTCGTCTGGGCAACCACCGGCAAATCGTTTTCGCTGACCGGCATGTTGCAGGCCACGGTCGTGCGCGCCATGCCGATCGCGCTTGGCGGGCTTGCCGGGGTGCTGTGTGAACGCGTGGCCGTGGTCAATATTGCCATCGAGGGTATGCTGCTTGCCGGGGCGTTCACCGGGGCGCTGATCGGGTCGCTGCTCGGCGGCTGGGTCGGGTTGGTCGCAGCCGTGCTGGTCGGCGGGGCTTTCGGGCTTATCCTTGCGGCGCTCGTGGTGACCTACCGGATGGATCAGATCGTGGCCGGTGTGGTGATCAACCTTTTCGTTCTGGGCGTGACCAGTTATGTCAGTTCGCAGGTCTTTTCCGAAATGCGCCAACTGAACAACGCGCCGGTTTTCCGGGCGGTGAAAATCCCGTTTCTGGGTGACTTGCCGGTGATCGGGCCAATGCTGTTCAACCAGAACATCTTTGTCTATGGCGCACTGATCCTTGTGGCGGTTGCGACCTATTACCTGTTTCACACCCGCAGCGGATTGCGTGCAAGAGCGGTGGGCGAACACCCCCGTGCGGCCGATACGCTGGGGATCAACGTGTATCGCACCCGCTACATCCATGTCACGCTTGGCGGCATGGTCGCCGGGTTCGGGGGGGCTTGGTTCACGCTGGGGTCGGTCGGGCGCTTCGATGAAAACATGACCGGCGGGCGCGGCTATATCGGGTTGGCGGCGATGATTTTTGGCCGCTGGCACCCGGTTGGCGCTCTGATGGCGGCGCTGGTTTTCGGCTTTGCCGACTCGCTTCAGCAAAAGCTTGCGCTGCTAAACACGCCGATCCCTTCGGAATTCCTGTCGATGGCGCCTTATATCGCGACGATGATCGTCGTTGCCGGGTTGATTGGCCGGGCGCGCCCGCCCGCTGCTGACGGCAAACCCTATGTGAAGGAATGAACCGCGCGGGGCAAAATCGTTTACCCTGCCCCGCCCGGTGCTGAACCAAGAAATACGACGGAAAAATCTTTCCAGACCGTAGATGATTTGAATCAATGCTCTTTGCGGTGAATTGCAGGAGAGTACGCGAAAATCCAATCCGGTCCGGAGCCACAACATGAGCGAAATTCAAAGCGAGATCGAAGCGTCTCTTGGTGTCGGCGATACGAAACATCATCTGAAGACATGGCTGCTTTGGATCGGCGTGGCGGTTGTTTTGGGCGCAATCGGCTGGTGGTGGATGCAAGACGCCGAAGAACGCGCCAAGGTGACCTATATCACCGAAAAGGTAAGCCAAGGGGATCTGACCGTGACCGTCACGGCAACCGGCGCGATCGAACCGACCAATCAGGTTGAGATTTCATCGGAGCTGTCTGGAACGATTGCCGAAGTATTGGTGGATTACAACGACACGGTCACGGCGGGTCAGGTCCTTGCCAGAATGGATACGGTCCAATTGGACGCCCAGTTGGCGGTTCAAGAGGCCAATCATGCGGCCGCCGATGCACAATTGGCCAATGCCCGCGCGAGCTTGGTCGAAGCCGAAGCAAATTACGACATTGCGCGGCAGTTGGACGAACGTGGGGTGACGTCGCGCACCAATCTGACCGTATCCGAAGCGGCATTGGGGCGTGCGCTTGCCAATGTGGCCAGTGCTCAGGCCAATGTGGATCTGGCACAGGCACAATTGGAGGCGCAAATAGCGGTCCTGAGCAAGGCCACGATCATTTCGCCGATCAATGGTATCGTATTGGACCGCACGGTGGATGCGGGTCAGATCGTGGCCGCCAGCCTGTCTGCCCCCAAGCTGTTCACCATCGCCGAGGATCTGGCGCAGATGGAATTGCAGGTCGATGTTGCCGAGGCCGATATTGGCCGCATCAACGTAGATGACAAAGCGATCTTCACCGTAGACGCCTATGATGATCACCCTTTTCCAGCGCAAATATCCATGGTGCGCTATGCCCCTGACAGCACGGATGGGTTGGTCACCTACAAGGCGATCTTGTCGGTCGAGAATGACAACCTGTTGCTGCGCCCCGGCATGACGGCCACGGCGGATATTTCGGTGGCGCAATATAACGACGTGTTGCTGGTGCCCAACGCGGCCTTGCGGTTCGCGCCGCCGCAGGTGGTCGAAGTTGAAGCGTCAGACAAGAACAGCGGTGGCGGCGGCTTGCTGGGTCTTATCATGCCTTCCCGTCCTGCGGATTCCACCCGGGCGGGATCCGACAGTACTCTTTGGGTGCTTCGGAATGATATCCCTGTCGAAATCGAGGTTGAAAAGGGCGACAGCGACGGTCTGCAAACCATCGTTGCCGGGGGCGATCTTGTCGATGGGGATCAGGTCATCACCGATATGATCGAGGGCCGGTAATATGGCCGGAGGCACACAATCCGACCCGCCCGTGATCGAACTGCGCCACGTCGACAAAACATATGGCCACGGTGCCGCCGAAGTGCGCGCCTTGAATGATTTCAATCTGACCATAGCGCCCGGGGAATTCGTGGCCCTGATGGGACCATCGGGGTCGGGAAAGTCGACAGCGATGAACATGATCGGTTGTCTCGACACCCCCACCAGCGGCGACTATCTGTTCAACGGGGTGCAGGTCGGGTCCCTTACCCAGAACCAGCGTGCGCTGTTGCGCCGAAACTACTTGGGTTTCGTGTTTCAGGGCTTCAACCTGCTGGCCCGAACAACGGCTTTGGACAACGTGGAACTTCCCCTGATCTACAAGGGCCTACCCCCGGCCCAACGCCGAGAACAGGCGTTGGATGCGTTGGCAAAGGTCGGACTGAAAGGGCGCGAACATCACGATCCTTCGGAACTGTCCGGCGGTCAGCAGCAGCGTGTCGCCATCGCTCGGGCGCTGGTCGCCCATCCACAGGTCATTCTGGCGGATGAACCCACCGGCAATCTGGATACCAAACGGTCATTGGAAATCATGGATTTGCTGAACGATTTGAACGTGCGTGACCACATAACCATTGTCATGGTCACACATGAAGAAGACATGGCCGCCTATGCCCACCGGGTGATCTGGATGGTTGACGGTCAGGTCGAACGCACCGGCACGCCCGAAGAGGTGTTCGCACAAGGAAGGCATAGCGCATGATCTGGCAAACCGTCCGTCTGGCGATCCAAGCCATCTTTCGCAACGCTTTGCGATCCATCCTGACCGTGTTGGGCATCGTCATCGGCGTGGCAGCCGTGATTGCCATGGTCACGGTGGGGCAAGGCAGTTCCGATCAGGTCACCGCAGATGTCGAAAAACTGGGGACGAATGTCTTGATGGTCCTGCCCGGGGCTGGGCAAATGGGACCGGGCAACAATTCGATTTCCGCCGCACTTGAATTGCAGGATGTCGACGCGTTGATTAATCAACTTTCCAGCGTGCGGACCGCCGCGCCCTATAACCAGACCAGCCTGAACGCGGTCTATGGGGCCGAGGATACACGTACATCGGTCGCGGGCACGGATGCGCGATACCTTGATGTCGTCGACTGGCCGGTGGTGCTGGGGCGCGGGTTCCTACCAGCCGAGGAAAATTCGGGCAAGGCCGTTTGCATCATCGGCGAAACCGTACGTCAGGACTTGTTCGGCAATACCGACCCGATCGGGGAAACCATACGGTTGAAAAACGTATCCTGCGATGTGATCGGTTTGCTTGAAGCGAAAGGAGCGTCAAGTTTTGGCACCGATCAGGACGATATCGTCATGATGCCGATCAAGGCGTTTCAGCGCCGGATCGTTGGGTCGAGCGACGTTTCGATCATCTATGTCGCGGCGATGGATGGCGTATCCACTGACCGCGCCGTGGTGGATATCGAAATGCTGATGCGCGAACGCCGCCGGATCGGCGACGGCGAAGAAGACGATTTCAATGTCCGCGACATGAAACAATTGGCGTCGATGTTGACAGGCATCACCAATGTGCTGACCGGGCTTTTGTCTGCGGTTGCAGCGGTTAGCCTGTTGGTTGGCGGGATCGGCATCATGAATATCATGCTCGTTTCCGTGACCGAACGCACCCGCGAAATCGGCATCAGGTTGGCAGTTGGGGCCACGGCCAATCAGGTTCTGTTGCAGTTTTTGGTAGAAGCCATCGTGTTGTCCACGATTGGCGGGATCGTGGGTATCCTGTTGGGTCTCGGGTTGGCGGCGGTGGCTTCGAACATCATGGTCATCCCTTTCAGCCCAAACCCCATGATCGTGCTGATTGCCTTTCTGTTTTCAGCGACGGTGGGGGTTGTGTTCGGCTATTTCCCAGCCCGCCGCGCCGCCCGCCTGGACCCAATCGAGGCACTGCGCTACCAGTGATCCATTGCCCGGCCTGAAACCGGCCGGGCTACAGGCATTCGACAATGGCTTCGCAGGCGCGGACCGCATCCTGACCGAATGAAGGGATCAGGTAGTCGGGCCAGCTTGACAGTTTGACGATCACGGTGTCGGCGCTGCGGTCGATGAAAATCATCTGCCCGAACACGCCGCGCGCCATGAAGACGCCTCGTTTCGGGTTATGAACCCACCAGAACCGCCGATAGGCGCCTTCGGGGGATAGCAGGTCGTAAGGGGTGCCGAATTTCGACGCGTCGGCACCACCGCAAATCCCGTCGATCCAAGCGCCGGGCACGATCTGCCGATCGCCCACCCGGCCGCCGTCCAGCATCATCTTTGCAAACCGGGCGTAATCGCGCAGCGTCGCATTGAAACCGCCATCGGCCAAAGCGGTGCCGGCATCATCCACCGTAAAAAAACCGTCATGTTCGCATCCGATATGCCGCCAGATCCTGTCGGACAGCAAAGTGGCAAGATCGGCACCGCCCACGCGTTCCAAAGCCCAGGCAATCACATCCGTTTCGATCGACCGATAAGAAAAGCTGAGCCCGTGCGCACGTTCCTGCGGCAAGGTCAGGATCACGTCGCGGATCGTAGGTTTGATTTCCCCGTCGCGGACCGGGCGCCAGCCAGAGGCCACGTCGACCCGGGTCATGTCGCTGCCTGCCAGCCCGTAATCTTCGCTGAAACGTGCGCCCGACAGCATGTCCAGCGCCTGATCTACCGTGCATGTCGCATAACCGGTGCCGGTCAGTTCGGGAATGATGTGTTCTAACGGGGCGGCCAGATCCAACAGGCCCTCGCCATGCAGGATACCAGCCAAGGCCCCGATAACCGATTTTGAAACCGATTGCCCCAGATGTGCGGCTTCGGGGTGAAAATCGTTGCCATAAAATTCTGTGACGATCGCGTCACCTTTGAGAACGAGCAAACCGTCGGTGTAACTTTCCCAGATCCAGTCGCTGATCGGCAGGGACCGCCCGTCATAGGTGGTGAACCGAATTCCAGACAGATCCTGAGAAACCTGTTCAAATCCCCGAACGGGGCCACCCCCGGCCCGCACATCCACGGTCGGAAACAGGCTGCGCATGTTTTGGAAGGACCAGCGATTGAACGGGGCCAGATCCCAGTTTTCCAGCGTCGGCCGTTTTTCCGGCGGCGGCGGAAAGCCCTGCATGATGCCGATTTCCCGCGCCGTTTTGGGCTTCAGGCTGTTTGATGTCCGCTGCATTGGGCAGGCTCCCCCGTGGTGGTCCACCGGGGGTGGACCACAGTCAAAAATCGTTGCAGTGGTGGCCGCAGGGGCCACCACGTCATTGTCGGGCTGGATTATTGCTTCAGGCGGGTCCAAACCTTGTTGTAAA
Source organism: Thalassovita gelatinovora (assembly GCF_001458355.1). Lineage (GTDB taxonomy): Bacteria > Pseudomonadota > Alphaproteobacteria > Rhodobacterales > Rhodobacteraceae > Thalassobius > Thalassobius gelatinovorus. Next base: position 419,174 of record NZ_CYSA01000026.1, on the reverse strand, counting down.
GCTCAACCACGTCCTGATCGCAGGGTTTGACAAAATCGGGGGCCGGTGCATCCGCAGGCATCACGATTTCCGGGGCATCCAGCATTTCGGCATCCATGAATTTGTCCGATCCCAGAACACCGTTGGCATAGCGCGCAAAATTGGACGTCAGGGCCGCGTTTTCCGGGTCCATCATGAAGTTCACGAACAGTTTCGCGTTTTCCATGTTGGGCGCATCGGCCAGCACCGCTACATTGTCCATCCAGCCGGTGAAACCTTCTTTGGGATAGGCGTATTTCAGGGTCGGGCGATCATTGCGCGCGCGCATCGCGGCACCGTTCCAGCTTTGCGACAGATCGACATCTTTCGAGGTCAGTTTTTCGATCACCGCATAATCCATCGTGCGCCAGTCGTCCTTGGCCTTCAGCAACAGGTCGAGAAGTTGCTTCATCTGTTCCGGGTTCGAATTGCAGCGCGGATAATCCAGATAGCGCAGACCAGCATTGATCACATCGTTCATGTCGTTGAGCATGTTGATGCGGCCTTTCAGTTCGGCCGGCGGGTTGAACACGATTTCAAGCGTGTTGATGTCGCCGCCATAAACGTCCGCATCCACGGTGAAGCTGGTGGTTCCCCACTGATACGGCACCGAATATTTGCGGCCCGGATCCCAATAGACATCGATCCAGTTCGGGTCGAGGTTTTTGAAATTGTCCATTTCCGAAGCGTTGATTTCGGCCAGAAGCCCCTCTTCCACCATGATGGCGACCATGTAATCGCCGGGCACCACGATGTCGTAACCGGTGCCGCCTTCCTTGACCTTGGCCAGCATGGTTTCATTGCTGTCATAGCCATCCAGCGTGACGTCTATGTCGTATTGCGCTTCGAATTTCTTGATCATCTCGGGGTTGGTGTAGTTGCCCCAGTTATAGATGTTCAACTTGCCTTCGGCCTGCGCCTGCACAGCGGTTAGGGCGATGACGGATGTGACCGCCGCCTTGAATAGTTTCGAGTTCATTTCAGGTCCTCTCGTTGGTTGGGATTGGCCCGTGTCGCACGGGCTTCTGGTTATTTGCGGTTGCGTTGAAGCAGGAAGGTCATCGCCACCATTGCGACCGTCAGCACGATCAGGACGGTCGAGACCGCGTTGACCTCTGGTGTGACGCCGCGCCGGATCTGGCCGAGAATGTAAATCGGCAAAGTCGTCTCGCCCGGCCCTGCGACCAGCAGCGTGATGATCACGTCGTCCAGCGACACCACGAAAGCCAGCATCGCCCCGGCCAGAATCCCCGGCATCAGCAAGGGAAGCGTCACATGTCGGAATGCCTGCCAGGGCGTCGCATAGAGATCGGCGGCAGCAGTTTCGAAGGTTTCGGACATGTCGGCAAGACGGGCACGGACCGGCATGAAGGCAAACGGAATGCAAAACACCGTATGCGCCAGGATCAACCAGCCCAGCCCGGACAGTCCGGTCAACTGCCGCAACATTGAAAAGAACGCCAGCGTGGCGATCGCGGTAACGATTTCGGGGATCATCAGCGGTTGATTGATCAGGGCAATCGCGGCCGACCGGCCGAAAAACCCGCCACCGCGCGTCGTCGCCAGTGCGGCCATGGTTGCGATCATCGTCGAAATCACCGTCGCGGTCGCCGCCACTTGGATCGAGATCACCGCCGCGTGCCGGATATCCCCGTTATCGAGCGCCGCAGCGTACCAGCGCAGGCTGAATTCGGTCCAGCGCACCACCGAACGGTTATCGTTGAACGAAAACACGATCAGGATCACGATCGGCGCGTAAAGCAGCAGCAAAACGACCCATGACAGGCCCGTGAACAAGGGTTGGCGGCGCAATTCCCGGGTGCCTGTGGCACGGCGCAGGAATGTCGGTTTGTGGCGGAGGGGCTCAGCCATGACGATTTTCCTTTTCAGCACCGGCACGCAGCGACAGCAGCAGCGCGATCAGCACCACCGCCATCAGGATCAGCGCCGCAGCGGACCCAAACGGCCAGTTACGCCCCGACCCGAACTGCATCGCAATCAGGTTTCCGATCATCAGTTTCTTACCGCCGCCCAGAAGTTCGGGCGTGATATAAGCGCCCAGCGCGGGGATCAGCACCAAAGCACAGCCGGCCACGATACCCGGGCGGCTGATCGGGATGATGATGTGGCGGAACACCTGTATCCGCGAAGCATAAAGATCGTGCCCGGCCTCAAGCAGAGCAAAGTCGAATTTTTCCAGCGATGCATAGATCGGCAGGATCATGAAGGGCAGATAGCTATAGACCAGCCCGGCCAGAACGGCACCGTCGGTATAGAGCATCTGCATCGGTGCGCCGATCACGCCGAGTTTCATCAGGGCGAGGTTGATAAAGCCTTCGTCGCGCACGATCAGAAGCATCGAATAGGTGCGGATCAGCAGGTTGGTCCAGAACGGCAACGTGATCGCGAAAAGCCAAGCGTTGCGCTGTTCGGGCGGGCGGGCGGCAATGAAATAGGCCACCGGAAATCCCAACATCAAGGTGCCGCACATCGTCAGGATTGCCAACCCGAAGGATCGCCCGAAAATCTGCAAATAGGCGCTGTTGAACCCCAGCGTATCGTCGAAGATATCCCGTTCGAACAGGAACTGGACATAAGCATCGGTCGAAAAGGACCATTCAACACCGCCATAAGTGCCCGGTTCCAAAAACGAATAGATCAAGGCAATCGACAATGGGGCCAGCCCGAATATCCCGATGATCCCCAGAGCCGGAAGCAGCAAAAACAGCCGGACGCGGCGCTTGGCCTTAGCGCGGGCCTGCACCGCCTGTTGCAGGTTTTGCGATCCTGTCGCGGGCTGTTGCACAATATCCGCCATCAGTCTGCCAGAACCTGCAACATCGCGCTATCGCAATTCAGCCCGACCAAGGTGCCCGCAGGGCTTGGCCGGTCGACCTGCGCCTGAATTTCGGTCCCGTCTTCGAGGCGGATCGACATCTGCGACCCGGCCCCGAAATAGGTGGCGTCGCGCACGGTCCCTATCAGCAGCGCAGCGTCTGACGCAGCATCGCAAATCGTGATGGTTTCGGGCCGCAGCGCGACATGGACGGGGCCCGGCACCAGCGTGGCGCTGGCGGTTTTGACGCTCAGTGAGCGCCCCTCACCAAATCGGATCTGGGCCATCGGGCCATCATATCCCAGCAATTCACCGGTCACGATATTGGTATCACCGATGAAATCGGCGACGAACCGGCTTTGCGGTGCGGTATAGATGTCTTCGGGGGTGCCAACCTGCTGCACCGCGCCTGCCGACATCACCGCGATCTGGTCGGACATCGCCAAGGCTTCGCTTTGGTCATGGGTCACGAAAACGAAGGTGATACCGGTTTCGGCCTGCAACCGCTTGAGTTCACTTTGCATGCCCTTGCGCAGCTTCAGATCCAGCGCCGATAGCGGTTCATCCAGCAACAACACCTTTGGCCGTGGCGCCAAGGCACGGGCCAAGGCCACGCGCTGCTGCTGCCCGCCCGAAAGCTGATCCACCCGGCGCGCGGCAAAGGCCCCCAGTTGGACCAGATCAAGCATTTCTTCGATCGTAGCGGCGATTTCCGTCTTTGGCCGCTTTAGCATTTCCAGCCCGAAGCCAATGTTGCGCGCCACGCTCATATGCGGAAACAGGGCGTAGTTCTGAAACACCGTGTTCACCGGCCGTTTATGCGGCGGCAAATGACCGATCGAATCCCCGTCCAGCCGAATTTCACCCTCACTGGGCAGTTCGAACCCGGCGATCAGTCTGAGCAAAGTCGTCTTGCCGCATCCCGACGGCCCCAGCAGGGTGAAAAAGCTTCCTTCCGGAATGATCAGCGAAACATCCTCCAGCGCCATCACCGCAGTGGCACCTTCGCCGAATTTTTTAGTCACATGTCTGACGTCAATCATGGTTTGTCCCGGCATTCTCTGTTGGCGGTGTCGGGTTTCAAAGTAAGGCCGGGAACACCGTCTTGGGAATACCCCCAGAGAAGGGGGTGCGATCTACCCCCAAAGGGGTAAATGCAAACGGGACAGCGCACACTCTGCACATGTGTGAACATGCTTTGTTACATAAACCCGATGATGGGCAGAATTCCCCTAGAGAGGGTTTGCGCAACAATGCCCTCAGACATGATCCGGCGCGTTTCGTCGCGCCGATGACCTGACGTTAATTGGGCAAGAATGTCTTTGCGCGTGCTGTCCGCTTTGACAAGACTGACGCAAAAGCTGGGGAGGTCGAGCATGTGGAACTTGCGCAAAATATTGGTTGGGCTGCTGGCCCTAGTCATCACAGGGATATTTGGGGCAGTGCTCTACCTCTATCTGGTGCCGCCCACCTTGCTGCGGGTGGGGGCCGGATACAGTTCCAAGATCGTCTGTTCCGCGACCTATTTGCAGGGTCGCGACCCGAATGAGGTTCTCGAAACCGATGTGCAGGCCCCGGGCAATCCGGTGCTGCGCGCCTTCAAGGTGAACAACGACAGCGCGACCGGACGGGTGCGGTCGGCCTTTCTTTGGGTGATCGCGCCGATGACCTCCGAACACAGGCCGGGACTTGGCTGCGCGGCGTTGCCCGATGGCGATCTGGCACAGGCCGGTGATCAGGCAGCGCCTGCCGCGCCCGGTCCGGGGACCTCGCAAGCCCTTTGGCCCGAGGGCACGGCGGTGGACCTGAGACAACATGGCGATCTGGCGCAGATCATCGCGGACCCGGCTCTGGCCGGACCGGGAATGCGCGCGACCGTCGTTGTCCATCACGGCCGGATCGTGGCGGAAAGCTATGGCGCGGGGTTCGACCCGCAGATGCCGCTGCTGGGCTGGTCGATGAGCAAGACGGTGACAGCCGCTCTTGCGGGGACCGTGATCAAGGCGGGCAAGCTGCGCCTGGATCAAGACCGGCTGCTGACGCAATGGGACAATGACGGGCGCGCCGCGATCACCGTGGCGCAGCTGTTGTCGATGTCAAGCGGGCTGCATTTCAACGAGGATTACGGCGATGTCTCGGATGTGACGCGGATGCTCTATCTGCAATCCGACATGGCAGGGTTCGCAGCCTCGCAAACGCTCGATCATCAGCCGGGCACGATCTTCAACTATTCCACCGGCACGGCGATGATCCTGTCGCGGATCTGGCAAAACGCGATTGGCGATCGCCAGGCCGCGCTTGACTGGCCGCGCAAGGCGCTGTTCGCGCCCCTGGGGATGGGCAGCGCGGTTTTTGAAACCGATGCGGCAGGCACCTTCGTGGGCGGCTCTTACCTTTACGCGACCGCACGCGACTGGGCGCGTTTCGGGCAATTCCTGTTGCAGGATGGCACATGGAACGGGCGCCAGATCCTGCCCGAAGGGTTCGCGGCCATGATGCACGCGCCCTCGCAAGCCGATGCGGTTTACGGACAGGGGATGACATGGTTGGCCGGACCGGCCCCCGATCAAAAGGCCGGTGACGATCAGGCCTATGGGCTGCCTGCCGATACCTATTGGCTGGAAGGCCATGACGGGCAAACCGTTGCGGTGATCCCTTCGGCCGATCTGGTGGTGGTGCGGATGGGGCTGACACCGTCAGACCTGAACTATCGGCCGCAAAAGCTGGTGGCAGCGCTGCTCAAGGCGCTTGACTGATCCGGGGCCGAGCGGAGCCATGGCGAGAAGGTTGTCAAAGACATCCCTTGTGCCACGCGCAAGCAGTATTCAACGGCAAAGAAGATCACGATCATGCTGGTCGATCTCATCAACGGGCACATTGCCCAATTTGGCTGAATGTAGGGTCGGAACGTCCTTCCCTGAAGGTAGGATCTTCATCTCTGCCGCTGTCAGCCTGTTTGAAAGTCTCGAATTTTATCACCCTCCGTATCCACAAACAGTTTTAGAGTATCTGGGGACCTTATGGGGCCTCATGTACACCCTAACCAATTGAAATTGAATCGTATTTAAAAGGCGTGGGAATTCGCTGGAACTGCTGATACGAAGAACTTACCTCCGACAGGCGCCGCAGGATGTCGGAGGTAAGTTCTTCGTTGCCGAGCTTGTTGGAGTTGAAGCTGATGTCCTGAAACACGTCACGCAGCTTGTCGCCATTGGCCTCTTCGATGACATGCAGGGCATTGTCGATGCGTTCGCCATTGCCCGCTTCATGCCGCCGTTTGTGCAGGGCGTCAAAGCTGGCCCCGTCGGGCAGCTTCTAGGCTTCCTGCTGTTTAGCGACAAAGGTGATCTCGATATCAAAGCGAAACTGGACGATTGGGAGCGCTTTTACAACTTCCATAGTTCGCATGGCGCGCACAATGGAAAGACACCTTATGAATCCCTCAGAGAAAACAGACGGGAAGTCTCACAAGGAGCCGCATCTTACAGGCAGCTGCTGTGGGCCGATCTGTCAACGTTGCCTTCGACACCAACCCGGCCCGCAAGGGTGATTTTGAGATGCTGTTTTCAGGATCAGGTCCGGTTCGGTGGATCGACGCCGAGGAGGAGATACACCTAACCACAGCCGTTTCAGGCAATGACCCCGCCTATTTCTTTGCATTTGTCGAGGCGCTGGCGAAAAGGTGGCTTGGGCGGTCAATTCTCTCTTGATCTGGCGATTGACACGCTGATCGGGCGGCAGAGTTGCTGAAAGAAAACAGAACTCCATCTGTACTGCGAGAAAGCGTGAGCTCAAAAGGGGGTACTACAGCAGCCGCATTGGATACCTTTGCCGAAAACGACGCCCTGCAGATAGCCGTGGAGAACGCGGTGAATGCGGCCGCGGCGCGATCACGCGCGCTTGGGTGAAAACCGGATAACGGCCAGACGCTACAATCCTCGTAAATGCACGCAGTAGGAGGGCGTTCTGAGTTCTTAGTTCTGCCTTAGGGCTTTGCGCGGTTATCAAGCACGTATCCAAATCCTATGTGTATTTCAGCTCGGAGTAAATTTCCCGCATTTGATTTGGCAAATCAGACGCGAAGGTGATGGCTCCGTGACAGGGTAGCAACATGTCTGGCGGGTCAGACGCGACCAGCATTTTCAGGTCGGCAAGATATTCTGCCCGGTCTTTGATTCCAAAGCTGGGAAAGACCTTGTTTGCGCGAATCTTGTTCCCAACCTTCCCCTCACTATTTTTCTGTGCACCAAAAGCGTCGACAACATGCCAAAGGCAGCACGTGGCGGTTTTCGCGAGCAGCCATGTCTCTCCGTTTTTCAGCCCTGCTGGAGACTTCAGACGATCCCCTCAGGCAGTTCAGCCCGCAGCGCTTCCAGCCCCTCAAATGTCAGTCCGGTACGGCCCTGAAGCCGTTCGTGTATGACCGGCGGCGCGACCAAGGCGGCATCGGGGTATGCCGCCGCATACTCAACCAAGCCTCCGTTGTGATAGCCATTCGGTGCAAAGAGGAAGGCAACCTTGCCAATTTCGGCGAGGCTGGCTTTGGCGGCCTCGCTCAAACCGGAAACCGGGCTGAACAGGCAGACTTCCCCGCGCGGCAAGACGATGGCCGTGCAGCGCAGGTTATTCTTGGTGGCCGTGAACAGCCCCGGCATGTTTGGAACCGGCTCGAATGCCGAGATTTTGGTGGCCATGGGTGTGCCCTCTCTGATTACAGACCTGCGTGCCAGTCATGCACCGCCGTGCCGATTTCATCGGGCGAGTCTTCTTGCATGAAGTGCAGGCCCGGCACAGTCACCTCGGTTAGATTGGGCCAGCTGCGGACGTAGTCCCGCACGGCACCTGCAACCATCACACCGGGGTCAGCATTGACGAACAGCTTGGGGATGGGTGTCTGCGTCAGCCATTGCGAATAAGCCCCGACGATTTCAACCACATCTGCCGGCTCCCCGCCAATCGGGATCTGGCGCGGCCATGTCAGGGTCGGACGACGATCCTCACCGGCATTGGCAAAGGGGCGGCGGTATTCGTTCATTTCTTCTTCGCTCAGATCGCGCAGGATCGAGGCGGGCAGGATGTTTTCCACAAACATGTTGTTCTGCAAAACCATCTCGTCACCCGCAGGCGAACGAAGTCCTTCAAAAACCGCGCGGCTTTTTTCGGGAAAGCTGTCCATGCTGGGAACGGGGGCGATGATGGCCTCCATAAACGCAATGCCTTTGACGGCGTCGGCGTGCGTATGCGCCCAGTGGAAGCCAAGGCCGGAGCCCCAGTCGTGGATCACCAGCGTTACGTTTTCCGTCACACCCAGCTGTTCAAGCAGTGCGAACAGATACCTGCGCTGTTCCACATAGGTATAGCTGTCAGGCCCCGGGGGTATAGCTGTCAGGCCCCGGGTTATCGAGCTTGTCACTGTCGCCCATACCGATCAGGTCAGGCGCGATCAGCCGACCTTTGCCCGCCAGATGCGGCATCACGTTGCGCCACAGGAAAGAGGAAGTGGGGTTGCCGTGCAGGAAGACAATCGGATCGCCGGTGCCTTCCTCGATATAGGCCATCTGCTTGCCGTGAACGGTGGCAAATTTCTTTTTATCGCGGAAGGACGTAGTCATGTCAGGCACCTTGGGCTTGTAGTTGAGTCGGGGTAGATGTAAAAGAACGATCATTCTAAAACAAGGCCAGAAAATGCCCCGACCAAAATCCCACTCCCGTGAGAACCTGTTGGACAGTGCCCTGAAAGCCTTTTGGAAGATCGGCTATCATGTTGTTTCCATGGGGGATCTGGTGCGCGAGACTGGTGTCAGCCGTGCAGGAATCTATAGCGACTTCAACGGCAAAGAAGATCTGTTCCATGCCTGTCTCGACAGATATCAAGAGACCGTGGTGACTCCTGCCTTTGCGCCGGTGGAGGCCGAGGGGGCAGATATCGACAGCATCGAGACCTACCTGAACAACCTTCTGACACGGTTTGAGAAATCGGGTGGTTTTGGCGTGGGGTGCCTTGTCGGGAACACGCTTACTCAAATTCCCGAAGATGCCGTGGAAACCCGCCAAAAGCTGCGCGCCCATTGCGATCGTCTGACAGCCGGCTTTCACAAGGTGCTGACCCATGAAAGCGATGATCACGGGCTGCTGACACCGGCCGAGATTGGCGAACTTGCGCGCTACACCATGATTTCGGTGCAGGGCATCTGGTCCTATTCACGACTGACCGAGGATGTCGCTGAATTACGCGCGGCGTCTGACATGCTCATCAGGGTTTTGAAATCCCAGTTGCGTGGTGCGCCACGATGAGGTCGCCCCTGCCAGATGGGGAATTCCAGTTCATCGCGCTGGATGTCGAAACCGCATGTGGTGACAGTGCAAGCATCTGCCAAATCGGGATCGCCTGTGTCGGGTATGACAATAGCATTCACACATGGTCTACATATGTTGATCCGCAGATGCCCTTTGCGCCGTTCAATATCGATCTGCACGGGATCGGTCCTGATACCGTGCGCAACGCGGGGAACTTTGCGCAGGTTTGGCCCGACATGCTGCCGTTGTTGACCCGTCATCCGATGGTGCAGCACAGCAGGTTTGATGAACACGCAATCAACGCTGCATGCAAAGCGCATGGTCTGCAACGTCCACGCCTGACGTGGCACGACAGCGTGACAATCGCGCGGGCGGCGTGGCCTGAGCTAAAGGGCAACGGCGGCCATGGTTTGGCCAACTTGAAACAGGTGTTGAACCTCGACTTCCACCATCACGACGCAGGCGAAGACGCCCGCGCTGCAGCGATGGTCGTGCTAAAAGCGCAGGCCGCATCGTCGGGGTTGACGACGAAAAAGGAACTGCGGTTCAAACCAATCCAATTATCCCTTCCCTTGTAGGCTCTTGCTCTCCGCCTGCGATCTGCGACTTAAGTTTCGGGTTGGGATCAGTCGTTATTTGAGATGAAATAATGATGGCATTCAGCCGTTGACTGACGTTCCAGCCAGCCGCATATGGCACTCTCGATGAATGACCACTTCAGGGCAAGGGAACAAGATCGCATTGTTTTCCAGCGATTTAGACGAACCGGGACGAGACGGATTGAGTTCCTCCCCAACTTCTGAACAGGATCTGGCGTAATCTAGGCGCCTCTTTGTTCCTGCTGATCGGGGGGCATGTCTTTCCCAATCGATCCCAGTAAGTGGTTCGCCGCCAGAAGCGGAATGTGGGGGAACCCCAACCGTTTTCTGACACCTATGACTTTCCCTGATTTTCAGATAGTCTGCGGGCCGTTTTGTGAGGTCGCGCAGACCCGAAAATTCCAGTAAGAAGGGCCCTTTCTTGGTCTGAATTTTATTATCGTGTCACCGCCGCTCCGGCGCCCGTGGCGATCTTCAATGTGGCCCAGGCTTGTGCCGCATCATTGACAGCAGAGGCCGCTGCGATCCGTGCCGAGGCTGCGTTCCTGTCGGTTTCAAGCAGCGCCAGCAGCGTGATCGCGCCATTTCGATAATTTTCCTGGGCGAGGGTCAACGCATGTTCATAATCGTTCGCCGCAGTTCGCAACAGTGCCGCGCGCTGACGATACCGTGCCAGGTTGGACTGCGCCACCTGCACATCCTCCACGGCCCCCAGGACGGAGGCCCGCCAAGCGATTTCGGACTGTTTCGCAACCGACACTTGGGCGTCACGGCTCGCTCTGAGTTGCGCTTGGTTGAACACCGGGAACGACAGTTGCGGTCCGAAGCTCCAGGCGTCCACACCATCGGTGCGCCCAACCGTGCCGGACAGCGACAGCGACGGGTAAAGCGCGGCTTCGGCAACACCAACATTGGCCACGGCAGCCGCCAGGTCGGCTTCTGCGCTGCGCAGATCGGGGCGATTGCGCAACAGATCCGCCGGAACGCCGCTTTTTGGCCCGCGCGGCGTGGGCAACTGCGCCGCGCCTTTTTGCATCTGGGTCATGATCGGGCCGGCCGGTTCGTTCAGCAATGTTGCGATGGCATAAACATTCGCGTCAAACAGCGCCGCATATTGGGGCAAAGCGGCGCGCGCCGTGGACAGCAAAGCCTGCGCCTCGGCGACTTCGTATTCCGTCGCCGCGCCGGCTTCATACTGGCTGCGGGTAATTTCGACGGTTTCTTTCCGCGCATTGATGGTGTCACGCGTCAGCGCCAACACTTCCTGATAATAGCGCGCATCGGCATAAGATGAGAGCAGTTCCGCCAACCAGGCAAGCCGGGTGGTTTCGGCATCGGCACGCGCCGCAGTCAGCGACGCTGCGGCCCCTTCGCGCGCCCGTCGGATACCACCGAACAGATCGACGACAAAAGACGCCCCCAATTCGGCGGAATGGGTCGTGGTGGGGCTTAACCCGTCTCCGCCGGATCGGTTGACCGAACCCGACAGGCCCCCGTCCAGCGCCGCGTTGACGCCGGTTGCCCGCAATTCGGCCTGCGCCTGCCGGATCGCTTCGGTGGCCGACATCACATCAAGGTTCTGCGCCAGCCCGCGCGTTACCAACTGACTGAGCATCCTATCGTTATAGCTCTGCCACCAGGTTTCAGAAGCGAGGGCTCCAACGGCCTCTGCATTGCCGCCGACAAAGCGGGTCTGCATCGCGATTTCGGGACGCTGGTAGTCAGGGCCGACGGCACAACCGGCGACAAGCAGGCCGATCAAAAGGAATTGGGGTTTCACTGGGTAGTCTCCACACGGGCACGGAAAAATCCCGTGGCTTTGATGACGGCGACATAGAACACCGGGACCATAACGATCCCGATCACCGCAGAAAAGATGATCCCGCCCAACATCCCGGTGCCGATGGATTTTTGTGCATTCGCACCCGCTCCGGAGGCCAAGGCCAACGGCAAGACGCCGAAGCCAAAGGCCAGCGAGGTCATCAGGATCGGACGCAGCCGTTGCTGCGCCGCCGACACCGTCGCCTGCAACAGGGCCATGCCACCCGAACGCTGGGATTCAGCGAATTCGACGATCAAGATCGCGTTTCTTGCGGCCAGACCGATCGTGGTCAACAATCCGACCTTGAAATACACGTCATTAGACTGGCCGAAATACCAGGTCGCCGTCAGCGCCCCCAGGATACCGACCGGAACCGACAGCATCACCGCGAAGGGAACGGTCCAGCTTTCGTACAAGGCAGCTAGACAGAGAAAGACCACCAGCGCCGACAAGGTGTAAAGAATGCTTTCCTGATTGCCCGACAGCCTTTCTTGATAACTCAACCCGGTCCAGGCGGGCGCAAAGGACCCGTCAAGACCGGCTGTCAGTTCCTCCATCGCTGTCATTGCGTCCCCGGAACTCAGGCCCGCTGCGGCTGCGCCGGAAATCTCCAGCGCACGGGTTCCGCCATATCGGGCGAGCTTAGGCGTAATCGTTTCCCATTCCCGTGTGATAAAGGCTGACAGCGGGACCATTTCTGAACCGGAATTGCGTGCATACCATTGATCAACGTCCTCTGGCTGCATCCGCCACGTCGCGCCGCCTTGCACGATCACCCCGCGCAGATCATTGCCAAGCGGAAAATCGTTGACATACGATCCTGAAAAAACAGTGGAAAGCATCGAATTCACATCCGAAACGGATACCCCAAGGGCTTCGGCTTTCTGCTGATCGATCTGCAATTTCAACGCCGGTTCGGTGGCATCGTCATTGCCACGCAGGTTTGTCACCCGACCATCCTCATTGCCGCGCGCCACCAACTGATCGGCCGCGGCGCTCAACGCTTCCTGTCCCGCCCCGGACTGATCGACAAGATACATCGTAAAGCCCGATGACGTCCCCAACCCCGGGATCGCAGGCGGTTGCAGAACGAACACGCTGCCCAGTCGGGACTGAAAGAACGTGCGGTTTACCCGGTTCATCAAATCGGCGGTATCCTGGCCGGGTCGATCATCGTAATCTTTCAACCGGATGAACATCATCGCGTTGTTCTGGCCGGTTCCGCCAAAACTGAACCCGACGGTGGCAAAGACGGTCTCGACCATATCGGCTTCGTTGGTCAGGAAATGATCCTCGATCACCGACACCATATGTTCGGTCTGCTGCACGGTCGATCCTTGCGGCAATTCGACGATCGCCATCAACATGCCCTGATCTTCGGTCGGCAGGAACGATGTCGGCAAACGGTCATAGACCCACCAGGCCCCGGCACCGACAAGACCCAACACCAGCACCATACGCAAGGGGCGCAGGGCCAGCCGTCCGATCATGCCGCCATAGCCTGCGGTCAAACGGTCCAGCCCGGTATTGAACCACCGCAGCGGTGCGATGGGTTGCTTGTCGTGGGTCTGCTTGAGAAGCTGCGCACACATGGCCGGGGTCAGGATCAGCGCCACGAACAGCGACAGTACCATGGCCGAAATGATCGTGACCGAAAATTGTTTGTAAATCACCCCGGTCGACCCGGACATGAACGCCATGGGCAGAAACACTGCCGACAGGACCATGACGATCCCGATCAGCGCGGTAGATATCTCCCCCATGCTTTTTTCGGTCGCGGCCACCGCATCAAGCCCTTCTTCTTCCATCACGCGCTCGACATTCTCGACCACCACGATGGCGTCATCCACCAGCAGACCAATGGCCAGCACCAGCGCAAACATCGACAGGGTGTTGATCGACATCCCAAAGGCTGACAGCACCCCAAACGTCCCCAGCAAGACCACCGGCACGGCAATGGTTGGAATGATCGTCGCCCGCCAGCTTTGCAGGAACAGCAGAATGACCAGAAACACCAAAACCACGGCTTCGATCAGCGTGTGATAGACCTGCTCGATCGACTCTTCGACGAAGGGCGATGTGTCATAGGGGTATTCGACCGCCACGCCAGCGGGCAGGGCCGACGACAGGTCGCTGATCACCTCGCGCACCGCTTCGGCAGTGTCCACCGCGTTGGCCCCAGTGGACAGATTGACGCCAAAACCCGCTGCCGGATGACTATTAAAGCGGCTGAAGCTGCCATAGTCTTCTTCTGCCAGTTCGACCGTCGCCACGTCGGCAAGATAAACCGCCGACCCATCGGTGTTCGTTTTCAGCAGGATGTTCTGGAAATCCACAACCGACTCAAGCTGGGACTGCGCGGACAAGGAAACGGTAAACTGCTGCCCCTTGGTGACGGGTTGATCGCCCAGACTGCCAACCGTGACATTGGTATTCTGCTGGGTCACCGCCGAGGTCACGTCGTTCGGGGTCAACTGATACTGGAACAGGCGCTCCGGGTTCAGCCAGATGCGCATCGCATATTCCGTGCCAAAGATGTTGACCGATCCAACACCATCCGTGCGCTGCACCGGATCCAGAATGGTGCTGCTCAAAATGTCGCCGAGCTGCAAAGAAGAATAGCTGCCGTCTTCGCTGACCAAGGCTCCGACCATCAGAATGGAGGTGGTCGAGCGGGTGACAGATACACCGGCAGTGGTGACACTGTCGGGAAGCTGCGATTCCACAAGCTGAAGCTTGTTCTGCACCTGGACCTGCGCCATATCGGGGTCAATCGTGTCATCGAAAATCAGCGATACGCTGGCGGCGCCTTCCGTTGAGGATGACGTCATATAGGTCATCCCGTCCAACCCGGTCAGACCATCCTCAATGACCGCAGTGACTGAATTTTCGACGGTTTCGGCAGACGCCCCGGTATAGGACGCGCTGATCCGAACCGTTGTCGGTGCAATGTCCGGATACTGTGAAATAGGAAGGTTCATCACGCTGAACGCGCCGGTCAGCATGACAGCAATAGCAAGAACCCAAGCGAAAACGGGGCGGTGAATGAAGAACGATGCCATGGCTCAGTTCTCTGCGCTGCTGGTGGTGGCGTCGCGAGCGATACCGTTTTCGTCGATCGTCGCGGCCACCGGGATAACCGCTTGCCCGGCCCTGAGGGACGACAGCCCGTCGATGATCAGCTTGTCGCCGTCATTCAGCCCTTCCCGCACGATCCAGGAATTCTGATAGCTGCCATCATCCGTCAGGGTCACCGATTGCGCGGTGCCGTCTTCGCCAACGACGAATGCGGTAAGCTGACCGGAATTTCCGCGCGTGGCAGCGCGTTGCGGTACAAGATAGGCCCGCATGGTGCCGATCATGATCTCGCCGCGCAGGAACATGCCGGGAATGACGATGTGATTGGGATTGTCGAACTGGAACCGGACAGTCACAGTTCCGGTGGTTGTCGATACGCTGGTCCCCGGCGTCACCAGCTGCCCGGTGCCGCGATACACATCTCCGTTTTCCAAAAGCAAGGTCGCCTGAATGTTGTCGTTCCGGGTCAGGGTGCCTTCGTCGATACCCTTGCGGTTGGACAGAATTCGGGCGCTGGTTTCCATCATGTCGACATAGATCGGGTCCGCCCGAACGATGGTGGTCAACTCATCACTCTGCCCGGCAGTTACCAGATCGCCGACCGAAACCGTCGCAACATCGGCGCGCCCCGAAATCGGGCTTGTCACTGTCGTCCAGGACAGTTCGGTCTGCGCATATTCTAACGCGGCCTTCACGGATTCCACTGTCGCCTTGGCCTCAGCCAGACTGGCCCGCGCGGATTCCACTTCGGCTTCGGTATAGCCACGGCCAGACAGTTCTTCGGCACGATCAGACGCTGATTGCGCCACCGGCAGATTGGCTTGCGCGGTCGCCATATTCGCCCGCGCCGAAGCGACAGCCGCGAGGTAGGACGAATCGTCGATCCGGAACAACGGGTCACCAACGGCAAGCGACTGGCCCGGGGTGTAAAGGATCTCTTCGATCACGCCCCCCACGCGGGGCCGTACTTCCACTTCTTGAAACGCGACGGCACGCCCCGGCAAGGTCACGACCCGCGGCACATCCTGCATCATGGTTTCAATGACACCTACTTCAATCGGCCCCGTAGGTGCGCCTTGGGCGTTCGCTGAACACGCGAATGCAGCAAACGCAGCAACGGCACCAATAATCGTCCAAACGCCGGATTTCATCGCCTTCAAGCCCCTTGACTATCCCACCTATATTCTGCTCAATACGCAAACACTGCACAGTATGCAAAGTTTATTCGATGACACTTCCGTTACGAACGCGACGGCGACAGCAAACTGCGCGCGATATCCAAAAAACCACTTTGAATTTGGCGCTCGCCCAGGGATTAGAAAACACAACGACCGAAGCGATCGCAGCGGCGGCAGGGATCAGCACACGCACCTTTTTCAACTATTTTCCCAACAAGGAAGCGGCCGCCATCGGGGTGCCGCCCGGGTTCCAAGAAGCAGACAAGGCGGCGCTGCGCGAGGGGACTTCATCGCTCGCTGTCGATCTGAAGCGGTTTCTTGACAGACATATGGCGGTACTGGCCGAAGATGAAGCAACCCTTCGCATGGTGCGCAAGGTCGTTCACTCGAATGACAAAGCAAGCGGTGTGCTTGATCGCATCCTTATCGCGGAACGCGATGAACTGGTAGCTTGCCTGTGCGACCGTGCGAACGACCCGCACATCACCGGGGCGCTTGCCGACAACGCGGTCGGCTGTATGTCACGGGCGATTCATCTTTGGGAAAATGACGAAAGCGTTCCACTTGCCAAGGCGTTCGATTTGGTCTGGGCGGGCCAAATTGCTGGATCACGGCTTCTGTCTGGTTCGTCTGAATGCGCTTCGTCAGATACCGAAAATTCCCCTCGGTAACGCGCGCCCTTCGTGTTCATTCGGTAAAAAAATAACGGCAAATTGTCGATCTATACGGCATTCAACCAAGCCCGGATTTGCAGGGTTTCAAGCCGCTGCAATATTTCCCAAAACCGTCCATACCGAAAAAATCAGGTTATTTTGTCAAGGCGACCTGCGTGCTTGCAAACGGCCATTTTCATTTGACCACATCGGCAAAGTCGAGCAGGTCAACTGGGGGCCAAACGTCGATTTCGCGCGCGAAACTCAGATTGATTGTCAGCGCAAAATTTTCCATTTTCGCAACCGGTAGCGATCCCGGGCGGGCACCGTCGACCAGAATGGCCGCGGCCCGTTGCCCGGCGAGCTGCCCTACATCGTAATACCGCGCGGCGACCGAAATAAGCGCATGGCCGTTTTGCACCATCTCCTCATATGGGCTGATCACCGGAAGCTTCGCGCTCTTGGCTGCCGCCCCGAAAATTGCGGCATTGGATCGAAGAAAAGACGAACTGCCGACATATATCGCGTCGGCACCCGCCTCTTTGATCCGTCTGATCTGATCGCCGATATCCTCGACGGTCGGCGTCCCGTCGTCGGTCAGCGCGAAGGCGCGGTCGATCAAAGTCACCCCCAACCGGGGCAGCAGGTCTGCCAGTTCATCCCGTTTGAGCGCCGAATTCTTTTCGTTCGGATTATAAAGCAGCCCCAATGTGTCCATTTTCGGCAAAACCCGCCTGAGCGTTTCAACGGTCACGCGTTCCGGCACACGGTTATATGTGCCGGTAAGGTTGTCGCGTCCCGTCGCATCAAGGCTTTCAATAATCCCGGACCCGACCGGATCGGCAACGATCATGAAAACCTGCGGGATATCGTGATTGAAGGACGGGTCTGCCAGATCGGCAAGCGTTCCTGCGGTTGCAAGGGTGACGCTGGTGCCCCATGAAATAATCAGGTCCACATCCCTTGACCGGGCTTCCTCGACCACCCCCTGCAAGCGGCTCCGGTCGCCCCCGGCATCAAATTGCAGGATTTCGACATCTGGCGCGGCGCTGGCAAGGGCGTCTTTAGCCCCCTGACAGGCTTCTTCGCAGCCGCGCCATGTGGCGAAGAAAACGGTCTGTTCACTTGCTTGGGCAGGACAGGACACCGCCATGAAAAGGGGCAGGATCAGGGGAAGCAATCTCGGGGTTCTCATGTTCGTGATACCCTTTGTTTGGTCGTGGTAGGGGTAAGTATGACGATAAGGACAAGCCCTGCCAATGATAGTGTTCCCAGAACGGCATAGATGGCCGCAGGATTGTCCCGCCCCAAAAACAGCGTTGCCGTGGCGAAGGCCGCGACCGCGCCAAGTCTTTCAGCCACGCGAAAATGGTCGATCCATTCCGTGTGCTGTCCGATGGCCCGCACCACCAGAGCGTAAAGCGGTGCCCGCAGCACCGCGTGTCCCACGCCCAGCAAAGCGACCATAGCGATCGGAGACAGTGTGTCGGCACCGGCACCGATCAGGGTGCCCGCGGCCACTCCCGCGCCGCCCATCGCGGCAAGCCGGTCACTGATCCTTGCCGCCGCGCAGACATGGCTGGCAAGCGGAGCAATCAATATTGCAGCGAGATAATACAGCATCACGATCCGGGCGATCATGGCCGCGTCGAACCCCTCTGCCGTCAGGACCAGCGGCACGAGATACCAGATCACCATCGCGGTGCTTGCGCTTGCCGGTACTGCCAGAAACGCGACGAACATCACGAACGCCCGGCGGTTTGCGGTATCGTCTATCGCGACAGGCTGAAGCTTGCGCACCTGTCCGGCCGGACCGGACAGGCCCCAGCGCGCCACCGGATAAGCCGCCAGAACCGCCCCGGCCCCAAGCAGGATCGCGACCACGTACCCCGCTTCAAAGGCGGCGATGCCCCCGATAACCGACCCGGCCAGAACCCCGCCGAACAGCGCCGTGTTGAGAGACGCCTGCATCTGGGTCGCAATCGTGCGCCCTCCGGCGCGTAGCATGAAGGCTGAACAGGCAGAAACAGCCAGGGTGTAGCCGCCACCAACGGCCATCCGGCCAAGCGCAATCCCCAGCAGGTTCGCGGAAAAGGCCATCACCACAAGCCCCACCAGGATCGGAAGGACCGACCAGGAAAACGCTCGCTTCGGACCGATCCTGCGCCCCAAACGTCCTGCAATCGGTCCCAAAATCGCTGCGCTCAGAAGATAGAAGACCAGGGGCAACGCAGCGGCAACGGGTGCGGTGATTGCCTCCGGGCGTTCGACGCTTCCGGCCAGGATCGGCAAAAACGAAGCCGTCGTCTCGGTGCCAAGCGCAAGCAGGAACACCGGCAGGCGCGCGCTCACCGGCAACGATACCTGAAGTCGCGTCGGCGCGGTGCCGTTTTGCGCAAGATGTATCGCGCGGTCGTTCAATCGCTCTGCCATCTGCGCCAATGGACCGTTGGGCGGCACCTCGATCACGCGGTCAAAACGGCCATGGCGCTGATCCTCCAGCAATCGGGTGACCGTTTCACGCGGCAGCCAGATAGTGCGCGCCGCGAGAGCAAGGATCATTTCGACCCCAAGCAGAATGATCGCAAATGCGATCACGGCAATATCCATCAAGGCCCGCAGCAGGCGTGTTTCGATCAGGCGCGGGTTGCCGGTCAGTTCGATTTCTGCTGCGATCTTATTGCCGACAAGCACCGGGAAATCATGGCTCCATACCTGCAAGCCCGGATCGGTTTTCAAAGGCGCATTTGCCTCTTCGTGATTTATATCGACAAGGACCGCACCAGTAGACGACACGATCCGAACCCGCTGCACCTCTGGGAAATCATCGACGATTTCAGCGGCCTTTTCACCGAAACCGGCAACCGCTTCGATTGGAATTCCCAGTTCGAGCGTGCGCTGCAAATCGTCCCGAAGCATCGTCCCGAGTATCTTTGTTCGCTGCCGAAGCTCCGGCACGATCGCCTCGTCGAAGGTGCGGAACGTCACCACCGAAAACGCCGCCACGGTCACGGCAATGATCACCACCAAGGCCATCGTCACGCGCAGACGAAGACCATTCGCGGTGGGCATGCCGGGTGTCGTCAAGATTCCACACCCTTCGCAACCATATACCTTTCGTCGGCTTCGCGCATGGCGCGTGCGATGTCGTCCCCATCCGGGTCAACAGGCATTCCGTCTTCGCCTCGCCAAAGCCCGCGCAACCCGGTTGCATATCCGGACAAAAACACTTGGTCGATCCGGCTCTCGCCGCGCAAAACCCTTTGGATCAACACGGCTAAGAATGCGCCGCTGATCAAGCAGAAAATCAAGGCTGCCGTGGCAAGCCGCCCGGTCATGGCCCAGACGGATGTGTTTGCCGCCGCACCGGAATATTCCATCAACAAACCGCCCGCGACATCGCCGCTGAGGCGCTTGAAGGTTACGAGGTAGCGATAATCGCCATTCTCCTTGTAGCTGGCAGTCGCCGCGCCGTCACCAAGGCGGCGCAGGGTCTCAGGGCCGACGGTGCCGGGGTGATCGCCGGCCGTGCTGACAACGATAGTGCCGTTCTGATCGATGACATACAGGGAATTGATCGCTTGATCTGCCTGCCGCGCACGTTCCAGCACGGCATCAAGATTGCGCACGGATGATAAGTTCAAACCAATCATCGCGGCTGATGCCAAAGGCTCCGCGGCACGGTCCGCCACGACTCTCAAACGTTCCTGCTCCAACCCGGATCGCAATTGGTCAAATTGCAGGACTGTAAGAAAAACAAAAGCGACGAGGACGGCAAGGTTGATACTCAAAGCCGACAGAACAAGACTTGGATAGGTATTGTCGTTTCGTGCCATTGAATGAGCCTAAGAGGCGGTAAACTTGGCTGTCAATTGGTTTCGGACAGCCGCGTTCTGGACCTTCAGGCTTTGTCAACAGGTGTCGGGCGCGCTGACAAACTTCATTTTTCGCTCGTGGACGTCGATCACTGCACCGCTGAAGAACAACGGCCCTCCGCCGTCGCGTTGCGGGGGGCGCAGACCGGCATCGGGAAATCGTGGCCGCCCTAGATGTCTTTCATCAATCGCAACGCGTCATAAATCGCGGCATGGGTATTTCGGGCGCTGACCGCATCGCCAATGCGGAACAGTTGAAACCGGCCTTCTGCGTTGCGCAGGATCTGTTGGCGTTCACCTGCGATCAACGCATCGTAATCGACCGCGCCACCGTTGGAAGAGTCCGGCTTGAGATCGAAATACAGATCGTCCAGCGGCATGGTGCCATAATTCACGACCACCTGATCAAAGGTCTTTTCACTGGTGAAAGCGCTGTAATCCGTGCCGATTTTTGCTCTGAGCTGATTGCCGTCTCGGGTCACGTCCAAAAGTCGGCGCGCGACCGTAAAGGTCACGTCCCGGTCCTGCAATTCACGCATATAGGGCACAAGGTTCATCGCCATGATGTCGGGGGCGAACATCCGGTCGGGGGTCATCACCTCGACGCTGGCGCCTGCCTTGGCCGCAACTTCGGCGGCCATCAGGCCGGGGTGATCGCCGCTTTCGTCATAGATCAGAACGTTTTGTCCCGGTTTTACATCCCCCGCGATGAGATCCCACGCGGTGACAACCAGGTCCTGTTGCTTGCCGGATTCGTACAGTTCGGTATTGGGTAAACCGCCGGTGGCCACGATCACGACATCCGGGTCGAGCGCGGTAACATCCGCAGCCTCGGCCCAGCTGTTGAAACGGAATTCCACATCGCGGGCGGCGCATTGCGCCATCCGCCAGTCGATGATCGAAATCATGTCGCGGCGGCGGTCGTTTCTGGCCGTCAAGCGGATCTGACCGCCCGGATCGGGCTGGGCTTCGAACACGGTGACAGCATGACCACGCTCAGCGGCAACGCGGGCCGCTTCCAGACCGGCAGGGCCGGCCCCGACGATCACCACTTTATTACGGGTCTCGGCGGCGGCGATGTCATGCGGCATCGACAATTCACGCCCGGTTGCGGCGTTGTGAATGCACAAGGCATCGCCCGCCGCATAAATCCGGTCCAGACAGAACGTGGCCCCGACGCAGGGGCGGATGTCACCTTCGCGCCCTTCGATGATTTTCCTGACGATATGCGGGTCGGCCATATGGGCCCGGGTCATCCCCACCATATCCAGCAACCCGGCGGCGACGGCGTGCCGGGCGGTGGCCACATCGGGGATTTTCGCGGCGTGGAAGGTCGGCATGCCGGTGGCTTTCTTCACCGCGCCCGCGAAATCCAAGTGCGGCGCGTTTTTCATACCCTGCACCGGAATGAGATCGGTCATTGCCGGATCGGTATGGATCCGCCCGCGTACCACGTTGAGAAAATCGACCTTGCCGCTTTCGGCCAGAAGCTTGGACATCTCGATGCCGTCCTGCGGGGTAATGCCGCCGACTTGATCTTCGTCTGCTGTATAGCGCAGGCCGATGATGAAATCGTCGCCAACGCGGTTGCGAATGCCCGCCAACACGTCGTTCAGCAGCTGCATCCGGCTTGCAAGCGTCTGACCGCCATACGGGCCGTCCAGATCGTTGGTCAGCGGCGACCAGAACTGATCGAGAAGGTGGCCATAAACCTGCAATTCCACCCCATCCATTCCACCCGCCCGCATCCGTTCGGTGGCATCGGCAAAATCGCTGATGATCCGCTCGATGTCCCAATCTTCGGCCAGTTTGGGAAACATACGGTGTGCCGGTTCACGATGTTTCGACGACGACACTGACGGCAGCCAATCGCCCTTGGCCCAGCCGGTGCGGCGGCCAAGATGGGTCAGCTGGATCATCACCGCGCAGCCATGGTCATGGCACGCATCCGTCAGGTTTCGGATCCACGGCACCACCTCGTCCTTGTAGGCCAGGATGTTGTTGAACACCGGCGGGCTGTCCTTGGAAACCGCAGCGGACCCGGCCGTCATCGCCAGCGCCACCCCCGCTTTGGCCCGTTCCGCGTGATAGGCAGCATAGCGTTCCTTGGGCATCCCGTCCTCGGGATAGGCCGGTTCGTGACTGGTCGTCATGATCCGGTTGCGAAGCGTCAGATGCTTAAGCTGATAGGGTTGAAGAAGGGGATCTGTGGACATGACGGCTCTCCATTTGTAGCCAAAGGATTGACAGAATGTTCACCCCTGTCAAGAAAAGGTTCACTCCTGTCGATTTCATTGTCACGGACCCCGAACCGGGCTAGGGTCCGACCATGACTGTAGCGGATCAGAACGATATCTCCGGCAAAACGACCGGATGGCGCGGATCGCGCCAGCTTTGGCTGGATGCGGCGCGCGACGCCTTTGTCGATGCCGGCTTGGACGCGGTGAAAATTCAACCACTGGCCAATAGGTTAGGCCTGTCGCGCACCAGTTTTTACTGGTTCTTCAAGGACCGTGACGCGCTGTTGGACGCGTTGCTGGATGACTGGGAAACGGCCAATACCGGCAGCCTCGTCGCCGCGACCGACGCCTATGCCGAAACCATCACCGAAGCGGTGCTGAACCTGATCGGCGTTTTCCTCGAGGATGGACCGTTCGAACCGCGCTTCGATCTCGCGGTGCGCGGATGGGCGCATCGCTCCGAACCGGTTGCGACCCGAGTACATCTTGCAGACGAAACCCGCCTGGATGCGATCCGGCGGATGTTCGGACGGTTCGATTATGATCCGGGTGAAGCGGATGTGCGTGCGCGGACGGTTTATCTGGTGCAGATCGGATATATCTCGATGCAGGTCCGTGAAGATATCGGCACCCGTATGGCCCGTATCCCCGACTATGTGAAAACATTCACCGGCCAGCTTCCTTCGGACCGCGCCCTGACCCGGTTCCACGCCCGGCACGGGTTTGTCCCGCAAGGCTGCTGATCCCGGCCTTGATGGCAACGCCCAAAGCGCCGTTGCCCCTGCTGGTCCGGACATGGCCACCGCTCCTCACCAAATATGGGGGGAGCGGATGACTTCTTTGTGGCCGGGCGGTAATGCCGTTACTCGCGAGACATTTCCTTTAACCTCCCAGTTCTGGGAAGCTGGGAAGAAGGAGATGTTCATGGACAAGAACAAACGAGAGATCCAGCGCAAGTTGCGTATTTTCCAGCGTCCAGGCTCTTAACTTCGGCTGCGGTCAATCTCTTTGAGACTCTCAAAACTTATCTACCTCCGTTTCCACAAACAGTTTCAGGGTTTCCCGAAACCTTGTGGGCAGCCGTGCACCCCCTAACCCACTGGGATTAAAGCAGCTTTAAAAGTCGTGGGAATTCGCTGGAACTGCTGATACGGAGAAGTTAGCCTCCGGCGGGAGCATTTTTGGAACGATGAAAAGGCCGGGACGGGTTTTTGAAAACGGATGAACGAGCATATTTAGGGGTTGAGGCGTCGTTGAGCGGGCGGCGCTGGATCGGGCCGGGGTCCGAGGTCGAGCGGATGGCCGAAGCGATGCACCAGCAGACCGACTTGCCCGCTGCGCTGTGTCAGACCTTGGCGCGGCGCGGTGTGGCCCCTGATGCGGTGGCCGGGTTTCTGGAACCGCAATTGCGCGACCTGTTGCCCAATCCTAGGATTCTGAAGGATATGGAAAAGGCCGCCGCGCGTTTCCTGCGGGCGGTGAAGGCGCGCGAAAGGATTGCCATTTTCGCCGATTACGACGTTGATGGCGGATCGTCCGCAGCGCTGCTGATCGATTGGTTGCGGCAGATGGGGCGGCAAGCGACGCTGTATGTGCCCGACCGGATCGACGAAGGCTACGGCCCCAATGAACCTGCGATGGCCGCCTTGGCGCACGATCACGATCTGATCATCTGTGTCGATTGCGGCACCCTGAGCCACGCGCCGATCGCGGCGGCCAAAGGGGCCGATGTGGTGGTTCTGGATCACCATCTGGGTGGCGAAACCCTGCCCGATTGTCTGGCTGTGGTGAACCCCAATCGGCAGGACGAAACCGGCGATCTGGCGCATCTTTGCGCTGCGGCGGTGGTGTTCTTGATGCTGGTCGAGGCGAACCGACAGATGCGCGGACAAGGTGCGCAAGGCCCCGACCTGATGGCGATGCTGGATCTGGTCGCGCTGGCCACGGTGGCCGATGTGGCGCCCTTGATCGGGGTCAACCGGGCGCTGGTGCGGCAAGGGTTAAAAATCATGGCGCGGCGATCGCGGCCCGGGTTGGTGGCTCTGTCGGACGTAGGCCGGATCGATCAAGCCCCGACATCGTATCATCTGGGCTTCGTGCTGGGCCCGCGGGTCAATGCAGGCGGGCGGATCGGGGCCGCTGATCTGGGCGCACGGCTGCTGTCGACCCAAAACCCGGTCGAGGCACGGGCGATGGCGGAGCGTCTGGACGAATTGAACAGCGAGCGGCGCGAGATCGAAAACGCGGTGCGCGCGGCAGCGATCGAACAGGCCGAGAACCGGGGGCTGGACGCGCCGCTGGTCTGGGCGGCGGGCGAAGGGTGGCATCCCGGCGTGGTCGGGATCGTGGCCAGCCGGTTGAAGGAAATGACCAACCGTCCAGCCATCGTGATCGGGCTTGACGGCGACGAAGGCAAGGGTTCGGGCCGGTCGATCAGCGGTGTCGATCTGGGAGCCAGCATTCAAAGGCTGGCCGCAGAGGGGCTATTGATCAAGGGCGGCGGTCACAAGATGGCCGCGGGTCTGACCGTGGCGCGCGACAAGGTCGACACAGCGATGGCGCGGCTGTCGGATTTGCTGGCGCGGCAGGGTGCAGGCGATGCCGGGCCGGCCGACCTGAAGCTCGACGGGATTTTGATGCCGGGTGCGGCGCAGGTCGACTTGGTCGAACAGATCGAAAAGGCCGGGCCATTCGGGGCCAGTGCCCCTGCCCCGCGCTATGTGTTTCCCGATGTTCAGATCAGTTTTGCCAAACGGGTTGGCGAATCGCATCTCAAGCTGAGTTTCGGCGATGGGCTGGGCGCGCGGATCGACGCGATTTGCTTTGGGGCTTTCGACGGGCCGCTGGGGCCACGGTTGTCGGATCGCAGCGGTGCGCGGTTCCACCTGGCCGGGCGATTGGAAATCAACAGCTGGGGTGGGCGGCAATCGGTTCAGCTGCGGCTGGAAGACGCCGCCGAAGCCACGCCGGGCTGAGCCCCGGATTTCCCGCAACATGGCGACATTTTCCGCTTGCGGCGGGGGCGGGCTTTGCCTACATACCGCGCACACGACAGGCATGTCCCGTTCGTCTATCGGTTAGGACGCCAGGTTTTCAACCTGGAAAGAGGGGTTCGATTCCCCTACGGGATACCATTCGTAGCAGAAACGCACAGTTTCCCTCCCCCCATCCCATCTATATTTGTCTCGTTTGGCCGCTGGATCGCGCGTCAACATGCATTTATGCACACAGACCATGCTCGTCTTGGGTCATGACAGCGGTGACAACGCCGCTATAACTTGAGGTCGGGCCTTGTGGCCCTGTTTCTGACCCCGCTTCAAGGTGATTACATGACGACGCAATACGTTCCGCCCAAGGTCTGGACCTGGGACGACGAAAACGGTGGCGAATTCGCCAGCATCAACCGCCCCATCGCCGGGGCGACCCATAACGCCGTGCTGCCGCGTGGCGACCACGATTTTCAGCTTTATTCGCTGGCCACACCCAACGGGGTCAAGGTCACGGTGATGTTCGAGGAACTGCTGGAAGCAGGGCATTCGGGCGCGGAATATGATGCATGGCCGATCCGGATCGGAGACGGCGATCAATTCGGATCCGGATTCGTCGAGGTGAATCCCAATTCCAAGATCCCGGCATTGCTGGACCTGACCGGCGACGAACCGCTGCGTCTGTTCGAAAGCGGCGCGATGCTGTTGCATCTGGCCGACAAATTCGGGGCCTTCCTGCCCGCCCAAGGACCGGGCCGGACCGAGGCGCTGAACTGGTTATTCTGGCAGATGGGCAGCGCGCCGTTTCTGGGCGGTGGTTTTGGCCATTTCTTTGCCTATGCCCCGGAAAAATTCGAATATCCGATCAATCGCTACGCGATGGAAGTCAAACGCCAACTTGACGTTCTGGAACGGCAATTGGCCGAACGGCCTTATATCGCGGGCGATGAATACACCATCGCCGATATCGCCATCTGGCCGTGGTATGGACAGTTGGCCCGCGACAAGTCCTATCCCGGTGGGGCGGAATTCCTGGATGTTGGCATTTACAGCCATCTTCAAGCTTGGGCCGAAAAAATCGCGGCGCGTCCGGCGGTCAAGCGCGGGGGGATGGTCAACCGTCTGCGCGGTGACGAAAACGAACAAGTCCCCGAACGCCATTCGGCGGCGGATTTCGCCGGCAAGGCACTTTAACCGGGTCCGCCGACGGGATCGCCCCGGACCGGGGCGGTTTCGCGGCGGTGTTCCCCTCCGCGCCGTAGGTGAAAAAATTGCGCGAAACGACGCATTTTGGCACTTGCGCTGAAAATGCCTTTTGCTTAGAAAGCGCTCCACACCACAGCGTGTCCCGTTCGTCTATCGGTTAGGACGCCAGGTTTTCAACCTGGAAAGAGGGGTTCGATTCCCCTACGGGATACCATTTTGTTTAAAATGGTATTTGCCGCCTGACCGTCAGTCAGAAAATCCCGTTTACCTGTTGGACTTCGCGGATATAGCGCACGATCATTTTCACATCCGCGTCGGTGACACCTTCGACCGGTGGCATATCGCCAAATGGCCAGTGATGTGACCTTACCCCGCGCTGTGCCGCCATCAGGAAAGACATGTCCGCATGGTGGCCCGGTTCATAAATCTTGTGAATCAGGGGCGGCGCGACCCCTTTCTGACCTGCCGCATCGGCACCGTGACAGCTGGCGCATTTCGCGTCGAAGGCGCGCTGCCCCATCCGGGCGGTTTCTGACAAGGTTGCAGGCATGGCCACTTGTACGATTGCGGCCCCGCGCGGCGGGTCTGCCTGTGCTGAACCGGGATGGTCGCCCGGTGCATTTTCTCTAAAAAAATATGCCGCGACAGCGGCGGCCACGATGGTGACTGTCGCAAGATTTTTCTTGTTCATAAGACCTTTGCCTTGCCCTGTTGAGTACGTTCCAGACCCGGTTGAACCAGTTTCCAGCGCGGGAAGGTCAACGGATAGAAACGCAAGCTCACCAGAACTTGAACGGGCGCCGGATCAGTTCTGATCGTCGTGCGGGGCGTCGGGGTCGGCTTGACCGACCCCTTTGAACACAGCTTTGAACGGCAGCACCCAGACAATGCCAAGCCCGATATAGATCAGCAATTCCAGCCAGATCGGCGGACGGTCGATCATGTTCACGACGCTGACCGCCACCACGATATAGGCGGGCAGACCGATCAGCAGGATCACCAAGGACCAGCGACGACGGGCTTTGTAGCTAAGCGCCATCAGTCTGCGAACGGGTCGGTGACGAGGATGGTGTCATCGCGTTCGGGCGATGTCGACAGGAGCGCGACCGGGCAATCAATCAGTTCTTCGATATGACGCACGTATTTAATCGCGTTGGCGGGCAGATCGTTCCACGACCGTGCCCCTTCGGTCGATTCCGACCAGCCGGGCATTTCTTCGTAGATCGGTTTGCACCGCGCCTGCTGATCGGATGCGGTGGGCAGATAATCCAGCCGTTCACCATCAAGTTCATAGCCGACGCAGATCTTCAGCGTCTCGAACCCGTCCAGCACGTCGAGCTTGGTCAGCGAAATGCCGTTGACCCCGCTGGTGGCGCAAGTTTGACGCACCAGCGCCGCATCGAACCAACCGCAGCGGCGTTTGCGCCCGGTCACGGTGCCGAATTCATGGCCCCGTTCGCCCAGCCGCTGGCCGTCGTCATCGTCCAGTTCGGTCGGGAACGGTCCTTCGCCGACGCGGGTGGTATAGGCCTTGACGATGCCAAGCACATAATCGATCGATCCCGGCCCGATACCGGTGCCGGTGGCGGCCTGCCCGGCGATCACGTTCGAAGAGGTGACAAAAGGATAAGTGCCGAAATCGATGTCCAGCAGCGCCCCTTGGGCCCCTTCGAACAGGATTCGTTTGCCCGCCTTGCGCTTTTCGGTCAGCACCTTCCAGACCGGGGCAGCATATTGCAGGATTTCCGGCGCGATTTCGTTCAGCTTGGCAATGAGCGCGTCGCGGTCGATCGCTTCAAGCCCCAAGCCCGCGCGCAGCGCGTTGTGATGCACCAAAGCGCGGTCGACGCGCAGTTCAAGCGTCGCCTTGTCGGCCAGATCGGCGACACGGATCGCCCGGCGGCCGACCTTGTCTTCATAGCACGGCCCGATGCCACGCCCGGTGGTGCCGATCTTGGCAACTGAATTCTGCGATTCGCGCGCGCGGTCCAATTCGCCGTGAAACGGCAGGATCAGCGGCGTGTTTTCGGCGACCATCAGGGTTTCGGGGGTGATTTCGACACCCTGTTCGCGGATCTTTTCGATTTCGGACACCAGATGCCAAGGGTCCAGCACCACGCCGTTGCCGATCACGCTGAGCTTGCCACCGCGCACCACGCCCGAGGGCAGCGCGTTCAGCTTGTAGACCTTGCCATCGATCACCAAGGTATGGCCGGCATTATGGCCGCCTTGAAAGCGTGCGATCACATCGGCGCGTTCCGACAGCCAATCCACGATCTTGCCTTTGCCTTCATCGCCCCACTGGGCGCCGACCACGACGACGTTTGCCATTACTGGTTCCTTTTCTGGATCAAACCCGCGTCCGTATATATCCCACGATACCACAGGGAAACCGTAAATTCGCCGCAGCACTGGACAGGGGCGGCTGTTTGCGCGATTCATGACAGACGCGCCGGGCCGTGCATGAGGGACGAGATGGGATTATTGCTACGCTGGGTTGTAGTCTTCATATTATTGACAGCCACATTCAACCCGACGGAATGGAATTATACCGCCTGGGCGATGAAGAATTACAATGAACAATTGCCGATGGCGGTGCTGTTGGGGCTGCTGTTGACCATCGGCTATATCGTCTATCTGCGTGCAACATTGCGGTCGATCGGTGGATTCGGGATGTTTTTGATTCTGGCGGTGATCGCGGCGCTGATCTGGGTTCTGTATGATTACAAAATGCTGGATTTGAACAATCCGACGGTGAACACTTGGATCGGGTTGTTCGCCCTGTCGATCGTTCTGGGCATCGGACTGAGTTGGAGCCATATCCGAAGGATGCTGTCGGGCCAGTATGATATCGACGATGTGGACGAGTGATCACGCAGATCACTGAGGCAGGTCGACGCCCCGAAACAGGCGCGTCTTACCCGATCAGACCGGACAGATCGCGCCAGCCATAGGCGCATTCATCCATATCGCCGCCTTGCGGATCGGCCCGTTCTGCCACGGTTTCCCCTGCCAGCGCCCGGTAAAACGCCACCGCGTTTGTATTGGCCGAAATCACCCAAAGTGCAGCAGCGGTTTCGCCGGATTTGACCAGTTCCGCCGCCATCGCGGCCATCAGTGCACGGCCCAGACCGGCGCGTTGATGCGCGTGTTCCAGATAGATCGTGGTGAATTCGCCGCCGAATCCTGCGGCGGCAAGTTCGGCATCCCGTTGCTGACCGTAAGACCCGAACCCGACGATCCTGCCAGCGGTTTCAACCACCATCGCACCACCTTGCCCGGTTTCGTCAAACGTAGTCAGGATTTTCTGCCATGATTTGGTGCGATCCTCGACCCCGATCCGGTCGATCAGCGCGTCGGGCAGGATGCCGCGATAGGTGGTTTTCCAACTGGCGACCTGAACCTGCGCGATGCCGGAGGCGTCGTCGAAAATGGCCGGGCGAATCTGGTATTCTGTGTTCATGGTGCCTTTGTGATATCTTGCGCACACAGGAACAAGTCCAGCTTGCAGAATTGCGTCTGTCCCGGCGCTTCGGGGTTGCGCCATCGGGCCATAGACCTTAAGTAGCCGCATCGAACAAATCCGAAGGCTGCTCCATGGAAAACGTCGTTCTCATCATCCACCTTCTTCTGGCGCTGTCGCTGATCGGTGTCGTGCTGATGCAACGCTCTGAAGGTGGCGGTCTGGGCATGGGCGGCGGCGGTGGGGCCGTGACCGGTCGCGCAGCAGCAACCGCACTTGGCAAAGTGACTTGGGTTCTGGCCATCGGCTTTATCTGCACCTCGATCGCTCTGACCGTCATCGCGGCGGAAAAATCGGCCGGAAGTTCGGTTCTGGACCGCGTCGGCACCGATGCCGCAACGACGCAAGAAACCGGCAGCGATGCGGAACCGACCGCCCCTGCCGTGGGCAGCGGATTGTTGCCGCCGTCGTCGAGTGACGATGCACCTTTGGTGCCGCGCGCCGACTGACCACAACCAATTGAGACATGAAAGGAGACCGCAACAGCATCTTGCGGTCTCCTTGCTAAATATTCACGAATCTGGTATGGCTCGAGTCCCGTGGTGCTACGGTTTTTCGGAACCGTAGGGGCTTGGTTTTTGGTGCTCTGACGCCAATCGAAATTCACGGGGGATGCCTTCAATATGGCTCGTTTCATCTTCATTACCGGTGGTGTTGTTTCATCGCTTGGCAAGGGGCTTGCCTCGGCTGCCTTGGGCGCATTGCTGCAAGCCCGTGGCTATTCGGTGCGCCTGCGCAAGCTGGACCCGTATCTGAATGTCGATCCCGGCACGATGAGCCCGTTCGAGCATGGCGAAGTGTTTGTCACCGATGACGGTGCCGAAACCGATCTGGATCTGGGCCATTACGAACGCTTTACCGGGGTGCCAGCACGGATGACCGACTCGGTGTCTTCGGGGCGGATTTATTCAAATGTTCTGGAACGCGAACGGCGTGGCGATTATCTGGGCAAAACGATCCAGGTGGTGCCGCACGTGACCAACGAAATCAAAGATTTCCTGGCCATCGGTGAAGACGAAGTCGATTTCATGCTGTGCGAAATCGGCGGCACCGTGGGCGATATCGAGGGTCTGCCGTTTTTCGAAGCGATCCGCCAGTTCAGCCATGACAAACCGCGCGGGCAGTGCATATTCATGCATCTGACGCTGTTGCCCTATCTGGCCGCCAGCGGCGAATTGAAGACCAAACCGACCCAGCACAGCGTCAAGGAACTGCAATCGATCGGCATCGCTCCGGATATCCTTGTCTGCCGGTCCGAACATCCGATTCCGGAAAAAGAGCGCGAAAAGATCGCGCTGTTTTGCAACGTGCGCAAAGAAGCCGTGGTCGCCGCCTATGACCTGAAATCGATCTACGAAGCACCGCTGGCCTATCACCGCGAAGGGTTGGATCAGGCCGTTCTGGATGCGTTCGATATCGCCCCTGCCCCGCGTCCCGACATGACCAAATGGGATGACGTGGTCGACCGGATTCACAATGCCGATGGCGAAGTCAATATCGCCATCGTCGGAAAATACGTGCAGCTTGAAGACGCTTACAAATCGATCAAAGAGGCGCTGACCCATGGCGGCATGGCCAACCGGGTCAAGGTGAATGTAGAATGGGTCGATGCCGAAATTTTCGACACCGAAGACCCCGCCCCCTATCTGGAAGGGTTCCACGCGATCCTGGTGCCCGGCGGTTTCGGCGAACGCGGCACCGAAGGTAAAATCAAGGCGGCGCAATTCGCCCGCGAACGCAAAGTGCCCTATCTGGGCATTTGTCTGGGCATGCAGTTGGCAGTGATCGAAGCGGCGCGCAATGTTGCCGGGATCGAAACAGCCGGGTCCGAGGAATTCGATCAGGAAGCTGGCAAGAAACGTTTTGAACCGGTTGTGTATCACTTGAAAGAATGGGTGCAGGGCAATGCCAAGGTGCGGCGCAAGGCCGATGACGACAAGGGCGGCACGATGCGACTTGGTGCCTACCACGCCCATCTGTCAGCCGGGTCGAAAGTGGCACAGGTTTATCAAGGAACCGAAATCGACGAACGCCATCGCCATCGTTACGAGGTCGACATCAAGTACCGCGACAAGCTTGAAGCCTGCGGGCTGAGTTTTTCCGGTATGTCCCCCGATGGCCGGTTGCCCGAAATCGTGGAATGGACCGATCACCCGTGGTTCATCGGGGTTCAGTTCCATCCCGAACTGAAATCGAAACCGTTCGATCCGCATCCGCTATTCGCCGATTTTGTACGTGCGGCGGTGGCGACATCGCGTTTGGTCTAAGGTGCACGGTTCAGCTGTGCAGCCAGATCGGTTCGAACAGAGTCCGCAGCAGGCTTGATTTCGGTCGCGCCTTGGGGGCTATCAGGATGGGCCGCGGGGCGACGTCCGAAATTGTTTCCAGCCGGGTTTCATCGAACACCCACCGGCCCTGCTGGCCCTGTTTGCGATCTTCGGACTGACGGGCCAGCCAATACCCCGCTTCTTCCCGGACCGGCCCCAAACCGATATTGGGGTCGGGTAAATAGAAGCCGCAGCTGATTTTTTTGTGCAGACAATCCAACAAGGCAACCCGCGCGGTATGTTCCAGCGGCACCTCATAGCAGTCCAGATAATTGAACCTTTCGGGCTGACCGTTCAGAAACACGCGGATGGCAGTGGCAAGGTCCAGCCCCAGCTTGGCCATGAGACAGCCCAGATGGCGCAGATCGCCGCCGTCCCAGTCGAAGGCCAAAGCTTCGACCCGGATCGGATCAAGACCGTCCTCATGGGCTTCAATTGATCGACCGCTTTCTGACGGCTTGTTTTCGGTCTGGTATCGAATGCGTATCATGGCGTTTTCCTGCCGGTTTGCGTGTTGGCCGTTCGTCTATTCAACCACCACTTGCAGGCACCGCCGGGGAAAAACTTGGGTCTGAAAAAGGCAAACTCGTGACTTCTCTGTCGAAAGCTAATCAATTTTATTTCGCACTTTCTTTTTCCAGAAAAACGCTCCACCTTCCCGGCCAACAGGAGGACCAAAAATGAGCAAAGGTTACTGGGTGGCGCATGTCGATGTCGACGATCCCGCGCGCTACGAAGACTACAAACGGGCGAATGCTGCGCCTTTTGCCGAATACGGTGCAAAATTTCTGGTCCGGGGCGGTCCCGGTGTAACCAAGGAAGGCGCGACACGCGCCCGCACCGTGGTGATCGAATTTCCCAGCTATGAAGCCGCATTAGCCTGTTACGAATCGGACGGCTATCAACGGGCCAAAGCGCTGCGCGATCCGATTTCCACCGGTGATATGGTAATCGTCGCAGGCTATGACGGCTGAAACCGGCCTTGGTCGGACAATGCTGTTACCAATCTGACATATTTTTCCGGCCCGATGCGATCCGGGCGATTTTCGGTTTCGTACGCGTGGCATAAATGCGCTATCTTGTGGGCATGTTCACAAATATCCTCAAGGCCCTGACCGGGCACAAAGTCCACGAAGACCTGCCAGAACCGGATGCGGCACTGGCATTGGGGGCGCTTTTGGTCAGAGTGGCGAAATCCGACCACAGCTATCAGGTCGAGGAAATTCGCCGCATCGACCGGCTGTTGGCGCATATCAACGGGTTGTCAATCGTCGGGGCCGCCAAGATGCGGGCCACCTGCGAAAAGTTGGAAAAACGTGCGCCGCCGACCGAAATCTTTGCCGAACTGATCCGCGAAGGCGTCGATTTCGAAGACCGGCTGATGGCATTGGAAGCCTTGTGGCAGGTGGCGCTTTCGGACGGAATACAGGTGAGCGAGGAAATCGAGATCGTCACCCGGGTGCAGCTCGCATTGGGATTGAGCGAGGCCGACAACCTGACCGCCCGCACCCGGGCACAAGAAAGCCCCTGATACCGGCTTGGATTGTGGCTGTGCCGGGTCTATATGGCCTGTATGTTTGCAGAATTCCTGAAACGGCTGGCGCAACCGGCCCCCGCCCCGATGACTGGCCCGGACGCCCGGCTGGCGCTGACCGCGCTTTTGGTCCGTGTCGCCCGTTCCGATGGCCGCTATGACCCCGATGAAATCGCCCGGATCGACCGGATTGCCGCCACCCGATACGGGTTGGATTCGGCCGGGGTGCAGGATCTTCGAGGCCGCGCCGAACAGTTGGAAGCCGAAGCACCCGATACCGTGCGGTTCACCCGCGCAATCAAGGATGCTGTCGCCTATGACGACCGCATCGGTGTGATCGAGGCGCTATGGTCGGTGGTTCTGGCCGACGGGGTGCGCGATCAACACGAAGATGCATTGTTGCGGATGGTGTCTAATTTGCTGGGCATCAATGACCGCGACAGCGCCCTGGCCCGGCAGCGGGTGGAAAAAGCCGGCTGAAAGCACCCCGACCACAGCGATAATTTTTGACGCATTTCTGACAGTTTGTGGATGACCCGAGGTCAATTTGGCGGTTTCTCCGTCGTTTTTTTCATTTTGAAAGTTGCACTGATCGTTTTTTTCGTCCCTATTCTTTGCTTCAAACGGGGCTAACAAGAACAGGGGCGGCTTTGTCCGAGCAGGATCCAGTCATTGAAATCCGTGGTCTGCACAAGGCCTATGGCAGTCTTGAGGTGATCAAGGGTGTCGATATCGTCGCGCGCAAGGGGGATGTGGTTTCACTGATCGGATCGTCCGGGTCGGGTAAATCCACCATTCTGCGCTGCGCCAACCTGCTGGAAGACAGCCAACAGGGTGAAATCCTGTTCAAGGGCGAACCGGTGAAATGGCATGGAGAAGGTCTGGCGCGGCAACCGGCGGATGCAAAACAGGTGCTGCGCATCCGCACCAATCTGAGCATGGTGTTCCAGCAGTTCAACCTGTGGGGGCATATGACCATCCTGCAAAACGTGATGGAGGCCCCGGTCACCGTGCTGGGCCGCGACCGGGCCGAGGTGGAACAGGCGGCGCGCGGCTATCTTGACAAGGTTGGCATCGGCGACAAATGCGATGTGTTTCCGGCGCAATTATCGGGCGGCCAACAGCAGCGTGCGGCGATCGCGCGGGCGCTGTGCATGGAACCCGAAGCGCTTTTGTTCGACGAACCAACCTCGGCGCTGGACCCGGAACTGGAACAGGAAGTGATCAAGGTGATCCGGGATCTGGCCGCCGAAGGCCGCACCATGCTGATCGTGACCCATGACATGAAAATGGCATCGGATATTTCCAGCCATGTTGTGTTCCTGCATCAGGGTCTGGTCGAAGAAGAAGGCCCGCCGGATACGTTGTTCGGCACGCCGGACAGCGAGCGGCTCAAACAGTTTCTGTCGGCCACGGTGCACGCCTAAAAGCACCGGACCGGCTGAATAAACCGAAGTTCATCATTTGGGAGAACATGAATGAAAAAGCTGATCCTCAGCACGGCCATTCTGGCGCTGACCGCCGGTTTGGCCATGGCCGACACCGTCCGCATGGGCACCGAAGGCGCTTACCCCCCGTGGAACTTCATCAACGACAATGGTGAAGTTGACGGGTTCGAACGCGAATTGGGCGACGAGCTGTGCAAACGCGCCGAACTGACCTGCGAATGGGTCACCAACGAATGGGATTCGATCATCCCCAATCTGGTTTCGGGCAATTACGACACCATCATCGCCGGCATGTCGATCACCGACGAACGCGAAGAGGTGATCGATTTCACCCAGAACTATTCGCAGCCCGATCCGTCCGCCTATCTGGCGATGTCGGACGATGTCGACCTGTCCGGCGTAATCGCGGCGCAAACCGGCACCATTCAGGCCGCGTTCGTGGCAGCGTCTGGTGCGACTCTGGTGGAATTCGCTTCCCCCGATGAAACCATCGCCGCCGTGCGCAACGGTGAAGCCGATGCGGTTCTGGCCGACAAATCCTACCTGGCACCGATTGCCGAAGAAAACGCCGACCTGATGCTGCTGAGCAAGGAAGAAATGATCGGTGGCGGCGTCGGTATGGGCGTGCGCGAAAGCGATGGCGAACTCAAAGCCAAGTTCGATGCTGCCATTCAGTCGATGAAAGACGACGGCAGCCTGAACGCGCTGATCGAAAAATGGGAAATCGGCGCCACCTTCTAGGCGTCCGCTGTCAGGGGGAAGCACAGTCTTCCCCCTTTCACTGTTCCTTAAATACTTAAAATCCGCCCTCTCCGCCTAAGCGAGGCCCACCATTTTTTCCTATTGCGCAGATCCCGACACGCTGTCCGGCCTGAGCTGGCTGTCTTGCTACCTGACCACCGGCAAACACATGGCTTTCTATGTGTCCTTTGGCACGGTTCTGCTGTTGCTGGCGATTACCGCGCCGGTGTCGCTGGGGTTCGGATTCGTCGGTGCGATGCTGGCACGGTCGCGGGTGCGGCCGGTCGCCTGGATCGGCAAAGCCTATATCGCGATTGTCCGGGGCGTCCCCGACATTGCTTTCTTCCTGTTCTTCGTGATCGCCTTCGATCAGGCGATCGAATGGACCAGACATAAAACGCTGTGTCGCGACTGGACCGATCCGATCCGGCAGGGCAACGATTTCGTGGTCTGCGACGCGGCGAAAATGCCGCTGTCAAGCGCGGCGCAATGGGTCCACGAAGTCTATGGCTTCACCTTGGCGGTGATCACCTTTGCCATCGTGTTCGGGGCCTTTGCCGCCAACGTACTTTATGGTGCGATGCGGGCGGTGCCGCATGCACAGATGGAAACCGCCGAAGCGTACGGCATGAACCGCCGGCAGGCGTTCTGGCGCATCATGGTGCCACAGATGTGGGTCTTTGCCCTGCCCGGCCTGTCCAACCTGTGGATGGTGCTGATCAAGGCGACGCCGCTTTTGTTCCTGCTGGGCGTCGAAGACATCGTCTACTGGGCGCGCGAACTGGGCGGTGCGAAGACCGCGAAATTCACCAGCTACCCGCATGGTGATTGGCGCATGTGGTATTTCCTGGCGCTGCTGGTTTTCTATCTGGCCTTTACCAAACTGTCCGAGGTCGTGCTGGAACGGCTGATGGTCAGGCTGAGCAACGGGCAAGCGACGCTGAGCGGTGAAAAGCAGAGAAAGGCCAACGCATGAGCTGCTGGATCACCATTCAGGATTACGCGCTGCGATCCATCGGCGTGGGTGCGCGGCTGCTGCCGAAAGAAGATTTCACCCTATGCCAGCAATTCACCCTGATCGGGTCGGGGATGATCTGGAATATCTATTTCGGCGCGTTGGCACTGTTGGCAGGTTTTTTTCTGGCCACCGCGCTGGCGCTTGGCAAAAACGCCGAAAACCGGTGGCTGCGCAAACCGTCGGAATGGTTCATTTTCATCTTCCGCGGCTCGCCTTTGTTCATTCAGTTCTTCTTTGCCTATTTCCTGTTTCTCAGCCTGAAACAGGTCGCCCCCGTCTTCGCGCCCTTCACCGCGGCTTGGCTGGGGGCCTTGGTGACGCTGTTTTTCAACACCGCCGCCTATACCGGCGAAATTTTCTATGGCGCCCTGCGTTCGGTGCCCAAAGGCGATCTGGAAGCCGCCGACGCTTATGGCTTTTCGGGCTGGAAGAAATTCCGCAAGATCACCTGGCCGACCATGCTCAGGCTGGCTTGGCCGGCTTATACCAATGAGGCGATTTTCCTGTTTCACGCCACCACTCTGGTGTATTTTTCCGGCTTCCCGGCCTGGCGGCAAAAAGGCGACGCGCTGTATTACGCCAACTATTTCGCCGACAAGACCTTCAATCCGTTCATCCCCTACCCGATTCTCGCGAGCTATTTTATCCTGTTGACCTTGGTCGTGGTGACGCTGTTTGGCCTGATGAACCGCCACCTGAACCGGCATTTGCCACATGGATTGCGGCAAAAAATTCGCTTGCGTCCGAACCTGATCCGGTAGTAGACAATATTTGATCAAATTATTGGGAGGCTGTTTGCGGAAAAACTCCGTTAAACTGGATCGCTACAACCCGTCACAGATTTTTTGATCAAATAACTAGGACCAAGGGCATGGACCTGACGCACGAACGCCCCGGTTTACCGGGCTTGCGTTTCCCGTACGGGCACGGCCTCATCAGGCGTATGACGATGAATATGAAAAACTGGCTGAGAAAGCATCCCGAAGTGCGCACCATTCGTGTGGCCGCTGCCGACCTGAACGGTCAGCCGCGCGGCAAGCGTATCCCGACCCGCTTTGCCGACAAGGTGGTCGAAGACGGGACCCGCTTTCCGATGTCGGTGCTGAACCTCGATATCTGGGGCGAAGATATCGAAGACAGCCCGCTGGTCTTCGAAAGCGGCGACCGGGACGGGGTTTTGAAACCGACCGAACGCGGCTTCACCCCAATGCCTTGGTTATCGTCAGCAACCGCGCTGTTGCCGATCTGGATGTTCCGCGAAGACGGTCGTCCCTACGAAGCCGACCCGCGCCAAGCCCTCCGCGCGGTATTGGACCGCTACAAGGCGCGCGGATTGACCCCGGTTGTTGCTGTGGAACTGGAATTCTTCCTGATCGACGATTCGGGTCGCAACCTTCAAATCCCGATCAGCCCGCGATCGGGCAAGCGGCGCAAGGCGGCGGAAACCCTGTCGATCCGGGCGCTGGACAGTTTCGACAGTTTCTTTACCGATCTCTATGACGCCTGTGAAGAAATGGACATTCCTGCCGATACCGCGATTTCCGAAGCGGGGCTGGGCCAGTTCGAAATTAACCTGATGCATTGCGATGACGCGCTACGCGCCGCAGATGATGCCTGGCTGTTCAAGATGCTGGTCAAGGGGTTGGCCCGTAGCCACGGTTTTGCCGCCAGCTTCATGGCCAAGCCGTACGAAGATTACGCCGGGTCCGGGCTGCACACCCATTTTTCGGTGCTGGATCAGGACGGTAACAACATCTTTGACGATGGCGGTCCGAAAGGTACCGACACGTTGCGCCATGCGGTGGCCGGCTGCTTGAATGCGATGGCCGACAGCACATTGGTGTTTGCGCCGCATTGGAACAGCTATGACCGCATGGTGCCGGGGGCGCATGCGCCGACCGGAATCAGCTGGGCCTATGAAAACCGGACCGCAGCGATCCGAATTCCATCCGGCAACCACAAAGCGCGACGGATCGAACACCGGCTGGCGGGGGGCGATGTGAACCCCTATCTGATGCTGGCCGCGATTCTGGGCGCGGCGCTGACCGGGATCGAAGACGGGATTGAACCGCCAGACCCGATCACCGGCAATGCCTATGCGTTGGACCTGCCACAAGTGCCCAACACCTGGGGGGCGGCGATCGACGCTTTTGAACAAAGCGAGATCATCAAGCGGATATATTCAGAAGAATTGATCCGCAATTTCATCCTGACCAAACGGCAGGAACTGCATTACATGGCGGAACTGACCCCGACAGAGCGGGTGGAGATATACCTCGACACGGTGTGACGGGGCGCATGCGCCCCTTGCCGCCCTGCCCCGCCCCGCACATATCTACGCAGACATCGAACAATCTGGTGACCCATGAAAATCGGCATCCTGCAAACCGGCCATGCCCCCGACGAAGTGAAAGGTGAACTGGGCGATTATGCCACCATGTTCGCCCGGCTTCTTCAGGGACATGGTTTTGACTATGAAACCTTCAACGTGGTGGACAATGAATTCCCCACCTCGGTGGACGCCGCCGATGGCTGGCTGATCACCGGATCAAAACACGGAGTTTACGAAGACCATGACTGGATCGCACCGTTGGAAAGCTTCATCCGCGATGTAAAAGC
Source organism: Thalassovita gelatinovora (assembly GCF_001458355.1). Lineage (GTDB taxonomy): Bacteria > Pseudomonadota > Alphaproteobacteria > Rhodobacterales > Rhodobacteraceae > Thalassobius > Thalassobius gelatinovorus. The sequence goes on along the minus strand of NZ_CYSA01000026.1, from coordinate 379,175 downwards.
TTCGGGCAAACCGATGATCGGCGTCTGTTTCGGTCATCAGATCATCGCCCAGGCGCTTGGCGGTCAGGTCGAAAAATTCGACGGCGGCTGGATCGCCGGGCCGCAAAGCTATCGCTTCGGCGGTGATGAGGTGGTGCTGAACGCCTGGCATCAGGATCAGGTCATCACCCCACCGGAAGGGGCAAAGGTCTTGGCGTCGAATGACAGCTGCGCCAATGCCGCCCTGCTTTATGGCGACACCATCCTGACGGTGCAGCCACATCCAGAATTCACCACCCGCATGATGGAGGGTCTGCTGCAGCACCGGGCACCGGGCGTTTTGCCTGAAACGATGATCCAGCAGATTACAGACCAATTAGGCCAGCCGCAGAACGACCACGGGTTCGCGCATAAAATGGCCGCCTTTTTCAAAGGAAACGCAAATGAGTGACTTTATCAAAACCCTGCCCGAGGCCGCCCAGACCTATCTTGAAGGCCGCCGCCTGGATGAGGTCGAATGCATTGTTTCCGATCTGCCCGGGATTGCCCGCGGCAAGGCGGTTCCCGCTTCGAAATTCGCCAAGCAGGACTATTTTCACCTGCCCGATTCGATTTTTTATCAGACCATCACCGGCGATTGGGGTGAGGCGGCGGGCGAAGAAGGGTTTCTCGAACGCGACATGATCCTGAGACCGGACATGTCCACCGCATCCGCCGCCCCCTGGACCGGCGACTGGACGCTGCAGGTGATCCATGACGCTTTTGACCGCAAGGGCGCCCCGATTCCCTTTGCGCCGCGCAACGTGTTGAAACGGGTGGTGGATCTGTATCACAAGCAAGGCTGGGAACCGGTGGTTGCCCCGGAAATGGAATTTTTCCTGGTCGCCAAGAACACCGATCCGGCCAAGAAGATCGAACCAATGATGGGCCGGTCGGGCCGCCCCGCAGCGGCGCGGCAGGCCTATTCGATGACCGCCGTCGACGAATTCGGCCCGGTGATCGACGATATCTATGATTTCGCCGAAGCCCAAGGGTTCGAAATCGACGGCATCACCCAAGAAGGCGGTGCCGGGCAATTGGAAATCAACCTGCGCCATGGCGACCCGGTGAAACTGGCCGACGAAGTGTTCTTTTTCAAACGGCTGATCCGCGAAGCCGCGCTGCGCCACGATTGTTTCGCCACCTTCATGGCGAAACCGATCGCCGATGAACCGGGCAGCGCCATGCATATCCACCATTCGGTGATCGACATGGAAACCGGCGAGAATCTGTTTTCGGGACCGCATGGCGGCGAAACGGACGCGTTTTTCCATTTCATCGGCGGGCTGCAAACGCATTTGCCGTCGGCCATAGCCGTGCTGGCCCCTTATGTGAATTCCTATCGCCGCTACGTGCGCGATCACGCCGCCCCGATCAACCTGGCCTGGGGCCGCGACAACCGTACCACCGGCATCCGCATCCCGATTTCAGACCCCGAGGCACGGCGTGTCGAAAACCGTCTGGCGGGGATGGATTGCAACCCCTATCTGGGGATCGCGGCGTCGTTGGCCTGCGGCTATCTCGGGCTGATGGAGGAAAAACGGGCAGGCCCGAGTTTCAAGGGCGATGCCTATGAGGACGAAACCGAACTGCCACGGGTCATGGGAGACGCGCTGGACCTGTTCGAAGGAGCCGAGGCGCTGCATCAGGTGATGCATCCCGATTTCGCCCGGGTCTATTCGATCATCAAGCGGACGGAATACGAAGAATTCCTGCAGGTGATCAGCCCGTGGGAACGCGAACATCTGCTGTTGAACGTCTGACCCGCTGTAAAATAGGGCCGCGCTGAATGGCACGGCCAAGGGGCGCTGCCCTCATCGTTGAAAATCAAAAAGATTTTCAACGATTCTCTCGGGATATTTGCGAACAAAAGAAGAGAAAAACCATGAACCTGCTCTATTCGAACGACAAGATGGGACAATACCCCGAAAGCTGGTACGCCGCGACCTCCAAGCCGCTGGATCCCCTTGCCGCGCTCAAGGGCGAAACCCGGGCCGATGTCTGCGTCGTTGGCGGTGGGTTTACCGGACTGTCTGCAGCGTTGCACTTGGCCGAGGCTGGGTTCGATGTGGTGTTGTTAGAGGCGCAACGGGTCGGTTTCGGCGCATCGGGGCGCAATGGCGGTCAATTGGGCAGCGGTCAGCGCCGCGATCAGGAAGAACTGGAAGCGATGCTGGGACAGGATGCCGCGCATCGCTTGTGGGATCTGGGCGAGGAAGCCAAGCAATTGGTGCGCGATCTGGTGGCAAAACACGGGATCGATTGCGATCTGAAACCCGGCGTCGCCTGGACCGGGTTCGGCAAGCGCGACACGACCCATCTGCATCACTATGCCGAAAAGCTGCAGCGCGATTACGGTTACGATCAGGTATCGGCGCTGTCGCCGCAAGAATGGTCCGAAATTTGTCCCTCGCCCGCATATGACGGCGCGATGCTGGATATGGGGGCGGGGCATTTGCACCCGCTGAATTTCGCGTTGGGGCTGGCGCGGGCAGCAATCAATGCCGGAGTTCGGATCTACGAACAGACCCCCGTACAACATGTTGAACAAGGCACCAAACCGGTACTGACGACCGAACATGGCAAAGTGACTTGCAATCATGTGATTCTGGCCTGCAACGGCTATTTGGGCGGGTTGAATCGGGACGTGGCCAAGCGGGTGATGCCGATCAACAATTTCGTGGCGGCGACGGAACCATTGGGGGCCGAAGGCGCCAAGGTGCTGACCCGCGACATTGCGGTCTGCGACAGCAAATTCGTGGTGAATTATTACCGGATGTCGGCCGATGGGCGGCTGTTGTTCGGGGGCGGGGAAAGCTATGGCTACCGCTTTCCGCGCGATATCACAGCGCTATTGCACAAGCCGATGACCGAAATCTATCCGCATCTGAAAGATGTGCGGATAGATTACGCTTGGGGCGGCACCCTGGCGATCACCATGAAGCGACTGCCCTTCGTGGCGCGGGTGGCGCCCAATATCCTGAATGCGTCGGGCTATTCCGGACATGGTTTGGGCACCGCCACCCATTGCGGCATGGTGATGGCAAAGGCGATACAGGGCGATGCGGAAGGCTTCGACACCATGTCGGCGCTGCCGGCGCCGGGATTCCCCGGTGGGCCCGCGTTCCGGTCGCCGCTGTTGGTGCTGGCGATGAGTTGGTTCGCGTTGCGCGACCGGTTGGGGCTGTAATTTCCGCCCGGATTGCGCGCCCCGGCTGCAACATCTTGCCGAAACTTCCAGACATGCCCCAATGTCATCGCAAATTCATTTTCTTTTGCTGTCCGCTTGTTTAATAATTCCCGAAAGTGAATTTCAGGAAAGCCGAAGAGAATGAATTTGCCGCCAAACGTTTATGATGCAGAACCGATCCCGGCCTCGGCCCGCGCCGAAATCGAACGCCTGCTGCAATCGGGCGATCTGTTCCGCTATACCGCGCCGGAAAACGCACCGGTGTCCCTGCTGGAACGCGATTTCGCCGATGCCTTGGGGTGCAAATACGCGCTGGCGGTGTCGTCCTGTTCTGCGGCTTTGTTCTTGTCGCTGAAATCGCTTGGCCTGCCGCGCGGTGCGCGGGTTCTGATCCCGGCCTTTACCTTTGCCGCGGTACCGTCATCGATCGTGCATGCCGATTGCGTACCGGTTTTGGCCGAGGTGGGGGAAAATTACCGGCTCAACATCGCTGATTTCGAAGCCAAGCTGGACGATACGATCAGCGCCGTGATGATCAGCCATATGCGCGGTCATACCTCGGATATGGATGCGATCGTGACGCTTTGCGAAGACCGAGGTGTACCGCTGATCGAAGATGCCGCGCATTCGCTGGGCACCAAATGGCATGGACGCAATATCGGCACCATCGGCAAGATCGGCTGCTTTTCCTTCCAAAGCTACAAATTGCTGAATGCGGGCGAAGGCGGCATTCTGATCACCGACGATGCCGATGTTCTGGCCCAGGCGACGATCATGTCGGGGGCCTATGAACATAATTGGAAAAAGCATCTGGCGCGCAGCGACGAAGATGCCGCCGAACTGCAGGCAGCCTTTGGCCGCTGGCAGAACAAGTTGCCGCTTTACAATCTGAGACTGGGCAACCTGTCTGCCGCCATCGTGCGATCACAGCTTGCCGAAGTGCCGCGCCGGGTGACCGATGGTCGTCGCAACCACGATTATGTTGCTGAAAAGCTGAACCTGTCGCCCTGGATTGATGTGCCCGAAAAGCTGGGCCCGGAAGAACGTGCGCCGGATTCGATCCAGTTCAATCTGGTCGGTATGGAAGAAAACGAGGTGAGGGCGTTTCAGGACGCTTCGGCCGCGCGCGGCGTGAAAGTGCAGGTTTTCGGGCTGAGCACCGATAATGCACGCGCATTCTGGAATTGGGAATTCCTTGGCAAAGCGCCGTCACTGCCACAGACCAAGGCAATGCTGATGAAAGCCTGCGATGCACGGCTGCCGGCGCGGCTGACGCTGCCGGAACTGGACGTGATCGCCGAGGCGCTGATCAAGGCGGCGCAGGACGTAATGGGCAATCGCCGCGCGTTCGGCAACTGACCCGGCGGGACTCTTTCTGGCAAGATGAAAGCGGAAAATTCTGTTATTCATCTTGCTGAAAATACTCAAATCCCTCTGCGCCACGGGCACCGGGGCTAGAGAATTTCCAGAACCCCGGCCATGAACGGATAGGCGGCGACCGCCGGATCGATCACATGGCGGGTTAGAACCGGTTTCAGTTCTTTGGCGACGCGTTTGGGCATGTCCTGCAATATCCCTTTGCGTGCAACCAGCGAAATTCGCCGCGACAGCGGTTCGAACGGCAACTCGAACACGTCGAGCTGATCGGCGAAGCGCCGTGCCCGCATCAACGCCAGCGGTGTCAGGATGGTCCAGCCCGCCCCCTGCCCGACCAGCGCCAGAATGGCGTGGTAGCTGTCCAGTTCGAAGCGATGCGCCAAGGTCAGGTTCTGCCGCGCCAGATGCGACGACAACAACCGGCCCATATGGTGACGGGTGGTGTAATGCACCAGCGGCAGCGCCTGCAACTGCGGCAAGAGCGGCTGTGCCGGGTCGACCGCGCCTTTCTGTGCGGCAACCACAAACCCTTCGGACAACAGCGGATGGACTTCCATCCATTCGGCTTCACCGCCCATATCGGCGGCGACAATCACGTCAAGCGCACGCGCGTCAAGCTGATCATAGAGCGAATGGCTGGCCCCGGTTTCCAGCAGGAACTGACAGCCCTTCATATCCCCGGCCAGCCGGGTCAGCAGACGCGGTGTAATTTCGGTTTCGAAATCTTCGATCATGCCAAGCCGGAACCGGGTCAGCGCCGACATATCGGCCATTGCCAATTCCGCCCGCGCCAAGGCCGCTTCGTTCAGGATGTTGCCAGCCCTGCGGCGGAATATTTCACCCGCCGGGGTCAGGGCAACGGGACGGGTGTTGCGATTGAGCAAGGTGGCGCCGATCGCCGCTTCGAGATTGGTCAGTTGCTGGCTGACCGCCGAAGCGCTGGCCCCCAAGCGGCGCGCGGCCGCAGAAATGCTGCCTTCTTCCGCCGTGGCAACGAACACTTCGACGCCCCAAAGCGTGATCCGACCGGGGCTGTCCACCATCGGGTTACTTGCTCATTTTGGTCAGCTTGTCCTGCAGTTCGCTCAACTGCTTCTTGATGACGTCGAGATCTTCGTCTTCTTCCGTCGCTGCCGCGGGCGCCTTAGTGTCTCCGCGCTCGGCGCCGGTCCAAGCCCCGGCAAGCCCGCCGGTCATTGCCTTGAGGAAGGCTTCTTGCTGTGCCTGCAATGCCTCGAAACCAGGCATGGTGGGGATCGGGTTGGCCTTGGCCATGTTTTCCACCATCTTGGACTGACCATCGCGCAGCATGTCAAAAGACATTTGCAGGAATTGCGGCACCATCGACCCGGTTTGATTGGTATAGGTGCGCACCAGATCGGACAGCACGTTGACAGGCAGAACATTTTCGCCACGGCTTTCGTGTTCCGCGATGATCTGCAGCAGATATTGTCGGGTCAGGTCGTCACCCGATTTCAGATCGATAATCTGAACCTCGCGGCCATCGCGAATAAACCCGGCGATATCTTCCAGCGTGACATAGTCGCTGGTTTCAGTGTTGTACAAACGACGGCTTGCATAACGCTTTATCAACAACGGTTTTTTGTCGTCAGCCACGGGTGGTCCTCCCAAAATGCAGCATTACCGAAAAAGCTTATGCTAGCGCAGAAAAAAAAGAAAGGGCGGGCTTTTGCAAGCCCGCCCAACGCTACACATCTAATTGGGAGGAGATGATGTGGCGAATTCGTGTCGATTACTTCGCTGCAGCTTTCTTGGCGGCAGTGGTGGCGTCTTTGGCAGCTTTCTGAACAGCCGAAGATGCTTCTTCGGTCATGTCTTTGCCAGCCGCCATCAGCAGTTCAACGGTTTCGGTTTGCAGCTTTTTGGCGATCTCGGCGAAGGCGGCCATATTTTCGGCAGCGGTTTCGGCCGAGGCAGAAGCGAAATCGCTCAGCGCTTTGGCGTAATCGGCAGGTTCTTCTTTGACCTTGGTGAAATCGCCCAGTTTGGCCAGGGTGTCTTTGGCCCATTTGCCAGACAGTTCCGACGATTTTTCAGCAGCCGACAGAGCAGCAGTGCTCAGCTTTTCGTTCAGCGCCGCTTGGGTTTTAAAAGCGTCTTCAACCGATTTGGTGTCGACGGGGAATGCGCCCATCATGTCTTTCATGACGGCGGTGAAATCTTGTGCATTTGCCATTGGTCTAAATTCCTTTTTGTGCATCCGGGCCCACCCCGGCGTTTCTGCATCTGCAAACAATATGCATGCTGCAGTGCAGAAAATCAAGTGATTTGCTGCACTGCAGAAAGAATTTTAGGTTGTACTGAAATTTCAGTGACTTGCCTTAACGGCAACATAGGTTCCCGGGGCCGGGGCAAGCGACGGATAAGCCGAATCACCCGGTTCCCGCGCAGGCACCATCTTGCCCGACCGCTTGCTTAGCCAAGTTTCCCAGCGCGGCCACCAGCTACCGTCATGCCGGGTGGCCCCGGCCATCCAGCCTTCGGCATCCAGACTGAGGTCTTCATTGGTGTAATGGCCGTATTTGTTCTTTGACGGCGGATTCACGATCCCCGCGACATGGCCCGATTCCGAAACAATGAAAGTCCGGTGCTTCGAGCCGGTCTGCTGAAATCCGCGATAACAATCTTTCCAGCGCGCAATATGGTCGTTCTGACAGGTGATCGACATGATCGGCACGTCAACATCGCGCACATGCAGCGTTTCCCCCAAGGCGGCGAACCCGTCGGTGACGAATTCATTACGTTGGCACAATCCACGCAGATATTGCACGGCCATCTTGCCCGGCAGGTTGGACGCATCGCCATTCCAATACAGCAGGTCGAAGGCGGGTGGCGCTTCGCCCAGCATGTAACTGCGGATCGCCGGGCTGTAGATCAGATCGTTGGAGCGCAGGAAACTCATCGTTCGCCCCATGATGAAACCGCGCAGAATGCCCTGGCGTTCCACTTCAACCTCGATTCCATCGATGAAATCATCTTGCAGGAAGGGGGTAAATTCGCCCTGATCGCTGAAATCGGCCAACGCGGTGAAGAAGGTGGCAGACTTGATCGATTTATCACCACGCTTCTTCAGCAGCGATAGCACCATATGCAAGGTGGTGCCGGCAATACAGTAGCCAACCGCGTTGACCTTGTTTTCGCCGGTAATTTCCTTGGCGACGCGGATCGCTTCGAGAAAGCCTTCTTCTATATAGTGTTCCATCCCGACATCGCGGTAGCTGGTATCGGGATTGACCCAACTGACCACGAACAAGGTATAGCCCTGTTCGGTGATCCATTTGATCAAGCTGTTTTGCGCCTTCAGGTCAAGGATATAGAATTTGTTGATCCACGGCGGGAAGATCACGATCGGCGTTGCATGAACCTTTTCGGTGGCCGGGGCGTATTGAATCAGTTCCATCATCCGGTTGCGGAAAACCACCTGTCCCGGTGAGGTAGCGATGTTACGCCCCAGTTCGAAGGCCGTGTCATCGGCCAGCCGAACCAGCATTTCGCCTTTGTTCGCCTCCAGGTCAGCAACCAAGTTTTCCAGCCCTTGCACCAGGCTTTCACCTTCGGTTTCGACCGCCCGTTCCAACGCATCCGGGTTGGTGCCCAGGAAATTGGTCGGTGCCATCATGTCGGTGATCTGCTGGGCGAAATAATTCAGCCGCTTGCGTTCAGTTTCGTCGAGATCCGGCAAATCGCTGACCGCGTTGCGCACCGCTTCGGCGTTGCGCAGGTATTGTTGTTTGACGAAATTGAAATAGGGATGAGTTTTCCACAGGGGATTGGAAAAACGCCGGTCGTCGCCGGTTTCATCCGGCGGGGCTTGCAAGGTACCCTTGGCCAGCGCCTGCTGTGCCTCAATATAGTGTTTGACGGACTTGCCCCAATATTCCAACTGATTCTCGAATAGCTTGGCTGGGTTCTGTATCATTTCGGTCCAATAGGACGTGGCCGCGTTCAAAAACACATCCTGATCGGGCGCGTTCAGCGTTGGATTTGCCGGGTTCCTTTGGGACACTGCGTTGATAAAGCGCTTAGAAAGCTCTTCGACCTTTGCTAGATTGGCATTGAGCTTATCCAGATTTTCTCCGGCGGCGTCCTCTTTAGTTGTCATATTAATAAATCCCCCCTATCATTGCTGCTGTGCAGCAATTTGTATTCGGTACCTCGTTGTCGCCAAAGCTGCGGGACTTCACGGCAACACTGACCGGACATAACGCCGGAGCAAAAAGGAAACACGCATGCGCTACATGGCGACGTACGATTTTATGGAAACATTCCGTAATACGAACCAATGGTTGGGTGCCTCCGCCCTATCGCTTGCATCTTATCCGGTTTTTTCGATGGTGCCAAACCCTGCATTGCAGTGGATGGCCGCTTGGGGTGAAGTGACCGAACGGACATTCCAGCGCATGGTGGTGAAACCAAGCTGGGGCATCCGGTCGATCACCTGTGCCGACGGCCGGGACCATTTGGTCGAAAAAGAAGTGGTGGTCGAAGGCGATTTCGGCGACCTGCTGCATTTCAAGGTTCTGGGTCGAGACCCGAAGCCGCGCAAGGTTCTGCTGGTGGCCCCGATGTCCGGTCATTACGCGACTCTCCTGCGCTCCACTGCGGTCAGCCTGCTGCCGGATTGCGAACTTTACGTGACCGATTGGCATAATGCCCGTGACATTCCGGTGTCCGCTGGCAAATTCGACGTCGAAGATTACGCGCTCTATCTGGTCGATTTCATGAAACATATGGGCCCCGACACCCACGTGATCGCCGTATGCCAACCCGCACCGCTGGCGCTGGCAGCAACCGCATATCTGGCGAACGAAGAACCCGCCGCACAGCCGCGGTCCATGACCCTGATCGGTGGCCCGATCGACCCCGACGCAACCCCCACCGATGTGACCGATTTCGGAAATCGCGTCACCATGGGCCAACTGGAAGAAGTGATGATCCAGCGGGTCGGTTTCAAACACAAAGGCGTTGGCCGCCTGGTTTATCCCGGCCTGTTGCAACTGGCGTCGTTCATGTCGATGAATTCCGATCGCCACAGTCAGGCCTTTACCGATCAAATCCAGCGCACGATGAAGGGTGAAGCCGACGATCACGATGCCCATAACCGGTTTTACGATGAGTATTTGGCAGTGATGGACATGACCGCCGAATTCTACTTGTCGACGGTGGAACGGATTTTCAAGAACGGTGAAATCGCCAAGAACGAATTCACCATCAACGGCAAACATGTCGATATCGGCAAGATCACCACCGTCGCGGTGAAGACGGTCGAAGGTGCGAATGACGACATCTCCGCCCCCGGCCAGTGTATTGCTGCGCTGGACCTGTGCACCGGCCTGCCCGATGCCAAGAAAGCCAGCCATGTCGAACCCGGCGCGGGTCACTACGGCATCTTTGCTGGCAAAAGCTGGCGCAACAATATCCGGCCTTTGGTCCTGGATTTCATCGACGCCAATAGCGGCGCAGCCGAAACGAAACCTGCGAACAAAAACGCAGCTGCCCGCTGAACCAATAGGTCAGTCGGCAATTGAACGGCGGGAGGCCCACCCTCCCGCCGTTTTTTATTGCCCTTGGTGCAGGACAACGCCCGGATCATTTCTTGTTCTTTCCTCGCACCCTACGGCGCAGGGCCCGCCAGCCCGGCATGACATCCATTGCCGCGATGGCAACGCCAAGCGGAAACATCCAGAACCCGATGACCGGCAGGAAGCCGAACACCCCGGCCACCATCAACACCAGCCCGACCAGCAGCCGCAGCCCCGGCGGGATATGGCGGCGGGTCCAGTTTCGCACCTGCGCCAGACGGCGTTTGAGTTTCAGAGATTTGTCGCTGCTCATGCCCGCAGAACAACCGGCTGCGCCATCCAGGCACGCAGCGCGGCGGTGACCGCCCGAGGCTGTTCCAAGGTTGGCAGATGCCCGGCCCCGGTGATGATGTTCAGTTCCGCATATGGGATCAGGTCGGCCATGAAACGATGCCGTTTGACCGGGGTCAGCCCGTCTTCTTCGCCGCACAGAACCATGGCCGGGCATTTGCATTTGCGCAAGGTCGGCTGCTGGTCGCGGCGGCGTTGCAATGCCCGGATTTGCTGCACGAACAGATCGGGGCCAAAATCGCCGGCCATTTCGAAAAACGCGTTCAACACCGCAATCCGCCCCGGCCCGGCGGCCAGAAAATCGGGTTTCATGAAATCGCGCAGCGCTTGCGGCAACTGTCCCGACCGTGCCTTGGTGATGAACGGTTCATACGCGGTCGACGATTGCGGTGTTTCGGCCAGTGCATTGGTATCCATCAAGGCGATCCGGGTGATCCGGTCGGGCGCACGGCGCAGGATTTCCATTGCCACGATACCGCCCATGGACAGCCCAGCCAAAGCGAATTTCGCTGGCAAGGCATCAAGCAAACCCGAGGCGATTTCCTCGATCGTTTCGCCTTGGGTGATCGGGGCCACGGAAACCACCATTTCGCGGCTGAGTTCGGCCAGTTGTGGCGCGAAAAGCCGCGCATCGCACATCATCCCGGGAAGGAATACCAAAGGCTCTGACATTTGCCTGCTCCGATCCATGTCTTTTGATTAGAATCCGGTGCGCAGACGCGTCTGTCAATCACTTCCCGTCATAGCCCTGCCAACGGAATGCGCCATCGTCGCGCAATGGCGCAAATGGATTATGGGCGATTTCCCAGATATGGCCGTCGGGGTCAGCGAAATAGGCGATATAGCCACCCCAAAACACCTCGTGCGGATCTTTGAGGATGCGTGCCCCGGCGGCGCGGGCGGCCGCGACGACCGCGTCGACCCCGGCCCTGTCGCGCTGGTTGCAGGCCAGCGTCATCGCTCCGGTGCCCAGATCTTCGGGAGCAAGCCCCATATCGCGTGCCAGATCGGCCTTAGGGTAAAGCCCCAGCGATTGCCCCAGCAAATCATAGACGATGATGCCTTCGGGCGTGTCCTGCCGGTGCCAGCCCAACGCATCGTAGAATGAGGCGGACCGGTCCGGGTCTTCGACCGCAAGGGTGATCAGAGAAATGCGTTGATCCATGGCAGGGCTCCTGTTCAGGCTGAAACATGCACGCTCACACTCAAAAATTTATCAGGCCTTGGCCCGCGCCAGAACCTTTTCCACCGACTTTTCGATCAAGGTCAGGCAATCGGGATCTGAAAACCTGTGATCGGCCCCCTTGACCAGGGTCAGGCGAATATCATCGCCCTCGGCATGATCAAGCAACCGCACCGCCGTTTCGGTCGGCACTGCCGTATCTTCGGTGCCCTGCAGGAACCGCACCGGGAAATCCATCCGCAACGGGGTGCGCAGCACCAAGCGACCGCGGCCTTCTTCGATCAACCGCTTCGAGATGATGTAGTCATCGTCATAATCGGATGGCATTCGGACAAAGCCCTGTGCCTGCAATTCAGCTTTCTGGGCTTCGGTGAAACTGGCCCAATAGCCGTCTTCGGTGAAATCGGGGGCGGCGGCGATGGTGACCATACCGACGATCCGGTCGGGGATCGCGCGGGCCAGCAGCAGCGCCTGCCAGCCGCCCATCGAACTGCCCACCACCACGATGGGGCCTTCGGTCAACTGATCGACCACCGCGAGGGTGTCTTCGTGCCAGTCACCGATACAGCCTTCGGCAAATTCGCCTGAACTGTGGCCATGACCGGAATAATCGAAGCGGATATAAGCCTGACCACGCGCCTTGGCCCAGGCTTCCAGATGCACCGCCTTGGTGCCTTCCATGTCGGATTTCAGCCCCGAACAGAAAATCACGACAGGCCCCTGCCCGTCGGTTTTTTCATAGGCAATCCGGCGGCCCTGCGCCGTGGTGATATAGCTTGCGTCGCTCATCTGGTCCCTCCTGATTTGCCGCGACTGTGCCGCAATGGCTCCGCAGGGGAAAGCCCCCACGCGCAGACCGTCGCGGTTTGCATGGCAGCGAATGGTAAGGAAATCCTGGCCGGTCTTTAAGGCGACGTCACCGCGAATTTCCCATAGATCCACCCACCGAAAGCGATCTGTTCATGGTACCACCGATATTTCATCCTTGTAGCAGCGCAGAGAAAAGCTGGACCGGGACTGACGGATACCTTTGATTTTGTAGAGCCGTTCGCGCAGGAACCGTTCATAACCGCGGGTGCCGCTGACCGCGAGCTTGGCGAAGATGTCGAAATCGCCGGTGGTCATCCGCACTTCCAACACTTCGGGCAACCGCGCCAGCGTTTCACAGACCGCTTCAACTTCGATCCCCTCATTGCGTTCCATCGCCAATTCCAACAGCACCGTTTCGGGCACGCCAAGGGCATCGTGATCGATGCGGGCACCATACCCCTTGATCACACCGGAATTTTCCAGCCGCCGCAGTCGCTGCCAGCACTGGCTGGCCGACAGCCCCACCTTGTCGGCAAGTTCTGCATTGGTCTGACGCCCGTCGCGGGCCAGTTCGCGCAAAATACGCAGATCGGAATCGGACAGGGCCATCACATCACCACAAAACTTTCATTCGATATATCAAAGATAGGCAAAATTTCATTTTGATAAAAGAGCATAAACTTGCCAGTAACACAGCAAATTTTCCCGCATTTCTATGAAACTTATTTCAGGAACAAACCCACCACAGCATCGACGGGAGGACCACATGGCGATTGGCAAGGGTAAGATCACAACCTGGTTTGAAGGCAAATGGCAGGACGGCAACACGCCGATAATCGGGGCCGCCGATCACGTTGCCTGGCTCGGAAGTCAGGTTTTCGACGGGGCGCGCAGTTTCGAAGGCGTGATGCCCGATCTCGATTTGCATTGCGCCCGGCTGCTCCGATCGGCGCAGGCACTTGGCATGATCCCCACCATCAGCGGTGAAGAAATCGCCGCGCTGGTCCGCGAAAGGGTCAAGAAATTCCCCAAGGGGTCGGAACTTTATATCCGACCGATGATGTGGTCGCGCGATAGTGGCCCCGGCCTGATCGAACTTGACCCCGACAGTACCGCCTTTGCGATCTGCATCGAGGAAATGGCGATGCCTTCCATCGAAGGTTTTTCGTTGACCGTCGCGCCCTATCGCCGTCCGCGGCAGGACATGGCACTGACAGAAGCCAAGGCGGGATCGCTGTATGCAAATAACGGCCGCATCATGGTCTATGCCCGCCAGCACGGGTTTTCCAACGCGCTGTCGCTGGATATCGACGGCAATGTGGCCGAAACCGCATCGACCAACGTGTTTCTGGTCCGCGATGGGGTTGTGTTCACCCCTGCCCCGACCGGTTGTTTCCTGAACGGTCTGACCCGCCAGCGGGTAATCGGGTTGTTGCGCGAAGACGGGATCGAGGTGATCGAAACCGCGCTGACGGTCGAAGATTTCCGCGCCGCCGACGAAATTTTCGCCACCGGCAATATCGCCAAGGTGATGCCGGTATCGCGGCTGGACGAACGTGAATTGGGCATCGGTCCGATATCGCTGCGGGCGCGGGCGCTGTATTGGGATTTCGCCCATAGCCCGGTGCAAAGCTACAGCGCCGCCTGAACTGCCAAACACCCCGGACAGGTTTCACGGTCACGGGCAGGTGTTGCGCCTGCCCGTGACTCTATTCAGGTCGAAATGCCGACTGCCCGCTGGCAGTACTGCCTGTCGGACAGTTGGCGGCTGAGGAATGCCGCGACCTCCTTGCGTGAAATTTTCAGCGACAGACGCCGCTCGGTCGGTGGGAAACCTTCTTTGAAAACGCCCGAAGCCGGACCATCGATAAAGGCGCTGGGGCGCACGATGGTCCAGTCCAGCCCGCTGGCCCGCACAAGCGTTTCTTGCAATTCGTGATCCTGAAAAACCGGTTTTAACAGCATTCCGAACATGATCCGTTTCCAGAAGAAATTCAGATTGCCCCAGCTTTCATGTGCCCCCAGTGTCGATTGACAGATCAGACGCCGCACCCCGTGTTCATGCATGGCATGGATCACGTTCATCGTGCCGCGCGATCGGATCACGCTTTTGCGCGACGTCCCAGCCCCCAGCGTCACCACCACCGCATCATGGCCCTGAACCGCCTTCGACACCGCCGGTGGGTCCAGCGCGTCGCCCGCCCGCAACGTCAGTGCATCCGCCCGGATGCCCATTTTTTCCGGCCAGCGGGCGAAGGCCGTTACCTCGTGCCCGTCCGCCAGCATCTGTTTGACCGCCAAGCGTCCGACGGTGCCGGTCGCCCCGAAGATAATCACTTTCATCTGTCTTTCCTTTCGGGTGGTTTGAAAACGAAAAACTTGACGCCGTGTCAAGTTGACTTTGCGCCAGGTAGAGTTTAGTTGACACCATGTCAAGAAAAAATACACAAACCCGCACCCGCATCCTGACTGCCGCCTGGCATCTTCTTGAAACCGACGGCACCGTTCGGATGTCCGACATCGCCAAACAGGCCGGGATCAGCCGTCAGGCGCTGTATCTGCATTTCCCGTCAAGGGCGGAGCTGCTGATTGCCACCACCCGGTATCTGGATGAAGTCAAGCACGTCGATGAACGGCTGACCGCCAACCGCGCGGCGAGGTCTGGCCGGGAAAAGCTGTCCTTGTTCGTTGAAGTCTGGGGCAATTACATCCCCGAAATTCACGGTGTGGCACGGGCGCTGATGGCAATGCAGGACAGCGACGAAGAAGCGCGCAATGCCTGGGCCGACCGGATGCACGCGGTGCGCGAAGGCTGCGAAGCAGCGGTCGACAGGATCGAAGCCGACGGGTTGCTGGCACCGGGTCTGGACCGCAAAACCGCCTCTGACCTGATCTGGACCCTGCTGTCGGTGCGCAACTGGGAACAGTTGCGGCTGGGCTGCGGCTGGTCGCAAGAGGCTTATATCGCACAGATGAAACGGCTGGCGGAACTGACGGTGATCGCGCCCGATCGCTGAGTCCTTCGCGCAACGCATTCCATCCATTCGGCGGTGATCTTCTGGCTTGCTTGACTTGCCGGTGCCGTCCAAGCAATAAGGGCGCGAACATACATACCCGCAACCGGGCGTTCCGTGGGCGCCAAACTGACGAGGAGGCCAAGCAATGGCTGAAGTCACTCTTACTTTCCCCGATGGCAATGCACGCAAATTCGAGGCCGGGATCACCGCCGCCGAAATCGCTGCCGACATTTCCAAATCCCTGTCGAAAAAAGCGATCAGCGCGTCCGTGAACGGGCAGCATTGGGATTTGCAATGGCCGATCAAAGAAGACGCCAGCATTGCAATCAACACGATGCAGGATGATGCCCCGGCGCTGGAACTGATCCGGCACGATCTGGCCCACGTCATGGCCCGCGCGGTGCAGGATATCTGGCCCGATGTCAAAGTCACCATCGGCCCGGTCCGCGATTACGGCTGGTTTTACGATTTCGACCGCGAAGAACCGTTTACCCCCGAAGATCTGGGCCGGATCGAAGCGCGGATGAAAGACATTATCAACGCCCGCGACGACGTGAAGACTGAAGTCTGGGACCGGGCCCGCGCGATTGAGCATTATCGCGGCAGCCACGAACCTTATAAGATCGAACTGATCGACCGCATTCCTGAAGGTGAAGACCTGCGGATGTATTGGCATGGCGAATGGATGGACCTGTGCCGCGGCCCGCATTTGCAAAGCACCGGGCAATTGCCTGCCGATGGGTTCAAGCTGACCCATGTGGCCGGGGCCTATTGGCTGGGCGACAATACCCGGCCGATGCTGCAGCGGATTTACGGCGTTGCTTTCAAGGACCGCAAGGCGCTGAAAGCGCATATGACCATGCTGGAGGAAGCCGCCAAGCGCGACCACCGCAAGCTGGGCCGCGAAATGAACCTGTTCCACATGCAGGAAGAAGCCCCCGGTCAGATCTTCTGGCACCCGAACGGATGGCTCATCTATACCACGTTGCAAGATTACATGCGCCGCCAGCAGCAAAAGGGCGGCTATGTCGAGGTCAACACGCCGCAGGTGGTCGACCGCAAACTGTGGGAAGCCAGCGGCCATTGGGAAAAATACCAGGAAAACATGTTCATCGTCGAAGTGGACGAAGAACATGCCCGCGAAAAGGCGATCAACGCGCTGAAGCCGATGAACTGCCCGTGTCACGTGCAGATCTTCAATCAGGGTTTGAAATCCTACCGCGATCTGCCGCTGCGGATGGCCGAATTCGGGTCGTGCAACCGCTATGAACCATCGGGCGCATTGCATGGCATCATGCGGGTGCGCGGGTTCACTCAGGACGATGCGCATATTTTCTGCGAAGAAGGCCAGATCGCGGCAGAGACCGAAAAATTCATCGGCTTTCTGAGCGAGATTTACAGCGATCTTGGATTTCCCAGCTACAAGATCAAGTTTTCCGACCGCCCCGACACGCGGGCCGGGTCCGATGCGGTTTGGGATCGCGCCGAACAGGCGCTGTTGTCTGCCACCCGCAAAGTGACCAACGATATCGAATTGAACCCCGGCGAAGGCGCGTTTTACGGTCCCAAGCTTGAATTCGTGCTGACCGACGCGATCGGTCGTGATTGGCAATGCGGCACCTTGCAGGTGGATTTCGTGCTGCCGGAACGGTTGGATGCCAATTACATCGGGTCGGACGGGGAAAAACACCGTCCGGTGATGCTGCACCGTGCGACGCTGGGCAGTTTCGAGCGCTTCATTGGTATCCTGATCGAAGAACATGCTGGCAAATTGCCGTTCTGGCTTGCGCCGCGTCAGGTGGTGGTCGCTTCGATCGTGTCGGATGCCGACGCGTATTGCCGCGAAGTCGTGGCCGCCCTGCAAGCCGAAGGTATCCGCGCTGAAGCCGATTTGCGCAACGAAAAGATCAACTACAAGGTCCGCGAACACAGCTTGGGCAAGGTGCCGGTCATCTTGGCCTGCGGCCTGAAGGAAGTCGAAGAAGGCACCGTGTCAGTGCGCCGTCTGGGCGAAAAGCAAACCTCTGTTACATCGCTGGACGAGATCGTGAGTTCCTTGAAGATCGAAGCGACGCCGCCCGATCTTCTGTAACAAAATCGAAAATAATTCACGGCCCGCGACGGAAATCCCGCCGCGGGCCGTAATATTTTTGGGTTAAATCGCCCCAATTGGGTATCTGCCAATCACGCCGTGACACGCGCGCGTGATACACAGGCACGTGAGTGGCCTGTGACACCTTCTATTCCCTACCTTTTAGTCATCGCTTCGAAGCGATCTGAATTAAAACCGAAAGGGAAGAGAAATGTCCAACACCATAAAAACCCTCGCCGTTGTAGGTGCCGTCGCTGCCGCACTGTCCGCCCATACCACTACCGCCTCTGCCGAAGGTGCCAAGGAAAAATGCTTTGGTGTGTCGATGGCAGGGCAAAATGATTGCGCCGCCGGCCCCGGAACCACCTGTGCCGGCACCTCGAAGGTCGATTATCAAGGCAATGCCTGGTCTCTGGTCGATGCTGGCACCTGCATGGATATCGAACTGCCCGCCATGGCCGATGGCGGCATGCGTCACGGTTCGCTGGAAGCGCTGGACCGTGACCTGCCGATGGACGGCTAAGACCATTTGGGGCGGGGATGATCCCCGCCCCTTTTGCAATACCGGGAGGATCGGCCACCATGTTCGACCATGCCAAAACAACCCTGCCCGCCGCGCCGGGCGTCGGATACAAGCCACAGCACTATAGCGATATTCTCACCGATCCGGGATCGGTCAGTTGGTTGGAAATCCACGCCGAAAATTACATGGGCGACGGTGGTCGCCCGATTGCGCAGTTGCGTCATCTGGCCGACCGTTTCCCGATTTCGGTGCATGGTGTCGGATTGTCAATCGGCGGCGAAACGGCGCTGGACACCGACCATCTGACCCGGTTGAAGCATCTGTGCGACTGGCTGAATCCGGCCAGTTTTTCCGAACATCTGGCCTGGTCGACCCATGACAGCGCGTTTCTGAACGATCTGTTGCCGCTGCCCTATACGCAGACGACGTTGCAGCGTGTCTGCGACCATATCGACCAAGTGCAGGATGTGATCGGGCGGCGCATGCTGCTGGAAAACCCGTCTTCTTATCTGGCCTTTGCGGCGTCGAGCTATGACGAACCGGCGTTTTTGGCCGAAGTGGCGAAACGGACCGATTGCGGGCTGCTGCTGGACGTCAACAACATCTTCGTTTCGGCCACAAACCTGAATTATGATCCCTGCGCTTATGTCGATGCTTTCGCGCTTGATCAGGTTGGGGAAATCCATCTGGGCGGCCATGACGAGGATCAGGACGACCACGGGGCGCCGTTGCTGATCGACAGTCACGGGCGCGAAGTGGCCGATCCGGTCTGGACCCTGCTGGATCATGTGCTGGACCGCGCCGGGCCGCGTCCGACCCTGATCGAATGGGACACCGATGTGCCCGACTGGGCCACGCTGGCCGCCGAAGCGTCCCGCGCCGCTGCTGCGCTGACCCGGGTGCCAGCATGACCCAGACAGAATTTCGCACCGCCCTGCTGGACCCGTCACAGCCCGTTCCAAACGGGTTAACCGACAGTGCGGGCCGTCCGGCAGGCAAACGGTTTTCCGTTTATCGCAACAATGTCGCGGTATCGCTGAAAGAGGCGCTGGAAACCGGATTTCCGGCCACCGCCCGGCTGTTGGGTACGCGTAATTTTGAAACGGTGGCGCAGGGATATCTGCGTGCCCAGCCGCCAAAATCGCCGGTGATGATGCTCTACGGGGACAGCTTTGCCGATTATATCGCCGCCATTTCATCATTGGAATCATTGGGATATTTACCCGATGTGGCGCGGTTGGAATATGCAATGCGGCAATCCTATCACGCCGCCGACGTGACCACGATTGACCCGGCGCAATTGGCAGAGACTGCGCCCGATGCGCTGAACCGTGCCCGGTTGATGTTTGCGCCTGCGGTGCGCTTGATCCGATCCGATTGGCCGATCTGGTCGATCCGCGAAAAGGCGTTGAACGCAGATGCCCTGGCCCCACCCGGCACCGCACAGCCGGTGCTGGTCACAAGGCCGCATTACGATCCCGAATTGCACCCACTGACCCAAGCGGACGCAAGGTTAATCGCTTCTTTGCTTTCTGGAGCGATGCTTGCCGAAGCGATGACCCGCGCGCCCGACGCCGATCTGGGACAGGTGATAGGACTGCTTTTGGCGCAATCCGCGCTGACTGATATCGACGTGGAGGACGCGACATGACCGCCCTGATCCAGATTTATCATTCTTTCGCAGGTCGGTTGAACCGGGCCGAATGGGTCCTGCCTACGCTGGCGCGGTTCCTGTTCGCCGCTGTTTTGACGGGCTATTTCTGGGCCTCGGCGGCGACCAAGCTGGGTGATGGGATATTCGGTTTTCTCAGCCCTTCGACCGGAGCCTATGCGCAGATTTTCCCCAAGGCTTTCGAAGCGGTCGGCTATGACAGCGGCCAGCTGAGCCTGCTTCATTGGGCGGTGGTGGTGGCCGGAACCTGGGCCGAATTCCTGCTGCCCGTGCTGATCGTTTTGGGGCTGTTCACCCGTCTGGCGTCGCTGGGCATGATCGGATTCATCGCGGTCCAATCGCTGACCGATTTGTTCGGCCATGGCGGCATCAAGCATATTGAAACGCTTGGGGCCTGGTTCGACCGGATGCCCGACGGGGTGATCCTGGATCAGCGTGGTTTCTGGATACTGGCGCTGGTGGTGCTGGTGGTGAAGGGGGCCGGACCGCTGTCGCTGGACCGGCTATTGCTTAGAAATGCGGCTTTGGTTCATCCGGTTTCCCAGCCGCGATAGCCAGCAAACCACCAACCCCGACAAAGCCGATCGGGAACATGGTGAAAGCGTTGAAGCCAAAGGCATACATCATCCCCGCCGCCGATAGCAGCATCAGGACACCGCCCCACAACGCCCGCGCCCGCGCCATCGCGCCGCCAGCAATCGCCAGCAAAGGGGCGGCGAAGCTGGAAACCCGGATCAGTTGAACATTCGACACCTGTTCGAACATCCCTTCGACTTCGCCGTAACGGTCGATCACTTCGGTATAGCCGAAGCTGAAAAAGCCGACGATCATCCCGATGATCCCGCCGATCACCCCCAGCATCAAAGCCGCGTTGCGCATTTTCGACCCTCCATTGGTCCGTTACGGCAGATAAGCATGTTCGGCCTATTTGCCAAGCAATGCCGCCTGTACGTCCTTGCCCCAGCCCAGATGCAGCGCGCCCTGATCATCCACGATCAGCGGCCGTTTCATCAGGGCCGGGTGGTCGGCCAGAAGATCCAGCGCCGGGCGTGACCGTTCCGCGTCGTCCAGACCGCGCCAAGTGGTCGACCGGGTGTTCAGCAGCGCGGCACCGAAACGCGCATGGGCCGCTTGGCGTAGCGCCGGTTCCAATGGCGTGGCCCGGATATCGACCAGTTCGGCCGCTGGCAGCGCCTTGGCCGCCTTGCGGCAGGTATCGCAATTTTTCAGCCCGTAAATTTTCATATCTCACCTTCAAACCGTCGTTTTTGCATCAATAGCGTGCATATCTGCGGCAATCACCCCTGTTTTGCTTGATTTTTACATTCCCGCTGCAATGCTCGAATCGTGACATTGGCGAAAGCAGGGTTCGTTTAAGTTGTTTTATTTTCAACAGCATTGTCAGGCCGGTGGAACATGGGCCCCGCATTCACAGGGGGAAGACGACAAGAAGGAGACACGGAAATGCCGACGGGCACCGTGAAATGGTTCAATACCACCAAAGGTTATGGTTTCATCGCCCCCGATGACGGTGGCAAGGATGTATTTGTTCACATCTCGGCAGTCGAACGGTCAGGATTGACCGGGCTGGCCGATGATC
The DNA here is from genome assembly GCF_001458355.1 of Thalassovita gelatinovora. Lineage (GTDB taxonomy): Bacteria > Pseudomonadota > Alphaproteobacteria > Rhodobacterales > Rhodobacteraceae > Thalassobius > Thalassobius gelatinovorus. The sequence goes on along the minus strand of NZ_CYSA01000026.1, from coordinate 357,799 downwards.
AGAAGGTCGAATACGACCTGGCTGATGGCCGAGATGGCCGTCAGATGGCAGGCGACCTCAAACTGCTTTGAGACAGAACTGACCGGGTGACGGCCCCCGTCACCCGAATACAGCGGGCTTACTGCATGTAGCAGCCCTTTTGCCCTTCTGGGCAGATCGCGCGAGATGCGCGATAAGTGCTTCTGCGCGTTGAATTTTCCCGCATCATCGATTGATAGCTGACCGGTTGGTTCGGGGTGCCGCAGCAGATCACGCCATTGATCTGAATCGGCTGCAATCCCTGCGGGCAGTAGTTGGCAGGGGAGTCATAAGCATAAATCCTAGGTTCGGCCTGCGCGGCGGCGGGCAGGAGCGCGGCGAGGCTGAGCAGGGCAAGTTTGTGAAATGTGGTCATGGGACCCCCTTCGGAACAATGGAAAGGCGTTAAATAGCAGTGCGGACAGGGTAAATGACCGGTTGCACATGTCAAAGGCGAATATTGGGAAATGCAGCGTTTCCTAAATGGAAACAATACCGGCCCGCTCGAAAACGGGCCGATTTTTATAACTAGAATCAGTGACTTGCCAGCTTGCCGAATTCGGCATCAAGGCGCTGCTTGAGCTTCTTCGCGGCCTGCCGCAGCGCCACCTTGATGTCGGTCGCATCGTGATGGGCGGCATAGGGGCGCAGACCCTCGGGGCGGGCTTCGACCGTGGCGCGGATATCTTCACCGCCCTTGGGACCGCGAATATCCTTGATATGGACCTCGACCCGGGTCAGACGGCTAGATATGGGGGCCAAAGCGTCGGTGACGATCTGTTCGCAGACTTCGGCCACCCGGTCGTCGCCCTGAATATTATGGTCGGTATTGATCTGGATTTGCATCCGGTGCCTCCTTCTTGGTTTTCTTCAGGCTACGCTTAATCAGCTAGGTCCGGATTGATCTGGCGCAATGTTTTTTGATGCGATTTGTACAATTTGCAGCGCCAAACGCTACAGATGCCGGTAACGGGTTGTTAACCCGCGCGGCGCGGCCGGATTTGCGCCGGGATCGAAATCGGACCGGCATTGCGGGCCGCCCGGGATCAGCGATGTAGGGCGGGCTTCAGCCCGCCAATCGCGGCCATAAGCCCGTGCGGGATTTCGGAGATCGGGGATTTGCCGGGCTGAAGCCCGGCCTACGGCCATCCCAAAACGGCGCCAGAAGCGCCACGCTCAAATCAGAGCACCCGCCCGGCTGAAGGCCGGGCAGCCCCCGACCGCCCCCGTCACGCCGGAGGCGCGCTTGCAGCACGACGGCGGGGACTTCACCCCCACCCGCGGCCGGGGGTTACCCTTCGCGTTTGGTCGGAAAGGGGGAGTTTGGATGGTGAGGGCGTGATGTCACGCAGGAGATCGGACAGCGGGAAGAGTGGTGCGTGCGAGCACGCACCCTACGGCTTGCTGTGGATGGAGGGGTGTAAGGTCACACAACATGTAGGGCGGCGGGATCAATGGTGCGTGCGAGTACGCACCCTACGGCTTGCTATTTCAAAACTTTTTGCCTGTGCTTTCTATAAATAGCATCGCTAGCAATAACGATAAATTGGCAAAATTTAGAATCCACAGAATTTTGAATACATCTTCGGCAATTTGCCATATCTGTATCTGAGGAAAAGACATATGGCGTTGGCATTTCATAAACAATCGCAAAAATATGAGGATCATCACAATCCTTTTCATTTTTCCATTTTTTGTTTTCCTGCAACTTGTCCATTCTTTTTTGGACAGCATTAGAATCAGCAACATCAACACGGTTAAGCTGCGACATAATTTGATAGAATGTTTTCGCCTTCACATTTTTCTGATGCTCATCAAGCAATTTTTGAACTCTAGAATATGAAAAACGAACACTACTACATTCTTGAAGTTCGACCTTTATTGGCCCGAACCATTCTTGGCCAAATAAGTTTACATCTAAGAAAACCCTTGCCATCAGAAGGTCGTAGCCTCCAGCTCCGACAGAAAGAATTTAAAATACTCATAAGGTGGATCAACCAACCGACCATCATTACTTATTTCAATTACCTCACATTTATTTCCACTCTCCGAGTTTGAGCAATAAAGTATGTTAGCCCTTCGCGCCTCACCATTTTCCGAATTTCTTATCGCTAGCCTAAACCTATCAATAAAAAAGTTGCTATGCGTCTCTATGGTCATACCGCGCAGCTTACTTGACATTTCAAAAAACAGATCACCTAGAGCCGCCTGTGCGACGGGATGCAAATGCAACTCTGGCTGCTGAAACAAAAGGTAGTTACCATCCTCTTCGTGTGCTTCGAAGACCATTTCCACCAAGATTGGAACAACTTGTGAAACGCCGACACCAACTTGGTTCAGAAAAAACTCCTGTCCATTTTTACTAACCCGAACAATCAAAGGTGAATCTGGCAATCCCTTGGCCACCCTAGATATTTCCAGATCATCGAACAATGAAGCAGAGCGGCCAAAGCTTCGAAATATTTTTCTCAGATCTTTTTCATAATTCTTTTTAATATCGTGCCACATCGTCGCGAAGTGCTTACCACTTGCGTTGTATTTTCTATCAAAGTTATAAAACTTTTCCGGCATTCCGCGCACCGGCGCGATGTGCCTCACACCGTATAAATCCTCAAACATGAGACGCTTAATCAGATCAGCATCGGGAGCTTCCTTTCTTCTTTCAAGAACTTGAGTTACCGCAAAAAGATGATTTGGGGGGGGTACATTTTCCTCATCCTTCAGCAAACTGAATCCCGTCGTAGATTCATGAAGAGAACAGACATCAGCCCAATCACAAGAATTATCTTTGTAAACCTTTTTTGCCTTTAATTTTTTTCCGAATCTTCTCAGTGATATCTGCAGTTTTTCAGTCGCATATGTACACTTTTCCACCTGAGGCACTTCTCCCACGCTTTTTTGCCTCAGTGTAATAATTTTTATATACTTGCCTGAATCATCTTCAATTTCAAATCCGAGTGTCACATCATCATTAGAAAAATATGGCGAAAAATAGTCAAAACGGCCGACTGAAAGATCGGTATCTAATTTCGGGACACCCGACAGCTCGGATGTAAGAACCGCATTGATTAGGTGCAGAATAGAGGTTTTTCCAGAACTATTATCTCCAACAACAAAATTTATAGCTGTCAAATCAATTGAAAGCTCACTAAAGCCTCTAAAATTTTTCGCGTGTACTACGGCCTTTTTCAAATGCTTCACCCCAAAACCTCTTGCAACTCCCGCCACTCCCGCGCGGACATGCCGGAAGTCTCCTGGGTGACCTCCTCACCTTTCAACATCCGGCGGACACAATCAAGGGCGGCAGCGCTAAGCGTTTCACCACCCATGCGATAATCTTCGAACGCCTTATAGGCAAACGGCACCCAGTCGGCGACCAGTTTGCAAATCTCGTCGGCATAGACGCGGATTTCGTATTGGGCATGGGCGTCGGCGCGCAGGCGCAGGAAATGCAGCAGGTTGTGCAGGTCGACCTTCCAATACCATTGGGTATAGATATTGGCGGGCAGGTTCATCCGGGCCAGTTCGCGGGCCAGACCCTGCTGACCGTCGTCGGAAATCATGTCCTGATAATGGTCATAGCAGCGCGCGGCGTCGGATTTGAGGATGTCGAGCACCCTTTCGGCCTCGGCCCCGGTCAGGGCTTCGCCCCGGCCCTGATTGTTGATGCTGGACTGGGCGGCCAGCTGATCGGCCGAGGGGATATAGAATTCGCGGTCAAGGATCGAATAGCGGGCGGAGTATTCGTTGACGTTGGCGGTGCGGTGACGAATCCATTGCCGCGCCACGAAGACCGGCAATTTGACGTGCAATTTCAATTCGCACATTTCGAACGGGGTCGAATGCCAGTGCCGCATCAGGTAGCGGATCAGGCCCTCGTCGTTCTGCACCGATTTGGTGCCCTTGCCATAGCTGACCCGGGCGGCCTGACAGATCGCGGCATCGTCCCCCATGTAATCGATGACCCGGACGAACCCATGATCGAGCACCGGGTTGATGGTGTAAAGATGCGCCTCCATCCCGTCGGACACCGCCCGCAAGGTCGGGCGGGGGTTGGCGCGCAACGCGTCGATTTCGGCCTGCTGTTCGGGGGTGACGGGCATGTCGGGCTTCCTTATTCGGTGAATCACGCGGTAGCGCCACTATATCTAGCTATAGGTCGCGGGAAAATGACAATATGAGCACAGGTTTTCGGATGCAACAGCGGGGCGGTTTTTTCCGCATCCGGGGCTTGAAACATTGACTTTTACCACCACCACAGGGATGGTTTGCACGAGCCGATAATAAAAACTGCCCCAGAGCAGTCGATCGTAGGGATTGAGGCAAATGACCCATTTCGCCAAATTACTGGCAGCCCCGGTGCTGCTTGCCGCTTGCACCGCCGATCCGGGCGGGGTCAATACCGATGTCAGCATGGCCGCCAATCCGGCGGCAGAAGCCGTCGCCGGCAGCCTGGAAGCGGTGGATTACGACGCCGATAGCGGCGAATTGATCCTGCGGGTCAATGCGATCCATGGCGGCACGCGCAATGCGACCTATACGCGGGTTCCGGCGCTCGATACCGCCGGGTATCAGGGCTACATGATGCAGCAGACCCCGGCCGACCGGCATTACACGGCGCTGTTTCAGGAAAGCAACGGCAATGAAGTGGTCGCCGGTGTGGTGGCCGATGGCGGCAACAACAACCGTTATTTCGGCGGCGGATTCTATGCCCGGCAAGGCGCGGGCATCTATTCGCCCTATGACCATCCGGTCAGCGAGGGCGAAGCGCAATATTTCGGCACTTATGCCGCCGTGACCAATGTCGACGGCGCAGGAGCGCAATTGCTGGACGATTCAGGCATTCCGACCAACCTGACGCCACCGGGACAGGCCGACCGGATCACCGGGATCATCCTGCTGAATGCCGATTTCGCCAATGGTCAGGTCGATGCGGAGATTTCCAACCGCGTTCTGGTCGACGATCTGCCCGGGTTGGGATCATTGCCCGATATCATGCTGGTGGCGACCGCGATCGACGATAATGGTGAATTTGCCGGTTCGGCGGAATATCAGGGCGATGTCGGCAACACGATCGGCGATTACGCCGGGATTTTCGGCGGTGCCGGGGCCACGGCGGTTGGTGGCGTTGTGTATCTGACCGAATTCGACGAAGATGGGCCGCTTGAAGGCGAAGAAGAATACGGGGTCTTCGTCTTGACCCGCTGCGGCGCGGCCAATGATGACCCGGTCTGCGACAATCTTTAAGGCCGGGGTCCGGGTCTTTTTGCTGGCACTGAGCCTGCTGGCTGCGGCGCCGGGATGGGCCGATCCGCAAGACACCGTCCGGCTGTCCATTCCCAAAGCCCGCGATATCGCATTGGGCGCGTTGCAATCCGGTCAGCCGAATTTGGCGCTGCAACTGGCCAGCGGGCTGTTGCGGCGTGATCCGCATGACGCACAGGCCCATTTCATCATCGCCCGCGCGCTGATGCAGTTGAAACAGCCCCGCGATGGCCGCCGCGCTGCCGCGCTGGCTTACCGCCATGCGCGCACAAGGCAGGAAAAGTTTCAGGCATCGCAGTTGGCGGCGAAGCTGTCGCTGGACGGCAAACAGAACGGGTTGGCCCAGCTGTGGCTGCGCCGGTCGCTGCTGCATCTGCCCGCTGAAGACCTGCGCCCGCGGGTGATCGAGGATTACAAGATCCTGCGCCAAATCACCCCGTGGACGGTTTCGGCACAGTTTTCGCTGGCCCCCAGCAACAACCTGAACAACGGCACTGATAGCCCCTATAATTTCATCGACGGGTTGCCGGTCGTGGGGGTTCTGAGCGACGATGCGCAGGCCTTGTCAGGGCTGCGCTGCACCGCTTACCTGCGCTATTCGCGCCGGTTGTCGGGATCGAAACGCCACGAAACACGGTTGATCGCCAGCTATTACGCCCAGCGGGTGCGGTTGTCGCAAGACGCGCGGGCCCTGGCCCCGGCGGCAGAAAACGGCGATTATGCCTATGACCATCTGGAACTGGGGCTGGAACATCGCACCAAGGCAGGCACAGGGTTGGTGACGCTGGATGGTGGCGTCGGGCGTAGCTGGTATGGGGGCGCGCCGTATCAGTGGGTGATGCAGGCCGGGATCGCCAAGGATTTCAAACTGACCGAAGGCAGCGGGTTGCGATTGTCAGCGCGGCTGCTGCGCCGTCTGCCCGACCGAGCATCGCTGCGCCCGGTCGATGAGGTGGATTTACGGGCGGAATACGGAACGACCCTGGTCAGCGGCGACCGGATCAATCTGGGGCTGACCCTGTCCGATGCGCAAAGCGCAACGCGCAATTCGCGGCAACAGCAGGCGACCGGATATATCGGGTATCGCTTTGCCAAGCCGCTGGGGCCGGTGACGGTATCGGCCAGCCTTGGTGCCAGCCTGCGGCGCTATCCCGATTACGCGTTGGGGTTATTGGTGGTGCCGGGCGGGCGCGAAGATGAAATGCTGTTCGGGGCGGTCGATTTCAGCTTCCGCAAGCTTGACTATGCCGGATTTGTCCCGACTTTAAAGGTGCAAGCCCGGAAGACGCGCAGCAATGTCAGCCGGTTCGAAACCAATGAAATGTCGGTTTCCTTTGGGATCAAATCCAGTTTCTGAAGGATCGGGAAAAGGAAAATCATGAAAATCAAGTATCTGCACACCATGGTCCGGGTGAAGGACCTGGAAAAAAGCATGGCTTTTTATGAATTGCTGGGGCTGAAGGAAATCAAGCGCTATGACAGCGAGGCAGGCCGCTTCAGCCTGGTTTACCTGGCCGCCGAAGGGCAGGAAGAATGCCCGGTCGAGCTGACTTATAACTGGGACGGCGATGACGGATTGCCGTCAGACAGCCGCCATTTCGGACATTTGGCCTATGGCGTCGAAAACATCTATGACATGTGCCAGCACCTGATGGATAACGGCGTGGTGATCAACCGGCCGCCGCGTGATGGCAATATGGCCTTTGTCCGGTCGCCCGACAATATTTCGGTTGAATTGCTGCAGATCGGTGATGCGCTGGCCCCGGCGGAGCCTTGGGCCAGTATGGAAAATACCGGACACTGGTGATGCGGCGGGCGGCGGTCGTTCTGGCGGTTCTGACGGCGGGAATGATCGCGCCGCCAGCCCGCGCTGCGGACTGTCGCCTTGCGCTGGTGCTGGCTTTGGATGTGTCATCGTCGGTGTCCAAAGCCGAGGACGGGTTGCAGCGGCGCGGCATGGCTGCAGCGCTGCTGGCGCCCGAGGTGGAGACGGCGTTTTTCGCCGCCCCCGCGCCGGTGGCGCTGGCCGTTTATGAATGGAGCGGTCGAAGCAATCAGAAACTGCTGCTGGACTGGGTGTTGATTTCGACCCCTGCCGATCTGTTTGCTGTCGCTGAACGGCTGGGCCGATCGAACCGCAGCACGCGGGATTTTCCCACCGCGTTGGGGCATGCGCTGGGATATGGGGCGACGTTGTTGCAGCGCGGGCCGGAGTGTCTGTTTCGCACGCTCGACATCAGCGGCGACGGTGAAAACAACGAAGGCTTTGGCCCGCAACAGGCCTATAGTGCCTTTCCCTTTGCCGGGGTGGTGGTGAATGGTCTGGTGATCGAGGTGCCGGGCGAAAGCCATGACACCCCGATTGTGCCCTATTTCCGCGATCATGTGTTGCACGGGCCGGGGGCGTTTTTGCAAATTGCCGCCGGGTATGAAGATTACGAAACCGCGCTGCGGCGCAAGCTGGAACGGGAATTGGCACCGATGATAACCGGGATGCTGGAGCCGGCGCAATGAAGGCGGTGATGGCTGTTGTGATGCTGGCGCTAAGCGGATTGCCGGGGGCGGCGGCGGCGTGCCGGGTCGCGTTGGCGTTGGGGCTGGACGTGTCGGGATCGGTCGATGGCAGCGAATACCGGTTGCAGATGGACGGGTTGGCCGCCGCGTTGTTGCGGCCCGAGGTGCAGGCGGCGCTGTTGGCGCTGCCCGGCGACCCGGTCGAATTGATGGTGTTCGAATGGAGCGGGCCAAACGATCAGCGGGTGGTGCAGCCGTGGCAACCGGTGGCGGACGCGGCGGCGATTGCCGCCATTGCCGGACAGTTGCGCGCCACCCTGCGCGGGTCCGGCGATCCGTCGACCGCCCTGGGGTCGGCGATGCGGGCGGGCGCGGCCGAATTGAAAACGCGCGGCCATTGCACCCGCAAGGTGCTGGACCTGTCCGGTGACGGGCCCTCGAATACCGGGCCATTGCCGCATGTGATCCGCGACAGCGCCGAATTGTCGGATGTGACGGTGAACGGGTTGGTGATTGCCCCCGAAGGGCCAGTAGAAGCGACGCGCGGCGCGGCCGGTCAGGCCGCGCTGGAGGGTTATTTTCAAGCTTACGTGATCCGTGGCCCCGGAGCCTTTACCGAAGCTGCGGCGGGGTTCGACGATTACGAAGACGCGATGGCGCGCAAGCTGATCCGCGAATTGCAGGGGCTGGTTCTGACCCGTGCCGATCTGCCGGGCGGGACGCAGCAGCGCCCGGCGAGGCTGCATCAGTAGATATAGCGGATTTGATCGGTCCAGTAGCGTTCGACCCGGCGCAGCGAACTGGAAATTTCGGTGACACCGTCCGGGCCCAGCACGCCCTTGTCTTGCATGCCTTCGGCATGGCGGGCGAACAGTTCGGCCACCATATCGCGGATGCGCCGCCCTTTCGGGGTCAGCCGCACCCGCACCGAGCGGCGATCGATTTCGCAGCGCTGATGGTGCATATAGCCCATTTCGACCAGTTTTTTCAGGTTATAGCTGACATTGCTGCCTTGGTAATAGCCGCGCGATTTCAGTTCGCCCGCCGTCACTTCGTTATCGCCGATATTGAACAACAAAAGCGCCTGCACCGCGTTGATGTCCAACACGCCGGTGCGTTCGAATTCATCCTTGATCACATCCAGCAACAGCCGGTGCAACCGTTCCACCAACGCCAGCGCGTCAAGGTAGCTGGTCATGAAGCCGGTGCGGTCACCGTTTTGCATCGCGTTGTAAATGGTCATACCGATCTCCGTCCGAAATTGCTCAGACAGGAGGTTCGGGGGAAAAGCCCAATAATGTGTTAAATCCAATTGGCATATCGCTAAAATGCGATCTAATTCACCGAGTCCATTGCCGTTCTGATATCGGCGATCAGGTCGGATACATGCGCCGGGGCCGCGGTTTGGCCCGAAACCCATTGATACAGATCCTGATCGTTTTCTTCCAGTAACAGGTCATAGGCGTCGAGCTGGGCATCGGTCATGCCGTCAAGCCTGGCGTCGGCATAGCGCGTCAGGATGATATCCATTTCCTTGATGCCGCGCCGCATCGAGCGCATGGCGAGCCGTTTCAACCTGTGTTCACGCAATTCGCCCATCGTGTCAGTCGCCCTTCAGTTTCAGCCGCAGTTGTTTTTCCATTTTTCCCAGCCGGTCGGCGGCACCCGAAATCTGTACTTTCAGATCGCGCAATTCGGTCAGCAAATCGGCGATATCGGGGGCCAGCGTGGCCGGATCGCCGGGATCTTCGACGCCGTCGCCCTGCCCCATCAGCAACCATGGGATCGAGACATTGAGCAGCCCCGCCATCATGCTGAGTTTGTTGGCGCGCGGTTCGGACAGGTCGTATTCCCAATCCTGCAAGGTCTTCAGTTTGACCCCCAGCCGCTTGGCCAGTTTTTTCTGATCCATGCCCGCCTGTTCGCGGGCCGCTGCGACGCGGTCGCCGAACGTGGCCGATTCCGGGCCGTACCAATCGCCTGTGCTTTCTGTGCCGGTTTGGTGCATCTTATGTCTTTCCCCGCCGATCCCGCTTGATCGGTCTTGCTGGTGAACTTATGACAGGACGTCAGGGAACACAAACCAGTCGAGGCCACCAATGTCTTTTCTATCCGAGACGCTTGCGCGTGTGAAACCGTCACCCACGATGGCAATTACCGGTCTGGTCGGCGAATTGAAGGCGCAGGGCCGCGACATCATCGGATTGTCGGCGGGCGAGCCGGATTTCGACACCCCGGAAAACATCCGCGCCGCCGCCATTCGCGCCATCGAAGACGGCAAGACCCGCTATACCGCCGTTGACGGCATTGCCGAGTTGAAACAGGCGATTTGCGCCAAGTTCAAGCGCGATAACGGGCTGGAATACACGCCCAAACAGGTCACGGTCGGAACCGGCGGCAAGCAGGTGCTTTATAACGCGCTGATGGCGACACTGAACCATGAGGACGAGGTGGTGATCCCGGCCCCCTATTGGGTCAGCTATCCCGATATGGTGCTGCTGGCCGGAGGCGTGCCGGTGTTCATCGAAGCCGGGCTGGAGAATGATTTCAAGATCACGCCGGAACAGTTGGATGCGGCGATCACCCGCAACACCAAATGGGTGTTGTTCAATTCGCCGTCCAACCCGACCGGCGCGGGCTATAGCCGTGCCGAATTGAAGGCGCTGACCGACGTTTTGCTGAAGCATCCGCATGTCTGGGTGCTGTCGGATGACATGTATGAACATCTGGCCTATGACGGGTTCGAATTCTGCACCCCGGCGCAGGTGGAACCGAAACTGTATGACCGCACCCTGACGGTCAACGGCGTGTCCAAGGCCTATGCGATGACCGGCTGGCGGATCGGCTATGCCGCCGGCCCCGAGCCTCTGATCGCGGCGATCCGCAAGGTTCAGTCGCAATCGACTTCGAACCCCTGTTCGATCAGCCAGTGGGCGGCGGTCGAGGCGTTGAACGGGCCGCAGGATTTTCTGGCCCCGCATAACGAGATCTTCAAACGCCGCCGCGATCTGGTGCTGGCCAAGCTGAATGCCATTGACGGCATCACCTGCCCCACCCCGGAAGGCGCGTTTTACGTCTATCCGTCGATTTCCGGGTTGATCGGCAAGACGACGCCCAAGGGGGTCGAGATCACGACCGACGAGGTATTCGTGACGGAACTGTTGAACGACACCGGCGTGGCGGCGGTGTTCGGCGCGGCGTTCGGGCTTTCGCCCAATTTCCGCATCAGCTACGCTACCTCGGATGCCGCGCTGGAAGAAGCCTGCGACCGGATCGCCAAATTCTGTTCCGAGCTGAGCTGAGCAAGAGGGGAAACGCATGTCGGTCGACTTGCCCGATTATTATTTTCGCGTCCGCGAAAACGGTGCGTTCGTGTTTCGTGTCGATACCGAAAACCGCCAGCGCCGGATCGAGCTGGAACAGATCGCCAACGTCAACATCAAGAACGGCGAAATCAAGCCGCATGGCGACCGCAAGCTGAGCGATGAAGACCAGATTGCCATCCGCGACTGGATGGCCGACCGCACGGCATTGCTGGCCGAGCGCGATATCGACGATATCCACCGCGCCATCGATCACATGAACCTGACCACCCATTGGGCCAACAGCCGCGCCACCGATGACCAGTTGGAAGGCATCACCGACGCGTTGTTGTTGGCGATGCACGACCTGCGCACCGTTCTGGTGCGCAAGAAGGCCGACAGGTTGATGAAAGCCGCCCGCAAGGATGACGACTAGCCGACGCGCCCAAACGGCAGTTAAAAGTGCGATCCGTTTATCAAGAGATCTATGCACCGCCCTTGAACAAAACAGAATTTGATTTGAGATCGTCCGGTGTAAATCTGAAAATCGTCATCTCGTCGATACTATAGGCCCCAAGGGACTGGTAGAATTCAATTGCGGGTGTATTCCAGTCCAGAACACCCCATTCCATCATCTGGCAGTTTCGTTCCAAAGCGAGCGTGCACAGATAGCCCATAATGATCTTTCCAAGACCCTGATGACGCACTTCAGAATCCACAAGAAACCCATCGATGTAGAGACCTGAACGACCGGTAAATGCAGACGATTTCTGGCAAAAGTAGGCAAAACCTGCGATCTCACCCTTGTAGTATCCAAACAGCGCCTCACCCAGTTTTTCATCCAGAAGCCGTTTGATTTGCGGCGCTGTTGCGGTGATCTTGTCTGCCATCTTTTGATAGGCACCAAGTTTTTTCATGTATTGAACGACAAGTTCTGCATCATCCGGAGAGGCATGCTGGATTACGAAATCCGGATTGGATGTGTTGATTTTTTGCACGATGCACCTTCCCTATACGTGTGTTTCTCGGGTTAAATATGCCCCAAAAGCATAGCAAGTCGGGCGAAGCAGGTTTGTGCAGCAGCGCGGCCATTTGCCCGAGCGACGCGAAAATCCCGCCTATTCGAATTCTGCCTCGATCCGGTGCAGCACCGGCCCCCAGAACCGCAGGTTCAGCAGGATCGCAGCGACGGCAAGCCCCATCGCCAGACCGATCCAGATCCCGACCCCGCCCCAACCGGCGACAAAGCCCAGACTGTAACTAATCGGCATGCCGATCAGCCAATAGGACACCGCCGCGATCAGCATCGGCACTTTGGTATCCTGCGCCCCGCGCAGCAACCCGATCACGATCACCTGCGCCGCATCGGCCAGTTGAAACAAGCCCGCCGCCGCCAGCAACCCGACACCGATTGCGATTACCGCATCGCGTTGCGGATCATCGGGCGACAGGAACAGGCCCAACAGGGGGGCGGGGATCGTCAGGAAGGTAATCAGCGCCAGCCCGGCAATGCAAAGCGATATCAGCACCACGATCTGTCCGCCGCGCCGCAGATCGGCCACCGATCTGCGCCCCATCGCGCGACCAGCCCGCACCGTGGCAGCATTGCTTAATCCCAGATGCACCATGAAGGTCACCGACGCGATCTGCAACGCAATGCCATGCGCCGCCAGTTCCTTGGTGCCCAACCAGCCCATCATCATCGAGGCGGCAGCAAACAGCCCGACTTCGGCCAGCATGCCCATCCCGATTGGCCAACCAAGTCGGAACAGCCGCCCGAACGCATCCCAGTCGGGCCGCCAGAACCGGACGAACAATTCGTGTTCGGAGGTCGCAATCGCCGCGTAGAGCGCCAACAGGATAAACGACGCCATGTTCACCACCAGCGTCGCCACCGCCGCGCCGCGAATGCCCATTTCGGGCATTCCCCAATGACCAAAGATCAGCGCGTAATTCACCACCACGTTCAGCCCTACCGCCGCCAGCGTCACCCACAGCACGATCTGGGTGCGTTCCAGCGCAGACAGGAACGACCGCAGCACCATCGTCAGCAGCGCCGGGAACAGCGACCAGCCCGCGATGCGCAGATAGTCCTGTGCGCCTTGGGACAAGCCCGGCTGCTGGCCCAGTCCGCGCAGAACCGGCCCGGACCAGATCAGGATCGGCAGCACGGCAAGGCCAAACAGCACCGACGCCCAGATCGCCATCCGGGTCAGGCGGCGGGCCTGGGTTTCATCGCCCGCTTCTTCGGCTTCGGCCACCATTGGCATCAAGGCCATGGCAAAGCCTTCGCCCATGATGAAAAGCACGAAAAACAGGGTCGCGCCGATCACCTGAGCGGCCAGGACTTCGACATCATACCAGCCCAGCATCACCGAATCCGTCAGGGTGATGGCGAAATGCGCCACGTGGCTTCCGATCAACGGAAGCCCCAGTTTCAGGATATTCCTGACATGCTGGGAATGGGTCATGGGAGAGATCACGGGCGCGGTCATCAAGAAGGCGTAGCGTTGGAATGCCGGGGCGGCAAGACAGAAAAATATGCGACCCGTGGTAGAACCGGGCGCGGGTTCGCGCCCGGCACCGTGGTCTTTTTCGTTCTCAGACGCGGATGTTGAGCTTAAGCTGAGGCCATCAACCCTGACCGGCGGTGACACTGATGCCCTTTGCGACCCTCGTTTCCGATGCCCGCGCCTTTCTGGGCGAACTGAAGGCCAATAACAGCCGCGACTGGTTTACCGCCCACAAGGATCGCTATGACCGCGACTTGAAAGCGCCGTCTTTGGCGCTTCTGGATGTGGTGGCGGCCGATTTGCAGCGCCAGACCGGCAAGCCGGTGGAAACCAAGCTGTTCCGACCGCAGCGCGATATCCGGTTTTCCAAGGACAAGACGCCCTACAAGACCCATCTGCACATGATGTGGACGGTCGGTGACGGGCTGGGCAAGACCGCATTTTTCTTTGGTATCGAACCCGACCGGACGCTACTGGGCGGCGGCGCGATGGGATTTGACAAGGACCGGTTGGCGGCGTTCCGCAAACGCGCCGAAGGGCCGAAAGGGGCCGATCTGATGCGGCTGATGACCGAAATGCAGGCCCACGGCATCCGGTTTTCGGACCCCGAGCTGAAACGGGTGCCGCAGCCCTACCCGGCCGATCATCCGCGCGGTGATCTGCTGCGGCGGAAATCCTTCACTTTCTGGAAGGCGCTGAGCGATGACAGCGGTAATCCGGCCAAGGCGCTGCGCCTTGGCTTTGCCGAAGTGAAGCCGGCGCAGGATTGGCTGATGGCGCTGCGCTAGCGCGGCGGGCGGACGGCCGCCGCGCCAAGGGCCTCAGACCGCTTCGTCGCGCGGTTTGCGCAGGTCGGGATGCAGCGCCGACCCAAGGATGTGATCGGCCTTGTGGATCACATGCGCCGCGCCGCCGACGATCAGCGGGTCGGGGGCATGGGCCACACGCAGATCCTTGCCGGGGTAATCCAGCGTCGACAGGAAATGCAGCATACAATTCAGCCGGGCGCGTTTCTTGTCATCCGACTTGATAACGGTCCAAGGCGCATCGGCGGTGTCAGTATAGAAGAACATCGCTTCTTTCGCTTCGGTGTAATCATCCCATCTCCCCAAGGACGCCTTGTCGATCGGGCTGAGTTTCCACTGTTTCAGCGGATCGGTTTCGCGCGATTTGAAGCGGCGGATCTGTTCTTCGCGGGTGACCGAGAACCAGTATTTGTGCAGCCGGACACCGGAGCGGACCAGCATCCGTTCGAATTCCGGCGTCTGGCGCATGAATTCGAGATATTCATTGGGTTCACAGAACCCCATGACCCGTTCGACCCCGGCGCGGTTGTACCAACTGCGGTCGTAAAACACCATTTCCCCCGCCGTCGGCAGATGTTCGATATAGCGCTGGTAATACCATTGGCCGCGTTCTTCGTCGGTCGGTTTGTTCAGCGCCACCACCCGCGCGGTGCGCGGATTGAGATGTTCGTTGAAACGCTTGATGGTGCCGCCCTTGCCCGCCGCATCGCGGCCTTCGAACAGCAACACGAATTTCTGCCCGGTTTCCTGCGCCCAAAGCTGCGCTTTCAGTAATTCGGCCTGCAACTTGGCCTTCTGCCTTTCGTAGATCAGCCGCTTCATCTTGGTTTTATAGGGATATTCCCCGGTCTCAAATGCGCGGCGCACCTCGTCGGGGGTTGGCGCATGGCGATGCCCGCTTGACGTCTGGGGCGTCGTGGCGGCAGGGTCTGCCGCTGCTTTGCCATCTGTCGCGGTCGGGGCTTCGGGGATCGCGATTGTCGCGATCACGGCATCGGCATCCGGGGCGGCAGCGGTCGGTGTGGAATCGTTAACGGAATTTTTCGGCGCGGCGGATTTCGGCACGGTCATTCATTTCTCCTTAAATATTCTCTTAAATTATAGCGCATACACACGGATCGCGCCTTGATCGGGGTCAAGCGCAACACGGCTTGTTGTGGCCCGGCCAACGGGTTAGATTTCGACATGCTGAGCCATCATATTCACCTGAACGACCACCCGTTTCATTACCTAGGCTGGGGCAACCGGGCCGATCCGGTGATCCTGATGCTGCACGGGTTCCCGGAATATTCCGGTGCCTGGGCCGAGGTCGCGGCGGAATTGGCCGACGAGTATCATTGCGTCGCCCCCGATCAGCGCGGCTATGGTCAAAGCTGGGCCCCGGCGGAGGCGAGCGATTACAAGGCTGGCAAGCTGGTGGCCGACATGGTGGCGCTGATCGAATACCTAGGGGACCGTCCGGTGATCGTGTTCGGCCATGACTGGGGCGCTGCGGTGGCCTATGCGCTGGCGATCACCCGGCCCGATCTGGTCAGCCGTCTGATCATCGCCAACGGCGTGCATCCGGGTCCGTTTCAGCGCGCATTGGCGGCGGGCGGGGCGCAGACGGCGGCATCGCAATATATCCACACCCTGCGCCGGGACGGGTCGGAAACCCACTTGGCCGAGGATCATTTCAACAAACTGCTGAGCCTGTTCAATGCCGGGATGGACATGACGTGGATGACCCCGGAGCGCCGCGCCGCCTATGTCACCGAATGGGCAAGGCCCGGCCGGATGCGCGGCATGGTCAACTGGTATCGTGCGTCGCCCTTGAAGCTGGGTCTGCCGGGCGACGTGATCACCGACCTGCCGGCGATGCCGGTCGAAACGCTGCGGGTCCGAATGCCGCATCTGTTGCTCTGGGGCAGCAACGACAGCGCGCTGCTGCCCGAAGCCACGGCCGGGTTGGACGCCTATTGCGACGACCTGACCCGGGTCGAAATCGAAGGCGCGGACCACTGGATCCTGCATCAGGCCCCAACGCGGGTGGCCGCCGAAGTCCGGTCCTGGCTGCGGCGGGACTGACTGCGGCCCGCCTGCCCCGCCGTCATCCGTCACAGCGTATAGTAGTACATGCGCCCCTTACTTTCTCTTCTGGGAAATTGCAGGCGTCTCTTTCGGTTAAAGGATACATACTTAAGGTTAGTTGGCCTCTCCTTGGGCTTCCCATTCGGTCAGGATATGGGTCATACAGGGATCATTGGGGATCAAGAGATAGGTTTCGTCGAAATTTGCACCGCCGGGCATCCGCGCGGCAGCTGGATTGGCGCAGCTTGGTTAGAATGTGACAAAGCAACCCGAGCATAATCTGGAACACCTCATTTTCGAGGGCGGCACGCAATCCGTTTCGACGGTTTCGAAGGACAAGGGATATGTCTTTCGGGATTTCGAAATATCGCGCATTCGGAGCATTTCCGATATCATCCGCAACCGACCCGTTGTCAGCACGCTGATCTTTTCATTTTTCCTGACATTCTGGGTGGCGTCGTTGTCTTACGGCGCGACGTTCTTCACCGCGAACGAAGTTGCGATCAACCTCAGTCCGAATCTGGCGATCCATGCGATTATCGTGGGGATGCTGATCTATCCGGTGCGGATGCTGTGGATACCGGTTGTCGTTTTCAGCCTCCTGTTTTTCCTGCCGTTCATGATTCCCTTTACCGGCAAGCCGCAATGGGCCTTTGCGCCGGAGGTGACCACCAATATCACCCTGTTCTTTTTCGGTTCGAACCTGATCGCCGGGGGGCTGGCCGGGTTGTTGGCACGCGGGCTGTTCAGCATGTCAGTTGCCCGCTTTGCGCCCCGCAAGGCAGATATGACGGTGATTTTGTCGCTGATCGGCATTTTCCTGATCGCTTGCCTGCCTGCGGTCTTTGTCGCGGATTGGATGTCTTTGCGGCTTGATCCGGTGCAGGCGATCGCCTTGGGGTTCAATGATAATTTCATCACCTACGGCATCGAGCGCACGATCCGCGGCAGCGTTGTCGACGCCGCCTTTCTGATGGCAGCATTGCAGCTTCCGACGGCGCGGCAAATCCGCGTTGCGGTTCCTGCCTTCCTTGCTTATCCGGCGGTGGCGCTGCTGCATGGCTATGGGTTTGGCGGTTTCCCGATGTTGGATATCGGGTTGATGTCGATCCTGATTACGTTGGCGTTGCCAATGGCGGTCACGCCAATCGTCGTGATCGCGGGCATGTCGCTCTATGTTGGGATGACCGGGGAATTCCTGCACGCCGCGCCGCCGATGAATTCTGAATCGGGGATGCTGGACATCTATTCGATTGTTGTTCTGGTTCTGATCGTCCTCGTCATGGCGCTGCGCGGGCGGGAACGCTATGAGCGCGATCAGCATCTTTCCAGCATCCGACGCCTGAGCACGGTACGCGGCTTTGCCGGTGTCGGGCTGTTCACGCTCAACGTGCCGCGCCAGGCGCTGCGGCTGGACCCGGCGGGGCAGCAGCTTGTCGGGTTGCCCGGTGAAGTCTGTACCGACGATCTGTTATCGCGGTTCCGCCCGGACGAACAATATCTGCTGCGCCATGCCTTCGAATCCGAAAGCCATGCCAGCATCACCTTGCTGCTGCGGCTGGCCGAAACCCTGTCTTCGGGGGATGCCCGGGTGTTGCGGTTGCATCTTTGGGCCGAACCGACGCCGCGCGGCGAAAAGGTGGTTTACGGGTTGATGGTCGAAGTGACCGAAGAATACCTGCAAGAACAGGCGCTGACCGATGCGTTGAATGAATTGTCGCTGCGTCAGGACCGGCAAAAACAGCTGTTTTCCATCGTGTCGCATGAAATCCGCACCCCGGCATCGGTCCTGTCGATGTTGATCGAAGATCTGGAAACCGGCCAGAATTCACCACAGTTGCCGGCGCAGATGCGCGAAGCTTCGACCCAGTTGCTGAGCGTTCTGGACGATATGCGCCAAGCGGTGAACCCGGAAAAAAATCAACCGGTAGCGATGGTGCCCTATACCCCCGCCGATGTCGCCGAACGGGTGCGCAACACCTATCAGATGCTGGCCAAGGGTCAGGATGTCCGTATCAGCCTGAAACTGGGTCCGGGGGCGTCAGCCGTGATGATGGGCGACAGCAACCGGTTGAAACAGATCCTGGGCAACCTGGTGCGCAATGCGATCATCCACAGCCAAGGGTCGGAAATCCGTATTTCCTACCGGCCACAGGACGACGGATCGTTGTTGATGCCGAAAGGCACCTGCTGGTCGGTCACCGATAACGGCATCGGTATTCCGCTGGCCGAAGTCGACCGACTGTTCCAACCGTTCGAGCGCGGCTCGGCCGATGCCCGCAACCAGGCCGATGGCAGCGGGTTGGGATTGTTCATCGCCAAGCAGGCCGTTGATCTGCTGGGCGGCAGTATCCGCTATTTTCCCGCCCCCGAAGGCGGGGCCGGCTATTGGATTTGCCTGCCCGACGTGCCTGCTTCGGCCAAGGAACAGATCGCGGACGTTCCGCTGCCCCCGGTGGAGATGAAGGACCTCAGCGAGTTGCGCATCGTGCTGGCCGAAGACAACGCTTTGGTGGCGCAGGTGACGTCAAAACAGCTGAGCCGCGTCTTTGGCGAGATTGAATGGGCCGAAAACGGCCGCGAGGCGCTGGAAATAATTCTGAAAAATCCCCCCGATGTTCTGATCACCGATCTGTTCATGCCCGAAATGCCGGGGGATGAATTGGTTCAGCGACTGCGCGAGGAAAACATCAATATCCCGATGATCGGGCTGACCGCTGCGGTGGTGGGAGACGACATTCAACGCTTTGAAGAAGCGGGCGCGACGGCGGTGTTGGCCAAACCTCTTGATGTGGCGCGGTTGAGCGTGCTGTTGCAAGAAACGGTCGACGGGTAAGCCCCGCGCCTTAAACACAGCGCCCGGCCCGGCAGGCCGAGACGCAGTTCTGCCGGTCATTTCCACGGACGCGCCCCCCTGCCCCCGCATTTGCGGCTTTTCCCTTTGCGGCCTTGCTGCCATAATGCCCCCCAACCAAGTAAAAAAGAGCAGCAGCATGGCCGATGATCTTCTGACCGGATCCCAGAATGACGATTACAATGCGTCTTCCATCGAGGTGTTGGAAGGGCTGGAACCGGTGCGCAAACGCCCCGGCATGTATATCGGCGGCACCGATGAACGGGCGCTGCACCATCTGGTGGCCGAAGTTCTGGACAATTCGATGGACGAAGCGGTGGCGGGCTTTGCCAACCGGATCGAGGTCGAGCTGAACGCCGATTATTCGATCACCGTGCGCGACAATGGCCGTGGCATTCCGATCGATCCGCATCCGAAATTCCCCGACAAATCGGCGCTGGAGGTGATTTTATGCACCTTGCATGCGGGCGGGAAATTCAGCGGCAAAGCCTATCAGACCTCCGGGGGCCTGCATGGCGTTGGCGCGTCGGTGGTCAATGCCTTGTCGGATCTGATGGTGGTGCAGGTCGCGCGCAACAAGGAACTGTATGAGCAGCGGTTTTCGCGCGGGATTCCGCAAGGACCGGTGGAAAAGATCGGGGCCGCCCCGAACCGGCGCGGCACCACGGTGACGTTTCATGCCGATGCCGACATTTTCGGCCAGCACCGGTTCAAACCGGCGCGGTTGTTCAAATCGATCCGGTCCAAGGCATATCTGTTTTCGGGCGTCGAAATCCGCTGGAAAACCGCGATTGATGACGGTGAAACCCCGCTTGAGGCGGTCTTCCATTTCCCCGGCGGGTTGTCCGATTACCTGAAAGAGACGATGAACGGATCGTCCACCTATGCCGATCAGCCCTTTGCCGGGACGGTGGATTTCAAGGAAAAATTCAACACCCCGGGCAAGGTCGAATGGGCGATCAACTGGACCCCGTCGCGCGACGGGTTCATCCAAAGCTACTGTAACACCGTGCCCACCCCCGAAGGCGGCACCCATGTTGCCGGGTTCTGGGCTGCGATCCTGAAGGGGATCAAGGCCTATGGTGAATTGGTCAACAACAAGAAGGCGGCGCAGATCACCCGCGACGACCTGATCACCGGCGGCTGTGCCCTGGTGTCGTGCTTCATCAGCGAACCGGAATTCGTCGGCCAGACCAAGGACCGTTTGGCCACGGTCGAGGCGCAGCGGTTGGTGGAAAATTCGGTGCGCGACCATTTCGACAACTGGCTGGCGGCGGACACCAAATCGGCCGGGGCGATTTTGGATTTCCTGGTGCTGCGGGCCGAGGAACGGCTGCGCCGGCGGCAGGAAAAGGAAACCCAGCGCAAAACCGCGACCAAGCGGCTGCGGCTGCCGGGCAAATTGGTCGATTGTTCGGCCACCAACCGCGAAGGCACCGAATTGTTCATCGTCGAGGGCGATTCTGCAGGCGGATCGGCCAAGATGGCGCGGAACCGGAAAAATCAGGCGCTGCTGCCGTTGCGCGGCAAGATCCTGAACGTGCTGGGCGCGGCCAGTTCGAAATTGGGCACCAACCAGGAAATCAGCGACCTGACGCAAGCGTTGGGGGTGGGGTTGGGCAGCCGGTTCAATGTCGATGACCTGCGCTATGACAAGATCATCATCATGACCGATGCCGATGTCGACGGGGCGCATATCGCGTCGCTGCTGATGACGTTCTTTTTCACCCAGATGCGGCCGATGATCGATACCGGGCATTTGTACCTGGCCTGCCCGCCGCTGTTCCGGCTGACGCAGGGGGCGAAGCGCGTCTATTGCACCGATGAGGCGGAAAAGGACGCGATTTTGGAAAAGGGTCTGGGCGGCAAGGGCAAGATCGACGTGTCGCGCTTCAAGGGTCTGGGCGAAATGGATGCCAAGGACCTGAAGGAAACCACCATGGACCCCGGCAGCCGGAAATTGATCCGGGTGACGATCGACGAGGATGAACCGGGCGAAACCGGCGACCTGGTCGAGCGGTTGATGGGGAAAAAGCCCGAGCTGCGCTATCAGTATATTCAAGAAAATGCGCGGTTCGTGGAGGAGTTGGATGTTTAGCGGCACTCGAACGCCGTAACGTCGCATTCCCAAGCCGGCGGCAGGTCGCAGATAATTCGAAAGCGCCCATTTCCCGCGCGAAATCCGCTTGTGGGGCGTGGCGCGATGCCCCCACCCTAAGTTTTTTCTGAATAACGCGCGCGCCGGATCAGGATGATATTATTCATTCACCGCCCAGTCCGCCGAATGGCGGAGCATTTTCCGAATGCTGGCGCCTATTTTTTCAGCAAAATTAAAACCTCATGATTTCGGGACGTTAGGGCATTCGTAGGCTTTTTGAAGTCCTCAAGTACTCAAATTTCAACAGGGCACTAACAGTATGAATACTCAAGATATGCGCGCGGAATTGAATGATGCGCTTGGCCGCCATGCCGCATGGAAAATCCGTCTGCGGGAAGCCGCGATATCCAAGGAAACCGATTTGCCGGTGGACATGATCAAGCGCGACGATTGCTGCAAGTTCGGCAAATGGCTGCAAGCGCTGCCCGCCGAGACCCGCAATTCCACCGAGGCGCAGACCGTTCAGGACTTGCACGCCAAATTTCATAGTGTCGCGGGCAACGTGGCCGAACAGATCGCCGCAGGTCAGATCGACGGGGCGCTCGCCGCTCTGGACGGGCAGGTTTACAAGACCAGCTCGGACAGCCTTGCCCGCGCGGTCACGCACTGGCGCACGTCGCTGCATCGGTGACAGTCTGGTGCGAGGGGGGACCACCCCCAAGCGCCCGCCCCATGGGTCGGGTCGGGCGCTCGCCAAATCTTCGATTTGGCTAGGGTGTGCAATGATACGTTCCTAAAAACGAAAAGCCCGCTATCCGACGGGCTTTTGTTCAATCATCCATCTTCAGCGCCGAAATGAACGCTTCCTGCGGGATGTCGACCTTGCCGAACTGGCGCATCTTCTTCTTGCCCGCCTTCTGCTTTTCCAGAAGCTTCTTCTTCCGCGTGGCATCGCCGCCGTAGCATTTCGCGGTCACGTCCTTGCGCAGCGCCGACAGGGTTTCGCGGGCGATCACCTTGCCGCCGATGGCGGCCTGGATCGGGATCTTGAACATGTGGCGCGGGATCAGGTCCTTGAGCTTTTCGCACATGGCGCGGCCCCGGGTTTCGGCGCGGTCGCGGTGGACCATGGTCGACAAGGCGTCGACCGGTTCGTCATTCACCAACACCTGCATCTTGACCAGGTTGTCGGTGCGGTAGCCCTTCATCTGGTAATCGAAGGACGCATAGCCCTTGGTCACCGATTTCAGCCGGTCGTAGAAATCGAACACCACCTCGTTCAGCGGCAGGTCATAGACCACCATGGCGCGGGAACCGGCATAGGTCAGGTCCTCTTGAATCCCCCGGCGGTCTTGGCAGAGTTTCAGCACGTCACCGAGATATTCGTCAGGCACCATGATGGTGGCCTTGATGCGCGGTTCCTCGATATGGTCAACGGTGGAGGGATCGGGCATGTCGGCGGGGTTGTGCAGGTCGATCTTTTCGCCGTCGCGCATGAAAATGTGATAAATCACGCTCGGCGCGGTGGTGATCAGGTCGATGTCATATTCGCGTTCGATCCGGTCACGGATCACTTCGAGATGCAACAGCCCGAGGAAACCACAGCGGAACCCGAAGCCGAGCGCGGCGGAGGTTTCCATTTCGTAGCTGAAGGACGCGTCGTTCAGTGCCAGCTTCTCGATCGCGTCGCGCAGGTCTTCGAATTCGGCTGAATCGACCGGGAACAAGCCGCAGAACACCACCGGCTGACTGGGTTTGAAGCCCGGCAGCGGGGTTTCGACGCCCTTTTTATCGGTGGTGATGGTATCGCCGACCTTGGTATCGCGCACCTGCTTGATCGAGGCGGTGATGAAACCGATTTCACCGGGGCCGAGTTCGTCGATGGCGGTCATCGCGGGACGGAACACACCGACCCGGTCGACCGGATAAACGGCGTTTGTCTGCATCATCTTGATGCGCTGACCCTTTTTCAAAACGCCGTCCATGATCCGCACCAGCACGACGACGCCGAGATAAGCGTCATACCAGCTATCGACCAGCATCGCCTTCAATGGCGCGTCACGGTCGCCCTTGGGCGCGGGCAGACGTTTGACGATCGCTTCGAGCGTGTCTTCGATGCCGATGCCGGATTTGGCCGACACCCGGATCGCATCGGACGCATCAATGCCGATGACATCCTCGATCTGTTCGGCGACGCGGTCGCAATCGGAAGCCGGCAGGTCGATCTTGTTCAGCACCGGCACGATTTCGTGATCGGCGTCGATCGCCTGATAGACATTGGCCAGTGTCTGCGCTTCGACCCCTTGGGTGCTGTCGACGACCAGCAGCGAGCCTTCGACCGCGCGCATCGAGCGGGAGACTTCGTAAGCGAAATCGACATGGCCGGGGGTGTCGATCAGGTTCAGAACATAGGTTTCGCCATCCTGTGCCAGGTAATCGATGCGCACCGTGTTGGCCTTGATGGTGATACCGCGCTCGCGCTCGATATCCATGCTGTCGAGCAACTGTTCCTTCATATCCCGTTCAGCCACCGTATTGGTGGACTGAATCAGCCGGTCGGCCAATGTGGATTTACCGTGGTCGATATGGGCCACGATGGAGAAATTGCGGATATGTGCGAGATCGGTCATGGATCGGGATATGCTGTGGAAATGACGATTGGTCAATGGGGCTCGTGATGGGCTGCATGGGTTTCGCCCGGTTTCATGGTCGAAGCGGAATAGATTGACATAATCCCTTGTCCAGAAGGCCGCGCCGGTGGCAGGGCGGCGCGGCCCGGATGGGATCGTTCAGGTCACTTTCGACATGGTTTGGTATTTCGGATCGCGCCACAGGTCATTCGCGATCACCGTTTCGATCACCTTGGCGGCGGCGATCACATCCGCTTCGTCGAGATAGAGCGGGGTGAAGCCGAAACGCATGATATTGGGGGCGCGGAAATCACCGATCACGCCGTGATCGATACAGGCCTGCATCGCGGCATAGCCATGTTCGAAGGCGAAGGACACTTGTGAACCGCGCTGTGCGGGGTCACGCGGCGACGCCAGGGTCAGTTGCGGGCAACGGGCTTCGACTTCGGCAATGAAGCGTTCGGACAATGTGATCGAAGCGGCACGCAGATCGGCCATATCGACCCCATCCCAGACGTCCAGAGCATGATCGAGCAGCGACAGCTGCACGATCGGCGGGGTGCCGACGCGCATCCGTTCGGTCGACATTGCCGGACGGTAGGACAGTTCCATCGCGAAAGGGGCATCATGGCCAAGCCACCCCGCCAGCGCCGGTTGCACCGTGGTCGCCAGATCGGGGCGGACATAGATGAAGGCAGGCGCGCCGGGCCCGCCATTGAGGTATTTATAGCTGCACCCAACCGCGAATTCGGCATTGCACCCGGTCAGATCGACCGGCACCGCGCCGGCGGAATGGGCCAGATCCCAGATCATCACCGCGCCCATATCATGCGCCTTGCGGGTGATCGCTGCCATGTCATGCATCCGGCCAGACCGGTAATCGACCTGCGTCAGCATCACCACCGCGACATCTTCGGTGATCGCGCCCATCACGTCTTCGGGGGCCGGGGTTTTAAGCGTATAACCCTTATCGATGGTGTCGATCAGCCCCTGCGCCATATAGAGATCGGTGGGAAAATTGCCCTGATCCGACAGGATCACCCGCCGGTCGGGGCGCATTTTCAGCGCCGCCGCCAGCGCCTGATAGACCTTGATCGACAAGGTGTCGCCGGTGGCCACCGATCCTTCGGGTGCGCCGATCAATGCGCCGATGCGGTCGCCGACCTGTTTGGGCAGGGCCATCCAACCGGCGGTATTCCATGCCTTGATCAGGTCTTGGCCCCATTCGGCGCGGAGTACCGTCGCGGCGCGGTCAACCGCGCCTTTGGGCAGCGGCCCCAGTGAATTGCCGTCGAGATAGATCACGCCTTCGGGCAGATCGAACTGGTCCTTGCGGGGAAGTTGCGATGCCATGATTAGAGTTCTCCTCGCAGTTGCCAGAGTTCAGGGAAAAGTTCGACGCTGAGCATCTTTTTCAGGTAATCGACCCCGGACGTGCCGCCGGTGCCGCGTTTGAACCCGATCACGCGTTCCACCGTGGTGACATGGTTGAAGCGCCAGCGGCGGAAATAGTCTTCGAGATCGACCAGTTTTTCGGCCAGTTCATAAAGGGCCCAATGGGTTTGCACGTCTTCATAGACCAGCTTCCATTTCGCCTGCACTTCGGGAATTGCGGCATGCGGGGTCGTGAGCTGCGGCGCGGGAATTTTCGCACCCGGCCCGTCGAGAGTGATGAACAGATGCCGGATCACATCGTCATAGAAGCTGGGCCGGGTCAGTTCATCCGACAGCATCTGATGAATTTCGGGCCGGTGTTCATGCGGTTTCAGCATGTTGGGATTGCGGTTGCCCAGCACGTATTCGATCATCCGGTATTGATAAGACTGAAACCCCGAAGACGGCCCCAACGCTTCGCGAAAGCGGGTGTAATCGGCGGGCGTCATGGTGCGCAGCACGTCCCAGGCATTGTTGAGCTGTTCGAAGATCCGGCTGACCCGGGCCAGCATCTTGAACATCGGGGCCATGTCGCCCGCGTTCAGCGCGTTGCGGGCGCCGGACAGTTCATGGATCGCCAGTTTCATCCACAATTCGCTGGTCTGGTGCTGAATGATGAACAGCAATTCGTCCGGTGCGTCGCTTTGCGGGTGTTGCTGATCCAGCAGCGCATCGAGGCACAGGTAATCGCCGTAAGACATCGCGTCGCGGAAATTCATCTTGGCGCCATCGCGGCCCGGATCGATGGTTCGATCGGTCATGGTGTTCCTCCCTTTGGCGCCACCCTATGCCCGGACGGTGAGGGATGACAATCACTGCCGGTTACTGTGCCCGGTCGATCAGTTCAATCACATGCGGCCCCAGAGATTGGACGATCAGCGCCACGCCGTCGGCATTTGGATGGATGCCGTCGGGTTGGAACAGATCGCGCAGTTGCGCCGGGTCGTCAGTGCCCAGACCTTCGAAAAAGCTGCGAACATAAATCGCGCCGAATTCCGCCGCCAGATCGGGCCAGATCGCGTTGAATTCGCGGCTGTAATCGGGGCCGAAATTGCCCGGTGCCTGCATCCCGACCAACAGGACATCGACGCCTTTGGCCTGCGCCACCTGCAAGATGCCGGTGATATTGGCGCGGATCAGGCCGGGATCGGTGCCGCGCAGCACGTCATTGCCGCCCAGCGCCAGAATCATCCCCTGCACATCATCGGTCAGCGTCCAGTCGATCCTTGCCAACCCGCCCGACGTGGTATCGCCCGACACGCCGGCATTGATCACCCGCGCAGTGGCGCCATGATCGGCCAGCCAGCCGCGCAATTGCGGCACGAACCCGTCCTGTTCGATCAGCCCATAGCCTTGGGTCAGGCTGTCGCCAAAGGCCACCAGAGAGACCGGTGCGGCCAAAACCGGAGCTGGCAGAAGCAGGATCACCGCCGCAAGGGCCTTGCCGCGCAGGGCGCAGGCCCCATATGACACGAAAGCTTGAAAAAATTGGTAAAACCGCATGTCTGATCCCGTTCTTTCCCTGACAGATGCAACCCTTTCGCTGGATGGCAATGCCGGGCGCGTGAAAATACTTCACGGCATTTCGCTGGATGTCCAGAGCGGTGAAAGCCTTGGGCTGGTGGGACCGTCCGGGTCTGGCAAATCTTCGCTGTTGATGCTGATGGGCGGGCTGGAACGGGCCAGTTCGGGGCATGTGCGGGCGCTGGGACAGGACCTGACCACGATGAACGAAGATCAGCTGGCCCGGTTCCGGCGCGGCAATATGGGCATCGTGTTCCAGTCTTTTCACCTGATCCCGACCATGACCGCGCTGGAAAACGTCGCCACGCCGCTGGAATTGGCCGGGCATGACGACGCGTTTGATCGCGCCCGCGAAGAATTGCGGGCGGTCGGGTTGGAAGACCGGGGCGATCATTATCCGTCGCAAATGTCGGGCGGGGAACAACAGCGGGTGGCGCTGGCGCGGGCCAGCGCCCCACGCCCGAAGATTTTGCTGGCCGATGAACCGACCGGAAATCTGGACGGTGCCAATGGCGCGGCAATCATCGATCTGCTGTTCGGGCTTCGCGACCGGCATGGCGCAACCTTGGTTCTGGTCACCCATGCGCCAGAGTTGGCCGACCGCTGCGACCGGGTGGTGCATCTGCGCGATGGCCGGATCGAAGAAACCAGCGCCGAGGCCGTGGCATGAGTTTGAAAATTGCCGCGCGGCTGGCCCGGCGTGAATTGCGTGGCGGGCTGAAGGGGTTTCGCATCTTTCTGGCCTGCCTGACACTGGGGGTGGCGGCGATTGCCGCAGTGGGCAGCGTGCGCGCCGGAATCGAAGCCGGATTGTCGCGCGAAGGGGCGGCCTTGCTGGGCGGTGATGCCGAAATGGAATTCACCTACCGCTTTGCCAGCGCAGACGAACGCGCTTGGATGGCGGCGCGGGCGGTTGCGGTGTCCGAGGTCAGCGATTTCCGGTCGATGGCCACGCGCGGCGACACCCGGATGCTGACACAGGTGAAATCGGTCGATGACGCTTATCCGCTGGTCGGCGCGGTCGAGTTGCAGCCCGACATGGAATTGAGCGCGGCGCTGGCGGGGCGGGACGGTCTGCCCGGCGCGGTGATGGACCCATTGTTGATCACCCAGATGGAAATCGCGGTGGGCGACAGGTTCCGGTTAGGCACGCAGGATTTCGTGTTGAGCGCCGCGTTGGAGCGCGAACCAGATAGCGCCGCGGACGGGTTCGCGTTGGGGCCGCGCACGATGGTGCGAACCGCCGATCTGGAAGCGTCCGGCCTGTTGGCACCGGGGACGCTTTATAGCAGCAAATACCGGCTGCTGTTGCCGCCCGGCACCGAATTGAACCCGTTGAAGCAACAGGCGATGCAGGCGTTTGAAGACAGCGGGTTGCGCTGGCGCGATGCCCGCAATGGCGCACCGGGGATCAAGGCCTTTGTCGACCGGATCGGGGCGTTCTTGATCCTTGTCGGCCTGTCCGGGCTGGCGGTGGGCGGGGTTGGCGTGTCGGCGGCGGTGCGGGCCTATCTGGCCGGGAAAACCGAAGTGATCGCCACTTTACGCAGTCTTGGCGCGGATCAGCGCACGATATTCCAGATCTATTTCCTGCAAATTGGGGCGCTTTCGCTGCTGGGGATCACGCTGGGGCTACTACTGGGGGCCGGGGTGCCTGTGGTGATCGGGCCGCTGTTGGCGGCGCAATTGCCGGTGCCGTCAGAATTTACCGTTTATCCCGCGCCACTGATCGAGGCGGCGATCTATGGCATGCTGACCGCGCTGATTTTCACCCTGTGGCCGCTGGCGCGCACCGGCGAGGTGCGGGCCGCGACGCTGTTTCGCGATGCCATGGCCGGGGCGCGGGCGTTGCCGCCGATACGCTATGTCGTGATCACGCTGGCGCTGACCGGGATGCTGATCGGGGCAGCAATCGGGTTTTCCGGCACCTGGCGGCTGACGCTGTGGACCACGGGGGGGATTTTGCTGTCGCTGGCGGCGCTGGCGCTGTCGGCGCGGGCGATCCGCAAGCTGGCCCATGCCTCCGCGCCGCTGGCACGGGGCCGCGCGGCGCTGCGTTGGGCGCTGGCCGCGATTGGTGGCGCGCGGGACGAAGCCACCCCGGTGGTGTTGTCATTGGGGCTTGGCCTGACGGTGCTGGCAGCGGTGGGACAGATCGATGGCAATCTGCGCAACGCGATTGCGCAGGACCTGCCGGACAAGGCACCGTCGTTTTTCTTTGTCGATATTCAGAAAGATCAGATCGACGGTTTTCTGGCCCGGTTGGACCAAGACAAGGCCGTTAGCCGGGTTGAACATGCGCCGATGCTGCGCGGGGTGATTACCCGGATCAATGACCGCCCTGCCCGCGACGTGGCCGGTGATCATTGGGTATTGCGCGGTGATCGCGGCATCACCTATGCCGCTGACCGGCCCGAAAATACCAAGCTGACTGCGGGCGAATGGTGGCCGCGTGACTACAGCGGGGCACCGCTGATCAGTTTCGCCGCCGACGAGGCCGAGGAAATGGGCCTGCGCTTGGGCGACGCGATGACCCTGAATATTCTGGGCCGCGACATCACCGGCACCATTGCCAGTTTCCGCGAAGTGGATTTTTCCACCGCCGGGATGGGGTTCATCCTGGCGATGAACGAAACCGCGTTGGCCGCTGCGCCGCATAGTTTCATCGCCACCGTTTATGCCGACGAGGCGGCGGAACCAGCGATTTTGCGCGATCTGACCGGGGCTTATCCCAATATCACCGCAATCCGGGTGCGCGATGCGATCGACCGGGTTTCAGCGATGCTGGACGGGATCGCGGCGGCGACATCCTGGGGCGCGGCGGCGACCTTGGTGACCGGGTTTCTGGTGCTGATCGGGGCGGCGGCGGCGGGTGCCCCGGCGCGCAGTTACGAAGCGGCGGTTTTGAAAACGCTGGGCGCGACGCGGTGGAAGATCCTGCGCAGTTTCGCATTGCGATCGGCGCTGCTGGGGGCGGCGGCGGCCTTGGTGGCGTTGATCGCGGGGATTTCAGGTGGCTGGGCGGTAATGCATTTCGTGATGGAAACCGGGTTCGAGGTGATCTGGCCCTCGGCGCTGGGGATCGTTCTGGGCGGCGTGGCGGCGACGGTTCTGGCCGGGATCGGCTTTGCCTGGCACGCGTTGAATCTGCGACCGGTGGAAACGCTCAGGGCGCGGGAATGACGGGCGGGCCCTGCCCTGCCTGATCTGAATCAATGAAAAGTGAATATGTTTGTGATGAAATAGCCGCGACGCGAGACAGGGAGTCGTGGCCATGGAATTGCTCGATATCGTTGAACGGATTGGAGAAGCGCCGACAGCCGCCTTGATGGGGCTGGCCACCGGTGTGGTGTTCGGGGTTGCGGCGCAGCGATCGCGGTTTTGTCTGCGTGCGGCGACGGTGGAATTTGCCCGTGGTCAGATGAATGACAAGGTGGCGGTTTGGCTGCTGACCTTTTCCACCGCCGTGGTCTGGGTTCAGGCGGCGCAGCTTTTGGGGCTGATGCGGGCCGAAGACGCAAGGATGATGGCGGTGCCGGGCAGTTGGTCCGGCGCGATCATTGGCGGGCTGTTGTTTGGCGTCGGCATGGTTCTGGCCAAGGGCTGTTCGGGACGGTTGTTGGTGCTGGCGGCGACCGGCAACCTGCGGTCGGTGGTGTCGGGGCTGATTTTCGCGGTGGTGGCGCAGATGAGCCTGCAAGGCATCCTGTCGGGATGGCGCGACAAGCTGGCGGCGCTGTGGATCACCGACGGCGGGCGCAACATGGACTTGCTGGCCGTTTTTGGCCTGCCGAAATGGGCCGGTCTGGTGCTGGGCATTGCGATTGCGCTGTTGGCGCTGGAATTGTCGCGGCGCAACCGGATCGGGGTTTCGCGGTTGTTTTTTGCGTCAGGCGTCGGGTTTTCCGTCGCCCTGGGATGGGTTCTGACCTTTGGGTTGAGCCAGGTCGCGTTCGACCCGGTGCAGATCGAAAGCGCCACCTTTACCGGCCCGTCGGCGCATACATTGATGTTTTTCCTTGAACGCGACGCAGTGCTGGAATTTGATGTCGGGCTGGTGCCGGGTGTGTTCATCGGATCGTTCTTGGCGTCGTTCCTGATGAAAGAATTCAAGCTACAGGGTTTCGACGGTCCCGCGACCATGCGTCAAGCGATGATCGGCGCGGCGCTGATGGGGTTTGGCGGCATGTTGGCGGGTGGCTGTGCCATCGGCGCGGGTGTCACCGGCGGGTCGATCTTTGCCGGCACCGCTTGGTGTGCGCTGTTCTTCATGTGGGTCGGCGCGATGGCCACCGATATTTTCCTGAATCAGCCCGCGCTGCGCGCGGCGACCAGATAAGCGGCGACTTCGGCCGCGATCTGCGGCGCGAGAGGCAATCGGTCAGTAAAAGCTTTGCGGGTCGATATCGACGGTCAGGCGCATCTGGTTGGGCAGTTTGAACTGCGCGATCCAGCGTGACAGCGCCGCCTGCAACGGCGCGGATTTGTCGGCCTTGACCAGCAGCCGCACCCGGTGGCGCCCGCGAATACGGGCAATCGGGGCCGGGGCCGGGCCGAAAACCTGTGCCCCGACCTGTCGTAACGGGGCGTTGCGCCGGGCCATGTCGGTGCCAAGGTCGAACACCGCCTGCGGATCGGGCGAGCTGAGGATGATCCCGGCCATGCGGCCAAAGGGCGGCACCCCGGCATGGCGGCGTTCTTCGGCTTCGGCGCGCCAGAACCCTTCTTCGTCACCGGCCAGAATGGCGCGGATCACCGGGTGTTCGGGTTGATAGGTCTGCAACAGAGCGGTGCCTTTGCGTTCGGCCCGACCGGCGCGGCCCGCGACCTGCCGCATCAGTTGAAAGGTGCGTTCGGCGGCGCGCAGGTCCGAGCCTTGCAAGCCAAGGTCGGCATCGATCACCCCGACCAGCGTCAGCAGCGGAAAATTATGCCCCTTGGCGACCAGTTGGGTGCCGATGATGATATCGGCGGCCCCTTCGGCGATTTCGGCGATCTGGGCCTTTAGTTCCCGCGCGGTGCCGAACATGTCGGAACTGAGCGTGACGACCTTTGCATCGGGGAACAGTTTCACCGCTTCTTCGGACAGCCGTTCCACCCCCGGTCCGACCGGGGCCAGACGGCCTTCGGCGTCGCAATGGGGGCATTTTTCCGGCATCGGTTTGGTTTCGCCGCATTGATGGCAGACCAGCCGTTTCAGGAACCGGTGTTCCACCATCCGCGCATCGCAATGGTCGCAGGCGATCTGATGGCCGCAGGCCCGGCAAATCGTCACCGGCGCATAGCCGCGCCGGTTGATGAACAACAACGCCTGTTCGCCCTTGTCGATCCGCGCCTGCACCGCCCGTTGCAGGGTGCCCGAAATCCAGCGATCGGACGGCAATTGTTCGCCGCGCATGTCGATCGCTTTCATGTCTGGCATCACCGAAGCGCCGAAGCGGCTGGTCAGGGTCAGTTTGTCATATTTGCCCGCTTCGGCATTGGTCCAGCTTTCAAGGCTTGGCGTGGCCGAGGCCAGAATCACCCGCGCGTCGCACAGGCTGGCGCGCAGAACCGCCATGTCACGGGCATTATACAAAACGCCGTCTTCCTGTTTGTAGGAATTGTCATGTTCTTCATCGACCACGATCAGACCAAGGTTTTGAAACGGCAGGAACAGCGCAGACCGCGCCCCGATCACCATCTGCACCCCGCCCTGCCCGACCATTTTCCAGATTCTTCGGCGTTCGGTCATGGTGACGCCGGAATGCCATTCTGCCGGTTTGGTGCCAAAGCGGGCTTCGACCCGGGTCAGGAATTCCGCCGTCAGCGCGATTTCCGGCAGCAGCACCAGCGCCTGACGGCCTTGCCGCAGACATTCGGCCACCGCTTCGAGATAGACTTCGGTCTTGCCCGACCCGGTGACACCGCGCAAAAGCGTGGTGCCATAGCGGCCGGTTTGCTGTGCGGCACGCAGCGCGGCGGCAGAATTTGCCTGATCCTCGGTCAGCGCCTTGCCGCCATGATCGGGGTCCATCACCGGGAACGGCAGATCGCGTGGCCGGTCCTGTTCCAACACCACGCCCTGTTTGACCAAACCTTTGACCACGCTGGTCGAAACCCCGGCCATTTCGGCCAGTTCCTTCAACGTGAAGGCCAGCCCGCCATAATCGCGCAGCACCTCGACCACCCGTGTTCGGGCATCGGTTTTTCGGTCCGGTTCGCCACTGCCGAGACGGTAGATTTTCTGCATCGAAGGTGGATCGCCCAGCCCCGGCGCGCGGGTGGCCAGCCGCAGCATCGCGGCCATCGGGGTCAGGGTATAATCGGCAGCGCGGGTCAGGAAGGCGCGCATTTCTTCGCGCATCGGAGCGACATCCAGCACCCGGATCACCGAGCGGATTTTCGAGCGGTCATAATCGCCCTTGCCGGCGCCCCAGACCACGCCCAGCACCTTGCGCGGGCCCAGCGGCACCTCGACGAAGGCACCGCGCCAGCAGCCGCCTTCGGGCGCTTTGTAATCCAGAACACGATCCAGCGGCTGGGTCGTCAGCACGCCGATTAGATCGCCCTGATCAAAGAAATCCTGCTCGGTCACGGGTCGCCTTTTTTGGGTTTCGGGTATAGTCTCTATGGGGTAAAGCCAAGCCGAGCAAAGTCCAACCCATTCGAGGCCCCGAGATGAAATTCTTTGTAGATACTGCCGAATTCGATGCCATCGCCGAGCTGCACGAGTTGGGCATGGTCGATGGTGTGACCACCAACCCGTCGCTGATCAAGAAGTCCGGCCGCGACATATTAGACGTGACCAAGCAGATCTGCGATCTGGTCGATGGTCCGGTGTCCGCCGAAGTGACCGCAACCGATGCCGACACGATGATCAGCGAAGGCCGCAAGCTGGCCGGGATCGCCGAAAACATCGCCGTCAAGGTGCCGCTGACCTGGGACGGGTTGAAAGCCTGCAAGGTGCTGAGCGATGACGGCCACATGGTCAACGTGACGCTGTGTTTCAGCGCCAATCAGGCGCTGTTGGCGGCCAAGGCGGGCGCAACCTTCATCAGCCCCTTCATCGGCCGGATCGACGATATCGGGCTGGACGGGATGGAGCTGATCGAAGATATCCGCACGGTTTACGACAATTACGGGTTCGAAACCCAGATCCTGGCAGCGTCGATCCGGTCGGTGAACCATGTGCTCGATTGTGCCCGGATCGGGGCCGACGTGATGACCGCACCGCCCGCGGTGATCAAATCGCTGGTCAACCACCCGCTGACCGACAAGGGATTGGCGACCTTCCTGGCCGATATCGACGCGGCCGGTATCAAGATCCTGTAAACCGTCCCGGATCGCGAAGACACGGGCGCGCCGGTTGGCGCGCCTTTTTTATGGCTGGCGGTTGTGACCGGCAGAAACCCGCACGGCGTTATTCACAGGCACCTGTCAAAGTAACACATTGGTTTCGTGTCGTTTCGCAAAGTTTTCCACAAAGCGTTTGGGAAAGGGCAGGCAATCGGGGCCAATTTTTGAGTTTTTCAGTGAAAAACATGAAGAAATCCCGCGAACCATCTGTTACGGTTAGGCAAAAGATGAATGATGGACCGATGAGCAAGCCCAAGATCAACGACCAGTTGCGCGAACAGATCATTTCGCAGCCCGATGTTATCCTTGACGATCAAGACCTTATGCATGCGCTGATCGCAGCGAATGAACGGGCGATGGGCGGCAATATCGTCGATCTGCGCGGTATCGCGATGGAACGGCTCGAATCCCGGCTGGACCGGCTGGAAGACACCCATCGCAGCGTGATCGCCGCCGCCTATGAAAATCTGGCCGGCACCAATCAGGTCAATCGTGCCATTCTGCGCATGCTGGACCCGATGGAATTCGAAGTGTTCCTGCGCGATCTGGCCGGACCGGTGGCCGATATTCTGCGGGTCGATTGCGTCAAGCTGGTGCTGGAATCGGTGCAAAATGACGAAGAACCGGCAGTGCAGCGGCTGGGCGATGTGTTGTCGGTGGCCGAACCGGGCTTCATCGCCGATTACCTGACCCAAGGCCGCAATATCCCGCTGCGTCAGGTCACTTTGCGGCAGATTCAGGACGGCGCGCCGGAAATCTATGGCGACAAGGCCGATTGGATGCGGTCCGAAGCCTGCCTGAAACTGGATTTCGGCGCGGGCCGGTTGCCCGGCATGTTGGTGATGGGCGCCGAAGACCCGCATCAGTTCAGCCCGCAACAGGGCACCGACCTGTTGGCGTTTTTCGCCGCCGTGTTCGAACGTTCGATGCGCCGCTGGCTGTCATGAGCCTGATCTCTCCGGCGGCGCGGGATGCCCTGCAACGGTGGCTGGAGGGACAAAAAGCGCTGAACGACGCGTCGGATCACACCATCGCGGCCTATTCCCGCGATGTGGGCGATTTTCTGACTTTCATGACTGAACATAAGGGCCAGACCCAAGGGTTGACGCCGCTGTCGCAGATCACCGTTTCGGATATGCGCGCCTGGATGGCTTTTACCCGGTCGGGCAAGGTCGGATCGCGGTCCCTGGCGCGCAAACTGTCGGCGGTAAAGAGTTTTTATCGCTGGCTGGCAGAACGCGAAGGGTTCGAACCCACCGCCGTTCTGTCCACACGGATGCCGAAATTCACCGCAAAACTGCCCCGCCCCTTGGACGAGGATGCCGCGCGCGACATGATCGACACGGTCGAAATGCAGGCGGGCGAAGATTGGGTCGCGGCCCGCGACGTGGCGGTTGTGACCCTGCTTTATGGCTGCGGATTGCGGATATCCGAGGCGCTGGGATTGACCGGGCGCGATGTGCCGCTGGCCGATAGCCTGCGCATTCTTGGCAAGGGCAACAAGGAACGCATGGTGCCGGTTTTACCGGCAGCAAAGGCGGCGGTTGCACGCTATGTCCGGTTGTGCCCGTTCCCGATGGACCCCGATACCGCGCTGTTTCGCGGCGTGCGCGGGGGCGCGTTGAGCCCGCGTATCATCCAGAAGGGGATGGAACAGGCGCGAATGCAGCTGGGCCTGCCCGCCACAGCCACGCCGCACGCGATGCGGCACAGTTTCGCCACCCATCTGTTGAATGCGGGCGGTGATTTGCGGGCGATTCAGGAACTTCTGGGCCACGCATCCTTGTCGACCACCCAAGCCTATACCGCGGTGGACTTGACCCGCATCTTGGAGGTATATGACAGAACCCATCCGAAAGCAGGCTAAGCCGCGCAACAGGGATCTGGAATGGTTATTACAAACGAATTCAAAGCGTTATCGGTTCACCTGCTGACCGCCACCGGGGCGGTATTTGCCATGCTGGCGATGCTGGCAGCGGTGGACGGAAAGTGGAGCCTGATGTTTCTGTGGCTGGTCGTGGCCTTTGCCGTGGATGGGATCGACGGGCCGTTGGCGCGGCGCTATCACGTCAAACATTACGCGGCGCAGTTCGACGGCGTGCTGTTGGACCTGATCATTGATTACCTGACTTACGTGTTCATTCCGGCTTTTGCGCTGTTCAAGTCCGGGCTGTTGCCGGGCTGGACCGGTTGGTTTTCGATCATCATCATCACCTTTGCCAGCGCGATGTATTTCGCCGACACGAGGATGAAGACCAAGGACAATTCCTTTTCGGGGTTTCCCGGATGCTGGAACATGCTGGTGATCGTGCTGTTCGCGCTGACGCCGAATTTCTGGGTCATCCTGACGCTGGTCACGGTGTTGGCCGCCGCGATGTTCATGCCGTTGAAATTCATCCATCCGGTGCGGACTGAACGGTGGCGCGGGCTGTCCCTGCCGGTGGCGCTGGCTTGGACCTTCTTTGCCGGTTGGGCCGCCTGGGTCGATTTTCACCCCGACAGCTGGGCGCATTGGGGGTTGGTGGCGACCTCGGTCTACCTGTTGCTGGTCGGGATCGTGCAGCAGGTCGTGCCGGAAAAGCGGGCCGCCTGAGTTATCCACAAAATGTTCGAAATGGATAAGCTATATCCCATTTTATGTGGATATATCCAATAATATGACTCTTATGTGACAGGTTCATAGCGCGGTCTTTCCACCGGGACCGGGTCGTGACCGGGCAGCGGATGTTGCAATACATGTGGCTAAACCCCGGCAAGTTATCCACAAATTGCTGCATCAAGACAAGTTTACCCGTGTTTTCTGTGGATAGACTTCAATCACCGTCGCATTTGTCCAGTTTTACCGGGTCTCAGGTCAAATCAGCAGCCCTGCAGCGCCTTCGTGTTTCAGCAACCAGACCTTGGTTTCCACCCCGCCACGACCGGAAAACCCGCCCAATCCCTTGCTGCCCAACACCCGGTGACAGGGGATCAGGATCGGGATCGGATTGCCGCCACAGCCCTGCCCGACCGCCTGTGCCGGGACTTGCAAATTCTTTGCCAAGTCGCCGTAGGTTCTTGTTTCTCCGAATGGAATAGCAGTGATCGCGGCGCAGACCCGACGTTGAAAATCCGATCCGTCCACCCGCAATGGCAGGTCGAATGCGGTCCGGTCGCCGTTGAAATATTCGGTCAGTTGGTGCGCCGCCTTATCCAGCAATGGCGACCGGTCGGAATGGCTGCCGCACCAATCTGCGCGGGTGATGGCACCAGTGTCTTCGGTCAGGGTGACAGCGCCGGTTGGCGTTTCAACAGTCAGCCGTAACATTAGGACATTCCTTGTAAAAATGGCCCCAAACCGGGTTTGGGGCCATTTCTGTGGTTCAGTTCAGCGCCTCATCGCAGCGTTTGCACGTGCCCGGATGGGCGTGGGTGCCGACATCGGGCAGGATTTTCCAGCACCTTTGACACTTTTCACCCTCGGCTTTTTCGAACACCACACCAATGCCTTCGATTTCCGGCAAGCGGAAGGCTTCGGACGGCACCGGATCGCCGGTCAGCACGATATCGGAAGTGATGCAGATATCGTCGAAACTGACGGTTTTCAGCGCCGCCAAGGTTTCGGCGTCGCGCACATGAACCACCGGGGCCGCTTCCAAGGACGCCCCGATCACCTTGTCGGTGCGTTGCAATTCCAGCGCGGCGGTGACGACGCGGCGGGCCTGACGGACCTGCGCCCATTTCGCCGCCAACGGTTCATTGAGCCAATTGGCCGGGGTTTCGGGGATATCGACCAGATGGATCGAGCTGTCCGCGCCGGGGAAGCGTTCAAGCCACACTTCTTCCATCGTGAACACCAGGATCGGGGCCAACCAGGTGGTCAGGCGGTGGAACAGGATGTCCAGCACGCTGCGCGCGGCCCGGCGTCGGGCCGTGTCGCCGTCGCAATACAGCGCGTCCTTGCGGATGTCGAAATAGAACGCCGACAGGTCCACCGTGGCAAAGTTGAACACGGCCGAAAACACGCCTTGGAAATCATAGGATTGATAGCCGTTGCGCACCTTGTGATCGAGTTCCGCCAAGCGGTGCAGCACCCATTGTTCCAGTTCCGGCATGTCGGCGGGATCGACCCGGTCGGCGTCAGAAAATTCATTCAGCGCCCCCAGCATGAAGCGCAGCGTGTTGCGCAACCGGCGATAGCTGTCCGCTACGCCCTTGAGGATTTCCGGGCCGATCCGCTGATCGGCGGTGTAATCGGTCTGGGCCACCCAAAGCCGCAAGATATCGGCACCGTATTGCTGCACGACCTTTTCCGGCACGATGGTATTGCCCAGCGATTTGGACATTTTATTGCCCTTCTCGTCCAGCGTGAACCCATGTGTCACCACGTTGCGGTAAGGCGCACGGCCCTTGGTGCCACAAGCCTGTAACAGGGAAGAATGGAACCAGCCGCGATGTTGATCGGTGCCTTCCATATAAACATCGGCGATGCCGTCGGCGGTGCCATCGGGACGGTCGCGCAACACGAAGGCATGGGTCGAGCCGGAATCGAACCACACGTCGAGCACGTCAAATACCTGATCATAGGCGTCCGGATCGACGATGCCGCCAAGGAAACGATCCTTGGCGCCGTCACCATACCAGACATCGGCGCCATCGGCTTCGAAGGCTTCGGAAATGCGGGTATTCACGGCGTCATTTCGCAGCAGGAAATCGGGATCGGTCGGCAGCACGCCCTTCTTGGTAAAGCAGGTCAGCGGCACACCCCAGGCGCGTTGCCGGCTCAGTACCCAGTCGGGGCGGGATTCGATCATCGAATACAACCGGTTGCGCCCGGTCTGCGGGGTGAATTTCACCAGTTGATCAATCGAGGTCAGCGCCCGTTCCCGGATGGTATCGCCATAGCTGCCCTGACCGTCGTCGATCTTGCGGTCGATGGCGGCGAACCATTGCGGCGTGTTGCGGAACACGATCGGGGCCTTGGACCGCCAGCTATGCGGATAGCTGTGGGTGACGCGGCCCCGCGCGATCAACCCGCCCGCTTCGACCAGCTTGTCGATCACGGCAGCGTTGGCCTTGTCTTCCTTGCCCTTGTGGTTGAACACCTTGAGCCCGGCAAAGAACGGCACATGCGGCAGGAATTCGCTTTCTTCACCGACATTGTGGGTCATCCGGTCCAGCCAGCCCCGCTTGACGAAACATTCATAGTCGTCGGCGCCGTGGCTGGGCGCGGTATGCACGAAACCGGTACCGGCATCGTCGGTGACGTGATCGCCATCGATCATCGGCACGTCGTAATCCCAAAACCCGTTCGCACCGTCGATCCCGGCAAAAGGATGCGACAGGGTCAGCGTGTCCAGTTCCTCGGGCGCAACATCGCGCAGGCGTTTCCACATGCCGTCCTCAAGCCGCGCCTTGACCAGCACGTCTTCGGCCAAAGCATCGGCCAACAGGTATTTGTCGCCCACTTTGCACCAGCATTCGTCCGGCGTGCCGGTGATTTCATAAAGCCCGTAAGCGATTTTCGGGTTATAGGCGACGGCCTTGTTGGACGGGATCGTCCAAGGGGTCGTCGTCCAGATCACCGCCTTGACACCTTCCAGATCGCCGGTGCCGTTCTGTGCGGCGAAAGGCACCCAGATCGTGTGGCTCTTGTGATCGTGATATTCGATTTCGGCCTCGGCCAGCGCGGTTTTTTCCACCGGCGACCACATCACCGGTTTCGAGCCTTGATAAAGCGTGCCGTTCATCAGGAATTTCATGAATTCTTCGGCGATCACCGCTTCGGCGTGGTAATCCATCGTCAGATAGGGATCGGCCCAGTTCCCGGTGATGCCCAGACGCTTGAATTCATCGCGCTGGATATCGACCCATTCGGCGGCAAAGGCGCGGCATTCGCGGCGGAATTCCACCACGTCAACGGCATCCTTGTCCTTGCCCTTGGCGCGGTACTGTTCTTCGATCTTCCATTCGATCGGCAACCCGTGACAATCCCAGCCCGGCACGTAACGCGCATCAAAGCCCATCATCTGATGGCTGCGCACGATCATGTCCTTGATGGTCTTGTTCAGCGCGTGACCGATATGCAGGTGACCGTTGGCATAGGGCGGGCCGTCATGCAGGGTGAAGGGCTGGCGGCTGCCATCCTTGGCCTTGTCGCGCAGGCGGTCATAGATGCCCATTTCCGCCCAGCGGTCAAGCCAGCCGGGTTCGCGCTTGGGCAGGCCCGCGCGCATCGGAAAATCGGTCTGCGGCAGGTTCAGGGTGGATTTGTAATCGAGGGTCTCGGGGGTATCGGCGCACATTGCGGGCGTCCTTCAGGATATAGTCGTCTGTCAGGGTTCAGGGGCGGCGCGGGATGCCATACGCCTTGTCCCGGCGGCTCGTCTCAGATCAGAGCGCCGGGCAAATAATTCGAATGATAATGGCCATATTCTGCCTCATGACCGGCTTTATAGGCCGCTGCGCGGGCAGCGTCCAGTGGCGGCAAACGCGGCGCTTTGGCCCCTTTCGCAGCCCCGCAGCTTCGCGCTAAACTCGGCCCGAAGTCAGGAGTATTGACGATGACAGCCCTTCCCCCGCGTTTTGACGTAACCCGCGATGACATCGAACGGGTGGTGACAAGCTTCTACGCGCTGGTGCGCCAGCATCCCGGTCTGGGCCCGGTCTTTGCCGCCCATGTGACCGACTGGCCCGACCATGAGGATAAAATCGTGCGGTTCTGGGCCAATGCCATCCTGCATGAACGCGGCTATGACGGCAATCCGGTGCAGGTTCACCGCGACGCGGGCAATGTCCGCCCCGGCATGTTCGAAATCTGGCTGGCCCTGTTCGACCTGACCCTGCGGACCGAACTGCGCCCAGATCAGGCCGCGTCCTGGTCGGCAATGGCCCACAAGATCGGGCGCAGCCTGCGCGCCGCCGTGGTGGAAAAGATGCAAGGCCCCGGCGGGGTGCCGATCCTGCGCTAACCCCGCCCGAACCGCGGCTGCCCCCCCCCCCCCGTGCTTAACGCCGCAAGACCGCTTCTTCTGTTCAAAAATATCCCGGGGGAATCGTTGAAAATAGAAGATTTTCAACGATGGGGGCAGCGCCCCCTATTTGGCAAACAACCCCGACAAAGCCCCCGACACGATCGCTGACACGCTGGGCCGTTTCTGCCGTGAAAACGGCAACGGTCGGCACACTTCCATCGCGGCGACCCCAACCCGGGCGGTCAGCGCGCCGTTGACCACGCCTTCGCCGAACCGGCGCGACAGTTTCGACAATATCCCGCCCCCGGCCAGCGATCCCAGCATGTCGTCGCCCATCGCCACCGCGCCGGTGGCCACCAGATGCGCCATCACCGCCCGCATCAGCCGCCAACTGCCCAAAGTGCCCGACCGGCCGCCATAGATTTCGGCCACCCGGCGGATCATTCGCAGATTAGAGGTCAGCGCCGCCGCCACATCGGCCAGGGCCAGCGGCACCAGTGCGGTCACCGTCGCCACCTGCCGCGCCGCCGCCTGCACCTCGGCCTGCGCGGCCTTGTCCAGCGGTGCCAGCACTTCCGCTTCGGTCAGGTCCAGCAGCGCCGAGGCGTCGAATTGTTCCCCCTGCCGCTGGGCGAACCGGTCGCGCGCCCAGCCCAGTTCGGGACGATCCCGATACAGCCGCAACACACCGTCGCTGACCTGCCGCGCCTTGGCCAGATCCTCTTCTGCCAGCGCCTCGCTGGCGCGCTTGTGCAGCCCGTCGATCCGTGACAGCCGCGAAAACGCCGCCAATTCACGGATCACCGCGATTCCAACCGCCAACAGCAGCGCAATCCCCAAAATCGCCACCGCCATGCCCAGCAGCGGCGACCGCGCGACCAGCCCGGTCACGAAATCCCACGCCGCCACCGACACCACAGCGCCGATGAACGCCAATGCCAGCCCCCAGATCCAGCGGCCCAGCCGGGACGGCCGCCGCCCCGCCACCGCGATTGCCGATTGCATCGCCGCCGTTTGCGGCAGGCCCGCGTCGGTCACCGGCGGGGCGGTGTCAGGCCCCGGCGCGTCGGGGGCATGTTCCAGATCGATCAGGATTGGTCCCTTGGTCATTGCGCGGTCTCCTTGCGCCAGGTCATTTGCAGATCGGGCAGGGTTTCATCGTTGCGCGCACCATCGCTGCGGTCGGTTTCAACGAAACCTTCACGGGCATAAAATCGCCGGGCGCCGGTATTGGCCTGAAACACCCAAAGCCACAGCCGGTCGCTTTGGCTCTTGGCCCGGTCCAGCAGCATCTTGCCGATGCCTTGCCCGCTGTGATCGGGATGCAGGTAAAGCGCGCAGATCTCCGCCCCGTCACGGGCCAGAAAGCCGATGACGCGCCCGGCGCGTTCGGCCACCGTGACCCAGCCGCGGTCGATCATCGTGCCGCAATACCCGATGGTTTCGGCCCCCGAATACAGATCGGGCAGCCAATCGGTGAGGCTGTTGACCCGGTGCAGGATCGCCCCTACCTGCCCTGCATCCAGCGGCCCGGCAGCGCGCAGCGCCACGGTCATAACCGGTCCCCGATCAGGAACTGCGCCGCCCGGTCAAGCCGGATATGCGGCGGGCCTTCGCCCGGTTTCAGGATCAATGCGGCAGGGGCGAAATTCATCACCTCGTAATCGGCTTCAAGCCAGCTTGCCGCGCCTTTGCGCGCAGGCGACAGCAATTGCGCCGGGTCCGTCGGCAGATCGCCGGGATAAAACGCGGCGCGTTTGCCGGTATCGAGCAACCGGCCGCGCACGCAATCGATCTGACGGCCGTCATGGGTCAGGGTGTCTTCGGTAGTGGCGCGCAGCGATGCCAGCGCCAAGGCCTGGGTATCCGCCCCGGCGAAATCGGCACGTGTGCGCGCATCGCGCAGCAGCGCGTCCATGATCGCGGTCAGGCGGGCATGTTGCGAATGATGCAGATGGTCGGATTTGGTGGCGGCAAACAGGATCTTTTCCACCCGCTTGGCCCCCAGCAGCCGGGCCAGAAACGCCGTCCGTCCGGGCCGGAACGCCGACAGGATGTCGGCCATGGCAAGGCGCAAATCCTCGACCGCGCGGGGGCCGGAATGGATCGCGCCCAACGCATCGACCAGAACCACCTGACGGTCGATCCGGGCGAAATGATCCCGAAAGAACGGTTTGACCACCTGCGATTTATAGGCGTCGAACCGGCGCTGCATTTCGCGGTATAGCGATCCGCGCGGTGCCGCTGCCAGCGCCGGCAGCGGTGCAAAGGTCAAAACCGGCGACCCGGCCAGATCGCCGGGCAACAGGAACCGCCCCGGGGTGCAGTCGGAAAAGCCTTCGATCCGGGCCTTTTGCAGATAGTCGGTATAGCTTTGGGCCAAGCGCTGTGCTTGGCCCTCGTCATGGCTGGCGGCGCCATCGACCCCGCCCAGCGCGCCAAGATAGTCCTGCGCCGAAGCGCGCCCGGCGATCCGCGCCAGCATGCTGTCGGACCACTCCGCGTAACTTTTGTCCAGCAGCCCAAGATCAAGCAGCCATTCGCCGGGATAATCAACGATATCGAGATGCACCGTGCGCGGCCCCTGCAATCCCGACAGCAACCCCTTGGGCCGCACCCGC
Source organism: Thalassovita gelatinovora (assembly GCF_001458355.1). Classification (GTDB taxonomy): domain Bacteria; phylum Pseudomonadota; class Alphaproteobacteria; order Rhodobacterales; family Rhodobacteraceae; genus Thalassobius; species Thalassobius gelatinovorus. The sequence continues at coordinate 313,859 of NZ_CYSA01000026.1, read as the reverse complement.
AGCGACAACCGCAATTCGGAAATCGTGCGGGTACTTTCGGGCCAATGCGGGTCCGGCCCGGTCAGCGCCGCCAGATGGGTTTCAAATTCGAACCGGGGCACGGTGTCGTCGGGCTGCGGCTGCAAAAAGGCCGCTTCGATCCGGCCATCGGCGGCGGCGACCAGTTGCGGCATCCGGCCGCGATCCATCAGGTTGGCAATCAGCGACGTGATGAACACCGTCTTGCCCGACCGCGCCAAGCCGGTCACGCCGAGCCGGATCACCGGTTCGAACAGGGTTTCAGACAGGGTGTCGCTGACCGCCTCGATCTGCCGGGTCAGACCGTCTGCCAATGTGCTGATGACCAAGGGTCCGCCTTTCATGTCGCGCCTCGTGCCCAACATAAGCACAGGCCGGGCCGGGTAAAACCACTTGTGTTTCTTCTTGGCAAAAATACTCGAAAATTCCCGCCGCTTCCCAAATGCGCAAATTTGCTTTATGGGCGCGCCATGCCCAGATTTGCCCTTCATATCGAATATCACGGTGCCCCTTTCGTCGGCTGGCAGCGCCAAACCGATCAGCCTTCGGTTCAAGGCGCGATCGAGGCCGCGCTGGCGCGGCTGGAACCGGGGCCGCACAATATCGCAGCGGCCGGACGGACCGATGCCGGGGTGCATGCGATTGCGCAAGTGGCGCATTGCGATCTGGAAAAGGATTGGGACCCGTTCCGGCTGTCGCAGGCGCTGAATTACCATCTCAAACCGCAGCCGGTGGCGATCCGGGCCGCGGCGCGGGTCGGGGACGATTGGCATGCACGGTTTTCGGCGCGCGAACGGCGCTATGTGTTCCGGTTGCTGATGCGGCGGGCCCCGGCCACCCATGATGCCGGGCTGGTCTGGCAGGTGCCGCAGCAGTTAGACCCCGAACCGATGCGGCAGGCAGCGCAATACCTGATCGGCAAGCATGATTTCACCACGTTCCGGTCCACCATCTGTCAGGCTGCAAGCCCGGTCAAAACGCTGGACGAGTTGAGCATCACCGAAGTCGAAGGCTGGTCCGGCCCCGAATTGCGGTTTTTCCTGCGCGCCCGGTCCTTCCTGCACAATCAGGTGCGTAGTTTTGTCGGCACGCTGGAACGGGTCGGCACCGGGTCCTGGACCCCCGAGGATGTGCGCGACGCCTTGGCGGCGCGCACCCGCGCCGCCTGCGGGCCGGTCTGTCCGCCGCAGGGGCTGTATCTGGCCGGGGTCGGTTATCCGGACGACCCGTTCGCGGATCAGCCCGCAAACCGGCCCGGATCATAAGGGGCCATATCGATATTGGGGTGTTTTCCGGTGATCATCTGCGCCAGCAATTGCCCGGTCTTCGCCCCGCCGGTCAGCCCGACATGATGATGGCCAAAGCCCAGATAGGCACCGGACCAGCCCGGCACCGCGCCGATCACCGGCACTGAATCTGTCAGCGTCGGACGGTGGCCCATCCATTCGGTGGCTTGGTCCCAGCGCAGGTCGGGCATCGCCGTTTTCAGATGTTTTCTCAACAGATTGAACGGGGCCCGCGACGGTCCCGCCTGCAACCCGCCGAATTCCACGATGCCAGCCAGCCGCAACCGGCCTTCCATCGGGGTGATCACGAAAGACCCCGAAGTCATCATTACCGGCGCTTTCGGCATGATCGAGGGGTTCCAAAGTTCAATATGATAGCCGCGTTCGGTTTCCAGCGGTATATTCAGCCCCAGTTCGCGCGCCAATGGCCCCGACCACGCACCGGTGGCGATCAGCACCGCATCACCGTGCAGCGGTCCGGCATCGGTTTGCACCCCGGTCACCCGGTCGCCGTCGCGGATCAGGCCGGACACATCGGCGCGGCGCAATTCCCCGCCCTGTGCGACCACATGGGCGGCAAGGTCTTTGACATATTGGCCCGGATCGGTGATCCGGCCATGCCCCGGCAGCGCCGCGCCGAACCCGATGCCCTGCCCGAAAGACGGATCATAGGCGCGCAGCGCTTCGCCTTCGTATTCCACCGGGTCGAACCCGAATTGGCGCTTGATTTTCCAGCCATAGTGATCGGCCAGATACGCGCGCCGGGACGGGTAGAGATAGACATAATCCGACCCGATGATCCATTTTTCCGCCCCGGTCCCGGCGGCAAGGGTTTGATGATCGGACAGGCTGTCACCGATGATCGGATACAGCGCCTTGGCGGTGCGTTGCACGCCGCGATCGGTGGCATGGCCAAGATAGCGCAGCAGCCAAGGCATCATTCGCGGCAGGTAGGACCAACGCAGGAACAGCGGGCTTTGCGGGTTCAGCACCATGCCCGGTGCTTCTGTCCACAGGCCCGGCGTGGTGACGGGGACAATGGCACAAGAGGCCAACACGCCGCCATTGCCGAAAGAAGCGCCTTCGGCCGGGCCGGCGCGATCGACCAGCACGACCTGATGGCCTTCACGTTGCAGCCAGACCGCCGCGGCGACACCGATGATGCCCGCCCCGACAATGATCACCCGTTTGGAGTGTTGCGCCATTTCAAAGCCTTTCCGATTCCGGGCCGACAGTAATCGGGAAAGCGCCGCTGCGAAATGGTGGAAAATTATTCCCGCACCGTGGCTTGGGGTTGGCACGTGATTTGCAAAAATTCACCTGCAGCAACGGATGTTACGCGTGTGACCCCGGACGGTTCTGGGACTTGCGGCCGGTCTCGCTTCTTGATCTCTCCTTAGCGGGGGACCGGTCGTCGGGAAACCGCCCCGGTGTCATACGCGTCATCCACTGCTTTTCAGTCTGATTTTGCGGTGAAATCCAAGCGGTTCCCTGATTTGGGACCGCCACCTGCCGAGCAAGCCGCGTTTGTGACGGAAATTCCCCTTAAAATGCCGGATGTATCCGATCGGAAAGTCCAGAACCCCGTTATTCGGGCAATAACGGCATTTCAGCCTGAACAAGGTCATTTCTGCGATTGCCGCGCCAGACCGTGCCTTTTACCACGAAGGTTGACCCCAAACAGCGGCCCCAGCGCCGGAACCTGATAGGACGCCAATGACCACTTTCGCCCTGACCGTGAAATGCAAATCCACCCGCGGCATCGTCGCCGCGATTGCCAATTTCCTGTCCGACAACGGTTGCAACATGACCGACAGTTCGCAATTCGATGATTCCGAGACTGGGAATTTTTTCATGCGGGTCAGTTTTCGCAGCGAACAGGGTAAATTGTTGCCCGAATTGGAAGACGCCTTTGCCGATGTCGCGACCACATTGGAGATGCAATACGCCTTTCATGACGAAAGCCACAAGATGAAGGTGGTCATCATGGTGTCGCGGTTCGGGCATTGTCTGAACGATCTGCTGTATCGCTGGCGCATCGGAGCGCTGCCGATCGACATCGTGGCGGTGATTTCCAATCACATGGAGTATCAGAAAGTGGTGGTGAACCATGACATTCCGTTCCATTGCATCAAGGTGACCAAGGAAAACAAGGCGCAGGCCGAAGCGCAGCAGATGGCGATTGTCGAAGACAGCGGTGCAGAACTGATCGTGCTGGCGCGCTATATGCAGGTTCTGTCGGATCAGATGTGCAAGAAAATGTCGGGCCGGATCATCAATATCCACCATTCGTTCCTACCGTCCTTCAAGGGGGCAAACCCCTATAAACAGGCGTTCGAACGCGGGGTGAAGCTGATCGGGGCGACGTCACATTACGTGACTGCGGATCTGGATGAGGGACCGATCATCGAACAGGATACCGCGCGGGTCACCCATGCCCAAAGCCCGTCCGATTACGTGTCTCTGGGCCGCGACGTGGAAAGCCAAGTTCTGGCCCGTGCGATCCATGCCCATATCCATCACCGGGTGTTCCTGAACGGCAACAAGACGGTGGTGTTCCCGGCGTCGCCCGGGTCTTACGCCTCTGAACGAATGGGGTGATCGATCAGGCGTAGGTTTTCGCCAAGGCCGGATGATCGATCACGGCCTTGACCTGTTCCGCCGTCGGCTGCGTGCCGTTTAGACGCAGGACGGGATAAGGGTTGGCGTCAAGCCAGTCTTCGTGCTGGGTGCGGTTGCGGCCCGAAAACCCCGGTTCGTCATAGCGCGACGCCCAAGCCATGAAACCAGCGTGAATGCCGGCCATGTCGCCGCCCGGTTCGATCCGGTCCCCGAAACGGGCCTTTTCGCGGGCGCGCAGACGGGCCAGCCGCACAGCGGTCGGCGCGGTGACGAACACGACCAGATCAAGCCCGCCCAGCAACGGATCGGCCCAGCTTTCGAACGACCCGCTGAGCACCCAACCTTTGGGCCCGAGCGCGGTTTCCAGCAGGCTGATCCGGTCAGTGACGCGGCGCCTTGTGCTGAAGGGAATTTCGGTTGGCAGCCAATAATAATCGTCGATATCGGCCTGCGGTACGTTCAGCGTCGCCGCCAAGGCTTTGCCCAGGGTGCTGACCCCTGCCCCGGATGCGCCCGTGATGTAGACCCTTCGCATCATGCCTGTCCCCCGGTCTGATCCCGCGATCTCATGGGAGATCAGGCTAATGCTGCAACCGCGAAGTACTCAACATTTTTTTACATTTTCGTTAGGTTTTTCGCTAAAACTCGAGAAAAAACACCTGAAAATCCGGAAAAACCAGGATTATGCATCTTGCAGTTGCAGCATTTTCACCCTGTTGGCAGAGCGATTCGCCCCGCTTCAATTGCGGCTGCGGCTGTCCAGACCGAGACCCCGGCCAATGATTTCACGCATGATTTCCGACGTGCCTGCGTAAATCCGGCTGATCCGCGCATCGCTGTAGAGCCGCGAGATTTCGTATTCATCCATAAAGCCCGCGCCGCCATGCAGTTGCAGACATTCATCCACCACCCGGGCTTCGACTTCGGAGGTGAACAGCTTGGCTTCGGCGGCCATTTCCACGCTGAGCTGACCACTGAGATGTTCGCGGGCGCAATGATCGGTCAGTGCCCAGGCCGCATCCATTTCGGTGCGCATCGAGGCCATTTTGAACCGCGAATTCTGAAAGGTGCCGATGGGTTGGCCAAAGGCGCGGCGGTCCATCACGTAATCCAGCGTGATCCCGAAAGCATATTCGGCCCGCGCCATGAACCCCAAGGCCCCCATGATGCGTTCTTCGGCCAGATTCATCATCATCGTCTTGAACCCGCGCCGAGGATCACCCAGCACGTTTTCTTTTGGCACCTTGACGTTGTCAAAAAACAATTCGGCGGTGTCTTGGGATTTCAGGCCCATTTTCTTGAGGTTGCGACCGCGTTCGAACCCGTCCATGCCGTCTTCGACCAGAAACAAGCCGATTTCATGGCCGTCGCCGGTGCGCGCGGCGACCACGATCAGCCCGGCCAGCAAACCGTTCGAAATATAGGTTTTCGACCCATTCAACAGCCAGTGATCGCCCATGTCCACCGCGCGGGTTTTCACCCCGCCCAGATCCGACCCGGTGCCCGGTTCGGTCATCGCAATGGCCAGAATGGTTTCGCCCGACACGATGCCCGGCATGAAGCGGTCGCGCTGTTCTTCGGTGCCCAGCTTGTGCAGGTAAGGGCCGACAATCCGGTTGTGCAACCCGATGAAAAACCCCGGTTCGCGCGGATTGATTTCTTCGCACAAGATCATGTCATAGCGGAAATCATCCAGCGCCAGCCCGCCGTATTTTTCATCCGCATACATGCACAGGAACCCCTGTGCGCCCGCCTTGCGCCAGATTTCACGGCTGACGCATCCGGCATCGCGCCAGTCTTCGATATGCGGGAATATTTCGGCTTCGGCCCATTTGCGCACCGAATTGCGGAAAATTTCGTGTTCTTCGTCGTAAAGGGTCCGTTTCAGCACCGGCGGTTCCTCCTGCCTGATCAGGGGCTTTGACAGAAAAGGCGGGGCCGCCAAAGCCGCCCCGCCGGCCAGATCATCATTCGATGGTCTTGATCAGTTTCCACGATCCGTTTTCAACCGCCGAAACATAAATCGACGTGGCCGCGACGTGGTTGTCGGCGCTCATATCAACCGAATTTCCGGCGACCGCGTCATCGTATTTCAGGCCTTCCATCGCCTTGATGAAGCCTTCGCGGGTCAGATCGGGGCCTGCCGCTTCGAGACCTTTGACCATCAGTTCCGCCGCCGACCGGCCCAGAAGCGCGCCAGTGCCAGGGAATTTTTCCCCGGTGGCTTCGGTATAGGATTTCACCCATGCCGCAACTTCAGGATTGCCGATGCGGGCTTCCAGATCCTGCCATCCGGCACCGGCATAGACGCCGCCCATGACGCCCTGAGCCGCCAGACCCTTGGCCACGACGGTGTGGAACCCGGCCGAAGACATCACGAATTTCAGATCTTCCATGCCCAGTTTATGCGCGGTGGCGATCACGTTGATAAGCTGGCTGACCCCAAGGGCCAAACCGACCGTGTCGCAGCCGCCTTGCTTGATCTTGCCCAAAGCACCGGAAAAATCGGTTTCGTCCGGTTTGTGCTTGGTTTCGATCCCGTAAGACGTCCCCGATGCGGCGGCCCCATCGATCAGACCTTGCTGAATTTCCACCCCGAAATCGGTCGGCAGATACATCAGGCAGAAGGTTTTCGATCCCTGTTCGTTGGCCAAGTATTCGGTGGTTTCCTTGACCGCGGCATAATAGGACGCGGTGCCGGCAAATTTCCACGATTCAGGCGGATCGACCATCTGCCGCGCGGCGGTCAGCGGGCTGACATTGGGAATGCCTTTGGGGCCCATCAGTTTGAACATCGCGATATTATGCGGGGTGCCAAGACTGAGCAGCATGGCGAAGACGTCATCGCGGTTGATCAGCTTGTTCGCGGCCTGCACCGCTTTTGGCACCTGATAGCCGTGATCTTCGACGATATAGTTGATCTTGCGACCATTGACGCCCCCGGCGGCATTGATTTCGTCGAAGTAAAGCTGCGCGGCCTTGACGGCAGGCACCGAGAACGGTGCGAAGATACCCGACAGGTCATGTGCCCCGCCGATTTTGATTTCATCGTCGGTCACGCCCATTTCGGCCTGAACCGCCGGTGCTGCCAGCCCCAAAGTCAGGGCCGCAGCGGCTGTAATTGCCTTCCAAGGTTTCATTGAACTTCCTCCCATTTTTGAATTTTGTAGCGACTGGCCCGGCCCCTCCCGTGGTCGGATCAATACATGCTTTCGATCAAAGCGGCGTGACGCGTGTTCACGTAGTTCCGCTTGAGTTTCATCGTCGGCGTCAGTTCTTCATCTTCGGCCGTAAGCAGAACGTCGATCAAGCGAAAATTCTTGATCTGTTCGACCTGGGCGAAGGATTGATTGACCTCTTTGACCACGTCCCCGATCAAATCGACCACGTCCTTGGCGCGGGTCAGCGAAGCGAAATCGGCATAGGGGATTTGCCTGTCCTGCGCGAACCGTTCGACATTTTCCTGATCGATCATGATCAGGCAGGTCAGGTATTTGCGCCGATCCCCGATCACCACCGCATCCGAAATATAGGGCGAAAACTTCAGTTTGCTTTCGATTTCGGCGGGGGTGATGTTTTTGCCCCCGGCGGTGATGATGATGTCCTTCAACCGCCCGGTGATGGTCATGGCGCCGTGATTGTCCAACATGCCGACATCACCGGTTTTCAACCAACCGTCTTCGGTGAAGGTTTCGGCGGTCTTTTCCGGCTTGTTCCAATAGCCATGGAAAATGCCGGGGCCCTTGAGTTGGATTTCCCCATCCGGCGCGATGCGGACCTGGGTGCCCGGCAAGGCTTCGCCGACGGTACCGACGAAGTTGTTGGCAATCGTGTTGACGGTGGCGACGCCCGCGGTTTCGGTCATGCCGTAGCCTTCGAGCAGGTGCACGCCGATCGCTTCGAACCAGCGCAGCAGGTCGGGCGAAATCGGTGCCGCCCCGGTGGTGCAGCGGCGGGTACGTTGCAGCCCGATCAGGTTGCGCAGATTGCGCAGCACCAGCAAATCGGCCAGCGCCAGATTGAGTTGCCCCAGCGGCCCAAGACGTTTGCCATCTTCCTTGGCTTGGGCTTTCTTCATCCCGGCCGCCACGGCCCAGTCAAACGCTTTTTGGCCAAGCCAACCGGATTCGGACCGCATGATGGTGATGCGGCTGTAGATCTTTTCCCAGATCCTTGGCACGCCGGTAAAGGAATGCGGGCTGACTTCGCGCAGGTTGTCGAACACGGTTTCGGTGCTTTCGGCGAAATTCACCTTGCAACCGGCGAGGATCGGGAAATCCACGGAAATCAGCCGTTCCAGCACGTGACATAGCGGCAAGAAACACAGCAATTCGTCGGTATCGAAGAATTCCAGCGTCTGTTCGCCAGCAAAGCCCTGATAAATCATGTTTCGGTGGGTGATCATCGCGCCCTTGGGCGGGCCGGTGGTGCCAGAGGTATAGATCAACATGCGCGGGTCTTCGGGTTTCACCGCGTCCAGCGCCGTTTCGAATTTTTTCGGATTGGCATCGGCTTCGGCGCGGCCCAGTTTTATCAAGTCGTCCCAGAACATCACCAGCGGGTCATTGAATCCGGCCAGCCCGTCACGGTCAAAGACGATGACCTTTTGCAGCCCCGGCATCTGGTCGCGCACTTCGAGGAATTTATCCAACTGTTCGTCGTTTTCCACGAACAGGAACGGCGCGCCGGAATCGTTGACCAGATAGGCCAGCTGTTCCGCGCTGTCAGTGGTGTAGACGCCGGACGGGATACCCCCCACCGCCGCCACGCCCAGATCGACATACAGCCATTCGCGGCGGTCTTCGGACAGGATCTGTACCGGCTGGCCCTTTTGCAGCCCCATCGCCAGCAGCCCCAAAGCGGCCCATTTGCCGCCCTGATAATAATCGGTCCAGGAATAGGCCTGCCAGACCCCCAGTTCCTTTTCCCGATGCGCGGTCTTGGCTGCCAGTTCATGGCAGCGCTTGGACCAGAGTTTCACAACCGTGTCGCAGCCATCCATGGTGATCGGCGCGTCGTCGGGAATGACCATATCCATTGGCATTTGTGTCATGTTCACCTCCAGGTCTTACGCCGTTTCCAACGTTTTTGACCGCGTTGGGTTTCTTCTTGCCGACCGAGATAGAAATCCTGAATGTCGTCGCTGGCGCGCAATTCTTCGCAACTGCCCGCCATCACGATCCGGCCCATTTCCAGCACATACCCTTTATGCGCGGTGTGCAGCGCCACGTTGGCATTCTGTTCGACCAACAGCATGGTCACACCCTGTTCGGCGTTGAGCCGCTTGATGATCGCAAAGATTTCCTGCGTCAGCAGTGGCGACAAGCCAAGCGAGGGTTCGTCCAGCAGCATCAGCTTGGGCCGCGCCATAAGTCCGCGCCCGATCGCCAGCATCTGTTGTTGCCCGCCCGACAGGAACCCTGCCGATTGGGCGCGGCGTTCCTTGAGGATCGGGAAATAACTGTAGACCAGATCGATATCGTTGCGGATATCGGCCCCGCGGCGGGTATAGGCCCCCATGCGCAGGTTTTCTTCGATCGTCAGATAGGGGAAGACTTCGCGGCCTTCGGGCACATGAGCCAGCCCCATGGCGACGATTTTATCGGGGTCCATCCCGTCGATGCGGGTGCCGTTGAATTCGATGCTGCCCTTTTCCGGGTCCATCAGACCGGAAATGGTTTTCATCAGCGTCGTCTTGCCGGCGCCATTGGCCCCCAGAATGGTGACGATTTCACCTTTTTCAACGCTCAGCGACACCCCGCGCAGCGCCATGATCGCGCCGTAGAAGGTTTCGACATTGCGGATATCGAGAACGGTCATCAATCCACCTCCGTGCCGAGATATGCGGCTTTCACCTGCGGGTTGGCTTGTACTTCAGCCGGGGTGCCCATTGCCAAGGCTTCGCCATTGGCCACGGCCAGAACCCGGTCGCTGACCTGATTGACCAAGGACATGTCATGTTCGACCATCAGCACGGTCAGCCCCATGTCGCGGCGCATGTCTTCGACCCAGAACGCGACTTCCTGGCTTTCTTCGACCGACAGGCCCGACGCGGGTTCGTCCAGCAGGATCATTTTCGGCCCCATCGCCAGCGCACGGCCGATTTCCACCACCTTGCGCACGCCGTAGGGCAACCCCGCGATCAGCTTGTCGCGGTAAGCTTCGAGTTCGAGAAATTCGATCACTTCCTCGACCTGTCGACGGTGGCCGCGTTCGGATCGGCGGACCTTGGGCAGGTACATCATATCCTGCACCCAGTTGGTCGACCGGTGGGTGTGACGCCCCATCAACAGGTTATCAAGCACGGTGGAATGATCAAACAGTTCGATATTCTGAAAGGTGCGGGCGATGCCCAACTGGCCGATCTGATGCGCCTGCATCGCGGTGATGTCCTGACCGTCGAACCGGATGGTGCCGCGCGTCGGTTTGTAAAAGCGCGAAATCAGGTTGAAGATGGTCGATTTCCCGGCCCCGTTCGGGCCGATGATCGAAAAGACTTCGCCGGCTTCGACGTTGAAGGACACGCCATCGACCGCCTTTACCCCGCCGAAATGAACCGCGAGGTCTTCGACTTGCAACAGGGTCATCGCATCCGCTCCGTCTTGATATAGGTTTTCTGACGGCGGAACATGTCGCGCCGGGCCAGCGGGAACAGCTGCACCCAGGCGCGCATTTTCAGCCAGCGACCATAAAGCCCGGCCGGTTCATAGATGATGAAGCCGATCAGGATGCACGAGAAGATCAGCGTATCAAGCCCCGGAACCGATCCCAGATCGATGCCTGTGGTGCTGTTCAGCCCGTCGCGCAGGATCGAAATGAGCTGCGGCACGGCGGTGATCAGGATGGCCCCGAAAAACGCCCCCTGAATGAAGCCCAAGCCGCCGATCGTCACCACCAGAAGCAGGTTGATCGAGATGAAGACCGAAAACAGTTCGTAATTGAAGAAGCTGATGTAATGGCCCATCAGCGCCCCGGCCAGCCCGGTCATCGCGCAGCTTAGCCCGAAGGCCAGCGACCGGGTGCGAGTCACGTTGATACCCAGCGCACGGGCCGACACTTCGCTATCGCGCACCGCAAGAAAACTGCGCCCGGTCGGGCTGCGCAGCAGGTTGGCGTAAAGCCATGTGACCAGAACCACGACGCCCAGACACAGCCAGTAGAAATTGTTCAGGCTGGTATAGCGGTCGAAATCCACCCCGGCGATGGTGATCGACGGTGCAAAGATGCCCCCCACCCCGCCGGTGATCGGTTCCATGATGATGATCATTTCTTCCACGATGACAAAAAGCGCCAGCGTCGCGATGGCCAGATAGATGCCCGACATCCGCACCGCCGGGATCGCCACCAAGGCACCGAACAGCCCCGCCGCCAGCGCCGCCAGCGGAAACGCCACCATCCACGGCACCCCGATATTCATCAGCGCCGCGTCGGTATAGGCCCCGATCGCCATGAAGGCGGCATGGCCCAGACTGGCCTGCCCGGTATGGCCGACCAGCAGCATCAGCCCCATCCCGGCCAGCGACCAGATCAGGGTGTTGGTGGCCTCGGCCAGATAATATTCGCCCACCACGAAGGGCAGCACCGCCATCACCGCGACCAGCGCGATCAGCTTGCCGCGCGCCCACCAGTCTTCGTGCAGGTCGATATCGTTGTCGTAGCTTGTCTTGAAAATCACTTTCATCGGCTCAGACCTTCTTGGCGTAGATTTGAGCGAAAAGCCCGTTGGGACGGGTGACCAGCACCGCAAGCATGATGATGTAAGGGCTCATCTGACTGAAACCGCTGGGCAGGTAACGCGCCGCAACGGGTTCGACCACGCCGATCAGGATGCCGCCCAGCAAGGCGCCGGGCAGGCTGCCGAAGCCACCGATGACGGCGGCGGCGAAGGCCTTGATCCCCAGCAGGCCGATATTGGGATCGATCGCGCCCTTGGAGGCGTAAAGCACGCCTGCGATGGTCGAAACCACACCCGACAGGGCCCAGATCGTGGAATTGATCCGACGGACCGGCACCCCGACGATATAGGCGGCCATCTGATTTTGCGACGCGGCCTGCGCCGCCAGACCGATCCGAGTATATTGGAAAAACACCCACAGCCCGAGGGTCAGAAAGGCCGTGACGATGATGGTGACAAGGTCTTCGAAGCCGATGATGATGCCGGCGAATTGCAGGCTGCGCCCGGCGAACGGGGTTTCCAGCACCAGCGGCGTGAAGCCCCAGATCGCCCCCGCCGCAAAGCGGAACACAAACCCCATGGCAATGGTCAGGATCACCAGCGCGAATTGCGGCTGGCCGAAGATCTGTCGCACCACGAACCGGTCGACGCCGTAGCCGACCCCGCCCATGATCGCCGCGGCGAGGATCACGCCCGGAATAAAAGGCAGCGCCCAATATTCCGAATTCACCAAGCCCAGCGCCACGAAGGCCCCCAGCATCATCATGTCGCCTTGGGCGAAATTCACCCCTTCGGTCGCTTTGTAGATCAGCACAAAACCCAGCGCGACGAGTCCGTAGACACATCCCGAGGCAATGCCGCCGATGATCAGCTGAATCAATTCCACACAGAGGCTCCTTTTAAAATATCTTTTGGGGCTGTCTGTGTGAAAGCATATGGCAAAACCGCCCCCGTACGGGGGGCGAGTCCTGAGACAGGACCCTTGTCATGCGCATTCATACGGTCTCCTCCCAAAGCTGAATGAACGCTGTTGACTCAGCTAAACACGCGTGTTCAATTTCTGTCAACACTGATGATCAGCTTTCATGAAAAACGTAAAATCTCGCATCATTCACGCAGCTATGCGGCTGTTCGCCGAACAAGGCGCCATGCAGATCGCCGTTAGCGATCTGGCAAAAGCCGCCGGTTTGTCGCGCGGTACGATCTATAACAACGTGGACAACCCCGAAGCGCTGTTCCACATCACCTGTGGGATGCTGTACCAGGAATTGCGCAGCTGTATGCGCAGCGGGTTGAAACCCGATGACGACCCGGCGCTGAACATTTCGATCCTGATCCGGCAACTGATCCGTCGGGTACATGACGAACCCGATTGGGGTCGGTTTATCGCCTTGTTTGCAATAACCGAACCGCAACTGGGGGCGATCTGGGCCGGGGAACCGGCCGATATCATCCGCGAGGGTGTGGCCAGCGGACGGTTCGATGTTCCTGCCGATCAAATCCCGTCCGTCACCACGCTGGGCGGTGGTGCGTTGATGGGGTCGGCATCGCAGGTATTGAGCGGCGCAGTGACTTGGCGCAAGTCCAGTTCGGAAATCGCAGAACTATATCTGCGAGCAATGGGAATCGGTCGGAGCGAAGCGCACCGGCTGGCATTCGTGGAATTCGATCCGATGCCGCAGCTGGATTTTTCCGCCGTGGCACAAGGATTGACGCGACCGGAAGAAAAGGCCGGATCGCACTAGGTTTAGGGAGGAGAACCCGATGGTGAAAACAGCTTATATTTACGACGCGATCAGAACACCCAGGTCCAAGGGCAAGGCTGGCGGTACCCTGCACGAGGTGAAGCCGATCAATCTTGTGACCACGTTGCTGACCGAAATGCAGCAGCGCCACGATCTCGACACTTCGCGGGTCGATGACGTGATGCTGGGCTGCGTGACGCCGGTAATGGAACAGGGCGCGGTGCTGCCCAAAGTGGCGCTGCAAAAGGCCGGATGGGCGGAAAACGTCGCCGGTGCGCAGGTCAACCGATTCTGCGCCAGCGGGTTGGACACGTTCAACACCGCCGCCGCCAAGATCGCCAGCGGCTGGGAAGATATGGTCTGTGCGGGCGGGTATGAAAGCATGTCCCGGGTGCCGATGGCCGCAGATGGCGGGCCGTTTGCCGAAGATCCCGAAACATCGATCAAGACCGGGTTCGTGCCGCAGGGCATCGGGGCCGACCTGATCGCCACGATCGAAGGCTGGAGCCGCGACGATGTCGACGCTTTCGCGGTGGAATCGCAAAAACGCGCCACCCATGCCCGCGACAGCGGTTGGTTCGACCGCTCTGTCGTGCCGGTGCGCGATGAAAACGGCATCGCCATTCTGGAACGGGACGATTTCATCAAACCCGGCACCGACATGCAGAAACTGGCCGCGCTGAAACCCAGCTTCGCGATGCATGGCCAGTTGGGGTTCGACGCGGTGGCATTGGCGAAATACACCGATGTCGAACGCATCAACCACGTTCACACCCCCGGCAATTCGTCGGGCATCGTCGACGGGGCCTCTTTGGTGCTGCTGGGCAATGAACAGGTCGGCAAGGATCTGGGCCTGACCCCGCGCGGGCGGGTGGTGTCGGTTGCGCTGACTGCGACCGATCCGACGATCATGCTGACCGGGCCGGGTCCGGCATCGCAAAAGGCGCTGGCCAAGGCCGGGCTGACCATCGACGATATCGATCTGGTCGAAATCAACGAAGCCTTCGCCAGCGTCGCATTGCGGTTGCAGCGCGATCTGGACGTGCCGGACGAAAAACTGAACGTGGTCGGCGGGGCCATCGCAATGGGGCATCCTTTGGGCGCGACCGGCGGCTGTCTGGTTTCGACCATGCTGGATGAATTGGAACGGCGCGGTCTGAAACGCGCCTTGATCTGCATGTGCGTCGGCGGCGGCATGGGCATTGCCAGCATCATCGAACGAGTCTGAGGGGGACGGATATGACTGATTTCATTTACGAAAAAGATGCCGACGGCATCGTGATCGTCACCATCGACATGCAGGGCCAGTCGGCCAACACGATGAACGAAGGCTATGTGCCAGGCATGGACGAAGTGCTGGCAAAACTGCGGGCCGAACCCGATCTAACCGGCGTGGTTTTTGCGTCGGCCAAGAAAACCTTTTTCGCCGGGGGTGATTTGCGGCTGATCCTTGCGATCGAAAAATCCGATGCCGAAACGCTGCATTATATCGAGGAAAACAAGCGCCCCTTCCGCGAGCTGGAAAAGCTGCCGGTGCCGGTTGTCGCGGCCATCAATGGCGCCGCTTTGGGTGGCGGTTACGAGTTATGCTTGGCCTGCAATCACCGGATCATCGCAGATGTGAAGGGCGCTGTTGTCGGCCTACCCGAAGTGACTTTGGGTCTGTTGCCGGGGGCCGGGGGCGTGGTGCGTCTGACCAAGCTGTTGGGGCTGGAACAGGCATTGCCGCACCTGACCGAAGGCAAGCCGGTGAAACCGCAGGCGGCGCTGAAAATCGGCATGGTCGATGCGGTCGTGGACAGTGTTGACGCGTTGGTCCCCGCCGCCAAGGCATGGATCAAGGCCAATCCCGACGCCCATGCGCAACCGTGGGACCAAAAGGGATTCCGTTACCCCGGCGGCGATGCGCTGCATCCCAAGGTGCGTCAACTGATCATGGCCGCCCCGGCGGTGCTGTATCAGAAAACCCGCGGATTGCTGCCCGCACCGGCCAAGATTCTGGATATCGCGGTCAATTCTATGCGGATGGATTACGACGCGGCCTTGTTGGTGGAAAGCCGGGGCATTTGCGCGCTGGCGGTGACACCGGAATGCAAGGCCTCGATCACCACGTTCTTCTTTGGCATGCAGGCGATCAAGGGCGGCAAGGTGCGCCCGGAGGGCGATCATTGGCGCGCCAAATCCGCCGCCATTCTGGGCGCAGGCATGATGGGCAGCGGCATCGCATGGGCCCATGCCAATGCGGGCCTGCCATCGGTGCTGAAAGACATGGAAATGGACAAGGCCGAGAAGGGCAAATCCAATACCGCCACGTTGGCCGACAAGCGGATCAAGCGGGGCCGGATGGACGCCGCCAAGAAGGACCAATTGCTGTCGATGATCGTTCCGGCGACCGAAGATAGCGCGTTTGAAGGCACCGACCTGATCGTCGAGGCGGTGTTCGAAGATATCGCGCTGAAGGAAAAGGTCATCCCCGCAAGCTTTGCCATGCTGGGCGAAGACGGGATTTACGGGTCTAACACATCGACCCTGCCGATTTCCATTCTGGCCGAAGCCTGCCCCGATCCCAGCCGTTTCATCGGGCTGCATTTTTTCAGCCCGGTCGACAAGATGAAGGTGGTTGAAATCATTCTGGGCGAAAAGACCAGCGAGGACACGCTGCGCAAGGCCTACGATTACGTGCAGCAGATCGGTTATATGCCGATCGTGGTCAATGACAGCCGCGGTTTCTTTACCTCCCGCGTTTTCGGCACCTATCTGGACGAAGGCATTTCGCTGATGGTCGACGGCATGAACCCGGTCGCGGTGGAACGCGCCGGATGGATGGCCGGGATGCCGGTGGGGCCGTTGGCGGTACATGACGAGGTGTCGCTGGTGCTGAGCCAGAAGGTCGCCAATACCCATAAGGCGCTGGATGACCGGTTGGGCGTCGACAGCGGTTTCGGCAAGCACAACACCGCATCGAAAGCGGTCTGTGATGCGATGATCGCACAGGATCGCGGCGGGCGACATTACGGTGGCGGGTTCTATGATTACGCCGCCGACGGGTCGAAATCACTGTGGTCGGGGCTGGATCAGTTCGCGCAAGGCAATGCCAAGATCGACATACAGGATGCGATCGACCGACTGCTGTACCGGCAGGCGATCGAGACCCTGCGCTGCTTGAATGAAGGTGTGCTCAGGACCGAGGTCGAGGCCAATCTGGGCGGCATCTTCGCCATTGGGTTTCCGGCCCATACCGGCGGCGCGATCCAGTTCATTCGCGGCATCGGCATCGACAGGTTCGCGGCTCGCGCCGCTGAATTGGCAGACGCTTATGGCGAACGCTTTGCCTTGGCCGCGTCGGATTTCGACATCCTGCGCGAAAAGGTGGTCGTTGCGGCATGAGCGGACCTCTGTCGGGCCTGAAAGTGGTCGAAATGCAGGGGCTGGGCCCGGCGCCTTTGGCCGGGCAGTTCCTGTCCGATCTGGGCGCCGAGGTCACGTTGATCGCGCGCAAATCGGGCCGGGCCGATCCGACCGATATCAACAATCGCGGCAAACGGTCGGTGGCGCTGAACCTGAAAGACCCTGACGGGGTCGAAGCGGCGCTGCGGCTGATCGACCGCGCCGATGTGGTGATCGAAGGGTTTCGCCCCGGCGTGATGGAACGGATCGGATTGGGGCCTGAAACCTGTCAGGCCCGCAACCCGGCGCTGATCTTTGCCCGGATGACCGGTTGGGGGCAGGATGGACCGCTGGCGCAAACCGCCGGGCATGACATCAATTATCTGGGCCTGACCGGGGTGTTGCACGCCATCGGCAAAAAGGATGAACCGCCCATTCCACCGCTGAATATCGGTGCCGATTATGCCGGGGGCACCATGTTTTTGCTGCTGGGTATCCTGTCGGCACTGTTCGAACGGCAGGCATCGGGGCGCGGTCAGGTGGTGGACGCGGCGATGGTCGACGCTGCACCGGCGCTGTTGGCGCTGATCCACAGCATGATCGCACAGGGCCGCTGGAGCGAGGACCGCGAAAGCAACTGGCTGGACGGTGGGGCACCGTTTTACCGAACCTATGAATGCGCCGATGGTAAATATGTTTCGGTCGGGGCGCTGGAACCGCAGTTCTTTGCCCAGTTGGTCGATCTGGCCGGGCTGCCGCAGGATGAAAAACAGAACCAATATGACGAAACGTCATGGGCGCAGCGGCGCGAAAGCTATGCCAAAGTCTTTGCAACGAAGACCCGCGCGGAATGGACCGAGATTTTCGACGGCAGCGATGCCTGTATCGGCCCTGTGCTGAGCTGGAGCGAAGCGCCCGAGCATCCGCATATGAAGGCGCGCGGCGTGTTCACCGACGTGAACGGGGTGACACAAGTGACCCCTGCCCCGCGTTTCGACCGCACCCCGCCGGGGCCGGTGGGCCAACCGCCCACCCCGGGCGGTGACACCGATAGCGTTCTGGCCGAGCTGGGCTATGACGCGGACATGATTGCCAGCCTCCGTAATCGCGGGGTTCTGAGCTGAGGAGGAGTAGAAATGACCGACGTGATCCGTATCGACAAGGACGGGGCGATTGCCACCGTCACCCTGAACCGGCCCGAGGCGTTTAACGCCATCAACGCCGATCTGCGCACCGCCCTGATTGACGCGGTGGCCGAGATCGAAGCAGACGATGCCATCCGGGTGGTGATCCTGAAAGGCGAAGGCCGTGGCTTCTGCGCTGGGGCGGACCTGAAAGGCGGGTTGGACCCCAAGGTCGACAACATGCTGGAAACCCAATACCGCCCGTCGCTGGATGGGATTGCCAATTCATCGAAGATCTGGATTGCCCAAGTGCATGGATCGGCCGCCGGGATCGGCGCCGCCTATGCGATGAATTGCGACATGGTGGTGATGGCCGACAATGCGTCGCTTTACATGGCCTTTGCCGCGATTTCGCTGGTGCCCGATGGCGGCAATACCTGGTTGCTGTTGAAGGGCATGGGGTATCACCGGGCGTTGCAGGCGATCCTTGAAGGGCAGAAGATTCCGGCAGCGGAATGTCTGCAATACGGGTTGATCAATCAGATCGTGCCCGAGGGCCAGCTTGAAGCGGAAACCCGTGCGCTGGCCGGACGCATCGCCAATGCAGCGCCACTGGCGGCGCAGGCAGCGAAACGGATTTTGCGCAGCATCGGCGAAGGGTCCTTTGGCGACGCATTCAGCGCCGAAGCACGCGAACAGCAGGCGCTGACCCAATCGGACGATTTCCGCGAAGGTGTGCAGGCCTTCATCGAGAAACGCGCCCCGGAATTCAAAGGTAAATAAGGATTTAAAGATGTCCCTGCCCACCCAATTGCAGAATTTGCGGATCCCGTTGATCGGCAGCCCGCTTTTCATCATTTCCAACCCCGATCTGGTGATTGCCCAGTGCAAGGCCGGGATCGTCGGGTCGTTTCCCGCCCTCAACGCGCGCGAAAAGGACGGTCAGTCGCTGGATGAATGGCTGACCCGGATCACCGAAGAACTGGACCGTTACAATCAGGCCAATCCCGACACCCCCGCCGCGCCCTATGCGGTCAACCAGATCGTGCATCGGTCGAACGAACGGCTGGAGCGCGATATCGAGATTTGCGTCAAGCACAAGGTGCCGGTCTGGATCACGTCTTTGGGCGCACGGACCGAAGTCAACGAGGCCGCCCATTCGGTCGGCGGTATCACCCTGCATGACGTGATCAATGATCGTTTTGCCCATAAGGCAATCGAAAAGGGCGCCGACGGCCTGATCGCGGTTTCCGCCGGGGCGGGTGGCCATGCCGGGGCGTTGTCACCGCTGGCCTTGGTGCGCGAAATCCGGGCCTGGTTCGAGGGGCCGTTATTCCTGTCGGGATCGATTGCCACCGGTGACGCGTTGCTGGCGGCACAGGCGATGGGTGCCGATGGCGGCTATGCCGGATCGGCCTTCATCGCCACCGTCGAGGCCAATGCGGATGCCCGCTACAAGCAGATGATCGTCGATTCCGGGGCGTCCGACATCGTCTATTCCGACCTGTTCACCGGGGTCTGGGGTAATTACCTGAAACCGTCCATCGCGGCGGCGGGGATGGACCCGGACAATCTGGAACGGTCGGACCCGTCGAAGATGGATTTCGGCTCGGAGCGGGAAAAACCCAAAAGCTGGAAAGAAATCTGGGGATCGGGTCAGGGCATCGGTGCGATCAAGGACGTGGTTCCGGCGGCGCAATTGATCGACCGGATCGCCAGCGAATATTTTGCGGCCTTCGACCGGCTGAGCACCCAGGTCGGGCGCTATCGCTGACATTGAGAACGCTCGGGGGGCGCTGCCCCCCGGCACCCCAATTCTGCGCACGCTTTTCCGAGAGGCACTGGTCAGGGTGAAATCATCCGGGTTTTGGCGTGGCGGCCAGATCGGCGAGGATCGGGCAATCGGGGCGGTTGTCGCCAGCGCAGGATGACACCAGCGCGGCCAGCGTGGCGCGCATCTGTTGCAGTTCTTCCAGCTTGGCATCGATCCGTTTCAGGTGATCACGCGCGATGTGTTTCACATCCGCGCTAGCCCGGCTTTGGTCTTCGTAAAGCGTCATCAACTGGCGGCAGTCGTCGATGCTGAAGCCCAGCGCACGGGCGCGGCCCAGAAAGGCCAGCTTGTGCAGGTCACCGGGTTGAAAGCTGCGATAGCCATTGGCGCTGCGTTGCGGTTTGACCAGTCCGATATCTTCGTAATAGCGGATGGTTTTGGCAGGCAGACCCGAGAGCCGGGCGACATCGCCGATATTCATGCGGTTTCCTTTCCGGGTAAGACGGGTTGGACGAAGCGCAGCCGCAACGCGTTGGTCAGCACGAAGATGCTGGACATCGCCATCGCGCCCGCCGCCAACATCGGCGACAGTTGCCAGCCCAGCGCGGGATAGAACAGCCCGGCGGCAACCGGGATCAGGACGGTATTATAACCGAAGGCCCAGAACAGGTTCTGGCGGATATTGCGCATCACCCGGGCCGACAGATCGAAGGCCGACACCACCCCGGTCAGATCGCCCGACATCAGCACCACATCGGCGCTTTCGATGGCGACGTCGGTGCCGGTGCCGATGGCGATGCCAATATCGGCTGCCGCCAGCGCCGGGGCATCGTTGATGCCATCCCCGACAAAAGCCAGCGGGCCGGCGCTGCGCAGCCCGTCAAGCGCGTCAACCTTGCCCTTGGGCAGCAGGTCGGCCGCGACGTGATCGATGCCCAGATCCTTGGCGATGGCCTGCGCGGTGGCCTGATTGTCGCCGGTCAGCATCGCCACCTTGAGCCCCATCCGGTGCAGTGCCGCGATGGCGGCGGCGCTGGTCGGCTTGATCGGGTCGGACACCGCCAGAGCGGCAACGAGGTGGCCGTCAATCGCGGCATAAAGCGGGGTTTTGCCCTGCTCCGCCATCGCGCGCGCCGCCGGTTCCAGCGCCGCGATATCGACCTTGCGCCGGATCATCAGCCGCGCCGCGCCAACCATCACCCGTTGGCCGTCAACGGTGCCAAGCACGCCGTAGCCGGTGACCGATCCGAAATTTTCCATCTCCGGCAGATCCGCCCCCGCTGCGGCGACAATCGCGGCGGCAATGGGATGTTCGGACTGCGCCTCGACCGCTGCGATCTTGCGCAGCACGTCGTCGCGGTCGGACCCTTCGGCCAGCACCAGATCGGTCAGCACCGGGCGGCCTTCGGTCAGGGTCCCGGTTTTATCAAGGGCGACGGTTTTGATCCCTTGCAGCGTTTGCAGCGCGTCGCCTTTGCGGAACAATACGCCCAGTTCAGCGCCGCGTCCGGTGCCCACCATGATCGAGGTCGGCGTCGCCAGTCCCATCGCGCAAGGACAGGCGATGATCAGCACCGCAACCCCGGCCACCAGCGCATGGGTCAGCGCCGGGGCCGGGCCGAAGACCAACCAGGCCAGAACGGTCAGCGCCGCCGCCGCCATCACCGCCGGGACAAACCACAGGGTGATCCGGTCGACCTGTGCCTGAATCGGCAGCTTGGCCCCCTGCGCGTCTTCGACCATGCGGATGATCTGGGCCAGCATGGTGTCGGTGCCGACCTTATCGGCCCTGACCCGCAACGCGCCGGTGCCGTTGACGGTGCCGCCGACGACCGTTGCCCCCGCCTGCTTGGTCACCGGGATCGGTTCGCCGGTGATCATGCTTTCATCGACATAGCTTTGCCCCGACAGCACGGTGCCATCGACCGCCACCCGTTCACCGGGACGGACCAGAACGATGTCGCCCTGTGCGACGTCCTCCAGCGCGATGTCGGTCGTGGTGCCATCGCGTTCGACGCTGGCGGTTTTCGGCTGCAACCCGACCAGTTTGCGGATCGCGGCCCCGGTGCGGCCCTTGGCGCGCGCTTCGAGGGTGCGTCCCATCAGGATCAGCACCACGATGACGGCGGCGGATTCGTAATAGACCGCGCGGCTGGCGACGGGCAGCAGCGACGGCAGGAAGGTCGCCACCAGCGAAAAACCATAGGCGGCAGCGGTGCCGACAGCGACCAGCGCGTTCATGTCGGGCGCCCCGCGCAGCAGCGCCGGAAGGCCCTTTTGGTAAAACACCCGGCCCGGACCGATCAGCACCAGCGTGGTCAGCACGAACTGAACCAGCCAGCTGTTTTGCTGTCCGATGGTGGCGTAGATCCAGTGATGGAAGGGCGCGAACAGATGGCCACCCATTTCGAGGATGAAGACCGGCAAGGCCAGAACCGCCGCCAGGAAGAATTTGCGTTTGAGCGCCTGCGCCTCGGCTTCTTTGCGGTTTTCCGCCGGGACCGGGGCAGCATCGGTGAAGGTCGCCTCGTAGCCCGCCTGTTTGACCGCGCCCAATGCCGCTGCCGGATCGAACCCGCCTTCGATCACCGTGATTTGCGCGGTTTCACTGGCCAGATTGACCTGCGCCGCAATGACACCGGGCACCGAGGCCAGCGCCCGTTCGACATGGCCGACACAAGACGCGCAGGTCATGCCGGTGACGCTGAGCCTGCGGTCGGTTTGGCGGGCCGGATAGCCCGCCTTGTCCAGCGCCGCAATCAGCCCTTGTGCATTGGCGGGGGCGTGAAAGTGGATTTGCGCGGTTTCACTGGCCAGGTTGACCGCAGCGGTTTCAACCCCGTCCACGGCTGTCAAAGCCTGTTCGACCCGGCCGACACAGGCGGCACAAGTCATGCCTTCGACCGGAAGCCTGAGGGTTTCATCGGGTTTGAATTGCATCGTCACGGGGCACCTTTGGCTGATCCTGACAGGGTAGATAGTGCTTCCATCTACTGGAAGGTCAAGACAGGCGCGACATTTTTGCGAAAATCGGGACGGGCCCTTGACCTTCCTGCGTGGGAAGCCCCCATTTGGGCCAAAATAGCAAGGAGATGTGCCGGTGATCACTTTCAACGTGCCCGAGATGAATTGCGGCCATTGCACCGCAAAGATCGCACAATCGGTTCAGCAGACCGATCCCACCGCGTTGCTGAGCTTTGATCTGACCAGCCGTCAGGTCGAAATCGACAGCGCCGATGACGGTGATGTTTTGCTGAGCGCGATCAAGTTGGCCGGGTTCGAAGCGACCCCGGCCTGACCGCTGTCGCCAACCAAACGCGCCTTGGATATCGATCTGAGGCTCAGACCTGCCCGCTGTGCAGAATGGTTTCGGCCCGGACCAGATCATCGGGCGTGTTGACGTTGAAAAACCACTGCTGCGCCTGAGGGCTGTCAAAGATCACCCGGGCCGCGCCTTGGGCTTCGGCCCAGTGGCCCATTTTCCGGCTGCCCTGCTGCAATGCCGCGCGCAGACCGGGGCGCAGATCGACCGACCACAGACCAAAGGTCGGATGCAACCGCGACCGATTTTCGGGATCAGGGGTGGTGGCCAGCGCGATCGGGGCCTGCCCGCGCCCCTGTTGCAGCCGCAACACCAGATCGGGCGGCAGGAACGGCGTGTCGGCGGCGACGGTGGCGACCTGTGTCGCCCCCTGCCCCGCAGCCCAGTCCAGCGCCGCCAGAACCCCGGCCAGCGGACCAGCATCGGCGAAATCATCGGCCACAACCGGCAGGCCGCAATCGGCAAAGCGGGCCGGATCGCCATTTGCGTTCAACATCATCGCCCCGACCTGTGGCCGGAACCTGTCGATCACCTGCGCCAACAGCGGGCGACCGCCCAAAGCCAACAGGCATTTGTCGCCGCCACCCATGCGCCGCGCCGAACCGCCTGCGAGGATCACCCCGGGAATACGCCCTGTCATTGTCCTGCCCCCTGACTACCGTTCACACCGTGATTGGCAAACAAGCAGGTCGGCTCACGGATGGCAACGCCCCGCATGGACAGTCGTGAAGCCCCCGAATATGGTCGCGCCATGTCCGAGCCGTTGGAAATCGATGCTTTGGGGCTGCTCTGCCCATTGCCCGTCTTGCGCCTGCGCAAGCGGATCGCGGGTCTGCCTGCGGGATCGCGAATTGAATTGCTGGCCGATGATCCGGTCGCGGTGATCGACATCCCGCATTTCTGTCATCAGGCCGGGCATGAATTTGTCGGCGCACAGGCGTTGGATGGTCCGGCACCCGACGGGCGGGTGCCGCAGCGCTATTGCCTTGTGACGGGATAGAACGCTGCGCCCGTTGTGCCGGTCGAGATCTGCAAGCGGATGACTGGCAAGCGGATGACTGGCGCGACCCGATTTCACGGATCGCGCCAAGACAAGTCCGGCCTAGCGTATCGAACCGCGATCAGAGGACTGTGCCGGCACCAGCGCCCGCACCAGCGCCTTCATGTGCAGGATGCCGACATCGGTCCCGTCCTGCTGCACCTTGAAATTATGCGTGGTATCGCCGCCCGACATCTGGATCAGCTTTTCCAGATTGTCATTCACATCCACCACGCCTGCGAATTCGGTTTCCCCGTTCAACGGCGACATCACCGAGCGCACCCGCAGCACCCGGGCGCGGTTGATGTCGCTGACGAAGTCTTCGATATACGGATCGTTGGGATTGAGCAGAATATCCTGCGGTTCACCCTGCTGCACCACAAAGCCATCCTTCAGGATCACAAGGTGATCGGCCAGTTTGAGCGCCTCGTCCAGATCGTGGGTAATGAAGACGATGGTTTTGTGCAGTTCCTTTTGCAGTTCCAGCAACAGGTCCTGCATATCGGTACGGATCAGCGGATCGAGCGCCGAAAACGCTTCGTCCATCAGCATGATGTCACTGGCCGCCGCCAGCGCCCGGGCGATGCCGACACGTTGTTGCATGCCGCCCGACAGTTGGTGCGGATAATGATCCTCATAGCCGTCCAGCCCGACCCGAGACAGCCAGGTCCGGCCATTGGTTTCCGCCGATCCTTCGTCTTCGCCCCGGACCCGTCGCGGCATTCCGGCGTTTTGCAGCACGGTGCGGTGCGGCAACAACGCGAATTTCTGGAACACCATCGACATTTTTTCACGGCGCAGGCGGCGCAGTTGGTCTTCGGTATAGTCCAGTACGTTTTCGCCATCTACGATGACTTCGCCGCTGGTTGGTTCGATCAACCGGTTGAGGTGTCGGATCAGGGTCGATTTCCCCGATCCCGACAGCCCCATGATCACGGTGATTTCGCCGGCTTGCATATCGACATTGATGTCTTGCAGGCCAAGCACGTGGTTATAGCTGTCCAGCAGTTCGGGCTTGCCCATGCCGGCATGAACATGCGGCAACATCGATTTCGGATCGGCCCCGAAAATCTTGTACAGCTTGCGGATCGAAATTTTGGGATCGTTGGTCATGTCCCTCTCCTTACCGCTTATGGGTTACATTGATGCGTCCGAGAGACGCCTTGGTCACCCGGTCCAGCAGGATCGCCAGCAGCACGATGCCAAACCCCGAGACCAGACCGACACCCAGTTCCAGATTGCGAATGCCGCGCAGAACCAGCACACCCAGACCGGGGGCCGAGACCAGCGACGCGATCACGACCATGGCAAGGCTCATCATGATGGTTTGGTTGACCCCGGCCATGATGTTCGGCATCGCCAGTGGAATCTGTACCCCCCACAATTTCTGCCGATCGGTCATGCCGTAGGCATCGGCGGCTTCGATCACGTCCTGATCGACCAGCCGGATACCAAGATCGGTCAGCCGGATCACCGGCACCACCGCATAAAGGATGATGGCGATGCCGTAGAGTTTCGATTCCGTCACCGAGAACAGGAAGATCAGCGGGATCAGATAGACAAAGGTCGGCAGGGTTTGCAGCATGTCGAGCACCGGCAAGGCAAATCTTTGCAGCGCATTACTGCGCGACATCAAGATCCCTATGGGCACGCCCAGAAACACGCTGAACCCGGTACAGACAAAGATGATCGACAGGGTTTGAATCGCGGGCACATAATGATCGATAAAGGCCATGAACATGAAGGAAACGGCGACGAAAACGATCAGTCCAATCGACCGCGTCGCGAACCAGACCCCGATCAGCAGCAGCGGGATGACGACGAACCATGGCACCGTTTGGAACAGCCACAGCGATCCGTCCAATGCCCAGCTCAGCGGTTGAGTGATCGGATCGAGAACCACTTTCAGCGGGTTCTTGACCGCCAGGAACAATTGTTCGACCCAGCTTGTCATGTCGCGGGTACGCGCCACCGCGTCACAAGACCGGTTCAATTCGTCCAGCGACGGAAACGGCGTATCCCAGAAGGACACCGCCGGAGCCTCGGCCCCGGATTCGGCCCCTTTCTGACCAGACCTGGCCAGCAATTGCGCCATGGTCATCGGTGCGTCGGTCTTGTTTTCCGAGCACCAGTCTTGCAGCCCCAATGCGCTGAACAGCCAATCATAAGTGGCCATGTCTATCCCCTTGTTGTTATTTTTGGCCGGACCCAGATCCGGCAAGAGCGAAGGGCGCCCGTTTGGGCGCCCTTACATAAAACCCTATTATTGCAGCAGGCCTGCAAGCTTTTCCTTGGCCGCATCGTTCAGCCATGCGCCCCAGACATCCGGCTGGGAGGTCAGGAAATTCACCGCAGTTTCTTCGGTCGAAGCGGTGTTGGCTTCTTTCCAGGCCAGAAGGCTGTTCATCTGCGCGTTGGTGAAAGACAGGTTCTTCATGAACGCGGCCTCCTCGGGGTGGTCTTCGAGGAAGGCCGTGGTCACGACGGTCTTGACCGGGCTGACCGGGTATTCCGATTTGCCAACGCCGCGATTGGGGCATTCGGGATCGGAGTCGCAGGTGTGGACTTCGGCGTTGTATTCACCAAGGTCGATTTTCACCATCGGGTATTTTCCCAAGATCGCGGTCGGACCCCAGTAATAGCCGAACCACGGTTCCTTGTTTTCGAACGCCGCCGCGATGGCCGAAGCCAGGGTTTCGCCCGATCCGTGCTGGAACACTTCGATACCGGCATCGACGACACCGAATGCCTGGGTCTTGGAATCGTTGGCGCGCTGACACCCCCAGCCTTCGGGGCACTGGTGGAACCGGTTGCCGATCAGTTCGGGATTGGCAAGGATGCCTTCCAGCGTGCCCGCTTCGGGGTATTCGTCAACGACGAATTTGGGCACCCACCAGCCTTCGACGCCACCATCGGACAGAACATCGGTCAGGGTGGTAATTTTGCCTTCTGCTTCCAGCTTTTCATAGGACGGCGCGCCGTTGATCCACAGTTCGGTCACGATGTCGGGTTCGCCGGTTTCGGCAACCGAAGCCAGCGCCGGAACGGTCGAGGACGGGATCATTTCGACGGTGCAGCCATAGCCCTGTTCCAGAATGAACTTGGCCACGCCCGACACGACCTGGCTTGAGGCCCAGTTCATTTCGGTCATGGTGATTTCGCCGCATTCGGCATACGCAGCCCCGGCAGACAAGGCAATGGCCGCTGCTGCGGCACCGTTTTTAAGCATTTTC
Source organism: Thalassovita gelatinovora (assembly GCF_001458355.1). GTDB lineage: Bacteria > Pseudomonadota > Alphaproteobacteria > Rhodobacterales > Rhodobacteraceae > Thalassobius > Thalassobius gelatinovorus. The sequence goes on along the minus strand of NZ_CYSA01000026.1, from coordinate 286,634 downwards.
TTCGACATAAGGTTATCTCCTCGATGGATAGAATTATGTTAATTTCGTGCGGTATCCCCAGCCCGGTCATCGGCGGGGTATGAGCGCAGTCAGATGGATCGGAATGGATCAGGTCTGTGGCGTGGATTGACCGACTGAGCGGCGCTCCTTCGATCCACACCCGCCTTGTCCGGGCATATCGGCCATTTCAGCCGCCAGACTAGGGAGAACGCTATTTTGTCGCTGTCTCGCACTATGTCTTAAGGGAATAGCATTTGGTTCGGGGGTTCAAGGGTATTGTTGTATAAAGTATTTTTCTTTCCCCCACGGAAATCTTGCTGCATTCCGGCTTCTTTTCCAAGGCAGAAGCACAGTCCCCGCGACCAGCGTCGTAGCGTCTTTTTGTTCGTCCCCCTGTGTCAGTCATACATACGCAGCGTTCAAAATGTCGCAGACCACACTCACCCGATGCGTGGATCACGGTTGCCCGAATGGCCCTAGTGTTCACGATACTGCGCCGAAAGAAAAGGTTTGAAAACGACATGCGTTGCCAAAAAGCGACAACGTCATCTTCTGGAGATCAGACAGGAGTGTCTAGCCCGTCGCCCAATCGCGAAAAAACATAACGGCGGCGTCAAGGTTTTGCTGCGCCTGTGGGCTCAGCCCTTCTTTGACCTCGCCGAAGTCCTGACCTGTGATGCCAAGGATGAAAGCGTCGGGCGTGGCCGCGTACAGAGTGCGGGCCAAGGTCAGAACCGCCTCGGGGGTCAGGGCGTGGCTGGTAATTTCGGCGGAGCGGACCGGGGCCGCCGCCGTGAGCCCGAACGCGCCCTCGCCCGCGATCTGTGCATCGGCGAACACCACCAGGTCGGTGTCGGCCACCGCCAGCGCATGATCCACGGTCAGTTGATAGTCGATCATCACCGTGATCCCCGGCAATGCGGCCTGTTCGATAAGATCCGCAAAGGCCGGGCCCAACCCGTCATCGCCGCGCCCGGGATTGCCGTAGCCGATCAGCAGCATCAGGTCGCCCGGCGGTCCAGCAGCACACCGTCCGCATCGAACAATTCGACCTGCAACGGCATCTGTCCCAGCGCATGGGTGGCGCAGGACAGGCAGGGATCATAGGCGCGGATCGCCACTTCGACATGGTTCAACATGCCTTCGGTGATCTGCGGTTGGCCGGACAGGTATTTCACCGCCACATCCTTGACCGCGCGGTTCATACCTTCGTTATTATGGGTGGTCGACACGATCAGGTTGCAATAGGTGACCTGATCGTTTTCATCGACCTGATAATGGTGGATCAGGTTGCCGCGCGGGGCTTCCAGTACGCCGATGCCTTCTTGCCGCCGGTCGCCGGTGGCGCGCAGATCAGTGCCTTGCAGGTCGGGATCGTGCAGCAAGGCGTCGATCTTTTCGACGCAATGCAGCACTTCGATCATCCGGGCCCAATGATTGGCCAGCACCGCATGTTGCGGCAAGCCGTGATTGGTTGCCATCAGTTCGGTGCGGGCGGCATCGGCCAGCGGGGTGTCGATGAAACTGGCGGTGTTCATCCGCGCCAGAGGGCCGACGCGATACCAGCCATCGTCGGGGCCAAGCGCCTTGATGAAGGGGAATTTCATGTAGGACCATGACCGCACATCTTCGATCAGTGCGTCGTGATAGCTACGGGTATCGAGATGGTCGAAGATCGTATCCCCGTCCGAGGACAGCGCGCGCAAATTGCCGTCGTAAAGATCCAGCGCGCCATCGCCAGCGCGCACCATCGACATGTAATGCGACGGGAAGGACGCAAAATTGCGCACCATTTCGGCATTGTCGAGCGTGTATCCCCGCGCCAGCGCCAGCGCATCCTGCGCCCACAGGCGCATATCGCCGATCTGTGCCAGCAATGCATCGCGGGTTTCAATCGGCAGGTTTTTGTTGATGCCACCGGGAATGGCGCCGGTGCCGTGGATTTTCTTGCCCGCCGTGGCTTCGATGATGTCCTGGCCGAATTTGCGCATCAGGATGGCGCGGCGGCCCAGTTCGGGCTGATCCTTCAACACCTCGAAGATATTGCGCTTTTCCGCCGGAGCGCCAAAACCGAACAAAAGGTCCGGCGCGGCAAGGTGGAAGAAATGCAAAACATGGCTTTGCATCACCTGACCGTAATGCATCAGGCGGCGCATCTTTTCGGCGGTGGGCGGCAATTGATCGACGCCACAGATCATGTCCATCGCCTTGGCCGCCGCCAGGTGATGGCTGACCGGGCAGATGCCACAGAGCCGCTGCACGATGACCGGGACTTCCCACAGCAAGCGGCCACGGATGAACCGTTCAAAACCGCGGAATTCGACGATATGCAGCCGTGCTTCGTCAACATTGCCGTCGACATCCAGATGGATGGTGACCTTGCCGTGGCCTTCGACCCGGGTGACGGGGGATATTTCGATCAGTCTTGGTTCCGTCATGTTGTCATGCCTCAATCAAACCTGATCTTGTCGCGCTCGAAGCCGCGGAATTTGCCACTCAGCAGCCCGGCAAGGGTTTCGTAAATCACATCCCCCGACGGCGCACAGCCGGGGATATTGTAATCGATTTCGACCACTTCCGAACAGGGATAGACTTCGTCCAAGAGCAGCGGCAAAGCCGGGTCATTGGGGATGTTGTGGGTGGTGTTGCGGATGTAGCGGCCGGTGATATAGGCCTCGTCGAGGCATTCGCGCAACGGTGCGTCGGAATGCATGATGGCGTTGCGCATCGCCGGCAGCCCGCCCATGATCGCGCATTGGCCGAGGGCGATCAAAACGTCGCAATTGCGCCGGAAATCGCGCAGCACATGGACGTTTTCTTCGTTGCAACAGCCGCCTTCGATGATGCCGATATCGCAACGCCGGGTGAACCGCTTGATATCGGTCAGCGGCGACCGATCAACGTCGACCAGCTTCATCAATTCGATCAGCCGTTCATCGATATCGAGGATCGCCATGTGACAGCCGAAACAGCCCGCAAGCGAGGCGGTGGCGATCCGGGCCTTGCGTTGCTCAGTCACGCTTCTTCTCCTCGATCTTGTGGCCGATCAGGCCGCTGTCGAATTCGCGCTCGCCGATCGGGGTGGCAAAGCCGATCCCCTTGCGGATGATGCAGCCGACCGGGCAGACGTCTTTCGAGATGGCGAAATCAGTGATCGCCGCATCGGTATCGGCCAGATCGGCACCATTCACCGCGACGCGGCGATGGATGCCGCGCCCGACATAGCCGAACACACCCTTGCCGTCGATTTCCTGACTGGCGCGGATGCAGCGACCGCAGGTGATGCAGCGATTGGTATCGAGCGCGATATCGGGGTGGCTGGCATCCAGCGGCCGGCAGGGTTCGAGATAGGGAAATTTCGTCGGGGCCGTCATGTCGAGCCGATACGCCATCGCCTGCAATTCGCAATTGCCCGAGGCTTCGCAGATCGGGCATAGGTGATTGCCTTCGTGAAACAGCATTTCAACCAGATCGCGGCGCAGTTTGGTGATATGCGGGGTTTCGTTTTCCACCACCTGCCCGGCCTGCGCCGGTTGGGTGCAAGCCGACACGCTGCGGCCACCCGCCTTGACGGTACAGACCCGGCAAGACCCCTGATGGCGCAGCCCTTCGTGATCGCACAGTCGTGGAATATAGATGCCGGCGGCATCGGCGGCTTCCATGATGGTCTCGCCGTCTTCGGCTGTGACCGCGACCCCGTCGATGGTGAAACTGAATCCTGTCATTTGCTGAAATCCTCGTCGAAAATCGTCGACCGGCGTTTTGCCAGATGGCGGGCGCTATCGATGGCGGATTGGATGTCGAAACTGGCGCGGATGCGATCTTGGGACGGTTTGACCATCGCCGCATAGACCAGCGGGAAATTTTCCAGCGTGGACAGGATCGGGTTGGGCGACGTCGTTCCCAGCCCGCAGCGGCTGGTTTCGATGATGGTGCCGGACAGATCCTTGAGGTAATCGATGTCTTCAGGATTGGCCAATCCCTGACGGAATTTGCCGATGGCTTTTTGCAAGAACACGTTTCCGACCCGGCACGGGGTGCAGTAGCCGCAACTTTCATGTACGAAGAACGACATGTAATATTCGACGATTTCCAGAATGTTGCGTTGCCCGTTGAACACCACCACCGCGCCGCCCGTTGACAGATCGTCAAAGCCGAAACGGCGGTCGAACTGATCCCGCGCGATCATCGTACCCGAAGCCCCGCCGACCGCCACCGCTGCGGCGTCTTCGGCCCCCGCCATCACCAGCAAGTCCCGCACGCTGAGCCCGTAAGGCAATTCGTAGATGCCGGGATTGAGGCAATCGCCCGACACGCTGAACAGTTTGGTACCGTGGCTTTGCTCGGTTCCCATGTCGAAAAACCACTGCGCCCCCTGATCAAGAACGCGGGCCGCATTGCAGAAGGTTTCGACATTATTGACCACGGTCGGCAGGCCAAGATAGCCTTGCACTGCCGGGAACGGTGGCCGGGTTTTCGGTTCCCCCGGCAAGCCTTCGCAGGATGAAATCAACGCGCCTTCTTCGCCGCAGATATAGGCCCCGGCCCCCATTTGCAGCCGGATGTCGAAATCGAACCCGTCTTGGCCCTGAATGCCCTGCCCCAGAAGCCCGCGGTTGCGGCGATCTTCCAGAGTTTCTTCGATCAATGCGCGCAGGTAGACATATTCGCCGCGCAGATAAAGAATGCCTTCACGCGCGCCCACGGCACGGGCGGCGATGGTCATGCCTTCGATCAACAGATGCGGTCGTTCGGTCAGCAGCACCCGGTCCTTGAACGTGCCCGGTTCGCCTTCGTCGGCGTTGCAGATGATGATGCGGCGGTCGGCTTCGGCATTGGCGGCTATGCGCCATTTGCGTCCGGTCGGAAACCCCGCCCCGCCGCAACCGCGCAAACCGCTGGCTTCGATCTGACCGATGATCTGGTCCGGCGTCATAGTCAGCGCGTTTTCCAACCCGGCCCTGTCCGACCCCGGCCCCAGCAGCACCGCCCCGGCATGACGGATATTGTTTTCCACCTGTCGGGTGGCGCGGTCATGCGGGGTCAGATTGGCGAAGTGATCGGAAATCAAGTCTTCGGGCCGCTGTCCCGCCTGCAACGCCGCGACAATTTCGGCCCCCCGGTCCGGTGTCAGCTTGGTCAGCACCACATCGTTGACCATCGCCGCCGGGGCCTGATCGCACATCCCGATACAGGCGGTGTAATCCAGCGAAATAGCCCCGTCAGGGGTGGTTTCGCCAACCTTGATGCCCAGCGCCGTTTCGAACGCCGCCACGACTTGCGGCATTCCGGCGAAACGGTCGATGATGTCATCGCAAAGCCGGATCGTAACCCGGCCTTTGGGGGTTTGCGACAAGAAGGCATAAAAGCTGGCCACGCCTTCGACCGCGATCCGGCTCAGCCCGGTGCGGTCGGCGATCAATTGCATCGCGTCTGGCGCAATCCATCGGCATTCATCCTGCACCGAAAGCAGGATATCCAGCATACGGTGGGGATCGTTGCCCACCGCGTCGCAGATCGCGCCAATCTGCGCGATTTCGTCGGGGCGTAAGTGACGCGTTGTTGCTGGTTCCATGGTCGGATCCCCTTCGGTTCCGGCTATCGGTCAACGTGACACCCAGCGGAGCACAACTTCAGCGACAAGGGAAGCCATAGGTTTGCTCTTGGATGGCCGGGTTCAGTCGGATTGAACCGCTTTGCGGCTTTTCACGGCCTGTTCAACCCAGCCGTTCGGCCAGATAGGCCACCGCCTTGTCCAGCGTTTCGATCCTTGTGTAATCGGCTTCGGGAATGTCCACCCCCAGCCGTTCATGCAGCGCCGTGACCAGATTGAGCACATCCATGGAATCGAGTTCCAGATCGTCCTGAAGGTGATCGTTGCCGCCGACATCTTCGGCGGCAATATCGGGCGCGACCGAGGTCAATTCTTCGAGAAAGGCGGTTCGCAGTTCGTCTTGGGTCATAAATCCTCCGGGCTTTGCAGCAGGGTGTCGATTTCTTTGAGAAATTTCGCGCCGCGCCGCCCGTCACTGACCCGGTGGTCGGCGGCAAGGGTGACATGGGCGCACAGGCGGGCCAGCACCGCGCCGTCCACCACCCGCGGCACCGGGCGCGGCGTGCCAAAGGCGACGATCGCCACCTGCGGCGGATAGATCACCGCAGTCATGCCGTCGACGCCGGTTTCGCCAAGGCTGGACAGGGTGATGGTGCCGTCGGTCATTTCCGATCCTTTCAACCGCCCGGTACGGGCGCGTTTGACCAGGTCGCGCATTGCCGCCATCACCTGATCCAGCGGCAGTGCCGCGGCATCCATCAGCGCCGGGGCGATCAGCCCGCCACCGCGCAGCGCCACCGCGACACCGGCATTGACGGTTTGCGAGGACTGAAAAACGCCGTCCACGTATTGCCCGTTCATCCCCGTCACTTTGGCAGCGGCCAGCGCCATCGCCTTGACGAACAATGTGCCCATCAGGATGCGCCCCTCTGGCGGGCGATCGGCGTTGCGGGCGCGCAGCCAATCGTCGGCGGTTTGCAGATCGATTTCGTGTTCGAGGTAATAATGCGGGATTTCGTGCTTGGACCGGGTCATGGCCGCCGCGATGGCGGTGCGCATCGCGTCCAGATCAAGCCCCTGCTTGGCCGGTTTGCGGCTGCCCGGCGCGGCGCGATCCACATCGGCCAGCACGATGGCAGCTTCGGGGCCTGTACCCGATACATTCGACAGGTCGATCCCAAGCTCTGCCGCCCGCGCCCTTGCGGCGGGAGAGGCGCGGAAATCCCCGGATTTGGCCGCCACAGATGGTGGTGCGGGAATGGGCGGGGCCGGTTTTACCTTTGGCGCGGGAGCCGGTTGCGGCGACGCCGCGACGTCCTGGGGCGCGCCTGCCCCCCGGATCACCGCCAAGGGCGCGCCGACCGGAAAGGTGCCCCCCAGCGCAGCGTCGATCCGTTCCACCACGCCATCTTCGAAAATTTCGATTTCGATCGCGCCTTTCTGGGTTTCGACCACCGCCACCACATCGCCGCGCGTGACCGTATCGCCCGGCGCCACCAGCCATTCGATCAGCTTGCCATCGTCCATATCGGCCCCCAGCGACGGCATCTTGAACACGCCCATGGGTCAACCCTTCCCAAGCGCGGACTTGGCCGCCGCAACGATGGTGGACACCTGCGGGATCGACGCGTCTTCAAGATGTTTGGGATAGGGGATCGGCACCTCGGCGGCACAGACCCGGCCCACTGGCGCGTCCATCCGCCAGAACGCCTGTTCATGGATGCGGGCGGCGATTTCCGCCGACAGTGATCCCGACCGCCAACCTTCGTCGACGATCACCGCGCGGCGGGTGCGCGCGACCGAGGCAATGATGGTCGCGTCGTCAAGGGGGCGCAATACGCGCAGGTCGATCACTTCGGCCTCTATCCCGTCGCGGGCCAATTCTTCGGCGGCTTCCAATGTCTTGTAGAGCGACCCGCCATAGGTGATCAGGCTGATATCGCGGCCCGGGCGGCGGATTGCTGCGGTGTCGATATCGACCGGTCCGGCATTGCTGTCGATCTGGTCTGATCGGTTATAGAGCATGACATTTTCGAATATCAGCACCGGGTCGGGGTCCATCAGCGCGGTCCACAGCATGCCGCGCGCGTCTTCCAGCGTGGCCGGTGTCAGCACCCGCAACCCCGGAATATGCGCGTACCAGCCTTCCAGCGAATGCGAATGCTGCGCCGCCAACTGCTTGCCTGCACCGGTGGCCATGCGGATCACCACCGGCACGCCGAATTGACCGTCCGACATATGCCGGATGGTGGCGGCGGTATTCATGATCTGATCCAGCGCCAGCAGGCTGAAATTGACCGTCATCAGTTCGACGATGGGGCGCATGCCCACCGCAGCCGCACCGATTCCGAACCCGGTGAAGCCGGATTCCGACAGCGGTGTATCGCGGATGCGGTCGGGGCCGAATTCATCCATCAAGCCCTTCGATACCGCATAGCAGCCGCCGTAAGCGCCGACATCTTCGCCCATCAAGAACACGCCGTCGTCGCGGATCATCGCGTCGCGGATGCCCTGTTTCACCGCTTCGCGATAGGTCATTTCAACCGTTTCGCCCGACGGCACGGCCGGATCGGGTTTCGCAGGCTGATCTTCGGCCACGACGTGGCGGGCAAGATTCGCGACCGGTTCCCAGTCTGATTTTTCAGCAAACTCCACCGCGTCGGCGATTTCGGCGTCGATCCGGGTTTCCAGATCGGCGATATCGGCATCGTGGATCAGACCGGCGGCCAGCGCCCAGGTTCGAAACCGCAGGATCGGGCCGCGTTTGCGCCACTCCTCGACTTCCGCCTTGTCGCGGTACAATTGCGCGTCGAACATCGAATGCGCCCGGAACCGGTAGGTGCGGCATTCCAGAAAATAGGGATGTGCGGTTTCGCGGATCGCCGCCAAGGCCCGGCGCGCCGCCGCTTCGACCGCGACCACGTCATTGCCATCGACCACTTCGGACGGGATGCCGTAGCTGGCGGCCTTCTGGTGGATATCGGTCTGGGATTCCGAACGGCCCAGCGCAGTGCCCATCGCGTAACCGTTGTTTTCACAGATGAAAAGCGCGGGCACTTGCCACAGTTGGGCCAGATTCATGGTTTCGTGAAATTCGCCTTCGGCCACGGCGCCTTCGCCGAAGAAACAGGTGGTCACGTTGCCGCTGTCTTGCATCCGGTCGCCCAGCGCCAGCCCGCCCGCCAAGGGCAGACCGCCACCGACAATGGCATTGCCGCCATAGAAATTGCGGTCCTTGTCAAAGATATGCATCGAGCCGCCGCGGCCGCCGGAACACCCGGTCACCTTGCCGTACATTTCGGCCATCACCGACGTCATCGGCACCCCCCGGATCAGCGCGTGCCCGTGTTCGCGGTAAGTGGCGACGATCCGGTCATCGGGCGCAAGCAGCGGGATGATGCCGGCGGCGATCGCTTCTTCACCGTCATAAAGATGCAGGAAGCCACGGATTTTTTCCTGCGTATATAATTCGGCACATTTGTCTTCGAATTTGCGGACGCGCATCATCGCGCCGAGCAGGTTCAGCACATGATCGCGCGACAGGCGGATTTTGGCAGGGGTCATGATTCATCCGTCTCCAATGTGGAAATATCGCCTTCGGGCAAGCCCAGTTCGCGGGCTTTCAGCAACCGGCGCATGATCTTGCCCGATCGGGTTTTCGGCAGGGTGTTGCGAAACACCACTTCGCGCGGGGCCACGGCGGGGCCGAGTTTTTTGCGGGCGTGGCCGCGAATGTCGCGTTCCAGTTCTTCGGACGGTTCATAGCCGGGATTGAGCGACACATAGGCCTTGACCACTTCACCGGCGGTTTCGTCCGGCAGGCCGATCACCCCGGCTTCGGCCACTGCCGGGTGTTCGATCAACGCGCTTTCGACCTCGAACGGGCCGATCAGGTGGCCGGACGATTTGATCAGGTCATCGGCGCGGCCAACGAACCAGAAATAGCCATCTGCATCCTGCATCGCCAGATCGCCCGACAGGTACCAGCCATCGCGGAAGGTTTTGTTATAGCGTGCCTGTTCGTGCAGATAGGTCCGCATCATCGACGGCCAACCGGGACGCAGCGCCAATTCGCCGACCTGACCGGGGCGGCATTCGCGGATCGGTGTCGCATCGGTATCGAGCACCGCCGCGATGATCCCCGGCAACGGTTTGCCCATTGATCCCGGTTTGATATCCATCGCGGCCAGGTTGGCGATCATGATGCCGCCGGTTTCGGTTTGCCACCAATTGTCGTGGAACGGGTGGCCGAACACCTGTTTGCCCCAGACCACGGCTTCGGGGTTGAGCGGTTCACCCACGCTGGCCAGAAAACGCAGCTGGGAAAAATCGTAAGGCTTCGCCGCGTCTTTACCCGCCCGCATCATCATGCGGATGGCGGTGGGGGCGGTGTACCAGATTTCCACCTTTTCGCGCTGCAACAGGCCGTACCAGCGGTCGAGATCGAATTCGGCCTCGTCCACCAGCAGGGTGACACCGTTTACCAGCGGCGAAATGATGCCATAGGACGTGCCGGTGACCCAACCGGGATCGGCGGTACACCAATAAATCGCACCGGGCCTCAGGTTGAGCGCGAAACGCCCGGTGGCGGCATGGGCATAAACCGCCTGATGCACATGTACCGCGCCCTTGGGTCGGCCCGTCGTGCCCGAAGTGAAGTGGATCAACGCCATGTCTTCGGGTGCTGTCGGCGCAACTTCGAAATCTTCCGACGCGGCGGCCAGCGCCGGACCCAAGGCGATGCAGCCCTCGGGGGCGTTATCGGTATCGGTCAGGAACACCAGCTTCAGCGACGGGATGGCGTCGCGCCATTGGGCGATCTTGCGGCGATAGATCGATTCCGTGGTGACGACGGCGTTGGCTTCGCCGATTTCCATCCGGGTGCGGATCGGTTCGGGGCCGAAGGCGGAAAACAGCGGTGAAAACACCAACCCCGCCTTCAACGTGCCAAGTGCTGCGATATAAAGTTCGGGCTTGCGTCCCATCAGCGAATAAAGCCGGTCGCCGCGTTCCAGCCCGTGATCGCGCAGCACATTGGCAAAGCGCGCGGTGGCGCGGGTCAGGTCGGCATAGCTGTAATCAAGGCTGGAGCCATCCTTGCCGAACCAGCGCAGCGCCAACCGGTCGCCATCGCCATGCAGCACATGCCGGTCCAGCGCTTCGTAAGCAATGTTGAGACCTCCGCCGGGTAGACCGTCAAGCATTTCTGCCGCCTGATCCCAATGGAACGCTTGCCGTGCTTCATCTGGATCTGACAGCGCCGCGAAGCCGCGTTCGGCCCTGGTCTTTGCAATGGTATCCCACGTCATCCGGCAATCCTCCCGCAGTTAGGGTAGGACCGCTTTGAGCCGTGCGACCATGATTCAAGTCAAGGTGACGTCTGCTTCATCCTTGACCCGGCGGCGGCGCGCCCCAAGCAACCGCAGCGACTTGATCGCTTCGGGCACCACCAACAACGGCACACACAGGAGCGCGATCATCTGCCAATGATCCCACCCCAATGGCGCGGTGCGCAGCACCGTCTGCAACGGGGTCCAGTAAACCGCCGCGATCTGGGCCCCGATCATCAAGAACAGCGCGAGGATCAGTTTGGGGTTGGAAAACCAGCCCAGCCGCCAACAGGGTTGGGTGAAGGACCGGAAGGCAAACACGCTGACTTTTTCGAACATCACCATGCCGGTGAAGGCGGCGGTGCGGGCCACTGCATCGCCTTCGGCGGCGAAGGCATAGAACAGATAAAGGCTGGCCGATCCGGTATAGGCACCGAAGGTCAGGATCAGCCCCACGGCGGTCCAGTCCATGATCCCCTGTTTCGCCGGGCGCGGCGGTTCTGTCATCTGGTCTGGCGTGGCCGGTTCCAGCCCGAGCGCCAGCGCGGTCACGCCATCGGTGACAAGGTTCATCCACAGGATCTGTGTCGGCAGGTAAATCAGCGGCCCGCCCAGCGCCAGGTTGATCAGAATCGCGATCACCTCGCCCGCGTTCGATGCCAACAGGTAACGCACGAAGCGACGAATATTGGCAAACTGTCGGCGGCCTTCGCGGATGGCGCGTTCCAGCGTGGCGAAATTGTCGTCCAGCAGCACCAGATCGGCGGCATCCTTGGATACATCGGTACCACGGATGCCCATCGCAACGCCGACATCGGCCTGTTTCAAGGCCGGGGCATCATTCACCCCGTCGCCGGTCATCGCCACAATACGGCCTTCGGATTGCAGCAGCTTGACCAGCCGCATTTTGTGTTCCGGCGCGGTGCGGGCGAACAACACCTGTTGCGACAGCAACGTGCGCAGGCTGTCGTCATCCATCGTTTCCAGTTCGGTCCCGGTGACCGCGCGATCGACCGGCAGGCCCAGCGCATCGGCGATGGCACGGGCGGTGCGCGGGCTGTCGCCGGTGATCATGATGACCCGAATCCCGGCAGAGCGGCAGGCGCGGATCGCCTGCCCCACTTCGGGGCGCGGCGGGTCGATCATGCCGACCAGCCCGACGAATTCCATATCGGCTTCGGGTGCATCGGCGTCGCTGACTTCGCTGCGGGCCAGCGCGATTACCCGCAACCCACGATCCGCCATCGCGCCGTAAGCGGCGGCGATGGTTTTATGCGCCGCCTCGGTCAATGGTTCGGGACCGTTCGGGCCGCGCCAATGGCTGCAAACGTCAAGCAATTGTTCCGGGGCGCCCTTGGCCAGTTGGACCAACCGGTCCTGTTGCCAGCGCACCATGCTCATCCGTTTGCGTTCGGACGAAAACGGGATTTCAGACAAAGCCGCAGCCGTTGGCACCGGTGTCCAGCCCTTGTAGGCAAAGGTCAGCAGCGCCCCTTCGGTCGGGTCGCCCACCATGTGCCATTTCCCGTCTTCATGGTACAGGCTGGCGTGACTGCAACCCACCATCACCTCTAACGCATCGCTGAGATCGGTATCGTCGCCATGACGCAGGGGCCGTCCCTCCAGCAAGATACGCCCGGCCGGATCATAGCCGGTGCCCAGTGCAGCATAGCGCCGCCCGGCGATCCACAGCGTTTCGCCGGTCATCATGTTTTCGGTCAAGGTGCCCGTTTTATCGGTGCAGATCACCGAAGCCGATCCCAGCGTTTCCATCGCCTGCAACCGTCGCGCCAGCGCCTTTTGCCGCACCATCGCTGCCGCCCCGAGCGCCAGGCTGATCGTGACCACTGCCGGCAATCCTTCGGGCACCACCGCAACCGCCATGGAAAGGCCGGTCATCAACATGTCGAGCGCATCGCGCCCGGCCAGAATGCCGGTCACGGCAATCGCCGCGCCCAGAACCAGCGCGGCAATACCCAACTGCGCCCCCAACCGCCCCAGTTGCCGCGACAGGTTGGTTTCTTTTTCGCCCACCGACCCGGTCAGCGTGGCGATTTTGCCAAAGGCGGTGCTGGCACCGGTGGCGGTGACCACCGCTTCGGCCCGGCCCGCCACCGCCAAAGTCCCCATCATCACCGTGTCGCAGGACGGGTCGTGATCAGATTTTGCCACCGAGATCGATTCCCCGGTCAACACGCTTTCGTCGATCCTGAGTTCCAGCGCCGATTGCAGTTTGGCATCGGCTGGCACCTGATCGCCCGCGTCCAGCAGCACCAGATCGCCGGGCACGATATCGCGGCTGTCGATATCCACCGGGTGCCCGTCGCGGATCACCCGCGCCCGGCCCACCAGCATTTCACGCAGCGCTGTCAGCGCGGTTTCCGCCCGCCATTCCTGCACGAAGCCCAGCACGCCATTCAGCACCACCACCATGCCGATTGCCGCAGCATCAACCCATTCGCCCACTGCAAGAGCCACCAACGCGGCCCCGATCAGCAACAAGACCAGCAAACCGGTGAATTGACGCAGGAAGATTTTCCACGCCGGCGTCACGCGTGTTTCGCCGACGATATTTCGGCCGTGAATTTGAAGCCGCTGCGCGGCTTCGGCACTGGTCAGGCCGGTGGCCGGATCAGGCGATTTTTCGATCTGCATATGGCCTCCGACGCCTTGCCTGTTTTGTGGCAATATCCATCGAAAGAATGGGCCGGGCGTTGCGACAGATCAAACGCAAAGGGTTTGAGTGCAATGAATAGCCGATTATCATCGGCTAACTTGCCGCAACCTTGAGCAAGGGACAGCAGTCTGGTTGACGAGGTGGCGCAGATGAACGGTTAAGCACACGACGTGGCGCTGCGATCGGTCGGCCACAACGGATTGACGTTCGGCAAGGGGTTAATGAAAATCCTTGATCCGTTTTCTTGGGGAATTAGCGGTGATAGCAGCGGGATTTCTTGCCAAAGCCCGCGGCCGAACAAATCCAACTGCCACGTCCGAGCGAAGCTTGTCGGACCGTTTTACGCGATGCATTGGCGTCATTCGCCCCACTTTTGGCGAGCCAATCGAAATGCGTTTTGCCAGCACCAGCTTCGGACTTCGCATGTTTCAGGGTCGGCTGTTTAGGGACGACCGTCCCGTCTGCCTGAGCCGCCTCAGCCAGAATGATCACACCAGCCGCTGCGACAGCGATCACGGAAAATTTGCGCAAGAAAGCAGTCTTAACCATTCGATTTTACCTCATGTGCTCTCGCTGTACCCCGTCTGAAAAGCATGGCTGACGCTGCAGACAATGCTGGAAAAACGGTTCTCAGGAGTTAACGGCATAGTTGTTAAAAAGTTTACTACAGGTCAATTATGTTTTTTGCGCGGAGTTTTCCGTGAACCAATATGGCAACACACAAAAACGCCCAGGACATACTCCCGAGCGCTTTCAAGTCACTAGCCCGCAGTCTTGCAGCGGCAAAATCCCGCTCAATCAGGGGAAGAGTGCTATTTCAGGATCTGGTTCTTGACCCGCCAGTCCGGCCGACCGAATCCTTCGGGCCACGGATAGACTTCGGGGTAGTTGAAATAGACCACGCCGACGAGGCTGGGATATTCCGCTTTGACCTGACGCACCGAATTCTTCCATGTTTCCACATAAGGTTCGCGGCCGACATAGCCCAGTTCCGCGACAACAACCGGCAGACCAAACTGGACCGCCCGTTCGTAGCGCGGTGCGAAGATTTCGTCGAACGTGCGGTCATGACCATATTTCGCCTGATCCCACGCCTGCAATCCGAACACGGTCAGCCCAACCAGATCGGCATAATCTTCGCCGGGGAAATAGCGCGCCATGTTTTCATCGCCGAGCGGCGACCACATCACGGTGATATTGGGCGCCGAGTCGCGGCACAGATCGATCATGCGGCGATAGGCCGAAATATAGGTATCAGGATCCCAGTCGGACCAGATAAACTGACCGCTTTTATCATCCATTTCGTGGGCAAACCTGAGCGTTACCGGGCTTTTGAGCGTGCCCAGAATATCGCAGATCGCCTTCATGTTGGGATCATAGGTCCCGTTTTCAATTCCCCGGCGCAGATAGCGCGCGGTGTTTCGTTCGCTGCGCGACCATGTCCAAGGTTCCACCGTGACCAGCAGAGCGCGTTTGCGTTCCAGCGCGTATTCGTCGGCGTCGTAGAGCGATTGCAAATAGACATCTTCCCACGGCAGGAAAAGATGTTCGATAACGACTTCGCCATCGGTCGAAAAATCCCCGTCGGGATCATAGACCCCGAACGGCAATTCCCCCGGAGGCGCCGCTTGGGCGGGCATGACATTGAGGGCGAGCGCGGCAAGTCCCGCAGCGAATGCGTTTAGATACCTAGACATTCTCGGTTTCATCCTCTTCCTTTTTTACTTGCCGTAATTGACAAGTGCCTCGGCCCAGCCTGGCAAATAGGTGAGCCGAACGCTATGTTCTGCGTTCCCCATGCCAGCACCTGATACAATATATTCCACCTTTACCACCTTCATCGGCTGCAACCCTACAGCCAGAGCATGAAGACTTTCCTGCCCCCTGAGTGTAACCGCTCCACCAAGAAGTACCATGATCAAGCTCAAAGCGGAAAAATCACGGCGGAGTATCTTTCGCTTCAGCGGTTTGTTGCGGCCTGCCCGTTTCAACTGCGCAACCAGCGCCACCGAAAGCAGGATGCAATACAGCACCGCGTTGACCAGTGATAGCAGGTAAAAACCACGCGCCTCGGTCACGTCCGTGACCAATAAAACCGGGATCAGGGCCCCCAGGGCCAGCGCCGCATAGACGGCGATGATTTTTCCCGGCAGCAGGTTTTCGGCCTGCGCCCCCTTGGGGGTGATGCGGAAATCCACGAATTTTCCGGTGATCCTGTCGCGCACCGCCATCACGCAGCCCCACAGCACCCAAGGCCATTGCAACATCACGAACAACGCCTTTTCCCAAGCCAGCACCTTGGCCCGGCGGGGTCGGAAAAAGCCATCGCGTTTCATCGCATAGGCAAACAGGATCATTACCCCGACAGCAGGCAGAGAATGGCCCAGAAAGGCGGGATAGGTCACATCGGCAAAGCGGATGTCGAAACTGACAGCAATGATCGGCACCAGATACATCATCGACATCGACAGCGCGAAAAACACATACCAGGTCTGGCACAGCAGAAAGAGCAGTTTCAGCCGCATCGGCATGGGTTTCAGATAGCGCGGCGTATAGCGCAGCAACAGCGACAGAAGCGACCGCGACCATTGGAATTCCTGCGTCACCAGATCGGCAAGGGTATCGGGCCCTTGCCCCACCGCGATCGCATCGATCGCATGGACCCCGCGCCACCCGGCCGAGGAAATCAGCATCGTGGTCGAATGATCCTCGGCCAGTTCCGGGCCCAACCCGCCCGCGCCTTTCAGCGCCTTGGTCCTGACCGCGTAATGCGACCCGATACACATCGGGGTCAGAACCGCAGTGTATCCCGCCTGAAACACGCCGTGAAAGGCGGCTTCGGAATATAGCCTTGTGCGCGCGGCCCAGCTTGTATCGGCATTGGCGGCGCAGATCGACGGGGCCGAAACATAACCGACGGCATCATCCGAAAACGGTCTGAGCATTTCACGCAGATAGCCCGGCTGCGGCAAGTGATCGGCGTCAAGTTGACTGACGATATCGTAATCGCGGTATCCCCAGTGATCGTAGAAATAAGCCAGATTGCCTTCTTTGCAGCGGGTTCGACGCGGCCATTCGGCGCGGTGATATTCCGCGATGCCATACCGGGTCGAGATTTTCACGCCGTGGGCGATGCACCAATGCTTGGTTTGCGTATCCGGGTTTTCATCGGCCAGCCAGGTGTCGTGCGGATAATCCTGCGCCAACATTGCCTGAAGTGTTTCGCGCACCACTTCGAACGGTTCCGCGGGGGTCTTGGTGGTGATCATCGCCACCCGGTATTGCCCCGGTTGGGGATCGGGGGCGACGGATTTGCGGGCGCTGAGGAAAACCAGCACGAAATAGAGCTGCATCCCCCAGATCCACAGCATCGCAACCGTGACGATCCAGTACCGCAGCGGCGCGATCATGTTTTGCGGCTGCAACCACCACGCCCAGAACCATCCGGCGGCAAGGAACCACATCCCGGCGATGACAAAGTATTTCAACGCTCGCCCACCGGTTAGCAGCGGCTCCAGATTGGGACGCGGTTCAAGCGCGGGATGGCGTCGGCCGGTCATTCGATCCCCGGATGACCGAACCAGGGGGCTGCGTCTGCGACGATCTGATCAAGCGCGGTATAGTCGGCCCGAAAGCCAAGACGGTTGTCCGCCCGGGTCGGATCGGCGGTCAGGCTGTCGGGGTCGCCGGCGCGGCGCGGCGCGGTAACCACCGGCACGGCGCGGCCGGTCACCCGGGCAACCGCATCAATCACTTCGCGCACCGAATGGCCGCGTCCGGTGCCCAGATTGACCGCAAGGCTGTCGCCGCCCGCACCCAGATGGTTCAGCGCCAAAACATGCGCCCGGGCCAGATCGGACACATGGATGTAATCGCGGATGCAGGTGCCGTCGGGGGTGTCGTAATCGTCACCGAAGACATGCAATTGCCCCTGCCCCGCCGCCGCCATCAGGGCCAGCGGGATCAGATGGGTTTCGGGATCGTGACGTTCGCCGATTTCGCCTTCGGGATCGGCCCCGGCGGCGTTGAAATAACGCAGCGCAGCAAAACGCAGGCCCCAAGCCGTCGCCGCGTCTTGCAACATCCATTCACAAATCAGCTTGCTGCGCCCATAGGGATTGATCGGGCGCTGTGGCGCGATTTCGGTGATCGGCAGGGTTTCGGGAATGCCATAGGTGGCGCAACTGGACGACAGCACGATCTGATCGACCGCTTCGGCCCGCATCGCCGTCAGCAGTGACGTCATACCGCCGAGATTGTTGTCGTAATAGAGTTCGGGTTGCGCGGTGCTTTCGCCGACATAAGCAAAGGCGGCGAAGTGGATCACCGCTGCGATCCGGTGGTGGCGCAGGGTGTCGCGCACCCGGTCGGTGTTGCGCAGATCGGCGGCGATCAGCGGTCCCCATTTCACCGCATCGGCATGGCCGCGCGACAGGTTGTCGATCACCACGGGATTCAGCCCGGCGCGGGCCAGTGCCTTGCAGGCGTGGCTGCCGATATAACCGGCCCCGCCGGTGACCAGGATATTGCGCGCCCCCGAGCCTGTCACGCCACTTGTCCTTTCAGACGTTTCTGGCGATGCAGTTCCTGACGGAAATATTCGATCGTGGGTGTCAGCCCTTCGCGCAACGAAATCCTTGGGGCCCAGCCCAGCATGCTGCCGGCACGGGAAATGTCGGGGCGGCGGTGGCGCGGATCGTCCTGCGGCAGATCTTTATGGCTGATGCCGGATTCCGACCCCGTCATTTCAAGCACGATTTCGGCCAGTTCGACCACCGTGAATTCCCCCGGATTGCCCAGATTGACCGGGTCGTCGATTTTGCCGCTGCTGACTTCGGTTTCCATCAGCGAAGTCAGCCCATCAAGCATATCGTCGATATAGCAGAATGAGCGGGTCTGATGGCCATCACCATAAATGGTCAGGTCCTGACCGGTAAAGGCCTGCACGATGAAGTTGGAAACGACCCGGCCATCTTCGGGGTCCATATTCGGGCCATACGTATTGAATATCCGGGCGATACGGGTGTCGACCCCTTCGCGTTCGTGCATTTCGTGAAACAGGGTTTCCACTCCGCGTTTGCCTTCGTCGTAACAGGCGCGCGGTCCGACGGTATTGACCAGCCCGCGATAGGTTTCGGGCTGCGGAGAAATGTCGGGGTCGCCATACACTTCCGAGGTCGAGCTTTGCAGGATACGCGCGTCCTTTTCTTCGGCCAGTTCCAGCAGGTTGATACCGCCAATGATCGAAGTCTTGAAAGTGTGCAGCGGATCGCGTTGATATTTTGGTGGCGATCCCGGGCAGGCCAGATTGTAAATCCGGTCGACAGGCCCTTCGATGCCGAAAGGTTCAATGATGTCATGCAGGAAAAACGCGAAACCGGGATGTTCGAGAAGCGCGGCAATATTTTCCTTACGCCCGGTTTCAAGATTGTCGACACAGATCACCCGATCCCCTTCGGAGAACAGCCTTTGACTGAGGTTCGATCCGATAAATCCAGCGCCCCCGGCAATCACCACCGTTCGCCCGGACCTGTACGGTCGCGCGGACAGAAAGCCCGGTCGGAAATCTTTCGATCCGCTCATTTAACACCACTACCGGCCCTTAGCCCCCGTTTTGACTGGCCGTCTTTCCTATAATTGGCACCCAATTGATTTGTCATTAAAACGGCATGGAATCTATGTATTCAAGAAACCACACTCTTTGCCTCCACACAAATGTTAGCGCAAATCCTCAACGACACGGGGCGTATTCCCTATAAAAACAAATATTTTGCGATTCTCGCGGCATTATCGCAACTTCGCCGGATCACTGCTGCGCCAAATCGTTGCTAAGACAGGTCTGGTCGAGATCCAGATCGATACGTATGCCGCCATTGCGCCAGAACCGGTAATATTCCCCCGACGCCCCCCCGGTCCTTTCATTGAGCGCAGTGAAGCGATTAAAGTAATATGTCGTGCCGGCGAATTTCACGGACCGGATGAACAGGTCGGTATCGCCGGTTTGACCTTCGCCCGCCCATTCGTCGTTCAAAAAGAACAGTTCGATATTGCGTGGACAGGGTCCGGTGGTGACAGGCATATGGAAGGTGGTGAGCGCGGCATCGATTTCGGCCTGTGTCACCGCGCGGTCGGCATTGGATGGCGCCGAGGTCAGCTTGAAGCCGCCAACATGTTCGCCATCCATCATCACCCAGCCTTCGGGCGCAGATTTGAAGCGCATCCCGGTGGCGACGATTTCGATTTCATTGGCGTCGGTCTGTTCCAGTTTCGCCGCGCCGCTGCGGGTCAGCAACCAATCGATATACTGATTATGCACAGCCACGGCGGTCCCCAGCTTGTCGCGGGCGGCTGCGGCCTGTTCCGGTTTTGTGGCGGCAAGGTTGTTCAATTCGCCCGGATCGGTCGCCAGATCATACAGCGCCATTTCGCCGGTATTGCCGTTATAGATGAATTTTTCGTCGTCTTCGCGGAACCCGACAAGGAAACCGTTCCATGGCGAAAAGAACAGGATGCCGTTTTTACGGTCCGCGTCGAAAACCGATCGTCCCTGCCATGAGGACGGGGTCGGGAATTCCAGCAGGTCGGTGATCGTCGGCCCGATATCGGCAACCCCCACGATCAGATCGCTGCGTGTCCCGTTGAACAGTTGCGGATTGATCAGCGCCATCGGGATATGGACATTTTCTTCGTTGATCCCGGCGGCATGCACATAGGTGCCGTGCTGACCGAAGGCTTCGCCGTGATCGCCCAGCACCACGACAAGGGTTTCATCGGCCAGCCCGCTTTGATCGAGATAGGCCATCAGCTTACCAAAGGCTTCGTCGCCGACCCGCAGCGCGTTGAGATAATCGTTATAGGTTTTGTCGGCCACGTATTCTTGCGGGTTTTCGCCGGAAAAATACGGATAATGGGTCATGCCGGTGCGAAACGACACGAAGAACGGGTCATCGGGGCGTTGTTCGATCCATTTGACGATCTCGGACACGGTACACAGATCGCTGGAAGTGTTGAGATACTTGTCGGTCACGCTGGCATATTCGTAGACACCGGTTTCGCAGTCCCAGTCGCGGTAATCGCCGACTTGTTCGAAACCGGCCGCCGTGACCAACCCTTCGGTATCCTGAAACCGGTTATCGGAGGAATTGAAAAAGGCGGTGCGCAAGCCGTTGGCGCGCATCACTTCGGGGACGAAAATCGCATCGAGGTCCGGCCAGTTGGACAGCATCGAAATCGGCGACAATTCGGGGATGAGCGCGGCAAAGGCCGAGACAAGGAAATAGTTCGACGCCGGCACATGCGCATAAGCCCGGTCAAACGCCAGCGCCCGGTCGAGGATCGCGGTCAGGTTGGGGGTGACGTCATGCGGGCCGGTCCAGCCTTTGGTTTGGTTGGCAGGGGTCGATTCATAGGCGAAGATGATCGCATTGCGGATCGGTTTCGCCGGTTTGCCCGGATGCGGCAACGGATCGGCCGGGGCAAATGGCATCGCAAGACCGGCCTGATCGGTGGCCGGACCGTCCAGCCCCTTGATGCCGCTGTCGCGCCCGACCGAAGTGGCAAAGGCGACGATCGGGTTTTGCAGCCGGGCCACGGAAACACCCGAAGAGCTGCTGCGCTGCGCAAAGCCCGAAATGACCGCAAAGGCCATCAGGCCCATCATCAACTTTGGCACGGCCCCGGAATGTGTGCGGGCAAGAACCGCCGCCGCGCCCAGCAGGACAACGATACTGCCGACCCCAACAACAACAACCTTGGCCGAAACGACCCGGCGCATGTAATCCAGCGCCACGTCGGTATGGGTCAGGTCGGAATAGGCCACCCAATCCATCGTCAGAGGTGCGCCCAGCATCCGCAGCGCTACCAGATTGGCCAGCCCGGTCAACAGAACCAGCGTGGCCGAGACACCGAACAGGATGGTCAACACCCGGCCCAAGACGCCACCGTTCGCAGTGCGCACAAGGGCGGTAAAGACCAGCGTCAGTACCAGCACAATCAACCAATCCTGCCCAAGACCGCGCATCAGCAGCAGCGCGGACCGGGCAATGGTGCCCCCGGTCAGGGCGTCGCTGAGCGCGATACCGCGCACAACGGCCAGAAAAACACCCAAAATCGCGCCGGTCCAAAGGATGAAATGCGCTTGCGATTGATTGGCGGGTCGCGCGGGGGTGCCCCGTTCTGTGTTGTTCATCCGTTCCACCTTGGTTACCGCGCCAGCAAATCGCCGATCACGTCGGGACGCATCACGTTGTCACGGCAACGTTCTGGTCTGTCCAGTTCGAGACAGGCGCGATAAGCGGCCCGCAGGGTCAGCCGCGTCGCATATCCGTTCACACGTCCGCCATATAGCCCATCGTCCTTGAGCTGTTTTTGCAAAATGAAATATGCGACGTTTTCGTTGGCCTTCAGGATCTGCGTCCCAAACCAGCGCGACTTCAGTTCGGGCCGGGCGAAATAGGCATCGGCCACCGCCGCAAAGGCCGCGGGCCCGACAGCGGTGGCGGCATCGATGGTCAACGCGAATTGAGCCCGTTCATTCAGGGTCAGCAGATCGGCATAGGTTTCTAACGCAGCCCGCGCATCGGCACGGCGGCGGAGCAGGTTCAACCCGTTACCGTCGCGCAGAAGTTCGATCAGAAATTTGGCAGCAGCGGCATTTTCAGCATCGGCAGCAGTCCTGAGACGGGCAATCGTTTCGGGGCCGCTGGCGCGCATATTGATGCCCCACATGTTGCGGGTGGCTTCCAACACGACGATATCTTCTTCCCCGGCCTGACGCGCCTTTTCGGCGTAGCCGTCAAATTTTGCCCGCGAAACACGGCCACCACCAAGATAGCCATACATCGCGCCATGGGCCAATGTGACCCATGCTTCGCCGACCCCCAGTTCTCCGGCGCGGTTCAGCACTGCTTCGGCGGTTTTGGGGCTGCGCTGGCCCCACATCAGCATGTCGCCATAGGCCGCTAACCCGCTGCCATTACCCTTTGCGGCGGCGGCTTCGAACA
Source organism: Thalassovita gelatinovora (assembly GCF_001458355.1). Classification (GTDB taxonomy): domain Bacteria; phylum Pseudomonadota; class Alphaproteobacteria; order Rhodobacterales; family Rhodobacteraceae; genus Thalassobius; species Thalassobius gelatinovorus. The sequence goes on along the minus strand of NZ_CYSA01000026.1, from coordinate 264,071 downwards.
GGTTCATTGCCTCGGCGTGATCCTGTGCCACCCCTTGCCCGTAAAGCAGCAGCTTGCCCAGCGCGACCATTGCCTTGTCATCCCCCCCAGCAATCGCGGCTTCCAGCAGGGGGCGACCACGCCCCACGTCGCGGGGCAAGGCCCAGCCGCCGATCAGCTGTTCGCCCAGAACACGCATTGCATCGGGATTGTTTTGGGCTGCGGCGGCGTTCAGCAAGTCCTGCGCCTTTGCGGCATCAGCCGGAATTTCGGTGCCCCAAAGATAAGCCTGCCCCAGTTCCAGCTGCGCCGTGGCAACGCCGGATTGCGCCGCCTGATCCAGCAATGCAATCGCCTGTGGAACATCCTTTTCAAGAACCCAGCCATTCAGAAGATGCACACCCAGAACCTGCTGGGCGTCGACATCGCCTTGAGCAGCGGCGGTTTCCAATGCCTGCCGCGCCTGTTCCAGATCGGTTTCGGTCGCGGTATCGGTCCACAGGGTTTTGTCAGCCTGCACCACGGCCTGAGAAGGCGCGGCGCTGACCGGCACTGGGGCGCTCCCGATAAAAATTGCGGTCGTCACCCACAAAAGCGTGGCAGAAACCCCCTTCTTTCCGGTCAATGATATTCCTCGCAAGATCGAAATCATCGTCATACGCCTGCCTTTCACTGAAACATTGAGGTTAAACGGGGACTTCCAAACGCATCTTTAACAATAGCCTACATTTTAAAACGTTAATCCTTGATATAGCTCAACCTGCCCTTTACCGATCCGGGACGCCGTGCATTCGCGCCCCCCTCGCCGTCCGCCGCCACAGTGTTGCGGCAGGATCGGGGACTGGCGCGAAAAAACACGCACCTTGCTGATCCAGATCAACGGCAGGATCTATTGCCGGAGTGCAGAAAGGTGTGAATTGGAAGGCCTATGCGCTTTCCCACCCTGTCTGCCTGCGGAGATCACGGCATGAATATTTTTGGCTGGCTGAACGATCAGCTGCTCAGAATGCAATGGCTATCGGATTTGGTGACGGCCGGGATTTCGGCCACCGGGCTTGATCCGACGTCACGAATTGGCGGATCGGTTCAGTTCTTCGTCTATGACGTGATCAAGATTTTCATTCTGTTGTCGGTGCTGATCTTTGCCGTTTCCTATGTTCAAAGTTTCTTTCCGCCTGAACGGACCCGCCGCATCCTGGGGGGACGTTCGGGGATATGGGCGAACACGCTGGCGGCCCTTCTGGGCACCATCACGCCGTTTTGTTCCTGCTCATCCATCCCGATCTTCATCGGTTTCACGGCGGCGGGGCTACCGCTTGCGATCACCTTTTCCTTCCTGATTTCATCGCCGCTGGTGGATCTGGCTTCGGTGATCCTGCTGGCGTCGATCTTCAACTGGCCGATCGCGCTGGCCTATGTGGTGGTCGGGTTGGTGGTGGCGGTCGTCGGCGGCACGTTGATCGGGCGCGCCGGAATGGAAGATCAGGTTGCCGATTTCGTGCACAGCGCCCCGGTGCAAGACACGGACCACGCCATGACGCGGGCAGAGCGACTTGGCTTTGCCCGTGATCAGGTGGCCGAAATCGTCCACCGGGTTTGGCCCTATGTCCTGATCGGGGTCGGTATTGGTGCCCTGATCCACAACTGGGTGCCTGCCAACATCATCACGGCACTTCTGGGACAGGACAAATGGTGGTCTGTTCCGGTGGCAACCCTGGTGGGCATTCCGATGTATGCCGATATCTTTGGAACCCTGCCCATCGCCGAGGCGCTGGTTGGTAAAGGGGTGGGGCTTGGCACGGTTCTGGCCTTCATGATGGCGGTTACCGCGCTGTCGTTGCCGTCGATCATCATGCTCAAACGCGTGGTCAACATGCCGCTTCTGGTGCTTTTCCTGACCGTCGTCACCGGCGGCATTCTGGGCATCGGCGTTTTGTTCAACGCCATCACTGACTGGTTCATCTGAAAGGAACACGACCATGATCATCAAGATACTCGGATCGGGCTGCAAGAAATGCGTTGCCTTGGGCGAGAACGCCAAGGCCGCTGCCGAAGCCGCTGGCAAACAGGCCGAAATCGTCAAGGTGACGGATTTCACCCAGATCGCCGGTTACGGTGTGATGTCGACGCCGGGTTTGGTGATCGATGAAAAGCTGGTTTCGGCCGGCAAGGTGCTGACCGCTTCGGAAATCGGCAAGCTGCTGTAACAGGCACAGCCCCAAGGCACCGCTTATTGCGTTGCGCCGATTGGGTTGTGTTGACATATTGAAGTCAAGAACTTCGCGTCGGTCTTGGGAAACCGACGCCCAATGTTGTTGATCAGGATATTGCAGATGCATGACGCCCCGCACCACGACAATGAACTGGACGAAATGACGGCCAGGGTGCGTGCGCTTGAAACGATCCTTGTCGAGAAGGGGCTGGTGGACCCTGCCGCCGTCGATGCCATCATCGAAACCTATGAACACAAGGTCGGTCCCCGCAACGGGGCCGCCGTCGTCGCCCGCGCGTGGAGCGACCCGGACTTCGCACAATGGCTGCGGCAGGACGCGACCGAAGCCATCGCTTCGATGGGGTTCGTCGGTCGGCAAGGCGAACATATGAAGGCCGTTTTCAATACGCCGGATCAGCATAACATGGTCGTCTGCACACTGTGTTCTTGCTATCCATGGCCTGTTCTGGGCCTGCCCCCTACGTGGTACAAGACCCCGGCTTACCGATCTCGAGCCGTTCGAGAACCGCGCGCCGTGCTTGCGGAATTCGGGGTGGACCTGCCGCAGACGACCCGCATTCACGTTTGGGATTCGACGGCTGAAATTCGCTATCTCGTCATCCCCGAGCGCCCGCAAGGCACCGACGGGATGGACGCCGATGCGCTTGCCGCGCTGGTGACCCGTGACAGCATGATCGGTTGCGGACAGCCCAGCCGCCCGGAAACGCCATGAACGGCCCGCAGGATATCGGCGGGCGGCACGGCTTTGGCCCGGTCCACCCGGAGGATGAACGCATCCTGTTCCATGCGGAATGGGAAAAGCGGGTTCTCGGGATCACGCTGGCCAGTGCGGCGCTGGGATACTGGAATATCGATGCGTCCCGCCATGCGCGCGAAAGCCTTGCCCCGGCGATCTATTACAATGCCAGCTACTATGAAATCTGGCTCCGGTCGCTTGAAAACCTGCTGGAAGAGGCGGGCGAAATCAGCCGGGACGAGTTGAGCACAGGCCATGCGCAAACCCCGGGGCAGCGCGCCGACCGCCGCATGCCGGCGGCATCTGTTGCAGATATTCTTGCCAAGGGTGGCCCCGCCGAACGCCCCGGCCCCGCCCCGGTCTTTGCCATCGGTGACCGGGTTCGGACCCGAAACCATCAACCCGCAGGTCACACCCGCCTGCCCGGCTATGCGCGCGGCCAGTGCGGGACGATCACGGCCAGCCATGGGTGTCATGTCTTCCCTGACAGCAATGCGCATTTCGCGGGGGAACATCCCTGTCCGCTTTACACCATACGCTTTGACGCCGTGGACCTGTTCGGCGCAGACGCGGACCCGACACTTACCGTGACCATAGAAGCCTGGGAGCCGTATCTTGAACACGCCTGACGCCCCTTTCGAAGAACCGTGGCAAGCGCAAGTGTTCGCCTTCACCGTCGCGCTGAACGAGGCGGGTCATTTCACTTGGGCGCAATGGGCATCGGTGTTTGGCCCCCGGGTTCAACAGGTGGGAGCAGAGTCCTATTGGCAAGTCTGGTCCGAAGCCCTGATCGACATTCTGGAAACGGGCGGGATTGCCAGCCCCGAAGAGGTTCAGGCCCTCACTGAGCGCTGGCAGGCCGCGGCGCGGGCGACGCCGCATGGCACGCCTATCGTGCTGTCTGCCGCCGACTGATCCGCGCTTGCCGTCACAGCGGTTTTTGCAGCACCGCAATGACCGCGCCGACCAGCAACAAACCGGCGGCGGCCACGAGGCTGACGCCGATATTGTCAAACCGATCCCCAACCAACCCGGCCCCATAGGGCCCGAGCGTCTGCGCCACGGCAAACACCACCGTGAACAGGCTGATCGCGCGTGCCCAGCTTTCGGGAGGAAGGTTTTGACGGGCAAAGTTGGTCACGGCCCCCGGTGCCATGAACACCGAAAGCCCGAACACCACCGCCGAAAGCAACAGCGCAGCCCCATTAGGCAACACCACCGGCAAGGCCGAGCCGATGGCGATGCCGGTCAGGATCAGCGCCAGTGGTACACCTGACGCATAGCGTGCCAGAACCGGCCGCCAGACCAGTGGGGAAAGGCAGATGCACAGCCCCAGAATGACCCAGACCAGCGCAATGAACCCGGCCCCGGCCGCCTGTTCGGTCATCCATGCCGACAGGAAAGTCAGGTAAACGATATAGCCCAGCCCGAACCCGGCATAGCCCGCAATTTCCGGCAGCATCCGGCGCAGCGGCAACGGCGTTGCCGCCGCTTGGGATTGCGCCGGAGGGCGCAATTGCAGCGCGGCCCAAAGCCCCAAAGGCAGGAAAGACAGGCTGACGATCCCGATGGCGATCCACCCCATCGGCCATGCGCCGGGGCCGTAGGCGTCCAGCATCAACGGCAACCCGGCCCCGGACAGCACGATCCCCAGACCGCCGCCGGACCCGAACAGGATCGCGATTGCCAATGCGTTGCGGCGCGGATCGTCACGAAACAACCCGGCAGTCAGCGCCCCGGCGGTGGAAAAGGACATCGCGCCGAAGATGCCCGCCAGAATGCGCCAAAGCGTTTGCCACCACAGCGCGGCGTTCAGCCCGGTCGCCAGCAGCGCCAAGGTGGTGGTGATCAGGCCAAAGGCAAACAGGCGGGAGGGCGAAATACGCCGGATCAGCAGCATGGTCAGGACCGCCCCGGCGATATAGCCAAGCGCGTTGGCGGTGTTCAGCCACCCGGCCTGCGCAAAATTCCACCCCATTTCAGATTTCATCGCCGGCAACATCAGGCCATAGGCAAACCGCGCAAACCCGTTTGTCACGGTCACGCCAAGTGCCAATCCGGCCAACACCAGCCACGGACGGGCCGGACCGGCGGTCATTGCTGACCATCCAGAAAGACGAATAATACGGGCATTCGGGTCCTCGCTATGTCCGACATTCCCCAAGCAGAACGCCAACCGGCACACGCTGCCAATGATGCGCCACGGGTTCAAGCCATTTTCACCCGAAAAAGAGGGATGCAGTCCGAAGGGCCGCACGGTAAAATATCACGTGGCGATCCAGGCCCGGTCGAACGGCCCATGTTTGATTGGGGCAAAGCGAGCAGCGCCGCCATCCAATCCTTGCAGATGCCTGCCGGTATCTGGAACCTTATGAATACTGCGCAAAAGCCTTGGCAAGATCGTCCTGCGACAGTTTGTTGCCAACAAGCGCGCACAGAAGCAGCCGCGCCTTCACCGCAGACAGGTCGCCCGCCAGCAATGCGCCGTTTTCCACCAGCGTCACCCCGCCGCTATCCTTGCCATAAACGGCGCGGGTACGTCCCTCTTGGCAGCGGGAGGCGACGATGACCGGCACGCCGCGCGCAACCAGTCGCGCAGTTGCATCGGCAAAGCCTTTGGGGGCATTGCCCCGCCCGAAGGCAGACAAGACGATCCCCGAGGCCCCCGCCTCTGCCGCCAGCGTCATAAGGCGCGGCGTGGTGCCCAATCCCAGGGCGATCAGTTCTACATCTGGATCAAGCGCGGGTGTGTCCAATGCCACCCGCTGCGGCGCCGGGTGGGTATAAAGATGTACCGTACCATGATCCACTTCGCCCAGCTTGCCTTGTCCAACCGAACGGAACGTGTCGACACGCGCAGTATGCGCCTTGGTCACATAGCGCGCGCCGTGGATATCGCCTTCAAACAGGATGACCGCGCCGACGCCGGTCAGGTCCGGGCTTGCAGCGGCACAGATTGAATCATGGATATTGCGCGGGCCGTCCGTATCCGGTTGACCCGCGTGACGCTGGGCGCCGGTAAAAACGACGGGCTTGTCCGATTGTACCAACAACCAAGCAAGAAAGGCGCTTTCTTCCATCGTGTCGGTCCCGTGGGTGATGACCACCCCGTCGACGGTATCATCGGCCAACACGTTGTCGATCCGGCGGCACAGCCGATGGATCGTTTCCAGATCCAGCGCATAACTGCCCGCTGCTTCGAAATTTTCAACGGTCACGGCGATCCCGTCGAGCGGCGAATGCAGACTGTTCAGCAGCGTTTCACCCGTCAGCCCTGCGTTGACCGCCCGGCCGTCTTTGTCTTCGGAAGACGCAATTGTGCCGCCTGTGGCAATCAAGGTCACATTCTTCATTTCAGGTATTTCCCTTAGCTCACGCGTCGTTGGGGGCGGCTTTTGGACGCCGCCAGGGCGACCAGTTCGTTCCAACGCCGCACGACGTAGTTGTGTTCATCCATCGTCGAATTCCAGATCGCGATATGGCGCGCCCGGTCCTGACGCGATCCTCCTGAACGGATCTCTCCGGTCTGGATCGTCGGTCGGCCCGCCGCGTCACACAGGTTTTGTGATGCGGGCAATCCTTCGTACCAGTAATCCCAATCCGCCTTGGGCAGACGCGCTTTCACCCTGTCGGGGACCGACATGTAATAGCCCTGACGGGCAACGACCGCGCCCGCGTGCCCGTCGAGATACCAGTTCAGCCATTCATAGGATTTATCGAGCATTCTACCGTCGAGATTGCGCGACAGGCACATACCGCCGTGCCAAGCGCGATAGCCTTCTACCGGCCGCGCCTGTCGTATACTCATGCCTTGGCGTTTCATTTCAACGATGGTGGGGGACCAGATCGAGGCGAGTTTCAATTCGCCATTCAGGAACCGTTCCACCGGTTCGTCGGCCCGAAGCCAGAATGGGCTTAGATGTCCCGAATGAATCAACCGTTGTGCATGATCAACCAGAGTGTCGATTTCCCGGACAGACATGTTGCCCATGTTTTCGAATTCCATTTGCCCCGCAGCCGAAAGCGCCATCGCCAGATCGAAAAGACCGATTGCGGGTTCATCCACCAGCGCCACCTGCCCCGCCCATTTCGGATTGAGAAGCTCGGCCCAGCTGGTGATTTCCTTGTCGACGTCGATCTGCGAGGCTTCGACGGCGAAACTGTCAAAGTTGTAAAAAGTCGGCAGCATGGAAATCGAACCGGTCGGGCTGTCCGACAGCGTCGCGTCGTGCTGAACGAAAAGCCGCGATGCGGGCACGTCGCCAAGCCCGCGCTGCGCGGACGCGCCGGCGGTGCGGGTCAGATCGTCAAGATCGTCCCAATGGGTGATCCGGCGCGTATCGATGGCCTGAATGGCGCGCCAGTACCAAACAATATCGAGATTGTGGAAACACTGATCATAGACATCATAGCTTCCCGGATCGACGGCTGCGGTGCGCTGTGCGCTGATGAAGTCCTTTTCGATGAATTCCAATTCGAAACCCAGATCGGATTCGGCTTGTGCCTTAAGTAACCGCCATGGTTGAATTTCGGTCGTCAGAATTCGAAGTGGTTCACTCACGCCGCGGTCCTCACCTTTTCCAACCCGGTAAAGGCTGCAAACGAACGCTTGATAAGATCGGGGGACAATCCTTCGAGAATGAACACGAGCCGCGACTGTCGCGGCCCCTCGGGCCAGTTTTCCATATGAGTCGGCGCATGCACGAGATGTTGAACACCGTGTATCGCAATGGGCCTGTCTTCACCCTTGAGCGCCAAAATGCCTTTCACTCTGAAAATCCTGTCCCCATATCGATTTAGCAGGAGTGTAAGCCAGGTTCCGAACATAGTCCAATCGATCTCGGTATCGATGATCAAGGAAAAACTTATGACTCCAAGCTGGTCATCGTGGTGATGGTGGACGTGGTGATGATCGTGTTCGCAATGCGCATCGCAAACGTGATCGTGCTGCTGCGGTGCGGCCGCCGGGGGCACGACATGATCCCCCGCGCCGAACCCTGCGACAAGACTTCCGACCGGATCATGGGTTGTAAATATCTTTGCGCCCGGATTGATTTTCGACAGGCGTCGCTTGAGTTGCGCGACATCGGCCTGATCGGCCAGATCGGTTTTCGTAAGCACGATGCGGTCGGCCGCCGCGATCTGGCGCGCGGCTTCGGCACGATGTTCAACCTGGAAGCCCGCATTAACCGCGTCCACCGTGGTCAGCACGCCACCATTGACGAAATGGGACCGCAATACCGGGTGCGCGGTGAGCGTCTGCAAAACGGGATAGGGGTCGGCAAGCCCGGTCGTTTCGATCACCACACGATCGAAATCGATCTCTCCGCGTGTGCGCATACTGTCGAGATTGGACAGTGCATCGGCGACTTCGCCGCGAACGGTGCAGCAGATGCAGCCGGATTTTAGCAACACCACGTTGTCGTCGATCCGGTCAAGCAAGTGATGGTCCAGCCCCACTTCACCGAATTCGTTGATAAGCACCGCCGCACCTTGCATCGACGGATCGGTCAGGAGCCGTTGCAGAAGAGTTGTTTTGCCCGAACCGAGAAACCCGGTCAGCAAGATGACAGGCGTCATGAGCGGTGTTCCTCCATCCATGAGATAAGGTTTTCGTCAAGCGGGTCGAAATCGCGCCCGGCAAGCGTTTCGGCTTCGGGCCAAAGATGAGACAGCGCTTCGAATACGCTGGACGCCCCGGTGGGCGAGGACAAGACATAGGACCGGCCCTGCCAGAGATCGAGCTTGAGCCGGCGATAGGAAAGAACCGAATTCGCCGCATTCAGGCGGCGCAACGTTTCAGAGCGCCGCGACTGGCTGTCACGGTTGCGGGTATAGACCCCCGGACGGTCGACGGCGTTCGTCCAATGGTCATCGCATCCCAGGATTCCACATAGTGAACACATGTCTTCGGTCCTTTCCACATCATAGCAAAGGGCGGACGGGAACGCGAAGTCCCCGGCCGCATAAGACCCCGCAGCGATCAGCCGCGCGGGAACTTCTTGTCGTAGTTGTCAGCCATTTCGTCCATGGTGACGAATTTTACGCCTTCATGCGACTTGATGTGGTTGAACAGCCGTTCAAGCATCAAAAGCACCTGCGGACGGCCCGAAACATCGGGGTGGATGGTGATCGGGAACACCGCGTAATCCATGTTTTCATAGACCCAGTCGAATTGATCCTTCCACATCTGTTCAATGTCGCGCGGATTGACGAACCCGTGCGAATTCGGAGATTTCTTGATGAACATCATCGGCGGCAGGTCATCGAGATACCAGTTGGCGGGGATTTCGATCAGATCGGTTTCTTCGCCCCGCTCGAGCGGTTTCATCCAGTCTTCGGGCTTGCCTGCATAGTCGATCTTGGTCCAAGTATCGCCGACGCGCACACGGTAGGGCGAAAAGTCGTTATGCATCAGCGAATGGTCGTACTTGATGCCCTTTTTCAGCAGCATTTCGTTGGTTACGTTGGAAAATTCCCACCACGGTGCCACATAGCCGGTCGGGCGTTTGCCAGACAGTTCGGAGATGAGACCGATGCACTTGTCGAGCACCGCTTCTTCCTGTTCCGCGGTCATCGCGATCGGGTTCTCGTGGCTGTAGCCGTGAATGCCGATTTCGTGGCCCCGCTTGGCGACCTCTTTCATCTGTTCGGGAAAGGTTTCGGCCGAATGGCCGGGAATGAACCAAGTGGTGGTGATCCCGAGCTTGTCGAACAGATCGAGAAGACGCATCGAACCGACTTCGCCCGCGAACATCCCGCGCGAAATGTCGTCCGGGCTGTCTTCGCCGCCATAAGAGCCGAGCCAGCCAGCGACAGCGTCCACATCGATACCGAAACCAACGAGAATTTCTTTAGCCATGAGAGGGTTCTCCTGTTGTATAGTTAAGCGTGAATGAGAGTTACGGAGCTTGGATCAACGCCGAGCGTGACTGGCGCACCGAAGGTAAGCGCCTGTACTTCGGGACGATCCGCACTCACTTCGACGGCGATCTCGCGATTATCGGCAAGACGCACGTTGAGATGGCCCACGGCACCGACAAGTTTACGGTCGGTGAGCGTACCGGAGAGGATGATTTCCCCATCCGTGTTCTGCGGTACGATGCGGAAGGCTTCGGCGGGAATGACGGCAAGCGTTTCGTTGCCTTGGCCAATCCCTTCGATCATACCGACCGGACTGTCGAGACGCCCGAAACCGGGCGCACCGGCCCCGGCCGATTTACCTTCGATCAACGTGTTCGACCCAATGAAATCAGCAACGAACGGGGTTTCCGGGCGGCGGTATAATTGCTGCGGCGGGGATATCTGTTCGACAACGCCGTTCGACATCACGACGACACGGTCGGACAGGCCAAGAGCTTCGGATTGCGCATGGGTCACAAAGATGAAGGTGATGCCCAGTTCGCGCTGCAACAGCTTCAATTCGTTCTGGATGATCCGGCGCAGGTTGGCATCAAGCGCCCCCAAGGGTTCGTCGAGCAGAAGGATTTCCGGTTCAACCACGAGTCCGCGTGCCAACGCGATCCGTTGGCGTTGCCCGCCCGAAAGCTTGTCTGCCTTCCGGTCGGCAACAGGATCAAGGTCAAACATATCAAGGATGCGGTCCACCTTGCGATCGCGTTCCGCTTTCGGCATACCCTTGACATCAAGCCCGAAGGCCACGTTTTCGCGCACATTCATATGTGGGAACAGGGCGTAATTCTGGAAAATCATCGAGGTCGGCCGCTTTTCCGGCGGGACCTGGGTCATGTTGTGCCCCATCATCAAGACTTCGCCATTGGTGATGTCCTCGAACCCTGCGATCATCCGCAGGGTGGTGGATTTGCCGCAGCCGGACGGACCGAGAAAGGCCACGAATTCGCCCTTCTCCACTTGCAGATCGAAATCGGAGACGGCGACAGTGCCATCTGGATAGGTTTTGCCGACGGAAATCAGCTCGAGATCATGGAGCATGGCGGGCAGCCCTCGTGTTAGATCGGTGAAAATGGAACGGGCGACGCTGGGAGGCGTACGCCGCCCGTTCACGGGGAAATTACGCGTTCAGGAATTCATCCCAACGCATGATCAGATGATCATATTCGTCCGGCCACTGGTGCCAGTACGCCACGTTGGAGGCACGTTCCTCGAGCGAACCGCCATCACGCAAGTCGCCGGGGTTGATGCCGCGTTCGGCTTCGCCTTTCCACGGCTGACCTTCGTACCAGAAGGCGTACTTGTCGGGGTCCATCACGTCTTTGATGTTCTTGGACGGCGAATAGTACCCCTGTTCTGTCACGGTGATACCCGGTTGGCCCGACAGCCAGAAATCGGCATAGGCGATAACCGCTTCGCGGTTCGGCGTACCCTTGAGCATCGACGGCCCGATCGCCCAGCCACGATAACCTTCTTTCGGCGTTGCGTATTTGGAAGGTTTGCCCTGTGCCTTCACCGCCATAACGGCAGGCTGCCATGCGTCGCAGACGACCATTTCGCCCGAAGCCATCAGGTTCACCAATTCACCGAAGTCACCCCAAAGCGCGCGGAACTGACCTTCTTTTTTCTTCGAGATCAGGAACTTGGCGGCTTCGTCGATTTCGTCCATCGTCGGGTTGCCGGGGTTCTTAGCTTCGATCAGGCCAAGCGAATTCATCGCCAGAATGGCCTGACCAATGGCGATCAGCGGATCGACATTGAGGCCCGACTTGCCTTTCCATTTAGAATCGAACAGCGCGGTCCAAGTATTGGCTTCCTCGGCCGACAGGACTTCGGGGTTATACCCGATGGAGTCATAGTTGTAGACGGCCGGCACCATGTAGAGTTCGGTTTGGGCTTCATCCGCCCAGATTTGACCGGAGATTTGTTCGCGCGGTTCCCATTTGGGATCGACCTTGGTGAAGGTGTCACGGATCGACGCCCAGTTCTGGATTGCCGAGGCCGGAATGGTTTCCACGTTGTTGGTTGCAATCAATGCCGGCAGGCGTTCGGCGATGATTTCCCAAACGTCGTAATCGGCAGACCCGGACAGGATCTTGGTCTGCGCATCCGGATAGGTCGAAGGCGTACCGGAAACGGAACCAACGCCGGACTGAGCCATGAACATTTCAAGGATACGATCCTGAACGGTGGTCGACAGGCCGGTGGTGCGCAGCGCCTGATCACCGAGATTGGCGGCATATGCCATGCGCGACCACGGATGCAGGCCAGCTCCAACGGCAGCAGCCCCTGCGGCGGCACCGTATTTCAGAAAGGATCGGCGGTTTGATTTCAAAGTCATGATATCTTTCCCTATTGATGACGTGTTGACAGTGATCGAAGAGTTCGGGGCGTTCGTCGCCCCTTGTGATTGGCGACCTCAGTAGCGGCCGGGGGTCAGACCCCCATCCACCGTCACAACCTGCCCGGTGAGGTAGGAAGCGTCGGAGGATGCAAGAAACTTGATGACATTGGCGATTTCCCCGGGTTCGCCGAGACGGCGCATCGGGATATAGGGGGACGCGATATCGGCCGCGTCCGGCCCCAGGCTGTGACCCGGGTTTAACAATTGCGCGGTGCGGATATAGCCGGGTGCGACGCCGTTCACGCGGATGCCTTTGTCGGCATATTCGACCGCCAGACCCCGCACCAGCCCGACAACGCCGGATTTCGCCGTCGAGTAATGCACATGTTCGTCCCAGCCATAGGCAGTGCCCATGATTGACGACAGGCAGATGATCGACGCGCCTTGCTTCATCGCGGGCAGTGCCGGGCGGATAACGCGCAGCATCCCGTACAGGTCCACGTCGATTGTCTGGTGCCATTTTTCATCGGTCATTTCTGCCATCGGGACACGCAGCGCGATCCCCGCATTGGCGACGATGACGTCGATGCCGCCGAAGCGGTCATTCAGATCGGCAACCAAAGCATCTGCGGCTTCGGTCGAACGCACATCAAGCGCATGAAATTCGGCGCTGCCACCGGCGGCTTCAATTTCGGCGACAACGGCCTGGCCCTTGTCTTCAAGAACATCGGTCACGATCACATGATCGCCGTTTGCGGCGAAGCAAAGCGCGGCTGCGCGACCGATTCCGATGGCTGCGCCGGTGATGAGAACAGTTCGTTTGTCCATTTGATGCGGTTCCGTTTCTGAAAGGAATTGAGGGGTCACAGCATGACATCGCCGGAATTCGGCCCAAGCGTCTGACCGACAAAAAGAGCGGCGTCGGAAGAACACAGGAACGAAACCGTACCGGCCACTTCTGCGGGGCTGCCAAATCGACCGAGCGGAAGTTCAGCGCGCTTGGCCGATTTCCAGTCTTCCGACAGGGCCTCGACCAGCGGCGTGTTGATCGGACCTGGTGCGACGGCGTTGACGCGTACACCCTTGTCCGACACTTCGCGCGCCAGCGCTTTCGTCATCCCGATGATTGCGGCCTTGGCACCGGAATAGTGGACAAGTTCCACCCCCCCGACCTGACCCAGTTGAGAGGCGACGTTGACGATGTAGCCTTCGCCTTTTTCCAGCATGGCAGGCAGGGTGGCGCGGGTGCAGATATAGTTGCCCCGCACATGCACCGCGAACATCCGGTCGAATTGGTCCGGGCTAATATCCACGAACGGGGCCTGATGCCCGAACCCCGCATTGTTGACGAGGATTTCGGGGGCACCGAAATCTTCCAGGATCGTTTCGATCATGGCGTTCACGGCGGCTTCGTCGCTGACATCGGCGGCATAGGCGCCGGCGGTTCCGCCCGCTGCGGCGATTCTGGCGACGGTGGTCTTGGCTGCCTCAATGGAGAGGTCGTTGACGGCGACCGTGTGGCCATCTGCAGCCAGACGGTCGGCGATGGCGGCTCCGATGCCGGAACCCGCGCCGGTGACGAGAGCGATCATCAGTTTTCCTCCTGGCCTTTGAAGCGGGACGCCTTGGCGGTGAAACGCTTCATCAGCAGGCCGTAGATGACCAGAAGCGTGAAGCTGAAGAGGGTTGTGAGCACACCGAAGGCGAAAATGTTGGGATAAATTTCGACCGAGAACGTGCCGTAGATCGCCAACGGCAGCGTGAGTTGCGACCCGATGGTGAACAGCGTGCGCGAGAATTCGTCATAGCTGAGCGTGAAGGAAAACAGCATGGCCGAAAGCACCCCCGGGAAGATGATCGGGAAGGTCACGCGGCGGAACGTCTGCGCCGGGCTGACGCCAAGCGACAGCGAGGCTTCTTCGACCGACCGGTCGAACCGGTTGAAAATGGCAAGCATCACAAGAAAGGCGAAGGGATAGGTATAGACAACGTGCAGCACGAAGGATGTGCCCCACCAAACGCGACCGATACCAAGGGTATTGGACAACAGCGCCATCCCCAGACCGACCAGAACACCGGGCACCATCATGCCGAGGATGATCAGATAGAAGGCGGGACCGGAGCCTTTGAACTTGGTGCGGAAGGCTTCCGCGCTCATCACCCCGAGGATCGTGGAAACCACCGTGGTCATGAAAGCCAGCACGATCGAGCGCACCAGACTATCCCCGACCGGAAGTTGCGAAACGCGGGATGTTTCGGTCAATCCCAGAAGGTGCTGATACCAGTAGACCGACCAGTCGCGGATCGGGAATTGCGGCCCACCTTCCGAACTTTGGAAAGACAGGATCGCAAGCACGATCATCGGTCCGTAGAGAAACAACAGGAAGGCTGCGGTGTAGATGGCGAGGGTCGGGCGCAGAATACGGGATTCCATGGCTCACATTTCCTTTCGCAGGTCGACGATACGCAGGGCGAGCGCAATGACGGCGGTGATGATGATGGTGAGCACCACACCGGCGACAGCGGCGAAGGCCCATTTCAGAGACCCGACCTGACTGACGATGATATTGCCCAGAAGGTTGACCTTGCGGCCCGACAGCGACGCGGCGGTCGCCAATTCGCCCAGAACCATGACGGAAACGAAGATCGACCCGACCATAACGCCCGGAAGCGACAGCGGCAGGATGATGCGGCGGAAAATCGTGCCGAAAGACGCCCCAAGATCGCGCGCGGCTTCGATCACGGAGGGATCGATCCGCCCCAGCATAAAGGTGATCGGTCCGACCATGAAGACACAGTAGATCTGGGTCATCCCGACGAGGACGGAAAATTCGGAAAACAGAAGAAAGGTCAGCGGTTCCGATATGATCCCGAGCTTCATCAGGATCACATTGATCGCCCCTTCGGTGCCAAGCATCGGACGCCATGCAATCACGCGGATCAGGAACGACGTCCAGAACGGGATCACACAGGCAACCAGCAAAGCGGTCTGAAGCGTTTTATTGCGGACGAACAGCCCGATGAACAACGCGACAGGGTAGCCGACAACCACGGTTGCGGCCAGCACGATCGCCCAGACCCGAAGCGTGGTACCGATCGCGGAAAGATAGGTCGAGGAGCTTAGGAAGCGTTCCCAGCTTGCCGTGGTGAGCGTTGATTCCACGGCAAAGGTGGTCTGGGTCCAGAAGGACACGTAGATAACCATGCACATCGGCAGAACCATGAAAAGGGACATCCACAGAAGACCGGGCGTCAAAAGGGTGATGGCGCGGCGGCGATCCTTTTTTTCGCGCAATTCTGCGGGCGAATGGGTGGATTGGGTCGGGGTGTCCGTCGACAGGGCGGTCATCAGGCGGCTCCGTGGAACTGACGCGCGGCATCCGGCGCGAAGTGAAGATCATAGCTTTGGCCTTCGACCATGTCGGGAAGGCGCGGCTGGCTCAGGTGATCGATGACTTGCAAAAGCGTGCCGTCATCGGCGCGGAAAAACGACAGCGCGGTCGGACCGTTGAATTCTCCGGTGAGGTATTTCGCCGACAGCCAAGGATGCCCATCCGGGGCTTTGCCCTTGGGACTGACATCGATCTGGTCGAAGCGGACGGCGATCGTCCCCTGCCCCATCGCGGCACCACAAAGTCCCGCTTCGAAAATGTTCCACGCGTTGAGATGGCGCGCAGCGTCGACGTTGCTGGGGCTTGAAAACAATGTGTCGGGCGCATCCGACTGGACAATCTTCCCGCCCGACAGCACGGCCACTTTATCCCCCATGGTAAGCGCTTCGGTTTCGGAACCGGTCACGTGCAGGAAGCTGACCTTGAGCCGTTCGCGGATGGCCTTCAATTCGTCGCACATCCGGGCGCGAAGGTTCGCATCAAGCGCGCCGAGCGGTTCGTCGAGCAAAATAACGCGCGGCTCACAGATCATCGTGCGGGCAAGCGCGACACGCTGGCGCTGACCACCGGAAATCGCACTGATTGCGCGATGCCCGAAGCCCGAAAGCCCAACCAACGCAAGCGACTCTTCGGTCCGTTCCGTGATTTCTTTTTCGTTGGTGACAGGTGCAATCGCGCGGTGCCGCAGGCCATAGGCCACGTTCTGAGCAACCGTCAGATGCGGAAACAGCGCGAAATTCTGAAACACGAAACCAATATCGCGCAGATGCGGCGGTTGACCGTCAATGCGTTCGCCATGGATTGAAATTTCACCCTGATCCGGTTCTTCGAAGCCTGCAATCAGACGCAATAGCGTCGTCTTGCCTGAACCAGAGGCCCCAAGAAGGGACATGTAGGTATTTTCCGGAACCACGAAATCCAGCCCGTCCAGAGCAGTGGTTTCGCCATATCTTCGGCTTACTCGGCTTAGCGTCAGCACTGGTTGCCCCCTGTTAATCGATTTTCTCATACAAACATCGATTCTCTGTTGGACGCAAAAGAAAAATGATTTTTGCATCAAAAAAACCGATTTAAGAAAGAGGGGGAATGCCGAGACGAACCATATCTGCCCAATTTATGCGTATATTGACTATTTTTTGCTCATTTTTTGCGCGAAAAAGAACTTCGCCGCAGGGACAAACGATTTTTGAACGCAAACAAAAAATGTTTCCAACGGACCGGCCACCGTCCTATGCTCTGGAAAAGTATTGAGGCGAGACTCGGATGATTTATCCCATAGCTCACGGGCGCGACGCAGAAGATCAGGACAAACGTGCGCCACTTTTTGAAGTGGCGGCTGACCTGCTGCGGCACAATATTGCGCTTGGAAAACTTCAGCCGGGACTTGTTTTACAGGAAAGTGCGCTGTCTGAACGCATGAACATGTCCCGAGCGACGGTCAAACGGGCGCTGGAAATGATCGAGGCCGAAGGCCACATTTGCCGGTTTTCGGGGCGTGGGTTTCTTGTCGCCGGGAACGGCAGTACTCCGAAGCGCGAAGACCTGCGTCAGATCGAATTGGACCTGACGGGGCTTGACGAAAGTGTGGGCAAGCCCAATTGGCTGCGGATTTACGATGACGTTGCATATCATGTCACCCGTTGTCCGGTCTTTGGTCGGTACCGCATCATCGAAGTGTTGATGGCCGATGAATACAGCGTTTCGCGCACGATCATCCGCGACGTTCTGGGCCGCCTGCAAGAACGCGGCCTGATTCAGAAAAGTCGGACATCGCGCTGGGTGGTGGAACCGCTGACTTCGCAGAAGATCAAAGACAAATACGAACTGCGGTCGATCCTCGAAGTGGCGGCGCTTCGGTCTGCGAAACTTCCCGTTCAGGATCTGCGTCAGCTTGCCGACGAAATCAAAGCGCAGTCCGCCAATTTGGTACTGACCCCGACACAATGGTTTTCGCTGGAGCAACGGTTTTTCGAAATGGTGATCCTCACCACCCCGAATGAAGACCTTGCGAATTACGCCTCCAGCAACCGGCTGGCGCTGGAAGCCTGCCAATCGGCCCTGTTTTCGCTTGGGCTGCCGCCAGACACGCAATCCATTCTTGAACTTGGTCAGGTGATCGAACTTTCCCTGTCCGGATCGATCAGCGCAGCGGCAAGCATGTTGTCTATGCATCTGGAAAAGGCGCGCGATCGCACCATTGCGCAACTTAAAATCACCGCGATCATCGACCCGCCAGAAGATTTTCCATCCTATCTTCAATTCGTTTGAAGGAATGCCCACGTGACGATCTGCGCCTAATCGGGCGGGTGTTCGGACCCCATTGGCAGCCTTTTGAAAAATGATGCCGTATTTTGGAATACCGGAACCACTTTAGTGCTTTAGCGGCAAATTTAGGGTTCTCGATCCAAGTCGTCCTGTTTTAGAGTTGGTTAAAATTGGCCTCTCGATGGAAGATCATGACGTCACCGACCATGGCCGCCGGATTTGCGGCGGCGTTTCTAGACTATGCAGTAGAAAAAGGGGCGGATCGTGCCGCCCTTTTATGTGCATCGACCTTGTCGGAGGACGTTCTGAAGGATCAAGACACCCGCATTCCGGTGTCAGCCTATCAAACCCTGATCGGGTCCGCGATACAGGCCACGGGCGACACCGCGCTTTTGCTGCGCCACACCTTCGAGTCGAAGCTGGAAACGATTTCGGTGGTGGGCCAGATCGTACACCGCTCTGCGTCTCTCGGGCATTCGATCGATCAACTCAACCGGTATCTGCGGCTGATGGCCGAGGTGGATAGCCTTGAAGGACGCGACAGGTTCGAATTGCTCGACAGTGGTGGACAGGTTTGGATCGTGGACCATATGCCCGTGGCGAATTCCGAATATATCGGAATGGAAGCCTCCTTTGCGCGGTTCATCAGCGAATTCCGGCACGCCTTCCCGTCGCATCCCTTTGCGCTTGAGATGGAGGTGAGCTTTTCACCGCCGCCCCATGTGGACGTCTACCCCGACCTGTTTCGGATTCCGGTGCGTTTCAACACGTCGCGCAATGCCTTGCGGATTGAGCGCGCCTGGATCGAAGCGCAGTCCGAATTCGAACCCGGCAATCGGTATGCCTTCGGGATTTTCACCCGCCATGCCGATGACCTGCTGACAGAAATCAGCCGCTCCGAAACGATCCGGGCGAAAGTCGAGGGGCGGATCCTGCCTGATCTTCACGAAGGGTCGCTGTCGATGGACAATGTGGCCCGCGATCTGGGTATGAGTCGGCAAACGCTTTATCGCAGACTGAAGGACGAAGCCGTGACCTTCGCCGAGGTGCATGACGGGTTGCGCCACCGGATGGCGCTGGACTACCTCACCACCCGAAAAGTTTCAGTGAGCGAAACCGCATATCTATTGGGATTTTCCGAAGCGTCGTCCTTTGTGCGGGCGTTCCGGCGCTGGACCGGGAAAAGCCCGACCGCCTATCGGGATGATCAAGCCTGATCACCCATGACCCGTCTTTGGTACGAAGTGTCAAACCTATGAAACCTGCGGTCATGCAATTGCGATGACCAAAGCCATAAGTCCTCGTCAACAAAGAATGTAAAAGAGGACATCAAAATGAACACGCAAATCTTTGGGCTGTTGACCGTAACCGGGCTGCTTGCCGCATGTGCCGACAGCGGCGCCAATTACACACCGATCCTGGATGGAACCCCGACGGTGGCTTTCCAGAACGATCTGGGGGACTGTCAGACGCTGGCGCACAACCAGCGCCAATTTGACATGGAAACGATAGCCGCGGCGGTTCTCGGTGCTGGCGTCGGTGCGGTGCTGGGCGAAATCGACAGCGATGGCGATGCCTTGGGTGGGGCTTTCGCCGGTGCGGTCGCTGGCGGCGCAGCCAGCGCCGTCGACGTGAACGAACGGCGCGAAGCCATCGTCATTCAATGTTTGCGTGGCCGCGGCCACCGCGTGGTCGGCTGATGGCCGCCCAGAAAGGAAATTGCGACATGTATATTATCCTCAAACAGCGTCGGCATCGGTTCGACGCGCTCTATGCCCTGCTGACCGGCCAAATGTGCCAGCCATCCAGCCGCGAAACACGGGGGAAAACCACCTGAGCGGTGGTTTTGTGACCAAGCGCACGAGAAATCGAAAGGACAGTTTATGAGAACCGTTTTTATCGCCGGTGCAACCGGATATCTTGGCCGATACCTATGTGCGGAATTCGGGCGGCGGGGGTGGTATGTCACCGCTCTGGTCCGCAATGCGAAACATGCGCATGATCTTGAGGCCGACACTCTTATCGAAGCGGAAGCCACCCGGCCCGATACCCTTGTCGGGATCATGGACGGGGCCGATCTGGTTGTTTCGGCTTTGGGGATCACCCGGCAAACCGATGGTTTGGGATATCAGGATGTCGATTACCAAGCCAACCTGAACCTGCTGCACGAAGCCGAAAGGGCCGGTGTTGCGCGCTTTGCCTATATCCATGTCCTGAATGCCCACCGGATGTCCCATGTCCCGTTGGTGGCGGTGAAAGCGGCGTTCGTGTGCGCCTTGCAGAAGGCCGATATCGCTTCGACCGTGATCGCCCCGTCGGGATATTTTTCGGACATGGGCGATTTTCTGGCGATGGCGCGGTCCGGTCGGGTCTGGCTGTTCGGGTCGGGGACACAGCGGATCAATCCGATCCACGGGGCCGATCTGGCCGCCGCCACGGCGGATGCCATCGCCGAGGGCCGGGATTGGTTGGATGTCGGCGGACCAGACACATTCTGCCAGTCCGAGCTTGCACTTGCCGCCTTCGATGCCGTGGGAAAACCGGCAAAGATTACCCGGCTTCCCGATTGGCTGCGCCGTACCGCGCTGGTGCTGCTGCCGAAGCTGACGCCGCGTCGAATTCATGGGCCTGCGCAGTTTTTCCTGACGGCGCTAGGGATGGATATGGTCGGTGAATCGCATGGCACCCGGCGTCTTGAAAACCATTTCGCGGCACTTGCAAAGCAGGCACAGACCTGACCGGGCCACCCGAAGCGGCATTTTGATGCCTTGGTACGCTTCCTGAGAATGCGAGCGGTTGCCTGCGCGCCCGATTGCCAGGCCGCAAGACCGAAGCCTAGGTATCGCCCATTTTGCTTAGAATGCTTTCGGCATTGATGATCGACTGGGCGATTTCTGTGGTTGTCGTTCTTTTGGTCATCGCCTGTTTTCGGATCAAGTCGTAGGCGTCACGTTCGGTAATGCCACGATGCCGCATCAGGATGAATTTCGCGTCGTTCACCTTTTGCACATTGTCGAGCTTATCGCGTACTTTCTTGAGTTCTTTTTTGAACGAAAGTTGTTCTTGATGGTAACGGCGGGCCATCAGCATGCTGCTGAGCACCCCCGCAGCGCGAACCGGTTTGGTAAGCACCGCGTGGGCACCGATTTCGAAAATGACGTCCAGAACAGACGGGTTTTCATAGCCAATGATCGCGATGATCGTCGGAGATTTTCCGCTGCTGTTGATGAAGGAGGTCAACCGTTGCACATTTTGGTCTGTGACATCCACGAAAACCAGATCGAATTTTTCAGGCAAGGTTTTGGGTAACGGCCACATGTGGTCGAAATTGCAGCCGATCCGGTTCACTTGTTGCAACAGTTCGTCAGCGCTTCTGTCGCGCTGATGGACTACCAACGCGTGGAGGTCTCGAAGATCCTGAATCGGATCACTCATTCTTTCGCCCACCCCCCGCGACTCTCAGTGTGCGGAAGCTCCAATCGTGAATGGTGGGGAAGACCAGATAGGGATCGGGCTTGATGGCGCGTCGTACCTTGGCCTGAATAACGAATTCGCCCGCATCGTTCACCTTGGCGATGCAAGACCGAAGATAAGTGTGGTTATTGTCCGGGTCGATCTTGATCTGCCCTTGCGGCGCTTCGAAACTGGCCCCCAGCAAGACTTCGCGCAAACTTTCGGTATCAATCTCTCCGGTTTCTTCAAGTGCAGCGGCAAACATGTGAACCTGACTGTAAGCAGCTTCGCACCCGCTGGTCACATCAACGGTCGAGCCAAACTTTTTTTCGTATGCCTTCAGAAAGCTACGATTCGCGGGCGAACTGATCGACCGGAAATAGGGCGCGGCGGTAATGTTGCTTGCTGAAGCTTCGCACCCGATGGCGTCTATCTCCCCTTCATTCATCGTAAGGCTGGCGATCGGACATTTCCGGCTGTCGCCCCCTGCCGCATGATATGACTTATAAAACTCGATACACCCCTGTCCGACAACCGTCGAAAAGATCACGTCCGGTTTTTTATCCATGATGTCATCGATCACGCCCGAAAAATCCGCTTGCTTGGCTGCAAGATCGAAATAGACCTCGCCCAGCACTTCACCCCCTCCTTGGCGCAGCACGTTGCGCATCACGCGGTTGGATTCTCTGGGATAAATGTAGTCAGAACCAACGAAGTAGAACCGGTTTCCATAGGCATTCATTAGATAGTTTGCCAGCGGCACACTGTTTTGGTTCGGGCAGGCACCGCCGTAAATGACATTCGGCGAATATTCGAAACCTTCATAAAGGGTCGGATAAAAGAACAAGGCGTTGCGGCGTTCAACCACCGGAAGAACCTCTTTGCGGGACGAAGACATGTAGCACCCGAAAATCACGCCGATCTTGTCTTCGACGATCATTCTTTCCGCAAGTTCACCGTATTTGCGCGTTACCGATGCCGGATCGTAATGCACCGGTTCGATCGGAAGACCGCGTACGCCGCCTTTTGCGTTGATCTGGTCAATGGCCAGCAGCGCCCCGTTCAACTGTGATCGTTCGATGATCGACGTCACCCCGGTTTCCGAGAAAAGCAGGCCGATTTTCCAACTCGTCAACGATTTATTCCTTTTCCGACATCTGCTGAAATGAAACGGCATCATTCCGGTATTGGGCGAAGAGTTTCACAATTTCATTTCCTTCTGGAGGGGCAAAGTCACCCTGATCGCCCAAAAGGTAGCCGGCGAGAGGAAACTCGAGATAGCGTCGCATTGATCGGCGCAACCCACGCGCCCCGAACCGTTTATCATACCCTTTCAACGCGATGAAGTCCCTGACCTCTGAAGATATATCAAGCCAGAGACCATGTTTTTTCAACCGCCGGTTCAGCCGTTGCAGTTCCACATCGACGAGATCGGGCATCTTGCTGCTGTCGATCCAGTTGAAAGTATCGATGTGATCAATCCGATTGACCAGTTCCGGCGGAAACCGTTCGAGCAGCGCGCTCATGACGATATCGTGGGCGCGTTCGCTTCGTTTTTTCCGCCCTTGTGACATCTGGGACAACAGCGCCCGAAATCCCGTGGCCTTTTCGTCCAGCATCATCAGGTCGCGGGCGCCAAGATTGGACGACATGAAAATCAGGCTATTCCTGAATGAATAGGTGCGTTCCCCCGAAGCGACGGTGAGCAACCCGTTGTCGAACACGTTCATAAGCGCAAGGACCACTTCGTTACTGGCCTTTTCCAACTCATCGAAAAGCACCAGACCCGGAAGGTTTCGCGTCCCCTCGATCTTTTCCTGATCCAGGATGGTGGTGCCTTCCTTGGACCCGACATAGCCCGGCGGCGCGCCGGTGATGGCGGCGGCGTAATGTTCTTGTGACAGCGTGTTCATGTCGACCCGGCAAAATGCATCCGCATCGCCATACATGGCCCGCGCGATCGTGCGGACAGTTTCCGTCTTGCCGACACCGGTCGGCCCGCAGAACAGCACCGACGCAAGCGGTTTGCGCGGGTCGCCGATATCGACCCGGACAACCTTGAGAATTTCCAGCACCTGTTCGATCGCCTCATCCTGCCCGATGATGGAGGTGCGCAATTCATCTTCTATTCTTTGAAGGTCGAAGGAAAAGCGCGAAGCGAGCGCCGGGACGGGGCTGGACCGGTCGCCAATCGGCGCCGTGGTCCCTGAATTTTCATCTGAAAGTGCGGCGGCAAGCTTGTCCTGACGCTGTCTGTCATTCATCTGATCCGTCAAGAAAGGCATATGAACTCCTGGAATGTATAGTCGACCGGGGCGGTCGCGCGTGACCACCCCGGTTCAGTGCATCAGATCAATCGGCTTCTTTTTCTTTGGCACCGGTTGGAAGGTTCCCGACCGGACAACTCGCGACGCCGACGGTCGTGCGGGTGAATGATTCCACCTGATCGCGGGTCTTTTCGGCATCGTTGACCCAGTTGCGATAGAATTCGAACGGGCATTCCGCCACGCCCTTGTCGCCATCGCCAGAAGCATGGATGCCCGTGTACCCACGGTGCAGCAGCTTGAAGAGGTGGTTCTGTGATTGGTCGTTTGCACGTGCATCGCGGATTTCAGGGATCGAAAGCTGGGCATACTGAATACCCATTTCTTCTTCACCGCATTCGCCCAGCGTGCGCCCATCAAACCCGATGATCGCAGAATGGCCAAAATAGCTGTAAACACCGTCGAACCCGGCCGCGTTGGCGACTGCAACATAGGTGTTGTTTGCCCAAGCCATCGCCTTGGCCATGAGAACCTGCTGTTCCTTGGCGGGATACATGTAACCCTGGCACCGCACGATGAGTTCTGCGCCCTTCATCGCACAGTCGCGCCAGATTTCGGGATAGTTGCCATCATCGCAGATAATCAGGCTGACCTTGAGCCCCTTGGGCCCTTCGACGACATAGGTTTGGTCGCCGGGATACCAGCCTTCGATCGGGTTCCAAGGCAGGATCTTGCGATACCTCTGAACGATTTCACCCTTGTTGTTCATGAGGATAAGGCTGTTGTACGGGGTTTTCTTCGGGTGATCTTCGTGGCGTTCACCGGTGAGGGAAAACACCCCCCAAGTGTTTGCCTTGCGGCATGCCCGCGCGAAGACTTCGGTTTCGTCGCCCGGAATATTCGCGGCCGTTTCCATCATTTCGTCGGGATCGTACATGATCCCCTGCGTGCTGTATTCCGGGAAGACAACCAGATCCATACCCGGAAGCCCCTGCTTCATGCCGATGATCATATCCGCGATCTTTTCGGCGTTTTCCATGACTTCGGCCTTGGTATGCAACCGGGGCATCTTGTAGTTTACGACCGCAACGCCAACCGTGCTGTCGCTGCTTGAAATATCGCCATGTCTCATGTCTTTTCCTTTCCCATTGGGTTGATTGTTGAAGTGTTCGTATCGGTCAGAAGGTCAGATGTTTGTCGACGAGATCATCAGTCAGTTCGTCCGATTTTCCGGCTAGAACGACCCGCCCCTTGTCGAGCAAGAGGAAACGGTCCGACGCCGATCTTGCGAACGGCACGTTTTGTTCGACCAGAATAATGCCCAGCCCGCGTTCCCGATTGAGCCAGACAATCGCATCCTCGATCTGCTTCACGATATTTGGCTGGATGCCTTCTGTCGGTTCATCGAGGATGAGAATCTTGGGGTCCATCGCAAGCGCGCGTGCAATGGCCAATTGTTGTTGCTGACCGCCGGACAAATCGCCACCGCGGCGGGAAATGAATTCCTTCAGGATCGGAAACATTTCAAACAGGTAGTCGGGGATGTCCCGCTTGCCGTCGGGCCGCGCGAATGTGCCCATCAAGATGTTTTCACGCACGGTGAATTGAGGAATGATTTCGCGTCCCTGCGGGATATACCCGATCCCCAGCCGCGAACGCTGCGGCGTCGTAAGGCCCAGGATTTCCCGGTCGCCGAAGGCAAGACCGCCTTCGCACCGGTCCGTCAAACCCATGATCGATTTCAAAAGCGTCGTCTTGCCAACGCCATTGCGTCCCATAACGGCAAGAAATTCGCCCTTGTTGAGATCGAATGACACACCCTGAAGGACTGGGCTTTTGCCGTAATAGGAATACAGCTCTCTTGCTTTCATGGTTTCCATGTTCAATGCCCCAAATACGCTGTCTTCACATCTTCATTGGCCTCGATTTCTTCGATCGAGCCTTCAGCCAGCATCGCCCCACGGTTCATCACGATGATCCGGTCGGCCACTGTTCGGACAAAGGACATGTCGTGTTCGACGACGATCAGCGTGTGGTTATTGCTGAGAGATCGAAAAATTTCGGCGGTGCGTTCCGTTTCCTGGATCGTCATGCCCGCCGTTGGCTCATCCATCAGGATCAGCTTGCTGTCCTGGGCGATCAGCATGGCGATCTCGAGCCACTGCGTTTCGCCGTGGGACAGGTTTCCGGCCAATTCGTTCCGTTTTGCGCCGAGTTGAATCCGGTCCAGAATTCCCGCTGTTTCGCGGGCATCTGATAGGGCAAACCGGCTAAGCGCGCTCCACATGCCGGGTCGTCTGGACCGGGCGACAGACAGGTTTTCATCAACCGTCAGATTCTTGTAAACCGAGGGCACCTGAAACTTGCGGCCAATACCCAGTCGGGCCCGGCGAAATTCAAGCATCTGAGAAATTTCGACACCATTCAATTGAATGGACCCGCCGGTTGGGTGTGTCTTTCCACAAATCAGGTCCAGCGTCGTCGACTTCCCCGCGCCATTTGGGCCAAGCAAGCAGAGAATTTCACCTTCTTTTACCGAGAAACTGAGCCCGTCCACAGCACGAAGACCGCCGAATTCCACTTGCAGATCGGTAACTTGCAGTTGTTCCATGATGTCTGTTCCTGCCGTGTCCGAAGTTAAAGGTTTGGAAGGGTTTCGCCGTCGCGCTGATCTTGCGACCGACCCGGCCCGCGGAGTTTCTGAACCCCATCAGAGAGCAAGCCGTAAATGCCACGCGGCATGAACATGACCACCAGCACGAAGATCACACCCAGTATCAGGTGCCACCCTTCGACGAAGACATCGGAAAGACGCCCTTCAAGCATATTGACCACGATGGCACCGAATGCCGCGGCAATAACGGATTCGCGCCCGCCGACAGCGCACCAGATCACGATTGCAAGACTGAAGGACACGCCCATATAGGTCGGTGATGCGAATTCCAGCACCATCGTGTAGAGCATTCCAGCCCACCCCGCCAACGCCGCGGAAATGCAGAATATCAGCGTTTGATAGCTGGCGACGTTATAGCCAAAGAACCGGGCCCGATCGGCATCTTCGCGAATGGCCCGCAGGATAAGTCCGAATTTGCAGTGCGTCAGGTACACCCCGATCGCCATCGCCACGACAAGGCACCCGGCAACGAGATAGTAAAAGCCCATACTGTAGGTATCGACCGACCACCCGAACAAGGACATCTGGGCAAGCCCGGTCAGCCCGTTCTGCCCCCCGGTAAGCCCCTGTTGGTTGATGAAAAGAAGCTGGAAAGCGACCAGAAACGCAAGCGTGATGATGGCAACAAAGACCCCGGCGACGCGTGCGCGGAACATGAAGATCGCGATCAGGCCACCGATGAACGCGGGCACCAACAAACCGGCCAGCAATGTGAAAGCCAGAGATTCGAACGGAACCCACATCCAGGGAAGTGTTTCGACATTGTTCCATCCCATGAAATCGGGCAGTCCGTCGCTGGCGCGCAATTTGAGATGCATCGCCATCGCATAAGACCCCATGCCGAACGTCGCGGCCTGGCCAAGATTAAGAAGCCCGGCAGTGCCCCAAGAGAGGGCCAATGCCATGGACACGATCGCCAGCGCGAGATACCGCGCGAAGGTGTTGAGTTCGAAACCGTCATAATTCATGACGGCCGGGACCCCGAAGGCAACCACGAGCGCAAAAATCACCAGAGCCACGAGGTCGTATTGGAATTTAGATAGCATACCTGTTTCCTTAGCGACGTGTTTCGGTCGGGAAGAGCCCGCGAGGGCGGAACCGGATCAGAAGAATGATGCCCGCCAGA
Source organism: Thalassovita gelatinovora (assembly GCF_001458355.1). Lineage (GTDB taxonomy): Bacteria > Pseudomonadota > Alphaproteobacteria > Rhodobacterales > Rhodobacteraceae > Thalassobius > Thalassobius gelatinovorus. The sequence continues at coordinate 236,693 of NZ_CYSA01000026.1, read as the reverse complement.
ACTGCGATGCGGCCAAGCGTGTCATTGATCACGATGGAAAAGATCGCCGTCGCCTCGCCAATTAGAACAGAGGCCGCAGCAGAGCCGATCAGGCTGCCAAGACCGCCGACGATCACGACCAGAAAGGCATCGACGACAAGGCCGGTTCCCATGGTGGGAATGGTGCTGAACAGCGGCGTGATAAGCGCCCCGGCAATGCCAGCAAGGCCCGCACCATAAGCGAAGGTGATCGAATAGATGCGCTTTGCCTCGATCCCGTAGCATTCGGAAATACCCCGGTTCTGGATTACCGCCCGAAGCTTCATCCCGAACTCTGTACGCGTCATCAGCATCCAGGTCGCCGCAAGGACCGCTATCGAGAAAACGATCACGAACAACCTGTAATTCGACATGATAAGAGGACCAATTTCTGTATTGCCGGTCAGGATGTCCGGGCCTTTCACGAAACGCGATTCAGCCCCCACACCAAGACGCACGGTCTGTTGCAGGATGATCCCGATGCCCCATGTCGCCAAGATGGTGTCGAGTGGCCGGTGATAGAGGTTCTGAACGACAACCTTTTCAACGATCCATCCCACGACGGCCACGGAAATGAACACGAAGGGCAACGCCAGCAAGATGCCGATCCCGACATAGGTCTGCAATGCCCAGGCGGCATAGGCGCCGAGCATCACGAATTCGCCATGCGCCAGATTGATAACACCCATCGCGCCATAGATGATCGCCAATCCGAGCGCGATCATGAGCAGGATCGAAGCCATGCTCAGGCCGGCGAAAAGTTGGTTTGCAATCACGTCCATAGGAACGCCTTTCCCGTTGGTCCGACTCGTATTTCAGAGTCGGACGCTATTTTTCTTGGTTGAAGGGTTGGTTCAGGCCTTGACCAGCCCTTGGCCGGTGCAGGTTTGGCCTTCGTAAGCCGCGTACGGCTTTGGCGCGATCCGTTCCTTAGATTCGACAAGAACCTCGGCCTGACCATTGGCCTGCCACTGGCCAATTTTCGGCCAAAGATGCGTGTGCAGATTTTCATCGACCAGGATTTCGCCCTGCGGAGCGTTGAGCCTCAGGCCAACCGCCGCGTCACGAATGGTTTCCGGCGTGATGTTCGCAGGATCGAGTTTCTCAAGCGCTGCCTTGAACTGGTAGACTTGGAAATAGGCGGCTTCGCTTACGAAATGGGTCACCTGATCGCCGCCATAGCGCGACTTGTAGGCTTCGACGAACTTTTCGTTTTCCGGGGTGGCGTGGCCCATGAAATACGGTGCCGACGAAAAATGGCCGGCCGCGGCTTCGCCGCCGATCGCTTTGACCTCGACCTCGGAGCGGGTCAGGCTGACCACCGGCATTTTCGACGGGTCCAGTTCAGCAGCGTGATATTGGCGGGCGAAAGCCACGTCGGAATCGCCGACGACGGTGGCGAAAATGACGTCCGGCTTTTCGGCCCGGATCCGGTTGATGACGGAACTGAAATCCGAATGGCCAAGCGGCACATATTCTTCGTTCACGACTTCGCCGCCGTATTGTTCAAGCAGTGTCTTGCAGTAGTTGTTTTCTTCTTTGGGATAGACGTAGTTGTTGCCGATCATGTAGAAGCGCGGACCGAAATTTTCGATCGCCCAAGGGATCAGATCGTCCTGCTGCTGGTTGGGAACGGCACCGCCATACATGACGTTGCGCGAACATTCGCGACCTTCATAGAGCGTCGGATACCAATAGAGGTTCTTGCGCTGTTCGGTGACCGGAAGGACGGCTTGTCGGCTGGCCGAGGTGTACGATCCAAAGACGCTGACGCATTTATCACGGATCATGAGACGCCGCGCGCGGTCGGCATAGGTTGCCGGATCAGAAGCGGGATCTTCGATGATCGGCCTCAGTTGACGGCCATGAACGCCGCCCGCAGCATTGATTTCTTCAATCGCCATAAGCGCGGCATCGTGCAACGTGCTTTCCACAACGGCCACCGCACCGGTCAGCGAAAACAGCAGGCCGACGGGAATGTCATTGCCTTGTGCAAAGGCCCGACTGGCCGAGGATAGCAATGCCGGTGTCGACAACATACCAGTTGTCCCGACAGCTCCGAGGCTCCCTAGAAAATCGCGACGTTTCATTCAGACTTCTCCTCTGTTGGATGCGAGCAACCATTAGATTTGGCAATAAAAAAGGCCCTCCGGCGCGGTGCATTCACCACGAACGGAGAGCCTATTTGCTCGTCATTTTGTTAGGTTCGCATTTGAACCTGTCTTAATCGTTGAACATAGACGTCAATTTTGCAAGATATATTTAACTTATTATTTTCAGCAGCTTGTCGCATATCTAAGTTTTTGCTTCAAACAAAACTGCGCAATCAGGGACAGAAAGATCCCTGACGTCAAAGCGATTCGTCAAGAAAATCGCGCCGATCAACCACCCGGAATTCAGCCTGAAAACTTTGCGCGATCACTGCTGATCTGCCCGATGATATCTGCTTTTGACGTGCAAGCCTACGCAAGGAAAACGGCAGAAGGGTTACCGCGACTTGATCGGGCAAATACAGTGAAGCCATCGATACAGAGCTTCTTTGAGCCGCCCAAGCTCCCAAATTCAGCCGGTTTTTATGGTAAAAATCGATTAATTATTAGGCGCTTTAACAAAAATGCTTAAATATCCACCTCAAAAGTCGGAAAAATGCGTAGCAAGACCGTTTCGCCCCCCGGTACGCAATCAAAAATTTGCATTTATTAACGAATCATGTCTAGGCTTTAGGTGTTCGGGTCCAAAGGCGTGCCTGAACATGGTATAGGCAGTTAAGCCCCGAACGTGGTCGATAGAGTTTCGACCAGTCGGGGCTTTTTTCGTTTTTGTTGTTCCCATCAACCCATCCGGCTGGGAGGAAACACCGCAAGGCACAGACGTCCGACCTGGCAACGCCCCATCCAGACACACTGCGCCTGTGCGGTATGTTTTGTCGGCGTGGCGGATCAGAAAAGCCCGATCAGCACTTCCGTCCGTTTGGGCGCCCGTCGGTATCACCGCCGGGCACTGGCCTCTGCATGCCTTGAAAACCCGCTTCCTTAAAAAAAATAACCACGCCTACAACGACAGAGAGGTAATGCAATGTCAGAATCAAACAAGCACTTCGAGCCTGATGAGCTCGAAAGAATAGAAGAAAATGTCGACCACGCCTTAGGTGAAGAATACGAACACGAACCGGTGCCCGCCAAGGCGCGGCACAGCATGTTCTCCATCACCATGGTCTGGATGGGTTTCCCGATGATCATCACCGGGGCAATGACCGGTTCGATCCTCGTGCTCGGCATGGGTTTCACCGCTGCGCTCAAGGCGATGGTCATCGGCAACTTGATCATGCTGTTCTATGTCGGCCTGCTGGGCCAGCTTGGGGCCCGCAAAGGGCTGAACTTCGCCCTGCTTGCCAGCATCGTTTTCGGCCGCAAGGGCTATGTTTTCGCTTCTGGCCTGCTGTCGACGCTTTTGCTGGGCTGGTATGCGGTGCAAACCGGAATTACCGGCGCGCTGGTCAGTTCGACCTATGGGCTGAATTACGTTGTCATGACGGTGATCGCTGGTGCGCTTTACATTGGCATTACCTTTGTCGGCGTCAGAGGGCTGCACATCATCGGCACGATTTCGGTCCCGCTGTTTGTCGTTCTTGGCCTGTGGGTTGCCGGAGACGCCGCTGCCACTTCGGGCTGGGACGCGATCATGGCATATCCGGGTAACAACGGCGCCGCCACCATGACCATGGGGGTCGGCCTGACGGTCGTCATTGCGTTGTTTATCGACGCCGGCACCGTGACTGCCGACTTCAACCGATGGGCTGCTGACGAAAAAAGCTCGTGGGTCGCCACCTTCAGCGCCTTCCCCTTTGCCAACCTCGTCGCCATGATGGTCGGCGGTGTGATGACCGCTGCGCTGGCCGTGCCCGATGCCAACCCCTTTGGCACCGACAACATGTTCGGCTATTTGAATGCCCAGCAACTGACTTGGCTCAGCGCGTTGGCCTTCCTGTTCCTCTACGTGAATCTCGGGTCGGTCTGTGCCCACTGCCTGTATAACGCCGCCACCGGCTGGTCGCGCATCCTGGGCAGTCACATGCGGCTTTTCGCGATCATTCTTGGCGCGATCGGCATCGTCATCGCCGCGACCAACGTCTGGGCCTTTTTCATTCAGTGGCTGTCACTGCTGGGCATCTTGGTGCCGCCGATCGGGGCAATCATCCTGGTTGATCAGTACTTGGTCCGCAAAGGGTCCGAGATTGAAGCCGACTGGCGCGGGACGGCTTTCCTGGCCTGGGCCTGTGGTTCGGCAGTGGCCTTCGTCGTCGAGTGGTATTTGCCGCATCTGTCCACGGCGGTCTCTGCTGGACTGGTGGGCGGTGCCGCCTACTATGTTCTGAGCGCCCTTACCGGGAACAACGCGCGCGCCTGATCTTATCGCACCAAATCCGAGTGTGCTGCGGTGCGGACCGCAGCACACATTTCAACCAAAGGATCCTACCATGACTATCGACTACGAAATCTTCGACCTTGGCACCTACAAATTCCAATGCGGGCTTGCTGTCCCTGATTGCAAACTGGCCTACAAGACCTTCGGCACTCTCAACGCCGCCAAGGACAATGTGATCGTCTACCCGACCTGGTATTCAGGTCAGCATTATGACAACGAATGGCTGATCGGTGCGGGCATGGCGCTTGACCCCGAAAAGTACTTTATCATCATCCCGAACATGTTCGGCAACGGTCTTTCGTCTTCGCCGTCGAACACGCCCGAGCCGTATAATGCCGACCGCTTCCCCGATGTCACGCCCTATGACAACGTGATGGCGCAACACCGGCTGATCACCGAGAAATTTGGCATCGAGAAGATCCGCATGGTGACCGGCTGGTCGATGGGGGCGCTTCAGACCTTCCATTGGGGCGCCCTGTTCCCCGATATGGTCGAACGGATCGCGCCGTTCTGCGGCTCGGCCAAATGTTCCCGCCACAACTATGTCTTCCTCGAAGGCGTCAAGGCCGCGCTGCGCGCCGATTCCGCCTGGGAAAACGGGCGCTATACGACCAAGCCTGAAAAGGGCCTGCGCGCAGTGGGTCGGGTCTATGCCGGTTGGGGCCTGTCGCAGACTTTCTACCGTGAAGAACTCGATCTCAAAACGCTCGGATATGCGTCACTGGAAGATTTCCTGATCGGTTTCTGGGAAGGTTTCTTCCTGCCCAAGGATGCCAACAACCTGCTGACGATGGCCTGGACCTGGCAGCATGGCGATATCAGCGATAACGAACTCTACAACGGCGATTACAAGGCAGCACTCGGCGCGATCAAGGCCAAAGCCTATGTGATGCCCGGTCAGACCGATCTTTATTTCCCGGTCGAAGACAGCCAGAACGAAGTCGCGAACATGCCCAATGCCGACTATGTCCCGGTGCCTTCGATCTGGGGCCATTTCGCGGGCGGCCCGGGCACCAACCCCGAGGATGTGAAATTCATCGACGAAAAGCTCACGGAGCTGCTGGCGAGCTGATCTGCACCACCTTTGAGAACCAGAAGCGGCGCCTTTTTTGGGGCGCCGCTGTCGTTTTCAAGGCGCGTGAAGTGTGAAACCCGCCATTGACGTAGATGCACCGCGCAGAAAGAAAACTGCTTGGGTGTGATCCGACAGTCGTCGTTGATTTCTCTTCAGTCCAGGCACAGGTTCGGCCCTGAAACAACGCGTCGGTTTACCAGCGTCGCGTGGCGAAAAAAACGCCGCCCCTTCAAGCCGTCTTTTCATCCGCAGTCGTGAGGGCTACCCGGTCGTCACCCCGAAAACCATTCCGACGATGGCTGTCGCAACCATTGCAAGCGCCCCCCAAAAGGTCACGCGAACGGCCCCCTTTACGACAGCCGCGCCGCCCGCCGATGCTCCAAGACCACCAAGCACTGCAAGCGCGGCAAGGGTCGTAAACGCGACGACAAGCGTGATTTGGGCGGTTGGCACCAGCGAAGCGACGATCAGCGGAACAACGGCCCCGATGGCAAAAGTCACGGCAGACACCAGCGCGGCCTGAATCGGATGTGCCGTAACGGTTTCCGAAATTCCAAGTTCATCCCGGACATGCGCCCCAAGCGCGTCGTTTGCGGTGAGTTGCACCGCAACTTGTCGTGCCAGATCTTCTTCCAGCCCGCGCGCAACATAAATGCCCGTCAATTCGTCCAGTTCGGCCTCGGGGGCTTCATGCAGTTCCTTGGTTTCGCGGGCGATATCCGCTTGTTCTGCATCGGTTTGGGAACTGACCGATACATATTCCCCCGCCGCCATCGACATCGCACCGGCCACCATCCCGGCAAGACCGGCAATCAGGATTTCGGGGCGTCCCGATCCTGCGGCGGCCACGCCGACCACAAGGCTTGCGGTTGAAACAAGCCCGTCATTCGCGCCAAGAACAGCCGCCCGAAGCCAACCGATGCGATGAACCATGTGGTTTTCGGAATGGGTACGCTTGTTCATGATACACTTTCTTTCAATTCAATTGTGTCCGGTTCCGGGCCGCTTGCGACTTCGAAATCTGCCGGATCATGTGGTCTGATGCGCAGTGCGCGCAATGCGTTCAGGATGACGGCCACGTCGATCACTTCTTGTAAAAGCGCCCCCTGAACCGGTGTCAGATAGCCAAAGGCCGCCGCGATCATCCCGGCGACCGACAGCCCGATTCCGGCAACCACGCTTTCGACCGCGATCCTCCGAGCAGCCCGCGCGATTTCGATCCCCGGCCCCAGCCGGTCGACCCGGTCTACCAACAGCACTACATCGGCAGCTTCGGCCGAGGCGGCAGCCCCCCTTGCCCCCATCGCAACGCCAACATCGGCGGCCGCAAGTGCGGGCGCGTCATTCACCCCGTCCCCCACCATCATCACCGGGCCGTTCTTGCGTTCGGTCAGGACAAGCAGGACTTTCTGATCGGGCGTCAGGTTTGCCCGCACCCCGTCGAGACCAAGCCCTTCGGTCACGCGCTCTGCCACCTCGGCCCGATCGCCCGTCGCCATCAGGATGCGCCCGATACCTTCCCGGCGCAGGCCGCTCAGCATGGCCCTTGTACCCTTTCGCAACGGGTCGGACATGACCAAATGCCCCGCCATGTGCCCATCAACGGCAACGGCGACGAGAACCGATCCAACCGCAAGCCCGGGATGATCGCCGGCGGGCCGACCAACCCGGTTGGCGACGAAACCGTCGCCGCCAACGATGACCTTGTGACCCTCGACGCTTCCGACGACACCTTCGCCGGGAATTTCTGCAACTTCCGACGGTACCGGCAGCACCAGACCCCGCGCCTTCGCGGCGGCAACGATGGCCTGCGCGACGGGATGTTTCGATGCCTGATCGAGCGCTGCCGCAAGGCGCAGGATATCGTCCGCGGACATGCCGTCATGACTGTCGATCGAGACAATCTGCGGTCGCCCGTCGGTCAGGGTGCCGGTCTTGTCGAGAATCAGCGTGCGGATACGTGCCATCGTTTCCAACGGCCCGGCCCCCTTGATCAGCACGCCAAAATGCGCGGCCCGCGAAAGCCCGGCGACCAGCGCCACCGGCACGGCAAGGATCAGCGGACAGGGCGTGGCCACGACCAGCACCGCTACGGCGCGGATCGGGTCGCCTGTAAACCTCCATGCGGCAAAGGCGATGACAACCGTGACCACCAGGAACCCCAGCGACCAGCGGTCCGCCAGCCGCGACATCGGTGCCTTGGATTGCTGGGCTTCCTCGACCAACCGCACGATCCCGGCATAGGTGCTTTCCGCCGCGCGCCGCGTCGCCGTCAGGTCGAACGCGTCGCCCGCGTTGGTCGAACCGCTCATCGCTTCGGCCCCGCGGGACAACCGCAAAGGCAGCGATTCACCGGTCAGTGCGGAGGTATCCACGAAGGCTGCGTCGGAGGTCACCTTGCCATCCACGGGCACCACATCGCCCTGCCGGATCAGCAAACGGTCGCCAGCTTCGATCCGGTCGAGCGGAACATCTTCAAGCCCGCCGTTCAGATAGCGCGTGGCTGTCCGGGGCACGCGGGACAACAGGTCATGCATTTCGCGCCGCGCCCGACCTTCAGCAAAACTTTCGAGAAAGGTTCCACCGGAATACATCACCGCAACGACGGCTGCCGCCAGTGTTTCGCCGAACACCAGCGCCGCCGTCATCGACAGGGCAGCCACGATGTCGAGACCGACTTCGCCCCGTCCGATGCTGCGCAGGATTTCGATCAGAAGCGCAGCAAGGGCGGGCAGGACACCAATCAACCAAGCGGCACCGGCCAAGTCGGCCCTGCCGATGACGTAGAAGGCAAGTCCCGATACCAACCCCGCCATGGCGACGAGCAGAATAGCCGTCTTCAGGCGGTCGTTTTTTGAATGGTCCATACGCTTCAACTTCCTACGGCCAAGACGGACGTCGCTGGTTATTCGGTAAAAAGTCGACCGACTCCTGCGCCTCTTATGCTGCCGTCATCTTCGCGCAGCAGAAACAGGGCGTCGAGTCCACTTTTACGCGCAAGCGTGGCCCCTCGATCGGGTCCAAGCACCATCAGCGCGGTCGCCCAGGCATCGGCTTCGGCGCAGCTTCGCGCCACGACCGTGACCGATGCCGGTGAAGACAGCATCGGCGCCCCACGACCGGGGTCCATGGTGTGCGACAGCCGGCGGCCCTGCACCTCGACCCAGTGGCGGTAATCGCCAGAAGTCGCCACCGCAGCATCTTCAAGCGTCAGGATGGAATGCGGCGTGCGGCGCGCCGGATCGGGTGTTTCCACCGCGATGGTCCATGGTTTCCCGTCTGGTCGCAGGCCAAGTGCCCGCATTTCGCCGTCGATACCGACGAGACCGGCTTCGATGCCCTGACGGCTTAGAGTTTCAGCCAACCGATCCACGCCATAACCCTTGGCGATGCCGTTCAGATCAAGCGTGATGGGCGCGGTCTTGCGGACACGACCCGTCGCATTGTCGATCTCGATTGCATATTGGGCGGGCCCCCGGTCGGTTCCCATCGCGCGGCGGATGCGATCAGGTGCTGCAGCGTCCGGTCCAAAGCCCCAAGCCGTCACCGCATCGCCCATACCGATATCAAAGGCCCCGTCCGAGGCGCGCCCGATTTCCAGTCCAAGCTGCAAAACCTGCCTCAGCCGGTCGGGCACCGGCCCCCATGCCCCCACGGGGGCCGCGTTCAGGCGCATCAAGTCGCTGTCGGGGGTCCAAGTGGACATCTGCGCGTCGACCTCATCGACGGCAGATTGCAGCGCCGCGCGGACCGGTGCCGGGTCGAAGTCTTGCGGCGCAAAGAACGTAGCCTGCCAGCGTGTTCCCATGGTGGCGCCGTTCAGCGCGTGGCGCAAAATTTCAGTAGACATCTTCGACATACCGTCCCTCCGCTTTCAACACGGCAGGCGTCAACCCGACAGGCGCAAGGATTTCGACCAGTGCATCGGAAACGCCTGCCGCCATATCGCGCCCACCGCAGACCAACACGCGGGCCCCGTTTCGGACAAGCCGCGCGACTTCGGCGGCATCGTCCCGCACTGCGTCTTGAACATAGCGCGGACGCCCCCCGCGCGACACCGCAGTGACCAACCGGGACAGTCGCCCCTCTTGCTGCCAGGCGCGCATTTCTTCACCATAGAAAAAGTCGCTGTCGGGGTGGCGCATCCCAAAGAACAGATGGATCGGCCGCCGCCGCGCGTTGCCGCGCACGAACCCCGCCAATGGGCCGATACCGGTGCCCGCACCGATCAGGATCAGCGGTGCGCTGCCCCGCCCCGGCTGAAATCCGGGATTGCGGCGCAGGAAAGCGGCGACCCTTTCGCCAGGCTCCAACGCGGTAAGCTGACTGGAACCAAGCCCGCCGGGATGTTTCCTGACCACGATTTCGACAAACCCGTCGCGGCGCGCGGAAGCTAGCGAATAGAGCCGCGGCACCGGCGATCCTTCTGGCAGAATACCGATCAGGTCGCCGGCGTTGAAGCGCGCGAATCCGGCCCCGGACAGCCGCTTCCACAAGGTCGCGCGCGGCAGGGCAAAGCGCAGGATCGCCGTCGGAACCTGCACCTCGGCGCCGTAGTCACGGCGCGAAATCAGGGTGAGCGTCTCGGTCGCGGGCACCGCCGGTTGGTGGACCAATTCAAGGTCCAGTCCCATCGCCTGCCCCAGCGCACGGCCCCAGCGTACGAAATCCTGCGGCGACTGGCGGTCCACGGTGTCGAACGGTATGAGTTCTGACCAGCCCTTCGCTTCTGCCGCCGCCGACACGGCCTTGGCAAAGGCGCAATAGGCCGGGAAGTTACGATCCCCAAACCCAAGCACCGCGAGAGGCGCCTTAGGCGCGTGATCCAGCGCCGCCAAACGATCAAGGAACCCGTTGGCCGAAGCCGGAGAAGCGCCGTCGCCATAGGTCGACGCCAGCACGATGATCCGGTCTGCGCGGGCATAGCGGTCTGGCGCAAAGGTCGACATCGGGGCAGTGTGAACGCTCTGCCCGGCATCGGTCAAGGCAGCGTGCAGCGTTGCCGCAAAGCCCCAGGTACTGCCACCTTCGCTGCCGACAAGCAGGATCGTTTCAGCCCGCGCCGCCGACTGATTGCCGCGAATACGCGGTCGCCCGCGCCGCCCGGTCAGCCAGATCAGAACACCCGTGGCCCCCATTGCGGGCAAGCCAAGCGCCATCAGCCCAAGCACCAGCCCCAGCATTGCAGCGCCTTGGCCGGTATGCAGCATGTAGATCGTTTCCGACACACGGTCCCACCCGGTCAGGTCAGCCCAGACCAGCAGCGCGCCGTTGCCCTGATCGAGATACCCAGTGCCGTGATCGGTTTTCAGGGTGAACACGTCGGTCGGATCGTCGGGATAGGGAAAGCTGAGTTCGCGCAAATCCGCGACCGGTGTCGTGGCGAGCGTCGCCAAGTCTGAAATCGTCGCGCCCATTTCTCCGCTGACTTCGTTCGGGAAAGTCGGCACCGCGCCGCCATCGGGCAAGAGATCGAAAGTGGAGGCCGTCATCCACAAGGCTGTGGTGGACGAAAGCATCAGGCCAAGCACCGCAATGCGGGCGATTTCGACATGCAGCCGACCGGCGAGCGGCCCGCGCAAAGGCGCAAACCAGTGGCGCCAGCCCCCGACCCGTCGCGCAACCAGCGCCACGCCGGACACCGAAAGCACCAGCATCGCAGCAGCCCCCAGCGCCATGGCGATACGCCCCCCGTCACCGAGGAAAAGCGACCGGTGCAGGTTGGTGAGCCAACGAACCGTTTGATTGGGGTCGGCAGATGCCACGCCCTGCCCGGTGGCGGGATCGATCACGGCAGCGCCCGGTGTGCCCTGATCGAACCAATAGGCGGTGATCCGCCCCGATGGCGCGCGCCTTATCTGTTCGACCCCCGGATAGGCGACCTGAATGCGCGTGGCGAGTTCGGCCACGCGCAAACCCGCCTCGGCCTGTGGTGCCGACAGGCGCTCGGCGGCGGGGAATATCGACAGCGCCGCGCCGCTGAGCGCGAGCACCGTGACGAGAACGAGGGCCAACAGACCCGGCCAGCGATGAAGAACGCGGATCATGGCCTTGTCTCCTTACATGTCGTAGGTGAAACTGGCGATGTAGCGACGCCCGCTTACTGGCGTGCCCGCGCCGTCCGTCGTCAACGGCACCGCGACTTCATTGGGGCTGTCGCGCATGTCTTCGACCGCAGCGTCGATATGCAGCGTGTAGCCCGCATCGAACAACGCATCGGCAAGATCGAGCGTGATCTCGAGCGACCGGCCAGCGCCGACGCTGGCACCGGTGATGCCGTTGACCTGGGCCGGATCGCCGCCAGTGGCGCGGTACCAGTCTGTCAGATGTTCATAGTATTTCGACTTGCCGCCAGCCATCCAGAGGCTGCCCACATAGGCACCCGAGCTGTCGCTGACGTAGAGCGCAAGATAGGCCCCATCCCCCCTGTAATTGTTCAGTTGCGTGGTCAGAGTGACCGGACGCGCCATGGCATATCCGGGAAGCGTGAGCGCCGTCGTAAGCGCGAGCGTTGCGAGAAGCGATTTCATTCGGTGGATCCTTCTGTCTTAGGAATGGGTCGGAGGCTTCAGTTCACCTGAACCTGTGGCGCTGCGCCGGTGCCGAACAGCCCGTTTTGCGGCGGAGCCACGGTGCCAGCAGGGGCCGGGTTTCGGGCGTTGCCTTTGCAATTATCGTCGTCATCGCAGTCATCATCGTCGTCTTCATCGTCGTCTTCATCGTCGTCGTAGCGCGAGCCACTCCGGTATTTGCGTTCATCATCGTCGTCATCGCTGACAAAAACGAGCGGAAGCGCGTCTTGGGCATCATCGAACACCGCCGCGATAGTCTGGCCAAAGGTATCGCCTGGCTTGTGGATGGCGCTCCAGGCCGGAACGCCAATGGCTGCGGTCAGAGCTGTTGACGCGATCAGAAGGGCAAAGGTCTTTTTCATCGCAGGGTCTCCTTTTATCTGCTGAGATCAATTTGGGGCCGCTGCCTGATGTGTTCCTGACGGCGCTGCGATTCTTGCTTCAGCTTGCCGTCAGGAAGTGAAAAAGGCCCCGCCAATTACGACGGGGCCAGTGTGGGGCGAAGGGACGGGACACCCCACGGGAAAGGCCTAGGCGATATCCCCCGGTCCGGGGGCGCGTTTGTCACCAGTGACCATGGCACGCGCCAGATTTTCGCGGTGGCGGAAGGAAGCAAGCACGACACCACCCACATGAACCGCGATCAGGAAAAGCATCAGATTGGCAAGCACTTCATGGGCTTCTTCGACGGCGCTTTCACCGGCTTCGCGGCCGAGCCCATGTTCACGCTCTTCGCCGTCATCGTCGGCAAAGGCCGGGGCCACGATCTGCGGCAGGTCGGGCAGCAACGCGATACGGGTCGGTTCTTCCAGCAACCACCCGGTGAAGGCCGTGCCCGACAGAGTGATCAGCAGCGCAAGCGTCATCGCCGCCCCCGCCGGGTTATGGCCAAGGTAGCGGCGTTCACGGCCCCTTGCCATGTCACCGAGATATGCAAAGCTGGCCGCCGGTCCCTTGAGGAACTGCGCAAAGCGCGCATACCGGCTGCCGACAAGGCCCCAGATCAGGCGGAAGGCCACCAGCCCGGCCACGACATAGCCCGCCAGCTCATGCAGCGTGGAAAGCTCTTCTGCGCTCAGATAGGCAACTGCGAAAGCGGCTACCAGACCCCAGTGAAAAACGCGGATCAAGGGATCCCAGACCCGCACCTTCGCAAGCGATCCTTGCGCAGCGGGTCCGGCATCCTGCGTGACCGGATCAGTCATCGTCTTTATCCTCATATTCGATTTCGATAATTTGCAGGGTGGAGGGGTGTACCGTCACTTCGATCTGACGCCCGTCCGCGTCGCGACCATTGATTTCGTAGCAACCGTCATCGATCTTGATGCGCCGGACGGTCCAGCCGTTTTCAACGGCCAACTGCGCAACAGCCTCGCGCGGCTGCCAATCGACCATCGGCACGAAACAATCGTCGTCGGCCAACGCGACCCCGGCGGGAAGCACCGAAAGAAAGGCGAGAATTGTCAATGTCTTCTTCATCGGGCAAACTCCAACTTGTGGTCGTCTTGACCCGACTTTCACCCTTTAACCTGACGGGACCCTGAAGACCGGACCATACAACCGTCAGCTTGCCGTCAGCCCCAGCTGGCAAGACGTCTCTCGACTGGAAAAGGAAACCCGACCACCATGCGTATCCTGCTGATCGAAGATGATGCCGTTCTGGGGGCCGCAGTGCGCGACCAGATCGCCGGGGATGGCCAGTCCGTGGATTGGGTGCAGCGGTTGGACAGTGCGCATGACGCCATGGCTGGGGCCGCTTACGATCTGGTGTTGCTTGATCTGATGCTGCCGGATGGTCGTGGCATCGCCTTCCTGAAGGCCCTGCGCACGCGCGGCGATGTAACGCCGGTGATCATCCTGACCGCGCTGGATCAGATTTCGGATCGGATTGAAGGGCTGAATGCCGGTGCCGACGATTATCTTGTGAAACCTTTCGATCTGGCAGAGCTGTCGGCGCGGATCGGGTCGGTCGCGCGGCGCTATACCGGCAACCCCAACCCGATCATCACCCATGGGACGCTGGACATCGACCTTGCCGCCCGCAGGATTACCCGCGATGGCAAGCCGGTGTCGCTGACCGCACGTGAATGGGCGTTGTTCGAAGCCTTTCTCGCCCGCCCAGGTCAGCTTCTGTCCAAGGCCCAGCTTGAAGACAAGCTTTATGCTTTCGGGGCCGAAATCGAAAGCAACACGATCGAAGTCCATGTCAGCCGGTTGCGCAAGAAACTGGGGACCGGCATCATCGAAACAGAGCGCGGCATGGGCTACCGTCTGGGTGCGCCATGAAGCCGCCGCGCAGCCTTAGGGGCCGGTTGGGCCTATCGCTCGGGGGGGTACTGACACTTCTTTGGGTGGCCACCGCGTCGCTGACAGCCGTGACCCTCCGGCAAGAGATGGACGAGGTGTTCGATTCTGCTTTGCAGGAAACTGCGCAGCGATTGCTGCCGCTTGCTGTTGTGGACATCATCGGCCGGGAAGATGATGGCATCACTCAGCGCCTGGGCGCAATCCGCGATCACGCCGAGCTTTTCACCTATGTCGTCCGCGACAAGCAGGGACGTATCTTGCTGCAATCCCATGCGGCCGATCCGGCAATTTTTCCGGCCTATGACGGGCCGGGCTTTCGCCAGACCGCGACCCACAGGATTTATAACGAGGATGCTTTGCGCGGCAGCGTACGGATGACGATGGCCGAACCGCTGGAACATCGTACGCAGGTGGCGCGTGAAATCCAGATGGGTCTTGGCCTTCCGCTGCTGATCGTGATCCCGATAGCGTTGCTGGCAATCGTTGTTGCGGTACAGGCAAGCCTTGGTCCCGTGCGCCGTTTTCAGGGCAGGCTTGCGGCGCGCAATGCTCAAGACCTGACGCCCATTCCAGCCGACGATATTCCTTCGGAAATCGTCCCCATCGCGACCACGCTGAACGGCCTGCTGGACCGGCTTAAGGGGGCGTTTGATGCGGAACGCAGCTTTGCCGCCAACGCCGCCCATGAACTGCGAACGCCTTTGGCCGGGGCCATCGCACAGGCGCAGCGCCTACAGTCAGAAACCCAAGACCCGGCGGCTAAGGCGCGCGCGGTCGAGATCGAGGCAACGCTGAAGCGGCTGACCCGCCTGTCCGAACGCCTGATGCAGCTGGCCCGCGCCGAAGGTGGACGCCTGAGGCTGGACAAGGCGATGGATCTGCGAAATGTTGCACGCATTGTAATAGAAGATATTGCGCGCACGGTGCCGGCGGACCGGATTGCGCTGACGCTTTCCGATGATCCGGTAATGTCAGACCTCGATCCTGACGCATTCGGGATTTTGTGTCGGAACCTTGTCGACAATGCACTGCGCTACGGTTCAGACACCGACGGCGTCAAGGTTTTGCTGACCGCGGATGGCACGTTGACGGTATCAAACGAAGGGGCCGTTGTGGCCGCCGATAAACTCGCGCTTCTGACGGACCGCTTTGAACGCGCTGGGGCGGTTGCAGATGGCAGCGGCCTCGGGCTTGCGATCGTCGCGGCGATTGCCAATCGGATCGGACACCCTCTGGTCTTGAAATCGCCTCGTCCGGGCTCCACTTCAGGGTTCGAAGCGACGGTTTCCATTCCGGTGGAAAATTCGACGCCATCGAAGCGTTTCGGAAGCGTATCAGATCTGGACCCTTGATTCACCAGATTGCGCCACCGCGTCAGAGACAACGCGTATGTGGCGCTTATTTCCCTCGACCAAAGCAAGTGCGCCCAATCGAAAAAGGAGGATGGGTTGCCCCATCCCCCGTCGGTTTCGTTCAAACTGTATGACCAGAGTGAACCGGTCACGCTTGGCCTCAAAATCCCATGACGAGGGACAGGCCGATGGTGTTGTCCGTCTTCTTGAGACCTGCCGCCGGGTCGGTGTTGAAGTCGGTCCGGTAGCTGAGACGTGTCGACAATGCATCGGTCATCTTGAAGTTCACACCAGCATCGTTTGACAGTACCGTATTCTGCTTAGAGCCAAGAACGTCGGTATCCATGGTGAAGGACACAGTGTCGGTAAACGCGTAGTAATAGCGCGACGAAACAATGAACCCGACTTCGGTGTCAGAGGTGCCCGTGATATCCTTGAAATACCGTGCGCCTGGGCCCGCTTGCACGCGCCAGGTCTGGTTCGGTTGGTTCACAAACCGGTAGCCGGGACCAAAGCCGAGGAAGGCATCGGTTTCCGAGCCGGGCAAGGTCGCGCCGGTGCTGTCGGTCAGCAGGCCATCATATTGGTAGCGACCCAATCCGAACATATAAAATTCCGGCGTGAAATAGCGGCTGGCTTCGTAGGTGCCAAAGAATTTTTCTTCGTTGGTCACGCCATTGGATTTACCATATTCGACCGCAAGGCCGATCAGGTGGCTCCAGTTGCCGACACCATAGGTCAAGCGACCTGCGCCGGACAATTCGCCGGTATCCGTGTTGCCCGAAGATCCCGACGCGGTCAGTGCCACGGACCCGCGCCAGCCCTGCGGCACGCCATTGGGGCCAAAGCGGTCGGCATCACGGCCCCGACGCTGGTCGCGGTCGGCTTCGGTCGCGATGTCATCAATCCGGTCGTTCAGATCGGTGATTCCGGTCACGGTGCTCTGAGCGTGAACGGGTGCAGCGACCATCAGCGCCAAGGCGGAAGCGCCGGCAAATTTGAAGAATGCAGTCATGGGTCATTCCTTCCCTTAACAAGTGATCCGCTCCGGCAGATGGAGCGAAAGCATCTCTGCTGAGGGAGACCATAAAGATCAGAATGACATGAGCTAAATTTTATATATTCGTGCTTGACGTGAGTATTATTTACGCCTCATGGTATTGAAAAGGAAAGGGGCATAGTCGTCGATATGCAGAAGGTTTTTGACGATATTTTTCTGCTCTGACTCAGCCGTTTGCACAATGTTCTTCAGGCAATTGCGGGCCAGCGTCGCCAAGTCGTTATCAAGGTCGTCGCGCCAGACCACCCAGGACGGATAGGGAAACCGTGGCGCATCGGACACGATTTCAAGCTTTCCACGACCCAGGTAGTGCTGAACAGAGCGGGCCGGCACATAGGCGGTGGCCCTGCGGGTCGCGATATACTGCACAACAAGAGATCCAAGTGCCATCGAACGCCCGGAATCGGTCAGATGCGGAACCGCAACCGCAAGCGCATGGGTGAATTCCGGCCCCCAATCCACGGACACGTATTCCTTTTTATCTGCGACCGAAGCTCCGGGGTAGGATGCCACCAGAACCAATTCGTCATCGAGCGCAGGCTCTACGGTCAGGCCGGGGCGAAGTTGAGGCGTATAAAGCAGGGCTGCATGCACAACCCCTTCGATCAGGAACCGTGTGATCCGATCCGTCATGCCGACTTCGGCGTGAATGCTCAGTTCGGGCATGGCCCCCTGTACGGCGTCCAGCCAGCGAAACCCAAAAGCGGCCACAGCGAATATTCGGCCCCGACATAGAAGGCGCGGGTATAGCCTTCGGGAATCGAAATCTGCTGCCGCGCCTCTTCCCAGATCTTCAGCAGGCTCAGCGCATAGCGCTCGAACTGCGTTCCCTCCGGGGTCAACACTGCTCCTGCCTTGGACCGGATGAACAGGGGATGGCCCAGACTGTCCTCCAATCGCTGGATGCGCAAGCTGACAGCGGATTGAGTGACGAACAACCGGCTGCTGGCCGCGACGAACGACCCTGTTCTGGCAACTTCGATGAAGGTCTTGATGAGTGAGATATCCATGACGATCCATAAGCAAACCTGATGTCAACATCTATCACTTTTGGATTTGTTTTGCATAGCGACCTGCCGCGCTTGCGTTCCGTCTGGCCTATCCACGGCGTCGAAGCTACGGTGGTGGACGAGCTCGGTCTTCAAAAGACTGGTGTCCAATGCGCGCAGCACCGCTTTTCAAGGTGCTGCTGCATTTGCTTTCCTGCGGCAATGGCGCATGAAGCCGCGCGCATGCCGGGATCGGCCCGGAACGCGCGCGGCGTTCACCTCAGCCGAAGACGAAAAAGCAAAGCTTGTTGCCATCGGGGTCACGTACATAGGCGCCATAGAACCGGTCCGGAATACGTTGACCCGGCTGCCCCTCGTCGGTCGCACCCAGCGATATCGCCCTATGATAGAGCGCTTCTGCTTCGTCCTTGGTGCTGGTCGGGAAAGCCACCATCACACCATTACCGGGGGTTGGGGCTTCCTTGTCATAGGGTTCGCAAACCGCCAGCATCGGTTTCCCGCGCTCGGTCCCGATGAAGGCGATGCGCCCGGAATCGATGACAACTTTCGCGCCCTGATCCGCGAAAAGCTCCGTGTAGAATTTCTTCGCGCGCTCCATGTTGGAGACGCCGACAGTCATGTAACCGATCATTCATTTGTCCTTTGTTAGGATGTTTTTTCGCCCACCCGGCCAGCCAGGCCGGGTAGAATATCTACCTCTCGAACCCGCCAAAGCGCCAGTTCAGTTTACGAATCCCCCGATCCAACGGTCGTCGTTTTCAGACTTGGTACGCAAACAGCCCCGCCCCGTGCGGTCAACCGGACCACGTGCTGCGGCCGCATCTGCCGGTTTATCCGAAGCAGAAGCAACCCTGATCCGAGCGAGGCTGCTCCGGCGACGTGCTATTACGACCAGGGGGTCACGAGGTATTTCTCCCCCGTCTTCATCGCACGGTAATCGGTCACGGCTTCCTTGGTCAGCATCTCGTCGAGATTGACGCGCTTCTTATAGTGGCTGGCGAAGGTAGTCGTGAGATTTTCGCGCACACGTTGGCGCATGCGGCTGACGGTATCGTTTCCGGCCGATTGCAGGAAGGGAAACAGCAGCCATCCCGAAAGCGTCCAGCCAAAGCCGTAACTCGGCGATAGGATCGTCGCGCCGGTGTCCAACCGTCCGTAGATGAACATGCGCTTCGGCTGGTTCGACCCATAGCGCGAATATTCGGTCATCTGGCTTACCGCGACCTGCTCCATCGCCTTGAAGACTTTGTCGACCGACCGGCCACCACCGATCGGGTCGAAGCCGTAAAAGGCGCCGGTGTCGTCGATCGCGGCGCGGAGCTGATCCGAGAAGTCGTCTTGCGATGAGTTGACGACATGCGTGGACCCCAGTTTATTGAGCAGATCAACCTGGCTGTCCTTGCGAACGATATTTACCAGACCGATACCATCCTCTTGGCAGATGCGGGTCAGCATCTGGCCAAGGTTGGACGCCCCGACCGTGTGAAGGATCGCATCCTGCCCGTCCATCTTTGCATTCTCGGCGAATCCCAGAGCCGTCATCGGGTTGACAAAGGCGCTGGCGCCATCCTCGGCCGTATGATCGCCCAGCGGCAGACACATGGTGGCGTCGGCGATACAATATTGGCTGAAGGCATTGCCCGGCACACAGGAAACGCGCTGTCCCATCAGCGCCTTGGCGGCGTCATTGTCGCCAGTTGCGACCACCGTGCCCGCACCTTCGTTCCCAGCAGGAAGCTTAAGGCCGTGACGCGCCTTCGAGCCTGAATTAAAAGGTTCGGGCATCTTCGCGATGAACTTGCCCGCCGAATAGCTGGCGGTTTCCATATCCGCCGCACCAACCAAGATGGCGAGGTCCGACGGGTTTATCGGCGCAGCCTCCATCTTCACAAGGACCTGGTTGCCGGTCGGATCGGGAAAGGCCACGTCCTCGATCGCTACGGTGAGCGTCCCGTCCGCTTCCAGCGTCGTGAAAAGTTGCTTGCCTGTGGTCGCCATGTCGATCTCCAGATTTCAATAATTTTGATGAAGGGTTGTCGTGGGGACGCAGGATGACCCTTGGCGCACCCTTGTTGACCTGCCCCTTATTGGTCCCTCGTTCATAACGAGAGGCTGCCGTCTGATCGTGATAATCATTCGGATCGTTTTGGGCAAGCGCACCGGACACGCTACGTAGCGTAGGCTGCCACGGTTGAGCGGCGCCCGGAAGGGATAGATACCGCTCTTGATGCAGCCATAGATGATCTATCGATAGCTCGGGGTGATCCTGGCCTCGATGGCTTTTGCCACAGGGGCGATCTTGGCCGGGTTAGCACCGTCGGCATGCGGGGTGGCGAACCGACCGGAATCATTATCGAAATACAGACCCGAAGCGTCGGAAAATTCATCCGACAGCGCCGCGCGGATCAGGATGTCCGCGCCGATGCCGATATCGTTTCCTGCCACGCCAAAGCCTTTGCGCACCATCTTGGTCGCCAACAGCGAGCCCGGATTGACCGCGACCGTGACGGGACCGTCTTGTCCGAGGTCCGCAGACAGTGCTTTGCTCCACATTGTCAGCGCCAGTTTGCTTTGGGCATAGGCGTCCATCGCGTCCAACTTTCGTTGTCCGTCCAGCGCGGCAAGATCAACCGGGGCTTGCGCAGCCGAAGACAAATGCACGATGCGCCCATCTGTGGGCATCACCGGCAGCACCAACCGCGTCAGCAAGGCCGGGGCCAGCGTGTTCACCACAAACCGGACATCCTGCCCGTCAGCCATCGTGGGATTATCCACCTTGAAGACACCTGCGTTATTGATCAGCACGTCAATCCGGTCATGGCCATCGCGTAGGGTGCGGCCAAGACGGGCAACTTCGGTCAGATCGGACAGGTCGGCCAGAAATGTCTCGACCACCCCCGAACCGGGCAAGGCGCGCAGCTTGCCGGCAGTCGCGGACAGCTTGTCCGCATTGCGGCCATGGATCAAAAGGTGATGGCCCAGCGCCGACAGGCGCTGCGCGGTTTCCAGCCCGATGCCGTCGGTCGCGCCAGTGATCAGAATGGTCTTGGGCATTGCAAAATCCTTATTCGGTAAAGTGCGGCAACAGGTCCGCCGCCAGTTTTTCAAGCGTCGCTTCAATCCCGGCCTGATTGAACCGAAGGTTCAAGGCGACATGGTTCACGCCGATCTTTTCGATCTGACGCAGATAGGTCGCAAGCGGGCGCACACCGGACCTGAACCCCAGATGGATCGGCCTTGGTGCTTCGTCCGGGTCTTCTGAAAGGTCGATATAGAGCGGTTGCAGCACGGGTTTGGGTGCGCCGCTTTCGGCTAAGGCGCGGGCCTGCCATTGTGCGATCACGCTGGCCTGCGCGTCCACCGGGCGCGGATATGTCATCCAGCCATCGCCATTGCGGGCGATCCAGTCTGAATCCTGCCGACTGGACCCGGTAATCAGCATGGGCAGCCGCCCCGACAGAGGCTTTGGCAACATGTCCATATCCCCCGCAAGCTGCCCGGCACCATTGGTGAGACTGGGCCAGTCCT
This sequence comes from Thalassovita gelatinovora, assembly GCF_001458355.1. Lineage (GTDB taxonomy): Bacteria > Pseudomonadota > Alphaproteobacteria > Rhodobacterales > Rhodobacteraceae > Thalassobius > Thalassobius gelatinovorus. The sequence continues at coordinate 215,346 of NZ_CYSA01000026.1, read as the reverse complement.
GTGACATCGCCCGGATATAGTCGAAGCTTTCCCTGAACCGCACTCCGCGATCTTCGGATGTCAGGTTCATCGCGGGGTATTCTTCGGGCCGATCCCCAGAAGCGACGCCAAGGATCAGCCTCCCCGCGGACAAGACGTCGGCGCTGGCGGCGGCTTTGGCGACATGGGCCGGGTGGCGCAATGGCAGCACGATGCTGGCGACGCCAAGGGCGATGTGCGAAGTCTGACCCGCGAGGAAGCCAAGATAGGTGAACGGGTCAAAAAGCTGCCCCGCATCGCCAAAGGATGGCACATTGAAAGGCACGTCGCGCAGCCAGACCGCCGCAAAGCCAAGCCGTTCTGCCAGTTGCGCCCGCTCCAGATGCCCCGCCATATCCGGCACCGGGCCGTTTGGATACTGCGCGATCGGCACGACCAAACCAAGGCTCAGCCGGTTTGGGCGGAAGGTTGCGTTATAGCCGCGGTTCAGCGACGCAAACGCGGTATCGGCTATGTCGCGCATGGTATGGCTCCGGTAAGGGGCGCCGCCCGGAACACCCGGATGGCGGCATGGGTCAAAAGCCGCTCAGCACCTGTTTGCCGATCACGCGCCCGCTTTCCTGGCGGGCATGGGCGGCAAGCAGCGTTTCGACGCTCATCTGGCCGGCATTTTCAGTCACGGTCGATTGCAGCGTGCCCGCGTCCAGCATATCCGATACCCGGTTCAGCAGATCGCGCTGCACCTCGATATCGGCAGTGCCGAACATCGACCGGGTAAACATGAATTCCCAACTGATCGTCAGGGCCTTGGGTTTGGCCGGGCCGATATCGAGTCCCTGCGGATCGTCGATCAGCGCGATATGGCCGCGCGGCGCGATCAGTTCGATGATCGCCGGATAGTGCTGATCCGTCGCGGTCAGCGCCGCCACGTATTCGGGAGCCAGCCCCAGATCCTTGACCTGCTGGGCCACGTCGCCCCGGTGATCCACCACATGATCGGCTCCCATCTTGCGCACCCAGTCTTGGGTTTCAGAGCGCGAGGCGGTGGCGATGACGGACAGTCCGGTCAGCTTTTTGGCAAGCTGGATCAGGATCGAACCAACGCCGCCTGCCCCGCCGATGACCAGAAGGGATTTTCCGGTGCCGTCGCCTTCAGTCAGGCGGAAGGCATCAAACAGCATCTCCCACGCGGTAATCGCGGTCAGCGGCATTCCGGCAGCTTGCACGAAATCAAGCGAGGCCGGCTTGCGGCCCACGATCCGTTCGTCCACCGCCTGAAATTCGGCGTTCGAGCCGGGGCGCGTCACGTCGCCGGCATAGAACACTTCATCGCCAACCTTGTAGCCCGTCACCGCAGCGCCGGTTTCGACAACGACACCCGCAGCGTCGAAGCCAAGAATATCCGGGCCATTTTCGGGCGCGCGATTTTGGCGCAGCTTCACATCCACCGGGTTGAGCGAGATGCCTTTGACCGCGATCAGCAGATCGCGCGGCCCGATATGAGGTATCGCCGCATCAAAAACCCTGAGGGCATCGGGTGCATCCACCGGGCCAATCGCATCGTATCCAATTGCTTTCATGTTCAGTCTCCATCCTCGGTATTTCGCGTTGATCGCAACATATCTATTGTTGAAACTGATAAAACAGCGCATTCAGGAGTTCAGTTTTCGGTTTTTGGATATAATCGCATGGACACAGACGCCCTACGCCTTTTCGTCATGGCCGCCGAACGTCTGAACATCAGCGCTGCGGGGCGCGAACTGGGACTGGCGCCCGCCGTCGGCAGTGCACGGCTTGCCAAGCTGGAACAGGAACTGGGTGCGGAGCTTTTGCATCGCACGACGCGGAAAGTGTCGCTTTCGCTCGAAGGGGCGGATTTCTTGCCCTATGCCCGCGAAATTCTGGCACAGGCCGAAGCTGCGCAGGCGGCATTGGGACATGGAAAAATAGGTGTCTCAGGCACCCTCCGCTTTGCCGCCCCCAGCAGCTTTGCCCAGTTGCATATCATGCCGCTTTTGCCCGATTTTCACGGGCAGTATCCCGACATGACACTGGATTTGCGGCTGTCGGACACCCGCTTTGACGCGATCGAAGGCAGTTTCGACCTGGCGCTGCGCAGCGCCCCATTGGCCGATAGCAGCCTTAAGGGTCGCAAACTGTCCGACGATTCCCGCATCCTGTGCGCCGCGCCCGGATATCTGGAGGCGCACGGAACACCGCAGGCACCGTCGGACCTGAACGGCCATGGTTATATCGCATGGCGCAACCTTGCGCCGCGTGAACTGATCAACCCGGCTGGAGAAACCGCCATTCTCGACCCAACCGCCATGGTCTGCCGGGCCGTTGTGGATGACGGCGATGCGCTACGCGAAGCCACCATTGCGGGGGCGGGGCTGTCGATCAATTCGCTTTGGAGCGTCGCGCACGACCTCGACTCTGGCCGATTGGTCCGCGTCCTTCCCGGTTGGCGGTCGAACGACCATGCGGTGCTTTGGCTTGTCTATCCACGATCGAACGTGCTGACGCCGAAGACACGGCTATTCATGGATTTTCTGATCGACCGTTTGGGCGGCCGATCAGATTGGCGAGACGCGTTTCGGATCGCGTGACACTCGCGGTAAGTCTTAACCCGCGTCGCGCACCAGCCGCACGAAATTGTCGATGCGGATCGCGTCACCTTGCGGACCGTGGCCTTCGGGGTAATCCGCCGGGTCGCCGGTCTTGGGGTCGGAACGTTGTGCCCCGGCGCCGTGTACATCGGTCCACCCGTTCATGTACCCCATGGCGCGACCGAAGTTCACATAGGCTCCGGCGTTGCCGGGCCGCTTGGTCCAGTTGGAATGGGTGGTCGAAGACCAGACAGCCCCGTAGTCGAGTTGATCCGCTTCGTTGGTGATCTCGGTGCTGTCGAAAACCGGGTCGATGGCCGGGCTGTCGGTCGTGTCAGGAGAACGAGTATAATCGACGATGCCCTGCAATTCCTTGATGTTCGGCAACCGCCAGTCATCATGGCCCAGATAGGCGTCGGTGTTTGCGGTTTGCGCAAATGCCAGCGCGTCTTGCCAGCTCATTGCGATGCCGCTGTCGGTCTTGCTCCACATCAGACCCGTCGAGGCGTCGATCACGGTGCCATCGCCGTGATCGGCAAAATCATTCACGCCATAGCCAGCGTCGCCGCGCACATACATGACGAAGAAGGTCTTGTCGCGGCCCCGCAATTTAAGGCCATAGCCCTTGATCCGTCCATCGGCAAAGTTCACGCCGAAAAGCGTGGCGTCATTCGTCGCGTTGGTGCCGGAGACATAGAGATTGGACGATGCCATCTGACTGTCGATGATCCGCTCGCCCGCGTCGGTATCGCCATAGGCGAAGTCGAAATAGCTGCGATCAATGAAGGGGACCAGACCGGAAACATCTTCCCCTTCATAGCCCGAAGGATCGACGCCGCGAAAATCCATCAGCGAATACATTTCCTTGATCGTCGGAAGACGCCAATCGTTATAGCCCGCCAGATCGAAGTTTTCTGCCCCCGCCAACGCGGCGTCATAGCTTAGTTTGTCATTCGCCAGAATTTCGCCGTCGCCGTTCAGGTCGGGCGTCTTCGCCCACATCAGGCCAGTCACGTTGTCGGTGACGGTGCCATCGCCGTTGTCGGTATAATTGGCGGGTGTGCCGCGATACTGGGCGTCCTGCCCGTAGAACGCCGCGCCTTCAGCCGGGCATGTGATCGCTTCGCTGTTATCATAGCAGATGTTTTGAGCCGTATCGACGACGGGAAAGGGCGTCTGGGCCACAGCCGCTGCGGTGCTCAACAGTAGAGCGGTCATAGAAATAATGCGTATCATCTCAAATCTCCTTTGGTTCTCGGCAAGTGCGGGTCATCGTGATTTCGATTGCCCTTTGTGTTTCGCTGTACGGCTCGGGACCGCACTGTCCAATTGGGCGTGGTGTGGCGATTGCCGGTGTGGTGCGATCTAGTCGCCGCGCAGATCCTGATAGGCTGCGCGCAACGCCAAGACCCGCTGGTTCAATTCAGGTGTAAGCGTCGCGGACAACAGATCGAACTGCGAGAGCGGATCATTGGCGATATCGAACATTTGTTCCGCGTCACCATCCGGCGCGACCAACATGTACTGCGCATCCCGGATCGCCCAGCCCATGACATCGACAGGCATCCCTCCGTCTCCGAAATGTTCGACATAGGCGAATTCACGCGATCCGGTTTCCCCTTTCAGAATCGTATTAAGATCAATGCCATCAGATACGGCACCGTCAGGGTCTGCGCCCGCCAATGCCAAGATCGTGGCGTTCAAATCGGTTGTGTTGACCAAGGCCTCTGTTCGTCCACCTTCGACGCCGGGACCTGAAACAATCATCGGCACTGCGGTGCCGCCTTGGTAGATGCTGCCTTTGGATCGTCTTGCGCCATATAGCTGTCGGGACACTTGTCCCGGCGTGCCATTGTCACCGATAAAGATGACAATGGTGTTTTCGCGCGTTTCATCTGACATGCTGTCGAACAACCGACCGACTTCGGTATCCAGTGCTTCAAGCATCGCGTTATAATATGGCAGCGGATTTTCACGGATAGCGGTTTCGTCGTCCTTAAGATTTTCGCCGGTGTAAAGCGTGCGCGGTGGCACGTGGAACGGGGTGTGCGGTGCGTTATAGGCCAACCATAGAAACCAAGGGGTTTGCCGTTCGCCGATCCAATTGATGGCCCGGTCGGTTAACACGGTTGTGGTGTAGCCATCGACATCATTCCGCGTTCCGTTTTCCACACCCTGCCAATTGTAGTAACTTCTGACGCCGCCGGAGATCATGCCGAAATAGTCGGTTACGCCCATTTCAGCGGGATGATCAAGATCATCAGGTGAGCTGGCCAGATGCCATTTACCGACCACAGCACTGGCATACTCCGTCTCGTTCAAGGCGTCGAAAAGACTGAATTCATCCGGGGATAGCCCACTGCCCCCGCGCGGGGGAATTGCCCCCCCGACGCCGGTTCGAAATCCATACTTACCGGTCATGATGGTCGCTCGGGTGGGCGAACAAACAGGTGCCGAATAGGCCTGATCAAAGACAAGACCTTCGGCACAAAGCTGTTCGAGGATCGGCATGTTCGCCTGCTGATCCCCCACGGCGTAGCAGCGCGAAGTGTCGAGCCCCATATCATCGGCGATGATCAGCAAGATGTTCGGTGCGGCATGCCCGGCGCATGGTAGGCAAAGCGCAAGGGCCACGGCTGCTATCTTATAGATGTGCATAAGGTTTTTCCTTGGTACAGCCGCCGCAAATCTAAGTTGGCCAAGTATCGAAGGGTTGTTTTTCAAGCTGCATCGACCCGTCCGATCCCTGATAGATGTTGATCCAAGCGCGCCAGTTCACATCGTCGACATCCGGATAGTCCAATCGGTAATGGCTCCCCCGGCTTTCGGTGCGCATCAGCGAAGCGCGCAGTTTCATTTCGGCGCTCAGGATCATATTGCGGGTTTCATGGGCGAGCCGCAGTTCGTGCATATTGGCGGCCCGCAACATCGGTGCATGGTGATCGCGCAATTCTTCGATATAGGCCAGCGCCGCCTGCATCATAGAAGCCTTCTTGATGTAGAGCACGAAGTTGGGGATCATGATCCCTTGCAACGTCTGTGTGACCCAAGCCGGGCCATAGCCCGCCTCGCGTCGCAGCGGAGCTAGAATTTCGTTCACGACCTCGGCTATCCGCGCGTCGGCAATGATCGGGGCTTTGACCGATGCCGCGTAGTCTGCGGCCGCTTCGCCCGCGATGGCCCCCTGAACGGCGGAGCCAGCCAGAGACGAACCGATCTGGGTATAGATGCCGCCCGCCATATGACTGCCGAGGGCATCGCCGGCCGCATAGAGCCCGGTGATATTCGAAACACACCTGTCGTTATACGGAACCAGCCCTTCGGATTTGTGGATCGCCATGCCCGCAGAAGCACCGCCGACATTCGCACTGGGGGCAAATCCGGGTGGCGGGCCACCGGGGGCACCGCCCTTGCCATCACCCGGAGGCGGACCAGAAGGCGCGCCCCCTTCGCCGCTACCGGGGGCATCAAAGTCGCGCTGGAACTCTTCAGGGACATAGGGCCCGCCCGCGACCTCGTCCGTCGGTTGTGCAGCACCTGGCCCACCTGCGACGGGATTTCCGGTCACATAGGCGCGGTAATTGATATCCATGCCCAGGTCGTGATGCACTTCAACCCCGTTGGTCGATGGAACGCGTTCGAACATATCGCCCCAGCCATCGAAGGTGGCCGCCGGGTTGTCGCTGCGTGTCGTGTGACCGTCATTCCATTCCTTGCCCGTCACCTTGGCACCGATCCGGTACGCCATCACCGTCCCGTCATGGGTCAGATCACCAAGTGGAAAACCGTTCGGTTTGAACCCCCCGGCCCCGGTACACAGGATCACCGATTTGGCGCGGATGGTGACGGTTTCTTCGGCATCAAGACGGAATCCCGCAGCCCCCGCGATCCACCCGTCTTCTTTGAAGAGATGGGTGATGACCACCCGTTCCAGCAATGGAATATCACGTTCTTCGATGGGCTTCATGAAAGGCCGATTGGCCAGCGTCTGATCAAAAAAGCCCCAGTCGGCCAATTCGCGTGCGCGATCGAGTGAATGTTCCGCCAACTGGCGGGTGTAAACCGGGTTGTTTGTGCCAAGCGCCGAACGCGACACGGTGTCGACGAAATCATCGATGGTGCCGGTTTCCGTTTCCGGGTCAAAAACGAAGAATCCCTTGCCGAAAGGCGTCAGGCCCGAAGACCCCAGCCGCCCCTTGGAAACGATCATGGTGGCCGCCCCGGCGTCATGCGCCTTCACGGCAGCGAAAAGCCCGGCCATACCACCACCAATCACCAGAACGTCGGTGTCATAGTCGGTATTTGTAATGGCGCTCACTTCGATTTCGACAGGGTTGTCGGCCCAAGCGGTCATCCCGAAAGAAGCCATTCCAGCGGTAGCCCCTGAAAGCGTAAGGAATTCACGACGCGTCGTCGCGGTGGCTTCATGCGCATTTGTATCAATCGGCCCGGTCATGTCGTGGCTCCTTCGGAAATCGGCGGGGTATGGGGCTTTTTCGGCATCGCGCCCCAGTAAAGCTTGGCCAGCAACGCGAAGCCGATCAGCGTCAGTATGACGAAAAAAGCGGACATCGCGATATCGGTATGGCGGCCCAATTCGATCGCGTGCCAAAGTGCAGCGATGATAAAGGCGACCGCCAGCCCGCCATGAAAATACCGCCAACCGCGATAGCGCGCGCTGAAATGCGGGATCAGTTTTTTGCGAAAATACGCGGTCACACCCAGCACCAGCATCGCACCCCAAGCGAATAGGCCAAGCAGAATCCCGAGGCTATCAAAGGTGGTGATCATGGTGAGGAAGGCATCCCAAGGCTTCACCCCGCCTTCGAAATAGCGCGGCAGCACGATCAGGACCGGATGCAGGAAAATCACGCCAACTGCGGAATAGGCGATGTATTTGTGAACCTTCTGGATTTGCGGCGGTTTGAACAGGTTCAGCAACGTGGCGTTGCTGCGCGCCAAGAAGAACTGGCCGACCATCAACGACACCGCAAGCAGCGTGATAAGCGAAAACGACTCTTTCAGGATCGACCGGCGCGGGGCTTCCCCAAGCGCGTAAAACAGCAGTGGCAGACCGATGAAAACGGCCAAAGCGGCAATGAATGTATAGGTTTTTCCAGAGAAATTCATGGCTATCCCCAAGGCGTAATGACGGGAATGGATTTTTCCGGTGCCATCTCGATGGCGTCGACGGGGCAATACATTCGGCACAGATGGCAAATCTGGCAATCAGCGGGATAAGTGATCACCGCTTTGCCGCGTTCCATTCGGATGACATCGCAGGGGCAGGATTTGACGCATTCTTCGCACCCGATGCAGCCATTGATACTTTTGATGGTCATGGGGATATTCCGATCATGATTTCGGGCCTTTCAGAAAAGGGACAGGTGGGTGGGTCATACCCAAGGGGGGGCTGCAAGAATGAAATGCGTCACGGTCGCGTCGAAAGCGTAGAACCCCCAGTGCAAGCTATAGGCCCAGCGAAACCCGCTGCGCACACGCAGGTAGAGATAGGGAAGCAACGCACCAAACACCGTTGCGGACAGGGTAAATCGGGTAACATAGACCGGGGTGAAGCCGTCGAACACCAAAAGCAGATGGAAGCCGCCGAAAGCCGCCGCCATTCCGATCGCGATAGGAATGATGCCATATCCCGCTCGCGCCGCAGTCAGAATGAGCGCCGCTGCCAGGACTTGCTGAAACAGGATATCGGCCGATTTTGGCAAATAGTACCATGCGGATGCGAACATGAATTCAGGCGGTTCGGACGGCGCGCGCAATTCCGAAACCTTCGGCAACAGCGGCAAGACATAAACGACGAACAACGCGAAGCAGACCAGGATGGGAAGCATCACCAGCCCTTCACGCGCAACCGTGCTGCGGTTCAGTTTCCCGACGATCAGGGAACGAAACAGCCAAAGGGAAATGGCGGCCCAAGCAAGGTAGTAGGCCGTGAACAGCACCGGCGCACCATCATACCCTCGTTCCAGGTCGAGCGCCGCGACCAGCGCGTAATAGGTCTGACTTGAAACCAACCAAAGCACGGCGACGATCAAGACCGCACGGATCACCTGTCCAGGCGCCGTGGTATCTTGGTCGCCGGTTTCCGGCGCTTCGGTCTGGACAGGTGAAAATAACATGCAAATTCGCTCCGTTACGGCCTCAGGACCGCTCTGGGTTTCAGCCTTTGGGGGCGGCCCCGGCAGGGACACAGAGCATTGCATCATCCCGTCCTGCAGGCGGTTGCCGACAGGTGCCGTTCAGCGTCGCACCGTCCTTCAGGACAATTTCGCAACGGTCGTTTTTGGACTTCGATTCGCAGGCCACAAACGCCTCACGCGGGGGGCGTCCGCCCTGACGGTCACCTTGCGGGGCATTGGATTGGGCCAATTCGATCGGGGCAAACACGGCGGCATTTTCTGCCATCACGGGTACAGGCAGGGTGATCAGTGCAACCATGGCCATCGGGGCCAGGCGAAACAGGTTCAGGTTCATTCGTATCGTCTCCGATCTGGATTTATTGACCCGACCGATCAGGGCCGGGGAGGAGGACGGCTGGCATCGCAGACCGTCTGCCCTTCAACGAGCGTGCAACCAGTTTCCGCCGCAAGGCAGCCAAGGATTTTGTTCGAACCCGCCGAACCGGCGTGATAGTGGTAAGATAGCCCCTCGGCTTCATGCCCATAGCAGCTGTCCAGCCCTTCGGGAGCCTGACCATCGGCAAGCAGATGCGCAAAGATCGCATACCCGTCCATCGCGATGCCAATCTGGCCGCCATGCGCCGCCACCGCGTCTTCGGCGGTCCCCGACAGTGTCGACGCATCGGACAGGCATTCCGTCACAGCATGATAGTGATATCCCACATGCGGGTTCACATGGCCGCCGCAATCGTCAAAGGGGGCGATGGTATAAGCCCCGAGGATCGCATCGACCGGGGCTGGCCCATCCAGACGCACGCCGTTCAAGGCCACCCCTGCCCCGGTCCGGTTCGTGAGTGTCGGCTGATCGGTGGGAACCGTTTCCAACGGGATTACATAGGTAAGCGTCGCGTCTTCGGGCAGGTATTCCGGCAGGCACTGGACGCAATAATTCTGATAAGCGGGATCGACATCGGGCCTTGCTGCGGCCTCACAGGCTTCCAGCGTGCCGGTGAACCGCACCGCGCCAGTGTCGGGATCAAAGAGCTGCCAGTTGGTATCCTCGTAGACCTCCGCGAGGTTGGCGATGAAGGCACCATCGACATCGACCGTTTCACCGTTGAGAAACCAGATCCCACCAGCTTCGGCCCCATCAGAAATGTTTGTAGGACACCAAGGACCCGGCGCGTAGCTGCGCGGACTCGGCCGAACAGTGATGGAAAAGCAGGTCGTTTCGGTACCGCCCGAAAGCGTGCAGTCCACCCGTTCGGGGCCTGCCACGATATCTGCTGTTGCGAAAAAGCTGGCGATATCTTTCTCGCTCGAATGCGCAGCGGCGGAGCCGCCCAGAAAGTGGGCCGCAGCGAGCAAAGGGAAATGCGAACATATGCGGGATAGTTTAATCATCTTGGCTCCAATAATCGATTTGCATGACAGGTCGCATCTTGCATCTGAATTAATATTAGCATATTAACTATTAATATGCAAACTGACCAACATGATTTCCACGGCCTTCTTCACAGTGCGGACCTTATCGAGGCGGAATTGCGCCGAAAGCTTGCGCCGCTCAACATCCAGCCACGTCAGGCCCGCGTCCTTGATGCGATGGGCCGGATGGGCGCGGTTTCCCAGTCAGATCTTGCGTCTCAGTTCGGCGTCACCTCTGCCAGCATGAGCACAATGACAGACCGCCTGCTGGCGGCTGGATACATCACGCGCGCGATCGACCCTGCATCGCGTCGCCGACACGTCCTTGAATTGACGGGAAAAGGGCATGCCCTGCTGGCCGGGATCGTCGACGCCTGGTCGGATGTCGACGCTGCGATCCAGTCTGTACTTGGCAGCGACGCGGCGACTTTTTTCGATCTGGCCCGCCGACTACGTGACGGATTTGGCGGCACGATTCCGGGCACCAAGGACATCCGCGCGCCCACTGTCATAACAGGTTGATTTCACCAACGCGGAATACCCCACCAGCCTTTGCGGCAGGCGACTTGCCCGTACTGACCAGCGTCACCGTCGCTGCGCAAGTTGAGCCAATTCGCGTGGCCCCCCTATCTGTTCGCCATCAAAGCGGCCAACTCAGGAGAAGACCCAATGACAATCGCAGTTACTGCCGTCACAGGCCAGCTTGGCGCCTCAATCGCCAGGGCGCTCATCGCCATGAACACCGGCGAAACCATTATCGGGCTTGCCCGTACACCCGAAAAGGCCAAGGGGTTGGGCATCGAGGTGCGCCCCGGCGATTATAACGCCCCCGCACAGCTTGAACCTTCGCTCGAAGGGGTCGATACGCTGCTTCTGGTGTCCGGCATGGATGCCCCGGATACGCGTATCGTGCAGCACCGCAACGTGATCAACGCGGCCAAGGCCGCGGGCGTCAGCAAGATCGTTTACACAAGCGTTCAGGGCGCCGATGAAGGCACGAGCTTTTCCCCCGTGATCCAGAGCAACCGCCAGACCGAGTCAGACGTGAAGGACAGTGGCCTTGACTGGGTCATCGGGCGCAACGGAATTTATATCGAACCGGATGTGGAATACATCGAAAGCTACCGCAAGGCGGGTGAGATCACCAACTGCGCAGGCGATGGCCGGTGTGGCTACACCACCCGTCCCGAGCTGGCTTATGCCTATGCCCGCATGCTGACCGGGACCGAACATAACGGCCAGACCTACAACCTTCATGGTGACTGTTTGACCCAAGCGGAATTGGCCGCTTACCTGAACAGCGCTTTTGCGACCAAGCTGGTCTATCGCGCAGTTTCTGTAGAGGACTACAAGGCCGACCGCATCGCAGAATTGGGCGATTTCATTGGCACCGTCATATCCGGGATTTATCAGGGCATCCGCGATGGCGCCCTCGACAATCCGAGCGATTTCAAAACCGCAGCAGGTCGCCCACACCAAGATTGGGATGACTATTTCACCGCCCTGCAAGGATAGCGAAAATGCTGCAAAACGATCTCTGCACCCGAACCCCATGAATGTCGCAAAACCACCAAACCCGCGACGGAATACCGGACAGACCACGTATTACGACCGGATCGTTAATTTTAGCGCTTGGCCAACCCCCGATAGCGCCCCATCGCATTGAAAGACCCGGATCATGAAGAATATCAAAATCGCCCTGTGGGGCATCCCCGCCTTGCTGACCGTGTTTTGGCTCGCGGCGACTTTACCTTTTCCTGACACTTTAAGCTTTATCGCCATCCGCAACTTGCTGGTGCAATATACGGGCGTTCTGACGATTGGCGCGATGAGCGTCATCATGATCCTTGCCACGCGGGCCAATTGGATCGAGCCTTGGTTGAACGGGCTCGACAAATCCTATCGGCTGCACAAGTGGCTTGGGATCGGTGTGCTTGTGACGGTGTTTGCCCACTGGATCGCGTCGGGCCTGCCGAAATGGCTGGTCGATTGGGGGATGATGGAAGCGCCTCAGCGCGGCACCCCGGGGGCCGGTGCGCCGGAATTGACCGGCATCGAGGGCTTTTTCCGGGAATATCGCGGCGTCATGGAATTTGTGGGCGAAAAAGCCTTCTATCTTGCCGTCATTCTGATTGCGGTCGCCCTGATCAAACGCATTCGCTACAAAACCTTCTTCTCCACCCACAAGTTCATCGCGATTGCCTATCTGGCGGGAGCGGCTCACGCGGTGACGATGCTCACCTTTGACCACTGGGCCACGCCCCTCGGCATCGTTATGGCCCTGTTGATGCTTGGCGGTACGTATTCTGCGATCCTAACATTGACCCGCCAGATTGGCCGGGGACACAAGGTTTCCGGCAAGGTCGGAAGTATTCAAACCTACCCCGAGTTGCGCGCGACCGAGGTAAACATCGCGCTGGAAGGCGGTTGGAAAGGACACGATGCGGGGCAATTCGCGTTCGTCACGTTTGATCCCAAGGAAGGTAAGCATCCGTTCACCATCGCCTCGGCGTGGGACGTCGCAACGGGCCAGATCACCTTCATCAGCAAGAGCCTTGGCGATTACACCGACCTCTTGCCCGACACCCTGAAAGTCGGCGGGATGGCCACCGTTGAGGGACCTTATGGGCGCTTCACGTTCGAAGATGCGAACACGCGCCAAATCTGGATCGGCGGCGGTATCGGCATCACGCCCTTCATCGCCAAGATGAAGCAGTTAGCGACGACGCCGGGCACCAAGACCATCGACCTGATCCACACCACCAAGGAGCATTCCGCTGATGCGCTCAAGCGGCTGCAGGCCGACGCGGACGCCGCTGGTATCACGCTGCACGTTCTGGTCGATGACCGCGATGGGTTCCTGAGTGGCGAGCGGATTCGCGCAATGGTGCCGGATTGGAAAGCTGCCAGCGTGTGGTTCTGCGGCCCCGCCGGTTTCGGGCAGGCGCTGCGCGCCGACTTGGCGGCCAATGGCTTGGCTGCGAGTGATTTCCATCAGGAGCTATTCAACATGCGCTAGCGGGCAACCGCCCGTCAGCAGCCCTTCCGCCTGTTCCGCTGGTTCATCATCGGCAGAACAGGCCCTTCGATAAGGTCCCCCCACGCCGATTCTTCCCACTGACAATCCCGACATCACCGCGCTCAAAGGCATCCATATGTATCACGCGGGTCTGTCCAACTGCTCTATGCGGGTGCGCATCGCGCTGGAAGAAAAGCGGTTGAAATGGATCTCGCATGAAATCGACCTTGGCCATCAGGAAAACCTGAAAGACTGGTATCTGGCGATCAACCCCAAGGGCTTGGTGCCCGCGATCGTAGATGATGGCGTTGTGGTGACGGAATCCGCCGACATCCTGTACTATCTCGAAGACAAGTTTCCCGAACCGTCCCTTTTGTCGGCCGATCCCACCCTCGCCGCAGAAGCCAAAGAGTGGGTCGATCTGGCCGCGTCCCTGCATATGAAAGCGATCAAGACCTGGGTCTATGGCAGCACCGGCGGCGCATCGAAAAACCGGTCTGACATGGCGCATTACGCCGATATCCAGCCGGATAAATCGCTGATCGCATTTCATCAGCATTCGCTGGACGGGTTCAGCGACGCGGAAATCGAGGTCGCGCGCAAGATGCTTGCCGATGTATTCGCCCGAATGGAAAACCGCCTGCAAGATCACGCGTACCTTGTGGGCGATGCGCAAAGCCTCGCGGATGTCGCGTGGTTGCCGCAATATGTGTTGCTCAACATGCTCGGCTTTGATTTCCGCCCCTATCCGGGCATTCTTGTCTGGGCGAAACACCAGCAAGAGCGCCCGTCCTATCAGGCCGCAGTCGGCGTCTGGATGCCCAAAGTTCCCGGTTGGGCCGTGCGCATCGGTGTGCAACTGATGCGCTTCTACCGCAAACTGAAACCTGCATAGAAAACGGCGGCGCACAATCGCGGCAAAATTTCGGCCCGACCCGCCATGCGGGCACATGCGGAAACCCTGCCATGCCTGCAACCAGACGATCCTCTTACGGTGAGGATCGCGTTGTGCCGGTTGTGACGCTCAAGTTCGTCTCAGTATGATCAGCGCAGCCATCGACGCCATTCCAATTCCAGCTGTCAGATAGATGGCCGACAAGCCCCATGTCGAGAGGGCGGCCCCGAAGAGCAGCGGTGCTGCCGCTTGTAGGATGCGCGCCGGGGCGCTCAGCCAGCCGATGCGCTGCCCGTAGCCTATCGCTCCGAACAAGGCGAGCGGCAGCGTACCCTTCGCGATGGTCAGGATGCCATTGCCCGCTCCGTGTAAGATCGCGAAGATGAAGGCTGCAGGCCCACCGAATGTCACCAGCGCCGCAGCGGCGAGCGGATGGGCTGCTGCTGCAAGCCGGGTTGACACAAGCGGATGGTAGCGGCGCAACAGACTGAATTCCAGTACGCGCGCCGCGACTTGCGCCGGGCCGATAAGGGCACCAGCAGCGATGGCGACAGCGGTGCTGGCCCCTGCGGTCTGTAGCAGCCCAGGCAGATGCGCCGCCATGGCGGTTGCGTTGAACCAGGTTGCCGCAAAGACAAAGGCAAGGAGCGCGAGCGCCATCCGCGATGGTTGCTCTCCGATTTCTTCCGGGGCGTTCGCCTTGACGATTGAATTCGTTCCTTTCGGTAGCCAGGCGTTGAGCGGCAGAGCCAGGAATAGGTGGATCAACACCCAGCCGAGACAGGCTTCGCGCCAACCCCAGGTCGCGAGCATCACCCCCGATAAGGGCCAACCGACCGTGCTGGCAAATCCTGCAATCAGTGTGATGCCCGTAATCGGCCCGCGCGCGTCCTTGCCATAGATCCCTGCCAGCGTGGCGAAACCCGCCTCGTAGAGACCGATCCCCATGCCGAGACCGATCACCCCCCACCCCGCGAACAGGATGACCGGAGAAGGGGCAACAGCCAGAATGCCGAGACCGCTTGCGAAGACCAGGATCGACAGCATCAGGACGCCACGCCCACCGACACTGTCGATCCTCGCACCGGCCCAAGGACCAACAATTGCGGAAACGACCATCGCCATGGAAAAGGCACCGAAGACCCAGACCGGCGAAAGGCCGAACTCTGCGGCCATTGGAACCGCCAGAACAGCAGGAATATAGTAGCTGGACGCCCAGCTGACAGTGAGAGATGTGCCGAGGGCGGCGACGATCACGTTGCGCTGTCGCGAAATGAGTCTTGGAATCATGGCTCTGTTCTGCCTGAAGTGGGGGCGGCGAGGCCACGTGCCTCGCCGCATGTGTTCAGGCCATCGACACCCAGAGTTGAAACAGCAGTCCCGATGCAAAAGCACCCGTCAGCGACAGCCCGATATAGAGCGCGAACACCTGCGGTCGGGCCAGTGCCCAGACCGCCATTGCTGCGGGAATTGACGTGACCCCACCCGCGACGAGAAAGGCCATGCCGGCCCCCGGCGCCATTCCCTGTTCGATCAGCCCGCCAACCAGCGGCAGCGCGGCATAGCCGTTGAGGTAGGCCGGGACACCCACCAGGGTCGCCGAGACGATGGGCATCAGACCGGTGCCACCAAGAGCCGCAGTCACGGTTTCAGCCGGGATCCATGCCAGCATCAGGCTCTCGAGCAGAAAAGCCAGCGTCAGCCATTTGGCCAGGAACAGCGTCGTGGTCAGCGCCGTCTTGCCGAATTTCGCGCGGCGGTCGGGTTCGGTCCAGAAGCGCCAGACCACAGGTTGGGGGGCGCGGACTTTCGAACCGCCGCAGCCGCCATTGCCAATGCCTTCGCGTAGTGGATCGGCAAAGGCTCCGCCCCGCATCAGCAGGTAAACGACAAGACCGCCGAACAGACCAAGACCAATGGCAGCGAAGGTTTTCGCCACCGCAAATTCCGCCCCAAGGACACCAGCGGTCAGCACGAACATCGACGGATCCATGATCGGCGAAGCCAGCCAGAAGGCCATCACCGCCGACAACGGTACCCCCATCGCCAACAGGGCCGCGATCAGCGGGATCACCCCGCAAGAGCAGAACGGCGAAAGCCCCCCCGCCAGCGCCCCAAGGCCGATCATCAGCAGCGGCGCGCCGGTAAATGCCTTGGCGATCAGGTTATCGGCGCCAGTCGCCCCCGCCCAGGCAGCGATGGCGATGGACAGGATCAGGTAGGGCGCGGTGTGCAGCAAGGCCGCGGCCGCGAAGCCGGTGCTGTCCACCGCTTGGCGCGGATCGACCACCATCAGAACGCCGATGATCAGCGCCGAGGCCAGCCAGACACGCTGATCCTGCCAAAGATGCCTTAATACGGCCCGCGGCCCGTTGGTTGAAAATGCCGTATCTCTCATCACCGTATCTCCGGTATATTAGTTATTTCAGGCCCTAAAAAAGGAGGCTTGCGAGTCATGCCGCATCCTCCTCGGATTGGGTCGTCACACCTATGCAGCACTCTTCGGACAGGAAAGTCTGAAGGCGATGCATGGCCGGGAAGTCGACCTTGTTGAACACCTCGCGCCCCTGTTTTGCCTGCAGCACGAGGCCGGCATCGACCAGCGTCGAAAGATGATGCGCCAGCGTCGAAGGCGCCAGCCCCAAATGCTGACCGATTTCGCCCACCCGCAACCCGCCGTCACCGGCCTTCACCAGAAGGCGAAAGATCGACAGGCGGGCATCGTGGCCGAGGGCGGCAAGGGCGCGGGCATGGGGGCTGGTCGTTGTCATGGGGATTAATATAACCATATTTCCGGTTATTTAAATGATTCTTTTTCGCGTCCAGCGACAGCGGAATCCAGTCGATCTGCGCCTTCATGATAGCGGTCATGGTGCCGTGCCGTTCGGGCGAACACCAGACCATGCCATCACACCAGGTGACGAGGTCGCGCAATTCTTGCACCTTGGGATGGCTTGCCTCGGTATCATCCGGCAGCGGCAGGCGCGAAGGGTTTAAGCTGCGGGTTTCCGCGCCAAACCGGTCAACACCCGGGCGGCTTCTTCGATCATCAGGCGGCTGAACGATGATACCGTCACCCTTTTGAGTGAAGAGGCACGCGGCCATGGCGAGGATATTGAGCACGTTGGGCGCGCGCAGGATGTGGGTCGGGTTGACGTGCCAACCCTGTCGGCCCTTCAGCCAATCCGTCAGTGCAGGCAGCAAGCCATCGGGCACAGCCTCGTATCCGAAAACGCCGTGCGCCACCCTGTCTGCCATCGCTTGCAACACGGCCGGCGGCGGACAGAAATCCATGTCGGCCACGCCAGCGGCAAAAATCTCTGCACCGTCCTGCCCCAAAACCATTGGATGCACCTTGAGTGCGGGCGCCGGGCGATCCCGGTATCGAAGTCGAACACTGTCATGCCGAAGGCTTCGGGAAGCTTGCGCGGGTCCGGTTTGCAAACGCGACCAGAGACAACATGACGGGCACCTCGACCAGAACGCCGACGACGGTTGCCAATGCCGCGCCGGAGTTCAGACCGAACAGGCTGATGGCGACGGCCACGGCCAGTTCGAAGAAATTCGATGTACCGATCATGGCGCAGGGAGCGGCAATGCGGTGCGGCACCCGCAGGACATAGGCCGCACCATAGGCCAGCGCGAAAATGCCGTAAGACTGGATCACGATGGGCACCGCGATCAGCGCGATCAGGAAGGGTCTTTGCAAGATCACCTCGCCCTGAAGGCCGAACAGGATCGCCACCGTCACGATCAACCCGACAACCGACCACGGCTTGATCCGCGCGGTGAACGCTGCGATCCGTTCCGGGCTGCGCAATGCGCGACGCGTCGCCAGCCCAGCCGCAAGCGGCAGCACAACGTAAAGAACAGTCGCCAGCACCAGCGTTTCCCACGGTACTACAATGTCGGTGACGCCCAGAAGAAATGCCACGATGGGTGCAAAGGCAACCACCATGATCAGATCGTTCACCGACACTTGAACCAGCGTGTAGGTCGCGTCGCCCCGCGTCAGCTGCGACCAGACGAACACCATCGCGGTGCAGGGCGCAGCCCCCAAAAGGATCAGCCCAGCGATGTACTGGCCGGCATCCTGGGGGTCGATGAAGCGGGCAAAGACATGTTCGAAAAACAGCACCGCGAGAAACGCCATGGTGAACGGCTTGATCAGCCAGTTCACCGCTAGCGTGACAAGCAGGCCCTTAGGTTGCCGCGCCACGCCCTTGACGGCGCCGAAATCGACGCTGACCATCATTGGGTAGACCATCGCCCAGATCAGAACCGCGACGACGAGGTTGATCGAGGCGACCTCGGCGCTGGCGATGGCGCCGACCAGCCCCGGCGCGACAGTGCCGATCCCGATCCCGGCGATCATGGCAAGCGCGACCCAGAGGGTCAGGTAGCGTTCAAAAGCGCCCATGACGCCGCTGTTTGTCTTGGTGGTTTCGGTCATTTCTGAATGGTCCCTTCGTGGGTCAAGGCGGCTGCGCCAAGGAGATCGGAAAAGCGGGCCGGGTCGATGTTGCCCCCGGTAATAACAGTGGCCACCGCACGGCCCTTGATCGGCACCCGGCCGCTCAGGATTGCGGCCAGACCGACCACTGCGCCCGGTTCTGTTACCAGCTTGAAATGCTCAAAGGCGAAACGCATTGCGGCGCGGACCTCGGCATCGGTGGCTGTCACCCCACCCGCCAGTAATGCATGGTTGATCGGAAAGGTCACGGCATTGGGGATCGGGGTCATGATCGCGTCACAGATCGTGCCGCGCCCCGCAGGATTGCCGACGCGCTTGTCTGCGATCAGCGACCGGCGGGTGTCGTCGAACAGATCAGGTTCGGCCGCGAACACCTGCGTCCCGGGCGAGGTATCCGCCATCACCACGGCCGTCGCCGCAGTCAGCCCACCCCCGCCGCAGGGCACCAGAACGGTATCGAGATCGGCTCGCAATTCTTGTGCCTGCTCCAGCAGTTCCAGCGCAGCCGTCCCCGCCCCTGCCAGCACCAAAGGGTGCGTGCTGGGTCCGACGACCAGTCGGCCGGTTTCGCTCTCGATATGTTCGACCACCGCATCGCTGCTTTCGGAGTCGCGGTCGAAAGTCACGATCTCGGCACCAAGCGCACGGGTCGCGGCCTTCTTGGCCTCTGGCGCATCGGCAGGCATGACGATAACCGCCGTCGATCCGAGGATCTGCGCGGCGCGCGCGACCCCAAGGGCGTGATTACCCGAGGAATAGGTCACGACGCCCCGCGCGCGTTCCGCGGCGCTCATGTGAAGCATCCGCCAATAGGCACCACGGATCTTGAAGGCGCCGGTCCGTTGCAGGGTCTCGGCCTTGAGCAGAAGCCGCCCGCCCAGCATTCCGTTGACATCGGGTTTTTCCAGAACCGGCGTGCGGATGACGATACCGTCCAACCCTTTGGCCGCAGCACGCACATCTGCCACGTCTATCGGATACGCCATCACCGCTGCTCCGCGTCACGGGCGATTTGGAATGCCGCATCGCCGCGTTCGATTTGCGCCAGCGCCCGTTTGCACAGCACAAACCCTTCGTAGGGGGAAACGATTTGGTCGGCAGCCTGTAGGGGCGTATCAGGATGGTGGATCAACCCGACGGTTTCGCCCGATACAACCGTATCGCCGATGTCTTTCAGCGGTTCGAACAGCCCTGATTGATAAGCATAGACCGACCCCTGCGCATGAAATTCCCGCGTGCCCCGGACTGCGTCAGGTTTGTAGTCGGGCAACATCCCGAGCGTATGCAAAATCCGCTGCAAGCCACGTTCGGTCATCGCCAGAATGTCGGGTGACACCGCGCCGCCGCCGCCCAGTTCCGCCATGATAGACACCACGCCATTGCGGTTTCCGACCCCCATCGCGGTGCGCGCGGTGCTGTTGGGCCCGCCGCCACTGGTGAAGACCCAAGCATATGGCAAATCGAACGCCTGTTGCAGCCTCCGCAGTTGGTCTGCTTCTTCAGGCCTAGGGTCAGGACACGTTCTCGTTTCATAGCCAGAACATGACGATTGCGGCGAGAGCTATGGCTGAGCAGAAGACCCTGGGGCACCTATCATATCTGGTTGCGACACGGCGCCAGTCCTTGAGCCTGCCGAACATGATCTCGATCACTGCCCGGCAGTGCATTGCGCAGTAATGTCACGAGAGGGGCGGTTGCGGCGTTTGTAGCGGCGCTTGTCATATTTGACGGGGATCTTGCGTTGTTTTCGACCGGGGATGCAGGGGCGTATCCCTTTGTCTTGCAACGCTTCCCTGAACCAATCGGCGTCATAGCCGCGATCTCCGAGCAACCAATCGACGTTCGGCAGGCTGCTGAGCAGCGCCTTCGCCCCGATGTAATCGCTGACTTGTCCGGCAGAGACGAAGACGTTGATCGGGCGCCCCTGACTGTCACAGATGGCATGCAGCTTCGTATTCATGCCGCCCTTGGTGCGACCGATCAGGCGGCCACGCCCCCCCCTTTTTCGCGCCCAGGCTGGACGCGGTGCGATGGGCTTTCAGACAGGTCGCATCCACTGCCCGGCAGTTGATTGCGTCGCAATCAATGAGAGGGGATCATCACTGTCTTCTTCTCGCCGTGCTGAGCCGCCAGGCCAGTCATCATCTGCGCAAAGATGCCCTTATCGCTCCACCGCTTCCAACGGTTGTATAGCGTCTTATGTGGACCATACTCTTTCGGCGCATCACGCCAGCGTAAGCCGTTGCGGTTTATGAAGATAATCCCACTCAGAACGCGCCGGTCGTCCCTCTCGGCAGATTGCTTCGCAATCGCCTGCCGGGCAGCGGACACGCGGCTTGCCGTGGGACTTCGGGAAATAGGGCTCCAGACGCGCCATCTGTGCGTCGCTCAGCCAGAAGAGATCAGACATGTCACCGCTCATTTTTCGAACGATGAATCATGCTGCGCGGCTAAAATCAATGGGTCCTGAGCCTAATTGGGTGTCTGGGTCAAGCTCGTTTTCCTTCTTCTATGTGACCCTGCCATGGTTCGCATCAACATTGCGTTGGCCGCGGCATACAGCGTTGCACGAACGTCTCGGTCTCCTGCCTTCGATATTCGACCGGGGTTGTCGTGTTCACCTGACTGATATCTTCGCGGCGTGAGACCAAAATGCGCGACAACAGTGCGGGATTTTTTGAATCGATTGGGGTCATCGATTGCGGCTTTGAATGTCAAAGCTGCAATAGGCGCCACACCTGGCACTGTCATCATCCGTATGCACACCGCGTCTTGCGATGCCGCGCGCTTCACGCGTCGATCCAGTTCCAGATAGTTTTGAAAGAGGACCGTACGGGCATCAAGTAAAGGAAGAACCGCGTGCGCGAGCACTTTATCCATCTCCCCAATTACGCATGCTTCCCGCCCCTCGTGTCGAAGGCGCGAACGGCCCTGACCTGCCTTTGGGCGACTGGCCAGATTCTGCGTTGCAGCTTCACCAAACCAGCCATTCGACACGTTGTGCAGCATTTAGTTGGACAGAGGGCGGGACTGCGGGACTTTTCTGCCATTAGCCTGAATACATCGAAAGGCTGCTCTCGCACCTTCTCAAGACGTGCTGGGGTCAACCGAAGCTAGGTACTGCTCTCCCCACTTACTGATTTCGTCAATCACGGGCGAGACGCTTATGCCGATGTCTGTCAGCGAATATTCGACTTTTGGCGGGACTGTCGCGTAAGGGACGCGGCGCACGATGCCGTGGCTTTCGAGATGCTTGAGTTCCTTGGTAAGCATTCGTGTCGAAATCCCTGGCACGGACCGTTCCAGTTCCTTGAAACGGAGCGTCCCACGCGCGGACAACACGTAGAGAATGGCAAACTTCCACCGCCCTTCCAACACACTCATTGCGAGGTGAAACGGGCATTCCATGTAGTCTTCGAAAGATTTTTGAGCCATCGATCACCCTTACTTTCCGCAATAGTTACCTTTGTGTTCCTAGGAACCAAAAGTGTCTCTTCTTGCATATTGTTACCATCATCGACACCTTCTCTAAAGGAAATATCAGGAGAACCCAAATGTCGAACAAGGATACTGTTACCGCCTTCGTGGAAGCCATGCGTCGGTCCGATGTTGAAACGCTTAGCTCTATGATCACAGAGGATTTCAGTTGGTGGATAGCAGGCAAGCAGGCTTATCTGCAAACAGCTGGTGAACATGACCGAGCGTTTTTTCTGGGCTTTTTTGGCAGCGGCGGCGAGATGTTCCCGAATGGTGCCGATTTCGCTGTGACCGGTATGGTGGCAGAGGGGAATAAGGTCGCGGCAGAGGCTCATATGACTGCGACGACCGCAACGGGTTCGGAATACAACAACATGTATCATTTCCTCTTTGAGATTGCGGATGGACGGATCAAACGGATGAAGGAGTATATGGACACACATCATGCAAAAGTGACGTTCGGCCTGTGATGACGGAAAGCAAAATGGATATGAACGGCAAGACGGCATTGATCACCGGGGCCAACACGGGCCTTGGCTTCGAGATAGCGCGCGCATTGGCAACGCGCGGGGCGCAAGTGATCGTTGCAGGCCGGAACGAGGCTAAAGTGCAGACCGCGATAGACCGCATAAAGGACGAGGCACCGGACGCGCGGCTTGAAGTCGGGCTTGTCGATCTGAACGCTCTAGCTTCTGTAAAAGATTTTGCCACCAGGATTGCCAATACACACACCCGTTTGGATATCCTGATCAACAATGCGGGCGTCATGGTGCCGCCCGCCGGAACAACGCAGGACGGCTTTGAAACCCAGTTTGGTGTCAATTTTGTCGCGCATTTTGCACTCACCGGCCACCTTATCCAACTGCTGAACGCGGCGCCTGCTGCACGCGTCGTGACCCTGTCCAGCATCGGACACCGAGGCGCAGTTTTGGACTTTGACAATTTCCAACTGGAAAAACCTTACGATCCTTGGCGCGAATATGGCCAAAGCAAACTCGCCGATCTTGTCTTCGCGTTAGAGCTTGATCGTAGATTGCGCGCTAAAGACAGCTCTGTTCGCTCCCTTGCCGCCCACCCGGGCGTGAGCCAGACCGACCTGACCCGAAACCTTGGTGACATTCCAGCAGGCATCAAAATGATGTCGCCCGCCGACGGAGCCGCGCCAGCACTTGTCGCGGCAACAGACACGCACGTCGAGGGCGGGCAATACTGGGGGCCTGACGGGCCAGAAGAACGCTCAGGAACACCCGGGCTTGCGATTGTTGACGCCGCCGCTCTCAAAGATGGTGTCGCGGAACGCTTATGGGATTGGGCCGAAAAAGCGACTGGGATCAAATATCCGCAATAGGCATAGACGCAAAGCGGTCATTTAGACGCGCCGCGGCATCGGGTAACATGGGCCGATTCTGTTGAAAAACTAATGTTTGCGCGCGCAGAAATATCCGTTCTGAATTCGGCGTAAGCGCCTTTCTTGTCAGGCTTTGCGAATTTGCTGCGGTGCGGGAATGATCTTGGCCAGTTTGCGGAGGTTTTGGGCAGTTGCTGCGAGGAGAAATTCGTCATTTGCACCGCACGGGCCACGTAATCGCAGCCGACCGAGGCCGAGAATGCGTTTCAAATGGGCGAAGAGCATTTCGACCTTCTTTCGGAGCTTCATCGCAATAACGTATTCATCAGTTTTGGCCAAATCCCTGGCAACTTGGCGGGCATCTTCGTGTTCTTCACGGGTGATAGACCTGGCGTCAGCGTTGGGGCAGCATTTCGGCTTGGATGGGCAAACCTGGCAGGTCAGTTTCAGAGCACGGTACTTCGCGCGGCCCTTGCCGGTCGGGCCCCGGTTCGGATCGGAATAATTCCGGCGGAACTGCTTGAGCGCGTGACCCTCAGGGCAGATGTATTGATTATTCTCTGCATCCCAGTCGAAATCTGTGCGTGTCCAGGTGCCATCAGGGCGTCCGGACTTGTCGATCACCGGGATGTAAGGATCGATCTTGCGATCTACGAGCCAGCCAAGCATTGGGCCTGAGCCATAGGCAGTGTCGGCGATCATCCAGTCAGGGACCAAGCCGAACTTGTCTTTTACCCGCGTCAGCATGGTTTTTTGTCGATCCAACCTCGGCTTGCCGGATGGAGCGTGTGGGTTCCACATCCAAGATGACACCGTGATCCGTGTCGATCAGGTAATTGTCGGAATAGCTAAAGAATGCAGGGCCTTTGCGGGCTGCTGTCCACTGACTGGCGGGATCGGAATGCGAGGTGAACTTGGGTTGGACATCGCTCGCCGCGCCGAAGGCTGCCTCGTCGAGCGTGTCGAGATACTCTCGGACTGCGCGGGGTGCATCTACGGCATCGATGGTCGACGCATCCCATTCTTCCTTCGGTGTTGAGTTTTGCTTGTTCGTATCCGCTTCGATCAGACTGGCATCGACTGCCATGCGCTGACCGCTGGCGAGACCTTCCTCGATACAGCGGGCGACGGTCGTCTCGAACAGGTGTCGCAGAAGTTCGCTGTCGCGAAAACGCCCATGCCGGTTCTTGGAAAACGTTGAATGATCGGGAACGCGATCGCTAAGGTCGAGGCGGCAGAACCAACGATACGCGAGGTTCAGATGAACCTCTTCACAGAGCCGCCGCTCGGACCGGATGCCAAAGCAATAGCCCACCAATAGCATCCGGATCAGCAGTTCAGGATCGACGGATGGCCGCCCCGTATGGCTGTAGGAATCCGCCAAATGTGTCCGAATGCTGCTCAGATCGACGAACCGATCAATCGAACGCAGAAGATGATCTTGAGGAACGTGGTCTTCCAGAGAAAACTCGTAAAACAGCGCCGCTTGCGCTTCCTGTCTCGGTCCCAACATCCGCCACTCCTCCCGCTCACGGGACGAATCACGGGACGAATTGAATCAGCAGTTCAGGTCTCAATCAAGGAAGAGTTTTTCAACAAAATCAGCCCCAAAGCCGCCGTCTATCTTGGTCGTCGATGCTGCATTGCGGCCCGTCGAACCGGCCGTTCGCTGCAACCGCAACATTTGGGAAAAGCCAAGCCGTCAGTGTGAGGTCATTGGACGGTGATTTTCAAATTCCGCGCGGAAAGTTGAAGCTTTTCGGGCGGCCCTGCCTTCAAGCGCGGATCTCTTTAGTTTGTAAATTCCGGGAAAAATCAATGTCCCGCTGGCCCGGCGTATGTAGAGCGCATCCTGACTGTCTCGTGCTGCTTGCAAGAGCGCAGTATCTATTAGGACCCCCCTGCAAATCTGAAGCCACAAATCGTCCATTAGCTTCAACGAATCTTCCTGATCAGACAGAGGTGGTCGCGGGAATTCAGGCCAGTCGTTAAGGTGGATCACATGATGAAAGAAGTGATCCGTAATGAAGAAACGAAAGAACCATTCGCCGGAGTTTAAGGCCAAGGTTGCGCTTGAGGCGATCCGCGAGGAGCTGACGCTGGCGGAATTGTCCAAGAAGTATGGCGTGCACCCGACCCAGATCGGCACGTGGAAGCGCGCCGCGATAGAGAACATGTCGACAGCCTTTACGCGCCGTGGCTCCGCCCCTGAGCAGGTGAGTGCCGCCGACGTCGACAAGCTGCATTCCAAGATCGGCCAGTTGGTGGTGGAGCGGGATTTTTTGGCCGAAGCCTCGCATCAGTTGCTCGGGACGCGAGGCAAAAAATGGTGAGCCGGGATCATAGGTCAGCTGCCGACTTGCGTGTAACGCTGGGTGAATAAAACCGCTCGGTCTCGATAAAATCCGCGTCAACAAGCGCCGAGAACAACATGCGAGTGAAAAATTGCATTTCGAAACGGGACTTGGGTGAAAGCCCGTCAAGACAGGATGGCACCTCTAATTTTGGCAAGGAAACGCCATCAGGCAAAGGAACTGTTTCGCTTTGCAATAGCCGCTCGCGTAGCGACCTTGACGGGCGACCATGTGACCGATTCAACCCATTCGGAAGACCGGAATGATGGCCTGCAATGCAAAAGGACATTAGTTTGCCGATACCGCCAAGATTGTCCTCGGCGTAGACTGCCCCCTCGCCACTATGAGGGATATCGTTCGGATGACCGCGAAGTTTGTCCTGAAATCCCAGTTTCACTTTGCCTAGATCGTGCAGCCATCCGACTGTTTCGGCCACAGATCCAGCTCCGAAGCAACGCGCGTTTTCTCGGGTTGTTATTGCGACGGCCTTCAGGTGATCGAAGAGCGGTTCCCAATGTTGGGTGTCGGTGACCCCAAGAACGGAATGGGCATAAATCATCAAAACACCATACAAATTGCTCGATTTTCCGAACTAATTACAAACCCTAAGCTGCAATTTTCTTGCAGTCAAATTATCTAAAGTTTTAAATTGGGGTCTGGACTTCAGTATCGGGGCCGGTTCGGTCAACCTAAAGCACCCCATCTTTAACCTGAGACATATCCGGCAGCATTGCAGTAGTTCCAGCACTCGTCGGGTGAATAGAGGCAGCAGATTTCGGCGATTGCGTTGAACATGCCTGTGAAGGTTCCCGCGCCGATCCGGCGCAGGTGTGCTTTGAGCTAGGAGAATGCCATTTCTACGGGATTGAGGTCGGGACTGTAGGGCGGCTAGAATAGGAACCAGAATCCTGCATTGCGCAAGATATCGGTGAAACCGCGTCCGAAGCGCTGATGGAAAAGGTGCTGACATGATACATCCTCCCAATCAGGATGAATCACGAAATCAGACACAAGGGAAGTCCTGCGATTCAAGTTCTTGGCGGGATGCTTTATCTTTCGTAAACCTATCGATACACCGAAGCGGTGCTTTAAATCAGAAACACAGAAGGAACATCCCAAATGTTGATCATTTAGTGGATCGCCCCTCCGAAGAATTCTCTATCAAATTGAAGAAAAAGGACTTTCCCGGTTGACGATACTCCCGCCGGAGCGTCCTGCCCCATCCGTCCGTGCGAAAGACCCGATTGATGCAAGACCTTTTCAACATCGTCCTTCCGGTTTTTCTGGTGATCGGGGTTGGTTATTTCGCCACATGGCGTGGATTTCTGTCCCATTCCCATATCGACGGGCTGATGAAATTCACTCAGAATTTCGGCCTTCCTTTCCTGCTTTTTTCCGCCATTTCCACGCTTGATCTGCAACGCGACTTCCATCCGGCGCTGATGCTGTCTTTCTATATCGGCGCGGGGTCTGGCTTCGCTGCGGGGATGCTGGGCGCGCGGTTCCTGTTCCGACGACCATGGGAGGACAGCGTCGCCATCGGCTTCGTCGGGCTGTTTTCCAATTCGCTTCTGCTGGGGCTGGCGATCACCGAACGCGCCTATGGGCCCGAGGCGCTGAATGGCAATTTCGCCATCGTGTCGATCCACGCGCCGTTCTGTTATATGGTCGGGATCACGGTGATGGAAATCGTCCGATCCCGTGGCCAGTCGCCCCTGCGGGTGGCGCATACCGTGGGCATTGCAATGTTCCGCAATGCGCTAGTGGTGGGAATCGTTTTGGGGTTCATCGTCAATCTGGGTGGTATCGCCCTGCCCGAACCGGTCATCGCAGCGGTGGACTTGATAAAGCGCACCGCGCTGCCCACCGCCTTGTTCGGATTGGGCGGGCTGCTGGTGCGCTACAAACCCGAAGGTGATGGCAAGGTGATCGCCTATATCATCGCGGTCAGCCTGCTGTTGCATCCCGGCATCGTCTATGTGCTGGGGCGGGCGTTCGATCTGTCGGTCAGCGACCTGCGTTCCGCGGTGCTGACTGCGGCGATGGCACCCGGGGTCAATTCCTATCTGTTCGCCAACACCTACGGCGTCGGGCGCAGGGTTGCGGCGTCTTCGGTATTGCTTGCGACCGGGCTTTGCATCCTGACCGTCTGGATCTGGCTGCAAATCCTGCCGTGAAGCGGCTTCACGCGTTTCAGCCGTTTCAGGATTTTAGCTGGCACCGCGCATCTTTTCGGCTAACCTGAGGCAACCTTAACCCAAGTAGTGCCTTGACCGAGCAAGCTCTGAAAATACCCCCAGCCTTCACTGCCAAAGGCCTGACCAAGGTCTATGGCGAAGGAACCGCTGCGGTACATGCGCTGCGCGGGGTGGATCTGACCATTCCGACCGGCGAATTCGTGGTGTTGCTGGGCCCCTCTGGCAGTGGCAAATCCACCCTTCTCAATATCCTTGGCGGGCTTGACCGGCCCAGCGCGGGCAGCGCGCATTTCCGCGACCGCGATCTGTCTGC
The DNA here is from genome assembly GCF_001458355.1 of Thalassovita gelatinovora. Classification (GTDB taxonomy): domain Bacteria; phylum Pseudomonadota; class Alphaproteobacteria; order Rhodobacterales; family Rhodobacteraceae; genus Thalassobius; species Thalassobius gelatinovorus. The sequence goes on along the minus strand of NZ_CYSA01000026.1, from coordinate 187,115 downwards.
AATGAACGATGCCGATCTGACCCGGTACCGGCGCGACCATGTCGGGTTCGTGTTCCAGTTCTACAATCTGATGCCAAGCCTGAATGCGCGGGAAAACGTGGAACTGGTCACCGAAATTGCCCGCGACCCGATGAAGGCTTCCGACGCGCTGGCGCTGGTCGGGCTGGATCGGCGCGAAACGCATTTTCCGTCGGAAATGTCGGGGGGCGAGCAGCAACGGGTTGCGATTGCCCGGGCGGTGGCGAAACGGCCGACGGTGCTGTTTTGCGACGAACCGACCGGGGCGCTGGACAGCACCACCGGGCGTGCCGTGTTGAAAGTGCTGACAGATGTGAATGAACAGCTGGGCACCACCGTCATCATCGTCACCCACGCCGCTGCCACCGCGCAACTGGCCGACCGGGTGATCCATTTCGCCGATGGAGCCATTCGCGAGGTGGTGCTGAACGACACCAAGCTCAGGGCGGAAGACATCGAATGGTAAGCCCGCTGAACCGCAAGCTGATCCGCGATCTGGCGCGGATCAAAGGCCAGGCGGCGGCGATCGGGCTGGTCATCGCGCTTGGCGTGATGATGTTGGTGATGATGACCGGGCTGGTCAATACGCTGGATGAAACCCGCCGCACCTATTACGACCGCTATCGGTTGGCCGACGTGTTCACGCCGGTGACCCGGGCGCCGGAACGGATGGTGGATCGGCTGGCCGCCCTGCCCGGCGTCGCCGCAGTGGAAAGCCGGGTTGCCGGGGCGGCGCTGATCGACATGGCCAAGGGCGAATTGCCGGTGCGCGCGCGCGCGCTGTCGCTGCCTGATTTCGGCACGCCACGGCTGAACGACATCTATTTGACAGCCGGGCGTCTGCCGGAATCAGGCCACAGCGACGAAATCGTACTGTTGGAGGGCTTCGCCAAAGCGCGGGGGCTGGTACCAGGTTACAAAATCACCGCCACGATGAACGGGGCCAAACGGCAATTCCGCATCACCGGCTTCGCGCAATCGCCCGAATTCCTTTATAGCACCGCGCCGGGGGAAATCGTGCCCGACGATTCGCGGTTTGCGGTGTTCTGGATGCGCCGCGCCGCGCTGGGTGCGGCCTATGACATGCAAGGCGCCTTTTCCGAAACGCTGATCGCGCTGACCCGTGGCACCAATCCGCAATCGGTGATCAACGCCGCCGATCAACTGTTGGCCCCTTACGGCGCTGCCGGGGCCTATGGGCTGATCGACCTGCAATCAAATCGTTTCGTCAGCGAAGAAATCCGCGGGCTTCAGGTGACCGCGCGAAGCATTCCGCCGATTTTTCTCGGGGTGGCGGCGTTCCTGCTTTATATCGTGATTTCAAGGATGGTGCAGGCCGAACGAGAACAGATCGGGCTGCTCAAGGCGTTCGGTTATTCGTCTTGGGAGGTCAGCTTTCATTATCTCAAACTGGTGCTGGTGATCGCGGTTCTGGGGGCGATTGTCGGTTCTGTCGCCGGCGTCGCGGCGGGCAATTCCCTGGCTGTGCTGTATCAAGCTTATTACAAATTTCCCTTTTTGGTCTTTGCCGTCGATCCGCGCAGCTTCGTGACCGGCTTTGCCACGTCTATCCTTACCGCTTCGATTGGCAGCTTGTTCGTGTTGCGCGGGGTTTTCAGGCTGACACCGGCTGTGGCGATGCGCCCGCCTGCCCCGCCAGATTATTCCCGCGCTTTTGATCCCGCCGGGGCGATGAAGCGCTGGCTGGATCAACCCAGCCGCATGGTACTGCGACGGTTGAGCCGGTATCCCGGGCGAATGCTGGGCGGGGTGATTGGCATCGCCGCCGGGTTGGCGCTGTCGGTTGCAACGCTGACCGTGATGGCAGGGTTCGGCGAAACCATAGACCTGAGTTTTACCGTGATGGACCAATCGGACATGACGGTGTTTTTCGTTTCCAATCAGCCGCCCAAAGCACTGCTGGAACTGGGCCGGATGCCCGGGGTGGATCATGTCGAACCGATCCACGTCGCCCCGGCGGTGTTGCGCAACGGAACCTACAGCTATCGCGGCGCGTTGGAAGGGCGCCCCGAAATACCGATCCTGAACCGGGTCATTGGGAAAGATTTTGAACAGATCGCGATGCGCCGCGAAGGCTTGATCATCTCGCAGTCTCTGGCCGATGTGTTGCATGTCGGTCCCGGAGATTGGATCGAAGCCGATATCCGACAGGGCCACCGACCGGTTCTGCGGCTGCCGGTGATCGGAACCGCGCAGACCCTGACCGGGGCGCCGGCCTTCATGGAAATCGGTGCCCTGACCCGGGCGCTGAACGAACCGCAGCAGGTGTCAGGCGCCTATCTGACCATCGACGAAGACTATACCGAGCAGATTTTCGAGCAGATCAAGGGCATGCCCTGGATCGCCGGGGCATCGTTGAAACAGGATGTGCGCAATGCGCTGGTCGAAATCATGAATACCGGCCCCGGATCGGTGCGTTTCGTCATGCTGGCGGTGGCGGCGGTGATCACCTTCGGCATCGTTTACAATTCGGCAAGGATCGCCTTTGCCGAACGCGCCCGCGATCTGGCCAGCCTGCGGGTAATGGGGTTCACCCGCAGCGAAACCAGCTTTGTGCTGTTGGGCGAATTGGCGGTGGTGACGTTGGCTGCCATCCCTCTGGGGGCCTTGGCCGGATATGGTTTGACCTATCTCATGGTCAAAGGGTTCAGCACCGATATTTACCAGATACCGGCGATTTACAGCCCGCAAAGCTATGGCTGGGGGATGATCGCGGTGCTGATGTCGGCGGCGGTGTCGGGATGGCTGGTGAAACGTGATCTGGACCGGATCGATCTGGTCGCAGCTTTGAAAACGCGGGAGTGAACCGATGGCAGGCAAGACATATGCGCGCCGATTTATCAGCCTGACCGCCATGGTCTTGGTGGTCGGGGCGCTGGCCTATGCGTTCTGGCCGCGCCCGACCCTGGTCGATCTGGGCAGCGTTGTCACCGGCCCGATGCGGGTCACCATCGCGGAAGAAGCCCGAACCCAGGTCCACGACCCCTATACGGTGTCGACCCCGATCACCGGGCGGTTGTTGCGGCTGGCTGTCGAACCGGGTGACGAGGTGACAGCCCAGAAAACCGTGGTGGCGCGGATGTTGCCGACCACGCCGACTGCGTTGGATGCCCGATCACGCGAACAGGCCCGTGGCAGCGTCACCGCCGCCGAGGCCGCGCTGCGGGTGGCCCAGGCAGAAGTCAACAAGGCCCGCGCTGACCGCGATCTGGCCGAGGCCAATCTGGCACGGACACAGAAATTGTTCGACAGCGATATCGCCAGCCAAGCCGCATTGGAAAATGACGCCCGCACGGCACGGGCGGCCAATGCCGCTTTGGACACCGCGCGGGCAGCAATATCCATGCGGGTGGCGGAACTGAATAACGCCGAAGCCGCGCTGCAAAATTTCGATGGTCTGAGCCAGAATGGTGCATCCAACACGCAGCAAGATGAACTCTTTTCGCTGCTCGCGCCGATTTCCGGACGCATCCTTCAGGTGCTGCAACGATCCGAAACCACCCTGCCCGCTGGCACCCCGATTGTGGAAATCGGCGATATCAGAAACGATCTCGAAGTCGTGTCGGAAATGTTGTCCACCGATGCGGTACAGATTGCACCCGGCGACGAGGTGATCATCGACCAATGGGGCGGCGAAGCACCGCTGAATGGCGTGGTGGCGCGGATTGAGCCGCGTGGCTTCACCAAGGTGTCCGCGCTTGGGGTCGAGGAACAGCGGGTCCGCGTGACCATCCGCTTCACCGACCCACCAGAAACGCGTACCGGCTTGGGGCACGGTTTCCGGGTCGAAGCGCAAGTCGTCACCTGGGCTTCGGATCACGCCGTGATCGTGCCTGCGGGCGCATTATTCCGACAGGGCACGGATTGGGCGGTGTTCACCGTCGACGGCGGCACGGCTCAGGCTCAAACAGTACAAATAGAGGCCAATAACGGGTTGCAGGCTGCGATTTCAAATGGGGTTTCTGCCGGCGACACGATCGTGCTTTATCCGCCTTCTGGGTTGGAAGATGGCCAAAGGGTGGCCCAGCGCGCCGCTTATTAGAGTCTGATGATTTCAGCCCCGCAATCCGGCAAAGCGACTGTTGGACGGGGGCGTTGCTGAAGGCCCTGGTAGGTGCAATGATGGACCGCCTGAATGCGTAACAGGCAAAAGCGAGCAAATGGGCGGGCCCTTCGACCGGTGGGGCCAATATTCACAGTCTGGGTAGCAATTTTCCGCTTTTTTCTCCGGTCCGCAACTTTTCGCACCGGCAACGGATGGCGGTTTCAACGCTGAACGCCTATTCTGGTTCGCAACTGGCTGCCCCAAGCGATTGCGAATCTGTTGCGACATATTTCCCCCCTTCTGTTTTGCGCCGTTTTGGCCGCCCCCGCCCCGGCGTTGGCGCTGAATGATGTCACGTTCACCCTTGGCGGCGAGGTGGAAAACGACACGCTGCTTAAACGGTTGCGCGGGGCGTCCTTGTTGCGCACAGCCCAGCGCGAAGAGGTCAGCGATCCGCAGGATCTGTTTTCCACCGCTTTGGCCGATTACCAACGGATGGTCGAAACGCTGTATGCGCTGGGATATTATTCCGGCACCGTCAGCATCCGCATCGACGGGCGCGAAGCGGCGCTGATCCCGGCCTTGAACCCACCGAAACAAATCAACGACATCGAAATCCTTATCGATCCGGGCAAGCCGTTCCGGTTCGAAACCACCGAAATCGCACCTCTGGCCGCGGGCACGCAATTGCCCGAAGGGTTCCGACGTGGCGAACGCGCCCGCGCAGAGGTGGTGATCGATGCAGCCCGCAACGCGGTGGATGGCTGGCGCGATATCGGGCATGCCAAGGCAAAAATCGCCGCGCAGCGTTTGGTGGCGGATCACGCGGCCCAGACACTTGCCGCCGAGATCGCCATCGCGCCGGGGCCGCAGGTCCGGTTCGGTGATCTGGTTCTGTCCGGCGACAGCAAGGTGCGGGCCGAACGGATACGGCGCATTGCCGGGTTGCCGTCCGACACCATCTATTCCCCAGCGGAACTCAAGAAGGTCGCCACCCGTCTGCGCCGCTCCGGCGCATTCCGATCGGTGGCTGTAACCGAAGACGAACGGCTGAAACCGGGCAACCGGATGGATATCGGGGTGGCTGTTGTCGATGACAAGCCGCGCCGTTTCGGGGCCGGGGTCGAGTTGTCGACTTACGAGGGGCTGACGCTGTCGGGGTTCTGGATGCACCGCAACCTGTTGGGCGGGGCAGAACGCCTTCGGATTGATGCGGAAATCGCCGGGATAGAAGGGCAAAACAGCGGTATCGACTATACGCTGGGGGCGCGGATCGAACGACCGGCGGTCTATGGCGCGGATACCAAGGGTTATATCCGCTTCGATCTGGAAAGTCTTGATGAACCAGATTACCAATCCGATGAGGTCAGTGCGGCCATTGGCGCAACCCGGATTTTTTCCGACCATCTGCAAGGCAGCATCGAAATCGAGCTGTCCTATAGCGAAACCGACGATGTGTACGGACAGCGCGATTTTACCCTTGCGGCGCTGCCGATGTCGTTGGAATGGGACCGGCGCGACGATACGCTCAACCCCAAAACGGGTCATTACCTTGATGCCGGGGTGACGCCCTTTGTCGGACTGAATGGTGAAGCCTCGGGGGCACAGGCGACATTCGACGGCCGGATCTATCGCCGTCTGGACCCGGCGGGGCGTCTGGTTGTGGCCGGGCGGCTGCAACTGGGATCGGTCGTTGGCCCTGCCCTGTCCGAAGCATCGCCAAACTATCTGTTCTATTCCGGCGGCGGCGGCACCGTGCGCGGTCAGCCTTATCAATCGCTGGGTGTCGATGTCGGCGGCGGCAGCATCGGCGGGCGCAGCTTTGTCGGGCTGTCAGCAGAAATACGGGCGAAGCTGACCGAAAAAATCAGTGTGGTTGGTTTTGGCGATACCGGTTATGTCGGCGCAGAAAGCTTTTACGACGGATCAGGCAACTGGCATTCCGGGGCCGGGATCGGGCTGCGTTATGACACCACGGTCGGGCCGCTGCGGCTTGATGTGGCGGCCCCTGTAAGCGGCGACACCGGCGATGGGGTGCAGATCTATATTGGGATTGGGCAGGCTTTCTGATGCGCGGATATATCTTTTCCTTGCTGTTGCTTGCACCGCTGCCCGCTCTTGCGCAGGACGCAGCAGACGATCGCGGTTATCTCGAAGCCTTGCTGGAAGACAACCTGTCAAGCCCGGAGGCCGAAGTCGATATCACCGGCTTTCGCGGGGCGCTGAGTTCGAATGCCACCATCGACCGGATCAGCATCGCCGATGTGGATGGCATCTGGATCACGCTTGAGGATGTGTCGCTGATCTGGAGCCGCACCGCGCTGCTGCGCGGGGCGCTTGAGGTGGACGAGCTGACCGCAGGTGAAATCCGCTTTGACCGCCTGCCGTTACCGGCAGAAACCCAGATCCCCAGCGCCGAAGCACCGGGATTTGCGCTGCCGGAATTGCCGGTTTCAATCAATCTGGGCAAGCTGGCGATCGAAAAAGCGGTGCTGGGCCAAGCAATCATCGGGCAGGAATTGACGCTTTCGCTGAACGGATCGGCACAACTGGCAGCGGGCGAAGGATCGGCGGAACTGTCGGTTGAACGGCTGGACGTTGCGGACAGTGCGCTGGAATTGCAGGCGAGCTTTGCGAATGCCAGCCGGTTCCTGTCGATTGATCTGACGCTAAGCGAGCCCAAGGATGGGATCGTCGCCAATCTGCTGACCCTGCCCGGTGCCCCCGCGGTCGATATGAAAGTCGCCGGTGCCGGACCGATCGAAGATTTCGCCGCTGATCTGACGCTGGCCACCGATGGCCAGCCGCGGCTGACCGGTACGGCAAGCGTGAAGGCCGTGGCACAAGAAACGACGGCCGAGACCACCGATGGCGCTGACGCCCCGACCGACCTGGCCTTTCGGGCTGAAATCGGCGGCGATCTGGCCCCGATTTTCGCCCCTGAATATCGCAGCTTTTTCGGCTCTGACATTCGCTTGAACGCCAACGGTTTGCGACGGGCAGATGGCGCAGTGCAATTGGATCAGCTGTCGCTACAGGCAAATGCAATCGCGTTTCAGGGTCAGGCGCGGCTGTCGCCCGAAGGCTGGCCGGACCTGTTGCAGTTTGACGGTCAGATCGCAGCGCCTCAGGGCGGGCCTGTTTTGCTGCCACTCTCTGGGCCGGAAACCTACATAGATGACGCGCGTTTCACGCTGAATTTCGATGCCGAGCGCGATGACAGCTGGCGCCTGACCAGCCGGGTTGCCGGGCTGAACAGCGACGACATGCAACTGAACAGCGCCCGGTTAACAGGGAATGGCCGATTGCTGCGCGGCGATGGCACCAGCATCGGGCAAGTGACCGGTCGGTTCGATATCAGCGCCGAAGGGATCGAATTGAGCGATCCGGCATTGGCTCAGGCTGTCGGATCGGATTTGCGGGGCGGTTTGGGCTTTGATTGGTCGGAAGACGCGCCGCTGCAACTGAGCGGGATCGACCTGAGCGGCGCGGACTATCGCGCCAAAGGCGATCTGCGGCTGTCGGGCCTGACGCAGGGGCTGAATATCGTGTTGACCCCGGACCTGCAGATTGAAGCCGCGAACCTGTCGCGATTCACCGGTTTGGCGGGTCGCAAATTGGGTGGCAGCGCCATGCTTGCGCTCAAAGGGGACATCCAGCCACTGGCGGGCAGTGTCGATGTTGAGATCTTTGGCGAAACCCAAGATCTTGCCGTAGCGGAAGACCGGATTGATCCGCTCTTGAGCGGTGATGGCAAACTGTCGCTCCGCGCCCGGCGCGACGAAAACGGCAGCGCGGTTGAGGCGCTGAAGATTGTCACGGATCATGCCGAAATCACCGGATCGGCAACACTGAAAAGCGATGCCGGGGCAGTGGATATGACCGCCCGGATCACCGATCTTGCGCGGGTTGTCGACGGCATCAGCGGCACGGGCAGTGCGACCCTTCGGGCGACTCGGCAAAGCGGCGACTGGCAGATCGAGGCCGACGCCAATGGACCGGGGGGAACCCAACTTTCGGCCCAGGGCAGCGTGGCACAGGATGCGGCCCGCATGACATTGGATGTGACCGGCAACGCGCCGCTGGCGTTGGCCAATCGGCAAATCCGCCCGCGGCAATTGTCCGGACAGGCCGGGATTGATCTGCGCGTTGACGGCGCACCGTCTCTGGCCGCGCTTTCGGGGGCGATCACCATCAACGACGCGCGGCTCGCGCTGCCCGATCAGCGGCTGGCGCTGGAAGCGATACAGGGCGCGATCCGGCTTAGCGGGGCGAACGCGTCGATCGATTTCGCGGCCAACCTGTCATCGGGCGGATCGCTGACCCTGACCGGCCCGGTGTCCCTAACCCCCGGATATTCCGCCGATCTGAGCGCCCGGCTGACCGATCTGCGGATCACCGACCCAACCTTGTATGAAACCAGCGTGGATGGCACTGTCGTGCTGAAGGGCCCGTTGAGCGGCGGCGCGCAGGTCACCGGCACGGTGACGCTGGGGGAAACCGAATTGCGGGTGCCCAGCACATCCGGTCCGCGCTATGCCAATTTACCCGGTCTGGTCCATCGTAATGAACCCGCAGAGGTGCGCAGGGTGCGCAGTTGGGCCGGATTGATCGAAACCGGCAACGGCGGCAGCACCGGACCGGCCTATGGTCTGGACCTGTCGATCCTCGCCCCGGCGCGGATATTTGTTCGCGGTCGCGGGTTGGATGCCGAACTGGGGGGCAGATTGCGTCTGATCGGCACCACCGCCAATGTCATCCCGCAGGGCCGCTTCGAGCTGATCCGCGGGCGGCTGGACATCTTGGGCAAGCGGTTGTCGCTGAGCGAAGGGTTGATCCAGCTACAGGGCGCTTTCGATCCCTATATCCGCTTTGTCGCCGATACCGACGCCAGCGGCACCGATGTCGCGATCACCATTGATGGCCCCGCCAGCAGCCCCGACCTGAGTTTCAGTTCCAGCCCGGAGTTGCCGCAGGACGAAGTTCTGGCATACCTGTTGTTCGGCCATGGCGTGACGTCGATTTCACCGCTCCAGGCGGTGCGTTTGGCCGCCGCCATCAACACGCTCAGCGGCCGTGGCGGCGACGGGTTGACCGGCAATCTGCGCCGCGGGCTGGCGCTGGACGATCTGGATTTGACCACCAGCGATGACGGCACCACCGAAGCGCGGGCGGGCAAGTATATCAGCGAAAACATCTATTCCGAAGTCACCGCCGACAGCGCAGGCAACAGCGAGATCAATCTGAACCTTCAGATCAACCCGGCGTTGACCGCACGCGGAACGCTCAGTTCCGATGGCGATAGCGGCATCGGAATCTTTTTCGAAAAGGATTACTGAGGGGCTGGGAATGTCGTTTTCCGCCCTTCCACCATTTCGCCATTCCGTTGACGACAGTTGATCCCACGACGGCCCTCAGCACGACCACTCCACCCGGCACATTGCCTGAAACCATCTTGAAATCCCCGTGAACCTTGCCATTCTAAAAAGGAACAAAGAGGGTACAAATGTCTGCCGATTTCGCCACCTGCTATCCGTTGAAACGTGGTCGCGCCCATGAGGTCTGCGGCCCGGGGGCCACCTATTTCGCCGCCACCTGCTGCAATTTCAGCGACAAACCGGTGCTCTGGGTCTGTCCGTCTTGGCAACAGGAGATGTTGAATCCCGAAGGGTTCGCCGCTTATTGCGATCCGGCGCGGCTGCTGTTGGCCCGGGCAGCGTCGCAAATCGACCTTCTGGCGGTCAGCGAAGAGGCGCTGCGATCCGGTACGGTGGGGCTGGTGGTGACAGAAATTTTCGAACCGCTCAGCCTGACCCACGGTCGACGGTTGCAACTGGCCGCCGAAGCCGGACGGACGACTGGGTTGATCCTGATGCCCGAAGGCATGGGCAGCAATGCGACCGAAACCCGCTGGCGCTGTACGCCGCTTGCTGCCGGGGGGGACTCGACTCTGCAATGCTGGGAACTTATAAAGAACAAATCAGGAACATTTACGGATTGGGTGACTCGTTGGGATGCAGCGGCGCGTCGTATCATTGTGGTTTCCAAGACTGGCGAGCGACCGCGCGTTGCGCGCACGGCCGGTTGACGCGCCTTTTGCGCTGACCGCAAAGGAAAGCAATACCGACCGGATACAGTGCCTGAACACGCGGGCCGAACGGGCCGGGCTGAGCCGCGGCATGACGCTGTCAGATGCGCGTGCGTTGCGGCCCGATCTGATCACCCGCCCCGCCGATACCCCCGGCGATGCCGGTTTCCTGCGGGTGCTGGCCCGCTGGGCCGGGCGGTATTGCCCTTGGGTCGGGCTGGAAGATGCGGACGGGCTGGTGCTGGACGTGACCGGATCGACCCATCTGTTTGGCGGCGAAACCGGTCTGATCGCGGATATGCGGGTGCGCTTGATGCGGGCCGGGTTGGAAACCCGGATCGGGCTGGGCGACAGCCGCGGTGCAGCCTGGGCACTGGCGCATTTCGGCGAAGGTGTTGCACCACCGCAGCAGCCCTTGCAGGCTCTGGCCGAACTGCCGGTGGCAGCGTTGCGGCTCGACCCGAAACTGGGGATCGGGCTGGAACGGCTGGGGCTGCGCAGCATCGCCGATCTGACCGCCACACCGCGCGCACCGCTGGCGCGGCGCTTCGGCAACGGGCTGTTGCTGCGACTGGATCAGGCCTTGGGCACACAACCCGAACCGGTGGTCCCGCTGGCCGATCCGCCACAGTATGGCGTGCGGCTGACCCTGCCCGACCCGATCGGATTGCTGGAGGATGTCACGGCAGGCACGGCGCGGCTGCTGGCGCAGCTATGTGACAAGTTGAAGACACGCAATCAAGGCGCGCGGGTGTTGCAACTGACCCTGCGCCGCGTCGATCAGGGCAGCCAGCAGGTCGAATTGCGCCTGGCCCGCCCGATGAACGACCCGGTTTCGATCCTGCCCTTGTTCGAACGTGGGTTGAGCGGGGTCGAAGCCGGATACGGCATTGATCAACTGCGCCTGAGCGCGACCCGGGTCGAAGACCTGGCCCCGACCCAGATCGCAAGCGCGATCCGACAAAGCCAGACCGAGGACGTGGCCGCCCTGATCACCAGAATTGGCACAAGGATCGGGTTGGAAAACGTACAGCGCATGTTGCCCGCCGACAGTCATATCCCCGAACGTAGTTTCATTCTGGCAGCGGCGGCGTTCAGCGAAGCCGCGCCGAATTGGCCACCGCGGCGGGCACGACCGCTACGGTTATTCCCGCCCGAACCCGTGGCCGGGGCCGGGCCGGTGCCGCCCGTCCGGTTCCGCTGGCGGCGCATGGCCCTGCGGGTCGCGGCGCAAAGCGGCCCGGAACGGTTGGCCCCGGAATGGTGGCTGGAGGACGAAAACTGGCGCCGCGGGCTGCGCGATTACTGGCGGGTGGAAACCGCGCAGGGCCGGCGGCTGTGGATGTTCCACACCCCACAGCAGCCCGGCTGGTATGTGCAGGGGGAATTCGCATGACGGGTCCGGACAATGCACATTTGCCGGGGCGGTATCCGCATCGGCTCTCCTCCCCCGCGTCCCGCTATGCCGAACTCTGCGTCACGTCGAATTTCACCTTTCTCACCGGGGCTTCGCATCCCGAAGAACTGATCACCCGCGCCGCCGAACTGGGACTGAGCGCGGTTGCGATCACCGACCGCAACAGTCTGGCCGGGGTGGTGCGGGCCTATTCGGCCCTGAAAGAGCTGGGCCGCAACGTCGACACCACCGATCGCGGCCCCTGCCCACCGCTTTCCGTCCTGCCACGGCTGATCGTCGGCTGCCGGCTGGTGCTGCGTGACAGTCCGGTGGACTGGATCGCCCTGCCCCGCGACCGCGCCGCCTATCAGCGGCTGTCACGACTGCTGACGCGGGGCAAGCGCCGCGCCGAAAAGGGCGGGTGCCATATCGATCTGCGCGACCTGCAACAAGGCGGTGAGGGCCTGATCCTGATCGCCCTACCCCAGCAGGGGCTGACCGGCCCGGCGCCGCACCATATCGCCAGCCTGCGGCGACGGTATCCCGGTCAGGTGTTCCTGGGGGCGGCGCCGCGCTATGATGGCAGCGATCAGGACTGGTTCACCGCTTGCGCCCGGGCGGCGCTGCGGCTGTCGACCCCCATGGTGGCGGTGGGCGATGTGTTGATGCATCACGGCAACCGCCGCCGGCTGGCCGATGTGCTGACCTGCATGCGCCACAACATCACCATCGATCGGATCGGCACCCGCGCGCTGCCCAATGCCGAACGTCGGTTGAAACCCCCCGCCGACATGGCCCGGCTTTACCGCAATCACCCGGCCGCTTTGCGCCGCACGGTGGAAATCGCTGGCAAATGCAGCTTCTGCCTCAGCGAACTGAGCTATGACTACCCCGATGAAACCGCCGGAACAGAAGCCCCGCAGGTGCGCTTGACCCGGCTGGCCTTTGATGGATTGAAACAGCGCTGCCCGGACGGCGTACCCGACCGCTATGACGCCATGGCGCGCAAGGAACTGGCGATGATCGAGGACCTGGGCTTTGCCGCCTATTTCCTGACCGTGCATGACATCATGACCTATGCCCGCAGCATTGGCATCCTGTGCCAGGGCCGCGGATCGGCCGCCAATTCGATCCTGTGCTGGGCGCTTGGCATCACCGATGTCAGCCCCGAACAGATCGCCATGGTTTTCGAACGCTTCGTGTCGAAATACCGTGGCGAACCGCCCGATATCGACGTCGATTTCGAACACGAACGGCGCGAAGAAGTGATCCAGCATATCTATGAAAAATACGGTCGCCACCGCGCCGGGCTTTGTGCCACGGTGATCCATTTCCGATCCCGCGCCGCGATCCGCGAAGTCGGCAAGGTTATGGGGCTGTCCCAAGACGTGACAGCGGGCCTATCGGGGCAAATCTGGGGCCAATCCGGCAAGCCCCCCGATTCGGGGCGGATGCGTGAATTGGGGCTGGATCTGGGCGACCGCCGACTGACCCAGACCGTGCAGTTGATCCGGGACATCATCGGTTTCCCGCGCCACCTGTCGCAGCATGTTGGTGGCTTCATCATCACCGAAGGGCGACTGGACGAACTGTGCCCGATCGAAAACGCCGCGATGGAGGACCGTACCGTCATCGAATGGGACAAGGACGATATCGACGCTTTAGGCATTCTCAAGGTCGATGTGCTGAGTCTGGGCATGCTCAGTTGCCTGCGCCGCTGTTTCGACCTGCTGCGACACCATGAGGGTCAGAGCCTGTCGATCGACGCCGTCCCGCAAGAGGATGCCGCCACCTATGACATGCTTGGCAGAGCGGACGCGGTGGGCGTGTTTCAGGTGGAAAGCCGGGCGCAGATGAATTTCCTGCCACGGATGCGGCCACGGACCTTCTATGATCTGGTGATCGAGGTCGCCATCATCCGCCCCGGCCCGATCCAGGGTGATATGGTGCATCCCTATATCAACCGACGCCAGGGCCGGGAACAGGTCAGCTTCCCTTCGCCCGAACTGAAAAATGTGCTGGGCAAGACGCTCGGTGTGCCGCTGTTTCAGGAACAGGCGATGCAGATCGCCGTGGTGGCCGCCGGGTTTTCCCCCGAAGAAGCCGACCAGCTGCGCCGGTCGCTGGCCACCTTCCGCCGCATGGGCACGATCAGCAGCTTCCGCGACCGGTTCGTCAACGGCATGCTGGCGCGCGGCTATACTCCGGAATTCGCCGCAAAATGTTTCGGCCAGATCGAAGGCTTCGGCGAATACGGCTTTCCCGAAAGCCACGCAGCGGCCTTTGCCATGCTGGCCTATGTCTCGGCCTGGCTGAAATGCCACCACCCGGCGATTTTTGCCTGCGCGCTGCTGAATTCGCAGCCAATGGGGTTCTATGCCCCGGCCCAGATTGTGCGCGATGCGCGAGAACATCAGGTCGATATCCGCCCGATCTGCGTCAATAGCAGCGGCTGGGACAACAGCCTGGAACGGTGCCCGGACGGGCAGTTGGCGCTGCGGCTGGGGTTCCGGCAGATCAAGGGGTTCCGTGAAGAAGATGCGGGTTGGATCGTGGCGGCGCGCGGCAATGGCTATCCCGATCCCGAAAGCCTGTGGCTGCGGGCCGGTCTCCGTCCTGCGGTGCTGGAACGGTTGGCCGAGGCCGACGCCTTTGCCGCGATGGGGCTGACCCGGCGCGACGCGTTGTGGCAGGTCAAGACCATCCGCGCCCCCGCGCCGCTGCCGCTGTTCAGCGATCCGATCGACGGTGAAAGCGTTCGGGAACCACAGGTAGATCTGCCGCAGATGCATCTGGGCGAAGAGGTGGTCGAAGATTACGTCGCCACAAGGCTGAGCCTGAAGGCCCACCCGATGGAGCTGATCCGCCCCGACCTGCCCGGTCTGGTGCTGCATTGCGACCTGACCAGCGCACCGTTGCAAGGGTGCAGCGTCTGCGGGCTGGTGATCACGCGGCAGCGACCCGGCACTGCCTCGGGGGTGATTTTCCTGACGCTGGAAGATGAAACCGGGGTCAGCAATGTGATCGTCTGGCCCAAGGTCTATGAATGCTACCGCAGCATCGTGATGGGCGGGCGGCTGCTGAAAGTCACCGGCCAGCTGCAGCGCGAAGGCATCGTCACCCACCTGATCGCCCGCCATATCAGCGACGAATCCCACCGGCTGACTGCATTGGGTCATCCGTTGGCCGCTGAAATCGGCACAACCCATCCGCAGGCCGACGATGCCCCCCGTCCCACCTCACGCCCCCTCCAAAGCCGCAATACCGCACGGCACCCGCGTGAACAGGCCAAACGGTTATTCCCCAGCCGCGATTTCCACTGACAGGCCCGGTTCCGGCACGGGAGGCTGAAAACTGTCCGCAGCAATGGATTTTTTGCAAAATCCCTCTGGACACCCCTTCATGCCTCGCCTAGAACGCGTCCACCCGAACGCAAGACGTTCAACCCGTGCCCGGGTAGCTCAGGGGTAGAGCAGTGGATTGAAAATCCTCGTGTCGGTGGTTCGATTCCGCCCCCGGGCACCATTTAAATAAAGTAAAAACAATGATTTAGATCGGAAATCCAACTGCACCGCAGGGCTTGGAAAACTCTTGGGTATCATTGGGGTATCTTTTTTGCTGATGCCACGCCGCAGATCGCAGGCCTGTGACCTGCCCCCCATTGGTCCCTCGTTCATAATGAGAGTCCTTGAGTTTGTGATGTGCTACCGAAAGTGTCCCCAGTCAGGGCCAGATTTTCCGCACTTTAATCACACAGACGGGCTGGATGCGTCCAGTAATTTTATGAGCGCTGCCGGAACTTAGCGTGAATTATAACGAAAAAGTTGCAACAATCACCGGTTATATGCCAGTAAATCATAGACTTTCCCATAAACGAAACCACCCGAACCGCCGCGATTGGAGAACACGATGCGAATTCTCTCTGCGGACCCTTTGGCCGACAGGGCCTTTACTCTGGAACTCGATACCGCGATCGGGCAGCGCGCGGCGGCGCGCGTACGTGCTGCGGGCGATGCCCTTGGCGTGGCGTTGGCGGATGCTGCGCTGCCCGGCGTTCAGGAAATCACCCGGTCCTTCACCACGGTGACGGTGCATTACGATCCGCTCGAAGCCAGTCAGGCCGACCTCTTACATCAGGCCGAAACCTTATTGTCGGGGATCGAGGCGGACGCGGTGTCACCGGGTCGACTATGGCGCTTTCCCTGCTGCTACGCCGCCGAATTCGCCCTCGACCTCGACACGCTGTCGCAACACCTGAACTTGTCCGGGGCCGAGATCATCGCACAGCACGCCGCCACGGAATTTGGCGTCTATGCCATCGGCTTCCTGCCCGGTCTGCCATTCATGGGTGATCTCCCACCCGGACTGTCCTTGCCCCGTCGCAGTTCACCTCGCCCGACAGTGCCGGCCGGTTCGGTGGCCATCGCAGGTGGTCTGTGCGTGATATATCCTTGGGACAGCCCCGGTGGCTGGCACATCCTAGGCCGCTGTCCGGTGCCGTTGTTCGATCCGGCCCGCCCGCATCCGGCGCTGTTGCAGGCCGGAGACCGGGTGCGCTTTGCAGACGTTTCCACCGACGAATATGCCCGCCTGCGCACCGGTTATGAAGACGGTTCTCTGAGCGCGGAAATCCTGCTGGAACAGGAACCCACCGCATGACCTGTCATCTGCGCGTGATATCTCCGGGCGCCCGCAGCTTGGTTCAGGATCTGGGCTTCCGGCAGGCCCGTGCCCAAGGTGTACCCGCTGCAGGCGTGCTGGATCGGGATAGCCTGTTTCTGGTCAATGCTTTGCTGGGCAACCCGGCGGGAACCGAGGCGCTGGAATTGGCGATGACTTCACCGATATTGCAGGCCGAGTACGGGTCGGTGAGGATTGCCACAAGTGGCGGGTTGCGCGGAAGCATTCTGTCCCCCGACGGGGCGGAACGCGTGGTGCCGGCCTGGACCGCGACGACCCTGAACCCCGGTGAAAGACTGCGTCTTGATGCACCCGAACGCGGTGCTTCGGCCCTTCTGGGGATCGGCGGAGGGCTGGACTTGGCCGAGATCATGGGAAGCCGTGCGACCCTCACCCGCGCGGCCCTTGGCGGGGTTGGCGGCCGGGGGCTAGCCGAAGGGGATCGGTTATACCCGCGCCGCCCCTGCGTGACCGACGTACCCGACCTCACCTTCCACATGGCACCGCCTGCCGATGCTGGACCGCTGCGGGTCGTGCCCGGCCCGCAGGATGACCGTTTTACCGCAGCAGCTTGGCAGACTTTCACGACGGCCCAGTTCGAAATAACCCCCCAAAGTGACCGGATGGGGATGCGCTTGCAGGGGCCAGTTCTGGAACATGATCCCACGCAGGGCCCCGACATAATATCGGACGGTGCCGCGCCTGGGGCGATTCAGGTGCCGGGCAACGGGCAGCCGATCATCCTGCTGGCCGATGCCCAAACCACCGGCGGGTATACCAAGATCGCCACCGTGATTGGTGCCGATTTGCCCCGGTTGGCGGCCCGTATCCCCGGCGATACCCTTCGGTTCACCGTGGTTAGCGTCGCGCAGGCCGAAGCCGCAGCTCGTAGCCGCCATGCTTTGCTGAAACAGATCGCCGGCAGTATCGGAGCGGCCAATCCCGGCGGTATCGACCAAACCGCCCTACACAGTGTCAACCTGATCAGCGGCGTCGTGGACATGCGCAGCGCCGATCATTTTCCCGGCCACTTGGCCGACAGAGACTGAGGATCCCGTCGTGAAAATCAACCTGAACGCCGATCTCGGCGAAAGTTATGGCCCCTACACCATAGGCAACGATGACGCTTTGCTGGAAATCGTTGGCAGCGCCAATGTCGCCTGTGGCCTGCATGGTGGCGATCCGCTGGTGATGATGCAGACGGTGGCAAAGGCGCGTAAGACCGGGGTCAGCATCGGCGCCCATCCCGGTTATGCCGACCTGCATGGATTTGGCCGCCGTCCGGTCGTGTTGCCGCGCGAAGAACTCAAGGCGCTGATACTCTATCAACTGGGGGCGATCACCGGAATTGCCAGCGCCGGTGGCCATCCGATCACCCATGTCAAACCGCATGGCGCGTTGAACAATCAAGCCTGCTCCGACCCGGCAGTCGCGGCAATCGTCGCCGAGGCGGTGCGCGCTTTCGACCCGACGCTGATCCTGCTTGCGCCGGTGCTGTCTGAACTGGCGATGGCCGGAACCTCTGCGGGGTTACCGGTTGCACTGGAAGTCTTCGCCGACCGCACCTATCAGACGGACGGGCAACTGACCAAACGGTCCGAACCCGGTTCGGTGCTGCGCGATGCCAAAGCAGCGCAGGATCACGTGCTGCAGATGATCGATCGCGGCGGGATTGTCACCCGCGAGGGCGCTTTCATCCCAACCCCGTTTCATAGCATTTGCGTGCATGGTGACGAACCGACTTCGGTCGATGTCGCCCGCGCCGTTGCAACTGCGCTGCGGGACGCCGGTCATGAAATCGTCCCGCTGCCCAAAACGATGACATGATGAGCGGCATCGCGCGAAATACGCCTTGTCAGGCCCCGGCCAAGATGACATGCGGCAAGCTACTTTCAAACTCCTGAGACCGCATAAATCGCGCTTTCGTCGATGCCTACAAGGCGCGGTTAGAGGCTGCGGCGGTAACCAGCATCTGGTCCAAACTCGCCTATAATCAGGTTCACCTGTTTGCACGTGCTACGGAACGGGTCGGCGCGATGGAAACGCCTCGCATCGGCCAACAGGTTGTGGATCGGTCATTGCAGCGCCGAGGGTGTTTCCGTCACCGGCAACATATTATCCGGTCCGCAGGTGGTCGAAGACACGCTTGCCTGCCACCTTGACAATCAGGACAAGTTTTTCGGAGAGCGGCGACTGCTGGCGATGAAACCGCGCTATCGCGCCCTCATTTGCCGAATGGAAATGGGCCACGGTTCATCGCAGGATCGGACCAGATCGTAAGCGGTTCGCGCCGCTTCAAGTCAGGCCGACGACGGCTTTTTCCTGCGCACGCTTGTCAACAACCCAATCGTCAAAAGCCCAATCGCCAAAGTGCTGAGCAGGCTCAGGTTTTCGCCGAGGATCAACGCCCCCAAAAGCCCCCCAACCCCTGGGACCGCAGCAAGGATGGAAGACGTGTTGGAATTCCCAATCCGGCGCGCCGCATGGGCAATGAAGATCAACCCGATCAGGTTCGGCACGAAACCTTGATAAACGGCCTGTAACAATAACGGCTGCAATGGAGCCTGTGCGAGCCCCGAAGGCAGCCAAAGCACCCAGATGGGTAGATAGAGCACCGCATTGACCACCGTCCCGCAGAAGATCACCTGCATCGCGCCAAGTTTCCAACGCTCGGACAGAAGAACGTAAGACGCGAAAAAGAACGCGCCAATCACGAAGAGCAGATCGCCAATCCATGCATTATGCCCGCTGGTGGCAGCCCCATCCCATGCCAGCACAATAGCCGAAACAAGGATCAGCGCCGCGCCCAGAACCTGCCGAACGCCGGGAAGCACGCGAAAGAGAACAATACCGAAAAGAATGCTGATGATCGGCAGCACCCCGTTCATGAAAATTCCCCCATGGGCGGCAGGCGCATAACGAAAGCCGGAAAAGACACAGAGAATATAGACCGGACCCAATATGAATGAGATCACTGCAATCTGAATCAATTTCAGCCCCCGCCAAGGCTTGTAGTAAAGACAGAGCGGCACTGCGACCAGCGAGGCCAGACCATAGCGCATCGCGGTCAGATCATAGATCGTGAGTCCGCTTTCATTGGCGACCCGACTCACGATCAGCCAGAAGGACCAGACGAAAACGATACTCCAAGCAGCGGCATAGCCGGTGACTTGAGAAGGGGAACTGGTGGTCATTTACGCGGAGCCAAACCTTGGACATCAAAGAAAAGTTTTCAAAGCCTAGCAGTAGGATGAGACCTCTGGGGTGACAAGGGGCATTCGTCCCCTGCCGTCTCTAGCTCCCCGCGCGGGCGTCACCTACGACACTTGTCCAAAAGTCAGATCACCTAGGGGCAGCCCTTTCAGGTCGCTGCAAACATGTCCTTGAAGCGGTCCCGCAACTGGTTTTTCTGAACTTTGCCCATGGTGTTGCGCGGCAGATCATCCAGGATGACCAGCTTGCGGGGATGCTTGAACCGGGCAAGCGACGGCTTGATCGCCCCCATTATGGCTTCAAGGTCCGGTTTCTGTCCGGGTTCGGGGACGATGACACCCAAGACGGTTTCACCGAAATCGGGATGGGGCACGCCGATGACCGCACTTTCCAGAACGCCAAGCTGTTCATCCAACACAAGTTCGATTTCCTTGGGATAGATGTTGTATCCACCGGAAATGATCAGATCCTTGTTGCGGCCAACGATGTGAACATAGCCGTCTTCATCGATCTTACCCAAGTCACCGGTGATGAAGAACCCGTCCTGCCTCAATTCGGCAGCGGTTTTATCCGGCATCTGCCAGTAGCCTTTGAACACGTTGGGGCCTCGCACCTCGATCTGGCCGATTTCCCCGTCGGGCAGGGTATTGCCCGTGTCCGGATCGGTAATCTTCAGGTCAATCCCGGGCAAAGGAAAGCCGACGGTACCCGCGCGACGTTCCCCCTCGTAGGGGTTTGAAGTGTTCATGTTGGTTTCGGTCATGCCGTATCGTTCAAGGATGCGGTGGCCGGTGCGGTCTTCGAACTGGACATGCGTTTCAGACAGCAGCGGGGCCGATCCCGAAATGAACAACCGCATGTGTTGAACCCGGTCACGGCTGAACCGTCCATCCCCCAGAATACGGGTATAGAAGGTGGGAACACCCATCATCGTGGTCGCATTGGGCAATTCCTCAATCACCTTGTCCAGATCAAATTTGGGCAGGAAAATCAAGCTGCCACCAGCAGCCAGTGTCACGTTGGTCGCCACAAACAGGCCGTGGGTGTGGAAGATCGGCAGCGCGTGAAGCAACACGTCTTGTTCAGAGAAACGCCAGAAATCCACAAGCGTGCGGGCGTTCGACAACAGGTTGTCTTGCGTCAGCATCGCCCCTTTCGAACGCCCCGTGGTGCCCGAAGTATAAAGGAACGCGGCTAGATCATCGCCGGACCGGGCGACCGTTTCGTAGGTTTTCAGCAGGCCTTCGGCCTTTTGCGTCAGCGACCCGCTACCGTCGGCGTCCAGCGTTTCCAGCTTGGCCCCAAGACCCGTGGCAATCGGGGCAAGCGCGGCCTGTTTGGCGCTGTCGCAAACGATCAGGGAGGCACCGCTGTTTTCGATGAAATAGGTCAGCTCATCGACCGTGTAGGCGGTATTCAGCGGCAGGAAGATCAGCCCCGCCTGCGCACAGGCCGCATAAAGCGCCAACGACTGAGGCGATTTTTCCACCTGAACCGCCATCCGGTCGCCGGGTTTCAGACCCAATTGCCCAGCGACATGAGCGAACTGCGCAGCTTGTTCCAAAAAGGCCTGATGAGTCAGGACCGATCCGTCGGCCAGTCTGAGAAAGGGTGTCTGCTTTGCGGCATGAATTCCAAACAGGCCATCATACAAAGGGTTTGTCATGGAGTTATCTTTCCTTGGGCAGCGCCAGCGCTTCTGTACCAGCCAGTGCGAGAACCTCGCTCGATGCCGGAACTTTCTTGGTATTGGTAAATTCTGCGTGGTTCTGGGCGATGTTCGACAGATCATAAAGGTAGTTGACCATTGTGCCGCCGGATTGGGAGAGGCCCTTGTCCGAGATGTCGGCCTGCGCATGGACCGCGTGGATGATCGCGCCATTGCCCAAATGAAACCGGGCCACCGGGTCATAGGGTAGATCGCTGCCTGCCTTGGCGTGGACAAGGTAATTAGCGGCCAGTTCCCGCATCTGGGCGGTATCCGATGCGTCCCAGTCCTGTCCGGTTTCGCCCAGCCATTTCACCAATCCCGGTATTGGAGAAAGGGTGACAAATGTTTTCAACCCATCCAGCTCTTTCGACAGTTCCGAAACCACTTGCTTGATCAGTGAATTGCCGAAAGAAATGCTGGCCAACCCCGCCTGACAGTTGGAAATCGAGTAGAAAACCGCCGTGTCCGCATCTTCCGCCAAAAAGGGCGCGCGATCTTCGGCCAGAAGCGACTGGATCGACGACGGGAGTCCTTGTGTCAACGCAACCTCGACGAAAATCAGGGGTTCGTCCGGCATCGCGGGGTGAAAGAAGGCAAAGCAGCGGCGGTCCGCCGGTTTTAAGCGGCGGCGCAAGTCGTCCCAGCTGTCGATCGCGTGAACGGCCTCGTAAGCGATGATCCTGTCAAGGATATTCGCAGGGCTTTCCCAAGTGATCGGGCGCAGCACCAGGAAGCCGAGATTGAACCAAGATACAAAGAGATGGCGAAAATCCAGATCCAGCGCGGCCAGTTCCGGTTCCGTGCCCCCCAATCGAAGCAGATCGGCCCGCATCCCCACCAACATGCGGGTCGCGCCGGGGACGCGGTTCAGACGGCGGATCAGTTCCTGCCGGGGTGGTTCTGCTGCCGCCATGAACATGCGGTAGCTGGCCTTGGAAGGCGCGCGTTCATAAGCATCGAGTGTCGTGCGCAGCGTCTCGGGATCGATGTTCATCGCCTGCGCGACATGGCGAAAGAACCCCAGTTTCCCTTCGTCATCGAGATCTTCGAAAGCGGCAAGAATGTTCCCTGCCAGTTTCAGGCCGGTGGTTTCATCCTCTGATACGATCAGAGCATCCGCCAGTTCCGTAATCGGGCGCGTATCCGGTTTGCCCGGTGGGCGCCGATATCGCCGCTCGAAGACCGTGGACAACAGATCGGCAAGCAAAGTCATAACGACGCCCCCATCACCATTTCCGGCAACCATGTTGCCAATCCGGGAAACAGGCACAGCAGGATGATCGCGATGATCATGCAAGCAACGTAAGGCAACGAACCGACCAGAATGGTCTTCAGCGATATATCGGGCGCGATGCCGTTGATCACGTAAAGGTTCAGGCCGACGGGCGGTGAAATCAGGCCGATTTCCATGTTGATCGTCAGCACCACCGCGAACCAGATCGGATCAAACCCTACCGAAGTGATGATGGGCAGTAGAATTGGGGCGGCCATCAGGATAACGGCGACCGGCGGCAGGAAGAAGCCCGCGACCAGCAGGAAGGCATTGACGACCAGCATCAGCACCCAACGGTTCACCTCCAGCGTGCCGATCCATTCCGCGATCGACTGGGTGATGAACAGCGAACTTAGCATGTAGGAAAACACGCCTGCAGCGGCGATGATGAACAAGATCATCACGCTTTCCTTGGTGCTGTCACGCAAGATGACCCAGATCGCACGGGGCGACCACATCTTGTAGATGACCATTGCTATCACGAGGCACAGCAGAGCGCCGACAGCGGCAGTTTCGGACGGCGTGGCAACGCCGCCATACATGGCATAAAGTACCCCCAGAATGATCAAAAGGAAGGGCAGGACGCGGGGCAGGATTTCGAACCGTTCGGCCCAGCTATAGCGACCTGCCCCAAGCCTTTCTGCGTCGCCAGAGCGCCAAGTGGAATAAAGCGACCACGCCATGAACAGTGCCACCAGCATCAGCCCTGGGATGACCCCGGCCAGGAACAGTCGGCCAATCGATGTTTCTGTCGCGATGCCGTAGACGATCATCGTCACCGACGGCGGAATCAGGATACCCAAGGTGCCGCCGGCAGCGATGGACCCGGCGGCAACGCCGTCGGGATAGCCGCGCTTGCGCATTTCCGGGATGCCCATCTTTCCGATTGCCGCGCAGGTGGCGGGCGACGATCCCGACATCGCGGCGAACAGGGCGCAGGCGCCAAGGTTCGAAACGACAAGACCTCCGGGAATGCGGGTCAGCCAGCGTTCAAGCGCCTCGTACAGATCGGCCCCCGCGCGTGTCGATGAAATGGCCGATCCCATGATGATGAACATCGGGATCGACAGAAGGGCAAAATTGTCGAGTTTGCCAAACAGGATCTCGGGCATCAATTCCAGCGACCGCATTCCGTCGAAAGTGAGCAGAAAGCCTGCGGAAACGATCAGAAGCCCCATGGCCACCGACACGCCCGAAAACAGTACCAGAATGGTGACGAGGGCAACCAGCCCTCCAAGAACGAGCGGGTCCATTATCAGCTTTCCAATCCGAAAGGTTTTTCGATGCCCAGAACGAGCGCGAAGAGATCGGCCGCCAGTTGCAACGTCAGCAGGGCAAATCCGACCGGCAGCGACAGATAGGGAATCCACAGTCGGACGCTCCAGACCGTGTCGGATCGCCATCCGCGTTGGAATGCGAAATGCCAGAATTCGTAGGCATACCACAGCATCAACCCGGCGATTCCGACCGACACGACGGAAGTGATCAACGCCAGAATGAAACGGGCGCGGCGCGGTAGCATCAGTGGGATCAGATCGACGTTCACATGCCCGCGCAACCGCTGGACATAGGGCAACCCGACAAGAGTGGCCGAAACGACAAGATAGATGACCGCTTCGGTCTGCCAGACGGTCGATCCGTTCAGAACGAAACGAATGATGATCATCTGCACCGTGATCGCAACGGCAGCGACGATCATCGCAGCCGAACACCAGCCCGCCAAGGTGGACAATGCGGAAACGGATTTCAGGAAAGGGTTGCTGCTGGAATGCGCTATCGCGGCGTTGCTGTGTCCCGCCAAGGTCGCCTCCTGTAAATGTGGGAATTCTGGATAAGGCGGGCGGCTATCGCCGCCCGCACTGCAAGGTCATTCTACGGCAAGCGCCATATCAAGCAGAGCCTGCCCATCGGACACCTCTGCGACGAATGCCTTGTAAGAGGTTTCTTTGGCCAGTGCGCGCCATGCCTCGAAATCGGCTTCGCTCATCTGGGCAATTTCAACACCTGCATCGCGGAAGACCTGTTCAGACGCGGCATCCTCTTTCTTGGCTTCTTCCAGATAGTAGGCCTGCGCCTTGGCGGCGGCGGTGCGCAGGGCATTCTGCTGAGCTTCAGTCAAGCCGTCAAAGGTGCTCTTGTTCATCAGCAGGGGCTGATACATGAACCAAAGCGCATAGTCACCTGCGGGGGTGTAGCACTTGACCTGTTCGTAAATCCGATAGGACACGAAGGAAGACGACGAGGTGTTCGCGGCCTGAAGAACATCGGTCTGCATCGCGTTGTAGATTTCAGACGATGCCATCGAAGCAATCGATGCACCCGCGCCGGCCAGCATCTGTTCGAAAGCCTTGCCCGCGGCTCGGGTTTGCAGACCCGCTGCATCCTCGGGTTTGGTGATGCACTTGTCCTTGCCGGCGAAACCACCAGCCAGATAACCGTGAACCAGAACCATCACGTCGTCCTGCGCCATCTTTTCTTCCAGCGCCTTCATGAAGGGCGAAGCGCTCAAGCGGGTGGCGTGATCGTGGTTTTTCACCAGACCGGGCATGAGGGTGAGGTTATAGGCGGGCTGTTGACCGCCTGCATAGCTCAACGGCAGGACCGTCATGTCCAACTGGCCGCGGCTGAGTGGCTTGTATTGTTCGCGGGGTTTGAACAGCGATTTAGATCCAAAGATTTTAATCGTCAGGTCGACATCCGCCGCTGCGACTTCGTCGGCCATGATCTGCGCGACCATATGACGGACATCCTTGTTCGACCACTGATGCGACAAGCGCAATTCGGTCGCATTAGCCAAGCTTGCGGCACAGACGAGCGCCAGCGCAGTTGCTGCTGTTTTCAGCGTAAATTTCATAATTTCCTCCCTATGTCATTCCGGGATGACCGGCGACTTGCGGAGCGTAGGCGATGGTTGTTTTTTAAGTCAAGCTTTCTGTATACAAGAATTGTGATATTGAATTATACGTGACAGAGGGTAGAACCGAAATCATGACACGACCCCGCGCTGAAAACATCGCCGAAGAACTGGAAGAGCTGATTTTCAACGGCACCTATTCGAATGGTGACCGGCTGGATGAAATCAGCCTTTCGGAACAGTTCGGCGTATCACGAACCCCAATTCGAGAAGCCTTCCACAGGCTCGCCCTGTCGGGTCTGTTGGAATTGATCCCCCGCCGCGGCGCCTTTGTCCGCCAACCAGGACCGGTCGAGCTTGTGGAAATGTTTGAAGTGATGGCCGAACTCGAAGCGGTCTGCGGACGCTTGGCGGCAAGACGGATTTCGGCACAGGCGCTGGAAAACCTGCGCGAGGCAAACACCAAATGCCGGATCGCCGTCGATACAAATGACGTTGATACCTATTACGCCGAAAACGAAAAATTCCACAAAATCATCTATAAACAATCTGGGAATAGTTTTCTGGAGCAAGAGGCATCCAAGCTCCATAAACGCTTGAAACCGTTCAGGCGACAACAGCTGCGTTTGCGCGGGCGGATGGAACAATCGATGGCCGAACACGAAGCGATCGTCGAAGCCCTGATCCTGGATGACACGGAAAAAGCTGCCAATACCCTGCGTGGCCATGTGGCGGTTCAAGGCGATAGATTCCACGATCTGATGGCAAGCCTGAAAAACACCACGGAATAATCCTCCTTTAGATCACCCCGAAGATCTGTTTGAGGGCCACGCAAACACGCAGCGCGTCAAAACCTGTGCCGCGCGTATCCGTGATCTGAGTCTTAAGGTGTTTCCTGCCATTTCCCCGACACTGGGGTGACGTTTCCCGGCGGGGCATTTCCCGATCTATTTGCACCGTTGTGGTAATGGTCCAGCCAACAACAGGACAAACCCGGCCAATTGCTTGGGCGAAACAGGCTCAGATACGAAAAAGGAGCCCGGAATACACCCGGGCTCCTTTCAAATAGCATTGTGATCAGTGGTTACTGCGTTTACCCGCCATAAACGAGCTGCGGCAGCCACGTGATAATTTGTGGGAACACCATACACAGCACCAGCCCGACGATTTGCAACGCAAGGAAAGGCAGCGCCGATTTGAAGATGTCGCTCATCGGGATTTCCGCCGGTGCGACACCGCGCAGGTAAAACAACGCATAGCCGAAGGGCGGCGACAAGAAGCTCATCTGCATGTTCACCAGATATAGAACCCCGAACCACAGCACCAAATCCCCTTCGCTTCCCAGCCCGAAGGCAGCCGGGCCAAGCGCCCGGATGATCGGCACGAAGATCGGGACCGCCAACAGCAAAATACCGACCCAATCAAGGAACATACCCAGAATGATTAGGACGATCTGCATCAGAATCAGGATGCCCCAGGGCCCAAGACCCAGACCGGTCATCGTCTGTTCGACGAATTCCTGCCCGCCTTCGAGAACGTAGAGTCCAACGAAGATGGTCGCGCCAAACATGATCCAGATCACCATGGCGCTGGCTTTCAGCGTGGTCATGCAGGCTTCGCGGATGGTTTGCCAGCTCAGCTTGCGGTGGATCGCCGCGACGATGAACGCGCCGAAGGTGCCGATGCCCGCAGCTTCTACTGGGGTGGCAACGCCGGTGAAGATCACGCCAAGCACCACGACGATCAGCGTAATCGGGGCGGCCATGTTCCCCAGCAGACGCAGTTTTTCGGCGGTATCGATCCGTTCTTCGACCGGGATCGGCGGGCCTTTCTTCGGATCAACATAGCACATCAGGATGACGTAAAGGATATACATACCGGACAGCATCAGCCCGGGCAGGACCGCGCCGATGAACAATTCACCCACCGATTGTTCGGCCACAACGGCATAGATGATCGCCAAGATCGAGGGCGGGATCAAGATACCCAGCGTACCGCCGGCCATGATCGATCCCATCGCGATCTTCGGATCATAATTGCGCTGCAACATTGCCGGCAGCGCGATGATCCCCATCGTCACCACTGCCGCACCGATCACCCCGACCATGGCGGCCAGAATGGTCGAGGCGATGATCGTCGCCGCCGCAAGGCCGCCTTTGACCCCGCCCATCAGCTTGTAGATCACATCGAACATTTCGTTGATGATCCCCGCCCTTTCCAGCATCGCGGCCAAAAAGATGAATAGCGGGATTGCCGAAAGCTGATAGTTCGTCATCAACGGGAAGATCCGCGACGGCACGATGTTCAGGGTCTGCGCATCGCCCAGAATGAACAGGAACACGCAAGCCAGACCACCGGTGACAAAGGCCAAAGGCAGGCCCGCCATAAGGAGGGCCATGAGGCTGCCGAACATAAGGGCCGTCAGCCAGCCAATTTCCATTTCAATTCCCATGGATTACGCTCCCTGAAGGCTGTTGCGGACGGAATTAAGATCGGAAGCAAGCTTGGAAATCCCCTGAAGGATCAGAAGCACCGCCCCGACGACGATGGCCCATTTGAACGGCCAGTATGCGATTTGCCATTCCGAGAACGAAACCTCATCAACGACCGTGGCATCCATCGCGAAGATCCATCCGGTGGCAAGCAGCGTGCCCGCGAAGATGAAGAAGAAGATCGAGGTAAGAAGGTCCACCACCGCTTTACGCAGGGGCGACCATTCCGCATAGAATACATCAACCTTGACATGCGCCTCGGTCAGCGCGGCATAGGACCCTGCGATCAAATATTGCATGCCGAACATCAGGTACATGCCTTCATGGACCCAGATCGTGGGCGAGTTGAAGACATAGCGCGCCACCACTTCGTAGTAATATGCGATCACCGCGATCACCATCCAGTAGCTGACGAATTCCCCCGAATAGTAGGAAAACCGGTCAATCACACCGGTCCAGCCGGTGCTGATGTGATCTTCGTCCTGCTTGGTCTCTTCGGCTTCGATCTGTTCCAGCCGTGCCTCGGCTTCGTGTTCGATCGCAGCCAGACTGCCCGACGCGGCCTCGTCTTCTTTGACGCTGCGCGCCTCAGCCCGCTTGACCAAGCCCGGCAGCAGGATCGCATCGACCAGCATGAAGGCGCAAATAATCAAGAAGGCATAGAAAGACCGGTCCGCCCAGTTGGCGCGCGCGTCCTTGGCCTCTGCCAATGCTGGCTCGGCGGCTTTCTTGCCGACGCGGGCCTTTTCGATCCGCGCGGTGTCGTCGATCACCGACTGTTCGGCTTTTTCCAACGTCAGTGTTGCGCGTTTTTCGGCGAAACTGCCTTTTTCGGCTTCGCCCAGATTGGCGCGCAGCTTAGCGATCTTGCCATCGGCAGCGGCGAGTTTCGGTTCCAGACGTTCAATGACACGCTGAGCGCTGTTCACTTCGTTCGCAGCTTGGGATTCGGCTTCTCGTGCGACTTTCCCCTGCGCGTTCGCGAACAGGATGGCAAAGAAGATCGGTAAGTAAAGAAGCCCCCAAAGGTTGCGAAGGTAAAGACGATGAAGTCCGAGAATTCCCCCGGAAATCAAAATCATATAGGCGATTGGGTTTGAATATCCGCTGGTCTGTGTCCGCCGGGCCATGATCATGGCGACGATCGGAAAAACAATCAGCGTACCCCAATAGACCCAGTGGGGCAGGATGAAGCTTATGCTAGGCATGGGTGGTTCCGTTCGGTCTGTCGGATGAAATGCACCCCCGAAATTGGTCCGGGGGCGCACGGGTTTCAGGTTGTGATCTGGATTACAGGTCCAGAGTTTGCCCCGCGACCATTTCGGGCGTCACGTAACCCAGAGAACCGGACATCATGTAGTCGAGCTGAGTCTTGAAGACCCGCGCGGCATCCTTGTCGCGGTTTGCGTATTTGAACCAGATCGGCACGGCCACTTCGGTCATGATTTCGACGTCGGTCTGGCTGAGGCGGGTGACTTCGGTGCCGTCGGCTTCGAACTTCTTCCAAGCTTCCTGGTCGGCTTTTTGAATCGCCGCGTGATGCACGTCGGAATAGCTGTGAGTTTCCATTTCGACGAATTGCTGCATCTGCGGGCTCAGCGCGTTCCAAGAATCCATGCCCACGGTCAGGTCCATGATGTCGACCGGTTGGTACACCGACATGAAGCCCGGAGGGCCCATCGAGATATAGTCGGTCACCTGGCTGAAGCCGAGCGCGTAGTTCACCGCCGGACCGACATAATCGGCCACGTCAATGGTGCCCTTTTCCAGCGCCGGGAAGATATCCGAGCCCGGCAGCAGCGTGGTCTTGGCACCGAGCGCCGAGAACAGTTCGGCCACCATGCCACCGGGCGCGCGCATCTTGCGGCCAGCGAAGTCATCGACCGAACGGATCGGCACTTTGGAGTGGATGATGTTCGGGCCGTGATGGATCGGCCCAACAAAGTACATGTTCTGCTTGGCATACAGTTCGCGCGCATGTTCCAGACCGCCCAGACCGTAGTAGTAGACGTCGAATTCATGCGGGTTACGCAGACCCAGCGGGTAGCTGGTCAGGAACATGGCCGCAGGGATAATGCCCTGGGCGTAGATGGTGAACGGGTTCACCGCGTCCAGAACACCGTTCTTGACAGCATCGTAAAGCTGAAAATCGCCAACGACATCATTGGCACCGAAGGGCTTGAAGGCCAGTTCGCCGCCAGTTTTCTCGGCGATCGAATCCGCCCAGTCCTTGAATATCTGCAGCCCGATGCCACCCGGCCAAGACGTCTGGACTTTCCAGGTCGTCGTTTCGCCCGCAGCGGTCGCAAGCGACGGGGCCGCCAAGCTGGCAGCACCCGCAGTCGCCAAACCGCTCAGCGCGGCCCGGCGGGAAATTGGTTTGCTGGTCATATGGTTCTCCTCCCATTTGCTGAAATGCGTCCGAAACCTCAGGGGTCCAGGCGCACGACAGTCATTTTATGTTACTACCGGGCGCTAATTGGTAAAGTAATTTCGCCAATTTCACGAATATTTTCCATATGGTGGAAGTAAGGCAGTGCCCTCCCCAAGCAATTGAGGATGAACGACGTCGGGCACCGCTTGATAAAGCGGTGCCCGATAGCGGTTTCAGATGAATATTACCGCCTGATCAAGAGGTACAGAAGCGACCCGCGTTCATTCTCTTGTTTCTGGCAAAGACAAAACCCGCTCGATGACAGGAATGAATGCCGCATAAACCGCAGATATCAACAGCATTCAAAGCCTTGAACCGTTCGAGTGACGATCACAGCATTACAGAGAGATTGGGTTTGACCAAGCGCGCTTTCCGGCGCGATCAACGATGGTAATACGTATCCAGGGTGACATTTTGAAACGCGAGATTGGGATAACAGCTTGGGTCATGGATTGACCGTGTACCGCTTGGGCCGCAGACCCGTGTCCTTGAACGATCACGGCAGTCGCGGACGAACATGTGACCTTGATTGCTTCGTCAGACAGATCAATGCTCCGAATTTCCGGTCCTTGGCTGGAATAGAAATCGCCGCGCTTAAGTGCGTCAAGCAAGAGCTTCGGATCGTTTTCCGTCGCCTTCACCATAACCCAACCACCAAAGTGATCAGGTTCAGTGAAATGGGCGTCATCTGTTGCGACAAGCGTCAGGTCGCGCCCTTCGGACAGCAAAAGATCCGCATAAAATGAACCATCCGGGCGGTCGCATCCCATAGCGCAGCCGTGGTTATAGATTTCAATCGCGTGGGCGGCTTCGATCGACCGGGCATCGTGCAGCGTCATGCCCGACCATTGCGGGTGCGCGACGGCAACAAAGGCCCCGGCCTCGCGCGCGCGCGCAGCAAGTTGCGGACCGCTTTCCTGATCTGCAATCGGGTGAAAACCCGGTGCGTTGGGCGGGGTAAAATCCGCCGGCAAACCAACCGCAAGAATATGCCACAATTCACCGTTTTCCATGGCCCCAGAATGACATTCGGCACCAAGGATGGTAGTAAAGTCTGTATCCCTGAACGGTACCGTATCCGCAATTGGGTAATTGTATTGCCCAATCAGGTGATCCGTCAGCGAGATGAAATCATAACCTTCGGCCATGTAGCGACGGCAAACCTCTTCAGGGCTTAGACAGCCATCAGAAAGGTTGGAATGCGTGTGCAGATTGCCACGCCAAAATTTGCCGGGTGCAGAAAACGCAGAAAGAGACATCGGTGCAGCGCCTTTGGTTGTTGTTATTTCGGGTTAGCCACCGTTGCTAATACTTCTGTGACAGAACCGTTGCATTCGCATGATATTGCATCCCCAGAAGGGAAAAATCATGGATGTAACGGCATTGCAGAACGCCTTGGCGACGGGCGATTGGGCGTTGGCGGAAAGCATTCTGGCCCCGGTGGCGGCAGAAAAGAACGCGCATCCTTCGTTGCTTTACAATTATGGCAAGGTTCTATTGGAACTGCGTCGCATCAACGCGTGGTTGTTGTCCCCGAATGATCTGGACGCGTGCCGTAATCTGGGCCGGGTTGCGATACGGTGCGGCAATTATTCTGCGGCCAAAGCCGGCTGGAACGCCTTAGCCGGCGATGAAGAGGATGATATTGCCAACAGACATTAGCAGGCCGATATTTGGGGTGTGCATCGTCAGTTTGGCCCCGTTTTCGGTGGTGAATTCGTAATTCAGGAACGAACCTTCCATGTCGCGGCGGGTGATCTGGGCGTTAAAGCTGTTGCCAAGATCCGCGTCAAAAGCCACGCGTTCGGGCCGTACAAACAAGATCGCGGCTTCGCCTTGTCTCATCCCGGACGAATTGGCCCGGATCGTGCTTTCGGCTTCGTCGTTCGAGCCAAAAGTAGTCAGTTCCAATGCGATTCCGGTCTCGGCTTCGAATGCTTCGGCAATGTTGGGCTGGATATAATCCTGCCAGGCAAGCACTTTGACCGAACCTGACGAAGCCAACGCGTCGGACGCGCGCAGGATCATGGGGACAGCCAATGCGGCCCTGGACAGGGCGATTACAAAGCGAACGATATTGGCAAGGAAAAATGATGAACGCCGACGGCCAAACCTTTAGGAGCAGTCGCGAAACGTGCGCGTCTGACGGCCATCAAGGCCGCTTGATCAAGCGCCGCATCGCCAGAAGATTTCCGCACTTTCACTGACGCGAGCGCACCGGTTGAGGACACTGCAATCGACAAGATCACGGTACCACGGGCCCGCGTACCGGACGGATATCTTTTGCGCCGCTCCACAGCCGCCCGAATGCTGTTGCCCCATTGGGCCATAAGGTCTGTCCTGAGCGCTTGTCGGGTTGTTGGGGTGGTGGCAGCACCGTCCGTACCAGCGGCATGGTTCTGGCCAGACCCTGCTGCGGTTTGCCGGGAGGACGGTTGCGCGAGATTGGCAGGCCGGGACCGGGTGGTTCTAGGCGGGTTGGGACGTTCTTGCGGGCGGAGCGACGCAGTGACGGCGACATTTGACGGTGGAGGAACGGTTTCATCGATAGCCGGTAGGTCACCACCGTCCAAAGCAGGGGTGGTGATGGTGGACAAGGCGGGACGCTGCATCGGTTCGGAGTGCAGCGCCGAAACCGGGGGTTGATCCTGTGACGCGGTAGTCACGGACAGTTCGGGACTTGTGATTTGTTGGAGCACCTCAACCGGCCGATCCCATTCGGCGACCATGGCCGATAGGCTGGCAGAGCTGGCGACCAGAGTTACAGTGTCACCACCCCCATCCCCCGCAGCAGGCACCCCGCCCCCCGGCATACCCTGAAACACCGCCATATGCAGCGCGCCGGCAAGCATAACAAAGACTCCAAATTCGACGACCTGTTTCATGGCGCACGCAATGCGAGGCTTGCCGATGAAATCCCCATCGCCGCCAGCTTCGCCAACACGGCGGCCAGCATTGGCGCAGGCAGGTCCGCATCGGCCCGAACGGTCAGTTCCTGCGTTTTATCGAGCACGCCAAGAGCCGCCCATGCCTTTGCCCCCAACAGCCCCTGAAAACCGACCGCCCCGTCGGCAGACAGATAGAGTGCCCTATCTTCTTCCAGCGCCGCGTTTTGTACCGCTGTCGGCAACGTCAGATCGAACGGCGGGGCGGGTGCGATCCGGGCCGACATCATGAAGAAGATCAACAGCAGGAAAACGACATTGATCATCGGGACCACGGATTCCGTTGTGCGGCGGCGGGACGGGCGTTTGAACTGCATCGGCGCTACTCCACCAGCGCCAGCCGCATAAAACCGGACTGTTGCAAGACAACAGACACATCGACCAAGCGTTGCACTGTGGTGTCTTCATCTCCACGCAGAATGATCATGTCGTCGTCGCCCGCCATAGATCGAAGCAGGTCCACCAACGCCTCTGCCGACATGACGACGCCATTCAGACGCAGATTATCCGCCCCGACATCGACCATCCTTGGCGGACCAGAATAAGCCTGCCCCCGGCCTGCGGCGGCCATCGGCAGCGCAGAATCTCGCCCGAATTGCGACGCAAGCATGAAAAAAACCAACAGCAGGAACACCACGTCGATCATCGGCGTCAGGCTGGGCCTGCGGGTGCGCCGGGGGGATGCGAAACTGAACATCAGCCTGTCCGCGCCTGTGACCCCGGCATCTGCGTAAAGAGCCGCGTCGCCATGTCTTCCATATCTGCCTGCACCCTGTCGCATATCCCTTCGAACCAGCTGAGGGCCACAGCGGCAGGGATCGCCACCGCCATGCCTGCAGCGGTCGTCAAGAGGGCCTCCCAAATTCCGCCCGCCAGCACGGCCGGGTCGGCCTGCCCGGCACTTGTTTCAAGTGCCTGAAAGGCTTCGATCATACCCAAGACCGTCCCCAGCAGACCGATGAGAGGGGCAATGGTGACGATCAGTTCAAGCGGGCGAAGCCCCCCACGCAGCGCGGCGAGTTCAAGTCCGGCAAGCCGTGCGACTTCTTCGCGGGCCAGCGCATCGGGTAGCCCGCGTGCCTTGAGCGCCCCTGCCACAAATCGTGCCCGTATGTTGCGCGTGGGGACTGTTTTGGGCGCAACATGCCCTGCAATCGCAGTCTCGACCATGGTGGTTGCCTGCCCCGAAGACCACGCACCGGACAAGCCTAACCGCCAGAGTTTCCACAGGATGATCGCCAGCGTCAAAACCGACAGGACCGCAATCGCGACAAGCGCGGGACCGCCGGTTTCAAGGAACTGTTGCGCGTCTTGGGTGTCGAATGCCATTCTCAATGCCCCCGATGATCGTCGTCGGTCTTTTCCGAAGCGCTGCGTACAGCAGAAACCGCCTTCCGCTGTTTCAGCAAAGCAATATCCCCATGCCGACGTCGCCAGAACCTCGATCCCGTGCGGCCTGTGTAAATGGCAGGTTCAAACATTTCCATTTATCCTTTTTTGAACCGCCGCGATATCCGTTTTCCATTGCAACGCACCGGATAGCGTCGCGCCATAGACTGCGGCCCCGACGGCTTCGCCCAATTCGGTATGCAGCCCGGCGTAATCCAACGATCCCGAAGGCGCCGCAATAGCAATGCAATCCGTGCCCGTTCCCGTGGCCCTGCCTGATGGTAGCGGCACGTCCGCGTCCATGACCGCCGCCGTGCGTGCCTGCGTGGCGATGCTCAGCGTCTCGATCAGGCCGGTTTGGGTAAGCCCGCAATCGACACGCACGGCAAGATTGATCGTGCCCCAATCCTGCGCCCGGCGATCAACCCGGGCCCCTACCCGTTCGGCGTTGGACAGGCCCACGGTCGCGATGCACTGCACGGTCGTGTCACCAACCCTGGTGGTGATGTCGGCATAAGACGTCACATCACGCGACGTCAGGAACGCAACGCTGTCTTCAAATCCATACGTTGCCAGTTCCCGACCGAACCAATCCGCCACATCCATGTCACGCGGCAGGTCGGCATTGCGGACTTCACGCCAGACAATGCGCCGCGCGGTGACAAACCCCGGACGATTGATCGCCCAGCTGAGCACCTGCATGTCGCGCCCTAGATCGAATGAAAGCCACGGGCTGATAAGATTCACTGCGCTCATCTTTTCACCTCAAGCGGCTGGAACACGATCCCATCCGGTGTATCCTGAAGAAAAGCGCTGATCGCAAAAGTGTCGCGCACCAGATCCGGCGTCAGCACTTCTTTGGGGGCCCCATCGGCCACGACACCCCCCTTGTCGATCACGATCAACCGCGTGCAATGGCGCGCGGCAAGCCCCAGATCGTGCAGCGAGACGACGACCGAATGACCGTCTGAAGCGAGTTCTGTAAAGCTGCGCATCGTGGCAATCTGGTGCGCCGGGTCAAGACCGGCAATCGGTTCATCCGCCATCAATAACGGTGTTTCCTGCGCCAGTGCACGCGCGATCAGGACGCGCGCCTGTTCGCCGCCTGACAACCGGGTGACCGTGCGGTCGCGAAACGCACTCAAGTCCATGCGCTGCAGGGCGCGGTCCACTGCGGCGCGGTCCCGGTCCGACGGGATTTGTCCCGAATCCAAGTGCGGTATGCGTCCCAGCATGACAAGCGATTGCACGTCCACCGGCCAGGCGATTTCGCGCGATTGCGGCAACCAAGCGACGGCGCGGCCGCGTTCATGGGCAGAAAGGGTGGCCAGAGAACTGTGTCCGGTCGCATCAATCAGCCCCAACGCGGCCCGCATCAGGGTTGTTTTGCCGGCGCCGTTGGGGCCGATGATACCAACAAGTTCTCCCTGCCCCACGGCCAGCGTGATACCGCGCAGGATGTCGCGCTTGCGACGGGTAACACCGAAGTCCTGGAGGCTCAGCAGGCTCATACCGCATCCCTTCGGGTTCGGTAAATCAAGTGCAGAAACAGCGGTGCGCCGACCAGCGCGGTCACGACGCCCAGTTTCAGATCGCGTGTAGGCAGGATCACCCGCACGGCGATATCTGCGGCCAGCACCATCGCGGCCCCGCCAAAGGCAGAGGCCCACAACAGCCGCCCAGGTCGCGCGCC
The DNA here is from genome assembly GCF_001458355.1 of Thalassovita gelatinovora. GTDB lineage: Bacteria > Pseudomonadota > Alphaproteobacteria > Rhodobacterales > Rhodobacteraceae > Thalassobius > Thalassobius gelatinovorus. Next base: position 150,863 of record NZ_CYSA01000026.1, on the reverse strand, counting down.
GACCAACGGGCGCAGCAAATGCGGCACTACCAGCCCGACAAAACCGATTGCACCGGCAACGGCAGTGGAGGCACCAATCACCGCTGCGGTTCCGAATATCAGCGTCAGGCGCATGCGGCCAAGACCGATGCCCATCGCAGCCGCCGCGTCTTCGCCCAATGTCAGCGCATCCAGACCGCGCGACAGGCTCAGCAGCATGATCGACCCCAACACGATCAACGGCAGCGCGATCCAGACATGCGTCATCGACCGATCGGCAAGCGATCCCATCATCCAGAACACGATCTCGTTCGCGGCAAATGGATTGGGGGACAGGTTCAGAACCAGCGAAGTAAACGCCGCCGCGAGCGCAGATATGGCGATCCCAGCCAAGATCAGGGTCAGCGACGATCCGCGCGGCCCCGCCAGCGCCATCACCAAGAACACGCCGATCACCGCTCCGGCAAGTGCCGCGAGTGGTAACCCGAAGGCGAAGGCCGCTGCCAACCCGGTCTGGATTGCCAGAACAGCCCCTAAAGCGGCGGACCCAGACACGCCGATCAGACCGGGATCGGCCAGCGGGTTGCGCAGATAGCCCTGCATCGCCGCCCCGGCCAGCCCCAATGCCGCCCCAATCATCATCGCCAGCAGCGCACGTGGTAGACGGATTTCACGCATGACCAGCGTCATCGGCCCTTCCCCGCCCGCCACAAGCGCCTTCAGGCTTTGCGCGACGCCAATATTGGCGGGACCAATCACCAAAGCAGTCATGAACAGAACCGCCACGAAAGCGGACAAGAAAAGACCCAACCGTGTCATGGTGTATTTGCCTGCAAGGCGCGACGCAGGTCCACCATATCGCTGATCGCTTGCAGCACGAAAGGCGTGCCACAGACCCAGTCGCTGCTGGTCAGCGCCGCATCCGGGCGGGTCCGGCGTAACGCCTCAATCGCCGGATGAGCATTGACCTCTTCGGACCTGGAGGCCCCAGGGTATGGGCGGCTGGTAATGACTGTATCGGGTTGCGCCATCACCAGAATCTCCATTGGGATGATGCCGTCAGCATTGAACCCTGCCTCTGTCGCGATGTTGAACAGACCGGCGGTGGTCAAAATCTGCCCCGCCAGCGTCTTATCCCCCGCTGTGTATCCGTTCGCGTAATAAAGCGCCGCGCGTGGGCGAAGGGTAACGTCTTCCCGATAGGTCGCCAGTTGTGCGTCGTATTGCGCCACCAGCATCGCAGCTTGGTCTTGTTGTTTAAGGACATCCCCCATCTGTGTCAGCCGGTCGCGCACGTCTTCCAGCGTATAGGCCTGATTGAAAACCGCCACCGGAATACCAAGCCGGCGAAGCATATCCACGGTCGCTTGGGCGCTGAAGTTTCCAGCGAGGACCAGATCGGGCTGCATCAGATATATTTCTTCCGCCAACCCGTGATTGGTCAGATAGGCCGCAGCCCTACTGACCATGGCCGAACTGCGCGGGTCAGAGGCCATATTTGACACTGATAAAAGCTGCCCTTCCCCGGCCACCATCATCGCCAATTGATCGGTACACAGATTCATTGACACGATCCTGGCGGGTGCGCCCGGTTGGGGTGCCGTATCAGCAAACGCAGACATGGGCGCGCTGATCAGCGCGCCCACCAGGCCCAAGGCCTTTATCAGCTCAGAAACTTGCACTGACACCCACATAGGCCGCGCGACCGCGCGACGCATAGCCCCACACATCAACGGCATCGTCATCGAACAGGTTGGTTATCCGACCATTGAGCGTGAGTGTTTTCGTCAACTCATATCGCGCCGAAATATCGACCGTCGTGTAAGCAGGCAATTCAACGGTACTGTACGCGCCCCAGAACTGGGTGTCGTAATTGCCCGACACATGCCGGATGTCCGCCGAAACCGTCCCGCGGCCACCGAAGGTTTCCACAGTGGCCCCAAGGGTCAGTTCGTGCTTGGGACGGCGGATTTCCACGCTGCCATCCGGGTTTTGCGCGTCGATATAGGTATAGGCCAACCGCAATGTGACAGCATCGGTCGCTTGCATGGAGCCAGAGACTTCGACCCCATGGCGATCACTGTCGCCTGTCTGATTGATAAAACTATAAGTGCCGGGACCGATGCTGACCGCCGTGATTTCATCCGTCAACGTTTCGTTAAAATAGGTCACATCGAGACTGCTACGCCCGCCCATCAGCGCGAACTCTGCCCCGATATCGAAGCTTTTGTTGCGTTCCGGGGTCAGGCTGGAATTGCCGGCATAACCGAAAGCGCTAGCGTATAGTTCGAAATACGACGGATTGACGATTCCGGTGCCTGCCGACGCGTGCAGCCGGACGTTGCCCCCGGGCATTTGGTAGGATAGCCCGACATTCCATGTGGTTGCGTCCTCGAACACGTCGTTATTGTCGAACCTTGCACCGGCCTGAACGTCCAGACCGCCTGCAAAGCTGCCGCGATATTCCAACGCGATCGAATTCGATTCCCGCTCGTAAAGCGCGTTCGAGCTGCTGCTGTCCTTTTTATTTTCGACAAGCAAGTTCAGCAGATGATCGGCCTGCGCCACGGCAGCCCCGTCCAGACCGAAGCTCAACCTGTATTTCAGCGCCTGCGTTTGCGTCGTGGTCGGTGCGCCGCCGTTAAACGTGGATTCGTCTTCGGTCTTTTCGAAAGCCAGGCGATGGGTCAAACGCCCGCCCATCATTTCGTATTCGGCAAAAACACCCGCTGTCGTTTCGTCTCGGGTGCTGGATTGGGTCGGATCATCCACAATATAGCTGTCCGCATCCGTAGCGAAGAAACTGGTCGCGTCGAACTCATAGTCCTCTTCGGCCCGGCGCAAGGTAAACCCAAGCTTGAGATCATCAGTGATCAGATAATCGCCGGACAGGATCATCGTCGTGCGTTCCGAACCGTCCTTTTCGCCACCATCGCCGGATTGGTCATAACCTTGGTCATCGGTGTGGGAAAACGACAAGGACAGCCCGCCCCGTTCGCCCCGGCGCGCCACAAAAGCGGTTGCAGTGGTCGCTGCGCCGACCTCCAACGTGGTCGAATACGTGCCGCCAGTCTCGCCCTTGCGGGTGATGATGTTGATCACCCCAGCCGAAGCGTTCGATCCGTAATAGACAGATTGCGGCCCGCGTAGCACTTCGATGCGTTCGATATTTGCCGTTTCCAGCCCGCTAAGGATGTATTCGCCATCGCCGCCTGCGGCTTCGATCCCGTCGATCAAGATCAGCGTGTGGTTCACCTCGCCGCCGCGAATGCGAACCTGCGTGAAAGTGTTGCTTGCTCCGTTGACGGACACGCCCGGCAATGCGCGCAAGGCATCTTGAACGGTAGTGATGCCGCGCTCTTCGATCTGGCGGGCCGTAACCACGCTCGACGCGCGGCCCAGCGCTTGGGCCTCGATCGGCGACAGCCCCCCGGTGACAATGATTTCATCAAGCGCGAAAGCGTCTTGCGCCATCGCAGAAGCAACGAAAAACGGCGCGATGGCAACAGAAGCCAGAAGAGAAGAGCGGAGCATGTTATTCCCTCGAAATCGACCAGCAGAGGTCGATAGGTTTGATATGTCATTCGAGGGATTGCCCCCCGCAGACGGTGAAAACACCACAAGCGGAAGTTCCGCAGCCCCGACGCCCCTCGCGCCCGGACAGGGTGAACACTTCGGCAGGTTTCCTGACTTGCGGGTCAATGCTTGGCCGGACCTTCCCATCACACGTTTCGTGACAGTGGTTATACCGGCTTCGCTCTCCGCCTACAGTTGCGGGGGCAGTCGTGGACTTGGCTATATGGCCGAACCACGTTCCCTTTTAATCGGACGGCAAACCGCCCGCACCAAAGTGGCCATTGGTTACAATGAAAACGCGTTTTTGGAAAGACTGGATTTCAAGGGAATTGGGCTTTCTTCAAGGTTTTGAATATCTCCGATCTATTGATCTGCACCACGTTGAATTGACTGTATTTTCCAGACACCTGCCGCGTTCGGCCTGTGCTGTATCAGTTCGAAGCGACCATCGTCGGTAGGGATTGCCGCCAATCCCCGACGACGGGCAACAACATCGTCGTTATTTCGGTGTCGACGGTACAAAGTCGCAAATTGACACATTGCCCCCTCCGGAGGTTAACACCCCACCAAAGTAATTCGTATGCTTATTAATGGTTGACTTATAATAGGTAGTACAGTTACTAATTGTCGTATTCAGACCCATTGCGCCGCCCGCGGGCCGAGGAGGAACCGAAATGCAATTCTATTTGGACGGATTTCGAGGGGGCGACCCCGACATCAAGACCGCCGCGCCATGCCGCCGTGATCGCGGACCTTTTGCACCGCTGCCTGAAAAGGTCGACGTGTTGATTGCGGGCTGCGGCCCGGCGGGTCTGTGCCTTGCAGCGCAGCTGTCGAAATTTCCTGAAATCGACACGATGATCGTCGAAAGCAAACCCGGTCAGATCGAAAAGGGTCAGGCTGATGGCATCAACACGCGCACGATGGAAATGTTTCAGGCGTTCGGCTTTGCCGAGACGGTCAAGCGCGAAAGCTACTGGGTGAACCAGACGGCTTTCTGGGCTCCTGACCCGGAGACCCCTACACAAATCAAGCGGATCGGCCGGGTGCAGGATGTGGCCGACGATTCATCCGAAATGCCGCATACCCTGATCAACCAGGCGCGGGTGCATGAGCTGTTTCTGGGGGTGATGAAAAATTCGGCATCGCGGCTGGAACCCGATTATGGTTGGGCGGTTCGGGATTTAAGCATCGACACCATGACCGACGACCACCCGGTGACAGTGATTTTGGAAAACACCGGGGTAAACGCGGGCGCGACGAAAACCCTGCGGGCCAATTATGTGGTCGGCTGCGATGGGGCACGGTCGAATGTGCGCAAGGCGATCGGCGGCACCCTGCATGGCGATGCGGCGCATCAGGCCTGGGGCGTGATGGATATCCTTGCCAATACCGATTTCCCCGACGTGCGGCAGAAATGCCTGATCGCCTCGGCGCAGGAAGGCAACATTCTGATCCTGCCGCGCGAAGGCGGGTATCTGTTTCGGATGTATGTGGAATTGGACAAGCTGAGTGAAAACGAACGCGTCAGCAGCCGCAAATTCACTGCCGACCACATGATCGCAGCGGCCAACCGGATCATGCAGCCCTATACGATCGATGTGAAAGAAGTGGTCTGGTGGTCGATTTACGAAATCGGGCACCGGATGACCGACAAGTTCGACGACGTGCCCGACGGGCAAGCCGACACCCGTTTCCCCCGCGTCTTTACTGCCGGGGATGCCTGTCACACCCACAGCCCCAAGGCGGGGCAGGGAATGAATGTTTCGATGCAGGACACGTTCAATCTGGGCTGGAAGCTGGCGCATGTGTTTCAAGGCCGGTCCGACCTGAGCCTTCTGCACAGCTATTCTACGGAACGCTGGGCCGAAGCCAAGCGGCTGGTTGATACCGATCACGAATGGGCCCGGATCATGTCGGCCCCGCCCGGTGAATCCGAATTGGACGGCTCCGAAATGCCGCGATTTCAGAAACAGTTCATCGAAAATTTGGAATTCACCGGCGGGTTGGCGGTGCAATATCACCAATCAACGCTGATCGGGGCACCTGCCCATCAGTCGCTGGCCACCGGCGAAGAGATCGGCCGCCGGTTCCATTCGGCCCCGGTGGTGCGGCTGTCGGATGCCAAGCAGATGCAGCTTGGCCATGCCGCCGAAGCCGACGGCCGTTGGCGAATCTACGCCTTTGCCGGTAAAAACGACAGTTCGGATGCCGGGTCGAAGATTCATAAACTTGCCGGCTGGCTTGAAAACGATCCGGCCTCCCCGGTGGTGAAAGTCACCCGCCCGGATGAAGATATCGACGCCGTCATCGATCTGCGCGCGGTGTTCCAGCAGACCTTCGATCAACTTACTCATGAAACCATGCCGTCCCTGCTCAAACCCAGAACGGGCAAGTTGGGTTTGCAGGATCATTCGAAAATATTCTGTGTTGATCACAAAGGAGCGGGTGACATTTTCGACATGCGCGGCATTGACCGTGAACAAGGCTGCATGATCGTGGTCCGCCCCGATCAATACATCGCCCATGTGTTGCCTTTGGATGCCTATGGCGAAGTGTCGGAATTCTTCGACGGCTTCCTGTTACCCGCGCACAAGACCTGATCCGGCGTGGATCTAAACACCAAGGGCACCCGAATATCGGGTGCCCATTTTCGACCAGACTTGCCCGGCTGTTATTGATCGTTGCCTGTCGCGGCCAGACCCAGAAGCGTCAGGCAAAACGTGGTTGCGACGGCCATATCCTGCACCGAAATCCATTCAAGCGGCCCGTGGATATTCTGCATCCCGGTAAACAAGTTCGGTGTCGGCACGCCCATTTCGGTCAGCCGCGACCCATCGGTGCCGCCTCGGATCGGAACCGATACCGGGTCCATCCCCAGTTTTCGGCAGGCATCGCGGGCAAGGTCGACCGGTGTCATGTCGTTTTCCAGCCAATAGCGCATGTTGCGGTATTGCGGGCGGATGTTGCAGGTGATCTTGGCGCGCGGTTCGGTGGCCTGCACTGCGGCGCAGACCTGACGCAGAAGATCGCCCTTTTCGGCCAATCCTTCGCGTTCGAAATCGCGCAGGATCAGCTTGATTTTCATCTCCGACGACCCGCCGGTCATTTCGGTCGCATGGATAAAGCCCTCGGCGCCGTCGGTGACTTCGGGCGTCATGGTCGCCTGTGGCAGGGTCTGGATGATCTTCGACGCAAGGTGGATGGCATTCACCATCTTGTCCTTGGCGAACCCCGGATGGATCGACACCCCGGTAATGGTAATTTCCGCCCCGTCGGCGGAAAAAGTTTCAAATTCGATTTCACCGACTTTGCCTCCATCGAAGGTATAGGCAAAATCAGCAGCCAGATCCTTGGGCAGCGCTTGGGACACTCCGCGACCGATTTCTTCGTCTGGGGTGAAGGCGATGCGCACCGGCCCATGCGCGATTTCGGGATGGGCCAGCAGGTGCCGGGCGGCGGTCATGATGATGGACACGCCCGCCTTGTCATCGGCGCCCAGCAGCGTGGTGCCCGACGCAGTGATGATGTCATGCCCCTGTTTTCCGGCCAGATACGGTGACGCGTCGGGCGACAGCACGAGAGAGGCATCATCGGGGAAGCTGATATCGCCGCCATTATAGCCCCGGATGACCCGGGGTTTGACGCCGGTAGCATTGAATTGCGGCGCGGTATCGACATGGGCCAACAGACCGATGGTCGGCCCTGCAACGGAGCCGGGGATGGTTGCCAAAACGACGCCGTAATCGGTCAACTGGACATCCTGCGCCCCGATCTCGGTCAGTTCGGTTTGCAGCAAACGCAGCAGATCGAACTGAATATCCGTGCTGGGGGACGCGGGCGAATCTTCATCGCTCTGACTGTCGATTGCAGCGTAGCGGACGAGACGGTCTTCGAGTTCCTGGTCGAATGTGTTGTTCATGTGGTCACCTGCCTTTCGTCGCGAGAGGACCGGGAGTACCGCGCAGTGTCAAGCCCCGACACCCGAAGCGGGACCGTGCAAGACCGCTCGACCCCGCATGCGCGCTTAATTCTGACCGCTGATGTTGCGCCGCATTGCCCATTGATACAGCCGTGGCGAGGCGCGCATCATCAAGGAGGCCAGCGTCGCCACCCGACCCACCGGAATGAATTCCCGGCCTTTTTCAACACCGCGCAGGATCACCGCCGCCGCGTCTTCAGGCGACATGTAATCAACCCCGTCGGACGCTGCGCCGGGCCGCATGATCCCATCTTCGGAACGGTCCGCATTGCCGATATTGGTCGCCACGAAGCTGGGAGCCGCAATCAGCGTGCGCACGCCGTAAGGGGTTTCTTCGGATCGCAACGACCCAAAGAAGCCTTCCAGCGCATGTTTTGACGCGGCATAGGCGGTGCGGTTGTGCAACGGCGCGAAGCCAGCGACCGATGAAATCGCCAGATGGATGCCGCCGCTTTGACGCAAGGCAGACAGGAAGGCGCGGGCCATGCCCACTGCGGCGAAATAGTTGATCTCGAACACCCGCCGGTGGCTGGTTTCATCGGCCTCGGCGAACGAACCGATCTGCGACACGCCGGCATTATAAATCACCATATCGATCGACGGACGCGCCGCGATCAATTTCACCGCTGCCCGCCGCAAGGCCGCCGCGTCGGTCAGATCCACCTGTATCGGCGTCCGGGTTTCACCCGGTTCCAGCCCATCGATATTCAGATCAAGCAAGACACAATGCCATCCTTTGGCTTCCAGCCCGGCCGCCAATGCACGCCCCAGCCCGCCATTGCCGCCCGAAATCACCGCTGTTTTCATAACCCTACCCCCTGTTTCCACATTCGGAACACTGCGGCAGAGCTTAGTTCCGGTTCATAGCCGAACACTTGCTTGAGCCGGTCATTGGCCAGCACCGGGCGGTATTGCAGGAACCGCACCTGTTCAGGCCCATAGCGCGAAAGCCGCAGCGGATGCGCGACACCAAGCGCCGCTTTCAATGCCCAGGCGGGCAACCGCAGCACCGGTTTTCCCAGAGCACGGGCCAGATCGTCAACGCCGAGCCAACCGTCACCGGCCACGTTGAAGATGCCCGGCGGGCCGTCCGTCGCCGCCCGTTTGACGATCCGGGCCAGATCGCGGGTCCAGATGAAGACGAAGGGGCTGTCACTACCCCGGATCGCCAGAATTCGCGGACGATGGAACAGCGCGGTGATCTGGTTTTCGACCCCTGCCCCCAGCACGGTGCCGACCCGCAGCACCACCTGTTCCAGTTCGGGATGCATCTTGCGCGCCTCGGCCAGCATTTCCTCGACCTGCCGTTTGTGGTCGGAATAGGCGAATTCGGTGTTGCCCCGGCAGGGATCGGTTTCGCGCAGCGGCACCGGGTTGTCAGCGTAATAGCCATAGGCGGCGCCCGAACTGGTCACCACCAACCGTTTCACCCCCTGTTTCACGCAAGCGTCGAGCACGTTGCGCGTTCCGGTCACGTCGACGGCATAGGCGTCTCGCCGGGTCATTCCCGGCGGCGGGGTGACGATCGACGCCAGATGCACCACGACATCAGGTTTTTCTTCCGCGATGATCCTCGCGGGGTCGGTGCCGGTGACATCCATCGTGCGAAACCGCACCGCGTCCGGCAAGCTGCCCCGCGCCAGATCGGTGGCGACGATATCGGCATATGGCAATTCGTCGGCCAAGGCCCGGCCCACCATTCCGGCCCCACCGGTGATCAGGATCTTGGTCATCGGCGCGCCTCCGTCCGGTTCATGATGGCGGCCAGCGCGATGCCCGAAATGGCGTGCCAGATGCCCCAGAACGCGGCCACCACGGCCATACCGCCCAAGCCCCCGAAGAAGCTGAAAATCAGCACCAGACCAAGGCCCGAATTCTGGATGCCGGTTTCGATTGTGACGGCCCGGCGGTTGAAGGGTGACAACCGTGCCAGCGTGGCGGTGACATAGCCGCCGCCAAAGGCCAGCGCATTATGCAACACCACAAGCCCCGCAATTGCGCCCGCATAGGCCAGGAACTGTGCCCAGTTGGCGGCCAGAGCAAGCACGATGAAGGCCAGAAAAATCCCCATCGACAGCCATTGCAGCGGGCGTCGCAGTCGCGCCGTCAGTCCAGGCCGTTTGGCATTCAGCGTCACGCCCAGCACAAGCGGCAGGATTAGCATCAACCCAACCGTGATCGCGATCTGCACCGGATCGATTTCAGTCGCGCGCAGGATTGCCGCCGAAGGTTCGTAAAGACCGCCCCAGAACGCGATGTTGAACGGGGTCAGCAGGATGGCCCCCACGGTCGCCAGCGCCGTCATCGACACCGAAAGTGCGGTGTTGCCACCGGCGCGGTGGGTGATGAAGTTGGAAATATTGCCCCCCGGACAAGCCGCTACCAACGTCAAGCCCAGCGCCACCGATGCCTGCGGCTGCACCGCGAGGATCATCAGGAAGGTCAGCAACGGCAGCACCACAAATTGTGACAACAACCCGACAAGCAGCGGCTTGGGCACCTGCACCAGCAGCCTGAAATCGCTTGTCCGCAGATCGATGGCGATGGAAAACATCACCACGGCGAGGATCGCGTTCAGCAGCATCAGCGAGCCAGGTGCGAAATTCAAAACGGCTTCATCTATCATGCCGAGGCCCCTTGCAGCTTGCTGATCCACTGACAGACCGATTTGCGGTAGGTTGCCTTGTCGACGTAATAGGCCATGCGCGGCAGGTCGATATAGCTCATTCCTCCCGTGGCACGGGTGAAACCGTCATGTTTGGTCTTTTGCAATGTCCGGGCCGCCGCGTTGTCATCGCGCAGTCCCTTGATATAGCGAACAACCATTTCGGCCTGTTCATACCGCCCCTGCCAGCCAAGGCCTGATGCTTCGACCATTCCGAGCACGAAAAGGTCGTCACGGTCAGGATGCATGCAGTTGAGGTAAAGATGCGGCGCATCGCCCTGCCAGTTGAGCAGCGCGTTATCGATGAACGGATAGTCGAGCTTGTAGCCAGTAGCGGCAAGGACCATGTCGTAATCCGCCTGGGTTCCATCCTTGAAATGCACCGTGTTGCCATCGAACCGGTCGATATCCGGTTGGATTTTGATATCGCCATGGCCCGCATGATAAAGCACCAGCGAATTCACCACCGGGTGGCTTTCGTAGAGTTTGTAATTGGGCTTGGGAAAGCCGTATTTCTGCGGATTGCCGACGAACCATTTCAGGATCAACCCATCGACGACCCGTTTCAGCGCCATTGGCAGTTTGACCGCGCCACCCAGCGTATCGGCCGGTTTGCCGAACACGTATTTGGGCACGAAGTAATAGCCGCGCCGCATCGACAGGTCGCAGACCGTACCATGATGGATCGCGTCGACGGCGATATCACAGCCAGAATTGCCCGCCCCGACCACCAGAACGCGCTTGCCATCGAACTGGCTAGCGCTGCGATAGGCAGAAGAATGGATCAATTCGCCGCTGAAACTGCCCTTGAAATCGGGCATGTTCGGTGTGCTAAGCGTGCCGTTGGCGATCAGCACACCTGCGAATATCTGAGTATGTTCACCTTCGGCGTCGCGCCAGGTGACTTCCCAGCCGTTGCCAGACCCGCCCAGAGGTTTGCACGACAGCACCTCAGCCCCGAACATGTAATGCCGGTACAAGTCGAAATGGCGGGCGTAATCCTGAAAATACTGCTTCAATTCGCGATGCGACGGGTATTCCGCGACCTCGTCTCGCATTGGAAAATTGGCAAACTCCGTCATCTTCTTGGACGAAATCAGATGTGCGGAATCATACATCGTAGAGCGTGGCGCATCGATATCCCACAGCCCCCCCACATCGGAATGCAATTCGAATCCCTGAAAATCGATCTTCAGTGCGGCCAACAGCTGCGCAGCAGCCAAACCCATCGGCCCCGCCCCTATCAGGGCGAGCCGGTCGCGCGTTTCAATCATGGTATCCTCCCTTGGATACTCTTAACTTGAACAGTTGTTCAAAATAAGGCAAGATGTTTTCATGACCATAGCAGAACCCACTGACAGCAAACGAAAAAGGGCACCATCTAAGCGATCCTTGGCGACCCGGAAACGGGTTTTTGATGCTGCCGAGAAGGTGTTCGCAGACCGGGGATTCGACGGCGCAACCATTCGCGACATCGCGACCGAAGCCGGCGAACCGGTCGGATCGGTCCATCATCATGGCGGCGGCAAGGAGGCGCTGTTTCACCGCACTGTGGCACGCCGGGCCGCACCGCTTTCACGGACACGTCTTAAGGCGCTGCAACGGTTGCGCGATGACCGCACCTTGACGGTTGAAACGCTGCTATCTGCTTTCATACGGCCTTTTTTCGATCTGTCCGGCGAAGATTCAAGTTGGCGCGACTATGCCCGGCTTGTCGCCTTTGCCTCTGCAGACGACCGTTGGCAGACGATTTCGCAGGAATGCTTCGACCCCACGGCCGAGGTTTTCCTGTCGGAAATCATCAAGCTTGTTCCCGGTATTTCCCGTCACGAAGCCGCCGAAGGGTTTGTTTTCTGTGTCTCGGCGATGCTGGCGCTGCTGACGTCGCAGGGACGGATCGGTGCATTGGGTGGCGTGGCAACGACCGAAGACCGTCAGATTCAGCACCTGATCCGTTTTTGCGCGGCGGGTCTTGCAACCCGAAGTTAATGGCGAGCGTGGAATCGGAACCCGCCGATCAGGTGAATTTGCAGCGCATTCCAGATGTTGACGGCACCCATCCCAATGTACAGGATGGGCACAGTCAGAGGAGCGCGATGCTACCGCCTCTCTGGGTGTCGCATGCATTGATTGTCGGGAATCGCGAAATCTCGTGAAACGACAGAAGATGCGGCCGCTACAAGGCCGTCGTTATTGGCATTTTTTCAGAACTGGCATTTAAAGCCCGCCCAAACATGCTAAATAATGAATATAACTTGATTCGTCGCTGGGGTTCCTATGAAATTTACCTTTGTTTCTATGCTATTGCTCTTCCTTGGGTCGGCCCTGTCGGCTGAAACCCTCGAAGTTAAACTTGAACCTGTCACCGAATGGAAACCCGTCTACGGCGAAATCGAGGCGCGCAATTTGCTTCCGGCGCGGACCCGTATTTCCGGCACCTTGGTGACGCTGGCAGTAACCGAAGGGGATCGAGTCGAAACCGGTCAGGTCATTGCAACGATTGAAGACGACAAACTGGGCGTGCAGATCGACGCCATGAGCGCCAATCTGGATTCGCTGAAAGCCCAGCAGGCAAACGCCGAAGCTGAACTGACGCGCGGCAAGCAATTGCTGGAGCGTGGCACGATAACCGAGCAGCGACTGGACGCGCTGCAAACGGCGGTGGATGTGCTGGTCGGTCAGATCACCGCAACCGAAGCGCAGCGGCAGGTGATCCGCCGTCAAGTCGAAGAAGGCGACGTTCTGGCCCCCGAAGCCGGGATCGTACTTGCAGTTCCGGTTTCGCAGGGATCGGTTCTTGGGATGGGCGAAGCGGTGGCGCAGATCGGCAGCGGTGGCGTCTTCCTGCGGCTGTCGATCCCGGAACGCTTTGCCGGGGCATTTCAAGAAGGCGACGAGATCGCAATTGAGGGCGGCGCGGGACAAGGCACCGGAACAATCGCCAAGCTCTATCCGCAAATCCAAGGCGGTCGGGTACAGGCGGATGTCGAGGTTACAGACCTCGATGATCGTTACCTCGGCCTGCGGTTGCCGGTGCGGTTGCCAGTCGGGGAACGGCAAGTGATCCTTGTTCCGGAACACGCTTTGAGCCGCAGTGGCGGGCTTGATTTTGTGACAGTCGATACGCCGGAAGGCCAGGTTGGTCGCGTGGTCATCCCGGGCATCGGGATCACGCGGGACGGTACCGTTTGGCGCGAAGTCCTGACCGGTCTGGAAGCAGGCGACCGCGTGGTGATCAGCAATGAGTAACCAAGGTTCCGGCCCCAGCGGGGCCCTTGGACTGGCCGGTCACCTGACCCGCGCGTTCCTTATTTCGCCGCTGACACCGCTGTTCCTGCTGGCGTCGCTGGCAGTTGGGTTGATTGCACTTGCCGCGCTGCCACGCGAAGAGGAACCGCAGATTTCGGTGCCTCTGGTCGATATTCACATTCAGGCGGTGGGGCTGAAGGCTGAAGACGCGGTCAAGCTTGTGACCGAACCGTTGGAAACCATCGTCAAGGGCATCGACGACGTCGAACATGTCTATTCCGATACTCGAGACGACAGTGCGATGGTGACAGCGCGGTTCATGGTCGGGGTGTCGGCAGACACCGCGATCTTGCGGGTGCGCGACAAGATCCTTGCCAATCTTGACCGGATTCCGGTCGGCATTCCCGAACCCTTAGTCGTCGGGCGTGGCATTAATGACGTGGCGATCGTCGCACTGACCTTTGCCCCGGTGGCAGGGCAGGACGCGGTGACATCCGCCGATCTGACACAAACCGTGAAAGAGGTTGAGACGCGACTTGCCGCCATCGATGATGTCGGCCTGACCTACATCATTGGCGGCACCGAAACGCAATTGCGCGTAAACCCGGACCCGTCGAAGTTGGCACTGTACGGGGTCACGCTGCAACAACTATGGGGCAAGATCGAAGGCGCCAATACCTCGATTCCGGTGGGAATGCTGCGCGAACAGGGCGAACAGGTCGGGCTGGTGGTCGGCGAAACGCTGACGACACCTACGGATATCGGCAATCTGGAACTGACAGCACGCGACGGACGCACCATTTACGTGCGCGACGTGGCAGAAATATCGTTGAAAACGGATGTGGGAGGCCATTACGTGTCGACCCTAAGCCGTCACGACGACACGGTTGAGCGCCGACCGGCGGTGACGCTGGCCGTCGCCAAGCGTGCCGGGGCCAATGCAGTCGTAGTGGCCGAGGAAATCCTGCACCGGGTTCACGCCATGGAGGGAGACGTCATTCCGTCCTCGGTCGAGGTCGAAGTGACCCGCGATTATGGCGAAACCGCCGACGAGAAGGCCAATGAGCTGCTGTTCCATCTTGGGCTTGCCACGCTTTCTATCGTGGTGCTGGTGCTGTTGGCGATCGGTTGGCGCGAAGCGATGGTGGTGGCGATCGTGATCCCGGTCACGATTTTGTTGACCCTTTTTGCGGCCTGGATCATGGGCTACACGCTGAACCGGGTGTCGTTGTTCGCGCTGATCTTTTCAATCGGCATCCTGGTGGATGATGCGATCGTGGTGATCGAAAACATCGCCCGGCACTGGTCGAAAAAAGGGGCCGATCAAGGACGGTTCGGGGCAACGGTGGCTGCGGTGGCCGAAGTCGGCAACCCCACTATCGTGGCAACGCTGACCGTGGTGGTGGCGCTGCTGCCGATGCTGTTCGTGTCCGGGCTGATGGGGCCCTACATGAGCCCGATCCCGGCCAATGCCTCGGCGGCGATGATTTTTTCCTTCTTCGTGGCCGTGATCATCACCCCTTGGCTGATGATGAAAATCGCCGGCCGCGCACCCTTGCATCATACAGAAGACAAGGATGGAGTGCCCGGAGGCGGACTGGGCCGTGTCTATGCCGCAATCGCGCGACCGTTGTTAAAGCGCAAATCGACCTCTGTGCTGTTCTTGGTTATCGTGGCAGTTCTGTCCTTCGGGTCGCTTGCCGCGCTTTATACCCGCGATGTGACGGTTAAGTTGCTGCCATTCGACAACAAGTCCGAATTGTCGGTGATGATCGACCTGCAAGAGGGTAGTTCCGTCGAGGCAACCGACGCTGTCGCGCAGGAAGTGGCGCGGGTCGCGCTGGCGCTGCCCGAGGTGATATCGGCTCAAACCCATGCGGGCACCGCATCGCCGTTCAATTTCAATGGGTTGGTTCGGCATTATTACCTGCGGGCGAACCCCGAAATGGGCGATGTGCAGATCAACCTGGCACCGAAGGGCGAACGGGAACGCAGCAGCCACGATATCGCGCTGGATTTGCGGTCCCGCCTGAATGAACTGAAAGTGCCCAAGGGCACCGTTCTGAAAACCGTCGAACCGCCGCCCGGACCACCGGTAATTTCAACCCTGATGGCGGAAATATACGGCCCCGATGCCGAAACCCGCCGCATGGTTGCCGAACGGGTGCGGTCAGCCTTCGAGGAGATCCCTTACGTGGTCGACGTCGATGACAATTATGGCGAACAGGCACGCCGGGTGCGGGTCGTGCTGGACCCGTCGGATCTGGACTTCTACCGGGTACAGGAAGCCGATGCGCTGACCACTTTGTCGCTTCTTTATGGCTCCGGAAAGGTGGGCTATTCGCACCGGGACGACGGACGGCGACCGATTCCGATCGTGCTGTCGCGCGACCGGTCCGAACGGGTGTTGGACGCGACGGCCTTGTCAACGCCGGTTCCGGCCGATGCGCTGCCAGGGGGACGCGGGGTGGTCGAATTGGGCGACGTTGTGCGAGTGACCGAGGAAAAGACATCCTTCCCGATCTTCCGCCACAACGGTATCGACACCATCATGGTGATGGGTGAAATGGCCGGCCAGTTCGAAGCACCGCTTTACGGGATGCTTGCCGTCGGGGATATTCTGGACGCAATGGAATGGCCCGAAGGGGTAAAGCCGGAAATTTCGATGAACGGCCAGCCATCCGAAACCACCCATCCGACGCTACTGTGGGATGGGGAATGGGAAGTCACCTGGGTTACCTTCCGCGACATGGGGGCGGCTTTTGGGGTGGCATTGCTGGGGATCTACATCCTGGTGGTGGCGCAGTTCGGCAGCTTCCGTCTGCCATTGGTGATCCTGACGCCGGTGCCGCTGACCTTCCTTGGGATCATGTTCGGTCACTGGCTGTTCAACGCGCCGTTTTCGGCCCCGTCGATGATCGGTTTCATCGCGCTGGCCGGGATCATCGTGCGCAATTCGATCTTGTTGGTGGATTTCATCCGCAACGCCGACGACGATGGCAATGTCAGTATCGACATCCTGATCGCTGCGGGGGCCACGCGGTTCAAACCGATCCTGCTGACCGCGCTGGCAGCGATGATCGGCGCGGCGGTGATCTTGATGGACCCGATCTTTCAGGGTCTGGCGATTTCGCTTCTGTTCGGCCTGCTGACCTCGACCGCTCTGACCGTGCTGGTGATCCCGGCGATTTATCGCGTGGCGAAGATGTAA
Source organism: Thalassovita gelatinovora (assembly GCF_001458355.1). Lineage (GTDB taxonomy): Bacteria > Pseudomonadota > Alphaproteobacteria > Rhodobacterales > Rhodobacteraceae > Thalassobius > Thalassobius gelatinovorus. The sequence continues at coordinate 134,201 of NZ_CYSA01000026.1, read as the reverse complement.
GATCTTGTGACGCTTTTTCGGTTGGCCGTTTGTTTCGCGATGCGACGCAAGCGGCCCGCCAATACCCAAAGCGCAACGTCAAGATTGGGACACCCCCTTGCCCTGAACACGACAAGACCCGCCACAAAGGGCGGGTCTTGTCATATCTTGCAAAGGCGGCGTTCAGCGCAGAACGTGAACCGCGCATTTGGCGTGACGCACAACCTGAGTGGCCGTGCTGCCCAGCAGCAGGTTTTGCATTCCCGGACGGTGTGACGCGATCACGATGCAATCGATGCCGTTTTCTTCGGCATAATCAACAATCGTACGCCCGGAATGGCCGTCGACGACGCGGACGTTGATGTTTTCGATATCCCCAGCAATTTTCGTCAGTTCCTCGGCAATCGATAACTGTGCGCTATCGTGGAAATCGGCCGGTATATAGGTCAGCGCATAGCCCGGTACTTCTTCCATCACGTGCAAAAGCGTGATTTTTCCAGTGTCAGAACGGATCGCCCCGGCAATTTCCAACGCCCCGATTGAGTCACGGTTTTCTTCGAACGACACAGGGACGAGAACATTTTCATACATCGCGGTTCCTCCTTTTATCCGCAGGCACGGTGCCACAGGTTGTTTCGGTAAACTTTGATGCAGGTCAGGTTGTCCGCGTTTTGGAAAATCTCCTAAACAACAACGCCTTCGGGTCGTCTTGGTTTTTAACAGCATGGGATTCTTCAACTTAAACGATTGAATCCGTTTTCCCAGAAAGGGTTCTGATGATTTCGTCCCGAACATGGATCGGTTGGGGTGTTGGCCTATCCGTTTTAATTGCCGTCATAGTCCTGCGTCACGATATCGGGGATTTGTTGGTCCCGACTCCGCATCGTATTCGGGCTGAAATCCGGCTTGATAACCGTTGCGAAATACAGGACCAAAGGTTCGTGGTGCGGGATCTTGAAACCGGTGATTATGCGGCGTTCCGCACCGGTGTCGCGGTTCTGCATACGGAGCAACGCAACCGGGTCCGGGTAGAATTTGCACCGCAATATGCCCAAACGAAATTATCGATGCCCTCTTATCCGGCCGCTGCGAAGATGACATTGGTCGCGCGCTGCTCCAACGGAGACGATTGGCTAAAGGGGTTGTTCAGTCGATTCTGAACCGGTTTCGAACCCACCTCTCCGAACCTGAGGTGTGTTCTGCTGCGCCGGGGGGTGCCGGGCTGAAGCCCGGCCTACGGTGTGGATGCGACGGGTGGCAAGGCTTGACACCAAAAGAAAGGCGGCCCGAAGGCCGCCTTCTGATCACCGCGTGAACTTCTTGTACTTCAGCCGTTTCGGTTCCAACGCATCCGGCCCCAGCCGGCGTTTCTTGTCTTCTTCGTAATCGCCGAAATTGCCTTCGAACCATTCGACATGGGCGTCGCCTTCGAAGGCGAGGATATGGGTACAGATCCGGTCAAGGAAGAAACGGTCGTGCGAAATGACCACGGCGCAACCGGCGAAATCAACCAGCGCGTCTTCCAAAGCGCGCAGGGTTTCGACGTCCAGATCGTTGGTCGGTTCATCGAGCAGCAGCACGTTGCCACCTTCTTTCAGCAGCCGCGCCATGTGAACCCGGTTGCGTTCCCCGCCCGACAGCAGGTTCAGTTTCTTCTGCTGGTCGCCGCCCTTGAAGTTGAAGCTAGAACAATAGGCGCGCGAATTGACCTGCGCGTCGCCCAGTTCGATCAGTTCAGCACCTCCGGAAATCGCTTCCCACACGGTATCGTCGTCGTTTAGATCGTCGCGCGACTGATCGACATAGGACAGTTTCACCGTGTCGCCATATTCCACCGTACCTTCGTCAGGCTGTTCCTGCCCGGTCAGCATGCGGAACAGGGTGGTTTTACCGGCACCGTTGGGACCGATCACACCGACGATACCGCCCGGCGGCAGATCGAACGACAGATTTTCGATCAACAGCTTATCGCCCATGTGTTTTTTCAGCCCGGCGACCTCGATCACCTTGGAGCCGAGCCGCGGGCCGTTGGGGATGACGATCTGGGCGCGGGTGATCTTTTCACGCTCCGACTGGTTGGCCAGATCGTTATAGGACTGAATCCGGGCCTTGGATTTGGCCTGCCGCGCCTTGGCGCCCTGCCGCATCCAGTCGAGTTCGCGTTCCAGCGTTTTCTGCCGCGCCTTGTCTTCCTTGGCTTCGTGTGACAGCCGCTTGGCTTTCTGTTCCAACCAGTTGGAATAGTTGCCTTCGTAGGGAATACCGCGACCGCGATCGAGTTCCAGAATCCAGCTGGTGATATCGTCGAGGAAATAGCGGTCGTGGGTGACGATCAGGATGGTGCCCTTGTAGCCGATCAGGTGCTGTTGCAGCCAGGCGATGGTTTCGGCATCAAGGTGGTTGGTCGGCTCATCCAAAAGCAGCATGTCGGGTGCTTCGAGCAGCAGTTTGCACAGCGCGACCCGGCGCTTTTCACCGCCCGAAAGCGACGTCACATCGGCATCGTCGGGGGGGCAGCGCAGTGCCTCCATCGAAATATCGACCTGACTGTCGAGATCCCACAGGTTCTGGCTGTCGATTTCATCCTGCAACCGGGCCATTTCATCAGCGGTTTCATCCGAATAATTCATCGCCAATTCGTTGTAGCGATCCAGAATGGCCTGTTTTTCGGCCACACCCAGCATCACATTGCCGCGCACATCAAGGGTCGGGTCGAGATCGGGTTCCTGCGGCAGATAACCGACCTTGGCGCCTTCGGCGGCCCAGGCTTCTCCTGAATATTCCTTGTCCATCCCGGCCATGATCCGCATCAGGGTCGATTTACCGGAACCGTTCACGCCGACGACGCCGATCTTGACCCCGGGCAGGAAGTTCAGGTGAATGTTTTCAAAGCATTTCTTGCCGCCCGGATAGGTCTTGGAGACGCCGGACATGTGGTAGACATACTGGTAAGAGGCCATCGGGGTCGCTCCGTTACAGGAATTTCACGTTGGACGGTGTGATAGCGGAGGGAGCGGGTGGGGGCAATCGTTGAAGGCAATGCCGCGCCCGGCACCTTATCCTAGAACTTTTTCGAAGAAATGATCCGGGTAGGGATCATCGTTGAAGCGGTCGATCTCGGTCCAGCCGGAATTGCGGTAAAGCGCCACCGCCTCGGGCAGCGCCGAATTGGTGTCGAGCCGCAGAAGCGGGATGCCGAGGGCGCGGGCCGCATCCTCGGCGGCGTCCATCAGGCGACGAGCAAGGCCAAGGCCACGGGCGGCGGGGGAAACCCAGAGCCTCTTGATTTCGCCGTAGCCCTTGTCGGTGCCCTTCAGCCCGACGCAGCCCAGCGGTAGACCGTCGGAGCGGGCGATCAGGAAGCTGCCGCGCGGGGGCATCATGTCGGTGGCTTCGGGATCGCGACTGAGATTGACGTCGAAGCCGGTGTCAAAACGGCGGCCAAGCTCGGCGTAATATTCGGAGAGGCAATAGACGGCGTCGGTGCTGCGCGGGTCGGCCTCGGTCAGATCCACCCGGTCGCGGCCCAGCGCCGAGGCGACAAGGTCCATCGCCGCCAGCAATGCTTCGGGTTTCGGGTGGCGGTCCAGCAGGGCGCGAGCGCGGCTATTGGACAATTCGTTATAGGCATCACGTTCCGCCCTGCCCTGTTGGCTCAGCCGCGCGACGCGGCGGCGGCCATCTTCGGGGTCTTTGTCCAACGTGATCAGCCCGTCATCCTGAAGAGTTTTGAGGAACCGGCTGAGCAGCGCCTTTTCCAGATCAAGATAGGCGCGGATGGTTTCCAAATCGGTGCCGTCCGGCCCGATCGCATGCAGAACGCGGGCCGGACCAAGCGGCCGACCACGACCAAGGAAGGATTGATCCAACGCACCGGTTTCACGGGTGACGGCGCGGTTGAAGCGGCGGATACGAGCGACGGGGTCATGCGGCATGGTCGTTTACCTTTGTAAACTATTTTTATTTACCTAGGACAAGCTTTTACAACCGTCAAGCCGGGCTTTGCGGTTGACAGTGTGAGCCGCGAAAGGCCAAGAAAATGCAATGCGTTACCAATTGCCATATGCGCGTGCCGGTCAGGTGATCGGGTTGCTGGGCGGGTCCTTTGATCCGGCCCATGACGGCCATGCCCATATCACCCGCGAAGCGCTGAAACGGTTCGGTTTGGATCAGGTTTGGTGGCTGGTCAGCCCCGGCAACCCGTTGAAGGAAAAGGGTCCCGCAGACCTGCAACGGCGGATGGAAATGGCGCGCCGAATGATCGACCATCCCCGCGTCAAGATCAGCGATTTCGAAGCCCGGATCGGAACCCGGTTTACCGCTGAAACCATCGCCGCTTTGCAGCAACAGCGCCCGGATGTAAATTTCGTCTGGCTGATGGGGGCGGATAATCTGGTGCAGTTCGACCAATGGCAAGATTGGCGGGACATCGTGGCGCGGGTGCCGATCGGGGTGCTGGCACGGCCACGGCAGCGAATCTCAGCGCGGGCGTCGAAAACCGCGCGGGTATTCCGTGCCGCGCGGCTACCGGCGCAGGCCAGCCACCTGCTGGGCCACTGCCCGGCCCCGTGTTGGTGCTTCGTAAACGTGCCGATGGTTGCGGTATCTTCAACAATGATCCGTGAACGGGGCGATTGGGGATAAATTCGTCACGGCATGGCGCTTGCAGCGCTTGTTCTGTACGGGCGGCTGAGGTTAACATTCCGCTATGGTTCAAGACTATTCCCGACGCGGTTTTCTGACCGTTCTTGCTGCCGCCTCGGCAGTGCCGGCCTGGGCCGCACCGCCGGAAATTTCCCTGCGCCCCCATACGCGCCCGTCAGGTTTGCACAAGCAGGCGATTCCAGCAGCCGAGGCGCTGATCCACAAAGCCGGGCTGAGCGGGCAAATCGGATTTGCCGTGGCCGACACCGCAACGGGACGCGTTTTGGAAAGCCATGGTGGGGCACAGGGATTGCCTCCCGCCAGCGTGACAAAATCGATCACCGCGCTTTACGCGCTGGAAAAGCTGGGACCATCGCATCGGTTTCGCACCCGGCTGATCACCACCGGACCGGTGGAAAACGGTATCCTGAAGGGGGATTTGGTGTTGGCCGGTGGCGGCGATCCGACTCTGGACACCGATGCTTTGGCCGACATGGCCCGCAAGCTCAAGGCTGCGGGCGTAAGAGAGGTTCGCGGCCAGTTCCAAGTCTGGGCCGGGGCGCTACCTTATATCGGAAAGATCGATAACAACCAGCCTGATCATGTCGGTTATAACCCGTCCATTTCCGGACTGGCACTGAATTTCAACCGGGTCCATTTCGAATGGCGTCGCAGTGGTCAGGGCTGGGGTGTCAGCATGGATGCGCGCAGTGCTAAATATCGCCCGGAAGTGGCGATCGCGAAAATGGCGGTCCAGACCCGGCAGTTGCCGGTCTATACCTATGAAAGCCGGGGCGGCACCGATCACTGGACGGTGGCCAGTGGTGCATTGGGCAATGGGGGGTCACGTTGGTTGCCGGTGCGCAGACCGGACAAATATGCCGGTGATGTGTTCCGCACCCTGGCCCGCGCCCACGGGATCTCCTTGCCCAAAGAAACCATCGCAAACACGCTGCCAGCGGGCAGCACGGTGGTGACGCAGCAAAGCGCGGTCCTGCGCGACATTCTGCGGCTGACACTGAAATATTCGACCAACCTGAGCGCCGAAATGATCGGATTGGCCGCGACTCAGGCGGACGGCAGCAAAGCAACGTCTTTGTTAGCTTCGGGTCAGGCGATGACACGATGGGCCCGCGACAAGCTGGACATGGGACAGGCGCGTTTCGTCGATCATTCCGGGTTGGGAGATGCGTCGCGGGTAACCGCTGCCGACATGGTCGGGGCGCTTGATACAGTGGTAGCCAGACAGCAACTGAAACCGCTGCTGAAACCTGTCATCCTGCGCCATGCCAATGGCAAACCCAATACCAACCATCCGCTGAAAGTCGTGGCAAAGACCGGCACGCTGAACTTCGCCAGTACCCTAGCCGGGTATGTGACAGCGACGGACGGGTCGGAACTGGCCTTTGCGATCTTCACCGCCGATCAGTCGAAACGCAGCAAGTTGGGTAAGGACGACAGGGAACGGCCCAAGGGCAGCCGCAGCTGGATCAGGAAATCAAAGGGACTGCAGCAGACTCTGCTGGAACGCTGGGGGACGCTTTACAGTGCGTGACGGGTGCAACTCTGCCGATAACGCATACTGACAGAAGGCTAAATCAGCCGCTCATATGCCTAGCCCGAGCACCGCGTTCGATCGCTGCAGCGTGCAACCGGTCAATGTTCAACTCGTAGCGGATTTCTTCCAGCAGGCGCAATTCCGGTTCCAGAATATGACCATCCGCAGCGGCCACATCGCAGGCCAGCGCATAGGCAGTTTCGAACAGATGTTCCGGCAGGTTGTCGCGGATCAGTCCGAACAGCGCATCCAACCCATCTTCTTCGGAAAACAGATCGAACACCGTCTGCGACATCTCGGTCATCCGGTCAATGTCGTAGGAGGCGAAAACCGGCAGGTGATTCACCGCGTTTTGAATCTTGAGCAATTCGGCGGTGCGCATATTTTCATCCGACGCCGACACGGCAATCATCACCGCGACAAGGCAATCTTGCGGGCTCAGGGGATGAGAAATCTGTTCGGACACCGGCTTTCCTTCCGTTTTCGCCCGGCCATCGTTCCGCGCGGGTCGATTCAGTAGATAAGCCTTAGGCCCTCTGCCGACAAGGCATCACGACGTTAAGGCGTGGGTTTTATCTTTCCGGTACAGCTGTTTGTTGCGCGTTCATTACCCCCCCGTTCATCTGTTGCGCTGCGGCCATGTTGACTGGCGTTCCGTTGCGACATAGGAAACGGCGGTCTGCCGCGCATGGGGCGCGGGCGGACCTTGACCTGTTGGAGAGACCCGATGTCCGAATTGCGTGACGCCGCCCTGAAATCGAAAGCCTGGCCGTTCGAAGAAGCCCGCAAGCTGGTGAAGCGTTACGAAAAACAGGCACCGGAAAAGGGCCATGTCCTGTTTGAAACCGGTTACGGACCCAGCGGTTTGCCGCATATCGGCACCTTTGGCGAAGTCGCACGCACCACGATGATCCGACGCGCGTTTGAGCTGATCAGCGACATCCCGACCCGGCTGATCTGTTTTTCCGACGACATGGATGGGATGCGCAAGGTTCCCGACAATGTGCCGGAACAGGACATGCTGCACGCCAACATCCAAAAACCGCTGACCGCGGTGCCCGACCCGTTCGGTGAATATGATAGCTTCGGCGATCATAACAATGCGATGCTGCGCCGGTTTCTGGATACGTTCGGGTTTGAATACGAATTCTTTTCGGCCACCGATTTTTACAAGTCCGGCCAATTCGACGAGGTGCTGAAACGCGCCGTGGATCGCTATGACGACGTGATGAAGGTGATGCTGAAAAGCTTGCGCGAAGAACGCAAGCAAACCTATTCGATCTTCCTGCCGATCCACCCCGAAACCGGTCGGGTGCTTTACGTGCCGATGAAAGAGGTGAACGCCACCGACTACACCATCACGTTTGACGACGAAGATGGTAAGGAATGGACCCTGCCGGTGACCGGCGGCCAGGTAAAGCTGCAATGGAAGCCCGATTTCGGTGCCCGCTGGGCGGCGCTGGACGTGGATTTCGAAATGTATGGCAAGGACCATTCGACCAACACCCCGATCTATGACCGGATTTGTGAAATTCTTGGCGGCAAAAAGCCGGAACATTTCACCTATGAACTGTTCCTGGACGAGAATGGCGAAAAGATTTCCAAGTCGAAAGGCAACGGGTTGACCATCGACGAATGGCTGACCTATGCCTCGACCGAGAGCCTGTCCTATTTCATGTACCAGAAGCCGAAAACGGCCAAGCGGATGCATTTTGACGTTATCCCCAAGGCAGTAGACGAATATCACCAGCAATTGCGCGCCTATCCCGATCAGGATGCCGCGCAGAAGGTGAATAACCCAGTTTGGCACATTCATGGCGGTACTCCGCCCGTTTCGACCATGGTGGTGCCGTTCTCGATGCTGCTGAACCTTGCATCGGTGTCCGGGGCCGAGGACACCGAAACCATGTGGGGGTTCATTCGCCGCTACGCGCCCGAAGCGTCGCCCGAAACCAATGCCGACATGGATCAGGCGGCCGGTTTCGCGGTGCGCTATTACAACGACTTTGTCAAACCGACCAAGGTGTTCCGCGCACCGACCGATCTTGAACGCGAAGCGCTGACAGAACTGCGCGACAAGCTGGCCGTCTGGGACGGCGGGCTGGATGCCGAGGAATTACAGGGGCTGGTCTTCAGCGTGGGTCGCGAACGGTTCGACCCGATGCGCGATTGGTTCAAGGCGTTGTATGAAGTCCTGCTGGGGGCCAGCCAAGGCCCGCGTTTCGGCGGGTTCATCGCGCTTTATGGCATCGACGAAACCATCGCGCTGATCGACAGGGCGCTGGCAGGCGCGCAGGGCTGACCAAAGTGCCGGACCGTCACGTCGGTCCGGCATTCGAACGGAACAACCGCGCTTCGCCCTAGCCTGCGCGACTGATCTTCCACCATTTGACCCAACGCTTGGCCAGATCACCGGGTTTGTCGGCCTTGAAACGGCGGCCCAAATCGTAGGCTTGCCGTTCCAGCGCACGCTGTCTTTTGCGCGCTTTGGCTTCAAGTTTGTCAGGCGCACCATTCGGGCCCTGCGCCAGCCTATCGCGGTAAACAGCCAGATCATGATGATCACCCAGCGCTTCGGCCAGCACCTGCGCCTCAAAGCGGCGGGCCCGGATCGGACCGGGCCAAGCCGATTGCATCAGCCGGGCATGATACCAGTGGTATTTCGCCCATGTGCGCCAGTGATGCAGATTTTCCGCGCTGTTTTTGTTCATCGCCTGTTCAAAAGCGGCATTCATCCGCTCCGCCACTTCGGTCAGGCCAATGGTCAGAATAGCGGCGTCCTTGCCCTTGAGCGTCCAACCGGCAGCCCGGTCGCGCAGCGCCCGGAAACCGTCCTCCACGCCTTCGGGCAGTGGTAATTCTTGCGATGACACCGCATCACCACCGAGGCTGCTATGGGTGTCCAACAGGACCGAGCGATCACGGCTATCGGCCAACAGGCGCGCCAGATCACGGATCGCGCAATCTTCGTCGCGGGCGGCTGCGAACCCATGATGCACAAGCCAGATCAATCCGCGCAGTTTCTTGCAGCGTTTGCGCAGGTTGTGAACCAGTTGTTTGCGATCTAATGCCGGGTCGCCCATGTCCAGCAATCCCGCATCAATCTGTTCCAGCGCGATCCGGCGAAGCGAGGATTGCAACGTCTTGTCTTTGCGGGTCAGACGATAAGTCATCGTATTTGCATCGATTTTCCGGGCATTTTTCATCATCTATTGGTTCCGGCCTGCGATTCAAGATCACATAGGTGTCACGGTGGTCTCAGCAGTCGTTAACGCTTCATTTGCTATCCCCTTTCCAGACCGGGATTGACCCGGATTACGCAAGGATGCCCAGCAAAACGCCCGACCGCGTGAGGGCCTGAGGAAAGGATAGAGGATGAACAAGGCGATTACCGACGGGGTGGTGTTCATGCCCACCGCCTTTGAATTCGGGCTGGATGTCTGGTCCAGCGGCGACGGCACACCGGGGTCGGATACATATGATGGCGCGGTAAATGCTGCATATGTGCCCTCCGATGCCGATTTCGCCGGTTGCCTGGAAGTGCAGAAAACCGTTTCGGTACAGAAGCTTCGCTATATGGGGCAAACGCCGCTTTATCCGGGGTGCTATTTGCGGATACGCGCAAAGGTAAAGGCGATCAGCGGCAGCCTGCCTTCGGTGCGGATTGCCGGTTGGGCCGGGGATGGCAGCGAAACCCATGTCGCCGGATTGACCGAGGTCGGACCCAGCGTGACGCTGACCGATTACGGTCAGGTCGTCGAGGTCAGCGCGATTGTCGGATCTGGCAATCGCGGTGGGGTCGATATGGTTTGGGGCAACGTGCCGATCTTTGGTCATTTCGGGTTGGACTTGACCGGGGCAAATGGCGGCGTGGTCAGGATCGATGATATCGAGATCGAAGATATCACCGATGTGTTTCACCGTGACCTGATGAACTGGGTCGATGTCCGCGATTACGGCGCGGTGGGTGATGGTGCCACCGATGACAGTGCCGCCTTTGAGGCTGCCAATGAGGCCGCCAACGGTCGTCGGATTCTGGTGTCGTCGGGCACCTATTATCTGGGATCCAGCGTGACGCTGTCCGCCCCGGTACAGTTCGAAGGCAGGTTGCTGATGCCCGACACAGCGATCCTGTCGCTGACCAAAGCATTCGACCTGCCCACCTATGTGGATGCGTTCGGCGACGAAATGCAGGCCTTCCGCAAGGCGTTTCAATCGCTGCTGAACAATTCCGATCATGAATCGCTGGATATGGGCGGGCTCAGGATCAGCGTCACCGGGCCGATCGACATGCAGGCAGCGGTGCCCAACCGCACCGAATTCGCCCAGCGGCGCCACATCCGCAACGGACAGTTCTATTGCGAGGACGCCAGCGATTGGGACACCGAGGTCTTCACCTCGACCGCCAGTTATTCAACCTCCGACCCCTTGCGGTTGAGCAATGTCGCCAATGTCGCCAATATTCCCATCGGTGCGCTGATTACCGGCAATGGGGTCGGGCGCGAAGTTTATGTCCGCGACAAGAACGTCGCGACGCAGCAAATCATCCTGTCGATGCCGATCTTCGATGCGGTGGGGACCCAGACCTATACCTTCACCCGCTACAAATACCTGCTGGATTTCAGTGGTTTTCAGAAGCTTTCCAAGTTTTCGATGTCGGATATCGAATTCCTGTGCAACGGGCGGGCCAGCGGCATCTTGTTGGCCCCTGTCGGATTGATTTTCCAAGTCAGGGACTGCTTCTTTACCGCGCCCAGGAACCGGGGCATCAGCTCGATCGGTGAAGGCTGTCAGGGGATGCTGATCGACCGCTGTCAGTTCCTGTCGAACGAAACCGGGATGCGGGTTCAGGACCGGGTGTCGATCGCGTTGAATGCCAATGCCAATGACGTCAAGCTGCGCAACAACCGGATCACCCAGTTCCGCCATTTCGCGGTTCTTGGCGGGACCAGTTCGATCATCACCGGCAATCACTGGTTTCAGGGGGACGATGAGGACGAAGGCGTACGCACGGCTGGGCTGGTCCTGACCAGCCCGCATAACCGCGCCACGATCAACGGCAATTATGTCGACAATTGTTCGATCGAATGGACCAATGAACATGACCATGAACCGGAATTCAGCAATGAATTTTCCTTCAGCGCGCTGAACATCACGAACAATATCTTCCAATCCATCGGATCAGCACCGTGGTTCCGCTTCATCGTGGTCAAACCGCATGGGAACGGCCATTTCATCAGCGGATTGAACATCACCGGCAATATTTTCCGCGCAATCCATGGCACGTTGGACCGGGTTGAATATGTCGATACCACCTATTCCGATCTGGATTACAGCCGCATGCGCAACATCACCATGCAGGGCAATATGTTCAACGCCATCAGTCAAGGCAGCTCCAATCCCGTGGTTTTGCAATTCGAACAGAATACCGGGGCCAGCATCTGGACCGTAGATTGCGGTGGCCCGCTCCCTTTTGGCGGTTACGCCCAGAATGTTGAAAGTCTGGTGGCGCGGTCCAAGATCAAGAACACCGCGAATGTCGCCATCTTTGACATGCCTTATATTGCTGTGGAACAGGGGGCTGATCGGGACCAGATACAACTGTTTTGGTCGCAACCAGTTCAAGGCAGTGTCGCAGTCACCGTTCGCATGGACAATGATTGAGCTTAAAGGCGCAAATCGTCGGGCGTCAGGGTAAAGGCCCTTCCGAATCCGCCATTGAGAAATGCCCCGGACACATCGAACAAGACAAATGAAAAATCGGCAAAGCCAATATAGAGCTTTGCCTTGGGATGGTCGCGCAAATAATGCGTGGCCATTTCCGCATGTCCGGGGGCACCGTGGCGCAAGAAACGCGCCTGTGCCTGTATTGTCAGACGCGGATGGGTCAGCGGGTCGCCTTTATCCCCCGGTTCGCCCACCAAAAGCGAACAGGCGGGATTGTGTTGCAGCGCACGGGTGTGATGCGCCAAATCCGAAATCAGACTAATCGGTCGTCCCTGCGGCGAAGTCCCCACCGCGACGCGACTGACCAGTGGGTGATCGCTTCCGGGATCTATCACGCCGAGCGCACCATATCGGGCTCTATCCAGCAGGCCGCGTGCCAGTTGGCGGGCTTCGTTATCGGTTGGGCGGATCAGATCAGGCATGGTGGAACGCTAGGGCGATGACGATTGAAGGGCAAGGGCCGCAAGGGACGGCCCCGCACGCTTTGGCCGCAGCGTCCCTGCCCTGCCAAAACCTAGAAATACCGCCATAAACTAATTTTCAGCCCACTTGCATTGCCACCGATCACTTCTTGGGTGACGCCCAGCTCCAACAGCCAGTCCTTGCCGATGGAGCGTGTCACCGAGGGGACCATTCGCAAAAATGGGGGATCTCCCACCGCTTTGCCGCTTTGGAATTGCAGCATCAATTTATGGCGGTCATCCCGGTTCAATCCGATGGTCAGGTCCGCTTTGTAATCGGAGGTTTTATCGCGCAGGTTCAATTCGATCGCGGTTTCAAGCGAAACCCACCCGTCGCCCAAGCGGCCGGAAAAGCCGCGGCCATAGGATAATCCGGGGCGGAAGGTCGGATTTCCGGCAATTTCCCCGAACCCCAGATCCAATACGATATGATGCGGTCCCATCAATGATCCGATGGGTAATTTCAGAAAACCAATGGTTTTGCCGTTGCCCGACACCCCCCGTCCCAGATCAAGCCCCAAAGTCAGGCGCGCCGCCACCCCATATTCCATATAGATCCCGGCATAATGATTGCCGCCTGAATTGGGATCGATCAGATAAGCGCTGGTTGAAAAGAACCCCGTCCCCTTGTCGCGCAGCCATGCTCCCGCCGGAGCGGTGGCCGGGACAAGCCAAATACAGATTGCCAAGAGGATTTTACGCATCGTTCTTCTCCCCGCAAAATCCTGACGGATTTTGGTAAAGAGCGAATTAACGATTTCACGCTTTTGGATTTTCCCGCCCCGGTGCTAGGCTGAACCATCAGCGGGAGGAAGAAACATGCCCAAGATTTCGCAAAACAATGATTTTCAGACGGTTCTCACCACCTTTGAAATGACGCCGGGCACCTGTCAGGATTTGCTTGAAGCCTTGACCGATGCCTATGACAGCTTCATCTCGAAGCAACCGGGGTTCATCGCTGCGGGTCTGCATGTGAATGATGCACAGACCCGGATCGCCAGCTATTCGCAATGGCGCAAGCGCGAGGATTTTCAGGCGATGCTGCGCACCAAGGAGATGCGCAGCCGAAATCGCAAGATTGCCGAACTGTGTAAAAGCTTCGAGCCGGTCATGTATGAGGTTGCCTACAGTTTCAATTGACGAAGCCGAAAGGCAAACCGTTCAAATCAAACCGCCGCTTTGACCCAATCGACGATGGCCGGGGCCGGGATTGCCCCGGATTGTCGCGCCTTTTCACGACCGTTGGCAAAGGCCGCCATGGTCGGGATACCGCGAATATTATAGACTGCTCCGGCCTTGGGGTGATCTTCGGTGTTCAGCTTGACCAGCCGCGCCTGACCGTTCAATTCCCCGGCCGCTTTGGAAAATTCCGGCGCCATCATCCGGCAAGGACCGCACCAAGGGGCCCAGAAATCGACCACCAAGGGCAGATCATCGTTGCGCGCAGCCTTTTGTAGGGTGTCAAAATCGATCTCGACCGCCTTGTTGGACATCAGCTTGGCACCGCAGGTGCCGCATTTCGGCGCTGCGGTCAGCTTGTCTTCGGGAACGCGGTTGACCTGACCGCAATCGAGACAGGTGATTTTCTTCGGTGCCATCACGGCCTCCTTTAATCATATATTAATTATTGAATGTAATGAGCCGCAAGTGAAACGACAAGACCACGCCTCAAGATCACTCTTGCCATGACTCAATCCTGCGCCCATATTTTCTGTGCGACGTTACTCTCTATCGACCACGGCCCTTTGACGGCTCAGTTTATCGATCTTGGACTGACGAGCCGGGCTGCCGCACTTCCGCGGGCAGCAATATCAAAGGAGACACCGCATGCCCACTGGCACCGTTAAATGGTTCAACACCACCAAAGGCTATGGCTTCATCGCCCCCGATGATGGCGGCAAAGACATTTTTGTCCATATTTCCGCCGTCGAACGGTCCGGCCTGACCGGCTTGGCCGACGATCAGAAAGTCAGCTACGACCTGCAATCGGGCCGCGACGGTCGCGAAAGCGCGGTGGACCTGAGCCTGCTTTGAACCCTCTGCCGCAGCGGTTCGGACGATGAACCGCCCCTAACGGGGCGGTTTTTAATCAAGCCAACGGAAAGACACCTAAGCCCCTGATCGATCCGTTTGATTATGGCGGAATACAAAATCTATCGATTGAGGGTTTTCTTTCACCACCCAGCGGGTATAAATCAAACCCATGATGATCAAGGGCCATAATTCGACCACACCACGCCGCATTGACGGCGCGTTGTCGATTGCTGCCCTGCTATTGCTAAGCCGCCTCTGAGCGTGCCGATCCCGGCGCGACCGCTCAGAGGATGTGCCCATTCGCGCCCAGGCTTTAGCAAGATTAGATAAAGAGACCCGACATGACCGATATGACCAAGCAAGACCACGTCTTGATCTTTGACACGACCCTGCGCGATGGCGAACAAAGCCCCGGCGCGACCATGACCCATGATGAAAAGCTGGAAATCGCCGAACTGCTGGATGAAATGGGCGTCGATATTATCGAAGCCGGTTTCCCGATCGCGTCCGAAGGCGATTTCGAAGCGGTAAAACAGATTTCCGAGCGGTCAAAGAATTCCACGATCTGCGGGCTGGCACGTGCCAATTTCAAGGATATCGACCGCTGCTGGGAAGCCGTGAAACACGCCGCCAAGCCACGCATTCACACCTTCATCGGTACCTCGCCACTGCACCGGGCCATTCCCGATCTGTCGATGGATGAAATGGCCGAGAAAATCCACGACACGGTCACCCATGCGCGCAACCTGTGCGGCGACGTGCAATGGTCCCCGATGGACGCAACACGCACCGAACACGATTACCTGTGCCGGGTGATCGAAATCGCGATCAAGGCCGGGGCCACCACGATCAACATTCCTGACACGGTGGGCTATACTGCCCCGCGCGAAAGCGCCGACTTGATCCGGATGCTGATCGAAAAAGTGCCCGGTGCCGAAGACGTGATTTTCGCCACCCATTGCCATAATGACCTTGGCATGGCGACGGCCAACGCGCTGGCCGCAGTCGAAGCGGGTGCGCGGCAGATCGAATGCACTGTCAATGGGCTTGGCGAACGGGCCGGTAATACCGCCTTGGAAGAAGTGGTGATGGCACTGAAGGTGCGCAACGACATCATGCCCTACCAGACTCGGATCGATACCACCAAGATCATGCACATTTCGCGCCGGGTCGCGACCGTGTCGGGGTTCCCGGTACAGTTCAACAAGGCGATCGTCGGCAAAAACGCCTTTGCCCACGAATCCGGCATCCATCAGGACGGTATGCTGAAGAATTCGGAAACGTTCGAAATCATGCGTCCCGAAGATGTCGGCATCGCGGGCACGTCGCTGCCGCTGGGCAAACATTCCGGCCGCGCGGCGCTGCGCGCCAAGATGAACGAGCTTGGCTTCGATCTGGCCGCCAATCAGTTGAACGACATCTTCGTGCGCTTCAAGGAACTGGCTGATCGAAAGAAAGAAGTCTTTGACGATGACCTGATCGCATTGGTGCAGGACGAAGTCGTGCAAGGTGGCGCGGACGCGTTGCAACTGAAACGGCTGCGCGTCGTTTGCGGCACCGAAGGCCCGCAGGAAGCCGAACTGACGATGACCGTCAACGGCGAAGAAAAGACTATCGACGCCACCGGCGATGGCCCGGTCGATGCCGCCTTCAACGCGGTCAAGATGCTGTATCCCCACAAGGCGAAACTGCAGCTGTATCAAGTCCATGCGGTCACCGAGGGCACTGATGCGCAAGCCACTGTTTCGGTTCGAATCGAAGAAGATGGTCGAATCGCGACCGGCCAATCAGCCGATACGGACACGGTTGTCGCAAGCGTGAAGGCCTATATACATGCTTTGAACAGATTGATTGTCCGCCGTGAAAAGACATCCCCTGGTGGTGACCGCAAGGAAATCAACTACAAAGACGTCCATTGATCCAATAACGACGTATCCATAAGGCGGCCCCGGGTTCTCCCGGGGCTTGTTTTATAACCCTTTGGTATGTATTAGCATTTCCTTGCGTCGGGCCATGATATCACGGCCATGAATTTGTGTAGGCTTGGACGCCTTTCCGGCCCCTTCACCAGGCTCCGGGGATAGTGTGACAGGCTTTTGGGTACTTGTGACCAGGGGTGAAAAGCGGTGTTCCAGCGATTCAACTTCGGCGGATACGGCTTCTTTCCTGCTCCGACTCGATTCGAGCGGCAGGTCAGGATGTCTTATTCTGTCCTGGTGATCCTGATCTTCCTCTCCATTTATTCGGTTGTCAGCAACGCGATTTTGAACGCACCGGTTTCGACCGCACTATCGGCGGGTGGCTTTACAGGGCTTGCCGTATCGGCGCTGTTGCACCGTATCGGTCACCATAACAGCGCACGGATACTGATGCTGCTGAATTCCAACCTGTTGCTGTTTGTGTCGTGCTATTTCGAAGATCCCGTCGGCAATGCTTCACTGATAATGCTGGCTTTCGTCGGACTTCCTTTCATCGTCTTTTCCTGGCGCGAAAACCCGATAATCGTGATGGCCCTGTCGATCCTGCCGCTGATCCTTTGGAACATCCTGATCTTTACGAATTTTGGCAACGGTGCCTATGTTGAAATCGATGTAGAAATATCCAAGAGCTTTTCTTATTGGCATTCCTTTCTGGTGTTTTTCTTCATTGCATTGGAATTCTGGTATTTCGATTTCGTGACGCACAGCTATTCCACAGCATTGCGCCAATCTCTTAGTGCAGAGAAGAAATCTGGTCGTGCCAAGACCGCATTTCTGTCGTCCATGAATCACGAATTGCAAACCCCGTTGAACGCCATTGTTGGTGGTGCCGAACTGTTACGCAAACATCCCCAAGCCTCTGCGGACATCCTCAGGCTAGCGGATTATGTAGGCCATGCAGGACAGGACATTCTGTCCCTGATGGAAAAAAGCATGTCCTATACACGCGTCACCAGTGGGCCGGTCAATGCCACGCTTCGACCCGAAGATCCTATGGAACTGATCACTTCGATTCTCGACCAGATCAACCCCTTGATACAGTCGAAAAATATTGACGTTGAAATCACGCGGACATGTTCCGATCTGGTTTTGACTGATGTGCGGATGTTGTCAGAAGCTCTGACACATCTGATTGACAACGCGGCGAAATATTCGCCGGAAAAGGGTAAGATTCGGATCGTTGTGACCCAAGGCCTTGATCACATGCTGCGCATTTCGATCAAGGATAACGGCTCTGGCATCCCCAAGAACAAGCGCCAACAGGTGTTTTTACCCTTCGAACGTCTGGAACAGTCGCTGGGAACGGAATCGGGGAGCGGGGTCGGCCTGACCATCGCCAAAGCCTATATCACTGCGATGTCGGGCGATATCGGCATCAGCAGTTGCACCGATGGCGGCACCCATGTGTGGGTGGAACTGCCGCTGGCCGACAGG
Organism: Thalassovita gelatinovora; assembly: GCF_001458355.1. GTDB lineage: Bacteria > Pseudomonadota > Alphaproteobacteria > Rhodobacterales > Rhodobacteraceae > Thalassobius > Thalassobius gelatinovorus. The sequence goes on along the minus strand of NZ_CYSA01000026.1, from coordinate 116,385 downwards.
TGATGCTTGTTTCGCAAGGGAATGAAGCAGCCACCGCTTTGGTTGCGCCTGATACCGACAGTTTCTTGAAAAAGAACACCAATGTGACGTTCGTTGGCTGTACAAAGTCAACCAACCACACCCCACGATGCCAGAGTTCGATGTAACGCGATGCTGACGAAGACAGACAGAAGACAAGAAATGTTCAAGCGTTGGGACAGCGGGATGGGTCGGTTCTATCCGCAGCCATCCAAGAACCGGCGCCAAATTCGGGCGGCGTTCAACATTGCAGTCACTGTTGCAGTCATTTCCTTTATAGAAGCGCTGATTCTACTCATTTCCGGTGCCTATACGACGGCGATTGGCAGCCTCCTTGTTTTCGCCGGTGCTGTGACCGGAGTTTTTCTACATCGCCGCGCACGGCACCTGAGCGCGCGGGTGATCGTGCTCAGCATGCTTAATATCGGCACCTTTCTGGGCAGTTTCACCATCCATCCCGACAGCAATTACTGGTATCATCTCTATTTGTATGTCGGCTTACCTTTCCTGATCTTGTCCTGGCGCGACAACCGGATTTTAGTGCTGATCTTTACCACACTGCCAATGATCTGCTGGATGGTTTTGCAGTTAACCAATTTTGGAAATCTGGCCTATATCGAGATCGATCAGGATCAGGCGGTCGCGTATCGCTATGTTTATGCCGCCTACACGGTGATTTTCGTGGTTGTGGATTTCGCCCTCTACAACTGGATCGCACAAAGTTACGATCTGGCGCTACGCAAGGCCTTGCGCGCCGAGAAGAAAGCGGGCCGTGCAAAAACCGCCTTTTTATCTTCGATGAGTCACGAAATCCGCACACCGCTGAATGCGGTTATCGGGGCTTCGGACCTGTTGCAGAGCCACCCCGATGCGCCCCCCGAAATCCGGCGCATCGCCGAAGCAATCTGCAGCGCCGGATTGGACATCCTGTCACAAACCGAACGCACCACGGCCTTTACCCGCTTGTTGTCCGGATCGGTGCACGCCGTGCCGCAGGTCGTCAATCCGATCCACCATGTCGGGCAGGCCATTGAAAGATTACAAGACGACATTGCGCTGAAAGATCTCAAGCTGAAGATCATCGAAGCCGAGGGCTTCCGCATCCATGCTGATCCCGCCATGTTGACCGAAACCCTGTTCCATCTGGTCGACCGCGCCATTGGCAACACGACAAAAGGTGGCCAGATCAAGATTGAACTGGCACCGGGCAACAAAATCATGCGCATTTCTGTCACCGATGACGGTCCGACCGTACCGCTTGGCCAACGCGAAAGCTTGTTCCTTTTCGACGAACCGCTTGATCTTAACTTCAACACTGGGTCGGACAGTCGGATGGGGATGGCAATTGCAGGTGCCTATGTAAAGGCGATGGGGGGCCGAATCGGCATTGGCAGGCCACACATCCCCGGTTGCGAGCTTTGGATTGATCTGCCGATCGCCGAACAGCTCAGAATCTCTCCAGCAGCCGCTTGAGATAGTCCAGTTCTTCGCGCGATCTGACCCCTTCGCCCGACCGGCGGCGGATTTCATCCAGCAATTCGCGGGCCCGGCGATAAACATCTTCACCCTGAAGCAGGTTCTGATCGCCGCCCAGCGCCCCGCCCGATCCCGGGCTGCGCCCCAGTGGATCGCGTTCTGCCGACCGGGCATTGCCCTGTGCCTGGCCTTGTCCGCCCTGACGTTCCTGTTCGGCTTCGGCCATAGCTTCGCCCAGATTGCGGATCCCTTCGCGCAGGGCGTTCATCGCTTCGGCCTGTTGGTCGATCGCGCCGGCCAGATCGTCCTGACGCAGCGCCTCTTCGGCCCCGCGCATGGCGCGGTCGGCCTGTTCCAAAGCATCACGCGCGGCTTGCCCCGCCTGCGTGTCTTCGCCTGGCAGATTGCCGCGCTGGCGATTCAGTTCGTTGCGCAAATTATTCTGCCGCTCGGCCAGACTCTGTTCGCCAGGCTGACCGGTTTCGCCTTGCTGACCATTGCCTTCTCCACCCTGACCGTCATGGGATTGCCCCTGACCTTCGCCGCCGCTGCGGCCCTGATTATTCTGCGACTGGCCCTGATTGACACCGGGATTGAACTGTTCTTGCAGATCACGGAAAGCCTGATCCGACAGGCCCTGCTGATCGCGCAGGGTTTCAGCCAGATTGTCCATCGCCTGCTGCCCGGGGGAAGGTTGCCCTTCGCCACCCTGGGTCACCCGCATGTTTTCCATCAGTTGCTGCAGTTCTTCCAGCGCCTGCTGAGCTTCGGCCATCCGGCCCTGTTCCATCAATTCTTGAATCCGGTCCATCATCCGTTGCAGATCATTCATATCCATCTGCATCGATTGTTGGTTCTCGGCGCTGTCAAAGTCTTCGCTCTGTTGCTGCTGTGCCTGACGCGACAATTGCCGCATGTAATCTTGTGTCGCGTCGCGCAATTCCTGCATCAGTTCGGCGATTTCGCTTTCGCTAGCGCCGCGTTTCATCGCTTCGTTCAACCGTTCCTGAGCCTGCTGCATGCGTTCGCGCGCATCGTCGATATCACCGTCTTCCAGTTGCACCGCCAAATCCCACAACGCCTGCGCGATCTCATCGCGCTGCTGGGCGCTGATCCCGGCATTAGCAAAACCTTCCAGCCGCCGCAGGATCACCCGGAATTGCAGATAGGTCGCTTCGGAGCGGAACAACCGGTCTTCGGGTTTCCACGACACCGCGCGCAGCACCTGCGCCACCCGTGTGGCATTGTCACGGTTCCACATGAGATCGCGGCGCTGTTCGATGACGGCCGCAGCCAGCGGATCGAAAAACCGCCGCCCCGGCAAAGCCATCGTGACCGGCGGTGCCAAACCGGTCTGCCCGGCGGCATCGGTCACTTGCAGACGGATGCTTACCGGCAGGTTGGCCCATGGATGTTGGGAAAAATCGTCGATCAGGTTTTCGGTGAAATCCGCCCGGCTGCCGGTGATCGGCAGCGTCAGATCCCGTTCGATCAAAGCGCGCGGTTCGGGGTCGAGAGCCAACCCAAAACGACGGTCGAGCGCGGCAATGTCCAGATCGATATGCGCTTGACCGGAAACCACCCCATAATCGTCCTCGGCCCGGTAGGGCAGGCTCATCCGCCCGTCGAATGATGTCTCGGACGGACCGGTCAGGGCGACGCTGGGCGCGGCATCTGGCACCAGCGCGACATCCCAAGATCGACCGCCAGCACCGTTGATTTCCAGCCGCCCCTCCTGAGCGACGGTGAATTGCTGTTCCGGGTCCGATGCAGGCGGCACTTCGCTGCTGCGTCCGGATACGGTTTCGGCAAGGGTCAAACGACCAATTTCGCCGTAAAACCGCAAGATGATGCGGCTACCCTGCGGAATGCCCAGCTCATCATCGGTTTGATCCGGCAGATAAAGCACCGGCAACCCGGTATAGCCCGGTGGTTCTATCCAGCCTTCCCAGGACGGTCCCGCCGCCAGCGCCGCACCGTCTGGGCCAAGCACAGGCACGCCCCCCATCCGGTCCAGCGATCCGAAGAATATCCCGACCGCAATCCCCATCAGGGCGACATAGCGCAGGGCAAAAGGATCTCTCCGTGACACTTTGAGATCGGGCGGCACCGCGCGAGCTTCGCTCAACCGCGCCGCCATCCGCGCTTGGTGGGCCTGCCACAGCGCCCGAGACGCGGGGTCATCGTTGCCGATGGCCTGCGCATCGTGAACCGCTTGCAACGGTCGGCCGGCCAGGGTGGCATCCAGCCGCGCCATCGCCTCGGCGCGCCGTGGCCAGTGGAAGGCCCGCAGCCCGTATCCGCCGGTCAGGATCAGTGCCACCGCAGTCACGATCACTGCCGTCCAGACCAGTTCCACCGCCATCGACTGATGCAGCCCCAGCATCGGCAGGGCCAGACAGACCATCGCGACGCTCCACAATGGCCAGAAGGCATGGGTCGCACGTTCGGCGATCAACCCTGCCCAGGTCAGTCGCAGCGGCCAGCGGATCGTGGTTTCAAACGCGCGTTCGGGTGTCGTCATACCTTATCCCAACGGCCATGCACGGGGATCGCGCTACAGCCATGCCGGAATGGTATCCCGATTTATCATTTCGTCAAAGGTCGGACGTGCACGAATAACCGCAAATTGATCTTCATGCACCAGAACTTCGGGGACCAATGGCCGGGTATTGTATTCGCTGGCCATCACCGCGCCATAGGCCCCGGCCGACCGGAAAGCGACCAGATCGCCCGCCACCAGCGGCGGCATCATTCGCTGTTTGGCGAAAGTATCACCGGATTCGCAGACCGGGCCGACGATGTCATAGGGGCGTTGTTCGACCCCGGCATCCGGTTCAATCACTGGAATGATATCGTGATGTGCTTCGTACATCGCTGGGCGCACCAGATCGTTCATCGCCCCATCCAAGATCAGGAAATCGCGGCCTTCGCCGGATTTCATGTAGATCACCTTTGACACCATGATCCCGGCATTACCCGCGATCAACCGCCCCGGTTCGATCTCGATCTCGCAGCCCAGATCGCCCAGTTCTTCGCGGATCATCGCGCCGTATTCGGCGGGCAGCGGCGGTGCTTCGTTCGAACGGGTGTAAGGAATGCCCAAACCGCCGCCCAGATCAAGCCGGTCAATGACATGGCCATCGGTGCGCAAGGCCCGGGTCAGGTCGGCCACTTTGCGATAGGCTTGCCGAAACGGTTCAAGATCGGTCAATTGGCTGCCAATATGAACATCGATACCGACCACTTTCAGCCCCGGCAGACGTGCGGCATGGGCATAGACCGCGCGCGCCCGCGCGATAGGAATGCCGAATTTGTTTTCGCTCTTGCCGGTAGCGATCTTGGCATGAGTCTTGGCATCGACATCCGGATTGACCCGCACCGTCACCGGCGCAACCACACCCATCGCGGTGGCGACCTCGTTAAGAACTTCCATTTCGGGTTCGGATTCCAGATTGAACTGGCGAATCCCCCCCGCCAGTGCGGCACGCATTTCCTCGCGGGTCTTGCCAACGCCGGAAAACACGATTTTTTCACCCGGCACGCCGGCGGCGATTGCGCGGGCATATTCGCCGCCCGAAACCACGTCCATCCCCGCGCCCGCCTGCGCCAAAGTGGTCAGAATCGCCTGATTGCTGGCCGCCTTCATCGCATAGCAAACCACATGGTCGATCCCTGCCAGCGCTTCGTCGAACAGCCGGAAATGACGCAGCAGCGTGGCGGTGGAATAACAATAAAACGGCGTGCCGACCTGGGCGGCAATCTCGGCCACCGGCACATTTTCGGCGCAGAGCGCCCCGTCTTTATACAGGAAATGATCCATGTCTTGCGCCCTTCGCTTGCGTTCCATGCCTCATAGCCAGAGCCGCGCGGCATTTCAATTGATCAAAACGGGCACGCCTGCGGCGCGCACATGCCTATCTCCTCTCCCGCCAAGGGCCTCCGGCTCGGGATTTGCGCTCCGCACGGGAGTATTTGAAGAACGATGAAAGCCCTATCACTGTTCCTGCAATACTCCGGGGGTTTGGGGGCTGGCCCCCAACCGGCTTTTCACACCGGGCGGGTGCGTAGGAACAGGTAAAGCGGCAAACCGCAGCCGACCCCGATCAGAAAGGTCGCGGGGATCGCCAGCAGCGCCAACCAGTTGCGGCGCATCGCGACCTCGGCCAGGATCCACAGGGTCAAGGCGATGGCCGTGATGGTCAGATCCCAAAACAACCCCGCCACCGCACCATTGGCCTGCCAGGCGGCGATCATTGCGGTCAAATCAAATCCGTTTTGCTGCAACCAAGGCAGCCGCAGCGCCAGCGGATGTACCGCCCCCCAGACCGCCAGAGCCAGATAGGCCACCCGTAGCAGCGACATCAGAACACGACGCCAATCGTGGCTTCGCCGCTGATCGTGATACCAGATTGGGACGATTTCGGCGCGGGCGCGGTGGGTTCACCATCGGCCCCGCAACCGGTCAGCGCCAAAAGCGCAAGCACGATCAGGACAGGTTTCATTCCAGCACCTTTTTCCAGCGTTCGATCTGCGTCACAACCTGAGCCGGCGCGGTGCCGCCATAGGACATGCGCGACGCGACGGATTTATCCACCCCCAGCACATCGAAAACGGCCTCGGTGATCGGGCCATGTACCGATTTCATATCGGCAAGCGTCAGGTCCGGCAAATCACATCCTTTGGATTCGGCCAAAGCCACAAGAGACCCGGTGACGTGATGGGCATCGCGGAACGGCATATTCAATTCGCGGACCAGCCAATCGGCAAGGTCGGTGGCGGTGGAAAAACCCGATCCGGCGGCGGCGGCCAGCGCGTCGCGGTTGCCGGTCATGTCACTAACCATGCCGGTCATCGCGGCCAGCGCCAGCATCAGGCTGTCGGCGGCGTCAAACACCTGTTCCTTGTCTTCCTGCATGTCCTTGGAATAAGCCAAGGGCAGCCCTTTCATCACCGTCATCAGCGCCACGTTGGCGCCAAAGATCCGGCCGATCTTGGCGCGCAGCAGCTCGGCCGCGTCGGGGTTTCGTTTCTGCGGCATGATCGAGGACCCGGTCGACCATTTGTCCGACATGGTGACGAAGCGGAACTGAGCCGAGGACCAGATCACCAATTCTTCGGCGAAGCGCGACAGGTGCATGGCGCAGATCGAGGCGCAGGACAGGAAATCCAACGCGAAATCGCGATCCGCCACCGCGTCCAGCGAATTGGCACTGGGCCGGTCGAACCCCAAGGCGGCGGCGGTCATATGGCGGTCGATTGGAAACGACGTTCCGGCCAGCGCTGCTGCGCCCAGCGGGCATTCGTTCATTCGTTTGCGGGCGTCCTGAAACCGCGACAGGTCACGGCCCAGCATTTCCACATAGGCCATCATGTGATGGCCCCAGGTCACCGGCTGCGCGGTCTGCAAATGGGTGAAACCAGGCATCACCCAGTCGCTGCCAATTTCGGCCTGACCGATCAGCGCGGTGATCAGCGCCTTGATCCCGTCAATGGCGGCGTCGATCTGATCGCGCACCCAAAGTTTGAAATCGGTCGCGACCTGATCGTTGCGCGACCGCGCGGTGTGCAACCGGCCGGCCGGTTCGCCAATGATCTGTTTCAGCCGGGCTTCGACATTCATGTGAATGTCTTCCAGCGCGGTGGAAAATTCGAATCTGCCGGTCTCGATCTCTGACAAGACCGTGAGCAGCCCTTCCCGAATGGTGTCGGCATCGCTATCAGTTATGATGCCCGTCGCAGCCAGCATGGCGGCATGGGCCCTTGAACCCGCGATATCCTGCGCTGCCATGCGCTGGTCGTACCCGATGGAGGCGTTGATCGCCTCCATGATCGCGTCTGGACCGGCGGCAAAGCGGCCGCCCCACATCTGGTTCGAGGAAGTGTCACTCATGTCTGCCCCTTGGGAGGTTATATGCGCAAATTTGTTTCACTGATCCTTTATACGGCCTTTCTGCTTGGTGCAAATGGCGCACTGGCGGCGGATGCTGCCGCGCTGGCCGCACTGCGTCAGGGCGATATGAAGAAGATGAATTTCCACAGCGCGCCAAAACCATTGCCGGATGTAGTTTTTTTGTCTGAAACCGGCGAAGAGGCGCGGTTGCAGGACTTTGGTGGCAAATATGTGCTGGTGAATTTCTGGGCGACATGGTGCGCACCCTGCCGGGCCGAAATGCCGATGCTGGACGCGCTGCAGGCCAGCTATGGCGGCGATCGTTTCGACGTCGTCACCATCGCCACCGGTCACAATCCGCCGCCAGCCATGAAAAAATTCTTTGCCGATGCCGGGGTTGAAAACCTGCCATTGCACCGCGACCCCAAACAGATGCTGGCGCGCAGCATGGCCGTAATGGGGCTGCCGGTTTCGGTGTTGCTTGATCCTGAGGGGCGCGAAATCGGTCGCTTGATGGGGGATGCGGATTGGAACGGTGCCGAGGCACGAGCGCTGATCGAAGCGCTGATCGCGAGCGATAGGTGACCATCCCGGCGTTGCGATCCGTACCGGATGGCAACGCCGGGCACAATCAAACGAAACTTAAACCTGAAAAACGTTCAAATTTTAATTTTAAGGCACCATTAGAACCTTTGCCACACCCTGCCCCTGCCGAACATCAAAGGGGGTGACTATGGCGGACAGAAAATTCGGGAAAATGGCTGATATTCCTGACGGACAGGACAGCGCCCTGTCCTATGCCGTGTTTCAGCGGGATCGGAACGTTTTGGAAATGGTCAGGAATGCTTTGCACCATAACGAAGCGGCGCTGGCGTTTCAGCCGGTGGTCGAAGCGGGCGATCCCAGTCGGGTCGCCTTCTACGAAGGGTTGATGCGGATATTCGACGACACCGAAAGGGTCATTCCGGCCCGCGATTTCATGGATCATGTCGAAGACACCGAAGTCGGTCGGATGATCGATTGCGTCGCGCTGGAACAGGGTCTGCATATTCTGGCCGATCACCCGCATATCCGCCTGTCGGTCAACATGTCGCTCCGTTCGGCCGGATATCCGCGCTGGATGGAAACTCTGGACCGCGGGCTGACCCGTGACCCAACGGTCGGGGAACGGTTGATCCTGGAAATCAGCGAAGCCTCGGCAATGATGGTTCCGGAATTGGTAACCCCGTTCATGGATCATGTCCGGCGCAAGAATGTCGCCTTTGCGCTGGATGATTTCGGGGCCGGGATCACCTCGCTCAGCTATCTGCGCGAATTCGGATTCGACATCCTGAAAATCAACGGCGATTTCTGCCGCGCGATCCATCGCGACCCCGACAATCAGGTTCTAATCGCGGCGCTGCAAATGATCGCGCAGCATTTCGACATGCTGACCGTGGCCTGCGGCATCGAAACCCGCGACGAAGCGGCGTGGCTGTCTGATCACGGAATCGATTGCCTACAGGGTCATCTGTTCGGCGTCCCGCGGATCAATATGAACTGGCGTCAGGATCAAATAAAGGCGGGATGAGCGCCAATTCCTACCATGGGTGCTTTCGCGCGGTTGCCGCAACGCGGCGAATAAACTATGACGATGCAGAAGGCGAGGAGTCATGGGCCCGCGACAACCGCTCGGCCCCGAGGCTCCTCGATCCTGAAATTGGTGGAGGATACTATGACCAATGTTGTAATCGTTTCCGCAGCTCGGACGGCTGTCGGTTCGTTCACAGGCTCTTTTGCAAATACACCCGCCCATGATCTGGGCTCTGCTGTTTTGGAAGCCATTGTCGCCCGTGCGGGCATCGACAAATCGGACGTGTCCGAAACGATCCTTGGTCAGGTCCTGACCGCGGGTCAGGGTCAGAACCCCGCCCGCCAAGCCCATATCAATGCCGGTCTGCCGATTGAAAGCGCAGCTTGGGGCATCAATCAGGTCTGCGGTTCGGGCCTGCGCGCCGTCGCCTTGGGCGCACAGCACGTCCAGTTGGGTGATGCCAGCATCGTCGCCGCAGGTGGCCAGGAAAGCATGTCGCTGAGCCCGCATGTCGCGCATCTGCGCGCCGGGGTGAAAATGGGCGATATGAAATACATCGATTCGATGATCCGCGACGGATTGTGGGATGCTTTCAACGGGTATCACATGGGCCAGACGGCGGAAAACGTCGCCGAACAATGGCAGATCAGCCGCGACATGCAGGACGAATTCGCCGTTGCATCGCAAAACAAGGCCGAAGCGGCCCAGAATGCGGGCAAGTTCGACGACGAAGTGATCACCTTCACCATCAAGACTCGCAAGGGCGAGATCGTGGTCAATAAGGATGAATACATCCGCCACGGTGCCACCATCGAAGCGATGCAAAAACTGCGCCCCGCCTTCACCAAGGACGGGTCGGTCACCGCCGCGAACGCATCTGGCCTGAATGACGGTGCCGCCGCCGTTCTGTTGATGAGCGCAGACGAAGCCGAAAAGCGCGGTCTGGAACCGCTGGCGCGGATTGCATCCTATGCCACCGCCGGGGTCGACCCGTCGATCATGGGCGTCGGTCCGATCTTTGCCTCGCGCAAAGCGCTGGACAAGGCCGGTTGGTCCGCGGGCGATCTGGATCTGGTCGAAGCCAACGAAGCCTTCGCCGCACAGGCATTGGCCGTGAATAAGGACATGGGATGGGATCCGTCGATCGTCAACGTGAACGGTGGCGCCATCGCCATCGGCCACCCGATCGGCGCTTCGGGCTGTCGGATCCTCAACACGCTGCTGTTCGAAATGAAGCGGCGCGAGGCGAAAAAGGGCTTGGCGACGCTTTGTATCGGCGGCGGCATGGGCGTGGCCATGTGCTTGGAACGTCCATAAGAGGACGATGCCAGACAGAACGACATATCAAGGGGCACCATCCGGTGCCCCTTTTTCGTGAGCACAATGCCGCAACTGCAAAAAAACTTCCGAAAGATCAGATTTCATGACGTAATATTATTGCGAAAACATCAACTTCAAAGTAACAGTGTTACCAACACGCATTGCCAGACTGGAGGACACCCATGGCTAGAATCGCACTCGTCACCGGCGGATCACGCGGCATCGGCGCAGCTATTTCCAAAGCGCTGAAAGCCGAAGGATATGACGTTGCCGCAACTTACGCCGGCAACGATGAGGCCGCCGCCGCATTTACCGCAGAAACCGGCATCAAGACCTATAAGTGGAACGTGGCCGATTACGACGAATCGACGGCGGGCATTGCCAAGGTTGAAGCCGATCTGGGCCCGATCGACGTGGTCGTCGCCAATGCTGGGATTACCCGCGACGCGCCGTTCCACAAGATGACCCCGCAACAGTGGTCCGAGGTGATCGACACCAACCTGACCGGCGTATTCAACACCGTACACCCGATCTGGCCCGGCATGCGGGAACGCAAATTCGGCCGCGTGATCGTGATTTCCTCGATTAACGGCCAGAAGGGTCAATTCGCACAGGCCAACTATGCCGCCACCAAGGCCGGCGATCTGGGCATCGTGAAATCGCTGGCGCAGGAAGGTGCCCGCGCGGGCATCACCGCCAACGCGATCTGCCCCGGCTATATCGCCACAGAAATGGTGATGGCAGTACCGGAAAAAGTGCGCGATTCGATCATCGCTCAGATCCCGACCGGCCGTCTTGGCGAACCCGAAGAAATCGCACGTTGCGTGGTTTTCCTGGCCTCGGATGATGCTGGCTTCATCAACGGATCGACCATTTCGGCCAATGGCGGACAGTTCTTCGTCTGACACGCGCCAAACTTATAAAAACCAAGGGCCGGTCAAAGGACCGGCCCTTTTCGTGCCGTAAGATCGACAGGGATCAGCGGCACGGTTCCGTAAGGCCATTTGCGGCCAGCGGAACCGGAGGACGGGCGAACAGCCAGCCGAACACAGCGCCAAACGCCTTGGCGCGTTCGGCATGGGCAGCGGCAAAAGCGGTTTCGATACGGGTGTTTTGAGCGATTTCAATCATGGCGGCCTCTTTGGATAAGAGTTTTTGATGTGCCTTTAACCTGCACCTTATGAACAAAGCTGACAAACGAGACTTTTCACACCTACAGTTAAGCTGTACTTAACTGATATGCCGGATCGCCTCCCCCCTTTGACCGCTTTGCGTGCGTTTGATTCTGCCGCGCGGCACATGTCCTTTGCCAAGGCGGCCGAGGAATTGCATGTGACTCCTGCGGCACTGTCATTTCAGATCAAATCGCTGGAACAGCATCTTGGTGCGCCGCTGTTCCTCCGCTTGAACCGGGCGGTGGCGCTGACCGAAGCGGGAAAGACGCTTGCCCCCGGTGCATCTGACGGATTTCAGGCCCTGACCGCCGCCTGGCGCGCCACCAAGCGGTTACAGGATCATACGGCCCTGACGGTCACTGCTGGCCCGGCAATGACGGCGAAATGGCTGGCGCCGCGGCTTTATGATTTCGCCCGTGCCCATCCGGACATCGAATTGCGGTTGGCCGCGTCGCTGCGCATGGTCGATCTGGAACGGGACGCGGTCGATGTCGCCATCCGCTTTGGCTATGGCGCGGATGACGGGCTCTATTCGGTGCCGGTGCGCAAGGAATGGATGACCCCGGTGATGACGCCGGAACTGGCGCAAAAATATCCCACACCGGAAAGCCTGAAACAGGCGCCTCTCATTTTCGACGATTCGATCGCGTTCCTGTCCCCGCCCTGCGATTGGCCGACCTGGTTCCGGGCGGTTGGCATCGATCACAGCCCCAGCCGCGGCGCCCATTTTTCCAATGCCGATCACGCCGTCGACGCGGCGGCGACGGGGGCCGGTGTTGCACTGGGGCGCCGCCCGATGATCATCAAGGACCTGTTGGAGGGCCGTCTGGTCGCTCCGTTCAAGGTGGCGATCGAAACCCGTGCTCGGTTTCGTTTTGTTTGCCTACCCGGGGCTGAAACCCGGCCGCAGATCGCCGCCTTCCGTGACTGGTTTCTTGCCGAGATCGAAAAAACCGCACATATATCCGACCAGTTCGAAATCATTCCGGTCGAGGATATCCCCCAAGCATGACAAGCAAACGAGCCACCGCCATCGGGTTCATTGCCGTGCTGCTTTGGGCATTGCTGGCACTGTTTACCGTCGGCACCGCGCCGACCCCGCCGCTATTGCTGAATGCAATCTGTTTTACCGTCGGGGGGACGCTGGGGCTGATCTGGACGATTGCCAACGGCAGCCTGCACCGGCTGAAAACGGTTCCGCTCAAAGTTTACGTTTTTGGCACGCTGGGGCTGTTTGGCTATCACGCGCTGTATTTCAGCGCGTTGCGTCTGGCCCCACCGGCACAGGCTGGGCTGATTGCCTATCTTTGGCCACTGCTGATCGTGCTGTTTTCCGGGCTTCTGCCCGGCGAAAAGCTGAAGACGGGACATTTTCTGGGTGGGGTATTAGGATTTCTGGGGGCAGCGCTGATCATCGGCGGCGGAGAGGCAGGTTTCGATTCTGCCGCGCTGCCCGGCTATCTGCTGGCTTTGGGCTGCGCATTGACCTGGTCGGGCTATTCGGTCTTGTCGCGCCGCGTCGGTACTGCCCCCACCGAATCCGTTGCGGTGTTCTGCATCGCAACCGCAATCCTGTCGGCGGGATTGCACTTGGCACTGGAAACCACCGTCTGGCCCAGCGGTGCAATCGGCTGGGGGGCGGCGCTGGCCTTGGGACTGGGGCCGGTCGGTTTGGCGTTTTATGTCTGGGATATCGGGGTGAAACGCGGCGACATTCAGTTGCTGGGCGTTTCGTCTTATGCGGCACCTTTGTTGTCGACCCTAGTGCTAGTGGCCTTTGGCGTCGCCGTCCCGAGTTGGTCTCTGGGACTGGCGGCTTTGCTTATCACCGGCGGCGCAGCCTTGGCTGCGCGCGCCAGCCTGTCGAATTGATCAGACCAATTCCGAGGTCAGCCGTTCGATTTCTTCCTTAAGTCGCAGTTTCTGTTTCTTCATCGCAGAGATTTCCGCATCAGGCATTCCCGGCGCACGCTGCGCGTCTTCGACCTGTTGCGAGAGGGTGAGGTGTTTCTTCTTCAGCTCTTCGATATGCGAACTCAAGGGCATGGGCAGTCTCCTCTCTGTGAAAGTAATATGACAAGTCCACCACAACTTTTTCGCCCTGTCACGCCGCAGCGCAGCGAGAAGCGGAAATATGCCACCCGACGCGGCCAAATCACTTGGGAAATGGCAAAGCTGCCCCATCTCGCAGCACAGCGCGAATATCAGAAGTATAGCTTTCCTGATCGCGGGTATGGGTATCCCCTTCATGCATTCGGATGCCCGCATGCAAACGAAAGGCGGCCCGCCCCCCCTTTCGACCCCGGATCAGGAACAATTGCGATTCGCGGCCCCGGCGCGGCATCAATGGTAAAACTTGCAAACTGCCCAGCCGCGCCTGCATCGCCCTCAGAAGTTCCGGCAACCGTTCGACCCGCTGAATAAAGCTGACATAGCCCTTGGGCCTGACCCGTCTGGCGGCGGTTTCGACCCAATCGGCCAGCGGCGTTTCACCGCCCAAAGCGATGTCGCGCCCAGGGTCCGCCGCCGACACCGAGGCGTCGCGCAAAAAATAGGGCGGGTTGGCAAACACATGGTCAAATTGTCGGTCGCGCAAATGGGCGGGCAATTGGGCCAGATCGGCCTCGACCACCTCCAACGCGGCCCCAGACTCGGCCGCATTGCGACGTGCGAGCGCAGCATATGAAGGTTGGATTTCCAGCCCTGTGATCCGCATGTCCGGCACTCGCGCCAACAGGCACAACGACGCCACCCCAACCCCACAGCCCAGTTCCAGCGCAGTTTGCCCCGGTGTGCCCGGAACCGCTGCGGCCAACAGCACCGGATCGACCCCGGCGCGGTATCCCCGTGCGGGCTGCCACGCCGTGACCCGTCCCCCCAAAAATTGGGACTGGGTCAGATCATCCATCCAAAGCGATCCCATTGTCGCGTAAAATACGCTGACCGGTTGTCAGATCTTCGTCCCGCACCATCAACCGGCGCGGCAAAATGCCAATACTACCTTCGAGAACGCTCATGTTTACGTCCATTTCAAACCAGTCTATACCCTCGCCCTGAAGCAGAGCCTTGGCGAAAGCGATCGACGTCGGATCGGTGGTGCGCAGAAGCTGTTTCATAATGGGGAATATGGGCATAGCGGCAGATTTGTCGAGCCATGTATGAGGTTGTGATGAACTTACATCAAGCATCCAGCAAACCGCATGAGCTTCTGGCCACGCATCTTGAAGCCAAAATGCAGGCTGTGAACACCCTGATACATGACCGGATGGCATCTAAACACGCCCCGCGCATTCCAGAAGTGACGGCGCATCTGGTCGATGCCGGTGGCAAACGTCTGCGCCCGATGCTGACCTTGGCTGCGGCTGAGCTATGCGGGTATCAAGGACCGTTCGACGTGCATCTGGCCGCGACGGTGGAATTCATCCATACCGCCACCCTGCTGCATGACGATGTGGTGGACGAAAGCGGGCAACGCCGTGGCCGTCCCACCGCCAATCTGCTGTGGGACAATAAATCCAGCGTTCTGGTCGGCGATTATTTATTTGCCCGCGCATTTCAGTTGATGGTGGAACCGGGCAATCTGCGGGTTCTCGACATTCTGTCAAATGCTTCGGCTACGATTGCCGAAGGTGAGGTTCTGCAACTGACGGCGGCGCAGGATCTGCGCACGGACGAAGCGATTTACCTTCAGGTCGTGCGCGGCAAGACGGCGGCGCTGTTTTCGGCCGCCACGCAGGTTGGTGGTGTGATTGCCGAAGCGCACGAATCCGAGATCAGCGCGCTGTACGATTATGGCGATGCCTTGGGCATTGCGTTCCAGATCGTTGATGACCTGCTGGATTATCAGGGCGACAGCAAAGCCACCGGCAAGAATGTCGGCGATGATTTCCGCGAACGGAAACTGACCCTGCCGGTAATCAAGGCGGTGGCCAAGGCAGATACCGAGGAACGCGCGTTCTGGACCCGAACCATTGAAAAGGGTCGTCAGGAAGACGGCGATCTGGAACATGCCCTGGTGCTGCTGAATAAGCATGACGCGTTGCAAGACACCCGTCAGGACGCGCTGTTCTGGGCCGACAAGGCTAAGCAATCAATGTCACAATTGCCCGATCACAGTTTACGTCAATTGCTGATCGATCTGGCCGATTACGTGGTCGCGCGGATCAATTGAGCCGCACAGGCTGCACCCACCAATCGGGGCGTTGCAATACGGTCGCTGCTTTTGTCGCGGCGTCAGCGGTTTCGTAGAGACCAAAACAGGTCGCCCCTGACCCCGACATCCGCGCCAATCTGCACCCTGCGGTGGCGGCAATCGACCGCAGCACATCGCCAATGGCGGGCTGCGCCACGATGGCCGGGCCTTGCAGATCATTGCGCTGTTGCCCCAGCCAACCGATCAGCGTTTCGAAATTCAGCGCTGGTGGCAGCGGTTCCATCGGTGGATTGTCCTTACGCGACAATCCTTGGAAAACCGCCCCGGTTGGCACTGGCACGCCGGGATTGATCAACACGGCATGCAGAGTAGGCATGTTTTCCAAGACCGTCACGTCTTCACCGATCCCGCGCATAATCGCCGCCTGACCAATCAGGCAAACCGGAATATCAGCCCCCAACGACAGCCCCTGTTCGGGTATGATGCGCCCGGTCAGATCACGGATTGCCAACAAAACGGCAGCCGCATCTGATGACCCGCCACCGATCCCCGCCGCTGCGGGCAAGTGTTTTTCCAACCCGATTTCCGCACCGACGCGCATCAACCCTGCCGCCCGCAAGACAAGGTTTTCCGGGCCGGTTGGCACCCCCGACGCTTTGGGGCCAGACACGGTCAGCGTCGCAGTTTCCGACAGGCGCAGGGTAATCCGGTCACCACAATCGGCGAACATCACCAGCGAATCGAGCAAATGATAGCCATCTGCCCGTTGGCCGGTGACATGCAAGGTCAGGTTTACCTTTGCCGAGGCAAAGGTCTCAGTGCTCGCCATTGGCCACCTTCAGCGGCGGCGCCCCTTCAGCGATCAACACCGCGTCCAGACCGATTTCGAGCTTCTGGCGGATACGGTCGGGATCGACTTCACCCGCGGCATCTTCATAATCGACGAAAGACAGCGCCCGGCGCCATTGAAATTCCGCCTCGCGCTTGCGCCCGACCGCCCAAAGAACATCGCCCAGATGATCGTTCACCACCGGATCGACCGGCATCAGTTCGGCGGCACGTTCCATATGCGGCACTGCTTCGTCATAGCGACCCAGCCGGAACAGCACCCAGCCCAGCGAATCAACGATATAGCCGCTGTCGGGCCGCGCCGCGACGGCGCGTTCGATCATGTCGAGCGCCTCGTCCAGTTTGACCTGCTGTTCGACCATCGAATAGCCGAGGTAATTCAGCACCTGCGGATGTTCGGGGTTCAGGTCCAGCGCGGTGCGAAAATCCTTTTCCGCACGATCCCATTCGTTCAGCCGCTCATAGCAGATCGCGCGGGCATAATAGATAAACCACTGGCTTGGATCGGTGCCTTCATGCAGCGCAAGTGCGGCATCATAGGCCGCAACCGCGTCTTCGAAACGATCAAGCTGCCGCATCAGATCGCCCAGCGTGACATTCACGATGGCCTGATCGCCGTGACTTTTGGCCAGTTGTTCCAAAACTTCGACCGCGGCGTCGACACGGCCGGATTTGCGCAGCGCCTCGGCGCGGCCCAGTTCGGCGGCATGAAAGGCGGGGTTGTCACGGCTGACTTTCTTATAGGCGTCCACAGCCAGATCATAGCGTTGCAGATCTTCCAGCAGCCCCGCGCTCAGCAGGATCGCATCGGTATGATCGGGACGCAGATATTCCGCAACACGGGAATAAAGCAGCGTATAATCCTGCCCGGCTTCAGTACTCAGCGCTGCGGCGACCGAATAGAACACTTCGGCCACACCTTCTTTGGGCGATCTGACCATGGTAAAGGGCAGGCTTTCGCCCTTGTCCAACACGGCATGCATGTCGCGTAGCACCGGGTCCAGATCAGGGCCGAACAGACCGACAATCATCTGCGCCGCATCTGCGCCGCGATCCAGTTGGCTAAGCATTTCTACATGCGCGATGGCACCGCGCCGGGTCACTTGCATTGTCGTGCCGACATTTTCTGAAAAAATCGCTTCGGCGGATTCGAAATCACCAACCGAGGCCAACGCCAGCGCTTTATGATAAAGGGCAAATCCCTGCAAGCCGCGTTTTTCTGCAACGTCATCATAGATTTTCAGCGCCGCCGAAACCTGGCCTTGGCCCATCTTCGCCCAAGCCTGAACCAAGCCGTCGACCAAGGGACCAACGCTGCGTTCCTGATTGCTGCGGGCATCCAGCTTGTCGAACCGTTCATGTTCTGCATCGTCGGCCATCAGGATCATCTGCGCGATCTGACTGTCTGGTCCGAATTCTTCCAACTGACGGGCCATCGGGATGGCGCGGTCCAGCCGCCCCAGCGACAATTGCGCCTGCGCCGCCGATTCCAGAAGCGCCGGATTCGACGGATCGCGGGCCAAAGCGCGGGCGTAATATTCCGCCGCAGTTTTGTAATCGGCAGTCATCCCGGCCTGTCGAGCCGCCAGATAGGACCCGGCAAGCCCCTGCGCCTGCACCGGTGACACCCCGCTGACCCCGATGGCAATCGTCAGAACAGCACTTGTCACCCAGTTTTTCATCATACCCTTGGTCCGCGATTATTGATCCGTTCAAAAACAGACTAACGCGCCGAGCGGCAAAGGCAATCAAGATGGGCAGGAAACCCCGCGCCCCGGCGGGGAATCACCGAAATGTCAGGCCAGAAGGTCGTAAGTTGTGCCGACCGGCCGCGTGTACGTTTCTTCACCCGGGTCGCGCACACGTTTGGCAATTCGGCCCGACATCAGTCAACGGCACTTATCTCTCTGCATGGGCAGAACTGCCATCAAACAAAAAGGGCGCCCAGCGGCGCCCTTTTTCGGTCTTTTCGATAAGGATCACATATTCGGGTAATTCGGCCCGTCACCGCCCTGCGGCGTGGTCCAGTTGATGTTCTGGGCCGGATCCTTGATATCGCAGGTCTTGCAGTGGACGCAGTTTTGGAAATTGATCACGAATTCCTGCTTGCCGTCCTTTTCGACCACTTCATAAACCCCTGCCGGGCAATAGCGCTGCGCCGGTTCGTCATACATCGGCAGATTGTTGGAAATCGGCACCATCGGGTCTTTTAGCTGCAAATGGCAGGGCTGGCTTTCCTCGTGGTTGGTGAAGGAAAAACTGACATTGGTCAGCCGATCGAAGCTCAGCGTGCCATCCGGTTTGGGATAATCGATCGGTTTGTGCACCGAAGCCGGTTCGGTCGCCGCCGCATCGGTTTTGCCGTGTTTAAGCGTGCCAAGCAGCGAGAATCCCAGCGTGTTGGTCCACATGTCGAACCCGCCAAGCGCCAAGGAAGCCGTCAGGCCGAATTTCGACCACAGAGGTTTGACGTTACGGACCTTTTTCAGATCCTTGCCGATCGCGCCCTTGCGGACCTCTTCTTCATAATCATGCAGCTCGTCGCCCGATCGGCCGGTCTGGATCGCCCTATAGGCGGCTTCGGCAGCGACCTTGCCCG
The DNA here is from genome assembly GCF_001458355.1 of Thalassovita gelatinovora. Classification (GTDB taxonomy): domain Bacteria; phylum Pseudomonadota; class Alphaproteobacteria; order Rhodobacterales; family Rhodobacteraceae; genus Thalassobius; species Thalassobius gelatinovorus. Next base: position 97,329 of record NZ_CYSA01000026.1, on the reverse strand, counting down.
ACAGCATGGCGTTGTGGTTGCCCTTAATCCGCGGCACGTTGACCATGCCGACCGAACAGCCCAGCAGCGCCACGCCGGGGGCCACCATCTGCGGCATCGACTGGTATCCGCCTTCAGAAAGCGCCCGCGCACCATAGGCGACGCGCTTGCCGCCCTTCAGCAGTTCGGCCACCATCGGGTGATGCTTGAAGCGCTGGAATTCCATGTAGGGGTACAGGTGCGGGTTTTTGTAATTCAGATGCACCACGAAACCGACATAGACCTGATTGTTTTCTAGATGATAGATGAACGATCCGCCCCCGGCATTGCTGCCCAGCGGCCAGCCCATGGTGTGGGTCACGGTGCCTTCCCGGTGCTTGGCCGGGTCGATTTCCCAGATTTCCTTCATCCCGAGGCCGAATTTCTGTGGTTCCTTGCCATCGGACAGCCCGTAGCGCTCGATCACTTCCTTGGCCAAACTGCCGCGCACACCTTCGGACAGGAACACGTATTTACCATGCAGTTCCATCCCCGGTTCGTATCCCGGTCCTTGGGTGCCATCGGGGTTTTTACCGAATTCTCCGGCAACGACGCCCTTGATCGTCCCCTTGTCGCCATAAACCAGTTCTGAACAGGCCATGCCCGGGAAGATTTCCACGCCCAGTTCTTCGGCTTGTTCAGCCATCCAGCGGCAAACATTCGCCATCGACACGATGTAATTCCCGTGATTGTTCATCAACGGTGGCATCGGGAAATTCGGTACTCGCACCCCGCCAGCTTCGCCCAGCATGTAAAAGTTGTCTTCTTTCACCGGCACGTTCAGCGGTGCGCCCTTTTCTTTCCAGTCGGGGATCAGCGCATCAAGACCGCAAGGGTCCAGAACCGCACCGGACAGGATATGCGCCCCGACTTCAGAGCCTTTTTCCAGAACGACGACGTTCAAATCGGCATCCAACTGCTTCAACCGGATCGCTGCTGACAGGCCCGCCGGGCCTGCGCCGACGATCACTACGTCATATTCCATCGCTTCCCGTTCGGTTTCCGACATGGGTGGCCCTCCTCTGGATCCGGCGCGTAATTAAATTTCAGACGTGATTACCGCGCTGCAGCATTGTCCGTCAATCGCGACGAGGCGTTAAATCCGCGCGATCACGGTCATTATCGACGACTTCAGGGCTGTCGCCCAGCAAATAACGCGGCCCCTGCCCTTTGCTTCGGGCGCGATCATGATCGTTGTACAAAGCGCATTTGGGTAAAGACAGGCAGCCACACCCGATGCAGCCATCAAGATTGTCGCGCAGTTTTTCCAGCGTCGCGATGCGCTGATCCAGCGCCTGCCGGAACTGTTTTGAAATGCGCCTCCAATCGGCAGGCGTGGGGGCGCGCCCGTCGGGCAGCCCCTTCAGCACATCGCGGATTTCGGCGATGGAGAAATCAAATTTCTGCGCAATCATGACAAAAGACAGCCGCCGAATATCGGCACGCTCGAACCGGCGCTGACCGCCCGCATTGCGCCAGGCGGAAATCAACCCCTGCGATTCGTAGTAGCGAATTGCCGACACTGCCAACCCAGTTCGCTCCGCCAATGCCCCGATGGGCAATCCGATCTTTGGACGCAAGCTGTTGTTTTTAGTCAATTCTAACTCCTTGACCTAAAGTTAGGTTTAGACATTAGCTTGAATCCATCTTGAAAATCAACAGCTAAGGTTTCCCAATGACTACGCATCTTGAACATGCCAATTTCACCGTCACCAATCCCGAAGCCACGGCAAAATGGCTGTGCGATGTCTTCGGCTGGCACATCCGATGGCAGGGTGGCGCAATAGATGATGGCTATGCCATCCATGTCGGATCGGATGACAGCTATGTCGCGGTCTATGCCCCACCGGTCGCACCGCAAAAGGCGACCAGGTCGCGGTACCGCACGATCGGCGGGATGAATCACCTCGGCGTGGTGGTCGATGACCTCGACGCGACCGAGGCGCGGGTAAAGGCGGCCGGGTTCACCCCGATCAACCATGCCGATTACGAACCGGGGCGACGGTTCTATTTTGTCGATGGCGACGGGATCGAATTCGAGGTGGTCAGCTATGCGTAACGATCTGCCCCACCGGAATATTTGGCGATATTTCGCACCGCTACCTTCGCCACCCCCTTGCATTATGCCCATGCATTGGTTCAGGTAATTCGACACGAACTAAAAAACATCAACGGTGGGCGTTCCGCGCCCGCCGCTCCGTCATGGAAAGGGCCCCATGGAAAAGTTACCGATGACCCGCGCGGGTTTTGCTGCGCTCGAGGTGGAATTGAAGCACCTGAAATCGGTCGAACGACCGGCCATCATTCAGGCAATCGCCGAAGCGCGAGAACTGGGCGATCTGTCGGAAAATGCCGAATATCATTCCGCCCGCGAAAAGCAGAGCTTTATCGAAGGTCGGATCAAGGAATTGGAGGGCGTGATTTCGCTGGCCGAGGTGATCGACCCCAAATCGCTTAAAGGTGCGATCAAATTCGGCGCGACCGTCACCTTGGTTGATGAAGACACCGACGAAGAAAAGGTCTGGCAGATCGTTGGCGAATACGAAGCCAATATCGAAAAAGGTCTGCTGAACATCAAATCGCCCATTGCGCGCGCCCTGATAGGCAAGGAAGAAGGCGACAGCGTCGAAGTGCGCACCCCCGGTGGGGAACGTTCCTACGAAGTTTTGAAGATAGAATTCATTTGATCCTGATTTCAGGGGTAGCGAGTGCCAGACATGGCTGACAAGCAAAACGGCCGCCCGATCACGCCGTTGGGTCTATATGACAAGCCCAGCCGGGCAAAGGTCACGACAATCGAACTTGTCGCGATCCTGCTCAGCGGTGTCTGGATGGTTGTATCGGGCTGGTTCTTCATGACGCTCGAAACCCCGGTGGAAGTCGAAGGGCCTGACGGCTTACGGTTCCTGATGACGCTTCTGGTGATCTTTTTACCGGTGGCGATGATCTGGGTCGGCGCGACGGCGGCAAGGTCCAGCCGAGTGATGCGCGAAGAAAGCGCCCGGCTGCAAGCCGCGATTGATGCCATTCGACAGGCATATGTGGCACAGTCGCAGGGCCGCGATCTGGCCAACGAACCCGCCGTCACCCGCAAACTGGACGAAATTGCCGATGCACAGCGGAAAACCGAAACCGCCTTGGCGACCTTCACCAGCAGCCGCGATCGTGCCTCGGGGACGATCCGCCCGACGGTGCAGCCGACGGTACCCGAAGGCACCGACAACCAGGCCCCGCTGCCATTGGGCACCCCCGCCGAAGAAATCGGCCCGCCGCTGTCGCGGGCGGATTTCCTACGGGCGATGAATTTCCCTGAAACCGCCGAGGATGAAGAAGGCTTCGCCGCGCTGCGCAAGGCCTTGAAGGATCGTCAGGCGGCGCAGTTGATCCAAGCCAGCCAGGATGTTCTGACCCTGCTCAGCCAAGACGGCATCTATATGGACGATATGCGCGCCGATCTGGCCCGGCCCGAAATCTGGCGCCGGTTCGCGGCGGGAGAACGCGGCCGCACCATTGCCAAGATCGGCGGCATCCACGACCGCAGTTCACTGGCCCTGACGGCGGGACGGATGAAACAAGATCCGATCTTCCGCGACGCAGCGCATCATTTTCTGCGCCGCTTTGACAAGATGTTCCAAGATTTCGAACAGGCCGCATCGGATACTGAAATATCCGAAATGTCCGAAACCCGCACCGCCCGTGCTTTTATGTTGCTGGGCCGGGTTGCCGGAATTTTTGACTGATTTTAGACTGAGCGTCAAAAAATGCGCTCTGCCGTTTGCATCCTAGACCAGTCGCCGATAGGACTGACGTTCTTTACATATTAAGTGTTATATCCATGACGTCTTCTCAGTCCCGTTCGCCGTATTGGCAAGGTTTCCGCGATGGCCTGCCCTTCTTGCTTGTCATCGCTCCCTTCGGTCTGCTGTTTGGTGTTGTCGCCACCGAAGCCGGGTTGAGCGTGTTCGAAACGCTGACCTTTTCCGTTGTGGTGATCGCTGGGGCGGCCCAGTTCACCGCCCTGCAACTGATGTCGGAACACGCACCGACAGCGATCGTTCTGGCTTCGGCGCTTGCGGTCAATCTGCGCATGGCGATGTATTCGGCTTCGTTAACGCCACATATCGGGGCGGCCCCGCTATGGAAACGGGCGGTGATCGCCTATTTTACCGTCGATCAAAGCTATGCCTGTTCGATCGTGGCCTATGAAGAAAACCCAAGCTGGAGCGTGGCCGATAAGACCGCCTATTTCATGGGGACCGTCACGCCAATTTGCCCGATGTGGTATGGGTTCACCCTGTTGGGATCGCTGATCGGTTCGTCGATGCCATCGGGACTGGCGCTGGATTTCGCCATCCCGATCACCTTCCTTGCCATCATCGCCCCAGCGTTGCGGACCCCGGCCCACCGGGCGGCCGCGCTGGCTTCGGTCGTGCTGTCACTGGCGTTCAGCTTCTTTCCTTATAACCTTGGGGTTCTGGTTGCCGGTCTTGGCGCGATGATGATCGGGGCACAGGTCGAACTGTGGCAGGATCGTCGGAACGGAGACGCATGATGGAAGGGATCGACAGGACCACGCTTTGGACGGTGATCATCCTTCTCGGGCTTGGCAGTTTTGGATTGCGTTTTGTCTTCACCGGCCTGATCGGCGACCGGGTAATGCCGGAATGGCTGCTGCGGCACTTGCGATACACGGCTGTGGCGGTGTTGCCCGGGCTGGTCGCGCCTTTGGTGATCTGGCCGACCGGCACGGGTGGCGATTTCGACCTGCCCCGGCTGGTTGCCGCGCTGGTGACGCTGGGTGTCGGATATGTCACTAAAAATGTGCTGGCCGCCATCGGTTCCGGCGCGGCCAGTCTTTATACCCTGCTCTATCTGCTGGGATAGCGGTTACGAATTGTTCTGCTGTTTAACGCGTTCGGGATCATAGGTTTCAAACGCCTTGAACCGGTCTTCGTCGTCATATTCGTAAAGCTGCTGCGTGCTGACCGTGGGAACCTGACTGAATTGTTCGGACAGGTTATTGGGATAATATGTCGGCTTGATGTTCAGTTCTGGCAACTGCGACAGGATCGTCGAGGTGCTTTGTGAACACATCGCATCGGGAACTTCGCCATAGCTCATCGCCAACTGCAACGCCTTCTCCGCAGTTTCGGGCGAAACCTCCATCCGCTGCACAACAACATGAAATGTCTTGCGGGCATGGAACCGTGCATAGACATCCTGCAATTGGGGCGTGACATTATAAACCACGTCATTGCGAGCCACGATGCCGTGCTTGCGAAACGAACCGGCGGGATCGAAGATCACCCGCTGGCTACCGTTGATCATCAGCGATGAATGCGCACCCGAACCATTGCTGTTGTTGACCATCGTATAAAGGGTCAATGCCGGTGGGCCGTCGTGGCGATAGATCGATTTGGCCAACACGTCGTCGGCAATCGGAGGATCTTTCTTTACGACACAACCCGCCGTAGCGGTCACGGCGCAAAGCGCCAGGATAAATCCACGCATTATGACCCCCTGATCATCGCACCCGGTTCCAGGAACCGGGTATTAGCTGTTGACCAGCGCCATGAAGATCAGAATGGCAATGATGGCAACGACCGACCATTTGACGAAAGTCACGAAACCCGCAAAGGTTTCTTCCTGAACGTGAGCGTCCATTTCACCATGCTTGTGTTCAGCCATTTTCACATTCCTTCACAGTATCTGTTTTCGGCTTGATTAACGGATTTTTCCATCCCTGTCACCACGGCAAAACAATCGGAGGGGCCGGATTATCCCTTTTTTGCCAGATCGGCAGCCAAGCGGAAGCCGATCCGCTTTGGCTCGACCTGTTCGGGTTCTTTCGGCAGCGCCTGCAGAATCACGCTAAGCTGACTGACATGCTGAATCAGCTGAGTTTTCAGACCGTATTCATCGCTACCATAAAACGTGACGATATCGGGGTCGAAAAAGCCTAAACCTTCGATCCGCAGCACCCCGGCGTCGCCACCAGCGAACCCCATGGCTATTTCATGTTCGTTATCCAATGTTTCTTCGAAATTCTGGATATAGAGGATCAACCGCTCATAGGCCCATTGTGCTGGGCTTTTTTCTTCCAGCGGGGTGTCGGTGACTTCGACAGGCACGGCGGTGTTGCAAGGCGCTTCGGGATCGGCGTGGACTTCATGTCGTCGCGGCAAAGCGGACATTTCCTGGGCCTCTGCCGTCGTCGAAATCTTAGTTTCCATTGCTCAATCTTTCATCCGCCACAGCCAAGCATCGTCTTCGCGCCGTTCACGCGCGACTTCTCCTGTCTGATGCAGATGATTGAGATGCGCAACCGCTTCGACCAGTGCCAGGCCATAGGTGCCACCGTCAATTCGCCGCTTGAACAGCGGCGGGAAACATTCGGCCGCAGTGCGCGGGTCCTGCAAATGATCGCGCAACCGCCGCAAGGCACCATGATGATTGTCCAGCAATTGACGCATCCGCGTCGGTGCGCCGGTAAAGGGCAGCTTGTGACCGCCAAGCACCAATTGATCTTGATTCACCAGAAGCTGCAATCGTTCGCAGCTTTCCATCCATTCGCCCAAAGGATCGGCGTCGGGTTCGGTCGGATGTACCCCGATATTAGGGCTGATCGATGGCAGAATCTGATCGCCCGACAGCACCAGGTCGTCATCGCGACTCCACATCGTCAGATGTTCTGGCGCGTGGCCATGGCCGATATGAATATCCCAATCGCGGCCACCGGCGCGGACCACATCACCTTGCTGAATCCGGCTATAGCCGACCGGCAGCGGATGACAGATGTCAGAAAAATTGAACGGCCGTTCCTGCCGCCGCTTTTCCAGTACGTCAGGATCCATCCCGGCACTTTTCCAGAATGCGACGGATTCCGGCGTGGCTTCGGTCTGTTCGTCAAGGATCAGCATCCGGGTCATCAAGAACGCCGTTCGGGTAGCGGCGATTTCCGCGCCATAGCGGGCCTTGAACCACCCCGCCATACCGACATGGTCGGGATGATGATGGGTCAGGATAACCCGCCCGACCGGTTTGCCGCCCATTGCCCCGGCCAGCAAGGGTTCCCAAAGCGCCAATGATGTTTTCGAATACACACCGCAATCGATCAGGGTCCAGCTATCGCCCTCGTCCAGCGCATAGATATTCACATGGTTCAGCGTCATCGGCAAAGGCATCCTGATCCACAGGATGCCCTCTGCCACTTCTATCGCCGTGCCATTTTCGGGGGCCTCTGCCCAAGGATACCGTATACCGACGGTATCGCGGCTCATGCCTCCAACTCGTCCAGACTAAAGGCGTAAAGATCATCCGCCCCGGCCATCGCATATGTCAGCAGCGATTCATGCTCTGGCAGCAACCGGCGGATATAGTAGCGCGCCAATTTTGACCGCGCCCCTTCGCCGCCTTCGGCCATCGCCGCTTTCAGATGATAATGACCGCCCAGAACCCGGGCAAAGGCGCGAGTGAAGGGCACCGACCCGGCGAACCGGGTGTTCATGTCGGACTGTGTCACCAGCCATTCGACCGCTTCACGCAGGCTTTCGCAAGCCTGCCAGACCGGTTCGGCCAGTTCCGGCATGGTGCAGCGGGCTGTTTCCGCATGGGCTTCGATTTCGTCGATCAGAACATTGGCTGCCTCGCCCCCGTCCATCATCTTGCGACCGACCAAGTCCATCGCCTGAATGCCGTTGGTGCCCTCATAGATAGCGGTGATCCGCACATCGCGGCTGAATTGTGCCGCACCGGTTTCTTCGATGAATCCCATGCCGCCATGCACCTGAACGCCCTGTTCGGCGACATCGATGCCGGTATCGGTGGCAAAGGCCTTGGCAATCGGGGTCAGGAATGCCGCCCGCGCCCGCCACTCGGCTGTCCCGGTGGCCGCAGCCATGTCCAGGGCAATCGCGCAAGACATCACGATGGAGCGCGCCGCGAATGTGTCTGCCTTCATCGATAACAGCATCCGCCGCACATCGGCATGATTGACGATGGGCCCGAATTGCTGACGTTCCTTGGCGTAGTCGAGCGCCTGCTGGTAGGCGGCCTCGGCGATGCCGACGCCTTGTGAACCGACGCCCAGACGGGCGTTGTTCATCATGGTGAACATCGCTGCCATGCCGTTATGCGGTTCTCCGACCAGCCAGCCCTTGGCGCCATCGAACTGCATCACAGCGGTCGGGCTGCCATGGATGCCCATCTTGTGTTCCAGGCTGACCACTTTGAGATCATTTGCCACGCCGGGGTTGCCGTCGGCGTCGGGGATGTATTTCGGCACCATGAACAGGCTGATCCCCTTGGTGCCCGCGACACCATCGGGCAGACGCGCCAGCACCAGATGGCAGACGTTGCCACCGAAATCATGGTCGCCCCAGGTGATGAATATCTTCTGTCCGCTGATCGCATAGGTACCGTCGCCATTCGGTTCGGCCTTGGATTTCAATGCGCCCACATCCGACCCGGCCCCCGGCTCGGTCAGGTTCATCGTGCCGGTCCATTCACCACTGATCAGCTTGGGCAGATACAGTGCTTTGATCTCTTCGCTGCCGTGATGTTCCAGCGCTTCGCACTGGCCTTGCGTCAGCAACGGGCACAGGCCCAGCGCCATGTTCGCTGATGACATCATTTCGTTGAAGGCCGTGGTCAGTGACAGCGGCAGCCCCATTCCACCATAAGCCTCGGGTCCCGACACCGCGACCCAACCACCCTCGGCGATCGCCTCGAAGGCCGCCTTGAATCCGGGCGAGGTTCGTACCACGCCATTCTCCAGAACCGCCGGGGTCAGGTCGCCATTGCGCAGCGTCGGATAGATCACTTCTTCGCAAAGCTTGCCCATCCCTTCGAGAACCGCATCGGTCAGATCCGCGCTGGCTTCGGCAAATTTTTCAGTGCCGCGCAGCTGATCCAGGGCGGCAACATTGTCAAAGATGAAACGGATATCCTCAACTTGGGCACGATAGGTCATTATTGTCTCCTCCTGGCATGCGGCTTGGCTTCCGGTCGCGGTGCCTGTATTCAATTAATCTTGCCCGTGCAAAGTAGTGAACCGCACGCTCACCTCAATTGGAACGCCGCGTCATTGGCCATGAATACTGTCCGAACCGAACTGCTTGGCGATGACCTTGCCGGATTGTCCCGCGCAGCAGAAATCCTTTCCGCAGGAGGGCTTGTCGCGATGCCCACCGAAACGGTTTACGGCTTGGCGGCGGATGCGCGCAATGACATGGCCGTGGCGCGAATCTTCGCCGCCAAGGGGCGACCGCGCTTCAACCCGCTGATCGTACATCTAGCAGATGCCGAAACTGCGCAACGTTACGTTGTCTGGTCGGACATGGCCCAAAAACTGGCAGATGCATTCTGGCCCGGCCCGCTGACCCTGGTGCTGCCACTGAAACCAGACGCCGGGCTTTCGCCGCTGGTGACCGCCGGCCTGCCAAGCCTGGCAGTGCGGGTGCCCGCCCATCCGCTGGCGCGAAGCCTGTTGCAACGATTCGGCGGCCCGGTCGCAGCCCCTTCGGCCAATCCTTCGGGCCGGATCAGCCCGACAAAAGCGCGTCATGTGCTGGACGGGCTGTCGGGCAAGATCGAAGCGGTGCTCAATGGCGGGGCCTGTCCGGTCGGGGTGGAATCGACCATCGTCGGGCTTACCGCGGAGCCGACATTGCTGCGCCCCGGCGGAGTCGCGGGCGAACAGATTGAAGCAGTGCTGGGTCAGCCACTGGCGTCCCCGGCACAAGGCGCACCGATCAGCGCCCCAGGTCAGCTGAATTCGCATTACGCGCCGGGTGCAAAGGTCCGTCTGAACGTGACCGCGCCAAGAGATGGCGAGATCCTACTTGGCTTCGGCGCGGTTGATTGTGCCCTGAATCTTTCGGCAACCGGTGATCTGACCGAAGCGGCGGCAAATCTGTTCGGCCACCTGCATGCGCTCGATGCGCTTGATCCCGACGGCATCGCGATATCGCCGATCCCCGATACCGGGCTGGGTCGGGCCATCAATGACCGATTGCGCCGCGCCGCCGCGCCGCGCTGATCTGCAAGGATACCTGGCACTGACGCGCGATTGAGGGCCAGCCCCAACCCCTAGGAGTATTTCAGGAACAGTGGACGGGATTTCATTGTTCCCAAAATACTCCGGCCAGAGGCTAAGTTCGTCGTATCACCAAGCCCAGCGCAATTCCAAACCCGTTCCTGCCGGGGTTCGTTGCGGAAAACTTTAGGCTATTGCTGTTCCGTTTTCGGGGATCACATCGCAAGGGAATATTGAATGCCATTTCACTGCGGAAGTTCAAATTACACCCAGTAGCTTCCACCATAGAAAATCCAGAGGCAGAAGAACGAGAAAGGTGATCACGAAAAGCGCAAGCGTGACCTTCAGCAACGGTCGCGTGCTTTCCCCGGCGAGTCCCATTGCCACAATCAGTGGTCCTACCTGATAGGGAAAGATAACGGTTGAAAACCCGATGACCTGCATCATCAGCACGGCGTTCAGGGAAAAGCCAGTCGTCTCGGCGAGGTTCGGCGCAAGCGGTGTCAGCACAGCGGGCACCCCCGCCATCGTGGTAAAGATCGAAGTGCCTGTTCCCAAAAGCGACAGCGAGATGAAGTTCAAGAAGTCATTCCCCGGCTGGAACGGGAGCGCGGACAAGACCTTCCCCGCGATGATTTCGCCCAGCCCGCTGGTATTGACCACAGTTCCAAGGGTCAGCGCCCCGGCCACGAAAAGCAACATCGAGAAATCCACCGAGGACTTGAACATCGGCGGCGGCACGAAACCAAGTTGCGGCACCATAAGCACCAAAGAGGTCCCCAAACCGATCCAGGCAGCATTGATCCCGTGGATCTGGTCCGTGGACCAGAAACCCAGCGTGACCAGAAGAATTGCCAGCAGAGCCATTTGACGGCGGCCTGAGCCGGTCGTCTGCGTCGGTATCGCGTTTCCCGTCGCAACGCGTGCGGGAAAGAATCCCAGTACAAGGGCGACGATGATCGCAGATTTCAACAGCCCGAGAACCGGGTAATGCAGCAGCAGGTATTCAGCGTAGCTGAAATGCGCATCAAAGGATTGCTCTGCCACGCCCGACAGGATGACATTGGGAATGTTTGACGGCAGAATTGCGAAACTGGGCATGTTGGTCCCGATCGCGATGATCACCGCCACGCCGGTCCGCCCCGTCGATCCCTTTCCCAGCCCCAGCACATCGGCCAGCGCCATACCCACCGGCACCAGCACCGCCGCCCGGCCAAGAGACGAGGGCATCACAAAACCAAGCACCATTCCAATCAGCATCAATCCGGCGATCAGCGTCGCGTAGCTTTTCGACAAGTGTGGCCGAGCCATCGCGCCCAGCCTGCCCCCCAGCCCCGAATGAGTGATCGCTGCACCGATAACAAAGCCCGTGACCACCAACCAGATCGCGGAGGACGAGAAACTGGAAAAGACCTCTTGTGGTGCCGCCAGCCCGGCAAGGATCAGCGCCGTGAACAAAAAGGTTGATGCCACGTAGCCCGGCACCAGCCCTGTTCCCCAAAGTGACAGGGTGATCAGCATGATGCCAAAGGTCAGCGCCTGATCGGATGTCATTCCTGCGGGCAGACTGAAGGCGCTCCATGCGGCGAGCATCAATGCTCCGACAACAATGATTTCTTTAAGACGACGCATGACAATCCTTCCGCTTCTGTTCCCTGCGACCTATCCTGCTGGACCGAAATGTGAAATAACAACTATATGACAGATCATATCGATTTTCCGCCAAACGGGGGGTTGCCCGTGGCGACTTGGTCCGGCGCTCTTGAAAAAGGAGCCAAGCTGGCCGCCCAAGGCGGGGATCGGGCCCAAGTGATGTTCTGCTATGAAGGTCTGATGCGGGTGGAAGTCGGCGAAGACCGTTGGTTTATACCGGATCGTTTCGGCATCTGGATCCCCTCAGGGACGGCCCCTCAAGTCGAGGTGGCCCATGGGATTGAATTCCAGACCTTCCTGCTGCACCCACGTTTCTCTGCCCGACTTGCCTTGCCCGACCAGCCTACCGTGCTGCGGGCAACACCATTGATGCGCGGCATCGCGCGCCGCCTGAGGCCCTCCGAGTCGATCTCAACCGCAGAGCGACGCCGCCTAGGTTGGGTGGCGCTGGATGAAATCGCTCGTCTTGATCGACCCGACCTGCATCTGCCCGGCAGCGGTGATCCTCGACTCGCCAATGTCATGTCCCACCTTCTTGCGCACCCCCGAGACGCAAACAGCCTCCCCCAGCTGGCCGTGCGTGCGGGTTCCAGTGAACGGACTCTCAGCCGTCTTTTTCAGAACGAAACAGGGATGAACTGGCGCAGTTGGCGCGACCGGATGCGTTTCGTGTTGGCACTGGAAGGGCTTCAGATGGGCCGTAAGAGCACGGACCTAGCCGCGTTTCTGGGGTATTCGAGCACCTCGGCTTTTGTCGCGGCCTTTCGCCGCCAAAGCGGGATGACACCCACTGAATGGCGGCACCAGCGCTAGCATTTTCACCGCCAAGGATCATCGGCTGTCGAAATAGTTTAGCGGCAGCTTCAAATAGGACCGGCCGTTATTTTCCACGTCCGGCAGACGGCCGCCACGGATGTTGACCTGCAAGGCGGCCAGCATCAGCTTGGGCAGCGGAAGGGTCGCATCGCGGGCATCGCGCAGGGCACGGTACTCGGCCGAAGACGGAGCATTCTTCCAATGGATGTTCGCCGCGCGGTGTTCGGCCACCGTGGCCTCGCATTGCGCCGCGCGGTTCGGGGCATAATCGTGCCCCACAAAGATCCGCGTCTCCTCCGGCAGGCTGAGGATTGACGAAATGCTGTCGTAAAGAGCCGCAGAATCGCCCCCGGGGAAATCGGCCCGCGAGCTGCCGCTGTCTGGCATCATCAAGGTGTCATGCACAAAGGCCGCATCACCCGCAACATAGGTGATCGAGGCCAGCGTATGCCCCGGCGAAAACATCACCACCACCGGCACGTTACCCACCAGAAAACTGTCGCCATCCGCAAATAGATTGTCCCATTGGCGCCCGTCAGTCGGGAAATCGTGTGGCAGGTTGTAGATGCCCTGCCACAGCTTTTGAACACCGGTCACTTTTTCCCCGATGGCGGTTGGCGCACCAGTCTGCGCCTTGAGCCACTGCGCGGCAGAGAAGTGATCAGCATGGGGATGGGTATCGAGAATCCTGACCAGTTCGACCCCTGTTTCGCGCACATATTCCAAAAGGCGCTCGGCATTCGCGGTCGAGGTCGCGCCAGCCAGAGGATCGAAATCAAGCACCGGATCGACGATCGCCCCTTTCATTGTGTCCGGGTCGTGAAAAACATATTGCCAGCTTCCGGTCGGTTCATCCCAGAAGCCTTTGACGATGGGATTGGTCATTGCGGTTTCTCCGTTTCGTTTGATCTCTGCGTTGGCCAAGCCTCTGCGCTTGGCCAAGATGGCTCAGCGGGTGCCAGCCTTCATCATCCACAGTTCCTTTTCGTGCCATTCCAGCCGATCGGTCAAAAGGCCGACAGACACTTCGTCACCTGCTTCACCGGCAGTTGTGATGGCACCGCGCAAGGTATCGGCGAGCGCGTCGTGCCCGGCGATGAGTTTCGCGACCATCTCTTCGGCGGATTGCGCAGGCGCATCTTCGGGGCCTGCCTTGCTCATCAAGTCGGCCACCGTGCCCGGAGCATAAGTACCCTGAATGCGGAGACGCTCGGCGATCTCGTCCAATGCACCCCAGAGGTTCTGGTACTGCGCCTCGAACACTTCGTGCAGTTGGCGGAAATTATGGCCTTCAACATTCCAGTGATAGCCGTGGGTTTGCACATAGAGGCGAAAGGTCTGGCTCAACACAGTATTGAGGGCGTCGATGTTGGCTTGGGGGGTGGATTTCATTGATCTATCTCCTGAAATAAATGGGAAAGACGGCGGGCCGCGCAGGGCCCGCCAAACAGCGTCACAGCATCCGCGTCGAGAAATACCAATCGACGGTGTCGTATCCTTCGCCGGCCCGCGCCATCGCGGCTTCGGGTGTTGCCGGTGTCGGCACGATGACGGGATCGCCGGGGGTCCAGTTCTCGGGCATCGCACATTGGTTCTCGTCAGCGGTCTGCAGCGCGACCACCAAGCGGTATATCTCATCGACGGACCGGCCCGCATTCATCGGGTAATAGACCATCGCCCGCAGCACACCCTCGGGGTCGATGAGGAAGGTGGCGCGCACCGCCGCCGTGTCCGAGGCGCCCGGCTGGATCATGCCATAGGCCTGGGCCACCGCCATGTTCAGATCCGCGATGATTGGAAAACCGATCTCAACGCCGAACTTTTCCTTGATGTTCAGCATCCACGCGATGTGACTGTAATGGCTGTCGATGGACAGGCCCAACAGCGCGGTGTTGCGGGCGGCAAAGTCATCCTGTTTCTTGGCGAAGGCGATGAATTCCGTGGTGCAAACCGGGGTGAAATCCGCCGGGTGCGAGAACAGGACCAACCACTTGCCGCGGTAGTCTTCCAGCGTTTTGCGGCCGTGAGTGGTGGGGGCATCAAAGGCAGGAGCGGGCTCGTTCAAGCGGGCGCCGGGGGTTTGTACTTGGTCGGTCATGGTGTGCTGTCCTTCTTGTCAGCGTTTCGATGACACAGAGATAGCGGCTGGACAGTTATAGGTGAAATTGAATATAACTTTCAAAATTATAGAGAAAATCTATCAATGATAACCCTTCGCCAATTGCGCTTCCTGACCGCCGTCGCCGAGACGCTAAACTTCTCGCGCGCGGCGGAAACCTGCTTTGTCACGCAACCAACGCTCAGCGCCGGGATCAAGGAACTGGAGGACCGTTTGGGCGTCCAGTTGATCGAGCGGACCCGGCGCAGCGTCCTGCTGACCCCCTTGGGCGAAGAGATCACCACCCGCGCCCGGCGTCTGTTGCTGGACGCGGGCGAGATCGAAACTCTTGCACAGGCGCACCGAAACCCGGCCGAAGGCGATCTGAAACTTGGCTCGATCCCGACGATCGGACCTTATCTGCTACCCCCTGCCCTGCCCGCGATCAGAAACGCCTTTCCAGAGTTGCGCGTCTACTTGCGCGAAGAGATGACCGAGAGCCTGATCGAGGGACTCACGGCAGGTCGTCTTGATCTTATCCTGATCGCACTGCCATTTGAGACCGGCCCGTTGGAGATCCTGCCGCTGTTCGAAGACGGCTACCAACTGGCCTCTCCTTCTGACTGGCCCACCCCGCATGGGGCAGAATCTCTGACGCAAAGCGGGCAGCTCATGCTGCTTGAGAAGGGGCATTGCCTCCAACGCCACGCGCTGAACGCCTATCCGGGACGCATCTTTACCGCCGAAGACAGCTTTGCTGCGACCAGCCTGACCACCTTGATCGCCATGGTGTCCGAAGGGCTGGGGATCACCCTGTTGCCGAACCTTGCGGTGGCGGCGGGCGTGGTGGGAACCGCGCAGGTGCAACTGACCCCGTTGCCAGACGCCTGTCCCCGTCGCGTGGTTCTTGCCTGGCGTCCAGGTTCCGCCCGCGCAGAACTTTTCAGAAAGCTCGGCACCCTGTTGCAGCGCAAGGGGACTGAGGGATTAATGCGCGAACAAGGCGGATGTTCCACAGGTTCCCGCTGACATCCGCCAAGCGCTTGAAGCGGCATCCCTTCGTCGCGAATTTAGGTGCCTTTCCGGTTCCGCCAGCCGATAAGATTCAGACCGGCAAAGAGTATTGCCGCGACACAAACGATCGAAGGCCCCGCCGGGGTGTCAAGCAGATAGGCCCCTTGCAACCCGGCAACAGCAGAGATGGTTCCGATTGCCGTAGCGATGACCGCCATCGCCTCTGGTGTACGAGCAAAACCGCGCGCGGCGGCAGCGGGTATGATCAACATGGCCGCGATCAAAAGCACGCCAACCACCTTGATCGCGACAGCGACCGTGATGGCCAATGACACCGTCAGGATCAGTTGTTCACGCTTCGGATCAAGGCCGCTCGCATAAGCCAGTTCCTCGCTCAACGTCGAGGTCAAGAGCGCCGCCCACCGCCAGACGACCAGCGCCACCACCAGAGCCGCGCCCCCCCAGATCACGATCAGATCGGACCGCGAAACGGCAAGGATGTCGCCGAAAAGATACGCCATCAGATCGATCCGAATCCCCGATAGGAACGAGACCGCAACCAGCCCGAAGGCAAGGGCGGAATGGGAAAGTACACCCAAGAGCGTATCCATCGCATATCCGCGTCCGGCAAGAAACGTCACCACCAGCGCCATGATCAGCGCAACGGCCATCGCACCCGCAAACACCGAAATGTTCAGCGCAAGAGACAGAGCAACGCCGAGAATGGCCGCATGTGCCGTGGCGTCCCCGAAAAAAGCCATCCGCCGCCAAACCACGAAGCATCCTAGCGGGGCCGCAGCAAAGGCCACACCGACCCCGGCAAGCGTGGCCCGGGTCATAAAATCGTCAAGCATTAGTCTTCCACCTTGTGGCTTTGCGAATGGTCAAGATCGTGATCGTGATTATGGTCATGGCGATAGAGCGCCAAGGCCCCCCCCGTGCCCGTCCCGAAAAGTGCGCGGTATTCCGGCGCAGAGGCGACCACGGCAGGTACCCCTTCGCAACAGACGTGACCATTCAGGCAAATCACCCGGTCGGACGCGCTCATCACGACGTGCAGTTCGTGGCTGATCATCAAGACGGCACAGCCGGTGTCGCGGCGCACCGCTTCGATTTGCTGATAAAACGAGGCCGAACCAGGCTGATCGAGCCCTTGTGTCGCCTCATCCAGAAGCAGAACATCGGGTTGGTTTATCAAGGCCCGGGCCAACATGACACGCTGAAACTGCCCTCCGGAAAGCTGCGACATCTGTCGTTTCAGCAGGTCTGGCACAGCTGCCGCCTCCAGCGCCGACTGGCAATCCGCCTGCGAGACGCGATCCGTCAACCGCATGAACCGTTCCACGGTGATCGGAAGCGTCGGGTCAACATGCAACCGCTGCGGCACATACCCGATCTTCAGGCCGGGCTTGAGGAAAATCTCTCCGCTGACAGGTTTGATTGCGCCGATGATGGCCCGCAAAAGGCTCGACTTGCCGGACCCGTTGGGTCCGACAATAGTCACGATCTCTCCTGGCTCCAAAGCCAGAGACACGTCGCGCAGGACGGTGTTACCGCCATAAGCGATGCTCAAATTCTTGACTGTGATCAGATTCATGTGTTGGCCTTATCCGCACAGGATGGACAGATCCCTTCGGCTTCCACGACCGTCTTTTCAATTTGAAATCCTGCGGCTCGTGCCGCAGCCCCAAGCGCACCTTTGGCAGGCGATGATTTTGTTTCGGCCACCGCATCGCAAAGGCGACAAATCATGAAGGCAGGAGAATGGGTTTCATCGGGGTGGGTACAGGCAACAAAGGCGTTCAAACGCTCGATCTTGTGGACGAATCGGTGTTCCGCGAGGAAATCGAGGGCGCGATAGGCAACTGGCGGTTGCGAGCCGAAGCCGGCGTCCCGCAACAGGTCGAGAATGGCATAGGCACCAAGCGCACGGTGTTTTTGCAATAACAGTTCCAAGACCTTTCGTCGGACAGGCGTCAAGCGCAGCCCTTCGGCAGCACAGCGAGCTTCCGCCGCAACCAGAGCCTGAGTGACGCAGGCCTTATGGTCGTGCTTTTCGAATCCGATCAGGGGGGCATGTCCGGCTGACATGCCTTGCAACTCTCTTGGCATGTTATTTCATAACCCCTCTTGGCATGTTATTTCATATCCCATATACGGTTCATTATGTAATAAAATCACAAGGAACGTGCAATGTCCAGAATACTCGCTTCACTCTCTGCCGTCGCCGCGCTGATGGGGGGGACGGCGATGGCCGAAGTACCGAATGTGGTCGCCGATATCGCGCCGGTGCATTCCCTGGTGGCCCGCGTCATGGAGGGGGTCGGCACGCCTGATTTGATCCTGCCTCCCGGCGCGTCCCCCCATGAATACAGCTTGCGCCCATCCGAGGCAGGGGCGTTGCAGGACGCGGATGTTGTGGTCTGGACGGGGGCGCGTCTCGCCCCTTGGATGGAAGGCGCCGTGGAAACGCTGGCCGAGGATAGTGGTGTCCTCACGCTTTTGGAGGCGGACGAAACCAAACTGCTCGATTCCCGCCAGAACGCTCTGTTCGAAAAGCACTCCCATGGGCACGATGAAGAGCCCGGCGAGGAGGAACACGACCACGAAGATCATGCCGAGGGCGAACATGCGCACGAAGACGAGCATGATCACGCCAATGGAAAATACGACGCCCATGCTTGGCTATCTTCTGAAAACGCGGCGACTTGGCTCAACCTGATCGCGGCGGAACTGTCCTCCGCCGATCCAGACAATGCCGGCACCTATTTCGCCAACGCAGCAGCCGGGCGCGAAGAGTTGAAAGGACTGAAATCCGAAGTGAACGCGACCTTGGATCCGGTGCGAGGTGGAAGCTTTATCGTCTTCCATGATGCTTTCCAGTATTTCGAGGCGGATTTCGATTTCCCGGCGTCGGGTGCCATCTCGCTCAGCGATGCGCAGGATCCAAGCCCGGCGCGGATCGCCGAGATCCAGAAGCGGGTCCGCGACGAAGGCATCGATTGTGTGCTGGCAGAGCCGCAGTTCAACCCTGACTTGGTGGCCACGGTGCTGGACGGTACCGAGGCGAAAACCGGTGTGATCGATCCGCTTGGGATCGATCTTGAACCCGGATCGGCGCTCTATCCGCAACTCATCCGCAATATCGCGGCAACTCTGGCCGATTGCCTGTAATCGACCCCGATGAACCGGCTGGCGCCAAGACGGTGCCGGCCGGTTCGCAGAGGCGCATGTAGCGGGATCAGAGCGCCACAAGGGTTTGCTCGACGCGATCCGGGCGCTGGCCGATCACCTCGACGGGACGGCCTGACCGATCCGAACCGGTCAGTATGCGTCGCCTGTGTCGCGTGTGCTGGCCGTCTTCTGTCCGAGCTATGCCATATCTGGACAGCTTGGCATATCATTTGCCCAATATAATATGATATCACATTGCAAAACATAACTATTCATGGTTCCCACGACGCCTTTCACCACAGCACATGACCCGGACCCGCGCACCCCTGTGACCCTGCTCACCGGGTTCCTAGGGGCTGGCAAGACCACTTTATTGAACCGGATTCTCGCGGATTTTTCTGCGGGACGGATCGCTGTGATCGTGAACGAATTTGGCGAAGCCGGGCTTGATCATGACCTGATCGAAACGGTGGAGGATGAGGTTGTACTGATGCAGTCAGGCTGTCTGTGCTGCTCGGTCCGCGGGGACTTGTCGCAGACCTTCGCCGACCTGCTTGCACAGCGTCAAGCCGGAACGCTGCACTTCGACCGTGTGGTCATCGAAACCACCGGCATGGCTGACCCCGGACCGATCCTGCAAACGCTCCTGGTCGATCGCCTATTGGCCCGAAACACCCGGATGGACGGCGTGGTGACAGTCGTCGATGCCGTCAACGGCCCCACGACGCTGGATGCCCAGTTCGAATCGGTATCACAAGTGGCGATGGCTGATCTCATCCTGCTCAGCAAAACCGACCTGGTGGACGGCACGGCAGTCGAAGACCTCACCCATCGTCTCCGCGGCTTGAACCAAACTGCCCCGATTCTTCGGCAGAGCGTTGCAAACGACGCCGCAGATCGGCTTTGGGGTTTGAGTGGACTCCGCAGGTCTGCAACACCGCAGGACGTCATCGCATGGACAACGCCGGATCCATTCGCCAATCTTTCAGGCATCGTTCCCAAGCCCTTGGAAACACCGGGCTTCACGTCACACGATTCGCGGATCTCGTCGGTTTCCATCGTGCTTGATCACCCACTGCAGGACGCCGCGTTCGATCTCTGGCTCGATACATTGATCGCGCTGAAAGGGCCGGACATCCTACGTGTCAAAGGCATCGTTTTCCTTGAAGGGTTTGACACGCCCTTCGTGTTCCACGGCGTCCAGCACATTTTCGACCCGCCCGTGCCAATCAGAACCTGGAGCAGCGAAGATCGCAGTTCCCGCATCGTGGTGATCGGCCGCGATCTGACCCGACCCGAGCTACAGCGCAGTTTCGACGTGCTGCGCGCAGGGCAACCCACACCCCAGACCTACGACTTTGAGGACCAAAATAATGAATGATATCCGACTTCCCGTCACTGTTCTGTCAGGCTTTCTCGGCGCTGGCAAAACGACGCTTCTGAACCGGGTACTCAACAACCGTGAAGGGCGACGTGTGGCCGTCATCGTCAACGATATGTCCGAGGTGAATATCGACGCGGATCTGGTGCGCGCCGAAACCGAGCTCAGCCGAACCGATGAAACGCTGGTGGAGATGTCGAACGGCTGCATTTGCTGCACCTTGCGTGACGATCTTTTGATCGAAGTGCGTCGTCTCGCGAAAGAGGGCCGCTTCGATTATCTACTGATCGAGTCCACGGGCATCTCCGAGCCGCTTCCGGTCGCCGCCACATTCGATTTCCGTGACGAATCTGGCGAAAGCCTGTCTGACGTCGCGCGGATCGATACGATGGTGACAGTCGTCGATGCGGTAAACCTTCTGCACGACTATGCCAGCCATGACTTCCTGCACGACCGCGGCGAAACCATGGGCGAGGAAGATGAACGCACGCTGGTGCATCTTCTGACCGATCAGATCGAGTTCGCCGATGTGGTGATCCTGAACAAGGTCGCAGATGCGGGGCCCGAGCGCACCGATGCCGCCCGCAAGATCATCCGGAGCCTGAATGCCGATGCCAAGATCATAGAAACAAATCACTCCGATGTTCCCGCCGAAGCGATCCTGAATACCGGGATGTTCGATTTCGACAAGGCGCATGAACATCCAATGTGGGCCAAGGAACTCTATGGCTTCGCAGACCATGTGCCAGAGACCGAGGAATATGGAGTCACAAGCTATGTCTACCGTGCCCGGCGGCCCTTTGTGCCAGAACGCATCCACACTCTCTTGAACGGTGACCTTCCGGGTGTGATCCGCGCAAAAGGGCATTTCTGGATCGCCACGCGACCCAGTTGGGTTGCGGAGTATTCCTTGGCGGGCGCGTTGTCGTCGGTGGCACCGATGGGCACGTGGTGGGCCTCGGTTCCGGAAGAACGCTGGCCGGACCATGACGGCGTTCGCACCTATCTCTCGCAACATTGGATGGAACCTTGGGGGGATCGCCGACAAGAAATCGTGTTTATCGGGTCAGGCATAGATTGGCCCGAGCTAAAGGCGCGGCTGGATGCTTGTTTGCTGCCCGAGGCCGCCGGCGATGGTCCGAACGCACTGCCGGTAGATCTTCCTGACCCGTTCCCGGGCTGGCGACGCGCAGAGGATGCGGCATGAGCGCACTGCAAACCGAGATCAAAAATGCAGCTGTCGGCGTTGACATCGTGGACACCTCCGACGGTTTTACTATCATCCGCAAACCGGCTTGTGCTGCGGCCATCTGGCACCGCCAGCCGATGCCCGGCTTTCAGGCTTGGATCGATGCGCTCGACCCGGCGCATCTGCCCTCCGCGCGCGTGGTCCTGCGCCCGGACGCGGTTCCAGAGGCCGTTCGCCACCTGTGTGATATCGCTGGAATGGCGGAGGGCGAAGAACGCCTTTGGCTTGAGGCCGATATCGCCGGGCTTGCTACGCGATTTGCAACCCTGATGCATGCGCCCTATTTGCGCCTGCGCCTGGACCGGGTGAGCACGAATGCCTGCTCGAAGTTCCATATCGACGCCGTAATGGCGCGGTTGATCTGCACCTACCGCGGTGCCGGAACGCAATATGGCACCTCGATTGATGGGGCGCCTCCGAAACGGGTGTTCCGCGTTGCCACGGGCGCGCCCATGATCCTGCGTGGAACACTCTGGCCAGAGGCCCCCGCCGCAGGACTTCTGCACCGTTCACCGCCTATTGCCGGCACGGGAGAAACCCGCTTGGTCTTGGTTCTCGACCCGGTTTTTGACGCGGAGGATACCGCGTGACCGGAAGAAATCTTGGCAGGACAAGGCTCTCAAAACGGCGACGGCAGGAAAATCCCATGCACGAGTTTGACCAGTTGCCGCCCGTTCTACGCGCTTGGCTGGCCCATGCAGCCTTGCCTTGGAGGCCACGATCTGTCCGCCGCGCATACGACCGTGCCTTGGCCCTCACCGGTGAGCCCTCAAGCGCCCTGAGCGAGTTGGATAGGCTTGAAGCCCTGCAACTGGCAAAGGACACTTCGCTTAGCGTAGGCGGGTAGCCGTTGCGCTGCGCTTGCCGCGCGGTCGCGCGTTCCAATGGACCATGAAAACTTCGCAGATCTCGAAATGGAGAATGCACCAAAATCAGGATGATTACTCTAGATATACACGAGTAACAGGCTGAAATATAACAATTACTTCAATAAACTATACGCCCGTCACAGGCAATCCGAGACGGAGGTCAAAGACGGGACAAACCTGTGCCTGCCCCTTTGCACGCAATCAAATCAGGCCCGGCCTGCGTCGGCCGAAAGCAATAGCGCGTCGACGCCAAGACTGTGCAAGGCCGCGTCCCATTTCGCCTGATCCGCAGTGCCAAAGATCAAGTCGCTGGTGGCCGCGCAAGTGAGCCAGCCATTCTGCGCGATTTCGCTTTCCAGCTGCCCCGGCCCCCAACCCGCATAGCCCAGAGCCAGCAGAACGTTTTCCGGTCCGCGCCCCTGTGCCAGTTCCTCCAGCACATCCAGCGTCGCGGTCAGTCCATAGGTGTTATCCACCCGCAGTGTGTTGAGCGAAGAAACATAGTCGAGACTGTGCAGCACGAAGCCACGGCCGGTTTCGACCGGCCCGCCGAAATGGACACCGATGTCCGGGGTGCTGCTGCCGCTGTCGATCGACAACTGCTCCAGCATGTCCTTCAATGCGACTTCCTCGGTCGGCTTGTTGACGATCAACCCCATCGCCCCTTCTTCGGAATAGGCGCAGATCAAGACCACGGCACGGTCGAAGCGCGGATCGCCCATGCCGGGCATTGCGATCAATAATTGTCCCGTCAAATCCATGTCATGTTCCGGAATGCTTATTCTCTAAAGATAGGTACTGCCCAGGGCGCGGTCCAGCAGTTCGTTGATAAAAAACGCATCTTAGAACGGATCACCCCATACTCGCCGGAAAGTGAGTTGGCAAAACCGGCATTTTGACCCATGTGTGAAGAATGATCAGACATTTTCTACACAGTCTTGCCGCGCTGGCGGCGTTGTCCCTGCCGGTTGCCCGGCCGGCGCTTGCCGAGGACTCATTGACCACGATGGCGCAGCTGGAGGTATTGCCCGGATGGGACCGTGCCGACGGCACCCGGGTTGTCGGGTTGCATATCACGCTGCCGCCGGGCTGGAAAACCTATTGGCGGGCACCAGGCGATACCGGCATCCCACCCCTGATCGCACTGGACGGATCGCGCAATTTGACAGCGATGGCACCGCAATGGCCGACGCCTGATGTATTTTCGCAAGATGGAATGCGGTCGGTTGGCTATCACGATGGTGTCATTCTGCCGGTGATCCTGACCCCCGAAAGCCCGGGTGCACCGATCGATCTGCACGGGCGGATTCAGATCGGAATCTGCAAGGATATCTGTGTGCCGGCCGAATTGGCCTTTGATGCCGCCCTACCCCCCGGATCGGGCCAGCGCGATCCGCAGATCAGCGCCGCGCTGGCCGATCGCCCGATTGCCGGTCACGACGCCGGGCTAGGGCGGATCACCTGCTCAGTCTCGGTGACCCCTGATGGGCTGTCGCTGAGCGCCGATTTCGTGCTGCCCTCAACCGGTAGTACAGAATATGCAGTGGTGGAAACCGCCAATCCCGAAGTCTGGGTGGCCGAGGCCGAAACCGAACGCCGAGGCGATACGCTGCATGTTCAGACCGAAATGATGCATGTCGAAGGCGGTGGCTTTGCGCTGGACCGGTCGGGGATTCGCATCACCGTGCTGGGCAGCGATAAAGCGGTGGACATTCAGGGCTGCCCGGCACCCTGATCCCATCGCCTTGATCAGCTTCGGGCGCGGCGCAGCCGCAGGGCCAGCACCAAGGCGGAAACCGTGTAGACCATCAGCACCAGCAGCACCGCACCAGCCAGGAACAGCCCCAGACCGGCCGTGACCGGGGACACGCCTTCTAGCGCCGGAACTATCCGCATCAGAACCGGATGCAGAGCGCCCTGCCAGATCGGCCAGGCCAGGCTCAGCCCGAGCCAAGCCAGCACCCCCGCCGCCGCCGCGATGACCGGCAGCCGCAGCCCGGCAACCCGCACCGCATGACGCAGCGCGGTGACTTGTCGGCGCACATCGCTTTGCGCCGCCATCAATGCCGGTACCACCAACAGCACCAGCACCATGCCAAAGCCCAGACCATAGACCAGCGTGATCACAGTCGGACGCAGGAACTGTGCCTGCTGCGACGTTTCGTAGAGCAGCGGAGCCAGCCCCAAAACCGTTGTCATAGTGGTTAGGATCACCGGGCGCAGACGATCTGCAGTGCCGTCTATGATCGACGGGATCAGGCCGCGATCTTCGGCGTATTCGTCGATCGTCGTGACCAGAACGATGGAATCGTTGATGATGATGCCGATCATCCCCAACAGCCCGACGACAGAGAACATCGACAGCGGTACATCCCAAATGTAATGGCCCCAAATCGCCCCGACCAACCCGAAGGGGATGATCGCCATCACCACCAAGGGCCGGGTCCAGCTGGCAAACACCCAAGCCAGCACCAGATAGATTCCGGTCAGGCACAGGACCAGACCGGACTGTGCCTCTTGCAAAAACGTGTCTTCTTGTTCAGACAGGCCCGACAGCCGCCATTCCACCTGCAAGTTGCTGGCGATCTCTGGCAGGATATCATTTTCCAGAGACGTTGTGATTTCGGCCGCGCGGACCGGATCGTCTTCGGAAATGTCACCTGTGACGGAAATCAACCGGATACCGTTTTCCCGCCGCACTGTGGAAAAGCCACTGCGCGAAACCACCGTCACGATGTCGGACAATGGCACATAAACGCCGCTGCTGCTGCGCAATTGCATCCGGTCAAGGAAATCTGCGGTCAATTCATCAGCGGGCAATTCGACCTGAATGGTGGCACTGCGCGGCCCATCGGGATAGGTCGCGGCCTCCAGCCCGTTCAAACGGTGGCGCAACACCCGACCCAACGCGTCGATGGTAAAGCCCAGCGCCTGACCTTGCGGGGTCAAGTCGAGGATCAGTTCTTCCTTGTCGTAGGACAGGTTGTCTTCGACCGCCGACACTTCCGGGTAGCGCACCAGCGCAGTTTGCAAGGCTTCGCTGGCGCGCTTGAGCACCGCCGCATCGGCCCCGTAGAATTGCACATCCAATGCATCGCCGCCGGGGCCCGAACGCCAGCCGCGGAAGCTGACAACTTCGGCCAGCGGATGCTGGCGCACCGCGTCTTGCAAATCGGCCACGAAGGCAAAGCTGGAATATTCGGGGCGCAAATCCGCGTCGATCAGTTCGATCGCGATCCCGCCCAGCAGATCGGCATCCTTGGTATCCGCCCCCGGCAGCGGCCGGCCGGAATTACCGCCGACTTCGGCGACGACATAATCGACCGGGTTGCGGCCGTATTTTTCTTCGTATTGGGCGCCAACATCGCTCACTGCGCGCTGCATTTCTCGCATCATCACCAGCGTGTCGTCGCGGGACGCACCCGGCAACATGGCAAAATTTCCCGTGACCGAACTTCGTTCAGGAGCGTTGAAAAACCGCCACGTGACATCGCCGCTGACAAACAGCGCAATCTGACTGGACAGGATCAAAAATGTCCCGGCCAGAACCGGGTACCGGGCCCGAACGATCAGCGCGGTCAGACGCCGGAACAGGTGATCGCGCAGCCAGCGAAACCCACGATTGACCATCCGCGACGGCCAATCATACCAGTGGTCCTTGTGTTGATGTGCCAAGGCATGGGACATGTGGTTCGGCAGGATCAGGAAACATTCGACCAGTGACGCCAGCAGCACCGCGATCACGGTAAACGGGATATCCCCGATCAGATCACCGAACCGGCCGCCAATCGCAACCAGCCCGAAAAACGCGATGATCGTGGTCAAAGTGGCAGAAAACACCGGCATCGCCATTTTACGGGCAGCGTTTTCAGCGGCCCCCAACGGGCCTTCGCCATATTTGCGCAGCCGCGCATCGGCATGTTCCCCCACCACGATGGCATCATCCACCACGATGCCCAGCGTGATGATCAGGGCAAACAGGCTGATCATGTTCAAGGTCAGGCCGAACATATACATCAACGAAATCGCCGTCAGCATCGACACCGGAATCCCCGCCGCGACCCAGAAGGCGGTTCTGGCATTGAGGAACAAGAACAGCAGCGCCACCACCAGACCGAGCCCCATCAACCCGTTTTCGAGCAGGATATTCAGCCGTCCACTGATCGCTTCGGCGCGGGTGCGGATCAGGTCGATGCTGACGCCTTCGGGCAGGGTCGCCTGCATTTCTTCGGCGATGTTTTCCACCTGATGCTGGATCTTGATCGCGTCGCCAACGGCGGAGCGGTCAACCCGCACCGAAACGCCGGGATTTTCGCCGACAAAATAGCTGCGACTGCGATCCGAGCCCAGTATTTCGACCCGTGCGACATCGCCTACGGTCAATGTCGACCCGTCTACGTTCGAACGCAGCACGATCGCCGCGATCTGAGCCGGGCTGCGTTTTTCGACGCCGGTGCGGACGCGGGCATTGGCCCCGGTCACGTCGCCCGCCGGATCGGCAGCCACTTCTTCGGCGATGGCCGCGGCAATTTGTTGAATGGTGATGTCATGTGCGATCAGGTTGACCGACGGGATTTCCACCAATGTTTCAGAGGCAGCAACGCCGCGAACTGTGGTTCGTGTCACCCCGACGCTGAACAGCCGGGCAACGAATTCATCGGCAAAAAGCCCCAATTGGCGCGGCTCCACCGGGCCGGTGATCACCACATCTGTGACCCGGTCGCGCCAGACACCGCGGGTAACCTTGGGGTCCTCTGCGTCTTCGGGCAGCGTGGTGATCGCGTCCACCGCCGCTTGTACATCATCGGCTGCCCGGCCCATGTCCCAGCCCGGTTCGAAACTCAACGATATGTTGGCGCGGCCTTCGCGGCTGGAACTTTCGCTGCTTTCGATCCCTTCGATGGTCAGCAGCGCCGGTTCCAGCAATTGCACGATGGCGGTATCGACATCTTCCGCCCCGGCGCCGTCCCATACCACCGAAATCGAGACATTGTCGACCACCACATCAGGAAAGAACTGCGCCCGCATCCGGGGCACCGCCGCCATGCCCAAAACCAACAAGACCACCAGCAACAGGTTGGCCGCGGTACGGTGACGGGTGAAATAAGACAGGATGCCGCCCGCCGCCTGCGGGATTGCGCGCGCCACCGGTTAGCCCCCCATCCGGGATTCGAGCCGCTGCACCATCTGCGCCGGAACCTGCGGTTCCTGCAGCGCGGTCAGGATGCGGGTCTTCACATCGTCGGGCATGAACTTATTGGCTTCGACAAAGGCCACCAGCCGGGCACGTTTTTCGGGGTTCAAGTCGACCATTTCGGGTTCGGCAATTTGGTTGGTCGCTTCGGGTTGCAGCGGCCGCACCTTGATGCCGGCCCCCAGAAGCGGTGTGCGTTCAGCGACCACGGACCGACCAGCCACCCCCTGAGCGCGGATCAGAATATCGTCGCCCTGTCGCCGCAACAACGTGACTGGCAACGTTTCCAACCGGTCGCCTTCGCCCAGAACCAGAACGGTGCTGTCGGCGGCCAATGCCTTGGACGGCAACCGCACCACATTTTGCAATTGGGGTTCTTCGACCGCGACGGTGACGAAATCGCCCGGTTTCATGCCGCGCGGCGTGTCCAGCGAGGCAAAGACCAAACGTCCGGTCTGACCTTCACCCACTGCCGCACTGGCACGGCTCAGGGTGCCACTGCTGCTCAGATCGATGCCGCTGACATCCAGCGTCACTCGTACCGGGGCAGGCAGCAAAGCGCCCTGAGGGTCCAGCAATCGGGCATATTGGCTGGTTGAGACGCGAAAAACCACCTCAAGCGCATTGCCATCGATCAGGTCAGCCAGTTTTTCGTTACTGCCGACCAACCCGCCAGCCACCGCCGACACATCGCTGAGAGTACCGGAAAATTCCGCCCGTACTTCGGTATCATTGCGCAGCCGCTGGGCTTCGTCCCGGGCAATCCGTGCCCGTTCCAGCGACGTTTTCGCCTTGTCGATCCGGGCTTCGGCCTGCGCCAGCGCCTGCCGTCTGGTGACCACGGCCTGCCGCGCCGAAGACGCCGCCAGTTCGGCAGTTTCCACCGCCGTTTCGGTGACAACACCACGTTCGGCCAGCCCCTTTTGCCGTTCAAAGGCGCGCTGCCGCAGATCGGCCTGTTCGCGCGCCGCCGTCAATTCGTCTTGGGCCAATTGCAGACCGCGTTCGGCATCGCGGATTTCGGCCTCGGCATCCAGCAGATCGGCGCCGGCCCGTTGCAGCGCCGCATCGGCATCTGCGGGATCAATCCTGAGAAGGATCTGACCATCGGTCACTGCGCCGCCTTCTTCGAAATTTTCAGCCAGTTCGATCACGGTGCCCGGCACTGCGGACCGGATTTGCAGCGACCGGCGGCTTTCGATCTGGCCGAACGCCTGTAACACCGGGGCCACGGTTTGCGGGTTTGCAATAACCACCGCGACACTGAATACGCGTTCGCGCACCTGCGGTTTGCGCGCGTCACGCGTCAACCGTTCATCAATCGCATCGCGGACCATCGATCCGGCAAAAAGCACCAGGCCCAGCGTGATGGCAAACAAGAACAACCCGGTCATGCTTTGACGCAAAAATCGCATCTTCAGTTCCTTGCACAAAGGCCCAATCGACCTATCGCCGCACAACCTAGCCGGTCGGGCAGCAAAACCAAGACATTAAGCATCTTACGCCGCGAATTGTTATTTCCGTCGCTTATGTTCTTCCAGTCGCGGAAAAATTTCGACGAAATTGCAGGGCAGATGGCGGTAATCCAGCTGATAGCTTAAAATTTCATCCCAAGCATCCTTGCAGGCCCCGGTGCTGCCCGGCAGGGCGAACAAATAGGTGCCCCCAGCCACACCGCCAGTGGCGCGACTTTGCACCGCGCTGGTGCCGATCTTTTTCATCGAGACGATGGTGAAAACGGTGCTGAAGGCTTCGATTTCCTTTTCATAGACGTCGCGATGCGCCTCGACCGTCACATCGCGCCCGGTCAAGCCGGTGCCGCCAGTCGAAATGATCACATCGACGTCCCTGTCGGCAATCCATGTGCGCAGTTGGTCGGCGATCTCTACCCGCTCATCGCGGATGATCTTGCGGTCGGCGACGATATGGCCCGCCCCCTCGATCCGCCCAACCAGTGTGTCGCCGGAGCGGTCCTCGGCCAGGCCGCGGCTGTCCGACACGGTCAAGACCGCGATCCGAACCGGGATGAAGTCTTTGTTTTCATCAATGCGAGACATGCGCTTATCCTTTTTGCAGCAGCGCTAGACGCAGCGCCAGAGCGGTAAAAATCCCGGCGCTGACCCGTCCCAGCCAACGGGCAAAGACCGGGCTGCCGGTCAATTGACGCCCAACGCCGCCAGCAAACACCCCCACCACCGCGTTGATGAGGAACCCACCCAAGGATAGCACCGCACCAAAGATCAGAAACTGCGCCAGAACGTCTCCCTTTTCGGGGCTAACGAATTGCGGCACGAAGGCCAGCACGAACAGGATCACCTTGGGGTTGGTCAGGTTCACCATCAGACCGTCGCGAAACGCCTGCGCCGGCTGGATGGAAACCAAATTTTCGCTATGCGCCCCGCCGCGCAGTGCCTGCAGCGCCAGCCAAAGCAAATAAGCCACACCAAGCCAGCGGATTGCATCGAACGCCCAAGGCAGCGCCGCGATCAGCGCGCCCAGCCCCAGACCGGCAGCACCGGTATGAACGAACGCCCCGGCGGAAATGCCCGCGCTGGCGGCAACGGCTGATTTGGGTCCAGACCGCAATCCCTGCCCCAGACAGAACAGCATATCCGCCCCCGGCGTCAGGTTCAAAGCCAACGCGGCGGGAACGAAGGCCAGCAGGGTCAGCGGGTCGACAATCACTCGGCACCGTCCAGCCGGGACCGCAGCTGTAGCAGATCGGCCCAGGCTTCGCGCTTGGCCTGCGGGGTGCGCAATAGATAGGCGGGATGAAACATCGGCAAGGCGGGCTTGCCAAAGGCTTCGGCCCAGCCCCCGCGCAGCCGGGTGATGCCACGTTTTCCCAAACCGGCCTGACAACTGATATTGCCCATCAGGATCAAGATATCGGGATCAGCCAACGCCACATGACGGGCCAGAAACGGCAACAGCATGGCGATTTCATCCGGTTTCGGATCGCGATTCTGCGGCGGTCGCCAAGGTAGCACATTGGTAATGTAGACGGCGCTTTCGGGTTGATCCGATTTGCGATCCAGCCCGATCGCGGTCAGCATCCGGTCCAGCAACTGCCCCGCAGCACCGACAAAGGGTTGTCCGATGCGATCTTCGTCGCGCCCCGGTGCTTCACCGATGATCATCACCCGCGCCGCCGGATTGCCATCGCTGAACACCAACCGTTTCGCCCCTCGCTTGAGGTCACATTGATCGAAATCCTGCAATGCGGCGCGCAGCTCGGCCAGATCCTGCGCCGCGTTCGCAGCCGTCTGGGCGGATTGAACCGGATCGATTTCCGCCGGCTTAGGCGCAGCCGCAGAAGCTGACTTGGCCTGCGCCTTGGGTTTTGACCGTTCGGCATCGAGCGCATAGCGATTCACCGGCGCTTCGCCCAGCGCTTCGTCCGCGCCCAGCTCGACCTGCCATTCCAGCAGCGCTTTGGCGGTGTAAAAATCCAATGCCGATTCCATGGCCGCCAAGCTATCGCCTGCGGCGGGCGGGGGAAAGGGGGCGCTGCCCCCCTGCGTGCGCCGTACGCATTCATCCCCCCATTCACCCCCAGAGTATTTGCACCAAGATGAAACGCAAAGGCTTGCGGGGAAAGAGGCGGTTTTTTATAAGCGGGGCAATGCCGCCATGGAGGGATCGATGACATTCACGCAGAAGCATCTTCTGGGGATCGAACCCTTGCACCCGTCGGAAATCACCGCAGTGATGGATCTGGCCGATCAATATGTCGCTTTGAACCGACGCGAGGTGAAGCGATCCGACGCATTGGCCGGACTGACCCAGATCAACATGTTTTTCGAAAATTCAACCCGTACCCAAGCCAGTTTCGAACTGGCCGGTATGCGGTTGGGCGCGGATGTGATGAACATGGCAATGCAGGCCAGTTCGATCAAGAAAGGTGAAACGCTGATCGATACCGCGCTGACGCTGAACGCGATGCACCCCGATCTGCTGGTGGTGCGGCACCCGCATTCTGGCGCGGTGGACCTGCTGGCGCAGAAGGTCAACTGCGCCGTGCTGAACGCGGGCGACGGGCGGCACGAACACCCCACCCAGGCGTTGCTGGACGCGCTGACGATCCGCCGGGCCAAGGGGCGGTTGCACCGGTTGAACATCGCAATCTGCGGTGACATCGCCCATTCGCGCGTGGCGCGGTCGAACCTGATCCTGCTGGGCAAGATGGAAAACCGGGTGCGGCTGGTCGGCCCGCCCACCTTGATGCCTGCCCAGATCGACCAGTTCGGGGTCGAGGTTTACCACGACATGGAAGAAGGGCTGAAAGACGTGGACGTAGTGATGATGCTGCGGCTTCAGAAGGAACGGATGGATGGCGGTTTCATCCCGTCCGAACGCGAATATTACCATCGCTACGGGCTGGATGCCGAAAAGCTGGCGGTGGCGAAGCCCGACGCGATCGTGATGCACCCCGGGCCGATGAATCGTGGCGTGGAAATCGATGGCACCATCGCCGACGATATCAACCGGTCGGTGATCCAGGAACAGGTTGAAATGGGCGTGGCGGTGCGGATGGCGGCGATGGATCTGCTGGCGCGTAACCTGCGCGACGCGCGGGCCGGGAAAGAGGTGATGGCGTGATCGACCCGCTGCAGGTCCGGCCCGATGAAGGCAAGGGGTTGCGGCTTTTTTCCTTGGACGTGGACCGGGCGGAACGGGAACGATTGCAGAAGATCCTGCAAGCTGCCGAACCGGGTTTGGCGGCGGGACGGTTGGCCGACCTGTTGGGGGTCAAGGCGGTGGATGCCACCCGGATCGAAATCTTTCATACCGAGGATCTGTCGGGGTTCGGTCTGTTCAACTATCTGGTCAAGGCCAACGGATTGCCCGAAGCCGCACTGGACCATGACCGCGCCCGGATCGACGCATTTCAGGGCACAGTGATGATTCTCTTTTCACGCGCCTTTCACGATCAGCATGTCACGCTGGCCCCAGCCGCGCATGTCAGCCTGATCGGGGCTTGGGACGAGGAACCACCCGAATTGGAATTCACCCCGCTGCGCAGCCGGGCCGCCGTTGGCACGGGCGCCCAAATGACGGTTGATCCGGCCGCGACCCCGACGCTGCCGCGCTGGTTCTGGGGGGCAATATTGTTCGTCGCTCTGGCCATTGCTGCCATAATCGCAGGCCTGAAAGGAACGTTCGGATGATCCCAACGATGACACCGACAACACCGCTGAATTCCGCCGAAACCGTCGTTCACAGCTTCCTTCCCGACCGCGGGGCCTATTGGCGCGATCACGCCTGGATGGCGGCAGGCGCAATGACGCTGGGCATGACCATCCTGTGGGCCGTCGGCAATCCGCATGAATGGACTGGCGCGGTGGGCGGTTTGGCCGCAATCGCGGTGCGGGCCTTCTATCTGGCCTCGGACGAATTGAACGCCCGCTGGGACATGACCGAAACCCGGCTGCTGGGGCCGCAGGGACGCAATCTGCGGCTGACCGACATCAAACATATCCGCACGCTGGGCAGCGCGGTACAATTGATCACCCATTCAGGCGACAAGCATATGTTGAAATTTCAGGCCAACCGCGACGACACTATCGCGCGGATTGAACGCGCCCAGATCGGAGGCTGGAGTTGACCGGCTGGGAGATTCCCTCCGGCCCCGAAAAAGAGGTGATCTGGCTGGGGCGTCCAAGGTTTGATGCGCGGCATCCCATGCGTCCCTCGGTCGAAGCCAACACCACACTCCCCCTCCCTTCTCTACCCAACTCCGGCTATACCCGCCGCATTGTTGCCCAAGGAAGCCTGCTATGACGACGTTGCTTTTCACCGATGTCCACCTGATCGACCCCGAAGCTGGTGCCGTGACCCATGGAGCACTTTTGGTCAAAGATGGCGTGATTGCCGGTCATGGTGCCGAACTGTCGGTGCCCGAAGATGCTCAGGTGATCGACGGCCACGGCAAATATCTTGCCCCCGGCATTGTCGATATCGGGGTCAAGGTCTGCGAACCGGGCGAACGCCATAAGGAAAGCTTCAAATCCGCCGGTCAGGCGGCGGCGGCTGGCGGCGTCACCACGATGGTCACCCGCCCCGATACCGCACCGGCCATCGACAGCCCCGAAACATTGGAATTCGTCACCCGCCGCGCCAACGAAGTCGCACCGGTCAACGTGGTGCCGATGGCGGCGCTGACCAAGGGCCGCCAGGGCCGCGAAATGACCGAAATCGGCTTCCTGCTCGATGCCGGGGCGGTCGCCTTTACCGATTGCGATCATGTCATCAGCGACAACAAGGTTCTGTCGCGTGCGCTCAGCTATGCCCGCAGCCTGAATGCCCTGGTCATGGGCCATCCGCAGGATCCGGGCCTGTCCGAAGGCGCGGCGGTCACCAGCGGCAAATTCGCCTCGCTACGCGGGCTTCCGGCGGTGTCGCCGATGGCCGAACGGATGGGGATCGACCGCGATATCGCGCTACTGGAAATGACCGGGGCGAAATATCATTTCGACCAGATCACCACCGCCCGCGCCCTGCCCGCACTGGAGCGGGCCAAGAAGAACGGACTGGATGTCACCGCCGGAACCTCGATCCATCACCTGACGCTGAATGAATTCGACGTCGCCGATTACCGCACCTTCTTCAAGGTCAAGCCACCGCTGCGCTCCGAGGATGATCGGATCGCCATCGTCGAGGCGCTGCGCCACGGGTTGATCGATACCATCAGTTCCTTTCACACCCCGCAAGACGAAGAAAGCAAACGGCTGCCCTATGAGGAAGCCGCCAGCGGTGCGGTCGGGTTGGAAACCCTGCTACCCGCTGCGTTGCGGCTGTATCATTCCGGCGATCTGACCCTGCCGCAACTGTTCCGCGCCATGGCGCTCAATCCGGCAAAACGGTTTGGTCTGCCTGGTGGTCGGCTCGGCAATGGCGCCCCGGCCGATCTGGTGTTGTTCGACCCAGACGCGCCGTTCATTCTGGACCGGTTCACGCTGCACTCGAAATCCAAGAACACACCGTTTGACGGCCAGCGAATGCAGGGCAAGGTGTTGGCGACCTATGTTGGCGGCGTTGCGGTGTTTGGGGGAAACTGATGCCTGATCTGACCTCCTCCGCATCGCTGCTGCTGCTCTGGGCGCTGATCGGCTACGGGCTCGGTTCGATCCCGTTTGGCCTGCTGTTGGCCAAGGGGATGGGTCTGGGCAATCTGCGCCAGATCGGGTCTGGCAATATCGGGGCCACCAATGTGCTGCGCACCGGTAATAAACCCGCCGCCGCGCTGACGCTTCTGCTCGATGGTGGCAAAGGTGCCGCCGCCGTGGGGCTGGCACGCATTTTTGCCACCGAAGACGCGGCGCAACTTGCCGGGCTCGCCGCCTTTATCGGCCATTGTTTCCCGGTCTGGCTCAAATTCAAAGGTGGCAAGGGGGTCGCCACGTTCCTTGGCCTGCTGCTGGCTCTGGCTTGGCCGGTCGGTCTTGCCTCCTGTGCCACATGGGCCGTCACCGCGCGGGTCACTCGAATTTCGTCCTTCGCGGCGCTGGTGGCTGCCGCACTCTGCACGATCTGGATGTTGGTACTGGGAGCAGGCACCGCGATGCTTTTGGGGGCTGTGCTGACGATACTTATCTTCTGGACACACCGCACCAATATCACCCGGCTGCGCGCCGGAACGGAGCCAAAAATCGGCCAAAAATAACATCCTCTTGCTGAAAATTTTCCGGGACTGTCTACATCGGGCGTAGCAGATCAAGCGTCGTCGGACATACGGTGATTATTGTGTCCTCGCACCTAACGGTGCTCGCCCCTCCCTCTACCATGCTCTATTTTCAATCGAAAAATCGTATTCTTTTTTTCATATCTGTCACAACACCGTTACGATCTGACGTTTATCAAGGCGCGTTTCGTCCTGGCATTCAGCCGAGACTTATTCCTTCACTTGGGAGATGCTCCATGAATACCCGTAGCGTAGCCGCCGCGATCATCCTTCTCGGCACCACCGCCATCGCTTCGACCGCCGCCGCAAACAACCTGACCCGCGTCGCCACCGTGCCGCTGGAAGCGGAGATCACTGGCCTGTTCGAACACGGCCCCGACCTGTTTTTCAACGTTCAGCACCCCAAGAAGGACCTTGGCAACAAGTTCTCCCGCGCAACTGTTGGCGTGATCTCGAACGTCAACTGGGCGGCCACGGAACAGGCCGTTCCGACAGATGAAGCCGGCAAATCGACTGTTCTGTCTACCTTGGGCGACTATCAGGCCCTGCTGCAGGAAGGCGATGTGGGCGTGATCAAGTCGAAGGGCGGCAAGCACCTGCTGGCGTCCAATGATCCCGACTTCAACGGCTTCCTGCCCACCGGCGCCAATCAGGGCTATTTGTTCACCAACTGGGAAAATCGTCCCGGCGGCATGTCGCGCGCGCTGCTGACCCGCGGCAACGACGGCAACTGGTCGGCCGATAAGAACCGGGTCACCATGCTGGACTTCTCGGCCGTCAACGGCACTTGGGTAAATTGCTTCGGCACCATGTCGCCCTGGAACACCCCGCTGAGCTCGGAAGAGCTGTATTTCGATGATACCGCCGATTGGAACAATCCTGAATACAAGTATATCGACGATATCAAAGTCCTGGCCGCGTATCTGGAAGGGACTTATCCGAACCCCTATGACTACGGCTACAACGTCGAAATCACCGACCCCACGGGCAAAGCCAAGCCGGTCAAGCATTTCGCAATGGGCCGCTTCAGCCACGAAAACGCCGTTGTCATGCCTGACAACAAGACCGTCTACATGTCCGACGACGGCACCGGCACCGTCTTCTACAAGTTCGTGGCAGACACTGCGGGCGACCTGAGCGCGGGCACGCTTTACGCCGCCAAGGCCACCCAGATGGACAAAGCCGGCGCACCAAGCGCCGACACTTCGCTACAAATTTCCTGGATCGAACTGGCGCACGGATCGGACTCTGAAATCGCTGGCTGGGTCCGTAACTATGACGGCATCGGATTGGACGATTACAAGGCTGGTGAAACCAACTACATCTCCGACGCGAACGTGGCTGCTTGGGCGGCCGGTGACGCGGCTGACAACCGAGTGGCTTTTTTTGAATCGCGCCGGGCAGCCGTGATCAAAGGTGCAACCGGCGAATTCCGCAAGATGGAAGGCGTGAACATCAACTATGCCGGCGCAGCCGATGGGTCGGTGCCCTATATGTACATGGCAATGTCGTCGATCGACAAAACCATGTCGGATGGCAAAGGGGATATCGATCTGGCCGAGAACAAGTGTGGCGTCGTCTACGAAATGAAGCTGGACGCGAATTTCAACATCAGCAAGATGATTCCGGCGGTTTCAGGGCACGGTTACAACAAAGAAAACAAGCCGAACGCCTGCCCGATCGATTCGATCTCGAACCCTGACAACGTTCTGGTGCGCGCCGACGGGTCGGTGGTGATCGGAGAAGATACCGGCAACCACGAAAACAACGCGATCTGGATTTATAAGCGTTAATCGATCATCCTAGAATAAATGAAGGGGGGCCAATGGCCCCCCTTTTTTTGCCGACAAACCCGTTTCGTGCACCAGCAGGACAGCCCCCAGAAGGGATCGCCATGCGTGCTGGACGCCCCCCCCTGTTCAGTAGCTGTAGTCTTTGTAGATCCGGCTTAGATCGCCGTTCCAATCGCCATGATAGTGTTCCAGCAATTCGTCGGCCGGGGTTTTGCCGGTTTCGATACTGTCTTCCAGCGCGTGCAGGAAGTGTCGTTCATCCTGTACCATGCCCCCCAAACCGGGGCGCGCCCGCGCTTTCAGCCCGGCGCGTGAAATATCCAGAACCTCGGCGGCCAGATCGATCATCCGGCGGCCGCCAACAATCGCCTGCAAGCCGCGCACGCTGGCCTCAACCCGCCAGGCTTCGCGGGTTTCCGCATCCCAATGTTTCACCATATCCCAAGCCGCATCGAGCGAAGCCTGATCATACATCAACCCGACCCAAAACGCCGGCAAGGCGCAGATCCGGCGCCACGGACCGCCATCGGCGCCACGCATTTCCATATACTGCTTGATCCGCGCTTCGGGGAAAATCGTGGTCAGGTGATCAGCCCAGTCGCTGAATGTCGGGGTTTCCCCCGGCATCGCGGGCAATTCCCCCTTCAGGAAATCGCGGAACGACTGGCCGAGAGCATCGATATACTTGCCGTCGCGGTAAACGAAATACATCGGCACGTCCAAAGCGTAATCGACGTAACGTTCGAACCCGAACCCGTCTTCGAACACAAAGGGCAGCATGCCGGTGCGTGCTGCGTCAAGATCGCGCCAGACTCGCGAACGCCAGCTTTTATGACCGTTTTCTTTGCCCTCAAAGAAAGGCGAATTGGCAAACAGGGCGGTCGCCACCGGCTGCAGCGCCAGAGCCACCCGGAATTTCTGGACCATGTCGGCCTCGGAGCCGAAATCGAGGTTCACCTGCACGGTGCAGGTCCGGTACATCATGGATTTACCCATGGTCCCGACCTTGTCCATATAAGAAGTCATCAACTTGTAGCGCCCCTTGGGCATCACCGGCATGTCTTCATGGTTCCAGACCGGCGCGGCCCCCAGCCCGATGAAGCCGACGCCGATCTTGTCGGCGATATCCTTGACTTCGCGCAGGTGGGTATTCACCTCGTCGCAGGTCTGGTGGATGGTGCAAAGCGGTGCGCCCGACAGTTCAAGCTGTCCGCCCGGTTCCAGCGACACATTCGCGCCGTCCTTTTCCAGCCCGATCAATTTGCCAGCTTCTTCCACCGGAGCCCAGCCGTGGCTGTCACGCAACCCTTCAAGCACGGCCAGAACCGATCGTTTGCCTTCGTAGGGGATCGGTTGCAGCGAGTCTTTGCA
This sequence comes from Thalassovita gelatinovora, assembly GCF_001458355.1. Lineage (GTDB taxonomy): Bacteria > Pseudomonadota > Alphaproteobacteria > Rhodobacterales > Rhodobacteraceae > Thalassobius > Thalassobius gelatinovorus. The sequence continues at coordinate 58,979 of NZ_CYSA01000026.1, read as the reverse complement.
ATATCCAAATTTTTCGTGCTCGGTCCCGATACGCCAATCTTCGGTATCGGGTTTGCAACCTGCGGCAAGATATTCAGCCAGCTGGTCGCGATGTTCGATCGGCCCGCCGCCGGATTGGGGAATAGACATGTCTGGCTCCGCTCTTTCTTGCCTTAGGTCCGGCAGAATTGAGGGCAATTCCTGGCAAAGTCAATGCAACCGGCGCATCTCGGAATGCCAGACCAGCACATCTTCCGAAGGCGGATGCTTCAGCGCTTTCAGCAGCGCCTGCATATTCAGGCCCGGCAGGGTGGCAAAGACATCGTAAAGCGCCTCTGCCCCCTCGGCGTTCACGGGAATGTTAAGCGGCGTGGTATCCTGCGCCAGCAAAAACCACGCCAACCCGCCATCATCGCGCCGGATCAACCGCACCGCAACCAACCCCGGTACCGCCAGCGAGCCGCCGACCATCGGTCCGAAATAGCTGATCCGACCTTCGTCCACCTCGACGATGCCGGCCCCCCCCATACCGACGCGGAACCGCGCCCGCCGAACTGCCAAAAACACCCAGAACGCACCAAGAGCCGCGATGAAATATCCCAGCCATTGCAGAAGCCCGAAAGAGGTCAGCGCCCAGTAAAGCCCCAGCAGACTCAGCGCCAACGCGACCAGCGCCTCGCGCCAGCGGTTCAACTGGGTTGCGGCTTCGGGGCGCAGGAAGCTCATGCGAGACCTTTTTTTTCATTGTTGCGCCAATCGTAGGGCGCGCGAATTCTTTCGAACTGCATGTTGGTGAAGTCGCGGATCAATCGTCCCTCATTGGCATCTTCAGTCAGTTCGTAGAGCCGCCCGCCTTTCGCAGCGAAGCGCCGGGGTGAATAGAAACTGGCGCACAACGAACGAGGGTCGACCGTGTCCGAGGCAATCCGGCGAAGCTCCGGCGCGCGCCCGATAATGTCCCGGTTATCATCGCTCGTCCTGATCACATAATCCGTGTTCGAAACGAAATACCCCCCGCCGCCCCAAGTGTCGCCCTGCGGATAGAGCGCGAGCGCGGTAAAATACGGCGGTCGGCTAATTGCGGTATAGCTACCCGCAGAGGCGTCCTTCCACCGGTTGTTGAGCTGAAAATAAATGAAATACCGCCCATCTGGTGATAGGTCACATCGATCCAAGTAGACCTTGTGTTTGGTCCACTGGCCATCAATGAAACTGTCGTCACGCCGATCCCAAAAGATCATACGGGTGTGCTTTGAGGGTCCTTGGCGAAGGATGACCGAAACCGGCGCCTCGGCGGCATCATAGATATGCAACCGAACCTGCGCTTCTTGTGCCATCACCAATCCCCCAAGGCCTGTTGCCACACGGTCATCGCTGCCACCGCGGCGGTGTCGGCGCGCAGGATGCGCGGGCCGAGGCTGACCACATGGGCGAAGGGCAGATCGTGCAGCCGCTTGCGTTCAGCTTCGGAAAACCCGCCTTCGGGACCGATCAGAATGGCCCAGGGACCGCTGTCAGCTTCACCCAACACCTTGCCCGCACCAACCTCGGCCTCGTCGCAGAACATCAACTGGCGGTCTTGCGGCCAGTCGGTCAGCAGCCGGTCGAGCTTCTGCAAGTCGGTCACTTCGGGCACGAAAGTGCCGCCGCATTGTTCCGCCGCTTCGACCGCATGGGCCTGTAACCGGTCCTGCCGGATGCGTTCGGAATTGGTGAAATCGGTCTGTACCGGAATGATCCTGGCGGCGCCCATTTCGGCAGCTTTTTCAACGATGAAATCGGTGCGTGCCTTCTTGATCGGCGCAAAGATCAGCCACAGGTCGGGCGGCATCTGCAACGGCTTGGTCTGCTCAAGACATGCCAGCGCCCCGCCGCGCTTGCCCGCCTCCGTCACCTCGGCGCGCCATTCGCCGTCGCGCCCGTTGAACAGAGCAATTTGTGCGCCGATCTGCTGCCGCATTACCCCGAACAGGTAGTGCGCCTGATCGCGGTCCAGGGGAATGGTTTGCCCCTGCCCCAGCGGATGATCTACATAGAGGCGGATCTTCATTGTCATGGACCTATTCATATGCCGCAGAATCCCCAGATGCCAGAGCCCGCAGGCCAGGTTTCCGACGCTGTACGCGGGAATTGGGTGGATCACCTTGCCCCGGCCTGGTCGCGTCCCTATCTGCGGCTGTCGCGGGCCGACCGGCCGATCGGAACATGGCTGTTGCTGCTACCCTGCTGGTGGGGGCTGGGGCTGGCAATCTTGCATGACGGTCAACCCCGGCTGGTGGATCTGTGGATCTTCGTCGGCTGCGGTTTCGGCGCTTGGTTGATGCGCGGCGCGGGCTGCACTTGGAACGATATCACCGACCGCAACATCGACGGCAGCGTCGAACGCACACGGTCGCGCCCGATCCCGTCCGGTCAGGTCAGCGTGAAACAGGCTGCCGCCTATATGGCGCTGCAAGCCCTGATCGCCTTTGCGATTCTGCTGACCTTCAACCGCGCCGCCATCGTGATGGGCATCATCGCGCTGATTCCGGTGGCGATTTATCCTTTCGCCAAACGGTTCACTTGGTGGCCGCAGGTATTTCTGGGCCTTGCGTTCAACTGGGGGGCTTTGCTGGCTTGGGTGGCGCATACCGGATCACTGCACCCGGCCGCCGTGGTGCTGTATCTTTGCGGAATCGCCTGGACGTTGTTTTACGACACCATCTATGCCCATCAGGACAAGGAAGACGATGCGCTGATCGGGGTGAAATCGACCGCGCGGCTATTTGCAGACCAAACGCCGCAATGGTTGAAACGCTTTCTGGTGCTAGCCGTCGTCCTTATGACGGTGGCCGTTCTGCTGGCGATGGCGGGGCGGAGCGGGTCGCCTTTTGCGGTGCTGTTGGCGCTGCTGGGGCCTTGGGCGTTTGGGGCGCATATGGTATGGCAATTGCGTCAACTGAACACCGAAGATCACGCGATTTGTCTGAAACTTTTTCGGGCCAACCGTGATGCCGGATTGATCCCCTTGCTGTTTTTCGCCGGTGCCGCCTTCGTGTGATTGCACAATGTATCCAGCACGCCTAAACAACTGGACAAGCTTAACATACCTGCCGGGGCCCTATGCGACTGTCTTCGCTTTTTCTTACCACCGCGCCGTTTGCAATTGCCGCAGTTCTAGGACTGGTGGTCGCCCAAAGCGTGGCCGACGTGATCGAAGACAGTTCCGAGCTTTCCATACGCAATAGTTTGGATGATCACGGGCTGGTTTGGGCCGAAGTTCACGCCAATGGGCTGCAAGTGTTCCTTTCCGGTATGGCCCCGTCCGAAGCGCAGCGGTTCAAAGCGCTTTCCACCGCCGGCGGTGTAGTCGACGCAGCGCGTGTGATCGACGCAATGAAAGTGGTCGACAGCGCCTCGATCAAACCGCCACGGTTTTCCATCGAAATCCTGCGCAATGACAGCGGCATTTCCCTGATCGGCCTGGTCCCGACGGAAATGGACCGCGAAAAGCTGGTTGCCAATGTCAAGTCGATTGCCGGAAGCGCCCCGGTTTCGGACCTGTTGCAGACCGCCGATTACGACACCCCTGAAAGTTGGGTCGACAGCGTCGATTATGCGATCAAGGCACTGCGGAAGCTGCCACGTTCGAAGATTTCTGTCGAAGCCGGTGCCATCACCGTGCACGCCATGACCGATAGCGCCGACGCCAAGCGCAGCCTGGAACGCGACCTGTCGCGCTCGGCCGGTCACGACTTGAAACTGGCGCTGGATATTTCCGCACCACGTCCGGTGATCACCCCCTTCACCCTGCGGTTCCTGATAGAAGACGGAACCGCCCGCTTTGATGCCTGTTCAGCGTCGGATGCAAAGGGTCAGAAACGTATTCTGGCCGCTGCGCAAACCGCCGGGTTGCAAGGCGAGGCCACCTGTACCATTGGTCTGGGCGTTCCTTCGCCACGCTGGGCCGAAGCGGTTGAACTAGCAATTGCGGCGGTGGCCGAACTGGGGGGCGGATCTGTTACATTTGCGGATGCCGATATCACCCTTGCCGCGCCGGAAGGTACCAATCAGGCACTGTTTGATCGGGTGGTTGGGGAATTGGAAAATTCCCTACCCGATCTGTTCGCACTGCACCCGGCATTGCCCAAACCCAAAACGGTCGAAAGCGGCGGAACTCCGGAGTTCACCGCCACCCTGTCGCCCGAAGGTCAAGTACAATTGCGCGGGCGGCTGAGCGATGAACTCTCCCGCTCTGCCACTGACAGCTATGCCAAGGCGCGGTTCGGATCGGATTCAGTCTATGTCGCCGCGCGGCTGGATGACACTTTACCGGGCAGTTGGCCGATGCGGGTGCTGGCCGGGTTGGAAGCCCTGTCGCATTTGTCCAACGGCGTCGCCACGGTGACACCCGACATGATCGCGATTTCCGGCAAGACCGGCAAACCTGATGCCAGCGCCGAAATTTCCCGCCTGCTGGTCGACAAGCTGGGCGAAAATACGCAATTCGACATCCATGTCGAATATCTGGAAAAGCTTGATCCCGTCGCGTCGATCCCGACGCCCGAGGAATGCGAATTCGAGATTAGCGAAATCCTGAAAACCCGGAAAATCAATTTCGAACCTGGTTCGGACACGCCTGATGCAGACGCGCAGGGGGTGTTGAATGACATTGCCGAAATCCTGAAACTATGCGGCGAAATCCGCATGGAAGTCGGGGGGCATACCGACAGTCAGGGCCGCGAAAGCATGAACGAAGCGCTTAGTCAGTTACGGGCGCAAGCCGTGCTGAATGCGCTGCGCGAACGGCGGGTTCTGACTTCGACCTTCGCGGCCAGGGGCTATGGCGAATCCATGCCGGTGGCCAGCAATGAAACCGAAGAAGGTCGCGACGCCAACCGCCGGATCGAATTCAAGCTGATCCGCCCCGAACCGACAGCGATCGAAACCGAAACCACGCTTGAAATCATCGCCAGTGAAGCCGCCGAAAACAACGACGGCAACGCTGTTGAAGAAGAAACCGGTGACACCACCACGGACGCCCCCGAGGATGAAGCCGCCATCGAGGCCGGGGCAGCCGAAGAAGGAACCCAGAATGAATAGAACCGAGTTCATCATTGCCACAGCTGTCATTTTGTTCGTGGCCTTCTGCATGGGCTGGTTCGCCTATTGGCTGCTCCACAAATTCACCCGTGTGTCCAAAGCGGATATCGGCGAATTGGAACGCATGGCGCAGGAACTGCACGAAGCGGAAGAAACCCGCGATCAGGCGATCACCTACATGCAGCAACGTGAAGCCGAGCTGACCAATCAGCTGGCCCAGACCGAAGCGGAACTGTCGGCCACGATGGATGGGTTGCGCGAAGCACGGCATGAAGCCGAAGAATTGCGCTCTTACATCGAAAAACAAAATGCGGGCTGATCCGGCCCGCGGCTATGACGGGGTGTGCCGGTCCAGCTGATCCAGCTCGTTCAGCAGATCCAGCAGCGCATCCAGCTTATCCTGCCCGAATTCGTCCCGAAGCCACGCCGTCAGACGTTGGCTTTCTTCCATATTGTCCAAGATAAGCTGCCGTCCGGATTTGGAAATCGAAATCTGCTGTTTGCGCCGGTCTGTCGGATGCGGTTCGCGCAGAATCAAGTTCTTGCCTTCCAGCGTCTGCAGGATCCGGGTCAGCGATGGCAGCAACAGGCAGGACCGGTCAGCGATTTCGGTCGGGTCCAGCGTCCCCATTTCATCCAACACCCGTAACACGCGCCATTGCTGTTCGGTGACACCAGCATTGGACAGCATGTTCCGGATCGGCCCCATCACCTTTTCCCGTGCCCGCAGCAGCGCAATCGGCAGGGATCGATTCGTTTCGGTCGGTCTTGGCTGGTTCATACCCATAACCTTGTTTGCCCTCGTTTTTGCGAATGGGCAAGATGGAGGGTTGACGCAGGCTTATCTTTGTATTTAACATGTTAATTATATTGAAGGGAAGGTAGCATGGCACATTTCGCAATCGACTATTCCGCCAATCTGGAACAGGCGGTGGATTGGCCCGTGCTGTGCGATTTAATCCGGCGCGCGGCGATTGACACCGGTGTGTTTCCCATGGCCGGGGTCCGGGTCCGGGCCTTTCGCGCCGATCATGTCAGCATCGCCGATGGCAATCCCGAACACGGCTATATCGATATTTCCATTCGGTTGCGTGCGGGCCGCACGCTGGAGGTGCGCAAACGCGCCACGACCGAAATATTCGCGGCCATCGAAACCTACCTGAACCCGTTAATGGCGACCCGCTCCATCGCGTTGTCGCTGGAAATGCGTGACATCGATCCCGATCTCGCGCCCAAAACCGGCACCATCCGCGATCATCTGAAAGGCTGACCCATGTCCGATCTGCACGCCAATATCGAAAAACTGAACGGCTATCTGGCCCGTTTCCGCGACACCGGTGTACTGAACCGGATCGCGGGAAAGGATGAACCCGCGCAAAGCGGCGCGACCTTTGAAAATCATTCGCCGGTGGATGAAACCTTGATCTGCAACGTTGCAAAATCCGGTACTGCCGATATCGATGCGGCGGCACAGGCCGCCAAGGCCGCGTTCCCGGCTTGGCGCGACATGGCCGCGACCGAGCGCAAGAAAATCCTGCACAAGATCGCCGACGGAATTGTCGAACGGGCCGAGGAAATCGCATTCTGCGAATGCTGGGACACCGGTCAGGCGCTGCGTTTCATGTCCAAGGCGGCGCTGCGCGGGGCGGAGAATTTCCGCTTCTTCGCCGAGCGTGCGCTGACCGCCCGCGATGGTCAGCACCTAGTGTCGCCCACGTTGATGAACATTACCACCCGGGTGCCCATCGGTCCGGTCGGTGTGATCACCCCGTGGAACACGCCCTTCATGTTATCGACCTGGAAAATCGCCCCGGCGTTGGCGGCCGGGTGCACGGTGGTCCATAAACCGGCCGAATTCAGCCCCGTCACTGCCCGCATCCTGATGGAAATCGCCGAACAGGCTGGTCTGCCGACGGGCGTGTGGAACCTCGTCAACGGCTTTGGTGAAGACGCCGGCCGCGCGCTGACCGAACATCCCGATATCAAGGCCATCGCTTTTGTCGGGGAATCGAAAACCGGCTCGATGATCATGAAACAGGGGGCTGACACGCTGAAGCGGGTGCATTTCGAACTGGGCGGCAAGAACCCGGTGATTGTCTTTGACGACGCCGATCTGGACCGCGCTTTGGATGCCGCAATTTTCATGATCTATTCGCTGAACGGTGAGCGCTGCACTTCGTCTTCGCGGTTGTTGCTGCAATCAAGCATTGCCAAAGAGTTCACCGCCAAACTGATCGAACGAGTAAATCGGATCAAGGTTGGCCATCCGCTGGATCCGACGACCGAAATCGGGCCGCTGATCCACCAGACCCATTTCGACAAGGTTTGTTCCTATTTCGACATTGCCAAATCCGATGGCGCCACCGTTGCGGCAGGCGGCGCGGCGCTGGATCAGCCAGGCTATTACGTGCGCCCGACGCTGTTCACGCAAGCAAAAAGCGACATGCGCATCGCGCAGGAAGAAATCTTTGGCCCGGTCCTAACCGCGATCCAGTTCGACACCGAAGATCAGGCGCTGGAAATTGCAAATGGTGTTGAATATGGCCTGACCGGCTATGTCTGGACTAACGACTTGACCCGCGCATTGCGCTTCACCAACAGTCTTGAAGCGGGAATGATCTGGGTCAACAGTGAAAACGTTCGCCACCTGCCCACCCCCTTCGGCGGCGTCAAGGCCAGCGGTATCGGCCGCGACGGCGGCGACTGGTCGTTTGAATTCTACATGGAACAGAAACATATCGGACTGGCCACCGGCCAGCACGCCATTCCCCGACTGGGGGCCTGATCCCCACCGGGGTAACGCGCGACAGTTTCTTCAAGGAGGAGAAGAAAATGGGAGAAATCGTTCTGGCCGCCAAGATGACCCATGTCCCGACCATGCTGATGTCGGAACAGGAAGGCCCGATCAAAGGCAAGCGGCAAGCCGCCATCGACGGCCATCGTGAAATCGCGCGGCGCGCCAAGGCGCTTGGTGCCGACACGGTGGTGATCTGCGACACCCATTGGGTGATCAATGCTGGGTTTCACATCAACGCCAACAGCCGGTTCGAGGGGGTGTTCACCTCGAACGAATTCCCGCAATTCATTCAGGATTTGCCCTACGGCTATGATGGCAATCCCGAATTAGGGGACGCCATCGCCAAAGCGGCCAGCGACATGGGGGCCTTTACCCTGTCGCATCACCTCGACAGTCTGGAACTGGAATATGGTACGCTGGTGCCGATGCGTTTCATGAGCCGTGAACATGACATGAAGGTGGTATCGATCGCCGCCTGGTGTACCGTGCATGGTCACGACGAGAGCCGGATCGTCGGCGAAGCCATCCGTACCGCGGTCGAAGCCAGCGACAACAAGGTATTGCTGGTCGCCAGCGGCAGCCTGTCTCACAAGATCTGGGCCAACAAGGACTATGCCGCCAATAACGGCACCTTCACCATCAGTTCCGAATTCAACCGGCAGATGGACCTGCATGTGCTGGACATGTGGCAGCGCGGCGATCACGCGACGTTTCTGAAGATGCTGGGCGATTATGCGCAATTCTGCTGCGGCGAAGGGGCGATGCATGACACCGCGATGCTTTACGGCGCGCTTGGCTGGGACCAGTATGATGGTAAATGCGAGGTGGTGACCGACTATTTCCCCAGTTCCGGCACCGGCCAGACCAACGTGATCTTCCCGGTGTGACAACCGGCCCCGAAGGAAAGCAACAATGCCCATTCCCGCCCCGAACCTTTACCCGGCCTTCAATATCGTTCGACTAAGCCATGTCGAACTGATGGTCACCGATCTGGCCGCCAGCCGGGCATTCTATGTCGATACGCTGGGCCTGCAAGTCACTGACGAGGACGATCAAGTGATCTATCTGCGTGCGATGGAAGAACGCGGCCATCACTGCATGATCCTGCGCAAGGGCGGCACGCCGGAAGTCAATTCCCTGTCCTACAAGCTCTATTCCGAAGACGATCTGGACAAGGCCCGGGATTGGTTCGCAGCCAAAGGCCTGCCGGTGGAGTGGGTCACCCGCCCCTATCAGGGCCGCACATTGCGCACCACAGACCTGTTCGGATCGCCGATGGAGTTCTATTTCAAGATGGACCGGTTGCAGCCGATCCATCAGAAATACGCGCTTTATCACGGGGTCAAGCCGCTGCGCATCGACCATTTCAACTGCTTCAGCCCCGATGTGGACGAAAGCGTCGCCTTCTATAACGAAATGGGCTTCCGCGTCACCGAATACACCGAGGACGAGGAAAGCGGCAACCTGTGGGCCGCCTGGATGCATCGGAAGGGCGGCATCCACGACATCGCCTTCACCAATGGCCGTGGCCCGCGACTGCATCACACCGCGTTTTGGGTGCCGACACCGTTGAATATCATCGACCTGCTCGATCTGATGAGCACCACCGGGTACCTGAGCAATATCGAACGCGGACCGGGGCGGCATGGGATTTCCAATGCCTTCTTCCTCTATATCCTCGACCCGGACGGGCACCGGATTGAGATATACTGTTCGGATTATCAGACCGTGGACCCGGATCTGGAACCGATCAAATGGGACCTGACTGACCCACAGCGGCAGACCCTGTGGGGCGCGCCAGCGCCCAAAAGCTGGTTCGAGCATGGCAGCGCGTTTGCTGGGGTCGACAGTCGGGATTCGAAGATGAAGGCGCAGCCGATCATCGCACCCTAGGCGCAGGTGCCGGGGCGGCACGCCTCCGGCGGGAGTATTTCGGGAACAATGAAAGGATAGCTGGGATGAAGTTTGCAACGGTCCACGCTGAAGGAATGCAGCTTTACGGCGCGGTGGTCGCGGAAGGGTTCATTGCACTGTCGCCCGATTTCCCCGATTGGCCCAGCTTGCGCGAAGTGATCGCGGCCGGTGGGTTAGCCCGACTGGGCGAAGCGGCGGCGGGCCGCGCGGTGTCTCATCCGAATGGGACTTTCCGCTATGAGATCCCGGTGCCGAACCCGGAAAAGATCATCTGCGTCGGGGTGAATTTCCCCGACCGCAACGCCGAATACAAAGACGGAACGGCACAGCCCAAGCATATGTCGCTGTTCCCGCGTTTCGCGCGCAGTTTCACCGGCCATGATCGCCCGCTGATCCGGCCGCCGGAAAACCACACGCTGGATTACGAAGGCGAGGTCGCCGTGGTAATCGGCAAACCCGGGCGGCGGATCGCATCTGAAAACGCATATGATCACATCGCTGCGCTGACGCTGTGCAACGAGGGCACCATCCGCGATTGGGTGCGCCACGCCAAATTCAACGTCACCCAAGGCAAGAACTGGGACAATTCCGGCGCGATCGGGCCGTGGCTGGTGCCCTTCACCGATGCCGCGCAGCTGGACGAGGCGCGAATCCAGACGCGGGTGAATGGCGAGCTGCGCCAAGACGATGAACTGTCCCGCATGATGTTCCCGATCCGCGAGGAAATCGCCTATATCAGCACCTTCACCACGCTGGTGCCGGGCGACATCATCATTACCGGCACCCCAACCGGCGCCGGTGCGCGGTTCGACCCGCCGCGGTATCTGAAACCGGGCGACCTGGTCGAGGTAGAAGCGACCGGCATCGGAACCTTGCGCAACACGGTGGAGGATGAGGCGTGACACCGGAAGAGCATGAAGCTGCTGCCGCCGCTTTATGGCAGGCCGAACAGAGCGGCCGCCAGATCGGGCTGTTGTCGCTGCAATATCCGGGCATGACGATGGACGATGCCTATGCCGTTCAGGCCGCATTGGTCACGGCCCGACGGGACGCAGGGCGGAACGTGATCGGCTGGAAGATCGGGCTGACCTCAAAAGCGATGCAGCAGGCGTTGAATATCGACATTCCCGACAGCGGCGTGTTGATGGACGACATGCTGTTCGAAACCGGCAGCACGGTGCCCGCGGACCGTTTCATCCAGCCCCGCGTCGAAGCCGAGGTCGCTTTCGTGATGAAGTCTCCCCTGGCCGGTGGGAACGTAACGCGCGACGACGTGATCGCTGCCACCGATTATGTCATGCCGTCGCTGGAAATCCTCGACACCCGCATTTTGCGGGCCGATCCCGTGACCGGGCAAGCGCGGATCATCACCGACACGATTTCCGACAATGCTGCCAATGCCGGGCTGGTTCTGGGCCGCACCCGCCACGCGGTCGATGCCTTTGACCTGCGTTGGGTCGGCGCCATTGTCAGCCGCGACGGTGAGGTAGAAGAAACGGGCCTGGGCGCGGGCGTGCAGAACGATCCGGTCGAAGGCATTGTCTGGTTGGCGCGGCGGATGGATCAATATGGCCAGCGGATCGAAGCTGGCCAGGTGATCCTGTCCGGCAGCTTCATCCGCCCCTTAGAGGCGCCCTCGGGTTGCTTGATCGAGGCCGATTTCGACACCTTCGGACAGGTGTCGGTCGGCTTTGCCTGAGCAGATCCGGCGCACCGTGGCTAGGCACTAGGAAGAAAGGGGCGCTGTCCCCTCTTGTCTTTCGGTTAATTCACCTCTGGGGTATTTTGGGCCCGGTGAAAGCGGAAACAAGGCGTCAAAGCCTTGCCATTATGGGCGGTTTTGCGTCATTTGGCAGAACCTTGAGGGAGGACGAAGATGATCGAAGAACTGCGCGCAATCTTGGGCGAACCCCATGTACTGACCGGGGCCGACCTGACTTCTTGGTCGCAGGACTGGACCGGAACCTATCAATTCAATCCGCTTGCCGTCCTGCGCCCAGCCAACACCGGCGAGGTGGCGCAGATCATCAAATGGGCCAACCGGACAGGCACCGCAATCGTACCGGTATCGGGCAATACCGGACTGTCCGGCGGCACCAAAGCCGATGGTGCGATGATGCTGTCGCTTGACCGGATGAACGAGATCCGCGAAATCCGCCCAGAATCCCGCATCGCCATCGTCGAGGCGGGCGTTATCCTGTCCAACCTGCACGACGCCGCCGAGGCGGAGGACCTGATTTTCCCGCTGACCTTCGGCGCCAAGGGATCGGCGATGATCGGCGGTTGCCTGTCGACCAATGCGGGCGGGTCCAACGTGCTGCGCTACGGCAATACCCGCGATCTGGTGCTGGGGATCGAGGCGGTTTTGCCCAACGGCGAGATCATGGAAATCATGAGCGAACTGCACAAGGACAATTCCGGCTACAACCTGAAACACCTGCTGATCGGGGCCGAGGGGACGCTGGGTATTATCACCGCCGCCGTTTTGAAGCTGCACCCAAAGCCGCGCGCCTATGCCACCGCGATGGTGGCCGTGCCTTCCCTGCCCGACGCGTTGGTGCTGCTGAACCGGCTGCAACAGGAAACCGGCGGCGCGGTCGAGGCCTTTGAATACATGCCGCGCAAGCATATCGAGGTCTATAGCCAGATCAAACCGGACGCCCGCGAACCCTTCGAGGCCCCGCAGGAGATCAATATCCTGGTCGAGGTCGGCGCCTCCGCGCCGCGCGATTGCACACCCGGCCCCGATGGGCAGGTGCCGATTGCCGCCTATCTGGAAGAGGTGTTGGCGGGCATGTTCGAACAAGGCATGCTGCTGGATGCGGTGGTGGCGCAGAACGAAGCGCAGCGGCGCGAAATGTGGGAACGCCGCGAAGCCGCCGCCGAGATCGCCATGTCGCGCCGCCCGGTCATCGTCAACGACATCGCGGTACCGCTGGACAAGGTCGCACCCTTCCTTGAGCGGATGGAACAGGTGCTGCCCAAGGTCGATTCTGGCGCCGAACCGATCATCGTATCGCATCTGGGCGATGGCAATGTGCATTACACCGTCTGGCCCGCCAGCCAAGACCCGCAGGTGCATGACGCGATCATGGAAGCGGTCGAGGACGAAGTACTGGCGATGGGTGGCAGTTTCTCCGCCGAGCATGGGATCGGCACCTCGAAGCTGCCTTCAATGCGGCGGCGCAAAAATCCGGTGGCGTTGCAAGCGATGCAGGCGATCAAGGCGGCGCTTGATCCCAACGGCATTCTGAACCCCGGCAAGATGCTGCCCTGACGGGCGGATTTGGCCTTCCGAAGATAGTTATGTCTTGTTACAAACCGCCAGGTTTGGAACCGGGAGATAAACCATGTCGCATCCCCTTGTAATGATTGCCGGTGGCGGTATTGGCGGGCTGTCGCTGGCGCTGACGCTTCACCAGATCGGTGTGCCCTGCTTGGTGTTCGAAGCGGTGCAGGAATTGCGCCCCTTGGGTGTCGGCATCAACATTCAGCCCAACGCCGTGCGCGAGCTTTACGACCTCGACATCGGGGCCGGGGATCTGGATCAAGTCGGCGTTCCGGCGCGGGAATGGGCGCTGGTCGGGCTAAACGGCAACGACATCTATTCCGAACCGCGCGGCGAACTGGCCGGTTACAACTGGCCGCAATACGCGGTGCATCGCGGCAAGTTCCACATGCTGCTTTACACAAAATTCGTCGAACGCGCGGGCAAAGACGCGGTGCGGCTGGGCCAGCGCGTCACCGGCTATGAAAACAACGTCGACGGCAGCGTCACCGCGATCATAGAGCAGGCCGACGGGTCCGTGACGCGCGAGACCGGCACGATCCTGATCGGTGCCGACGGCATTCATTCGGCGGTGCGCGCCCAGATGCATCCCGACCAGCCCCCGATTCACTGGGGCGGCGCGGTGATGTGGCGCGGCACCACGATGGCGAAACCGATCCGCACCGGGTCTTCCTTCGTCGGCTTGGGCACGCATAAGCACCGGATGGTGATCTATCCCATCTCGCACCCCGATCCCGATACCGGGCTGGCGCAGGTCAACTGGATCGCCGAGGTCACCTATGACGATCCGTCGGCGCATGAAACCACTGGATGGTTCCGGCAGGTGGACCTATCGGATTTCGCGCATCATTTCGACGGCTGGGAATATGACTGGCTGAACGTGCCGGAACTGCTGCGCGGGGCCGAGGTGGCATACGAGAACCCGATGATCGACCGCGACCCGGTGCCGACCTGGCGCGACGGCGCGGTGGCGCTGATGGGCGACGCGGCCCATGCGATGTACCCTACGGGATCGAACGGCGCCAGCCAGGCGGTGATCGACGCGCGCGAGCTGGGCGCGGCGATGCTGGAACACGGGGTGACGGCGGCGGCGTTGCAGGCCTATGACGACAAGCTGTGCGGCCCGGTATCGGAACTGATCCTGCGCAACCGCGGCGCCGGACCGTTCGGATTGCTGAACATGGTGAACGACCGTTGCGGCGGCGAATTCGATGAAATCGACGAGGTGATCCCAGCTGAGGAACGCGCTGAGTTCATGGCCAAGTACAAATCCGCCGCCGGGTTTGCGATCGAGAAGCTGAACACGGCCGACCGGATGATTGCGCAAGGAGCGCGGGTCGACGCGGTCCTCGACTGATCCCGACAGGAGCCGCTGTCTGCGCGGCGGAAAAACCCCGCTTGCCTGCAATCGACCCCAGTGTATATCCTGACATTATGACCTGAGAATTCGGAGCACTGGCATTGGGTAGGCCTGAATTGATGTATGATTTTCCATCTTATTTCATCGCAATTGCTCTTTTGGGCTTGATGTTGGTGGTGATGCAATTGGGTATTCTGGTCGGAAAGCGAAGGCAGGCCCGGGAAACCGAAGACAGCAAAAATCAGGCGAACACGGTTCAAGGCTCTCTACTTGGCATGTTGGCGTTGTTGCTGGGTTTCACGTTTTCACTGTCTCTCGGGCGTTACGATCAACGATCCATCGAAGTGGTCAACGAGGCGAATGCGATCGGAACCGCATGGTTGCGGACCGATCTTGTCGCGGATGCGCGCCGTGACGACGCCAAGACACTGCTTCATCAATATGGTTTGATCCGGCTTGAAACCTCGCAGATTTCTGCGGCGAATGATGACGAAAGGGACAAACTTATTGCAAAAGCAGAAGCCCTGTTCGACAGCCTTTGGCGGCTGGCTTCGACAGAAGCCCGCGAAATCAGCAATCCTGTAACAATGGGATTCGCATCAAGCTTGAATGACATGATCGATGCGCTTTCGGCGCGGGATGCCGCCGTGAACCGGCATGTGCCTGAATTGGTCCTTTTTCTTCTATTCGGGACATTCATTCTGCTCGGCGCGGTTGTCGGCTATTCCTCTGCGATTTCAAATATCAGACCCGGCGTACCGGTCTATGCGATGATGATATTGATCGTCATTCTGGTATTCTTGATCATCGATCTTGACCGCCCCCGCCGTGGACTCATCGAAGTTGACCAATCGAAACTCCTGTCCACCGTTGCGGCCATGAAGTTCTGAAAGTGCAGAGTGATGGCGACTTCAAGCCCAGCGCGCTGGCACCCCGAGGCAAGAAAGTCTCGCTATAGCAGGCGCAATGAGGACAAGACGCGCCTCAACGCCAACTGAAGAAATTCGGCCCCGCCTGTTGCAGCATGTCGCGGGCCATGTCCCGACCCAGTTCCACTCCGTCCTCGATGGCGCAACTGCGGTCCTCGGCGATCACCTCGGACCCGTCAGGGCGCAGAACCTCGCCGCGCAGGCGCAACGTGCCGCCCGACAGTTCCGCCAGCCCGGCAATCGGGGTTTCGCAGGACCCATCCAGCGCTTCCAGAAATGCCCGTTCCGCCGCCAGCCGCTGAGCGGTTTCAACGTCATGGATCGCCGCCAGCATTTCTGCGGCGCGGTCGTCGTCCGAACGCCGTTCAATGCCGATCGCGCCCTGTGCCACTGCTGGCAGCATATCGTCAGGAGCCATGCCCGAGCGCGCCACGTCGGCCATACCAAGCCGGTTCAGCCCCGCCATCGCCAAGAAGGTCGCATCGGCGACGCCATCACCCAATTTCTGCATCCGGGTCTGCACATTGCCGCGAAATTCGACCGCTGTGAGATGCGGGAACCGGTGCAGCAGTTGCGCCCGGCGGCGCAGTGAAGACGATCCGATCAGCGCGCCTTCGGGCATGTCCTGAAGCGTCTCGTATTTCAGCGATACGAAGGCGTCGCGCACGTCTTCGCGCGGCAGGTAACAATCCAGGCAAAGACCCTCGGGTTGTGCCACCGGCATGTCCTTCATCGAATGCACCGCAATGTCGATGGCCCCCGACAGCATCGCCTCTTCAATTTCCTTGGTGAACAACCCCTTGCCGCCGATATCCTTCAACGGCTTGTCCGCCGCGATCAATGCGCGATTGTCACCGGTGGTCTTGATCACCACGATTTCGAACGCGTCTTCCGGAAGGTCGAAAGTGGCAGAGAGCCGCGCGCGCGTTTCATAGGCCTGCGCCAGCGCAAGCGGGGAACCACGGGTGCCGATTTTCAGCGGTGAGGCGGGGCTGGGCAAAGTCAGTGTCATGCGCCAAGGCTTAGACGGCGTTTTGCCCAGCGACAAGCCCCTCTGCTGCGGCCTTTGGGCCTGATACGGCCTCAAAGCTTGACATCGGCGCTTGGGAAGGGGACGAAACCGGGCAAGCGAAAGGAAACCCGATGTCCGAGCAGAAATCCGAGCAGAAACTGATCCTCCGCGCCCTTGCGGGCGAAACCCTGCCCACGCCGCCGATCTGGATGATGCGGCAAGCGGGCCGTTACCTGCCCGAATACCGCGCCACCCGGGAAAAAGCCGGGGATTTCCTGTCGCTGTGCTATAACAGCGATCTGGCCGCCGAGGTGACCTTGCAGCCGATCCGCCGCTATGGGTTCGACGCCGCCATCCTGTTCGCTGATATCCTGCTGCTGCCGCAGGCTTTGGGCGCAGATCTGTGGTTCGTCACCGGCGAAGGGCCGCGCTTGTCCACCACCACGACCGAAGACCAGTTGAAGGCACTGAAGGACAAGGACGCGATCCACGAGGTTTTGAACCCAGTCTATGAGACCGTGCGCATCCTGACGAGCGAATTGCCGAAAGAAACCACCCTGATCGGCTTCGCCGGCGCACCGTGGACCGTGGCGACCTACATGATCGCCGGGCGCGGCACCAAAGATCAGGGTCCGGCGCATGCGCTGAAGGCGGAAAACCGCGCCGTGTTCGAAGGTATCATCGACCTGCTGACCGAAGGTACCATCGAATATCTGTCGAAACAGATCGACGCCGGGGCCGAGGTCGTGAAGCTGTTCGACAGCTGGGCCGGGTCGCTGAAAGGCGAAGATTTCGACCGCTACGCGCTGGAACCTGCGAAGAAGATCATCACCGAATTGAAAAAACGCCATCCCGGCATCCCGGTCATCGCCTTCCCGCGTGAAGCAGGTGATAAATATATCGGTTTTGCCAAGGCAACCGGTGCCGATTGCGTTGCGATCGACGATAGCGTGACCGCCGAATGGGCCGCCGAACATGTACAGGTCGATGGCTGCGTGCAGGGCAATCTGGCGTCGCGCCACATGGTTTCCGGTGGTCAGGGCCTGATCGACGAAACCCGCCGCATCGTGAAAGCGTTCTCGAAGGGGCCGCATATCTTCAATCTGGGCCATGGCATCACCCCGGATGCCGATCCCGACAATGTACAACTGATGGTCGATACGGTGCGCGGCGACTGAATACCTGTCATAGTATTGTTCAATCCGCGCATTGCAATGCGTTTGCCGCAGCCCGCTCGGCGGGCTGCGCCCCCCCACCCATCTGTCAAATGGGACAGAAACCAAACCTCAAACGGTCCTCGGGCGCTTCAGGTCATTCGACAAATCGCCGCCGTGTTCGGTTGGCAAATGCCACCAGCGTCAGCATGACGGGTACTTCAACCAAAACGCCGACAACCGTTGCAAGGGCTGCGCCGGAATTCAGGCCAAACAGGCTGATCGCGACAGCCACTGCCAGTTCAAAGAAGTTCGACGTTCCGATCAAAGCGCAAGGTGCTGCGATCCTGTGGGGGACTTTGAGAGCGAAAGCGGCGGCATATGCAATTGCAAAAATGCCGTAGCTTTGCAGGACGATTGGGACAGCAATAAGCGCGATCACCGAAGGGCGGGAAATGATGACCTGTCCCTGAAGTCCAAACAGGATCATCACTGTCACGATCAGGCCAATCACCGAAAATGGTTTTGCTTTTGCCTGAAAAGCCTCGATCTCCGTCTCAGACCCGAGATGCCGACGCGTCAACACCCCCGCGCCCAGCGGCAGCGCAATGAAAAGCACGACTGAAAGCACCAACGTTTCCCAAGGCACCGTGATGTCGGTAACGCCCAACAGAAAAGCGACGATCGGCGCGAAAGCAATGACCATGATCAGGTCATTTACAGATACCTGGAGCAATGTATAGGTTTCGTCCCCTCGCGTGAGTTGAGACCAGACAAACACCATCGCCGTACAAGGGGCCGCACCCAGCAAAATCAAGCCCGCGATGTATTGCGACGCATCCTCGGGCTGAATCCATGGCGCAAAAATGTGTTCAAAGAACAAGACAGCAAGGGCGGCCATGGTAAACGGCTTGATCATCCAGTTCACGACCAAGGTGATCAGTAATCCGCGAGGCTGACGTGCGACATCTTTCAGCGAAGCCGGGTCCACACCGACCATCATCGGATAGACCATTGCCCAAATCAGAACTGCAACGACCAGGTTGACGCTGGCAACCTCGGCCGTTGCGATGGCGCCAACCAAACCCGGGGCAATATTGCCCAGCAGAACACCGGCCAACATCGCCAACGCGATCCAGACAGACAAATAGCGTTCAAATACACTCATGATGGAACTTCCTGTACCGTGTCAGCATGCAGTTTTGTGGTGCCGATCCAGCTTAGGCCGATCATCACCGCCGCAGTCCCAAGGCACAAGGGAAGCCCACCAATCTGGTAGGTCACACCTGAAAGCAACGTTCCTATCAATCGCCCGGCCGCGTTGGACATATAGTAAAATCCGACATCCATCGTGACCCGGTGAGAACTGGTAAACGCCAGGATAAGATAGGAATGAAGGGAGGAATTCACCGCGAAAACACCCCCGAAGATCAGCAAAGCAGCCACAATGGCAGCCGTCAGGAAAGGCGAAGGTTCGACTGCAAACCAAACCAGCGCCGAAAGTGACGCAGGAATGACCGCAAGCCCCAAAACCCAAACGCGCGCCTGCGCAATGATTTCTGGCTGGGTTCGGTCCTTGGCGCGCAGAATGCGCGGAGCCGCGCCCTGAACGGCCCCATAGAGAATGGTCCAAACGGCCATGAAGCTGCCAATCAGGAAAAAGGCCGCCCGGTTTCCCGCCTCTGTTCCATCGGACAAGACAGCGTAGAAATAGATCGGGATACCGACGACGAACCAAACGTCACGTGCTCCGAACAGAAAAATTCTCGCGGCGCTCAGCCAATTGACGTTGTGGTTTTTGGAAAAGACTTCGCGGAACTTTGCGTCCTTTCGCCCCTCAGGTAGGCCCGCAGGCATCCCCAGCACAGTTGCAACAAGGATCACGGCAAGGACCGCAGCCATTGCCAGAACGGACGGCACGAAACCGACAGAAGCAAGCAGAATTGCCCCCAACAGAAAACCCGCCCCCTTCACCGCGTTCTTAGAGCCGGTCAATATGGCAACCCAACGAAACAACCCGCCTTGCGCCGAAGGTGCCAGCAACTTCACGGCGCTTTTGGAACTCATCTTGGCAAGGTCCTTGGCAACCCCAGACAGGCCTTGAACCAACATCACATAGGCGACAGACGCCGCGAT
Source organism: Thalassovita gelatinovora (assembly GCF_001458355.1). Taxonomy (GTDB): domain Bacteria; phylum Pseudomonadota; class Alphaproteobacteria; order Rhodobacterales; family Rhodobacteraceae; genus Thalassobius; species Thalassobius gelatinovorus. Next base: position 39,327 of record NZ_CYSA01000026.1, on the reverse strand, counting down.
TGACCAAGCCGGATCAAGCTGCGCCAGCGCCAAAAGGGCCAGCACTTGCAAACCAAGACCGGCATAGAGCGTCGAAGTCAGCCCAAACCGAGCGGCAAGCCATCCCGCCGACAGATTGGTCACCATGCCAGCGATTTCATACAAGACGAATAGATAGGCCAATTGAACAGGCGAAAAGCCAAGCGTGTGGAAATGCAGCAGGACCAGCATGCGCAATGCCCCGTCCGTCAGCATAAAGGCCCAATAGGCTGCGGTGACAGCCATGTAGGCTGCCAACCCCTGCGGTTTGCTCATAGCGAATTGCCCACCATCAGCGCGACATCCACCAATCGGTACGCATAGCCCCATTCGTTGTCATACCAGGCATAGACCTTCAGTTGCGTCCCGTTGACGACCATCGTCGACGGTGCATCGATGATCGAGCTGCGGTCATCATTTGTGTAATCGGTCGACACAAGCGGCCGTTCTTCATAGCCGAGAATTCCCTTGAGCGGTCCTTCTGCGGCGGCTTTGAATTTGGCATTGACCTCTTCGACCGTCGTCGCGCGTTCAAGTTCAAACACCATATCGGTAAGCGATGCGTTCAAAAGCGGCACACGGACGGCGTGACCATTCAGTTTGCCGGTGAGTTGGGGAAAAATCTGGGTGATCGCTTTGGCTGAACCCGTCGTGGTGGGGATGAGACTGTTGAGCGCCGAACGGGCGCGGCGCAGGTCCTTTGCCGGGCGATCCACGATGGTCTGGGTATTGGTCACGTCATGGATCGTGGTCATCGAACCGTGTTTGATCCCGAATTCTTCCAACACGACTTTGACGACAGGAGCCAGACAGTTTGTGGTGCAACTGGCAGCCGTGACGATGCGGTGTTTTTCGGGATCATAGGTATCGTGGTTTACACCGACAACGATATTGGCCGCTTCATCTTCCTTTACTGGCGCAGAAACAACGACCTTTTTTACTCCGGCAGCAAAATAAGGAGCAAGTTTCTCGGATGTCTTGAACGCACCAGTGCATTCGATCACCACGTCCACCCCTTCAAGCGGCAGGTCGCTTAGATTGCGCGTAGTCAAGACGGGAATGCGTACGCCATTGATAGTCACGCTGGTTTCGTCATGTTTGAAGTCAGCCTGCCAGCGCCCATGCACCGTGTCGAACTCCAACAGGTGCGCATGCATTTCCGGATCGCCTATGGCGTCGTTGATGAACGCAATCTGCACGCCCTTTTCCAGCAGCGGCCGCAATGCCAGCTTCCCCATGCGGCCAAGGCCGTTGATTGCATAGACGGTCATAGGGATTTTCCTTCCAATGAAATTTCGTCCACACGCGCCTGCAGGGCCGCACGTTCCAAGTTTTCAGGGTGCAGCGCTGTAAACAGCGAAATTCGGTTTTTCAGGATCCCGTAGGCTTGTTGAAAAGCCAGATGCTTTTCAGCATCCGTCCCGGTGGCCTTTACAGGGTCCGGCACACCCCAATGCGCGGTGATCGGTTGACCAGCCCAAGCCGGGCATTCTTCGTTCGCCGCCTGATCACAAACCGTAAACACAAAATCCATTACCGGGGCATTTTCCGTCTGGAATTCGGAAATGTGCTTGGCCCGAAGGTTGGACAGATCATGCCCCTTTGTTTCAAGCATTTCCACGGCGATCGGGTTCAATGTCGATGCAGGCTTTGTGCCGGCTGAAAAGACGTTAAATTTGTCGCCGCCCAGTTCGTTCAGAATGGCTTCGGCAAAAATCGATCTGGCGGAATTGCCCGTACAGATAAACAACGCATTGTATTTTTCAGGTTTCATGTTCCCATGTCCGTTTTTTGGGGGTCCAGCGAAAGCCAAACAAAGTTGAGGTCGATTGTTGCAACAGTCCTGAAAAAGATACTCAATCAAGTCTTCTGCACCGGCCATGTTGGCTCGATACAACAGTGATGTGCCTTGACGGCGCTGCACGATAAGCCCCACCGCGTTCAGCGCCGAAAGGTAGACCGACAATGTGCTGGGCTTCAAATTGAGCGCAGCCCCGATCTCGCCCGCCGGAATCTCGTCGGGAAAACGACGGACAAGCAATCGGAACACCGCCATCCTTTGCGCATGGCCAAGAGTTGTCAGGCGATCAAGAATCATTTTTTCCATATTTCATGAATATTAGAAATATAATCGCGGAGCAATCCCTTAGCTGCGACACTCTGCCCATTGCACATATATTCGCTTAAGCGCATATGCGGATAAACGCAATTACTAGGAAATGACAGATGCAAGACTTCTTGGTAGCCATAGCAGACCCGGTCCGTCGGGGTGCGCTCAGCATTATTTGGGATGGCGGTGAACATTGCGTTTGTGAACTGATGGCGAAATTGGGCGTGACCCAAAGTCGAATGTCCCGACACATGAAAGCCTTGAAACTGGCTGGGATCGTGGTGGACCGACGCGACGCGCAATGGGTGCGCTACCGCCGCAACACTGATTTGCCGGACGAATACAATGCAATCATCGAAGCCGTTCTTAACGCTGAACAGCATGACAAAAGGAATGTAGCATGAGCACCCAAACGCATATTTCGGGGGCACCTCGTCCCCTGCCCGGCTGGGCCTGGCATCTTGGGGTCATTGCCTTTGTCCTTGTCTGGTATGCGATGTACAGCCAATTGATCCCGGTTTCCGAATGGATTGTATCGCTTCTACCGGTGGATCGTCACAGCCACACCGGCGAAGCTTTGGCGTTTTTCTTCTATGATGTCCCCAAAGTCATGATGCTGTTGACCCTCATTGTCTTTGCCATGGGCGTCGTACGCAGCTTTTTCAGCCCAGAGAAAACACGCGCGCTGTTGTCTGGAAAACGCGAAGGCATCGGGAATGCGATGTCTGCCGGTCTTGGTATCCTGACACCCTTTTGTTCCTGTTCTGCGGTACCGTTGTTCATAGGCTTTGTTTCCGCCGGGGTGCCTTTGGGTGTCACCTTTTCCTTTCTGATTGCCGCACCGATGGTGAACGAAGTCGCACTGGTTCTTCTGGTGGGTCTGGTCGGCTGGCAGGTCGCAATGACCTATCTGTTCTTTGGTCTGGCAATTGCGATCGTTGCGGGGTTTGTGATTGGTAAACTGCATCTTGAAGGCTGGCTGCAAGATTGGGTGCAAGACATCCATTCCGGGGCGACGGATGTTGCCGTTCCCGAAGATGAATCCCTGACCTTCTCCGCCCGCTATCGGTTGGGTATCGAAGCGGTACGGGAAATTTTTTCGAAGGTCTGGATTTGGATCATCCTCGGCATCGGCATGGGGGCGCTGATCCACGGCTATGTCCCCGAAGATCTGATGGTGCAAATCATGGGGGCCGATGCATGGTGGTCGGTACCGGCTGCAGTTGTGATGGGCATCCCAATGTACACCAATGCCGCTGGTGTCATTCCAATCGTCGAAGCCCTGCTGGGCAAAGGGGCCGCGCTTGGAACCGTGCTTGCCTTTATGATGAGCGTGATCGCCCTGTCTTTGCCTGAAATGATTATCCTGCGTCAGGTGCTGACGATGCGCCTGATCGCGGTATTCGTCGGCGTTGTCGCCAGCGGCATTCTGTCCGTTGGCTTCCTGTTCAATATGATCTTCTGAGGAGAGAAAAAAATGAAAAACATCAAAGTCTACGGCCCCGGCTGCAAACGCTGTGAAACCACCGAAACAATGGTCCGCGATGCGGCTGTGAAACTGGGGATTGAGGTCGAGGTCGAAAAAGTTTCGAACCCGCGCGCGATTGCGATGGCCGGAGTGATGTCGACACCCGGCATAAGTGTTGATGGAAAGCTGGTCCATGCGGGCGGTCTGCCAGATGCGGCCAAATTGGAAGGATGGCTGACAACATGAAGATTTACAGGCTTTTCGGGGCGGCGTTTGCCCTGGCTTTCGCGTCCTCGGTAGCACAGGCTGACATGCTTGAAGTTCAAAATGTCACCGATGGAGTCTTTGCCTTGGTCGGCCCGATGGAACAACGGTCGGCGGCGAACCTTGCCAACAATGCAACATTTGGCGTTGTCGTCACCGATGAGGGTGTCGTCCTGATGGACCCCGGCGGAAGCTGGAAAGGGGCCGAAGCGATCCATGCACAGATCCGCGAAATCACTGACCAACCGGTGCGCTATGTGATCGACACCGGGGGGCAAGACCATCGCTGGCTCGGCAATGGCTACTGGCAGGCGCAGGGGGCCACGGTCATAGCGTCGCAAGCGGCTGTCGAAGACCACAAGGCGCGCGGCTCGCAACAGCTCAGCGCACTTACCCAGTTCTTGGGAGATCAGTTATCCGGCACCAACCCCGCCTATGCCAATGTGACGTTTGAAGACAGCTACATGCTGGAACTCGGTGGGGTCACATTTGAAATCACACATGCGGGACAGGCCCACACGCCGGGCGACAGCTTTGTCTGGCTGGCCGCGAAAGACACGGTTTTCACCGGCGATATCGTTTATGTCGAACGCATTCTGGGCAATGGCGGGCAGTCGAATGCGAAAAGCTGGATTGCCACATTCGAGGCGATGGCAGCCTTGAAGCCCACCCATGTGGTTCCAGGTCATGGACATGCCACGACATTAGAAAAAGCCACGGCTGATACCTATGACTACCTTGTCAATTTACGTACCCGGATCGGGGCTCTGATCGAAGATGGCGGCGACATCATCGATGCCCCGAAAATCGACCAGTCCGCGTTTTCTTATTTGGATCAATTCGACAGCCTTGCGGGTCGTAATGCCCAAACCACCTATGAACAGATGGAGTGGGAATAATGCTAGAATATTCGATCAAGGCTAAACGGCTGGATGACACCGGGTCCGAAGCGGCTGCCGATGGGGCATGCATCATCCTTGATACCGGTATGGCCGGGCGACCGGATGCCTTCAATCCTGCCGAGTTGCTTCTGGCTTCTTTGGCGGCCTGCATGATCAAAGGGGCCGAGCGCGTGACCCCGATGATCAAATTTGATCTGCGCGGCCTTGAAGTATCACTGCAAGGCAAGAGGCAGGACAGCCCGCCGAAAATGCTGGCGATTGACTACGAGTTGGTCGTTGATACTTCTGAAACAGATGAACGGATCGAGCTTTTGCACAAGAACATCCGCAAATATGGGACCATTTCCAATACGCTCGACGCGGCACTGACGCTTTCGGGAACGATCAAACGTAAATCCTGATGGCATACCCGATAAAAACGGGCGGCACGAACGCCGCCCGTTTAATTGTGCATACACCATGATCAGGCTGTGTATTCCTTCGACTTGAAGGAAATTGCCTTGGCTTGCGGCGGTGCATCCGCGAGTTTGCGGATGTTGCCCCAAGTGTGTTTGTAGTCTGGCAAGACCAATTCGTTGACACCGGGGTTCACCACGTTGCCTTGTGAACCGGCAGGAGAGCCGAACACCATCGCGACCTGCCCCGGCTTGGCGGTATCGGTGGGATAGGCCATCCCCTGTGTCGCGCCGTTCCCGTTCGAGATTTCAATGAGATCGCCGGTCGAGATACCCAGACGCGCCATGTCATCCCCGTTCATTTCGATAAACGGATAGGGGAAGCGATCCTGAACGAAATCGTTGTCCTGATCCAAGAATTGGTTCTGCCAGAAAATATTGGCACGAACGTTGTTGATCCAGAATTCGTGGTTCGCTTCTTCCTGCGCCTTGCCGGGCGCTTGCCAGCCCCGCCAACCGGCGGCGAGGAACAACGCCTTTCCATCCTCGCGCCCGTGACGGGTAAAGACCCCATCCGTATACAAACGCGGTGTGCCGATCAGTGCGCCGTTTTCGAAACCGGTAACCGGTTCTTGCACTCCGTTGTTGCCCATCGCGCGCAAGCGGTCATAGGTCACCTCCGGGTTGCCTTGATTGTAGCCATCCATGAAGGCGTCTTCTTCGGATGACCAGTCATAGCCTTTGAACTGGTCGGCATATGCGTCGTTGCCCATTTCGCGCAGAACGGATTCCATATGCTGGGCAACACCGGCCGCGATCAGGCAATCGGGTTTCGAGTTGCCGAACGGATCCATATACCGTTCGGATAGACGCAACCGCCGTTCGCCATTCATCGAGGTGAGATTCATCTCATTGGCTTCGCAGGCGGGCAGGACCACATGCGCGTTCTGGCCGATCTGGCTGTGGATGATATCCACATCGACAACGAACAGGCCGCCAGCATTGACTGCCGAAACGATTGCATCCACCAACTGTTCGCGTGAACCGCCGGCCGCCGCATCCATGGCATCCTTCACCATATCCGAACGGCGCTTGTGTACGCGCTTGAACTGCGCCGCATTCAACGTCGTTTTGTAGTGATCACAGGCCCAGACGTGATGGATCTTGCCGCCGCCGCGGATCAGCAACTGGTCAACATAAGTGGCCGGACGGCCAACATGGGCATCAGACGGGCGATAATACCCCTCCTGATGCCCCCCCATCCGGCAACACCCGGTGCCTTCGCGGCCAATGTTGCCCGTTGCCAGCGACAGGTTCACGACCGCACCGATGGTGCGATAGTTGTCGTTGCCCCAGATGATTCCCTTTTCATAACCGGTCACACATTTGCGGCGCGACCCGTCGTCTTTGGGTTTGGCGATCCATTCCGCGGCTTTGACGATATCCGCCTCTGCCACGCCACAGATTTCCGCACCTTCCGAAAGTGCGGTGCGAATGTCCTGCATCGCAAAGTCGAGACTACCCAACCCGGCAGGTTGGCCCGATCCTTCGCCAACGGCTTCGCCGCCTTGGAAGGTGCTATTGGCGATGAACGCGTCATCCGTCCAACCTTGATCCACAATATAGGTCAGGAGAGTGTTGAACAGGGCCATATCGGTGCCCGGCTTGATCGCCAGATGCAGCACGTTTTCAGTACCGGCAACTTCTTCACAAGCGTTCACCGTGACGGAGCGACGCGGATCGACCATGATAAACCGGGCCCCGTTGAGCATCCCCGGCACCATGTGGTTGAGAAAGGCGTTGGTCTGGGTTTCCAGCGGGTTGGCCCCGACCATCACGATAGTGTCGGTGATTTCGTAGTCGCTGTAGGAATAATTCAGTTCGTCCACACCCATGTCACGACTGGAATGAACTTCGGAGTTATAGGCGGGTCGATTGTGGATCCGACAGTTCTTGATCTTCATGCTGTCGAAATAGAGCTTGCCAGTCCCCCAGGTGTTTTCATACCCACCTGCGGACCCTCCATGGTCGAACATCGACACCACAAGGTCGTCTTCCGACCCTTCGGTCACGATCCGGGCCGTGACCCGCGCCACCAGATCCAGCGCGTCGTTCCACGTGGTCGGCTGCCAGACCCCGTTACGCCAGACCAGCGGGTCGGACAGGCGTTGTTGCTGGGTACCGGTCACGCGGCTGGGACGGTTTTCCGCCATGCGCGCACCGCGGATCGACGCCAAGCCGGAATTCACCACGCAGTCATGATCGGGCACAACGGCCAAATGCACATCCTGACCATCCTGTTGCACCATGTTGTACATTGACGGAGCAATCCATGTCCCGTCAGCCGGCTGCTGTTCGCCAAGATCGATCCCAAAGGCGTTTTCGGTTGTCGTTCCCTGCTTGTTACGCGGCCAAGTGTAGGCTTTGTATCCACATCCCACGATGCAATAGTGACAGGTCACGTTGTGTACCTTGGCATCCGCCGGAGGGATCGGCAGGCGATCAATTTGTCTCTTGTAAGCCATGTCTTGTTCCTCCTCTTACAATACGTTCGACGGGCGGCCGAAAATCAGGTCGCTTGCGCCCTCGGCATAGATGTCGCCCTTGTCGTCGATGCGCAGGGTGAATTGCGGCAGGTTCTGTGTTGCATGGCCCCAAACCTGCTGACCGCCAGCTTCGGCGTCAAAACGCGAATAATGGCCGGGGCAGTTCAGCGTACGATCTTCGCTGTTGTAGGACATGTACCAGCCCTTGTGCGGACACAGCACCGAAAAGGCGACGATGTCGCTATCCGGGCCGGCGCCACCTTCGACAGCTTCTCCCATTTTCAACAAGACGCCGGGACTATCGGCATCCGGAAATTCAATATCGACCGGTTCGTTGACTGTCAGATCCGAGATGTTGCCCAACTTCGTGGACGGGTAATCCACTTGCGCACCAGGCGTCGCCGCGTGCGCCTGTACCCCGGTCATCATTGTGGCTGCGGCTCCGACGCCGGCAACCGCACTGCCACGCAAGAACTGACGCCGCCCCACGTTGACCATTTTTTTGCATCTCATGGCTGGTTCCTCCCATTCAATTATTCGAACAGGATACCACGCATCCCAATTTGAAAGCCGGTTTGCGGCTCCCGGACAGCGCAATTTATGTAGTTGTAAATAATCTATTTTTTTCAAATGTTCGGAAATCCGAACGTGGAAACGAAGCTGTCGGCTTTCTCAATCTGAATCGATGTCGATACCCAGTTTCTGCATTTTTTCCCAAAGGGTAGTGCGCGATACTTTCAAAGCTTTTGCGGCCTGGCCGATCTGTCCATCCATGCGTTCCAACGCTTCGATAATCTGCTGTTTCTCGGCTGTTTGACGGACTTCGGCGAGTGTCTTTATCCGGTCCCCTTGTGTAATCCGTTCAGGGAACAAATCAGTCGGTTGCAACACATCACCCTTCGCTGTTTCGATCCCGCGCACAAGCCGCGATCGCAACTCGCGGCCACCTCCGGGCCAGTCATGCGCACGAACCGCCTCTTCGCTAAGCCGGCTGATGCCCAGCAAACGGGTACCACGCCGGGTATTCAGATCGTCAAAAAGCTGCCCCATCAGCCAAACCGCATCTTCCGTCCGTTCGCCAAGCGGGGGAACTGGAATTTCCATCATATCCAGTCGGTAGAACAAATCGGCACATGCCCCGCCTTGGGCAACGATTTCGGTCATTTCATGCCCGCAAGAGGCTATGACCCGTCCCGTGAAGCTGTTTTCGAGCGCGTCTATCAGAGCCGACTGTTCGGTCTCGGGCAGACGGCTGAGAGCATGCAGAAACAGCACACCTTCACCGACCCGCCGGATCGCGCCGGTGGGTCCGAACAACTTGGCCCCCACATCCGGTTCGCGCGCGATATTGACCGTTACAAATGGCGCCGACCGCCGGTCGGACATTTCATGTATCCGACGGGCGACCAGCCCCTTGCCTGTTCCCGGACCGCCACGGATCAGAACCGGATGATCGTCGCCTGCCGCCCTGAGCGCCAATTCGTCAACCCGTCGCGCGGCCGGGGACACGCCAAGCAACGGCGGCAAATCCTTATGTGTGTGCGGTGAAAGCAGCATCGCGAGTCGTTCTAGAAACACAGCCATTTCAAATGGCTTTGTTACGTAATCCGCAGCCCCGGCCTGCATCAGGCGAACAGCCTGTTCGATCCCACCATGTCCGGTGATGAACAAAAACGGAGGCGGCGTCGCGGTGCGGCACAAAGTATTAAACAATTCCTCGCCGGTTCCGTCCGGCAAACGTATGTCGCTGATCACCGCATCGATGGGTGCGCGCGGCGTTCTAAGTGCTCCGATCGCACGGTTGACCTGTTTGAGCCATATCACTTCAGCGCCTTCAATCTCCAGCCTCTGAACCAAAGACATCCCCATGATCTCGTCATCCTCAACCAAGGCAATCCGGTATCCTTTCAACATGGCGGCGGCATCCCAGACTGTTGCAAGGGGACAGTGACATCAACAATTGTTATGTGATCGGCTCGCTCAGAGCGGATACACCCATTCAGTTCTTTAACCAGATCATGAACCAAACGAAGACCAACCCCGCCACCCGGTGGCACAGGTGCGTCAGAAAGCAACCGTGTGCGCGCCGCATCAGACAGCCCATCACCACTGTCCTCAACAATCAGACACAAAACACCGGGCTTTTCCGATACCAACAAGGATACCTCACCTTTCGCTCCGGCCGCAGCCGAAGCGTTCAAGAGAAGATTGAGCAATATCTGGCGTATTGGGGCAGATGCAAAAGTCGACAACGCTTCCCCTGACGCGCCGATTTGCCACCGCAGTTTCTGTTCTTGCCGGGAAACTTCCGGCCCGATCAACAAACGCAGATCTTCGAAGTCTTCGAAGGTCAAAGGCGCGCTTGAGCGGTCCAGTCGGTTTTGGTCCAACGTTGCCTGAGCCACATCGCGCAAATGGTTCAAGCCGCGCGTTAGGATGTCAGCCGATTGTCTGACCACGTCAGGACGGTCAGAATATTGGCGTATCGTATCCGCTGCATTCAACAACCCGCCCAGCGGATTGTTGATCTCATGCGCCAGAGACGAAGACAGGCGACCAAGGCTCACGAATCGTTCACGCTCCGCCAGACGGCGTTCGGTTTCGGCCTTGGCTTCCACGGCATCCGTCATGGCGTTATAGGTCTTCACCAAGCGCGTCATTTCGGTGTCTCCGCGTGGCAGATCGCTTTCCGGAATAGGTTCGGGGGCATCGGCAGTTTCGCGCATGCGCCGGACCAGTCTGGCAATCGGCATCAACATCCTGCGCATTGCCAGATACCCCAAAATCGAAAGCACCCCGGTTGCCACAGCATTTCCCAACAAAAGCAATTGTCCGGCACGCAAGCGTTCGGAAATAAGGTCTGCCACGTCCAGTTCGGTCATGATTTGCCCAACTGTTCGCCCTTGATACCGCAATGGCGCAAGCAAACGGACCTGCACTGCGTCGCCTGTCACCGAAAGAGTCTGTGCTGTCTGTGCGCCTTCGGTCAATGCGCTGATCGGGCTATCGAGTGGTGCGCGAACAGGGTCGGTCGCGGCCATAACACGCCCATTCTCGTCTGCCACGACGGTAAAGATCATGCGGCGACCTTTGGTTTCGCCAGCGGCGCGTTCCAGCGTATCGTATATTTCCCAAATATCGTCGCGCAACACATGCGGACCAAGCGCCACAGAAAGAGCTTCGATCTGCAACTGCGCCAGTTCCCGGATGCGGGCATCCTGCACTTTGCCCAGCGTCGACAGCACCTGTTGCGAGGCGACAACACCCAAAAGGACCATCAAACCTGCCGTCAGCAACGGCACGCGCAAAGAAAGCGGAATGCGTCGGAAGCCGTCCATCAGCGCAAATTCTCGTAGTCCCGAATGCGGCTTTCGATGCCGTCATACAGTTCGGGACCGCCCGTCGTCATCCCGTCAAGTTGCAGCACCCCCAATGCAACCCGGCCTTCGTCCGTTTGATCCAGCCCAAGCAGGGCATCGCCCAAGGCCAGCAACCGGTTGTCTTTCATCCGATCCGATCGGGCACAGAACGGCGGAAATCCCAACCATTCCGAACGCGCGATCACCCGAGTGCCTGCCGTCAGGCCTGGTTCTGCTTTCGCCAAGGCTTCCCAGACATACCCATCCACGCTGCCGGATCGAACCAACCCGTCAGACACGGCCCGCACCACGTTGCGGTGCCCATAGGTGAATATCGTGCGGCGAAAGAAACCTTCGGGGCGAAGACCAAGCCGCGCAAGATCGGATGCCGTTACCAAATAGCCAGAGTTCGAATCGGGATCGGAAAATGCGTGCGTCCCTCCCCGCAAATCTTCAAGCGTCATTGCGGTGTCGTCTTTGCCTGCGATCAGGTAGGACTGATACAAAGACTTGCCGTTCCAAACTGGCACCGCCACTAGCGATAAGGCGTCCCGGTGTTGCAGATAAGGATACCCACACAGCCAAGCGGCATCCACCGACCCTTCAAGCAGCAACCCGGTTACTTCTTCATAGGTGCGGCGTTGCTCCAATTCGATCGGGACACCCAAAGCCGCAGCAAGCGCCGTGCGCAGCTGATCTATGACTTCAGCATCATTGTCGAGGAATACGGGCGTAAGCCCCAGTCGAAACGCGTCTTCCGCTTTCGATGAAATAGCCTCGAGGAAAAGCGCGGCGGTACTGGAGCCAAGCAATTTTCGCCGGGTGAATTCGATCATGTCCGCACACTATCCATCAAAGAACAATCCGTTAAAGAACAATATGAGCCAAGTCTCATGTTTGCGCAAAGGTCATATCCGAAACGATCTGCGCCAGATTTGGGGTTTCGGACGGCTACCTTGACCCGGTTCTGCCATGTTATTTCGAAGTCGTCGGGCAACACCCGCGAAGTAGGCCCGCAGGAAGCGCAATCCGTCAGTGAGGGTCCAAACGCCGCCCCCATCTGACGCCATGTTGGACAAGGCCAGCGGCAGGTCGAGACGGAGAGACCTGTGAAAGAGCGGTACAGGCGCTGGATGGGTCTGGCTTGTGGTGTGGTCAAAGATGAAGGTGTCGCACATACCGACCGGTTCGAAGATCCGCGCAGAGAAAACGGACTGGAGCCCCTCTCCGGTCACAGCTTCGATGACTGCTCCAAAAAGCTGGTAATTTGTGTCGGAGTAATGGGACTTGCCGCTGTCGGTCGCAGCCTGGGCCTCCATTCCGCGCACCATCTGCAACACATCTGTGAGACAAAAGGCGCGGTCCTTTCCCCGCTCGAGTTCTTCGACGAAGTCACCCTCGAAATAGTCAGCGAGGCCCGATGTCTGATGAACCAGATGGCGCAGGGTAAGCTGATTGGAACAATCCTTCCCGCGCACCATATGGATGCCTGTCAGGTCGATGTGCGGCAGGTGGGACACGACCTTGTCGTCAAGCCTGACCAGCCCTTCGTCTACGAACTGCATGAGAACCGTGGCGGTGAACATTTTGGTGATACTGGCCATGAAGAACGGCTGATCAGCCGTGGCCGCGCCAGCCGCCCCTTCAAAGTTAATGCTCCCGTCGCCCGATTGCACCCCAAGCTGGATGCCATGCATATTTTTGCGAAGAGCCTGCTGATCCAAAAATGCTTGCAGGTCGTTTGCAATCGCACTCATTCTGCTCTCCAATCGTATGCTGCATGTTGTTCGAATGTCGGCCTCAATGAGTCACTTCAGCACCAGTGATAAGATGCCCCCATGTCGCTCATCACCGAGCTTGTCTGGGTACCAAGACTGCGGACGGGTCAGGCCCGAGCAGAAGCTCAATGCCTGTCGCCACGAACCAGGCAATCGCGCCCAGGCCAAACACGGCACCTGCAGTCTCACCAAGGCCGGGCACAATCGTGGCGAGCCCCGCAAGGCTTGCCAGCGCCCCAAGCCCCAACGTGAAGCGAGACAGCGCGCGGGCCACCAAGGCAGCGATGCTAACGGACAAGATCCAGGCGCCGCCCGCGATCTCATTACCGCCCCCCAAGCCCAGTTCTACCGCATGCAATACCTCCCAAAGGGCAGCAGCGGCCTCAGGGTCTGCGGCCAGCGCATGGGTCCTCTCGACCGCAACATTCGCAATCATGCCCGCGCCCAGAACGAGAGTCGCCCAGATTGTGCCAAGGGTTCGGGTGACGGAGGCGATCTCTGGCGCTTGCGGTGCCAGATGGCGATGAAAGGCAACCACAAGCAGGGCGAGCGCTAGCGCATTCACAACATAGATGATCGTGTTCCAAGCAATCAGAAGGCCAGGTTGCTCGGCGATAGAGGCCGTAACCGCAGCGGCATCAATGGCATCGGTGCCGTAACCCAGCGGGGCCAGAACGGTGACCAGAAAGGCAAAGCCGACCAGATAAGTGGCCGCACAGGCTAAAGCGGCGATGCCTCCTAAGACATTGAGTGTCATTGCCTGTCTCCTCGGAACGTCGTGGTTTCGAGGAAGACATACGCGGTTGTAACACCAAACAGCATGACCGCACGCATCATCGATTTGACCGTGGAGATCATTGTGCCCGCTAAGCGGTCATCCGCAATTCAGACATCCAGAGTGGAGAACGTGTCTAAACTCAGCGATCCCCGTATGCATTATGGGACACCCAAGCGCGACACAGATGGTGGGCATTTTGGCCGGCAAAATCTGAACGCCGCCAAATTTCACAATGATTTCAGTGTGAAGTGGCGGACCGAGGAGGATTCGAACCCCCGACCCCCTGATTCGTAGTCAGGTACTCTATCCAGCTGAGCTATCGGTCCGTGGAGGCGGGGTTTAGACCTTGCCGCGTATCTTTGCAAGGGCAAAAGTGAAGAAACTTCCAACCCGCTGAACTGGATTGGAAACCGTACGTTTTCAATCCCCTAGGTCAGGGCGCCGCCTTGTCCCGTTGGGGGACCGTCAACGCGTTGAGATCGCCTTTGGGCAGGCAGATTTCGAACACGGTGCCGTCAGCACCGGTTTGGCGCAGCCGCAACTGTCCACCATGACCGCGCACCAATTCTTGCGAAATGACCAGCCCCAGACCGGTACCACCCTTGCTGACGCCCCCTTGAAACGGTGTGAACAGGAATTCCTGCGCTTTCGGCGGCAGACCCGGACCGGTATCAGACACCCGGACAATCCATTGCTCCTCGTCTTCGCTGGCGGCGACGCTGATTTCACCGGGTGCCCCTGATCGGATGATCGCCTGACGGGCATTGCGCACCAGATTGAAAATCACCCGGTACAGTTGCTCGGAATCTGCGCGCAGGTGGAAATCAGCCGGTATGTCTTCGGCAAAGGACAGATCGTGATCACCGACCGACAATCTTTCGCTGTCGATCACATCGCTGACCAGATCGGCCAGACAGACCCGTTCCAGCCGTGGGGCCGGTTCTTCGACCCGGCCAAAGGCCAGGGTGGATTCGCACAGATGCACCGCGCGGGTGATCGAGTTTACCAGTTTGGGCGCTAACCGTTTTACGCCGGGATCTTCGGACAGCTCGATCCGATCGGTGAACAATTGCGCACTGGTCAGCATGTTGCGCAGATCGTGGCTGATCTTGGCCACGGCCCCGCCCAGTTGGGCCAGTCGTTCTTTCTGTTTCAACGCGCTGGTCAATTGGCTTTGCATCTTGGCCAGCGCGTCTTCGGCCTGGCGCAATTCCCGCAAGCTGGATTTTGGCTGGATGATGCGGCGGGCGTCTTCGGGATCGGCGGCATAGGTTTGCACCTGCCGCACCATGCCTTTGATCGGTCGGACCAGAAACCTTTGCACTGCCAGAAACAGCAACATCGCTGTCACCACCGAAATCAGCGCCGACAACAGCAGGATGCGAAGCCCGTAATCGATCATCGCCCTGCGCAGCCCGCTGGTTTCCATCGTGATTTCGATCAGCAGCCCAGCTTTGCGCACCGGATCGCCGATGACGCGGATGACCTGCGGTTCGGGATCGACAATCCGGGTCATGGCGTCCCGGATCAGGGCAAAGGCGGAGGCATCCCGCAGATCGAACGTGGCGCCGATCGATTGCGGCATCGGGGCAGACAGGATCAGCTGGCGGGCCTCGTCCCGGCGCAGCACCACGTTGAACACTTCGGCATTGCGCAGCAATTCCTCTTCCAGATCGGGTGAAATCATGTCATCGGCCAGCAAGGCCAAGGATGCGATCTGCGCCCGTTCCAGACGTGACAGCAAGTAATCTTCCCTGAACCGGGCGACCGACGGCACAAAGATCAACACTTCCGCCAGCATCACGAAGATGATGGTCAGTACCAGAAAGCGGCCTGAAAGCGTGTTCAGCATATATTCTCCGTCACACGGATCACGGTAGCAGCTTTTGCAGCAGCCGGACGACCCGCTTGACCTTTAGGTTATCAAACAATCTTGGAGAGAAATAGGCACCTGCGACGCGCTTGTTAAGCTCTGCAATGGTCGGATATGGCGCAATCATCGCGGAAATGCCCGACATCTTGATTTTATTGGCGATGGCCAAAGACCATGTCGCGATCAATTCGCCCGCTTGATACCCGACAATCGAGACCCCCACCGGGCGGCCCTTGACCACCATCACCTTGATCAGCCCCTTGTCTTGTCGGAGCGCGATGGCGCGGTCGTTATGGCTGTAGTCGAACCGGGCGACCTCCATCTTGTCGCCATAGCGGTCGCGCGCCTGCGCTTCGGTCAGACCGACCTGGGCGATTTCGGGGTCGGTATAGGTGGCCCAAGGGATATGAGCGGTCGACACCTTGGCCGGCAGACCAAACAGCGCCTGCTTGATGATCAGCCCGGCATGATATCCCGCGACATGAGTGAATTGCAGCCCACCCGCCACGTCGCCGATCGCAAAGACCTTGCGATTGCTGGTGCGCAAACTGCGATCGACCTTGATCCCCGCCCGTGTGGTTTCGATCCCAGCCTTTTCCAGATCGAGCGTGTCGATATTCGGCTTCCGTCCCACCGCAACCAACAGATGCGACCCGGTGAACGTGCCTTTTGGCGTTTCAACGCTAACCTCTCCGTCCCAACCGGAAATCTGCTGCGCCGCTGCGCCTTCGACAATTTCGATACCTTCGGCACGCAGGTTTTCCAATGCGATGGCAGCCAGTTCGGGATCGTCCTTCCCCAGCGCGGTCATGCCTTCGATCACCGTAACCTGACAGCCCAGACGACGATGCGCCTGCGCCATTTCCATGCCAATGGGACCGCCGCCGATGATCAGAAGGTGATCGGGCTTGTCGCGCAGATCGAACAGGGTTTCATTAGTTAGATAGGGCACCTGATCCAGACCGGGAATCGGTGGTACCAAAGGCGACGACCCGGTTGCGATCACGATGCGCCGGGCGGTGATTTCGGTATCGCCCGCCCGGACCGTGCGCGGCCCGGTGAAATGGCCATATTCACGGATCACCCGAACGCCAAGACCTTCGAACCGTTCCTGACTGTCTACCGGCGCGATCTGCTCAATCACGCGCAACACGTGATCCTTGGCTGCGGCATAGTCGATATCTGGCGCAACTGGCGTGATCCCCATCGCGGCCCCTGCCCCCATCGCATGGGCGGCATGTCCAGCCGCCAGCAGCGCCTTGGATGGTACGCAGCCGTAATTGAGGCAATCGCCACCCATCTTGTGGCCTTCCAGCAAGGTCACATCGGCCCCCATCTGAACCGCACCGGCGGCAACCGACAACCCGCCGGACCCGGCACCGATGACCAGAAGGTCGGTCGTGATATGTGCCATCAAATTCCTTTCCGGCCACGCAGGGCCTTGATGATAACCGGAAGCAACGCCAGCGCACATAGCCCCAGCAACGGCAACAGAATCGCAGGTTCGAAAAACACGCCCAGATCAGGGGTTTCACCGCGCGCGAACACCTCGCCCAGACCGGCACCGACCGAGGTGAAAACCAGACCGGCCGGAATGATGCCGAAAAAGGTTGAAACCAGATAACGCGATAGCGGCACTCCGACCAACGCAGGCACCAGATTAGCGACAAAGAACGGCACCGCCGGAACCAGCCGGATCAGAAACAGCATCGACCACTGGTTTTCGTCGATTCCGTCCTTGATCCGCTTCACGGTGCCGGTACTGGCCTCCATCCGGTCGGCCAACCGGTCGCCGAGACCCCATTTTGCCGCCAAGAAAATCAAGGCCGCGCCGATGGTCGAAGCCGTGACATTGAACAAAACACCGGGGAAGATGCCGAACAGGAACCCGCCCGTCAGCGTCGAAATCGCCGATCCCGGCAGGGAAAAGGCGACAATCGCCACATAAGCCGCCATGAAAAGCAAGACGCTGAGCACAAAATTCTGGTCACGAAAATTCAGCAGCGTCTGGCGGTTTTCCTGCAATGCATCAAAAGACAGGTAGTCGCGCAGATACACCGCGCCCAGAACCGCCACCGTGGCAATGGCAATCATTGGAAGGTAATGCACCGCATGGCGGCGGGGCGTTTTTTCGGAACCGGGTATCGTCATTGGGGCGCTTCTCTGTTTGTGTGAAGAGCAAGATGCGCGTTTCACCACCGATTTGACAGGCACTTCACAACGGCTTGATCCCGCAGCATGAAAATCGTGTATATTCCGCGCTGAATCGGGCTTTTGTAACAATTGCGACGGCGCCGCGCCGGTTTCTTCAGGTTTTTTGTTGCAAAAGCCCGATCTGGTATTTGACTTGTCGGAAACTCCCCCCTATAGGACGGGCTTCGGATATATCGGGCCGGGCGAATCCGCTCGCCAAGCCACAGTTGAATTGGAGACGGAGCGATGAAACGCACCTACCAACCCTCGAACCTGGTTCGCAAACGGCGCCACGGTTTTCGCGCGCGCATGGCCACCAAAGCAGGCCGCAAAATTCTAAATTCGCGTCGCGCCCATGGCCGCAAGTCGCTGAGCGCTTAAGCTCAGCCGATTTGATGGACAGATGACACCGCCGGAGGCCCCTGTGAATGGCGTTAGCGCCGACACCGGGATCACCCCCTCGGCGGTTTCTGTTTGCCTGTCTACCTTGCAAAATCGCCCCGATTTCTTGCGTGCCGCCCGTGCGCGCAGGCAAGGCACCGGCGGCATGATGGTGCAGGCGCGCGAACGCAGCAAGGACGAGCCGACGCAGGGCATCCGCGTCGGCTTTACCTGTTCGAAAAAGGTCGGCAATGCAGTAGCGCGCAACCGCGCCAAACGGCGGCTGCGCGAAGTGGCGCGGCAAATCCTGCCGGATCAGGGCCTTGAGGGCTGGGATTATGTGCTGATTGGCAAGGCCGAGGTCACAGCGTCGCGCCCCTTTGATCAACTCAAAAGCGATCTTATCTATGCGCTGAACAAGCTGCATCAGGATCGAAAATGACCCCGCTCGCCTATATCGCCGCCCTGCCCGTGCGGGCCTATCGGTTGATCTTCAGCCCTTGGGTCGGTTTCAACTGCCGCTATCAACCCACCTGTAGTGCCTATGCGCTGGAGGCACTGGAAAAGCACGGCGCAGTCAAGGGCAGTTGGCTGGCCGCGAAACGGATCGGACGCTGTCATCCCTTGGGCGGGGATGGGTATGACCCGGTGCCGGGCTGCGATCCCGAACACGATGCGAAACACAACAAGGATCAGGCCTGACCAGCAGTGGAAGCGACCGGGATCAGGACACCAGCTTGTTCTTCAAAATCCAGTTGCCTGCCCCCCAGTTTTCGAACCGAGCGTCCCCCACCGTGCCAATCGCGACGTTGTCCAGCCCGATTTCGGGGATAATCAGAATCCCGTAGGTAAAGGCCCCTTCCAGATTGCCGGAGTCCGAAAACAGCCCGATTTCGTTCTTGCGCCAAGCCACCGTCCCATTGGTCGCCCCCAGAAAGTCGGGGGGATAACAACGCCATTCTTCGATGCCGGGTGCGGCCCCGATCTTGATATGCAGCTTGGCCGCGCGGCCTTGCGCCTCCAAATCGAACGAAAAACTTGAAACAGATGCCATTTTCGTACCCCCATGAATTGCCACCCAACCGCAGGACGGCACCGATGCGGATACGTTAGCCAAATTTTTGCGCGGAAAGATTGAGCCAAATCAACCCGTGACAATAGAAGTGGAAGCCCGAGTGGTCGTCTCAGTTTCGGCTGAAAAAGAAGGCCGACATTGCTGGCCGGCCTTCTTGTTTCTGGCCCCTAGGATTCAGGCCAGCAACAGGGCATCTTGGAACGCTTCGAGGTGATTGGCCGACCCCGCCAGCAAGTTTTCGTAAACATTGGCAAGCGCGGTCCCTTCGACCGCGTCAGCCGCGTCGGCGATATCGACGATGTCTTTCTTCTCGATCGCCATGCCGACTTCGAGCGCGGCTGTGACCGACTCGCTCCCTTGCAAGATCAGCGTGTCGTACATGTCTTGCAACTCTGCGTCGGCAAACGTGCCACTTTCTTCGTAGATGAATTCATCCACGTCCAGACCGATTCTTTCAGCCTGGTTGATCAGCGCGTTGAAATGCTGATCTTCGGATGCCGCGATATTCGAAAAAATGCTTAGCCCGTAGAGATCATAGAAGGCCTCATAGACATCACCGGCAAGCTTTTCCTCTTCGATCATGAAGATCAATTCGCTGATCGCTTCGTCGCTATAGCTGGCCGAAACGGTATGCCTGTCTGTCCCGCCGGTCCAGAACCCCATCGCGCCGGCATTTTTGTCGGCAAAGAGCGATTTAACTGTCGTTTCGCTGTCATAGATTACAGAAACGGTTTGCAAACTCGTGTCTTCGATTTGCTCGATTTGATTGCTGGACCTGCCTGCCCCGCCTCCGAAATCTTTACCGTATTGATACTGGAACTTAGCTTTCACCATTATCTTTCCTTATATTGGCGCGCGTTTCACTCATTCAAAAACATTCCAAAATTGATATGTAAAATTCAGCAGGGAAGCAAGAGCGCCGGATACATTCCAGCCGTTTCCTGCCAACGAGCAAGCCAAACCCCGCCCGAACCTTTGCAACAAAGGCTGCTTTCGTGTCGAAATCCCGACATCACCCTGCCCCTGCAACCAGATGCGGCCATAGAAGCGAGGCACGCGTGGCCCCTTGCCCGACTGATCCATTTCTTCTAAAGCCAGCCCATGCTTGACGATGCAGATGAAATTCACCCGCTGTTTCACAGCGCGCCGCAGACAACGGAGTTCAAAAAACTCCGCAAGCGGATCGTGCGTTATACCCGCGAAGCGGTCGAACAATATGGCATGGTGGAAAAGGGTGCCAAGTGGCTGGTCTGTTTGTCCGGCGGCAAGGACAGCTATACCTTGCTGGCAGTGCTGCACGAACTGAAATGGCGCGGGCTGTTGCCGGTCGAATTGCTGGCCTGCAATCTCGATCAGGGCCAGCCGGGATTTCCCGCAACCGTGCTGCCGGAATTTCTGGAAAAAATGCAGGTGCCGCACCGGATCGAATATCAGGACACCTATAGCGTCGTGATGGACAAGGTGCCGGCAGGGCGGACCTATTGCGCGCTGTGTTCGCGGCTGCGGCGCGGCAACCTTTACCGCATCGCGCGCGAAGAAGGCTGCAGCGCGGTGGTGCTGGGCCATCACCGCGACGACATTCTGGAAACCTTTTTCATGAACCTATTTCATGGCGGACGGCTTGCCACCATGCCGCCGAAACTGGTGAACGAAGAAGGCGATCTGTTCGTCTATCGCCCGCTGGCCCATATCGCCGAAGCCGATTGCGAAAAATTCGCCCGCGCGATGAATTATCCGATCATCCCCTGCGACCTGTGCGGATCGCAGGACGGGTTGCAGCGGCAACAGGTCAAACAGATCCTCGATCAGTGGGAAAAGAACAGTCCCGGCCGCCGACAAGTGATGTTCCGGGCGCTGATGAATATCCGGCCTTCGCATATGCTTGACCCGAAATTGTTCGACTTCGCCGGATTGACGTTGGGGAATGGTAAAATTGACCAGATTTCTGACGTTATTCCCAAGCTTCGTTAAGCCCCTCTTGAGGTTCTCGCCCTAGCCTTTCCGCACGTTTTGCGAAAAAGGGCCTTTATCATGCAGCACATCCCGCAGGCGATGGACGGATTGCGCCGCAAGCTGCGCAGTGCGCTGACCGGGCCTCATATCCTGGCCTTTCTTCCCGCAGTCGTGCTGGGAGCCTTCTGGTTGGGCGGCGAAACGTGGCTGTTGATCGTATCGCTGGGATTGCCGGTGCTTTTTGGCATCGCGGGCGGGTTCAGCCAATGGCGTCCCGCACTGATCAATGACAGCCCGCCGCAATTGCCCGATCTGCTGCGTGACAGTCTGGCCCGGACCCGGCGCAAGGATCTGCATCTGGGCTGTTTCCTGCTGGCGCTGGATGATTTCGACAGGCTGATCGACCATCACGGGCGCAGCGTTGCCCATCGTATTTCCGGTCGGATGGTCGACCGGATCGGATCGGTTTTGAGACAAGGTGACTTTGTGCTGCAACGTGATGCCGGGGAATACGCGGTTGTTCTGGCACCGGTGCGCCAGATCGATCTGGAAACCGCGATACAATTGGCCCGCCGCCTGCAGACTGCGGTCGAGGACCCGATATCGGTCGACGCCAGCAGCGTTTATATTTCTTGTTCCATTGGGTTCGTGCTGGACGCTCAGATCGGCACGCTGCATTCCGATGACCTGCTTGATGCTGCCGAAGCGGCGCTAGACGATGCCCGCAGCAACGGTCCCTCGGCAATCCGCAGCTATGCCCCGGGTATGAAAACGGTGCATCGCGGCCATGTTGAAGTGACCCAAGATATCGAACGGGCGCTGGAAAACGGCCAGTTTCACCCGTGGTTCCAACCCCAGATTTCGACCGATACCGGGGAAGTCACCGGGTTCGAGGCGCTGGCGCGCTGGATCCACCCCCGCCGCGGCGTGGTGCCGCCGTCGGAATTCCTGCCGCTGTTGGAGCGCTGCGGATTGATCGAAAACCTGGGCGAGGTGATGCTGACCCAGTCCCTGCTGGCGCTGGCCAAATGGGATGCCGCCGGGGTCGATGTTCCTAGGATCGGGGTCAATTTCGCCTCGGCCGAATTGCGCAATCCGAAACTTTCCGACCGGGTAGCTTGGGAACTGGACCGGTTGGACCTGGCCCCCGGTCGTCTGTCGGTTGAAGTCTTGGAAACCGTCGTTTCCGCCTCGCCCGACGATGTCATCGCGCGCAATATCAATGCGCTTGCGCAACTGGGCTGCATTGTCGATCTGGATGATTTCGGCACCGGTCACAGTTCGATCGCATCGGTGCGGCGCTTCGATGTCAAACGGATCAAAATCGACCGATCCTTCGTGATGAAGGTCGACAGTGATCCCGAGCAGCAAAAAATGGTCGCCGCGATTCTGACAATGGCGGACCGTCTGGGATTGGAAACCGTCGCCGAAGGGGTGGAAACCGCCGGGGAACACGCCATGCTGGCGCAGCTTGGCTGCACCCATGTTCAGGGCTTTGGAATTGCCCGTCCGATGCCGTTCGACCAGACCCTGGACTGGATTCGCAGCAATGACATAAAACGCAAGAATACCCCCCGGATCGGACGTCGCACCGGCTGAGCCCCGTTGAAACGCCGCAGATGAGGCGGTATTGGGTGAATCCGCTTGACCTTTGGGGCCGCACTCTGTTGAACCGGCACCGAAGAATTCCAAGGACAGGCACGCACCCCCGATGGACGATCAGAACAAAAACCTCATCTTGGCAACCGCCCTCAGCTTTGCCGTAATCCTGGTATGGTTCCTTCTGTTTCCCCCGCCAGAACAGGATGCCGCCGACCCCAACGCTGCCGTGGCAACCCAACAAGCCCCCGTCACCGGCACCGCGCCGACGGTCGCACCAGCCGGCACCGCAACCACAGCCACCACTGCCGTGGCTGAAGCCGGTGCTGATGCGCCGCGGCTGACCATCGACACCGCGCGCCTGGCCGGATCGATTTCGCTCAAGGGTGGGCGGATCGATGAATTGCAGCTGAAGGATTACCGCGACACGTTGGATTCGAATTCCGGCAATGTCGAAGTGCTGGCACCGCTGGGAAGCGACCATCCCTATTACGCGCTGTGGGGCTGGGCCCCGGGTGCAGGGGTTGGGCTGGATCAGGTACCTGGTGCCAATACCATCTGGTCGCTGGAAAGCGGCGACACGCTGTCGACCGACACGCCGGTAACCCTGACATGGGACAATGGCGCAGGCCTGACCTTCCGTCGCGAAATGGCGGTAGATGAAAACTACATGTTCTCGGTCCGTCAGAGCGTGCAGAATAACGGCTCTGCCACCGTGACATTGGCACCTTACGGCGTGATCGCCCGCCACGGTGAACCGCAGAGCGACAAAAGCTCGCCCATCGTGCACAAGGGATCGATCTCGATGTCCGATGGTGAATTGAACGAAACCAAGTACAAGAAGATCACCAAGCTCGATTACAACGAACGCGAAGGATCGCTGGCCGAAGTCGTCCAAGTGACCGAAGCAGGTTGGGTTGGGTTCACCGATCACTATTGGATGTCGACCCTGATTCCCGCCGCTGGCACAGCCTTCAAATCGGTGGTGAAATACGACGAGACCCGCGATGTTTATCAGACCGAAGCGGTGCTCAAGACCTTGACCATGGCCCCCGGTGAAACCATTGAAGCGGATATGCGTCTGTTCGCAGGGGCCAAGGAATGGGAAACCATCCGTACCTACGAAGACGAAGATAACGTCACCCGTTTCATCGATTCGATCGACTGGGGCTGGTTCTTCTTCTTCACCAAACCGATCTTCTGGCTGCTACACACGCTCAACGGGCTGATCGGGAATATGGGTTGGGCAATCATCGGCCTGACCATCGTGATCAAGGCGATCGTCTTCCCTCTGGCCTATAAATCCTACGCTTCGATGGCGAAGATGAAGGAATTGCAGCCCAAGATGGAAGAGATGAAAAAAGCCGCTGGCGACGACCGCCAGAAGGTGCAGCAGGGCATGATGGAACTGTACAAGAAGGAAAAGGTGAACCCCGCCTCGGGCTGTTTGCCGCTTCTGATCCAGATCCCGATCTTCTTCTCGCTCTACAAGGTGATTTCGGTCACGATGGAACTGCGTCAGGCACCTTGGTTGGGTTGGATTCGCGACTTGTCGGCGCCCGATCCTAGTTCGATCCTGAACCTGTTCGGTCTGCTGCCTTTTGCAACCCCGGATCAGAACTCGATTCTGGCGATCATTTCTCTGGGCGTGCTGCCGATCCTGCTGGGCGTATCGATGTGGTTGCAGCAGAAACTGAACCCGGCCCCCACCGACCCGGCACAACAGATGATCTTTGCCTGGATGCCTTGGGTGTTCATGTTCATGCTGGGCAGCTTTGCCAGCGGTTTGGTGTTGTACTGGATCACCAACAATACGATCACCTTCATCCAGCAATATTCGATCATGCGCTTCCACGGCTTCAAACCGGACGTGTTCGGTAACATCAAAAGCAGCTTCAAGCGCAAAAAACCGGCGGACAAATGAGCCACCTGGCCCATATCGTCCGTCATCCGATCAAGTCGGTCGGATACGAGGTATTGCAAAGCGCGCCCCTGTCAGAGGGGCGCGTTCTGCCTTTTGACCGACATTGGGCCGTGGCGCATGAAGCAGCCCGATTCGATGGACGGCCAACCGAATGGATGGCCAAAGGCAATTTCATCCGCGGTGTGGCGGGGCATCCGCTGATGGCAGTCAAAGCAGCCCTGAACGAAATCAATGCAACCGTGACCCTGGCCCATCCAGAGGCCGAGACCATCACGGTACAACCGATAGAGGACGGCCCCGCCCTGATCGACTGGCTGCGCCCGTTCTGGCCCGACAATCGACCGGCCCCGACCCAAGTGATCAGCCTGAAAGATCAGGCAATGACCGATGTCCCCGACCCCTATGTCGCGATTCTGAGCCTCGGTTCGCTGCAGGCACTTGGGGACAGAATGGGGCGTGACCTGTCGATTCACCGTTTCCGGGGCAATCTGTGGACCGAAGGCTGGCCCCCTTTCGCCGAATTCGACCTGATCGGGAAAACCATTCGGATCGGTGCTGCCGAACTGAAGGTAGAAACCCGCATCACCCGCTGCCAAGCGACCACCGTAAATCCCGAAACAGGCCATTGCGACGCCGATACATTGGCCGCGCTGAACGCCGCCTATGGGCATCAGGATTTTGGTGTCTATGCCCGGGTCGTC
Organism: Thalassovita gelatinovora; assembly: GCF_001458355.1. Taxonomy (GTDB): domain Bacteria; phylum Pseudomonadota; class Alphaproteobacteria; order Rhodobacterales; family Rhodobacteraceae; genus Thalassobius; species Thalassobius gelatinovorus. Next base: position 14,010 of record NZ_CYSA01000026.1, on the reverse strand, counting down.
AAATCGGGCACGGTAACGATCAATGACATGGTGGAGACCCTGTAATGCAACTGCCCTTCCCCCTTGCCGATGACCCCGATGAAATCAGCACCGAAAAAGGCCGCAAGCTTTTCGCCGGGCAGACCGATTTCCTGAAAGGGGTCGTGGCGATGTCCGGCCTGCCACCCTCGGACCGGCTTGAAGTCTGTTTCGCCGGGCGTTCCAATGTCGGAAAATCTTCCCTGATCAACGCACTGACCGGGCGCAAAGGGCTGGCGCGGGCGTCCAACACGCCGGGGCGGACGCAGGAAATCAACTTCTTCACCGTCAATGACGACCATTATCTGGTCGACCTGCCCGGCTATGGCTTTGCCAATGCGCCGCTGGCAGTGGTGGAAAAATGGCAAAAATTGCTGAAACAATACCTGTCGGGCCGCCAGAACCTGCGCCGCGCCTTCGTTCTGGTGGACGCGCGCCACGGTATCAAACCGGTGGACGAAGAAATCATGTCATTGCTCGACAGTTCCGCCGTCACGTTCCAATGCGTTCTGACCAAAGCTGACAAAATCAAGGCGCAAGATCGCGACGCGGTGCTGAAACAGGTGCGTGAAAAATTGGCGAAACACCCGGCAGCATTTCCCGAACTGATCCTGACATCGAGCGAAAAAGGCGACGGCATCGCCACCCTACGCAGCACCATCGCCTCGCTGATCTGATGGGATCACCTGTTACGGGGCTCCGGACTGCCGGTGCCTCCGCTCAGGCCGCTCAGACGTGTTGACCACCGTTCACTTCTATTTCAGTGCCCGAGATATAAGACGACGCATCGGTACACAGGAAATAGATCGTATTGGCCACCTCGTCGGTATGGCCCAACCGGCGCAACGGAATGTCTTCGATCATCTTGTCTGTGCCGGGCGACAGGATGTCGGTTTCGATTTCACCCGGCGCAATCGCGTTGACCCGCACCCCCAGAGGGCCGAAATCGTGGGCCATTTCGCGCGTCAGCGCCGCCAGCGCCGCCTTGGACGTGGAATAGGCCGCCCCGGCAAAGGGATGCACCCGGTAGCCCGCAATCGATGTCACATTGACCACGGCCCCCTTGGCTGCGGCCAATTCTTCGCGCAGACCGCGTGCCAGCACCACCGAGGCAAAGAAATTCACATGGAAGACATGACCCCAGGTCTTCAGGTCGGTGTCGAGCGTGTTCAGCCGCGCACCGCCTTCGCCTTTGGGTGAAATCCCGGCATTGTTGACCAGCGCGTCCAGACGCCCATCGAGTCGGTCACGGATCACCTCGACCTTCTTGATCGTGTCGGAAGGATCAGACAGGTCAATCTGCACATGGTTTTCTTCACCTCCGCCCCAAGGGCATTCCTTGGGAAACGGGGCCCGCGAACAGGTGATGACCCGCCAACCGGCGCGGTTGAACCGTCGCACCGTAGCATGGCCGATGCCCCGACTCGCTCCCGTCAACAAAAGCGTTTTCTTATACTGTTCCATTGATGCCGCCTCAAACTGTGCCAGCAGACCCTAGCATTCGCATGGCCAAGCGCAACGGGACACTTGGCTTAACGATACGAAGCCGGTAACACGGGACCCGGCTAGGGATGGATCACATGAGAAAGCAAAGCATGAATCGCGACTGGATCGCCACCGCCCGGACCCTGTCCGAGGCTCTTCCGTATTTGCAGCGCTTTACCGGGGCGATTGTTGTCGTGAAATTCGGTGGCAACGCGATGGGCGACGACGAAGCGATGGCGGATTTCGCCCGTGACATCGTTTTGATGCGACAGGTCGGGGTCAACCCGGTCGTGGTGCATGGCGGCGGTCCGATGATCAATAGCATGCTGGACAAACTTGGCATCCAAAGCAAATTCGTGCGCGGCAAACGGGTCACCGACAAAGCTACTGTCGAAGTGGTCGAAATGGTGCTGGCAGGGCTGGTCAACAAACGAATCGTGCAGGCGATCAACGACGAAGGTGGCCGCGCCGTAGGCATCTGCGGCAAGGATGACGATCTGATGGTCTGTGAAGCGGACGATCCGGAACTGGGTTTTGTCGGCAAGCCGGTCGAAATGAACGTGCAAGTGATCCGTGACCTTTACAACGCCGGTATCATCCCTGTGATTGCGCCGGTGGGTACTGGCGTGAACGACAACGAAACCTTCAACGTCAATGGCGACACCGCAGCCGGGGCCATAGCCGGAGCATTGCAAGCCGACCGCCTGCTGCTTTTGACCGACGTACCGGGGGTCAAGAACAAGGATGGCGAGGTTCTGACCGAAATGACATCGGAACAGGTGCGTGCGCTGATTGCTGACGGCACCATTGCCGGTGGGATGATCCCGAAAACCGAAACCGCGCTCGATGCGATCGAAAAAGGTGTGCGCGGGGTGGTAATTCTGGACGGGCGAGCGCCCAACGCCGCATTGCTGGAACTTTATACTGAACATGGTGCCGGGTCGTTGATCCGCGGGTAAGGTATTTATTTTCCGGAATATGTCTATTGCCAGACTCTCCAGAGGGCTTAGATTGGGCCTATGGAAAACGAAACCATCATTCGGCTGTCTGCCTTTCTGGGTCTGTTCGTGCTGTTTGCCCTTCTCGAAACGCTCGTCCCGCGCAAAACGCGCACACAGGCTTTGACGAAACGCTGGGCGACCAATTGGGCGATGCAGATCATCGACGCTGTGGCACTCAAGACGCTGGCCTTGGTGTTGCCGTTGCTGGCGGTGGGTGCGGCGATAGATGCCGGGCAGAATGGTTGGGGGGTCTTCAACCGGATCGAGATGCCGGTCTGGGCAGAAGTCGTGCTGGCAATCCTCATTTTCGATCTTGCAATATGGTTTCAACACCTGATCACCCATAAAATACCGATCCTGTGGCGGTTTCACCGGGTCCATCATGCCGACCGCGATATCGATGTCACCACCGCGATCCGTTTTCATCCGGTAGAAATCGCCTTTTCAATGCTGCTGAAAATAGGATTGGTTTATCTGATCGGGCCGTCTGCTGTAACAATCATCCTGTTCGAGATCATTCTCAATGGCACTGCTTTGTTCAACCACGCCAATCTGCGTCTGCCTCTGGGGTTGGATGCAATTATGCGGCTGGTGCTGGTCACGCCGGACATGCACCGGGTGCATCATTCGGTACTCCGGCAGGAACATGACAGCAATTATGGCTTTGCCTTGTCAATCTGGGACCGGGTTTTCCACACTTATATCGCGCAACCGCAAGCGGGCCATGACGGCATGACTATCGGCCTGCAATGGCAGGATGACAGACCCACCAGACTTGGCTGGGCGCTGGCCCTGCCGTTTTTCCGCAAATGACGCTGGCCGCGCTGGAAACCCGCGCCGATGAACATGCGCTGGCTATTTTCGGGGCGTTGCATCCGACCGATCTGGATGGGATCGCAACGCTGGTCCTGCTGGGACCGCGCGAACCCGGCTTCTGGTCCGAATTTCGCCAAAGCCCTGAGTATCGCGATGACAGGTCCCATGCGATGGACCGCTGGTCGACCCGAGTGATCGGGTCCTTGGCGGATGAGTTCGGGGCAACGGCATATTTCCCCTTTGACGGCCCGCCCCATCGCCCCTTCTACCGCTGGGCGCTGGACAGTGGCCAGGCTTGGCAATCCCCGGTTCAGCTGCTGGTGCATGATAAGGCGGGGCTTTTTGTGTCCTACAGGGGCGCATTGGGCTTTGCCGATCGGTTGCCGATGTCCCTTCGTTCCGCGGCATCTCCCTGCGACAGCTGCGCCGACAAGCCATGTCTGTCTGCCTGCCCCGTCGCAGCCCTTTCAGAGCAAAGCTATGACGTGCCAGCCTGCAAGTCTTTCCTGCATACGGATGCGGGAATCGATTGCATGACCGGTGGCTGCCTTGTTCGTCGCGCTTGCCCGATCAGCCAAGGCTCTGGCAGGCTGCCTGAACAATCGTCCTTCCATATGAAAGCGTTCCTGTGACCCTGCGACTGATCCTGATGCGTCATGCTAAATCCGGTTGGGATGACCCCAGCCTGTCCGACCATGAACGGCCGCTGAACAAACGCGGACGACAATCGGCCACGGCGTTGGGGGTTTGGCTGCGCCGGGAGGGCTATTTTCCCGACTTGGTGCTGTGTTCGGATGCGGTCCGCACCCGGGAAACTTTGGACCGGTTGAACCTAGAAACCGAAGCCCGGGTCCTGTCCGCGCTTTATCTCGCTCCGCCTGGCATCTTGTTGCAGCACCTACATCAGTCGGAACAGATGCCCACCGTTCTTATGATCGCTCATAATCCCGGTATCGCGGCATTCGCGGCGGCGATGATCGCTGCACCGGGGGATACCGATTTCCGTCGCTATCCCACCGGTGCGACCAGCGTGATCGACCTGCCAATTGCCGACTGGGAAAGGGCGAAGACCGGCAACGGCAGTCTTGCTGATTTCATCATCCCGCGCCAACTGATCTAGGCCTTGGCCAGCCCAAACCGCACCACGCCGGGGCGCTGTGCCCGCTGACCGGCCCAGATGCTGACCAGAACGATGGCAACGCCTGCGATCTGCAACGCTGACAATCCCTGCCCCAGCACCAGCCAACCCAGCAAAACCGCGCTCAGCGGGCTAAGAAAGCCCAATCCGGTAATCGCCGCCGGTCCCAGCCGGGCAATGCCACGAAACCATAGGTAATAGGTCGCAGCCGCCCCGATAACGCTCAGCCAGGCAAGACCGATGGCAACATCAAAATCGGGTCGAGGGAAACCGGGCTCCAGCACGATCGCGACAGGCAGCAAGATCAACCCTCCGGCGGTCAATTGCCACGCCGCAAAGGTGACCGGCGCAACCGGCGGCTGCCATTTGCGGCTCAGCACCACTCCCGTCGCCATCGAAGCCGCCCCGATCAATGCGGCGATCACGCCGAACGCATCCAGCCGCGCATCAGGCCCAAGGATCAGCAAGGCAACACCAATCATGCCAGTCAGTGCCGACCCCACGCCCATCGCAGTTACCCGGTTGCCCAGCAACAGATGCGCCAGACCCAGCACGATCAAAGGCTGTACGGCCCCCAAAGTCGCCGCGACGCCGCCGGGCAGCAGGTAGGCCGCCACGAAAAGAGCCGCCCAGAAGATCGAAAAGTTAAGCGCCCCCAGCAGCAGCAGGCGACCAATCCAGTCACGCCCCGGCAATTGCCGTACCAGCGCCAAAAGGATCAACCCCGCCAGCAGGGCGCGCAACATCGCGATGGTCAGCGGAAAGCCATCAGGCATCAATTCGGTGATGACGATATAACTGCTGCCCCAGATCAACGGAGCCAGGCCGGTCAAGGCCAGATCGGTGTGTCGTGACATATCAAACATCCAGTCCATTTTATCTCGACGTCAAGATATATTGAAAAACCTTGACGTCAAGATATAATTCGGAAAAACTGCTAACCATGGATCATGTCGATAAAATTCTGGCCCAATGGAGGGTCGAACACCCGGAATTCAAATTACGCGCCATGGGGGTGTTGGGGCGGATGAGCCGATTGACGACTCATCTGACACAAGGGCTGGATCAGGTTTTTTCCGCTTATGGCCTAAACGCGGCCAGCTTCGACGTTCTGGCCACCCTACGCCGTTCCGGCGCGCCTTATGCGTTGACACCTTCGCAATTGATGGATTGGACCATGGTCACTTCGGGAACGATGACCAACCGGTTGGACCGGCTACAAGCGCAGGGGCTGATCGACCGCAAGAAATCGGATCAGGATGCCCGCAGCGTGGTGGTGCAGCTGACCCCGCAGGGTTTGGACCTGATCAATGACAGCGTTACCAAGCATGTCGCAAATCAGAATCGTCTGGCTGCTGCGCTGAATCCTGAAGAACAGGAACAACTCGACCGGCTATTGGCCAAATGGCTTGCTGCCTTCGAAGCCCCTGAGGGGTAATCACCCGCAAAAGCCCTTCGGGGGTCGAACCGGCCCATGCACAAATAAAAAAGGCGCGCCTTGTAGGGCGCGCCCGGTGGGAAGCGACGAACGCCCCCCGATCTCGCTAGACTTCAGTGCCCAAGGATCTGGCTCAGGAACAGCTTGGTCCGCTCGCTTTGCGGGTTGTTGAAGAACTCTTCCGGTTCGTTCTGTTCCACGATCTGGCCCTGGTCCATGAAGATCACCCGGTTGGCGACCTGCCGCGCGAAACCCATTTCGTGGGTCACGCAAAGCATGGTCATGCCTTCCTCGGCCAGCTCGATCATGGTGTCGAGCACTTCCTTGATCATCTCGGGGTCCAGCGCCGAAGTCGGTTCGTCGAACAGCATGATCCGCGGCTTCATGCACAGGCTTCGGGCAATCGCCACCCGCTGCTGCTGACCGCCCGACAATTGGCCGGGATATTTATCAGCCTGTTCGGGGATCTTGACCTTTTCCAGGAAATGCATCGCTGTTTCGATCGCCTCTTTGCGGGGCGTCTTGCGCACCCATATCGGTGCCAGCGTACAGTTTTCCAGAATCGTCAGATGCGGGAACAGGTTGAAGTGCTGGAAACACATCCCCACTTCCGATCGGATCTTGTCGATATTCTTCAGATCCGAGGTCAGTTCGGTTCCGTCCACCACGATACGTCCCTGCTGGTGTTCTTCCAGCCGGTTGATGCAGCGGATCAGGGTCGATTTCCCCGATCCCGAAGGGCCGGCGATCACGATCCGTTCACCCTGATTAACCGTCAGGTTGATGTCACGCAGCACGTGGAATGCCCCGTACCATTTGTTCATTCCATTGATTTCGATGGCGACCTCATCCGAGACCTGCATCTTGGAACGGTCGATTTTACGGTCGGTTGCAAGATCAGACATATGCGATCTCCTTACTGATGGTCGGTTCTGAGCTTGCGCTCGAGATACATGGAATAACGGGACATGGAGAAACAGAAGATGAAGAACAGCAAAGCGATAAAGCCATACAATTCCCAAACAACCCCGTTCCAATCCGTATCCGCGCGGATAGCGTTCGACAGACCCAGCGGGTCCAGCAACCCGATCACGGATACCAGCGTTGTATCCTTGAACAGGCCGATAAAGGTGGACACGATACCAGGGATCGAGATCTTCAACGCCTGCGGCATGATGATCAGCCGCTGCGCCTGCCAGTAATTAAGGCCCAGAGAATCGGCCCCCTCATACTGACCCTTCGGCAAAGCGGCCAGACCACCCCGGATCACTTCGGCCATATAGGCGGATGCAAACAGGGTCGCCATGATGATGACCCGCATGATGATGTCGAAATTGGTTCCCGGCGGCATGAAGATATTCAACAAGGTCGACGCCACGAACAGAAGCGTGATCAGCGGCACCCCGCGGATGAATTCGATAAATCCCACGCAAAGCGATTTCAGGATCATCAAATCGGACTGACGGCCCAAAGCCAGAACGATGCCAATCGGCAGCGAACAGGCGATGGCGACAATACCGATGGTAATCGACAACATCATGCCACCGAATTTCCGGCTTTCCACGGCTTCCAGACCGATCGACACGGTACCGCTTAGCAAATCCACCACGACCGGTGCAAGAAACAGCCACCAAATCAACGCCGCAGCAACCCCCACGATCAACCCGGCGAGGCTCCCGGCGGCTTTGACCACCGCGCCATAGACAAAATAACCGATCACAAAGCCAGCAGCCGCAGCCAACGGGCCCCAGATTGATCCACCCCACAAAAGCCAAGGCATCAGGAACGGGAACGCGGCAGTAAAATAGACCAGCTTGGCCGGAACCTTTTCCGCAAACAGAACCGGGGCCAAAGCAACCGCAAGCAACACAAAGGTCAATATCGGGCGCCAGTACAGTTCAGACGGATAGAACCCGAACAGCAACTGCACCCATCGATCCCGGATCACCCCCCAGCAGGCCCCTTCGTGGCCAGCCAGGATTTCGCGGCATTCGGTCAAAGACGTCGCCCCCCATGTCGGCGATACGGCCCAGCTCAGGAACCCCCCCGCCACAAAGAAGATGAACAAAGCCGACACCACGGTCAGAATTGAATTCAGCCATCCCGAGAACAGATTTTCCCGCATCCAACCGACGATCCCGACCGACGTGGACGGCGGTGCCTGCTGCTGCAACATTTCGGTGCGGACAAAAAATACGTCGCTCATATTATCTCTCCACCAGTTTGACACGGTTGTTGTACCAGTTCATCACCAACGAAATGCTCAGACTGATCAACAGATAGATCAGCATGCCCAGCAAAAGAGTTTCCAGCTCTCGGCCGGTCTGATTCAGAGTGATGCCCATCAATGTACCGGTCAGGTCCATATAACCCACGGCGATCGCCAGCGATGAATTCTTGGTTAGGTTCAGATACTGCGAAATCAGCGGCGGGATGATCACCCGCAACGCTTGCGGCAGGATCACCAGACTCATGATTCGATTGGACCGCAGACCCAATGCAGCGGCGGCTTCGGTTTGGCCCTTGGAAATGGCCAAAATGCCCGCACGTACGTTTTCCGCAATGAAAGCGGCCGTGTAGAGCGACAAAGCCAGCCACAGCGCAATCAGCGAATTGCGCATATGGGTCCCACCCCTGAAATTGAACCCCTTGAATTCGGGATATCCGAGATAGAACCCCAGCGTCACCAGCACGACAAGAACCGGCACCGCCACAGCGGCCAAGCTCAAGTACCAAGTGGTCGGTCGGATGCCGGTTTCTTCTTGTATGCGATGCGCCCGCTGGTTGATCTTATGGCGGACAAATAGGCCCAACGCCAATGCGATCAGGAAAGCAATCAGGTCCAACGAAATGTCGAACCGAAAACTGGACGCCCCGAACAGGTGGATATCGCCCAAGCTGCGGGAAAACAGTGGCTCGGGAACATAAATGCCACGGTTGGTGACCACAACGGCACCGACGTCGACCCCCTTGAAGGATCTTGGCACCGGCAGCGTTTCGATCAGGATCGCCATGGTGAACACGATCCACAAAAGCACCGGCACATTGCGGAAAGTTTCCACATAAACCGTCATAAGCTTGGAAATCAGCCAATTCTTGGACAGCCGCAGAACGCCGATGATCACGCCTAGAATTGTCGCCGTGATACAGCCCATTACTGCCACCAACAGGGTGTTCAGCAGACCTACAAACGAGGCACGCAGATGGCTGTTTTGATTGTCATAATCGACTAGGCGCTGGTTGATATCATAGCCGGCAGCTTCTCCGAGAAAGCTAAAACTCGGTTCTTTTCCGAGATCCAGCAGGTTTTGAGCGGTATTGTTGACCAGCCAGCCGATCAGCAGCATGAATCCGATCAGGGCGACGACCTGAATGGTCATCGATCGATACCGGGTGTCGTAAATCAGCATAGATAGCCGAAACGACTCCTTGGGAGGGTCGGTAAGTGTTGTCATTTGGGATGTTCCCCGTCATTCGACCTTATTGTTTTCAATGGCCTCAAGGGCCGATGGTCGATCTTGTCAGACTGATAGTTGGAAAAAGGGCGCGACCTATGCCGCGCCCTTCAGTTTTATAATATTACCGGAACGGCGGAGCGTAGAGCAGACCACCTTCGGTCCACTGTGCGTTCAGACCACGCGCCAGACCGATTGGGGTGCTTTCACCGATGTTCTTTTCGAACAGTTCACCATAGTTGCCGCCCGCCATGATGGCGCGCTTGGCCCAGTCGACATCCAGCCCGAGCATTTCGCCCAAGGTGCCTTCGGTGCCCAAGATACGGTTGATTTCCGGGTTATTGGTACCAGCCGACAGTTCAGCAATATTGGCCGAAGTGATGCCCAGCTCTTCAGCGGCAACCAGCGCGTTCAGCGACCAGCGCACAACGTCGCCCCATTCATTATCACCGTGACGGACCAGCGGACCTAGCGGTTCTTTCGAAATGATTTCCGGCAGAACGACATAGTCGCCCGGGTTTTCGAAAGTTGCGCGCGTCGCGGCCAAGCCGGAGGCGTCGGTGGTGTAAACGTCACAGGCACCAGCGAGGAATTGCTGCTGACCTTCGGCGTTGGTTTCGATCGGAACCGGCTCGTAGCTGATGTTGTTGGAACGGAAGAAATCCGCCAAGTTCAGCTCGGTGGTGGTGCCGGTCTGGATACAGACGGTTGCCCCGTCCAGTTCCTTGGCCGACGACACGCCCAGTGCCTTGGGAGCCATGAAGCCCTGACCATCATAGTAGTTCACGCCGATGAAATCGAATTTCAAATCGACATCACGAGAGAAGGTCCAAGTCGTATTGCGGGCGAGCATGTCGATTTCACCCGAGGCGAGCGCAGTAAAGCGTGTTTTCCCGGTGGTCGGGACAAATTCGACGGCGTCCTTATCACCAAGGACAGCTGCGGCAACCGCACGACAGACGCCAACATCAAAGCCTTCCCAATGGCCGTTTGCGTCAGGCGCTGCGAAACCGACCAGACCGGTGGTCACACCGCAATTCAGTTTGCCGCGTGCTTTCACATCGTCGAGTGTCCCGGCTGCCGCGACACCAGCTGCAAGGCCAGCAACGGTAAGCGCGCCAAGAAATACGGATTTTTTCATGTTTACCTCTTCCTGATTGTCCGCCCTGTAGTTGAGCGGTTTTCGATCCCTACTCGGAATCGAGGACGAATATGACAGGTCGTTTCCCCGTCAGTGACCAAAGTTTGGGCGAATTCATCTCAAAAGGTCAAGTAACACTTCACCAAAAGAAAACGCTACAAAGGGTTTCCGCGAGGGAAAGATCACATTTTTTCCCATTGCAGAGCTCATAAGGCGTCAGATCATGCAGGCGAGCTGAGATCGAAGAAGCGCTTTGCGTGCAGAAATTCCTGCCGCTTATACTCGGCCTGTGCTGCGGCTTCTTCGTCGACGCCCCATTGTTCGGCCTGCCATGTTTCATCCACCCGCGAGACCTGCCAAATATACTCTGTTTCACTGAAGTTCCGCACCGCCGCAAAGGCTAGGATCAGAGATCCGGACATACTCACAAGGTCGTGAAATGCCGCCAAGCGGAAATCGTCCAGCTGCTGCACCAACTGCTGCATCTGGGTCAAATCTGCTTGACTTTGGACCACCGGCATCACCCCCGACACGACCTGCAACTGAATGCCCAGATTTTGAGCAGCCCAGTCCAACACCGGGTCCCAGGCGTCCGCCTGCCGCGAAATCAGTGCTTGCGGGTGGGTCGCGCGGTAGCAAAGCAAATCCGAACCGCCATATTCGGCCAGCATTTCGGCAACCGCATCATGCTGCACCGCCACTTTGTCCAGCGCCGAATTCGACATCCGGGTAAATGGCATGACCGATGGGTCGATTTCGGCCTCCTGCGCATCCCATTCGGATGCAACCGCTTGGGCCAATTCCTGCGTGGGCAACACCATCAACCGCTTGGCAGGGGTTCGCACCGGACGTCCGTCCAATGCCACCTGCCAGCCGTTTTCGACCGGTTCCGGCGTGGCCTCTTTCCAGAAACGCTTGGGTTTAAGGATGCTCATTGCTTGCTCTCCCAAATACGTTCGATTGCGCCGGGCAGAGCGCGGGCATCATAGATTACGTCATCGGCCCGCCCCACCAGATCTTCGGCCCGATGATAGCCCCAGCCGACAGCTAGTGCCCTGACCCCGGCTGCCCGCGCCATGTCCATATCAAAGCTAGTATCTCCGATCATTACCGCGTTTTGCGCGGCCACCCCGGTTTCAGACAAGGCCGCCAGAATCATCGCCGGATGCGGTTTCGACGGGTGATGATCTGCAACCTGCTGGGTCAGAAACAAATGTTCCATGCCATGCCCGGCCAAAAGCGCATCCAGCCCGCGCCGGGATTTGCCCGTGGCAACCCCCAATAGATAATGATCAACCGCCGACAGTTGATCCAGAACTGCGCGGATATGCGGGTAAAGTGGCGAACTTATCTGTGATCCCTGCGCCCCGCGCAGCGCCATATAGGCCGCCTTATAAGCGTCGACCAATCGGGCATAAACTGCGGCGTCCAGACCCGGCACCAGCTTCGGTATTGCCACGTCAAGCGACAGGCCGACAATGCCAAGAATCGCATCGCGCTTGGGAACAGCCATCCCTTCAGAAGCAAAGGCGCTGGTCATCGAGGCAACGATATCGCCCTGACTGTCCACCAGCGTTCCATCGACATCAAACAGGATCAACCGAAGCGCATCGCTCATTGCAGGGTCTCGAAAGGATCGTCGGCAGCCAGATCTTCGGTCCAGCCGAAGGTGTCCCAGCTGTGTTTCATATGTTCGGGCAAAGGTGCGGTGATCGTCACCGCTTTTTTCGTCACCGGGTGAAGGAAAGTCATGCTGCGGGCGTGCAGATGCAGCTTCTTGCTGATCACCCCGCCCAGTTGCGCGCCCCATCCATCGCCCATATTTTCCTGTCTGGAACCGCCATATTTGCCGTCGCCGATAATCGGATGACCGATTTCGGCCATATGCGCGCGCAGCTGGTGGGTCCGCCCCGTCAGTGGCTCCATCGCCACCCATGACGCCCGCCCGGCAACCCGGTAAAGCGTGGCATAAAGCGTATGCGCCCGTTTGGCACCGGGGGTTCTGTCGATGTCGTGCGGATGCACGCAAACCATCTTTTCACCCTCGCCCTTGGCACCGTGCCCCCCCGCCTTGACCAGCCCGTATTTGACCTCGCCTAGATAGGGGGTTGGCACCCCGGCCACCAAGGCCCAGTAAATTTTGCGGGTCTGCTTGTGCCGAAGCGCCGCCGTCAATGCCTGCGCCGCCGACCGGGTGCGCGCCAGCAGCAACACGCCCGAAGTATCCTTGTCCAGCCGATGCACCAGCCGCGGCTTTTCCTCCATCCCGAATTTCAGCGCTTCGGCCAAACCGTCAACGTGGCGGGTCTGTTTGCTGCCGCCCTGGGTTGGCAAGCCGGCGGGTTTATTCAGCGCGATGATATCGTCGTCGCGATACAACACACAGGATTGGATCAGTTTTTCGTCCTCTGGCGACACCGTGGACGGTCTGGGTCTGGCCGCCGGCTTCGGCATATCTTCCGGGTCCGGAATTGGCGGGATTCGCACCTGTTGCCCGGGTTCCAGCCGTGTCGATGCCTTGACGCGGCCGCCATCGACACGCAATTCGCCTTTGCGGCACATCTTTTCGATCCGGCCTTGGGCCAGATGCGGAAACAGCCGTTTCAGCCAACGATCAAGCCGCTGATCGCCATCTTCCGGCCCCACGGTCAAGGTTTGTACAGCACTCATGTCAAAGCCCACCGCATCAGATTTACCCCGGCCACCAGCGCCATCAACGACAGCCCCACCGACAGCCCGACATAAAGCGCCGCCTGCCCGACCGCGCCGCGTTCATACAGCGTGAAGGCTTCCAGCGAAAAGGCCGAAAAGGTGGTGAATCCGCCCAGAACACCGGTCATCAAGAACGGGTTGAGATGGCTCATTCCGCGCTGGCCAAGAAAGACCAGCAGCGCGCCCATGATCCCCGATCCGAGGATATTGACGAAAAGCACACCCAAAGGAAAACCGGGCCCCATCAGCTTGAAGATGGCGACACCGGAAAGATAGCGCAGCGTTGCGCCGAATGCGCCCCCTAGGGCGACTTGAAAAGCCGTGTTCAACATGCGGCCTCTCCTGATCTGCTACCACCGGATTGTCAAGTTTTCATAGCCGGAACAGGCAAATCAGGCAAAACCGGGCAGCAAGGAACGGCGGGCCTTCGCACATTTTTTTGATGCGATATGTGCGATTTGCAGCGCCAAACGCTACAGATCGCCTCAGAGCTTCCCGGTCAGTTCCGGCACCGCCTGGAACAGGTCGGCCACGAGGCCGAAATCGGCAACCTGGAAGATCGGCGCTTCTTCGTCCTTGTTGATCGCCACGATCACCTTGGAATCCTTCATCCCGGCGAGATGCTGGATCGCGCCGGAAATGCCGACCGCGATGTAAAGATCCGGGGCCACCACCTTGCCGGTCTGCCCGACCTGCCAATCGTTCGGGGCAAAACCCGAATCGACCGCGGCGCGCGACGCCCCGACAGCGGCGCCGAGCTTGTCGGCCAGCGCTTCGATGATCTTGAAATCGTCTTCCGACCCGAC
>NZ_CYSA01000025.1 GCF_001458355.1 Thalassovita gelatinovora | reverse complement strand
CCGGTCGCCCTTGCGCACGCCGAGATCTTCCAGGATGTTGGCCATCCGGCAGGTGCGGCGGTGCAGTTCGGCATAGGNGATGTGCTGGGCGGCTTCTTCGGGGTCGTCGGGGTCCCAGATGATCGCGGTCTGATCGGCGCGGGTCGCCAGATGCCGGTCGATGCAGTTGGCGGCAACGTTCAGCGTGCCGTCTTCGTACCATTTGACGTCGATCGCGCCGGGCGCAAAGCTGGTGTTCTTGACCTTGGTAAAGGGCTTGATCCACTCCACGCGCTGCCCCTGGTCGCGCCAGAACGCTTCGGGATCAGCAAGCGACGCCGCATACATCGCGTCATAACGCGCAGCATCAACATGGGCGGTTTCCGAAAACGATTTCGGCACGGGGTAGAGTTTTTCACTCATCGGGGTCCTCCCTGAACTCCAGCAATTGTCCTGTGACCCGCCCCAGACTGGCAGCCGGAGCAGGGGCGGGCCGATGCGACCCTTGGTCAGATGGCCAGGTATTCTTCGCGCAATTCCTTGTTTTGAAGAACTTCGGCCGCCGAGCCGTCAAATACGACGGTGCCAGTGTCCAGAATGACAGAGCGATCCGCCAGTTCCAAGGCCCGAACCGCATTCTGTTCCACGATAACGGTGGTAATCCCTTGTTCCTTGATCGTGCGCAACGTGCGCTCGATCTCGTCCACGATCACCGGGGCCAGCCCTTCGTAAGGTTCATCCAGCAGCAACACCTTGATGTCGCGCGCCAGCGCCCGGGCGATCGCCAGCATCTGCTGTTCACCGCCCGACAATGTCACACCTTCCTGCATCCGGCGTTCGCCCAACCGCGGGAAAAGTTCGTAAAGCCGTTCGATCGACCAGCCGATCGGCGGCGCGATCTGCGCCAGCTTGAGGTTTTCCTCGACCGTCAGACCGGCGATGATGCGACGGTCTTCGGGGACCAACGCGATCCCGGCCTGCGCGGCCTTGTAGGAATTCATCAGGTGCAGCGGCTGGTGATCGAGCCAGACTTCACCATGGGTGATCGCTGGATTATCCAGCCGCGCGATGGCCCGCAGAGTAGAGGTTTTACCGGCCCCGTTGCGACCGAGCAGGGCGAGGATTTCGCCCTCGTGGACGTTAAAATCGACGCCCTGCACGATATAGCTTTCGCCGTAATAGGCGTGAATGTCCCAGACCGACAGGAAAGCCGGGGCGGTTTCGGCAAGGTTCCGGCCCTTGGAGAAATCAGGTTTGACGTTCATGGTCCGACTCCTTACGCGGTTTCACCAAGATAGGCTTCCCGTACTTTCGGATTGCCTTTGATGTTTTCAGGATCGTCCTCGACCAGAGGGGTCCCCTGGGCCAGAACGGTGATGCGGTTGGCCAGGCTGAACACCACATGCATGTCGTGTTCGATGATGGCGATGGTGATGTCACGTTCGTCGCTGATCTGTTTCAGCAGGTCGATCGTGTTGTTGGTATCGGCCCGCGCCATGCCGGCGGTCGGTTCGTCAAGCAGCAGCAGTTTGGGTTCCTGCGCCAGACACATGCCGATTTCCAAACGTCGTTTATCGCCGCGCGACATTGACGCCGAATGCATGTGGCGCTTGTCTGCCATTCGCATGTCTTCCAGCATCTTTTCGGCGCGTTCCACGATTTCCTTATCGTCCAGCATATGTTCGATCGCATGCATTCGAAACGCCCCGTCGCGGGATGCAAAACAGGGGATCATCATGTTTTCCATCACCGTCAGGTCGCCGAAAATCTCGGGCGTCTGGAACACCCGCGAAATCCCCATCTGGTTGATTTCATGCGGTTTCCGACCCAGCACCGACTGACCATCGAACATCACCGACCCGGTATCGGGGATCAGCTTGCCGACAAGGCAGTTCAGCAGGGTGGATTTGCCCGCCCCGTTGGGACCGATGATGGCGTGAACGGAATTTTCCCTCACGCTGAGGTTCACATCGCTAAGCGCCTGCAGACCACCGAAGCGCTTGTTGACGCCTTTGACTTCAAGAATACCCATCCTTGTGTCTCCTTACTCTGCAGGTTCAGTTTTGGCGCCGTCGGCACCGTCTTTGGTTTTTTTGCCACGGAACAGCCGCGCAATGCGCTGACCGCCTTCGACAAGACCGCCGGGCAGGAAGGTCACCACCAGCATGAAGATGATGCCCAGTGTCAGATGCCAACCTTTGCCCACGAAGGGGTGGATGATGGTGACCAGGAAATCTTCGATCCCGTCGGGCAGGAAGCTGAACCAGCCATGTAGCACGGTGTCGTTGATCTTCGAGAAGATGTTCTCGAAATACTTGATCAGACCGGCGCCCAGAACTGGACCGATCAGGGTGCCGACACCGCCGAGGATGGTCATCAGAACCACTTCACCGCTCGCGGTCCACTGCATCCGTTCGGCCCCTGCCAGCGGGTCCATCGATGCCAGCAAGCCACCGGCAAGACCGGCATACATGCCCGAGATGACGAAGGCCGCCAACGTGTAGGGGCGCGGGTTCAGCCCAGTATAGTTCAACCGCTGCTGGTTCGATTTGATCGCGCGCAGCATCATGCCGAAGGGGGACCGGAAAATCCGGATCGCAAGATAGAAAGCCAGCAGCAAGAAGATGGCGCACACATAATAGCCGACCGAGAAAGTGAAATCCCAAGGTCCAACCGCCAGATCGAAAGACGACCGCATTTCCAGCCCGAACAGGCTGGTCACAGGCAGTGATCCGGAATCGTTTACCGGGTCCAGAATACGCGCATCGTCAAGGTTCAGCTGCAGACCGGTTTCACCATTGGTGATCGGGGTCAGCACCGAATAGGCCAAGGCGAAAGACATCTGCGCGAAGGCCAGCGTCAGGATCGAGAAGTAGATCCCGGACCGGCGCAGCGACACATAGCCGATTACCAGCGCGAACAGCCCCGCGATGATCACAGACAGGATCACCGCCGGCAGGATGTTCATCGACAGAAGCTTGAACATCCACACCGCCGAATAAGACCCCACCCCCAGAAAGGCCGCGTGGCCAAAGGACAGGTAGCCGGTCAGGCCGAACAGGATGTTGAACCCGATGGCGAAGATCCCGAAGATCACGAAGCGCTGCATCAGGTCGGGATAGCCGGCGTTGAACTGGGCTAACCCGCTATCGGTGGGGAAGGGGTTCAGGATGAAAGGGGCCATCATGGTAAGGATGGCGACGAGAAGCAGCAGAGCGCTGTCTTTTTTATTGAGTCCAAACATTGTCTCTTACTCCATCACGCCTTTTTTACCCAACAGACCGCGCGGACGGGTCAGCAGGATGATGATGGCGACCAGGTAAATGATGATCTGGTTGATGCCGGGGATGGTGGTGGTCGCCCAGGTGGTCGACGCGAAGCTTTCCAGAATGCCCAGCAGGAACCCTGCGGCAACCGCGCCGGGAAGCGATCCCATGCCACCCACGACCACGACGACGAAGGACAGCACAAGGAAATCCATGCCCATGTGGTAATTGGGGGCGTTGATCGGGCCGTACATCACGCCCGCCATGCCGGCCACTGCGGCGGCGATGCCGAACATGATGGTGAAGCGGCGGTCAATATTGATCCCCAGCAACCCAACGGTTTCGCGGTCTTCCATGCCGGCGCGCACCACCATGCCGAATGTGGTGAACCGCAAGAAGGCGAAGACACCGCCGATGATCACGGTGGCAAAGCAGAAATAGACGATCCGCCACACCGGATAGACGATACCGTCAGCCAAGGTGGCAATGCCGGACAGCGCTTCGGGGGCGGGGGTCTGGATCGGGTTGGCGCCATAGAACGCCTTGATGACTTCTTGCAAAACGATGGCCAACCCGAAGGTCACCAGGATCTGATCCGCGTGTTCACGCTTATAGAAATGTTTGATCAGACCGCGTTCCATCACAAAGCCGATGAGGATCATCACCGGAATGCTGAACAGCACTGCCAATGGTACCGACCAGTCGATGATCGCCGATCCGATATCGTGGCCGAACCAGCTTTCGATGTAAGGCGTTTTCACCATCGACGGATTGCCGAGGAAGTCAGTCTTGCCCGGGTCGACCGTTTCGAATGACAGGTTCAGCAGGCGCTGCACGAATACGGCGCAGAAGGCGCCAATCATGAACAGCGCACCATGCGCGAAGTTCACAACGCCCAATGTGCCGAAAATAAGCGTAAGTCCTAGCGCGATCAGCGCATAAGCTGAGCCCTTGTCGAGCCCGTTCAGGATTTGCAGGATGATTCCGTCCATTGTCCCCACCTTGGAAAATTTATCGGCTGTCAGCCAAACCTGCTGCACGGACGCGCCCTGCTGCATTGGCCGAAATGGCCGTGCGCGCGGTTTGCGCGCACGGCCCCGAATTGTTAGAGCGTTTTGGAATTATGCGCCGGGGTTACAGGTGCCCAGAGCGCCGCCTGCGAACATCGGGTGGTCCGGCGGATAAGTGACCTGTGCGGCCGGGGTAACTTCGACCACTTCCAGAAGGTCGAATTCCGACGTCGGGTTTTCTTTACCCTTCACGACCAGAACGTCTTTGAAGCACTGGTGATCTTCGGCGCGGTACAGCGTCTTGCCGTTGCCCAGGCCGTCGAATTCGAAGCCTTCCAGCGCTTCGACAATCCCGCAAGGATTGAAGGTGCCCGCACGCTGCGCAGCATCTGCATAAAGCAGGGTCTGGCAGTAAACGGTGTGCGCGGCCTGGCTCGGCGGGAAGCCGTATTTGGTGCCGAAGGATTTCACGAAGGCTTTGGAACCTTCATCCTGCAGCGACCAATGCCAGTTGGTGGACCCGACAATACCTTTGATGTTTTCGCCAGCACCACGTGCCATCAGGCGCGAAAACAGCGGAACGACGATTTCGAAGTTCTTGCCGTTCACCTGCTTGTTACGCAGACCGAACTGAACCGCGTTGGTCAGCGAATTCACCATGTTTCCGCCGTAATGGTTCAGAACCAGAACGTCCGCACCCGAATTCAGAACCGGCGCGATATAGGATGAAAAGTCAGTCGCGGCCAGCGGGGTCAGCACGTTGTTGACGGTTTCCCAGCCCATGGCTTCGGTCGCGGCTGCGATCGATTCCTGCTGTGTCCAGCCCCAGGTGTAGTCAGCGGTCAGGTGATAGGCCTTGCGGTCGGTGCCATAAAGGTTCTTCAGCACCGGTGCCAACGCAGCAGCCGACATGTAACCGTTGAAGAAGTGGCGGAAACCGTTGGCTTTTTTGTCTTTACCGGTGGTGTCGTTCGAATGGGTCAGACCGGCCATGAAGATCACGCCAGCTTCCTGGCACAGACCCTGCACGGCAACCGCCACACCAGAAGACGACCCGCCCGAAATCATGATGGCACCGTCTTTTTCGATCATCGACTTGGCCGATGCGCGGGCGGCGTCCGACTTGGTCTGGGTGTCGCCGGTCACAAAGTTGACCTTCTTGCCCAGGATGCCGTTGCCTTGCAGTTCTTTCGAGCTGAAGGTGGGCATCATGCCGCCGTCACCTTCGCCGTTCAGATGCTCGACCGCCAGTTCGTAAGCGCGCAGTTCGTCTGCACCCTCATCTGCATAGGGACCGGTTTGGGGCACGTTGAAGCCCAGAGTCACGGTTCCTCCGGTGGGTTCGTTCGTATATGCGGCAGCCGACGATGCTGTAAAGATCGTCGGAAGCGCGACGCCAGCGCCAGCAACGGCACCCGACTTCAATACGCCACGACGCGTCAGATTGGTCTTGGACATAAATTCCTCCCATTTCATGAATTGCGGCCCTACCTCCTCATGCAGTACCGCGCGCACAATTGTGCAAATTCATTATCAGCGCCTAAAAGAAAACTTAGCAACAAAAGCTTTTGACAAAACGATTTATTTGTAAACAACTGCACAATACTGCGGTATGATTTGTAAATAAATTTTTCCGCAGTGCAGAAATGCGTTGATTTGGTTGGGAAAACGATATGCCGCAGCGTCAATTGACTGGTTCCCGCATCAGGGAACGGCGCCTCAGGCAGGGGATACGGCAGGCTGAACTGGCCCGCAAAGCCGGAATATCTGCATCTTATCTGAATCTTATCGAACATAATCGGCGCAGAATCGGCGGCAAATTGCTGTTGTCGCTGGCCGATGTGCTGGATGTGGAACCTTCCGCGCTGACCGAAGGGGCCGAAGCCGCGATCATCGCAACCTTGGGCGAAGCCCGCGCCGCCGATAAGGTCGTCGCAGCGCAAACGGAAGCCCCGGAAGAATTTGCCGGGCGCTACCCCGGTTGGGCCGAATTGCTGGTGCGCCGTCACCGCCGGGTTCTGGAACTGGAACGCACGGTCGAAACCCTGACCGACCGGTTGACACATGATCCGCATCTGGCCGCTGCGATGCATGACGTTCTGTCCACCGTGACGGCGATCCGGTCCACGGCGGGCATTCTGGCGGAAACGCCCGAACTGGAACCAGAATGGCGCGACAGGTTCCATCGCAATATCAATGAAGACGCCAAGCGTCTGGCGGAAAGCTCGCAGGCACTGGTCACCTATCTGGATGAGGACAGCGGCGAAGAAACCGGGTTGGCGTCGCCGCAGGACGAACTCGAAGCGTTCCTGACCGATGCCGAATACCATTTCGCCGATCTGGAAACCGCCGGGGCAGACAAGGTCGACACGATACTGGAATCTGCGGAAATGCTGCAATCGGCGGCGGGGCGATCTTTTGCCCGGCAATATCTGGAACGCTATTGCGATGACGCGGAACGGATGCCGCTTGTCGATACAATCGCGGCATTGCGCAGCTTGGGGACGGACCCGGCGGTTTTGGCACGCCATTTCGGGGTCAGCGTGGCGCGGGCAATGCGGCGGATGGCCGAATTGCCGCCAACCGACGGCGTGCCGCAGATGGGCCTGGTCAGCTGTGATGCCTCGGGCACCTTGATTTTCCGCAAATCCGCCGAAGGCTTTGCGCTGCCACGCTTTGGCGCGGCCTGTCCGAAATGGCCGTTGTTTCTGGCCTTGTCGCGGCCCTTGTTGCCGGTGCGCCGGGTGGTTCAACAGGATATGCACGGGCGGTCTGCCTTTTTGGCCTATGCCATTGCCGAACCTGTGACGGAACCCGATTTCGGGCAGGACCCGCTGTTCCAGGCGCATATGCTTCTGGTGTCGCTGGGGCCCACGGATTGGAAACCCGAAGAGGTCAGGGGCCTTGGTGTCGGCTGCCGGATCTGTCCGCGCACGGATTGCGCGGGCCGCCGCGAACCATCGATCCTGACCGATGGGTTTTGACTCGCGGCGGGAACTCCGCGATAAATGACAAAAGTTCGATATGTCAGTTCTCAGGGGGGAGGCGATGCATGGGCAAACATGTCCTTGTGATCGAGGATGAGCCGAACATCATCGAAGCGATCAGTTTTATTCTGTCGCGCGATGGCTGGACGGTCGATACACATTCTAATGGGCATGACGCGGTGTCTGTCGTTCGCGCCAAATCTCCGGATTTGGTTATACTGGACGTCATGTTGCCCGGCAAAAGCGGCTATGACATCCTGACCGAATTGCGCCAGGATGCGGCTACCCAGAATCTGCCGGTGTTGATGCTGACCGCCCGCGGTCAGTCAAAGGATCGCGAACTGGCTGAAAAAATCGGGGCCAGCCGGTTCATGACCAAACCCTTTTCCAATGCCGAAGTGCTGGAGGCGCTGCACGAACTGGTGCCGCAATGAGCCGCGAACAGTCCCCTTTGTTTCTCGAACGACGCAGCTATCGGGTGCACCGGGCGATGGATGCAGCCAAGCTGATGCCGTTTCTCGGGGCGGTGCTTTGGGCGGTGCCGGTGCTGTGGTCCGGGTCGGGGGAAAATCAGGTCCCGACATCGCGGGCGATTCTGTATATCTTCTTGATCTGGGCGGCGCTGGCGGCGGTGACTTTGTTTTTGACCTTCTGGTTGGATGAAAATGTCGATTCCGATCGGAAAGAAGGGCCCTAGGCTGGATGGGTGCGCTGAACATCCTTGTTGCGGTCTGCCTGACCTATGTGGCGCTGTTGTTCTTGGTCGCCTTCATGGCCGAACGCGCTGCGCTTCGGGGGCGCGCGACCTGGTTACGGTCGCCGTTGGTCTATACCCTTTCACTGTCGATCTACTGCACCGCATGGACGTTTTACGGCGCGGTCGGGAATGCCGCCCGGTCGGGGCTGGAATTCCTGACCATCTATATCGGGCCGACGCTGGTGATGATCGGCTGGTGGTGGGGGCTGCGCAAACTGGTACGGGTGGGCCGGACCCAGCGGATCACCTCCATCGCGGACCTGATTTCTTCGCGTTACGGTAAATCGCCGTTGTTGGCGGTGTTCGTCACGCTGATCGCGGTGATCGGCACCACGCCCTATATTGCGCTGCAACTACAATCGGTGACCCTGTCCTTCGCGTCTTTCGCCAAGGTCGATCCGCAGGCCATGCAATTTGCCGATAGCGAAGCCACTGCTTTGTGGGTGGCGGGGGGGCTGGCAGTGTTCACGATCCTGTTCGGGACCCGCAATCTTGATGCCAATGAACGCCACCACGGCGTCGTCATGGCGATCGCGGTGGAAGCGGTGGTGAAACTCTGTGCTCTGGTCGCGGTTGGGGTCTTCGTGGTGTGGGGGCTGGGCGGTGGGGTGTCCGAAACCTTGGCCCGGATCGATGCCTCGGACATTGGCACCTGGCAGGTCGATAACGGGCGCTGGGTGGCGATGACGATGCTGTCGGCGGCGGCCTTTCTGACATTGCCGCGAATGTTTCAGGTTCTGGTGGTGGAAAATGAAGATGAACGCCACCTGCGCACCGCCAGCTGGGCCTTTCCGACCTATCTGATGATCATGAGCCTGTTCGTGGTGCCGATTGCCGTTGTCGGGCTCGATATCATGCCCGAAGGGGCCAACCCCGACCAGTTCGTGCTGACCGTTCCGCTTAGTCAGGGCCAGCAAGGATTGGCGATGCTGTCTTTTCTGGGCGGGTTTTCGTCGGCAACGTCGATGGTGATCGTCGCGGCGATTGCGCTTTCGACCATGGTGTCGAACCATATCGTGATGCCGATCTGGCTGAGGATTGCCCAAGGGGGGGCGGTGATTTCCGGCGATGTGCGCCACGTGGTGCTGCTGGCGCGTCGATTGTCCATCGGTGGTGTCTTGGCGCTGGGCTATTTGTATTACCGTTTTTCGGGCGGCGGGGCGGCGTTGACGTCGATCGGATTGATCAGCTTTTCCGGCGTTGCGCAATTCCTGCCGGCGCTGATGGGGGCGATTTTCTGGCGCGGGTCGAACCATACCGGCGCAGTGGCAGGTTTGTTGATCGGTTTCCTGATCTGGGTCTATTCGATGCTGTTACCCAGCTTTGGTCCGGGTGTTTTCCTGTCCGCCGAGGTGTTGGAACACGGGCTTTGGGGGCTAAGCTGGCTGAAGCCGCAGGCGCTGTTCGGCATCGAAGGTATCGATCCGGTGGTGCATACCGTGCTGTGGTCGATGTCGCTCAACGCAGGCGCATTCGTTCTATTTTCGATTATCAGCTTCCCGCAGCCGCTGGAACGGTTGCAAGGTGCACAATTCGTTAATGTGTTTCAGCATTCGGGCAACCCGCAGGGGTGGTCCGGCGGGGTTGCCCAGGCCGAAGACCTGATGGTCATGGCGCAGCGTATCCTTGGCCCGGTTGAAACGCAGACTTTGTTTCAGAAGGCGGCGTTGGAGCAAGGGCTGGTCGGCTTTTTACCCGAACCGACGCCGGATTTCCTGCAACGCCTGGAACGCGAACTGGCCGGATCGGTGGGGGCCGCCACGGCCCATGCGATGGTGTCCCAGATCATGGGCCGGGCCACGGTTTCGGTCGAAGACCTGTTGGCGGTGGCGGATGAAACCGCGCAGATGATGGAATATTCCAGCCAGCTGGAGGCGAAATCGGCCGAACTGAGCCGCACCGCGCGGCAACTGCGCGCCGCCAACGAAAAGCTGACGAAGCTATCGGTCCAAAAAGACGCCTTTCTCAGTCAGATCAGCCACGAATTGCGCACGCCGATGACGTCGATCCGATCGTTTTCCGAAATTTTGCGCGATACCGAAGAACTCAGCCCGGCCGATTTGGAAAAATATGCCGATATCATCCATCAAGAAGCGATCCGCCTGACCCGGTTGCTTGATGATTTGCTGGATCTCAGCGTGTTGGAAAATGGTCAGGTCAATCTGAATATCCGACAGGGGGTGTTGCAAGACTTGATCACCCACGCGATAGCCTCGACCGGTGCGGAAAGCAGCGGTTTGAACATCCATCGCAGCGGCATATCAACCGATATTCTGATGGAAACCGATCTTGACCGGCTGGCACAGGTTTTCATCAACCTGATTGCGAACGCGCAGAAATATTGCGACGCGGATCAGCCCGAATTGACCATTCAGGTGACTGAACGCGACAATTATCTGATTGTCGATTTCATCGATAACGGATCGGGCATTCCGGCGCAGGCACAGGATATGGTATTTGAAAAATTCAGCCGGGTCAGCGATCGCCAAGCGGGCGGTGCCGGGCTGGGATTGGCGATCTGTCGTGAAATCATGGCGCGTCTGGGCGGCTCTATTGCCTATTTGCCGGGACAAGGCGGTGCCGCGTTCCGGGTCAGCCTGCCGATCAAGATGAAAATGGCCGCGCAATAAACCGGTTCGAAAACCCTGTCGCGCGGGGGACAGATATTCGTTGGTCGCCTCGGTCCGCGTCCGGGGCCGGGATCACCCTTCCAGTTGTGGCCGCAACTGATCCAGCATGTAACCCGCTTTGGCCGCCGCCAGCAAAATATCGTCGGCGCTTTGCTTGCCAGCTTGACCCAAGGCCCAGATCACCGTGCTGCGGGTGCCCGAGGCGCAATAGGCCAAAACCGGACCTTCCGCAGTGTCGGCCAGATTTGCCTGCTTGGCGATATTTTCCGGGGTCATAGTCTGATGGGTCAGGGGCAGAGCGGCAAAGCTCAACCCCTGCTCAATCGTCGCCGCTTCGATGGTGGCGGCGTGATGGGATGGGGGCACTTCCTCATCCGGTCGGTTGCAAATCACCCCCACGAAACCCGCCGCCTTGATGGCGGGCAAGTCTTCGACACTGATTTGCGGCGAAACGGCATAGCGGGGGGTGATCTGTCTGATATCCATGACGACAGGATTATTCTGCTGGCGTCTGGGTGTCCAGAGCAGAAGACTTTTCCATGCTGTCCAGCAGGCTACGCACTTTCGGGGCCAGCAGCATCCCGACCAGCATCGCCGCAACAAAGATCCAATGGTTCACCCCGCCATAGGTCAGCGATGCAATCGACGGCCCCGGGCACAGCCCGGCCAAGCCCCAGCCAAAACCGAACATAACCGATCCGAGCACCAGATTGCGGCCCAACCGCGGTTCTGGCGGGGTCGGGAATGCACCCCCCACCAAGGGTTTGCGTCCGGGGACAAAACGCCAAGCAATCGCCATCGGGATGATGGCGCCCCCCATGACGAAGGCCAAAGTGGGATCCCAGTTGCCGAACACGTCGAGCCACCCTTGCACTTTGGACGTATCGGTCATGCCCGAAATGAACAGACCCGCGCCGAACAATCCGCCGGCGATGAAAGCATAGATAAGACGCATCAGACCCACCCCAGCATATGACGGAAAATGATCACGGCGAAACCGCCCGCCATGATATAGAACACGGTGGCGACAAGACCGCGCAGCGACAACCGGGAAATCCCGCAAACGCCGTGCCCCGATGTGCAGCCATTGGCGATCCGCGTACCGATGCCGACCAACAGACCGGCGGCGACGATGACGGCAATATTGCTGGTGATATGGGTGTCGACAGCGCGATACATCGGATAAAGCGGGATCGGCAGCAGGAACACACCGGCCAAGAACACAACCCGCTCTTTCCAAGTATCAAGCCCGCTACGGTCCACCAGACCGCCGATAATACCGCTGGCGCCCATGATCCGGCCATTGGCCAGCAAATAAACGGCACCGCCCAGACCGATCATAAGGCCGCCAATCAGCCCCCAGATCCAATCGACGGGAATAGTCTCCAACATCGCGTTTCCTTTCCTGTTAGATGTTTTTTAACCCAAAACGCCTTCTGCCACCGGCGTTCGCTCCGGTGGCAGAAGGTTTGTTCTGTTTATGCGCTCAAAGTTTGTTGACCGGCACTTTCAGGAACACATCGCCCTGTTCGTCCGGTTCGGGCATCTGGCCCGCGCGCATGTTCACTTGCAGCGACGGGATGATCAGCTTGGGCATTGCCAGCGTCGCGTCGCGGGTGTCGCGCATTTCGACGAAATCGTCCTTGGTTTTGCCTTCGCCGACATGGATGTTCTTGGCCTTCTGTTCGCCCACGGTGGTTTCCCAGGCAAATTCGTCGCGGCCGGGTGCCTTGTAATCGTGGCCGACGAAAATCCGGGTTTCATCTGGCAGCGCTAGAATTTTCTGGATCGATGCATATAGCGTCTCCGACGACCCGCCGGGGAAGTCGCAACGCGCGGTGCCGAAATCGGGCATGAACAGCGTGTCGCCAACAAAGGCGGTGTCGCCGATGACATAGGTCAGGCAGGCCGGGGTGTGGCCCGGTGTGTGCAAAACATCGGCCCGCAACTGGCCGATATGGACACTGTCACCTTCGACGAACAACTCGTCAAACTGGCTGCCGTCGCGCTGGAATTCGGTGCCTTCGTTGAACACCTTGCCAAAGGTGTCCTGAACGATCTTGATCCGGTCGCCGATGCCGATCTTGCCGCCCACCTTTTCCTGAATATAGGGGGCTGCGGACAAGTGGTCTGCATGCACATGGCTTTCCAGCAGCCATTCGACCTGCAGACCCTCTTTTTGGACAAAGGCGATGATTGCATCGGCCGATTTGGTATCGGTTCGGCCCGAAGAATAATCGAAGTCCAGAACCGAATCGATCACGGCGCAGGATTTGCCATTCGGATCCTGAACGACATAGGAAATAGTGTTGGTAGCTTCGTCGAAGAATGCGGTTACGATTGGTTTCATGATCGGGGTCCTCCGTTTCAAAAGAACATATAATAAAAACTGCATATGTTGCAAGTCAAAAAATCGAAATACCGCTGTATTGACCTGTATCAAGGCCAATGCAGCGGTCAATCACTAGGTGTTTCGGGGGTATCAAGAGGAGCGCGTAAATGACAACGATCAAAGACCGTAAGGCAGCGTTGCTGAAACGGTTGTCGGAACTGGACAGCCGATTGCATGCGATTGAATCGGAATTGGACGAACCGACCACCAAAGACTGGGACGACGCCGCAACCGAACGCGAAGGCGAGGAAGTTCTGGAACACCTTGGCGCTGCCGGGCAGAATGAAATCAAGCGAATCCGCGCTGCGCTGAAAAGGATTCGCGAAGGCGACTATGGCATCTGCGTTGAGTGCGGCGATGAAATTTCATCCGAACGTCTGGATGTTCTGCCCGACACACCGTTTTGCAAAGCATGCGCCGCATCGCACTGAGAAACCGGCAAAGCACACTGGAAGAGGAGACCTCGTATGACTGAACAAAAGTTCCTGGAACTCATCGAAAAGCTGGAAGCTGAAGTCGAAGAAGTAAGTGAAGCGAAGCGCGCTGAAATAAAAGTCCGGCTTCAAAGCGTGATCGAACAGATGCAAGCCGAGGGCGTTCATGTGCCCCAGCGTGTGCGTCTGCTCGAAGAACGCCTGACGGACGAAGTGGTTGAATCGATGTTCGACAATATGCCCGTCTGACCGGTTTCAAAGGACAAGCCAAAGGAAAGGCTTGCACTTTTATGGATCCGTTTTCACACTGCCGGAAACATTCCGGCAGTGTTTTTTATGACGAAAGAGGTCCATCGTGACAAAACTGGTCCAGACCGAACAGCAAGACGGTGTTGCGATTGTGACGCTGCACAACGGACCGGTGAATATCCTGTCAAGAAATCTGCGCGTGGCTTTGATCGAACGGATCGCCGAATGCGCGGCGGACACTTCGGTCCGGGCAATCGTTTTGCGCGGGGCGGGGACCGTTTTTTCCTCTGGTCTCGATCTTGGTGAATTGGAATCCAAAGCGGAACAACCCGACCTTGCTGCGCTTTGTTCGGCGGTTGAAGACTGCACAAAACCCGTGGTGGCGGCGCTTTCTGGCTTGGTGCTGGGGGGCGCTGCGGAATTGGCGCTGGCTGCCCATGCGCGGGTGGCCGACAAAACGGTGCGGATCGGGTTTCCGTCTTTTGCAATGGGGCTGTTGCCATCGGCCGGGGCCACGCAACGGCTGCCCCGGCTGATCGGGGCCGAACACAGCCTGATGCTGATCCGGGCCGGGCACCCGTTCCCAATCGATGCGGAAGGGGTTGCGGATCTTGTGGATCGTACCGAACCCGAAGCCTCCGTCGAAGCCGCCATTACCGAAGCGCGGCGCCTTGCGGATCATCCCGACCAGATGCAGCGGGGCAGGGACCGGGTTGATGGCTTTGCCGATCCGGCAGCGTTTCAGGCGGCGGTTTCCAAGCTGCGGCATCAGATGCAAGGGCGCTATGCCCCAACCGAAGCCAAGCTGATCGATTGCGTCGAAGCCAGCATGTTGTTGCCGTTCGAAGCCGGGCTGGCCTTTGAACAGGCGGCTGCCGAAGACTGCCGCCAGTCGGCCTATTCGCGGGGGTTGCGGCACGCCCATCAGGCGCAGCGGCGGGCGTCGAATTTTCCCGAACGGTTGCAGGCGGACCCCCGCAAGATCGAAAGCGTCGGCATCATCGGCGGCGGTGTGTCCGCCACCGGCATTGCGGCGCTGGCGGTGCTGAAACAGCACAAGGTGGTTTTGTTCGAACGCACCGAAGAGGCCGCCGCCGAAGCGCTGTCACGAATCAAGGCGACATTGCGGGCTTTGGGGGCGGGCGACCGGTTGGACGACCTGCTTGGGCATCTCACCACCACGGTTGATCTGCGCCAGATGTCGGGTGCCGATATGCTGATTGAAGCCGTGGCGGAAAATCCCACCACCAAGGCGCAGGTTTTTGCCGCGCTGGATCAGGTGGCGCGCGACGATGCGATCCTGGTCAGCAATTCCGCCTTGTTGTCGATCGATGAAATCGCGGCCGCCACCAAGCGCCCGGCGCAGGTGATCGGTATGCATTTCCATGCGCCGGTACAGATGACCACGCTGGCCGAAGTCATCCCCGGTGCCGCCAACACCGCCGAAACCATCGTCACGGCAGCCGATTTTGCAGCCGGGCTTGGCCGGGTGGTGGTGCGCTGCGGCACCGGCGGCGGTACGCTGGGTGAACCCATGCTGATGACATTGCGCGATGCCGCGATATTCCAGTTGCAGCAAGGGATCAGCCCCTATGACATCGACCGCGCCCTGATCGATTTCGGTCTGCCGAATGGCGTATTCAAAGCGATCGACCGGCTGGGACTCGATGTGGTTGTGAAGCGAATGCATCTGCTGCACGGGATCAAACCCCAATCCGGTGCAATCGATGATCTGTTGCAAAGAATGATCGCTGCCGGCTATTCGGGGCAGCGCGACGGTAAGGGATTTTACCGCTGGGATGACCATATGGCCGCGCATCCCGATCCAGATATCGGGGCCGTTCTGGGACGTGATTTGAACCGGATCCGGCCGGGGGGCGCCGATTTGGCGCAGATACAGCTCAATTGCCTTGCCGCTCTGGCCAATCAGGGGGCGAAACTGCTGCGCAGTGACGCTGCGCTGCGGCCCTCGGATATCGATGCGGTGATGGTGCTGGGCCATGGTTTCCCGCGCTATCAGGGTGGGCCTATGAAAGCCGCCGATATGGCCGGGCTGTTCCACATCTTGCAGGAATTACGCCGCTGCACAGACGCGCTGCCCGCGCTCTACGCTCCCGAACCGGGCATTGCCGCATTGGTTAGAAATGGCGAAGATTTCGACGCGCTGAACCGGCTGGGCCGCAACCGCCGCACGATCCCGGAGTGATCAGCCCAGAAAGATGCCCAAGATCACCATCATCAGCCCGATCACCGATAAAAACAACGCGCCCAGATTGAGCGGCACCACGCGTTGCACCGCCGCGCGCAGATCGTCGTCGCTCAGCCCGGCACGTTTCGCCGCTGCGATCTTGAAGATGCACCACAACAGACCGGCAAGCCCGGCAATCGATATCGCGGCACCGCTCCAGATCAACACGTCCATCGCCCGTTCTCCTCTGTTTGTGTCGACCTAACGGATCACCGTCGTGTTGGCAACGTGGCGCATTTTCGCAGGCCCCTCTTGCGGGGCGCGGGGCAGGGCGATAGGGAAGACCAAACCCAGACGGAGGCAGTTTCATGGATGAATCTTCAATCGACGCCAGCTATCGCGTGACCGCAGACGAACTGCGCCAGTTCATCGAACGGTTCGAACGGCTGGAGATGGAAAAGAAAGACATCGCTGACCAGCAAAAAGAGGTCATGGCCGAAGCCAAGGGCCGCGGTTACGACACCAAGGTGATGCGCAAGGTTATCGCCCTGCGCAAGCGCGATCAAAACGACATCGCCGAAGAAGAAGCGGTTCTTGAGATGTATAAAGAAGCGCTTGGCATGAGCTGAGCGACCGGCCCGGCGTGATGCCGGGCTTTCCCAGATCAGTGATCAAACTAAAAAAGCCTCGCAAATCTGCGAGGCTTTTTCCTTCAGTGATGCGGGCTGAATTACAGCATCGCCATGCTGGCAGCACTTTCGGGCAGTTCTTCGTCGAAACAGCGCTGATAGAACTCGGCCACGGTCTGGCGTTCCAATTCATCGCATTTGTTCAGGAAGGTCAGGCGGAACGCATAACCGACATTGCGGAAAATCTCGGTGTTCCAGGCCCAGTTGATCACCGTCCGCGGGCTCATCACCGTCGACAGTTCGCCATTCATGAACGCGGTCCGGGTCAGATCGGCCAGCGTCACCATCTGGGCCACGGTCTTGCGGCCCTTTTCGGTGTTGAAATGCGGAGCCTTGCCCAGAACGATCATCGTTTCCGCGTCATGGGACAGGTAATTCAGCGTTGCGACCAGCGACCAACGGTCCATCTGGGCCTGGTTGATCTGCTGCACCCCGTGATAAAGCCCCGTGGTGTCGCCCAAACCCACCGTGTTGGCGGTGGCGAACAGCCGGAAATAAGGGTTCGGCGTGATCACTTCGTTCTGGTCCAGCAACGTCAGCTTGCCATCATGTTCCAAAACCCGCTGGATCACGAACATCACATCGGCGCGGCCTGCATCATATTCGTCGAACACGATCGCGGTCGGATTGCGCAGCGCCCAAGGCAGGATGCCTTCGTGGAATTCGGTGACCTGCTTGCCGTCTTTCAGCTTGATCGCATCCTTGCCGATCAGGTCAATCCGGCTGATATGGCTGTCCAGGTTGACCCGCACACAGGGCCAGTTCAGCCGCGCCGCAACCTGTTCGATATGGGTCGATTTGCCGGTGCCGTGATAGCCTTGGATCATCACCCGGCGGTTATGCGCAAACCCGGCCAGAATCGCCAGCGTGGTATCGGGATCGAATTTGTAGGTCGGATCGATTTCCGGCACACGGTCAACGCGGTCGGCAAAGCCTTTCACGGCCATATCGGTGTCGATTCCGAATACGTCACGAACGGAGATGTTTTCGGTGGGTTTCGCGTTGCTGTCCATCGTGCCGTCTGCCCTATCAGAAAATACTTACGTTTCGGAACCGAAAGTTCCGACCGTTGTGGTGCAACATATAGACCCCGAGGGCAAGGGGGCGCGGCAATTTCCGCGACGTTGATCGCCGCCATTGCGTCCTTTGTGCCGGATATGCCGGTTATTGCCCCGGCGCGCCCTGCTTTCCCCCGGCAAAATGGCCGTAGCCTGACGGTGGATAAAGCGGGGGGAGTCCACCGCGTTTTCCAAGCCTCGCAGGCACCGCCGATTTTACTTGAAGCTGCGGCTGTCCTTCAGCTGCTCCCAGGCCCACATGACCTCCTGCAACTGGTCTTCCTGGCTGCGGTCGCCGCCATTCATATCCGGGTGCAGCACCTTGATCAGCTTTTTATAGGCTTTGCGGATCGCTGCCTTGTCCCAGTGATCCTGCGCTTCAAGGATTTCCATTGCGCGCCGTTCGGTTGGTGGCAGCCGTCGACCGCCGCCATTCGACTTGCCCGGATTCTGGGTGGCGTTCTGGCCCAGAACCTGATGCGGATCCTCAATCCCCAGCCGCGCCCAGGCGCGGGCCTCGGGGTCATCCATCCGTTTGGTTTCGCGTTCCCAGACCTTGTCCTTGGAATGCTGCGCATTCATCTCCGCTTCGGTCTTGCCGTCGAAGAAACTCCATTTCAGATTGTATTCGCGCACATGGTCTTTGCAGAACCAGCGGAATTCATCCAGCACATCCGGCGCTTTGGGCGCACGGTATTTTCCGGCTTCCTCGCAGCCTTCATGTTCACAGACGCGTACAGAGGTTTCGGTCGCACCCGACATGCCGCGTCGTCCGCGCGGGTTTTTCTTCTTGGCGGACTTCACCGTCATGTCGAACCCGAAGGGGTCTGATTTTGCCATTTTGGATCACCTATTCGACTCGGACCGTGGAGTTTAGACCAATTCGCGCCAGATTGAAGGGGGCAGGACTGAAAATGCGCAGAAATCTGCAAACGGGTCGGGATTGGCCCAAGCGGGTGTTTCACGCAGACAAGACCGGATCAATGGCTGCATTCTGACCGCAGCCTTGCGGGGGCGGCTGACGCCGCCAATGGAGGGTTGGATGGGCAAGGCATAAATAGGGTTTGCACCTTGGGATGCAAGTCCGACCCAAAAGCGGCACTGGACGTTATTGCTTCCCCTCGCGTTGCAATTGCTGCGCTCGCGATTGCAGAACGCTGCTGATGGCGTCTTCGTCGTCAATCACGTCCTCGACGCCATTGTCGGGCTGCTCGGGTGTCTTCGATACGGTCGTTGCGGGCGCATCGTCCTGCGCCGTTTCATCCTGATCGGCCTCCGGTCGCGGATCGGCGGGTTCTACCCGGCGCGGTGCGAAGGCACTGATATCGCCGGGACGCGGACGACGAAACACCAACAGCGTTCGAAAGGTGGTGGCCGTATGGGTCAGCCCGTGTCGTTCTTCGCTGGGCAGGGTTTCGGCGCGCTGAAATTCCCAGCCGGCAGCGGCCATCTCATTCAGCACCGTTTCAATCGTGTTGGCAAAACGTGCATCAGGCCCCTTGATGCCGCGTGCTTTGGTGCCCCGGGCCGGGGCGGGCACCACCTTGTAGTCATAAAGCGTCATCGCGAAATCCATTCTCAAATCATCAAAAGACTAGCAGTGCATTACCGAAGCTTCAAACCAGAGAGTCGCGAAAGCCACCCGATCGCCGCAGAAAGACCGCGACTGTCGCATCTGGGCCGCGTGACGCCTTAGCCGGATTTATGGCGGATTCCGATGGGTTTGCCGACGAAATCCGGCCGTCCCACGGCATCGTGCTCGGCCCGCATCACCAACACCTTTTCGGCAATATCGGCCGGAAACGGGGCCACCCGCGGCCCGGTCATGTCGATATGCAGCGCCAACCCTTCGGCAGTGGCCGCCAGCCAACCATCTTCGTGATACAGCCACTGGCAGTAATGCAACCGCTTGTCGTCGCTATCCAGCAGCTGGAACCCGACCCGGACCTTGTCGCCCAAATGCAGTTCGCGCAGATAGCGGACATGGAATTCCGCAGTATAGAAGGTCAGCCGACGCTGGGCCGCATAGTCCGCACCAAATCCGATCAGTTCAAAGGCCTGATCGACACCGGTATCGAAAAGAACATTGTAATAGGCCATGTTCAGATGGCCATTATAGTCGATCCATTCGGGCTTTACCTCCATGGGGGAGGCGAGAAATGGGCTGTCTTTCATCGCGCGGCTTACCTTCAATTGCGGTTTTCCACCCCAGACTAAAACCACAAGCCGGGGCGGCGCAAAGGGAAATGCGTTATCAAAATGGACCCCTGTGCCTGGGGCGCCGTTTTATCGCGGCTTCGGCCTGCGGCCTTCCCCTCGGGTTTGCGCTCCGCGCACGGAGTATTTAGGCCAAGATGAAACCAGAGCGGTCCTTGGTTTTCTTCTTGGCAACAATACTCCGGGGGTTTGGGGGCAGCGCCCCCATTCTGCCCCTCAGGGCGCATCCCGTGCACGCCGCTGATTACAGGCCCAGTTTTTGCGCGACCAGCTGATTCACCGCCTTGGGATTGGCCTTGCCGCCGGTGACTTTCATCACCTGTCCGACGAACCAGCCCGCCAGTTTCGGATTCTGTTTGGCCTTTTCGACCTGATCGGGGTTCGAGGCGATCACCTCGTCCACTGCGGCTTCGATGGCCCCGGTATCGGTGACCTGTTTCATGCCGCGTTCCTCGACGATCTGTTCGGGGTCGCCGCCTTCGGTATAGACGATTTCAAACAGATCCTTGGCGATCTTGCCAGAAATCGCATCCGAACTGATCAACCCGATGATCTTGCCCAGCTGGTCAGGCGAAACCGGGCTGTCGCAGATATCCTTGTCGTCCTTTTTCAGACGGCCAAAAAGTTCGTTGATCACCCAGTTCGCGGCGATCTTTCCGTCGCGGCCCGCGGCCACCTGTTCGAAATAATCGGCCGCGTCCACTTCGGCGGTCAGCACAGAAGCATCGTATTCGGACAGCCCGAAACCGGTGACGAAACGGGCCTTTTTCTCATCCGGCAATTCCGGCAACGTTTTTGCGATATCATCAACCCACCCCTGTTCGATTTCCAGCGGCAACAGGTCGGGGCAGGGGAAGTAGCGATAATCATGCGCTTCTTCCTTTGACCGCATCGAACGGGTTTCATTCTTGTCGGGATCGTAAAGCCGGGTTTCCTGATCGACCGTACCGCCGGCTTCGACGATGGCGATCTGGCGCTTGGCCTCATAATCAATCGCGGCCTGAATGAACCGCATCGAGTTCATGTTCTTGATTTCGCAGCGGGTGCCAAGATGGCCGAAATCTTGGGTTTCCATGTATTTTTCATAGGCACCGGGCCGACAGATCGACACGTTCACATCGGCGCGCAGGTTGCCGTTTTGCATATTGCCATCGCAGGTACCCAGATAGCGCAGGATCTGGCGCATCTTGGTGACATAGGCTGCGGCTTCTTCCGGGCCGCGAATATCGGGGCGGCTGACGATTTCCATCAGCGCCACACCGGTGCGGTTGAGATCGACAAAGGACATGTTGGGATCCATGTCATGGATCGACTTGCCGGCATCCTGTTCCAGATGAATGCGTTCGATCCGCACCAACCGCGCCACGCCCGGCCCCATATCGACAAGGATTTCGCCCTCGCCCACGATCGGGTGATAAAGCTGGGAAATCTGGTATCCCTGCGGCAGGTCGGGATAGAAATAGTTTTTCCGGTCAAAGGCGCTTTTGAGGTGAATCTCGGCCTTCAGACCCAGACCCGTGCGCACCGCCTGTTCGATGCAGAATTCGTTGATCACCGGCAGCATGCCGGGCATCGCGGCATCCACGAAGGCGACGTTGGAATTGGGTTCCGCGCCGAATTGGGTCGACGCCCCTGAAAACAGCTTCGCCTTCGAACTGACCTGGGCATGGACTTCCATGCCGATCACAAGTTCCCAATCGTGTTTCGCCCCGGCAATTACCTTGGGCTTGGGGGTCTCATAGGTCAGGTCCAACATCGCGTCCGTCCTTTGTCACGCCGTGTATGCCGCCTTCTAGGACAGGGGCGCAGAAGGGGCAAGAGGGCAGGCGATTTCAGCGCGGGGCGATCACTTGCGGGCCGCGGTCATCGAACACGATCCGGGCACCGCGGCGAATGTCGGCGTCGAAATGACCGGCGATCCGGCGTCGGGCACGGATTTCACCGTCGCGGGCGATGGTTTCCGGGGCGGCGCTGATGCGGTCGGGTCCCTGTTTGGCCATGGCCCAGACCAGCGGATGCACTTCGCGCAGATGATCGCGCAAGATCCAGTCGAACGCGTCTGACAACGTCTTTGCCGATGCCGCGTGGTCCGGGTCCTGAAACCGGTCCTGACGCAATGTCACCGCGCAGAATGCCGCGAAAGTATTGGCGATATGCTGATCGGGGCGGCGGCGCAGAATGTCCTGCATCGCCTCGACGAAAAAATCCGTATCCAGCAGCGCAATCGCCTTGGGATCGACCGTCAGCGCATCCAGATAGGTCCAGGCATAGCCGCCCATGCCCCAGATGTCCTGCGTCATCGCCGCGGCGCGGCGGGCACCGATTTCCAGCTGGTTGTAGCTGCCGAACCAGCGCGGCAACAGGTGGTTGCCAAAGGCACGCATATGGCGCGGATTGGCCGGGTCCAGATCGATCAGGTCTTCGTAATCGTCGGCAATGCGTTGCCCGGCACCTTGCTGTGCGGCCAATAACGCACAGCGGGTCGCGGCCAGCGCCGGACTGTCGCATTCAAACGGGCTGTACCGATCGAGTATGTCACCGGCGCGGGCCATTTTCAGGCTGAATTCGCGCCAATGATCCGCAGGGATGTCGCCGGTCCAGCCTTCCCCGCGCCAGGCCCAGGCAGCGTCGATATAGGCGTTGATAACAACCAGCGCGACGCCATAGTCGTCGGGGTGATCGTTCAGAACCTGTTCAAATTCGCGTAACCCGTGTCGCGGGGCGTGTTGCGGCAACAGGCCGGGATCGCTCAGCGCGGTCTGGATCGGGACAACCACGTCAATCCGGGCACCATAGGCCATCAGATCGGCCTTGGACATGCCCCCGGACGTGACGGCGCGGGCCTGATCGTAGGCGCGGATTTCTTGGCCCAATTCTTCCCACATGTCCTGCCGCGCCAAAAATTGGCCGCGCGCTTCCAGGGTGCTGCGGTCGGCTTGTTCGGCGCTGATATCACGTATCGGAATATCCAATGCGTCGATCTGCGGCAGCGGTACGGTGCGCGATCTGGTCTTCTGCGACCGATGGCGCGGCTTCAATGTGGTTGTTTTCAGGAACCGTGGGAGCGTTTTGATGAGGGAGAGTTGTTTGATCGGGGCCGTGAGCGGGTTTTTTCTGTACATACTATTCTTACTGGTGAGGAGTTGCAGAGTGTCCTTGGAAACTGCTGGGACTTTCAGGCCGAAAGAAGGCGCAGGTACGAAGATTGCACGTTCATTTGTGACCGGTTTTCACCGAGAAATATTAGATTTGTATGCAGATCATGGCGTCTGGGCGTCATTGTTTCCGATTGCCCTTAAAAACCGTCGGGAATTTGACGACCGTCAACGGCCCGCTGACACATCCAGAATCGAACGGGTGACATAAGAGGCCCGATCCGACAGCAACCACAGGATCGCTTCTGCGACCTCTTCGGGGCGTCCAGCGCGTTGCAGCGGCACCATGTGGACCAACCGTTGCAGCCGGTCGGGTTCGCCGCCCTTGGCGTGGATCTCGGTTTCGATCAATCCCGGACGCACCGCGTTGACGCGAATGCCCTCGGCGGCGACTTCATCGGCCAACCCTTGGGTAAAGGTGTCGATCGCGGCCTTCGAGGCGGCGTAATCAACATATTGATTGGCCGACCCCAGTCGCGCCGCGGTGGAGGAAACATTCACGATATTGCCGGGGCTGCCACTGCGGCGCATATGGGTGACGGCGTGTTTGGCCACCAGAAACGCACCGACCACATTGACGCTGAAAATCTGCTGCAACCGTTCGGGCGTCATTTCGGTAACCGATGCTTTGGCCGCGACAATCCCGGCATTGTTGATCAAGTCCAGCGCGGTGTCGGGCGCGATATCGGCAAACAAGGCTTCGATCTGGGCCGGATCGGATATGTCGCAGGCGGCGATCTGCGCGGTGCGGCCCGCCGCCCGGACATCCGCCGCGACTGCTTCGGCCCCGGCCCGGTCGCGGCGATAGGTCAGGATGATATCGGCCCCATACCCCGCTGCAAGCCGCGCGCAGGCGGCACCAATACCGGCACTGGCACCGGTGATCAGAATGGTTCTGTCAAGTTTCATCGGATCTGCTCCTGCCGTCTTGGGCGGAACTATCAGGCCGGATTTTGTAGCGCGTCAACCCGGATTGCGCTATGCGCGAACCAGCGGCGCAGGTGCCGGGTCGTGGGCAAAGCAGTGATCGGCAGGCGAACACGACGACCACCGGTCAGTTCAAGATAGGGCGATCCAATCGCGAACGGCCCGTTGCGGCCAGAAATCGACGCGATCCCCGACAACGGGAAAGACCATTGTTTTTCACCGTAATAGACATGGAAATGGTGAGGAGTCACCCAACACCCCGACCGGGTGCTGCTGACGATGCCGCGCCACACCAAAGCGGTGAAGAAGGAAACACACGATACCATAACGGCACCTTGGAGGATCGAAAGGTGTCTGGCGGAAACGAACAGCAAAATCCAAAGCGTGCTCAGGCCCAGCATTTTGGTCCATTGCAACGGATCCAGCCCGTCAAAGTGATATTCTTCGATACGAAACATACATTTCACCCTACTTCCAGATTACGACGAAAATGGGGCAAAGTTTAGTGACCAAAAGGGGAGACGGTCTCAAAACCTCCCCCCTTTGATCGATGTCACGGATCACGCGTTGCGGATGCGGGTCACCATTTCCGTCGTGTCGCGGCTCAACCCCGGCTGAGCCAAAATGCGGTCAAGCTGGGCCAGGATCATCGCTTGCCGGTCCGCATCATAGCGTTTCCAGGTTTCAAAAGCGGAACACATCCGCGCGGTGGTCTGCGGATTGACCGGATCAAGTTTCAGCAACCAATCGGTTAGCAGGGCATATCCCGCACCGCTGGCGTGATGGAACCCGGCCGGATGGCCCGCCAGCGCCCCCAGCGTGGCGCGGAACCGGTTAGGGTTCTTCATGGTGAAATCGGCATGATCCGTCAGCGCCCGTGCAATGTCCGCTGCTTGGTCCGGGTCGCAATAGGCGATTTGCAGGCTGAACCATTTGTCGATCACCAACCGGTCGGTTTTCCACTGGTCATAAAAGGCCTGCACCGCCTTATTTCCCTTGCCGTCGGCAATCAGACAGGCCAAAGCGGCCAATTGCTGGGTCATGTTGTCGGCGCGGTCATATTGCGCCTGTGCCTGTGCGCCGCCATCCATGCGCGAAATCAGTGCCAGCGCGGCATTGGCCAATGCTCGCGCCCCGGCTTGGTCCGCATCCGGGCGATAGGGGCTATCGACCTGATATTGTGCGTAAATACGCGGCAACAGGTCCTGCATATGCTGCGCCATCGCCTGTTTCAACGTCTCGACCGCTTGCCAGATCGCCATCGGGTCGGGCACGTCGCCCAGATCGACCAGAGTCTGGGCCAGATCGTCCTGACCGGGCAGCCCCATCGCCAGCGCGCGGAAGGCCGGATCAAGCCCGTCATCGCGCAAAACCGCCTGCAAAGCATTCAGATAACCGGCATCGGGCGCGGCCCCGTCGCGGATCATTGCGATCAGCCCGTTGCGCGCCAAGGCGCGGCCGGCTTCCCATTTGTTGAACGGATCGGTATCATGCGCCAGCAGGAAGGCGCGTTCTTCGTTGGTGCTGTCGCGTTGCAGGATCACCGGGGCGGAAAAATCGCGCAGGATCGACGGCACCGGTTTGGCCGCCAACCCGTCGAACCGGAAACTCTGTTCCGCTTCGGTCATTTCCAACACGGTGGTCGGCACCACTTCGTCGCCATTGGGGTTCAGCAATCCAACCGCAATCGGGATCACCCGCGGATCTTTCTGATCTTGTCCCGGTGTCGCTGGCGTGTCCTGCTTGAAGTGCAAAACATAGCTGCCGTCTTCAAAGGAATCGCTGACCGACAGACGCGGCGTGCCGGCCTGTTCATACCAGCGCTTGAACTGGCTCAGGTCGCGGCCGGTCGCGTCCTCGAACACTTTCAACCAATCCTCGATCGTCGCCGCATCGCCATCATGGCGGTCGAAATACAGGTCCAGCGCCTTGGCATAGGAATCGTCACCGACCAGCGTTTTCAGCATCCCGATCAGTTCGGCACCCTTTTCATACACCGTAGCGGTATAGAAATTGTTGATCTCGACGAAACTGTCGGGCCGCACTGGATGGGCCAGCGGGCCGTTATCTTCGCGGAACTGGCGTCCGCGCAGGGCGATCACGTCCTCGATCCGCTTCACCGGGGCCGACCGCATATCGCTGGTGAATTGACTGTCGCGGTAAACCGTCAATC
Organism: Thalassovita gelatinovora; assembly: GCF_001458355.1. Classification (GTDB taxonomy): domain Bacteria; phylum Pseudomonadota; class Alphaproteobacteria; order Rhodobacterales; family Rhodobacteraceae; genus Thalassobius; species Thalassobius gelatinovorus. The sequence continues at coordinate 301,378 of NZ_CYSA01000025.1, read as the reverse complement.
CTTCTTTCAGACACAGCTGGAACCAATCGCGGCAGGTGATCCGGTTGCCGGTCCAGTTGTGGAAATATTCATGCGCGATGATCGCTTCGATCCGTTCGAAATTGGCATCGGTGCTGGTTTGCGGGCTGGCCAGAACGCAAGAGCTGTTGAAGATGTTCAACCCCTTGTTTTCCATCGCCCCCATGTTGAAATCGTCCACCGCGACGATGTTGAAGATATCCAGATCGTATTCGCGGCCATAGACGTCTTCATCCCATTTCATCGACTTCTTCAACGCCTCCATGCCAAAGGCGCATTTGTCTTCGTCACCGGGACGGACCCAGATGTTCAATTCGACATCCTTGCCCGATTTGGTGGTGAAACGGTCGGGATGATTGATCAATTCGCCCGCCACCAGCGCGAACAGATAGGCCGGTTTCGGCCAGGGATCGTGCCATTCGGCAAAGCCGTCGCCCTGCGCCACCGGGTTGCCGTTCGACAACAGCACCGGCAGATCGCTTTCGATCCGCACCGTAAAGACGCTCATCACGTCGGGGCGGTCGGGGTAATAGGTGATCTTGCGGAACCCTTGGGCTTCGCATTGGGTGCTGTACATGCCGTTTGAAATATACAGCCCTTCCAGCGCGGTATTGGCGATCGGGCTGATTTCCACATCCGATTCCCAGATGAAAGGCGCATCGGGCACTTCGCAGGTCAATCCTTCCAAAGTCATCTGCGGTGAAACCTCTGCGCCGTCGATCCGGGCCGAATGCAGCCGCAATTCTTCGCCATGCAGAAAGAAGTCTTTGGTCGCGGCGTCGGGGTTGGGCCGGAATGCAATCCGGCTCAGCACCCGAGTATGTTCCGGGCTTAGCCGGAAGGTCAGATGCACGCTGTCCACCAGATAGGAAGGCGGTGTGTAATCCTTCAGATAGATGGTCTGGGGGGCTGCGTCTTTCATCCCGTGCGTCTCCTGTCTGGTGTGGTTTGCGCCGACGTTAGGCGCAGGCAGCAGGGGCTGCAATAGCGGAACACACGGCAACGGCGACGGGCATTGACCCGCCGCCGCATGTCGCGATGTGGCCTGCAATCAGCTGGTTGCGGGCGACATTTGCTTGCTGGCCAAAACGATCTGCCAGACCGCCGACAAACCCACCAGGGCGTAAACGATCCGTGACAGCATGGACCCGTCGCCAAAGATCGCCGCGACCAGATCGAAATTGGCAAACCCGACCAGGCCCCAGTTCAGTCCGCCAACGATCAGCAGGATCAGAGTGATAAGATTAAGCGGTTGCATGATGTCTTCTCCTTTTGTTTCAAGTCAGTTAAGCGCGATGATCAGGGCATCAGTACCTTATCGATCACGTGGATCACCCCGTTCGAGGTTTCGATATCCGCAGTGACCACCTTGGCGTCGCCGACCATTACCGCGTCACCCAACGTGATCGTAACGTCGCTGCCCTGAACGGTTCCGGCCATCATGCCGTCCGACAGGTCGGTCGACATCACTTTGCCCGGCACCACGTGATAGGTCAGGATCGCGGTCAGCGTGTCCTTGTTTTCGGGCTTCAACAGGTCTTCGACCGTGCCTGCGGGCAGGGCGGCAAAGGCCGCGTCGGTCGGGGCGAAGACGGTGAACGGTCCGTCACCTTTCAACACGTCGATCAATCCGGCGGCGGTCAATGCAGCGGCAAGCGTGTTGAAGTCACCTGCCGCGACGGCGGTGTCGACGATGTCGGCTTTGGCGCCATGACCGTCCGCGAAGGCGGCAATCGGTGCGACGGCAAGGGTCAAAGCGATGCTGGCCGCTTTCAGGTTTTGTTTCAAGAACATTGGCAGTCTCCTCAGAAAAGGCGTTGCGTTCAACGCGGTTGTGGGATGATGAATGTCCTGAAAAAGTTTTGCACGAAAGGCACGATTTCGTGATATGAATATAATTGTAACAACATGAAAATTGGCCGCTGGCAGATTTCATTTCAGGAAAAGAAAGGTCACAGATGCTGTCCGAAACGTTGAGCGAAGGGCTCGAAAATTACCGAATCGGTCCAAAAATCCGGACGCTGAGAACGGGCAGGGGCTTGGGGCTGGCCCAGTTGGGCGATCATACCGGCCTGTCGGCGGGGATGTTGTCCAAGATCGAACGCGGGCAGGTGTTCCCGACTTTGCCGACACTGTTGCGGATCGCGATGGTGTTTGGCGTCGGTTTGGAATATTTCTTTGCCGAAGGCGCGATAACGCCAGTGATCGAAGTGCTGCGCGCCAAGGATCGGTTGCGCCTGCCGGATCAGCCCCAGGGCGATCCGACCTATTTCTTCGAAAGCCTCGATTTTCCGGTTTCAGACAGCAAACTCTGCGCCTATCTGGCGGAATTTCCCGCCGCTGCGCCCGGATCAGAACCGCATAGCCATGCCGGGGCAGAGGTTCTTTATGTGATCTCTGGGCAGCTGGAACTGACCATCCATGGCGCGGTGCAGCTTTTGGACCAAGGAGATTCGATCTATTTCGATCCCAGCTTCGAACATACCTATCGCGGTGTCGGCGATCTGCCCTGCACGGCGATCGTGGTCACGACGCCGAAACTGGCGGAATGAGGAAAAAAGCGGCGTGTGCGCTGGCGCAGGGGGCAGCCGCAGTTCTATGCTATTCCTTTCATCGGCCGTTCATATTACTTAGAAGCAAAGCGTATGTCAGAGGCATCAAATGGCACGTCCCGTCGTCGGTATCATCGGCAACCAACATCTGCTCAATGACAGCTACCCGGTCTATGCCGGCGGCTTGATGAACACCGAAGCGGTGTCTGGCGTGTCGGATTGCATACCGATCTTAATCCCGTCCGACCCCCGTTTTGTCAGCGTCGAGGAATTGCTGGAAACCTGCGACGGTTTCGTTCTGACCGGTGGGCGGCCCAATGTGCACCCCGAAGAATACGGCGAAGACCCGACCGAAGCGCATGGTGATTTTGATCGCTGCCGCGACGCCATCACCCTGCCGCTGGTGCGCGCCTGCGTCGAACGCGGTCAGCCCTTCTTGGGCATTTGCCGCGGCTTTCAGGAAGTCAACGTGGCGATGGGGGGATCGCTCTATCCGGAAATTCGCGATCTGCCGGGGCGGATGAACCACCGGATGCCGCCCGACGGCACGCTGGAGGAAAAATTCGCCCTGCGCCACACGGTCGAATTCAGCGAAAACGGACCGTTCCACCGGCTGATGGGCGCGCGCGAGGTGATGACCAATACGCTGCACGGCCAGGGGATCAAGCAGCCGGGCGCTCGGATCGTGATCGACGGCTATGCCCCCGATGGCACGCCCGAAGCGATTTATGTCAAGGATGCGCCGGGCTTCACCCTGTCAGTACAATGGCATCCCGAATGGGACGCGGCGAACGATCCGGTGTCGCGCCCCCTGTTCGAAGCATTCGGGCGCGCGGCGTATGACTGGGCTGCAGCCAAGCATACGGTGGCATTGGAACGGATGGCGTGATCCGATTGTGCGCCCGTGCCGGGCGCCGCGGGAGTATTTTTGCCTCGATGAAACTGCGGAGCCGGTCAAGCCGCCATCAGAACCCTTGATTCATGCGCTTTCAGGCACAGCCGGGCAGTATCGCCGAACCCGTTGGGATTGCTGCGCAATTCTGGAAACAGTCCGAACAGTTCATCGCGTGCGGCATCGGTAATCGCGGTTAAACCCATTTGGCCGGGGTGGAAGCTTTCCGATGCGACGCCTTCGGCGAAGACAATTTCATGGCGGTCGAACAGGATGTGGAAATAGTCGACCCTGATCTGATCGATCTGCTGAATACTGCCGCCATTGATCATGTGTTTGGCCGATACTAATACTTCGGAATCGTTGAAATACAGATTGGCCCGATGCGATTGGTGCAGCATTCGGTGCTGTGGCGAAACAAGTAAGGGGCGCTCATTGCCCAGGCTGCCCGGCGCGAAACGGATCGGGGCGAAATTCCCGGTGCCGATGGTGCTGCGGCTGCCGATCCAGCGGATCGGCTGAACGCCGTGATCCCGGGTCAGGACCGGATCGCCCGGACGCAGGTCTTCGACCCGGCGCGCGCCCTGCGGGGTCAGGATACGGGTGCCGCCGGTGAAGCAGATAACCACATCTTCCAGATTGGAAAAAGTGACCGTGGTGCCGTCCGACAGGGTGGCATGACCGGCCAGCGCGTTCGGGTCGGTATTGGTATAGGTGACATCGCCCCAATCGATCAGCCCGCTGAAATCCAGCGTATCGCCGCCCGGTTCATCGAGTTCGCCACCATCGATGGTGATCGTACCACCACCAAGCGCCGTGTTGTCGATGATGAAGATATCGTCGCCCGCGCCGCCGATGGCGGTGTCGCCGGACCCGACATAAAGCGTGTCGTCATCGGCGCCGCCATCGATCAGATCGGCACCGCTGCCGCCGATGATCGTATCGTTGCCAGCTTCGCCATAAAGGCTGTCATCGCCGCCGCGCCCGTCGATCAGGTCACTGCCCGCGCCGCCGTAAAACACGTTGGTCCAATCCGCGCCCGACCCGTCATAGCCGCTCAGCGTATCATCCCAGTCCGACCCGATGATCCCGTCAAGCCCACCGGTCAGCGTGTCATTGGCGGCATACCCGCCCGAGGCGGTGTTGTTGCCAAGGTCGATATTCACCGCCGCGTCGGAATCGGAATAATCGACGAAATCCATACCGGCGCCGCCCGACAGGTCGTCACCGCCCGCGCCGCCTTGCAGCGTATCATCGCCTTCGCCGCCCGAAAGCGTATCGCTGCCGGTGCCGCCGCTCAGGCTGTCATTGCCCGCGCCACCTTCAAGACTGTCATTGTCGGCACCGCCATCAAGGATGTCATCGCCGTCCTGGCCATAAAGCGTATCGTTGCCTGCATCCCCTGACAGGGTGTCATCGCCTTGGGCAAGGGTCGGAATGGTGTCGAAAGTGACATCGGTAAGCCAAACCGCCTGCGTCCCGCTTTGACCGTTGCCATAAATGATTTCGATGGTTTCGACCGGCCCGGCAACCTCGATCAAGGCCGAACCGCCCTGGTCTGCGGCGGTTTCGCCGGTCGTACCTGCGGTGACGGTGTTGCCACTGACCGTGTCGGTCCCGTTCGGGGTGATCGTCACCGCAACCGGATTGCCGTTGGCATCATAGGCGTTGACGGTCAGGGTGTCGGTATGGTTGCCCGACGCCCAGTCGATATCGTTGACCCGGAAGGAAACATTCTCGACCTCGTTTTCGACGCCGTTCGAATTGGCGGAAAACCCGAAGGTGGTGGTCGACGTCGCCGCATCGCCGTTGCCATACAGGTACAGCCCGTTTCCAGTATCGAAGGATTCGCCGGCCCCGACATATTGGGTTTCGCCGGTGTCGATTTCGAAAACCGCGTTGTTGTTTCCGGTATCGGTGAAGTTGACCGAAACTGACATGTCGCCGGTATTCTGGGTGAACCCGCCGCTCAGATCGGTGCCATTCCCGCCCTGCGCGGTCCAGTCCAGCCTTTCGGTAGCAGGCCCCGAACCGGGGGCATAATCGCCATAGATCAGATCGTCATCGGCGCCGCCAGCGATGGAATCGTTGCCCACGCCGCCTTCTACGGTGTCGGCCCCCGCACCTGATAGCACCGTGTCGTCGCCTGCGCCCGCCACCACGGAATCTGCAGTGTCACCGACCTGTTCGCCATCGCTGTCGATAAAGGTGGTATCGATGACGTCGTCCCCGTAGGTGCCGTTGACAATGCCATCAGGGGTGGCCTGCTGGCCGTCGATGTAGTTCTGGCTGTAGCTGCCCGCGGGGTCGCCCGATCCGAAATCATAGGTTTCGTAATTCGCAAGCGTCGCCGCATTGCCCGATCCCGGCAGCGGCTCGTCATTGGCACCGCCATCGGTGAAACCGGTCTGCGCGGTGCCGCTGCCGCCATTGGTCCACTGGATATCTTCGTAGATGAAATCAGTGTTGAAATTGCCATCGCCAAGCGACGTGAGCACCAACTGATAGGAATTGCCGCCGGACCCGGAATAGGGTGAAACATTCAACCATGTCAGAGTGACGGTGCCAGCGGCGGGATCGAGATCCCAGTAAATCTCGCCGCCCGAATTGAGGTTCACATCGCTCCAGAAGGCGGCAATGGTCGGGGTACTGGTGCCCGACAGGTTCGGCTGATACGCGGTCTGGGCCGCGCCAAAGCTGATATTGCCGTTCGAATTGAGGTAGATCGAATCGTAGGTGGTGCCGTTGTAATCGATACCGGCGGCACCGAAAACGGAGGATGTATCGATCAGGACGGACCCGTCATCGTAATTACCCGCCGCCAAAGTGCTGCTGGTAAAGACGTTTTCTCCGTATCCTGCCGGGCCACCCAGCCCGGAAACCATCGTTGCCATTGCACCCATTCCCATTTGTGCGGTCGGTCGGCGACCTGTGCAAAGCTGGAAAATACTGGCTTAGCGGGCCGACCGTTTCCATAATGGGTACAATTGGGATGGGACCGAATTGGGCGGGAATTGGGGTATGTTTGCGACGACCGGCCCGGATCTGGGCGGTATTGTGGCGTGTCGCCACGTCGGGGTCACAATTGAACGGGGATCAGGTCCGGTTCGGGATCGGAATGCCCAAATCCCGACGTTTCTTCAATGACAGGCCAGCGGCGACCAGATCGTAAGATGCTGCGATATGCTGGCACAATTCGGGATCGGACAGGCCCGGCGCGTCATAATGTTGTATCCAGCTCATTCCGCGCGACGCAAGATAGGGCGCGGGGCGCAGGCCGGGCTGATCGCGCAGCACTTCGAAGGCCAGCTTGCTGACCTTGAAGGTGAACGCGTCGCGCTCATCGGCCCATCCGCAGATGGCGAACACCTTGTCCGCCACCTTCCACACATCCGCATTGCCCCATTGCACCACATGGGACGTGGCCGGGAACCCGGCGCAGAAGCGGTTGAAACCGTCCCGCGTCAACATTTCAGATTTTGCCGCCCGCGATCTGGATTTCCTGACCGTTGACGCTGCCGGAATTGTTGTCGCACAGCCACAGCGCGGCCGCGCCGACTTCTTCGGCGGCGATCAGGCGCTTGTGGCGGTTGGATTGCACCATCACGTCGCGGGCCTGTTCTTCGTTCATCCCCGAACGCTGTGAAATCGATTCAACATTGCGGGTGATGATGTCGGTATCGACATAGCCGGGGCACAGCGAATTGAAGGTATAAGGCTGGCCCATGAAATCTTCGGATATCGACCGCACCATACCGATGACCCCATGTTTGGAAGCTGCATAAGCACCGCCGCCGGGCATTCCGCGCAACCCTGCGATCGAAGATACGGCGATGACCCGGCCCCAATCAGTGGTCAGCATCGACCGCATGCTTTCGCGGATGGTAAAGAAAACTCCGTCCAGATTGGTCGCCATGATCTGGCGCCAGAATTCGGTATCGGTCTTGTGCAGCTTCTTGCCGATGGCGACCCCGGCATTGGGCACGCAGATCTGGATCGGACCACGCGCCGCGACCGCGTCGTCGATGACCTTTACCACCTGCGCTTCGTCGGTCACGTCCATTGCGGCGGGGAACATGTTCGCTTCGGCCACGTCTTCCAGAACGTTTTGCCGACGGCCGGTGATCGTCACTTCGGCTCCGGCCCCGGCCAATGCCTTGGCAATGGCCAACCCGATGCCGGTTCCGCCACCGGTGACCAATGCGTGTTTGCCTGTCAAATCCATGTCTTATTCCTCCCGTTAAGTTGCCGTCAGCGTAAGTGTCCGAACCCGTATCGCAAGCTGAGCGTTGCGTCACGGTCGGCAGCCCCGTGCGCAGACCGGTGCGCTGGGCCTTTACAAACACATTCGCATCTGTGAATTTCACAGTCGGGATTTTTATCCGGGAGGGATAGCATGAAAACGATTATCCGGGCGGTTGCCCTGACCCTGTGTGCGCTGCCTGCGGCGGCCAGCGAAGACATTGCCGATCAATACCCGCAATCCGAATTGTATTCGAAACCGGTCGAGGTGATACCGCATGTGTTCACCGCCACCGGCGCCACTGCGCCGCCGACATATGAAAACAGCGGCCACAACAACAACCTGTCCTTCATCGTCACCGACGAAGGCGTGGTGGTGATCAATGGCGGCGCGTCGGCCCGTCTGGCCAAGGCGTTGCATGATGAAATCAAGGTGGTGACCGATCAGCCGGTGAAACTGGTGATCAATGAAAACGGCCAGGGCCACGCGATGCTGGGCAATTCCTACTGGGCCGATCAGGGGGTTGATATCCTGGGCCATGTCGATGCCATCGAAGCTTTCACCTCCGAGGCTGATTTTATCTTGCAAGGGATGGAAGGCTATAACCGGGACAAGGCCGAAGGCACCCGTATCGCCCCCCCGAATCTCAGCTTTGAAGACGAATACAATCTGACCCTTGGCGGGGTGGAAATCCATGTGTTGCATCTGGGACCGGCGCATGATCCGGGCGATACGCAGGTCTGGCTACCGCAATGGGGCATGCTGATCGCGGGCGATATCGCTTTTCACGAACGGATGCTGCCGATTTTTTCGGGCACCTGCACAAGCTGCTGGCTGGAAACTTGGGAAACCAAGCTGGAACCGCTGAATCCCACCTATGTGATTCCGGGCCATGGTCATCCGACCAACCTGGCGCAAGTGCGGCGCTTCACCTTCGATTACCTCAGCGATCTGCGCGCCAAGATCGGGGAACATATCGACAATGGCGGTGATCTGGCCAGCGCCTATTATGTCGATCAAGCGAAATGGGCGGGTCTCGACACGTTCGAAGAACTGGCCACCAAGAACGCGGGTCGCGTTTTTGAAGAAATGGAATGGGAATGATCCATTGCATGACCGATCCGGGCGTCGCGCGGATCGGTCAATGCCCCCTTTGCCGCCTCGCATATGGGGTGTAATACGCTTTGACGCTGCCAATCGGATTCATTGGCGGGTGGCGAAGCTGAAAACCGGAATGATGTTCCGGGCTTGGTGACGAGATAGGGACATGTTTGGCCGCACAGCCGGACAGTTTCGTGATAGCTTCCGCCCGGCGCGGGGATAAAGGATACGATACAAGTATGTTGAAATGGCTTGATATACCCCCGGTATGGTTGCTGGCGGCGGTGGTGCTGGCCTGGGTGCAATCGGTTTACTTTACGATGGGGCTCAGCTTCGGCGGCGCGATTGCCGACTTTCTTGGCGGAATACTTGTTGGCGGCGGGCTGGTGCTGATGGCGTTGGCTTTCGTGGAAATGCGCAAACACCACACCACCATCGTGCCGCACCGTGACGCCAGCACAATGGTCCAAAGCGGTATCTTCAGCCGGTCGCGCAATCCGATCTATCTGGGCGATCTGCTGGTACTTGCCGGGCTGATCCTGCGCTTCGATGCGGTGTTGGCGCTACCACTGATACCGCTGTTTCTTTGGCTGATCGAAAAACGTTTCGTCATTCCCGAAGAAAACCGTTTGCGGGTGAAATTCCGTGCTGATTTTGCCAAATATTGTCAAAAGACGCGCCGTTGGATTTGACACGACGTCGGGTAAAGTGCATCTCAGGTGCGATATTCTGCGCAATATTATTGCGCGGAACAAGGAAATATAGCTTCGATTCGTCGGAGAGGATTCAACAGAGTTCTGAAGGGGGACGTGACAGTTGAAAATTGGAACGCCAAAAGAAGTGTTCGGCGGGGAGAATCGCGTAGCGATGACTCCGGACTCGGCGCTGCAGCTGCAGAAGCTGGGGTATGAATGCGCCATCGAAAGCGGGGCAGGGGCGAATGCGGGTTTCTCGGACGAAACCTATGCGGCCGCCGGAGTAGAAATCGTCAAGACCGCAGCGGCGCTGTGGAAAGCGGCGGATATTATCGCCAAGGTGCGTCAGCCCAATGAAGCCGAACTGAAGCGTCTGACCAAGGACAAGACGCTGATTTCCTTCTTCAACCCGGCCGGGAACGAAGACGGCATGGCGTTGGCCAAATCCAAGGGCGCGAATGTGATCGCCATGGAAATGGTGCCGCGGATCAGCCGCGCTCAGAAAATGGACGCGCTGTCGTCGATGGCCAATATCGCGGGTTACCGCGCGGTCATCGAAGCAGGCAACAATTTCGGCCGTTTCTTCACCGGTCAGATCACGGCGGCGGGCAAGGTGCCCCCGGCCAAGGTTCTGGTCGTGGGCGCGGGCGTTGCGGGTCTGGCCGCGATCGGCACCTCGACCTCGCTTGGGGCGATCACTCTCGCCTTCGACGTGCGGCCCGAAGTGGCCGAACAGGTCGAATCGATGGGCGCCGAATTCGTCTATCTGGATTTCGAGGAAGAACAGCAGGATGGCGCCGCCACCGGTGGCTATGCGTCTGTGTCTTCGCCGGAATTCCGCGAAGCGCAGCTGGCCAAGTTCCGCGAACTGGCCCCCGAAGTGGACATCGTGATCACCACCGCGTTGATCCCGAACCGCGAAGCGCCGGAATTGTGGACCGAAGACATGGTCAAAGCCATGAAACCCGGCTCCGTCATCGTCGACCTGGCAGCGGAAAAGGGCGGCAACTGCAAGCTGACCGTCGCGGATGAAAAAATCGTCACCGACAACGGCGTGACCATCATCGGCTACACCGATTTTCCCAGCCGGATGGCGGCGCAGGCCTCGACGCTTTACGCCACCAACATTCGTCACATGATGACCGACCTGACCCCCGAAAAGGATGGTCAGATCAATCACAACATGGAAGACGACGTCATTCGTGGCGCCACCGTGACGTTCCAGGGCGATATCACCTTCCCGCCGCCGCCGCCCAAGGTAAAGGCAATCGCTGCGCAGAAGAAAGAAACCCCGAAGGAACTGACCGCCGAAGAAAAGCGCGCCAACGAAGTGGCGGCCTTCAAGGCGCAGACCAAGTTCCAGGTCACGCTTTTGACCGTCGGTGCGGTGCTGATGCTGATTGTCGGCGCTTTCGCTCCGGCCAGCTTCATGAGCCATTTCATCGTCTTCGCATTGGCCTGCTTCGTCGGCTTCCAGGTAATCTGGGGCGTGTCGCATTCGCTGCACACACCGCTGATGGCGGTCACCAACGCGATCTCGGGCATCGTTATCCTCGGCGCATTGTTGCAGATCGGTTCCAGCGACTGGCTGGTGGTGATCCTGTCGGCCATTTCCGTCCTGATCGCATCGATCAACATCGTTGGGGGCTTTATGGTCACCCGTCGCATGTTGGCGATGTTCCAGAAATCTTGAACGAAGGGAGCGGATAAATGAGCATTGGTATCGTCTCTGCCGCCTATATCGCGGCAACTGTTCTCTTCATCCTCAGCTTGGGGGGCCTGTCGGGTCAGGAAAGCGCCAAACGCGCTGTCTGGTACGGCATTTTCGGCATGGGTCTGGCGGCTTTCGCCACCATCTTCGGCCCCGGCATGGGAAATTACCTGATCGTTCTGGTGATGGTCGCCGCAGGTGCCTTCCTCGGTCAACTTGTGGCAAAAAAGGTCGAAATGACTGAAATGCCGCAACTGGTGGCCGCGCTGCACAGCTTTGTCGGTCTGGCGGCGGTGTTCATCGGTTTCAACGCCGAACTGGAACTGCAAAACGTGCTGGCCCTCAAAGAAGGCCTGTCCTCGACCCTGAACGAAGCCGGCCGCATGGCCATGCTGCATGATATGGGCATCGCGGGATTTGCTGAAAAGCTGGCTCATAAGACGCCGGTGGAAATCAGCATCCTCAAGGTTGAAGTCTTCCTCGGTGTGTTCATCGGGGCGGTGACCTTCACCGGGTCCATCGTTGCCTTTGGCAAACTGGCGGGCAAGGTGGACGGCAAGGCCAACAAACTGCCCGGCGGTCACATGCTGAACGCGGGCGCAGCGCTTGGCAGCTTCATTCTGCTGATCCTGTTCATGAACGGGGCGGGTCTGTGGTCGTTGGTCCTGATGACGCTTCTGGCCTTCTTCATCGGCTATCACCTGATCATGGGTATCGGCGGCGCCGACATGCCGGTGGTGGTGTCGATGCTGAACTCCTATTCGGGCTGGGCGGCGTCTGCCATCGGCTTCACCTTGGGCAACGACCTGCTGATCGTGACCGGTGCGCTGGTCGGGTCTTCGGGCGCGATCCTGTCTTACATCATGTGTAAGGCGATGAACCGGTCTTTCATCAGCGTGATCCTGGGCGGCTTCGGCGGCACCACCGGTCCGGCGATGGAAGTCGAAGGCGAACAGGTGGCGATCGATGCCGACGGCGTAGCGTCCGCACTGGACGAAGCCGACAGCATCATCATCATCCCGGGCTACGGCATGGCGGTGGCACAGGCGCAGCAATCGGTTTCCGAACTGACCAAGCGTCTGCGTGCCAAGGGCAAAGAGGTGCGTTTCGCAATTCACCCGGTTGCCGGTCGTCTGCCGGGGCACATGAACGTGCTTCTGGCCGAGGCCAAGGTGCCCTATGACATCGTGATGGAAATGGACGAAATCAACGACGATTTCCCGTCGACAGACGTGGCGATCGTGATTGGCTCCAACGACATCGTGAACCCGGCGGCACAAGAAGACCCCAATTCACCCATCGCCGGCATGCCGGTGCTGGAATGCTGGAAAGCGAAACAGGTCTTCGTGTCCAAGCGTGGTCAGGGCACCGGTTATTCCGGTATCGAAAACCCGCTGTTCTACAAGGAAAATACTCGCATGTTCTATGGTGACGCCAAGAAGTCGCTGGACGAATTGCTGACCAAGATCAGCTGATCTTGATCATAACGAGAATACAAAAGGGCGGCCTTCGGGTCGCCCTTTTTCATATGCAACAGGGCGCTGCCCGACCGACGATTTTGGCGCGAACGTCACCGCCCAAGCCCCCGAAAGCAGGCGTTTTTTCGCACGGTATACCGTTGTATTCCTGCAAGCTATTGAAAATGCTTTATCTTTTTCAGATTATATGCGATCTACGAAAGCATTCGAATTGTTCAGAAAGTCCCAGCAATGCTTGCCGATCACCCGCTTCGCTATGAACTGGCCAACGAACTGCATGCGCGGCCCTTCCCGGCGCTGGATGTGCCTTGCACCGCGGTCTATCTGGCGGTCAAGCAGGCCGATCAGGCGGTCAGCCGGGATCGTCAGGCCGATATGGACCACCTGATTGCATTGCTGGACCGCTATGGTGCCCCGCATCCGCAACCGGGGGCCACGCATTATTCCGGTCAGATCGGGCGGCATATCCTGAGATGGGAAAGCCATACCGAATTCGTGACCTATTCGGCCTTTGCCAACACGCTCAGCGAACGGGCCTTTGATCCTGCCGATTTCGAAGTGTTCCCCGAAGACTGGCTGGCGGCAGCACCGGGGGTGCGGGTCGCGGCGGTTCATATCCGGGTGCAGCAGGCCCCCGACCGCGACCGGATCGAACAGCATCTCAACGACTGGTTCGTCGCCGACAGCGTCGCGGTTAGCCGGGCCTTGGACGACGCCGCCACCATCGCTGCGGATTTCAGTCTCGATACGGCGGGAAACACCCGTTTCGCGGTGTTCGTCAACCCCGGCACCGGGCGGCGTCGGGTGGGCCGGATCGTGCAGCGTCTGGCCGAAGTTGAGATTTACAAAAGCCTGTCGATGCTGGGGTTTGCCCGGGTCAAGCAACTGTCGGCACAACTGGGCGAAATGGATGTGAAACTGACCGGGCTGATGGATCACATGGGCGACGATACCACCGCCGCCGATGTCACTCTGGCTGGTCTGCTCAGCACATCGGCGGAAATGGAACGAATGGTGGCGCATAACGCGTTCCGCTTCGGCGCGACCGAAGCGTATCGCAATATCGTGCATCAACGGATTGGCGTGTTGCGCGAACAACGTTTTGAAGGACGCCAGACCTTCAACGAATTCATGATGCGGCGCTACGCGCCCGCCATGCGCACGGTGCAATCCACCAAGGAACGTTTGGCGGCCTTGGCCGACCGGGCGATGCGGGCGGGGGAACTGTTGCGGACACGGGTCGATGTGGAACGCTCTGCGCAGAACCAGAAATTGCTGGAAAGCATGAACCGCCGCGCCGACATGCAACTCAAATTGCAAAAAACCGTCGAAGGTCTGTCTGTGGTCGCGATCAGCTACTACGCCGTGTCTTTGGCTTCTTACGCGGCCTATCCCCTTACCGACCTTCTGGGGGTCAGCAAGGGGGAATTGACTGCGGCGCTTACTCTGCCGGTTGTAGCGGTGGTGTGGTGGATGATCCGGCGGGTTCAGAAGAAGATGCACTAAGCAACCGCGCCGCGGTCCAGCCCCCCGCAGCAATGCTCAGCAAAGCCAGAACAGCGGCGAAGGACAGGGTCGGAACCCCCGACAGGCCCGCCCCCACGGTGCAACCGCCCGCCAAGACACCGCCAACCCCCATCAAGGCCGCCCCGGCCAAATACCGGCCGGTCTGGCGCGGGCTATCGAAGCTTTGCCATTTGAATTCGCCGCGGATCAGCGCCGAAATCGCTGCTCCCGCGATGACGCCGCCCAACATCCCGGTGCCGAATGTGGGCGATATCGAACTCGACGCGACGCCCCAGAACAAGGTTTCCGCCGCAGGCGAGGTGAAGCTGAGACTTTCCAGCGCGATCGGATCGAAATCGTCATACAGAACGAACCCGGTCGCCACCCAGCCCGCCGCAGCGACCAGCCCGATCATGGCCGCCAAAGCCAAATGCGTTGCCCGCGCCCCCGACCGGGTGGCGAATGTCAGCAACAGGGTGGCCAGGACCACCGCCAGGATCGGCCCGGCAAAGGGCAGGGCGGCACTGTCCAACGCGACGGTATAGCCGCCAAGCGTGGTGCGGATCGGGGCCAGAACGCCCTTCAACGTGGCATGGGCCACCACCGCGAACACCACCAGAACCAAAGCGGCGCGCAGGTTGCCGCTGCCGGTCAGTACGCTCAACCGGGACACGCAACCCCGGGTCAGAACCATGCCCGCGCCGAAGATCAGCCCGCCAAACACGATGGCGGCAACCGGCAAATCGGTTGCCATGAACCGGTGATCCTCGAACCCGATCCAACCGTTCAACACCGCGAATTGGGTTCCAAGGATCGCCAGCGCCAGCGCGGTCATCCAAACCCCAGCGGCCTGTTTGCGGTCGTCGCCGGTGATGGCGCGGCGGAAACAGAACCGGGTGATCTGTGCCAGAATGCCGAAAACGACGCCAAGGATCAGGCCGGTATAAACGGCGGCTTGCGGCGCGGTCACGGTGTCAAAGCCAAAGGTTTCGAACATAGGATTCCCCGAAATGAATTGGAACAAACGCACCGATGCCAATATCCGTTTGGGAAATCAATCCGATGAACTGGTCGTCAAAGCAGTCTGTAAGGGATAAAGTTCCGTAAAGTGGGCAGCGATGGGAACCCGGTTTCGTGCCGCCCGTCCATCCATGACAAAGGCCCGCAAGATGACTTGCGGGCCTTCTGGTTGTTCTTATTTCCCGTCATGCGGTGCCGGGCGTTGTCTGTCACCGCCCCCGAATGCGCGGGTCCAGCGCATCGCGCAGCCCGTCGCCAAGGTAATTCACGCTCAGCACGGTCAGCGAAATCGCCAGACCGGGCCAGAACACCCGTTCGGGATATTGCTGCAAATAATCGGTCGCATCGAACAACAACCGCCCCCAGGTCGGGAAATCCGGCGGAAACCCAAGCCCGAGAAACGAAAGCGCGCTTTCGGTGATGATCGCGTTGGCAATCCCCAAAGTGGCCGACACCATGATCGGGCTCAACACATTGGGTAGGATATGGCGCAGGATCATCATCGAATTGCGGGTGCCGATCGACCGCGCCGCCAAAACGAATTCGCGTTCCTTCAGCGCCAGAACATCACCCCGCACGATCCGCGCGGTCGGCATCCAGCTGGTTACGCCGATGGCGCCGACGATCAGGATGAAAATCCCCGTCTCCGGCCCGAAAGCCGCGTTCAGCGAGTCGCGGAACAACAGCACCATGACCAACAGCAGCGGCAACAGCGGCAGCGCCAGAAACAAGTCCGTCAGCCGCATCAATATGCCGTCCAGCCGTTTGAAATACCCCGCGACGACGCCGACCAGACTGCCCAGGAACAGCGCCAGCAACATCGCGGTGATCCCCACCGAAACCGATGTCTGACCGCCCGCCATCATTCGGGCCAGCGTATCGCGGCCCAATTGATCGGTGCCTAAAGGATGCGACAGGCTGGGGCCCTGATTGCGGGCGCGAATATCGATATAGGTCGCGTCATACGGCCAAACCAACGGCCCCAGAAACACCACCAGAACGATCGCGAAAAACAGGATGCCGCCATAGAGCGCGCCCTTGTGATGCTTGAACTGATCCCAGACATCCAGCCACTTGTTGCGCGGCGGCGGGCCGGTTTCCTGCAACGGTCCGGCCGCCCCGGGCAGCGCCGAAGACGCCGGAGCCAGCCCTTCATCGGGTACGAAGCGTTTGTCATCAGTCATAGCGGATCCTCGGGTCAAGGATGCCGTAAAGAACATCCGCGATGATGTTGAACACCACGATCAACAGCGCAAAGATAAAGGTCAGCGTCTGCACCATTGGCAAGTCATTGGCCTGAATTGCGCCGATCAGCAACTGGCCGATCCCGTTCACCTTGAACACCTGTTCGGTAATGATCGCCCCCCCGAAAATCGCCGGGACGCCAAGCGCGATCACGGTGACGACCGGGATCATCGAATTGCGCAACACATGCACCATCACCACGATATATTCGCTCAACCCTTTGGCGCGGGCGGTGCGGACATAATCCTGATTGAGATTGTCCAGCATTGAAGCCCGCATGAACCGGCTGATCTGCGCGGTGATCTGCAACGCCAGCACCATCACCGGCATCACCATCTGGCGCAGCTGGATGACGAAACTGTCCCAGTCCACCACCTTGTGCGTGGTGTCGTAAATCGACGGAAACCATCCCAGATTGACCGAAAAGATCACGATGACCAACACCCCGGAAAAAAACGGCGGCACCGAAAAGCCGATCATCGACACGAATGTCCCGGCCTGATCAAAGATCGAATATTGCCGATAGGCGGAATAGATCCCGATCGGCAGCGCGATCAGAACGCCGACCATGTAGGCGGTGCCAACCACCCAAAGGGTCTGCGGAATGCGTTGCACCACGATATCCATCACCGGGCTGCGGGTCTGCCAGCTCATCACCCGCAGCTTGCCATCGGCAAACCCGGTGCCGAAAATATTGTCGATCAATATCTGCGGTTCAATCCAGAAAAACTGCACGATCCATTTCAGGAAACGGATATGCATGGGCTGGCCAAGGCCAAGCGCCTCGCGCATCTTTTCTTTGACTTCTGGTGGGACGGTGAGAGGAACCTGAGCCATCGGATCGCCAGGGGCGAGTTCCAACAGCAGGAAGATGACGAGACTGATGAACAGCAGTGTCGGAACGGCCAACACCAGTCGTCGAATGGTAAAGGTCAGCATATACGGAGGCCTTTGCGGCTTGGTCTTATTGTCTGCCCAAGGTTAATACCGAAAATCGGGCCAGAAAAACCCCGGCCTTGCTCAGGCCGGGGTAAAAAGGATCAAATTACTTGATCCGGTACCAATCTGCTGCATTCCACAGCTCTGAATCCCAAGTATTCAGATCAACACCGCCCAAAGTGTTGGAATGCGCCGATACACGACCACGATCGACCAGCGGCACCACGACATAGCTTTCCTTGGTCAGCATCTCGTTCAGCTTCTTGCCAAGCGCACCGCGCTCGGACAGAACGCCGGTTTTGCCCATTTCAGCGACCAGCTTGTCATATTCCGGGTCACAGAAACGGTTGATGTTTTCACCCTGCCACTGGCTTTCCGGTTTCGGAGCCTTTTCACAGGTGTGCTGCGCCAGATAGCTTTCAGGATCGGTGCCATCGAAGTTGTTGGCGTACATTTCCATGTCAGCATAGAAGCGCTGGAAAGTGTCGGGCGAACCCGGGTCACCGCCAAAGAACACCGATGCCGAAATGTTGCGCAGTTCAGTTTCGACGCCGATCTCGCTCCACCACTGTTTGATCAGGGCTTGGAAATCCTGACGCACTGCATTGGTCGACGTCTGGAACAGGAAGCTCAGCTTGACGCCGTCCTTTTCGCGGATGCCGCCGGAACCGACTTTCCAGCCTGCTTCGTCCAGCATCGCCTTGGCACCTTCGATGTCCTGGGTCATGCAGTCGGTGTTGCCCGAAGCATAAATCGCCGGGGCAGGAACCAGGTTACAGGTCGCGCGACCCGCCTTGCCATAGCCGACTTCGACCAGAAGATCGCGGTCGATGGCCATCGACAATGCCTTGCGCACGGCCAGATCCGACAGTGCCGGATGCGGGTGCTTTGCAGTCGCCCGCTCGCCTTCGGGCAGCGACGGCGACGGATCGGTCATGTTCATTTCGATCCGTTCGACCAGCGACCCGAACGCCGCCACGGTCTTGCCCTTGCCGCCTTTTTCCATATTGGCGATGACATCGGGGGCCAGTTGCAGGTTCCAGGCATAATCGAATTCGCCGGTTTCCAGCACCGCACGCCCTGCCGCGGTGGCATCGCCGCCGCCCTTGAAGGTCAGGGTCGCAAAGGCCGGTTTGGCCGGATCGCGGTAATTCGGGTTGGCTTCCATCGAAATCACGTCATTGGGACGGAAATCGGTGACCGCGAAAGGCCCGGTGCCGATCGGGTTGAAATTGGCGTCGGTGCATTCGGGGGCCTTGGCACCCATGCAGTTTTCGAACTGGGCCTTTTGCAGGATCGGGGACTGACCGCCCATGAACGGGCCATAGGGGTTCGGTTTGGGTTCCGAGAAGCTGACCTTCACGGTCAGATCGTCGATCACGTCGATGCTGCTGACGCCTTCGAATTTAGCCAACTGGGCGCAGCCGCCTTCGGGATGCATGCAGTAATCGGCGGTGAATTTTACGTCAGCCGAGGTCATGGCGGACCCGTCCGACCATTTCAGCCCGTCTTTCAGCTTCCAGGTGATCGAAGTCAGGTCTTCCGACACACCGCCGTTTTCAACGGTCGGAATTTCGGCGGCCAGATAGGGCACCAATGCACCATCGGGATCGTACCGGCCCAGCGGTTCAATGACCAGCGACGACGCTTCGATATCCTTGGTTCCGCTGGACAGATAAGGGTTCAGGATCGACGGGGCCTGCCAGTAGATAATATTGACATGGCCGTCCGATCCGCGTTCTGCAAAGGCAGCAGGTGCGAGTGCGGTCGCAGCGACAGCACCCAGCAATACGGATTTAAGTTTCATACTTCTCTCCTTGTTGGACACAGCATATGTGCCTCGTTTTCCTTCGTTGTGGCGACCAAGGCCGCCTCGAAGGCCATTTTGATTCTGTCTGCGAAAGTTGGTTGGAAACATGATTCCCATATGTTTTTATTGGAAATTGTGTCCCCAGCCCGTTCGCGACTGGTGGCATCTCAAACCGATTGATCAAAAAAAGCAAGGGGCCAGCAACCTGACCCGAAGGCAGTAATGTTACGGGTTTGACACTGGGTCCGACCTGTCTGTAGCGTCGGTGGATGGCAGCCGAATAAAAACAGGATGAACGCGATGCTGGATCAACCGATCGCTCGAATCGAAAATCTGCGTGTTGAATTCCAAACAAAAGATGGCCCGGTCGTCGGGGTCGAAGATGTTTCGTTCAGCGTGAATCCCGGCGAAACCGTGTGCATCGTGGGCGAATCGGGGTCGGGCAAATCGGTCTCAAGCCTGTCGCTGATGCGACTGGTGGAATTCGGCGGCGGCGAAATTGCAGGCGGGCGCCTGATTTTTGATCGCAAGGACGGCGAGGAAATCGATCTTGCTCAAACCGATCAGGATCTGATGCGCACCATTCGCGGCAATGAAATCGGCATGATCTTTCAAGAACCGATGACCGCGCTCAACCCGGTGTTCACCGTCGGACGCCAACTGACCGAAGGTTTGCGGCTGCATATGGGCCTGTCCCGAAACGAAGCCGCGGCGCGGGCGCTGGACCTGCTCAAACAGGTGCGCATCCCGGAACCGGAACGGCGGTTGAAGCAATATCCGCATGAATTGTCGGGGGGGATGCGGCAACGGGTGGTGATCGCCATGGCGCTGGCCTGCGAACCCCGGTTGTTGATCGCCGACGAACCGACAACCGCGCTGGACGTGACGATTCAGGCTGAAATCCTGGCGCTGATGGACCGGTTGAAACGCGAAACCGGCACCGCGGTGATGTTCATCACCCATGACATGGCAGTGGTGGCGCAGATGGCCGACCGCGTCGTGGTCATGTTCCGCGGCAACAAGGTCGAAGAAGGCACCGTCGAACAGATTTTCGAAAACCCGCAGCATGACTATACCAAGGCGCTGCTGGCCGCAGTGCCTAAACTGGGCGAAATGACCGGCAGACCCTTGCCCGAACCGATGAAACTGCTGGGCAGCGATCTGGGCGAGGTCAAACCGATCCCCGGCACCGATGAACCGTTGCTCAAGGTCAAGAACCTGATCACCCGGTTCCCGGTCAAGGGCGGGTTTTTCCGCCGCACCATCGCCAATGTTCACGCGGTCGAAGACCTGTCTTTTACCCTCAACAAGGGCCGCACCTTGTCCTTGGTGGGCGAATCCGGCTGCGGCAAATCCACCGCTGGCCGGTCGATCCTGCGCTTGGTTGAACCGCTGTCAGGGCAGATCGATCTGGATGGCACCGATATCATGGCGTTGGATCATTCCGCGCTGCGCGACGCGCGACGCGACATGCAGATGATTTTCCAAGATCCCTTCGCCTCGCTCAATCCGCAGATGCAGCTGGGCGCGGCGGTGGCCGAACCGATGAAAAACTTCGGCACCCATTCAGGCAGCGAACGCGAAGACCGTATCGCGATGCTGTTCGACCGGGTTGAATTGCCGCGCAGCTTCATGCGCCGCTATCCGCATGAATTGTCGGGCGGTCAGCGGCAGCGCGTCGCCATCGCCCGGGCGCTGGCGCTCAACCCGAAACTGATCATCGCCGACGAAGCGGTTTCCGCGCTCGACGTGTCGGTGCAGGCGCAGGTGCTGAACCTGATGATGGAATTGCAGGCCGATCTTGGCCTCAGCTTCCTGTTCATCAGCCATGACATGGCAGTGGTCGAACGGGTCAGCCACGATGTCGGTGTGATGTATCTGGGCCGGATCGTCGAAATGGGGCCGCGTCAGGCCGTGTTCGAAAACCCGCAACACCCCTATACTCAGGCGCTGATGAAAGCGGTTCCGGTGGCCGATCCGCGCCGTCGCAAATCCGAACGCGACCTGAACTTCAAACCGATCCCGTCGCCGATTCATCCGATCGGATACGAAGCCGCCCCGTCGGAATATCGTGAAGTCACCCCCGGTCATTTCATCCTGACCACAGACAGCGGATATTGAGGTCCCAATGCCAGCGCGATTATCGCCTTATGAAATCATGGAACGCCTGGTGGCGTTCCCCACCGTCAGCCGTGACACCAACCTGCCGCTGATCGACTGGGTCGACGATTACCTGAAAAGCCACGGCATCACCGCCCATCGCTACTATAACGAAACCAACGACAAGGCCGCGATCTTCGCCCATGTCGGCCCCGGCGTTGCTGGCGGTGTGGTCCTGTCCGGTCATACCGACGTGGTGCCGGTGGATGGCCAACCCTGGGCCGCCGATCCCTTCACCGTGGTGGAACGCGACGGCAAATATTTCGGTCGCGGCTGTTGCGATATGAAAGGCTTTGATGCGCTGGCAATCTGGGCATTGGTCGAAGCGCATCATCGTGGCGTCTCGCGTCCCTTGCAACTTGCGCTCAGCTTTGACGAAGAAATCGGCTGCACCGGTGCGCCGCCGCTGATCGAACGAATGCTCGAAACGCTGCCGCAAGCCTCTGCGGTGATCGTCGGCGAACCGTCGATGATGAAAGCGGTCAGCGCCCACAAGGGCGGCCGCGCCTTTCAGGTCCATATGCACGGGTTTGAAGTCCACAGCTCGCTGATGCATACCGGGGTCAATGCGATCATGTACGGCGCCAAGCTGATCGACTGGGCGAACAAGATCAACGCCGATAACATGGCGCGGGACCCGTCCGAGGTTGGCGCGTTGTTCGAACCGCCCTGGACCACCGTCCATGTTGGCCAGATTTCCGGTGGTACGGCCCATAACATCACTGCCAAGGATTGCGAATTCGGCTTCGATTTTCGCATTCTGCCGGATGAAGACCCGGACATGTGGCGCGAATTGTTCATGGCCAAAGTTGCCGAGATCGAAGCCGAAATGCAGGCGGTCGTGCCCGAAACCCGGATCGAGATCAGCGAAAAATTCAGCCTGCCGGGGCTGACCCCGGAAAATCAGGGTGACGCCGAAGCCTTGGTGCGTGCGATTTCTGGCGACAACGAAAACCACGTGGTCAGCTATGGCACCGAAGCGGGGCATTTTCAGACCGGTGGCTATTCTGCGGTGGTCTGCGGGCCGGGCAATATCGAACAGGCGCACCAGCCCGATGAATTTATCACCGTGGCGCAATTCAATGCCGGGCATGATTTCATGAAACGCCTGCTCGATAGGCTCTAAGGGGGCGACAATGCCGATCAAGAACAGTTTCGCCGAAATGCAGGGGGAAATCACCGCTTGGCGGCATGATTTCCACGAACATCCCGAAATCCTGTTCGATGTCCACCGCACCGCCGGGGTGGTCGCCGACAAGCTGCGCGCCTTCGGCTGCGATGAAGTGGTCGAAGGTATCGGCATCACCGGCGTTGTCGGGGTGATCAAGGCGGGCAAGTCCGACCGGGTCATCGCGCTGCGCGCCGATATGGATGCGCTGCCGATGCACGAAGCCAGCGGCGTCGAATATGCCTCCAAGATCCCCGGCGCGGCCCATGCCTGCGGCCATGACGGTCATACCGCGATGCTGCTGGGGGCGGCGAAATACCTGACCGAAACGCGCAATTTTGACGGCACCGTGGTGCTGCTGTTCCAACCCGCCGAAGAAGGCGGCGGGGGCGGCCTGAAAATGGTCGAAGACGGCGCGATGGATCGCTGGAACGTGCAGGAAGTTTACGGATTGCACAACATGCCCGGCGTGCCGGTGGGGGAATTCGCCATCCGGTCCGGGCCGTTGATGGCGTCGGCGGATGAATTCGACATCATCGTGACCGGCAAGGGCGGCCATGCCGCCATACCGCACGAATCTGTCGATACCACGCTGGCGGCCAGCCATGTTGTGGTGGCGCTCAATTCCATCGTGTCGCGCAATGTCGATCCGGTGCAACACGCGGTGCTGACCGTGGCCACTTTCCTGACCGAAAGCGACACCCAGAACGTGATCCCGCAAACCGCGAAATTGCGCGGCACAGTGCGCTGTTTCGACAACGATGTGCGCGATCTGATCGAAGACCGGCTGACCGCCGTCGCCGAAGCCACCGCCGCCGCCTATGGCGCAACCGCGAAAGTGACGTACAAACGCGGCTATCCGCCCACGGTGAACGCGGATGAACAGACCCGTTATGCGATAGAAGCGGCACAGGCGGTCACCGATAAGGTCGATACCGATACCCCGCCAATCATGCCGGCAGAAGATTTTTCCTACATGTTGGAATCCCGCCCCGGCGCCTATATCTTCCTTGGCAATGGCGACACTCCGATGTGCCACCACCCCGCATATGATTTCAACGACGCGGCGATCCCGTTGGGATGCAGTTTCTTCGCGGAACTGATCGAACGACGCATGCCGCGCGGATAACAAGGACCACCCCTATGCCCGTTAAGAACCGCTTTGCAGAATTGCAGGATGAAATTACCGTCTGGCGTCGTGACCTGCACGAAAACCCGGAAATCCTCTATGACACCCACCGCACCAGCGCCATCGTTGCCGACAAGCTGAAAGAATTCGGCTGTGACGAAGTCGTGACTGGCATCGGCCAAACCGGTGTCGTCGGCGTGATCAAGGGCAAGGAAACCGGTTCGGGCAAGGTCATCGGATTGCGCGCCGATATGGACGCGCTGCCGATCCATGAGCAGACCGGGCTGGACTATGCCTCCAAGACCCCTAATGCGATGCATGCCTGCGGCCATGACGGCCACACCGCGATGCTGCTGGGGGCGGCGAAATACCTGTCCGAGACGCGCAATTTCGACGGCACCGTGGTGGTCATCTTCCAACCCGCCGAAGAAGGCGGTGCCGGGGGCAAGGCGATGTGCGACGACGGATTGATGGACCGCTGGGGCATTCAGGAAGTCTACGGCATGCACAACTGGCCCGGTCACCCCGTGGGCAGCTTTTCTATTCGTCCCGGTGCGTTTTTCGCCGCCACCGACGTGTTCGAAATCGAATTCGAAGGCGTCGGCGGCCATGCGGCCAAACCACATGAAACCGTCGATACCACGGTGATGGCGTCGCAAGCGGTGCTGTCGCTGCAAACCATCGCCAGCCGCAACGCCGATCCGGTCGATCAGGTGGTGGTTTCGGTCACCTCGTTCGAAACCTCGTCCAAGGCGTTCAACGTGATCCCGCAGCGGGTGATGCTGAAAGGCACCGTGCGCACGATGAGTCCGGAAATGCGCGATCTGGCGGAAAAGCGGATCGGTGAGATCTGCAACGGCGTCGCGGCCACATTCGGGGGCACCGCCAAACTGGATTATCACCGCAATTACCCGGTGATGATGAACGCCGAGGAACAGACCGATTTCGCAGCTGACGTGGCCCGGTCGATCAGCGGCAGCTGCGATGAAGCGCCTTTGGTGATGGGCGGCGAAGATTTCGCCTTCATGCTGGAAGAACGCCCCGGCGCCTATATCCTCGTCGGCAATGGCGACACCGCGATGGTGCATCACCCCGAATACAACTTCAACGACGAAGCGATCCCGGCGGGATGCAGCTGGTGGGCCGAAGTGGTGGAAAAACGGATGCCTGCGGCCTGAATTCGGCCCCGGCCTTGTCCTAGCCTTGCGCCAAGGCGGCAATATCCTTGAACAACTGGTCGGCGTCGTTCTGTGCTTTGGCGCAGAACGCGCGGATCAGGCGCAATTCTTCGTCCGAATAGGGCATTGCGGATGGCGGCGTTTCCAACGCCTCCTCGCCCACGATCCGCGATGCGTCCATCCCGGCATCGCGCAGCAAGCGTTCGATCTTCGACGCGTTTGAACTTAGCGCCAGAAACGGCGTTTCCACCAACATCGACAGGCACACCGCGTGGAACCGTCCGGTGATATGCAGCTCGGCCGCCGCGATATCGCGCAGATAGGCAGCCTCGTTCGGGGCCATTTCAAACTGGGGACCGCGCAGCGGCAACACCCCGTTATAAAGCCGATAAAGCCCCGCACGTGCCAATGGCCCAATCACCGGCAGGGTCCAGATCCGACCGCGCAGCGTCTTGGTCGGAATGAACCGTGCCTCTGCCAGGCGCTGCGCCGCCCGCGCCAGCACCCGGCGTTTTTCGAACCGAACGGAATCGCCGACGATCACGCCGTGGCGGGGCAGGGGCGCCACCTCAGCCGGGGCGGACAGTGACAGATCCGGCAGCCAGCGCACAGCGTTTTGCGTCGCCTGCTGCATCGATCTGGCGCTGTCGCTGTCACGCGCCGCGATCAGATTGATTTCGGTCAGATAGCGCGCCCAATCCAGCGGATTGTCCTGATACAGCGCGTTGATCAGGGCGATAGGCCTGCGCCCACGCGCCGGATGCAGCGCCACTTTCAGCAGCTTTTCACCCTCCGGCTTGCCATGGTGCAGCGTACCTTCACCATTGATCACGATCAGATCGGCCCGCTCCAGCGCGGCCAGAAACGCTTCGTCCTGATCCCAATCGTTGCGCGCGGCACTGCGGGCGATCACCTCGACCCCCTGCCGCTGCAACCCGGCCACCAGCAACCGCATCACCCGGGCACAGCCGTGATGGTAACGCGTCGCGGTATCGTTCATCAAAACGGCTTTGATCATGCTGGGCTCCGGTGTTTGCGCGGCGACCCTAGGCGGCGGTGCGGTCAACGGCAAGGGTGGGTTTCGGCGCTATAACAACCCGCGCACCAAGGCGCGGGTTTCTGCGGCAATGGCCCTTTTCCCCGCCATGAAGGCACGGGCGGCGCTTTGCGTCGCGTCCCGGTCCGGCGCGCTCAGCCACTGCAACACCGCGCGGCCCAAATCCGCGCCGTCCGCGACCTCGTGGGCAATGCCCGCTGCTGCCATTTCGGCGTAACTGTCGGCGAAATTCACCACCTTGGGCCCATGCAGCACCACCGCCCCGAAGTGCGCCGGTTCAAACGGATTATGCCCCCCTTGCGGCCCGAACGATCCACCCAGAAATACCACCGGCGACAGGCTGAGAAACAGGCCGATTTCGCCCAGACTATCGGCCAGATAAAGCTGCGTCCGGGCGGTGATCGCCGTGCCTTTCGATCGTTGCGCCACCGCCATCCCGGCCAGCCCCGGCAGCGCCAGAATTTCCGCCGCCCGTTCCGGGTGCCGCGGGACCAGGATCAGTAACAGGTCGGGTCGCTGCACCAAGGCGGCCCGATGCGCGGCCAGAACCTCCGCATCTTCCCCGGCATGGGTCGATGCCGCGATCCATACCGGGCGGGCGCCGATTTCCAGTTGCAGCGCGGTCAGCGCCGCCCGATCCACCGGCGGCGGTGGCAACGCGGCTTTCAGATCGCCGGGCACATGCAGCCGCTCCGCCGCCACGCCCAAGCCGCTCAATTGCTCCGCCGCTGCCGCATCCTGCGCGGTGATCAGATCGAACCGGCCCAGCAGCGCGGCGCTGGTTTTCGCCGCTCTGGCGCGGCTTTTCGAAACCCGTGTGTTGATCAATGCCATCGGAATGCCGCGCGCCTTGGTTCGCAGGATCAACCTTGGCCACAGGTCGCCTTCGACGAACAGCGCCAGATCAGGGGCCCAATGGTTCAAAAAACCTTGGACCGCCTTTGGTGTGTCCACCGGTAGATATTGGTGAATGGCCCCCTCCGGCATCCGTTCCGCCGCCAACTGCGCCGCCGTGGTGGTGGTGGTGGTGAACAGCACCCGCGCCTCGGTATCAGCAGCCAGTTCATCGGCCAACCGCAGCACCGACAGCAGTTCACCAACCGATGCGGCATGCACCCAGATCAACCGCCCTTCGGGTCGCGCCTCCGTCGCCCTGCCCAACCGTTCAACGAACCGATCAGGGGCAGCTTGTTGTTTTTCATGCGCCCGTCGCGCCGCGCGGGTCAGCAGAAAAGGTGCCAGCGCGGTCAGCCCCAGATAAAGCCGTAACAGGCCGGTCATGGTCGGGGTCATCCGCCGGTGTGGCTCATGTGGCGGGACATCTTGCCCGCCACGTCCTGACGCGAATAATCGAAATCATGGCCCTTGGGTTTCAACCCGATGGCCGCCCGGATCGCCTGTTCCAGCGGCGCATCGTCGCCGGGATGATCGCGCAGGGCAGGGCGCAGGTCCTGCATCCCTTCCTGTCCCAGACAGGTATAAATTTCACCGGTGCAGGTCAGCCGCACCCGGTTACAGCTTTCGCAGAAATTATGCGTCAGCGGGGTGATGAACCCGATCTTTTGCCCGGTTTCTTCCAACCGGACATAGCGCGCCGGACCGCCCGACCTTTCGTCCAGATCGGTCAGGGTGAACCGATCCGCCAATTGCGCCCGCAGATCGCTCAGCGGCCAATATTGATCCAACCGGTCTTCGTTGCCGATATCGCCCATCGGCATGACCTCGATAAAGGTCAGGTCGATATCGCGGTCCTTGCACCAATCCACCAGATCGAACAATTCGACATCGTTGAAGCCTTTCAACGCGACCGCGTTGAGCTTGACCCGCATGCCGACCTTCTGGGCGGCATCGATCCCGCGCAAAACCTGCGGCAACCGGCCCCAGCGGGTGATTTCGGCAAATTTCGTCTCATCCAGCGTATCGAGCGAGATATTCACCCGCCGCACCCCCGCCGCCCACAGGTCGCCGGCGAATTTTTCCAACTGCGACCCGTTCGTGGTCAGGGTCAATTCCTTCAATGCGCCACTGTCCAGATGCCGCGACATGGCGTTGAAAAACGTCATGATTCCGCGCCGGACCAAAGGTTCGCCGCCGGTGATCCGCAGTTTTTCCACCCCCAGACGGATGAAGCTGGAACACATACGGTCCAGTTCTTCCAACGTCAGCAGGTCTTTTTTGGGCAAAAAGGTCATGTTTTCCGACATGCAATAGACACAGCGGAAATCGCACCGGTCGGTGACGGAAACGCGCAGATAGGTGATGGCGCGTTGAAAGGGGTCTATAAGAGGTGCTGTCATAGCGATGAACCTAGGGGCGGAAACCTGCCACGGCAAGGGCGGATATGATTGATTGGCCGGTCGAAAGGTCGTAGCCTCGCCGCTATGAAAAAGCTTGTCCTTACCCTTGTTCCCGCTTTCGCCCTGTCGGCCTGTACCGATGTTCCGCTTCTCGGCACACCGCCTTGGCAACGCCAGGCAAAGCCGCCGGTTGTCTCGCAACCGACCGAAGAAACCTTGCCAGCCCCCGATGAAATCGAAATCGCATCTCTGCCCGATACCGGGTCGGCCCAGCCGGGCAGCGGCGGGCTTTTGGGGATGACGGTCGCTTCGCTGGGCGATCCGGCCCGGGACGGGTTCTGGATCGAAACTCCGCTGATTTCGGCTCCGGGCAGGGGCCGCGTGCGCTATCCGGCCAATGGCCGCGAAGTCAAGGTCGAACTGCTTCCGATCGAAGGGCCGGTCACTGCGGGCAGTCGGTTGTCGCTGGGCGCTATGCGGCTGCTGGATGCGCCCCTGTCCGGGCTGCCCAAGATCGAAGTCTATCTCGACTAAGCCATTTGCGGCGAAACCTGACCCAGGTTTCGCCCGCTTTTCCAGTGCCGGAAAACGTCGCACTCAGGCTTTGGGTGGCAAATATTTCGACGCTTCCTTGCGCGCGAAAGGCTTCATAACCTTGCCATGTTCGCGCAGGAACGCGATCACCCGGTCGGGATCGTGTTTCGACAGATCGCGCAGCCACCACGCTACCGATTTCTGGATGAACCATTCGGGATCGTTGACATAGGCGGCGGCCCAACCCAACACCGTTTCGCGGATTTCCATATCCTGCGGCTTGGGGTGGTTCTGTTTGGTCCAGGGCAGGGTGACCACCATCGCGGCGCGACGTATCCAGTGACTGTCAGAGCGGGTCCAGTCTTCGACCTCAGCCACCCGCGACGGATCGGCGATCAGCCGTTTTTGCCCCGCCATCATCGCATGATCGGCAATCGCCCAGCTGTCCAGATCGGGCAACCAGCTTTTGATCAGCTCCCAAACCGCCTGATCGGGCTTGATCCGCGCTTGCGTCAGCAGCTTGGCCGCCGCTAGCCGGGCTTCGAAAATATTCGTGTCCCACAGCTGCTGTGCCAGCGTCACGCGCTGTTCGACCGTCAACTGCTGCCGCCATTCTTTGCTCAGATCGTTGATCGCCGGGTTGGAAACGCCCAGATAGACGCGCGGCACCTTGTGGTATTCTGCCGACCCTTCGGCGCGGCCCGGTTCCACCTGCGCCTTCAGCGCCTCCAATGCGTCGTCCAAGGTCATTCGACGGTCACCGATTTGGCAAGGTTGCGGGGTTGGTCGACATCGGTGCCCTTGGCCACTGCGGTGTGATAGGCCAGCAACTGCGCCGGGATCGCATAGAGGATCGGGGTCAGGACCGGGTCGATTTCGGGCATCACGATGGTGCACCAAGCATCGCTGGCGGTGTCATGTGCGCCATGTTCATCGGTGATCATGACCACCTTGCCACCGCGCGCCAGAACCTCCTGCATGTTCGACCGGGTCTTGTCGAACAGCGCGTCATAAGGGGCCATGACGACCACCGGCATGGTCTTGTCGATCAACGCGATTGGTCCGTGTTTCAATTCGCCAGACGCATAGGCTTCGGCATGTATGTAGCTGATTTCTTTTAATTTCAATGCACCTTCAAGGGCCAGCGGATACATCAACCCACGACCCAGGAACAGCACGTCCGACGATTCCGACAATTGCTGCGCGGCTTTCGCGACGGCCCCATCCTGTTCCAGCGCCGCGTTCAGGATCGACGGGGTCGCCCGCAACCGGCTCAGCAGGTCGCTGATCCGCTCAGGGCTCAGCGTGCCGCGCTGTTCGGCGGCTTTCAGCGCCAGCATCAGCAGCACCGTCAATTGGCAGGTAAACGCCTTGGTCGATGCCACCCCGACCTCGACCCCGGCCAGAATCGGCAGCGACAGGTCGCTGGCCCGCGCGATCGAACTTTCAGAAACATTGACCACCGACACGATGCTGTCGGCCTTGCCTTCGCAATACCGCAGCGCCGCCAGTGTATCGGCGGTTTCACCCGATTGGCTGACGAACAGTGCCACCGTGCCCTTGGTGATGGGCGGTTCGCGATAACGGAATTCGCTGGCGATATCGACCTCGACTGGCAATTGCGCCAACTGTTCGAACCAGTATTTCGCGGTCAGGCAGGCATAAAAGGCGGTGCCGCAGGCGACCATGGTCAGCCGGTCCACCTGGGTGAAATCCAAGTCCCCAGGCAGGTCCACAGAATTGCCGTCTTCGGACAGGTAATGGCGCACCGCTTCACCGATCACCTGCGGCTGTTCGGCGATTTCCTTGGCCATGAAATGCTTGTGCAGACCCTTGTCGACCCGGGCGTCGTCCATGTGGATGATGCGTTTTTCGCGGTTGGCCAATTCGCCGTTGGCGTCGCGGATTTCAAGGCTCGTCCGGGTGATCACCGCGAAATCACCTTCTTCCAGATAGGTGATCGTGTCGGTCATCGGTGCCAAAGCGATGGCATCGGAGCCAACGAACATTTCGCCGTCGCCATGGCCAATTGCCAACGGGCTGCCTTTGCGCGCCGCGATCAACAGGTCGTCTTCGCCGTCGAACAGAAACGCCAACGCAAACGCCCCGTGCAACCGTGCCACGGTTTTGCGCGCGGCTTCCACCGGGCTGTGACCCTGGTTCAGGTGATGTTGGGTCAACAGCGCCACGGTTTCGGTATCGGTTTCGGTGCTGAACCCGATCCCGCTTTGCGACAATTCTGTGCGTAACTCGCGGAAATTCTCGATGATACCGTTATGGACCACCGCCACCGGCCCGGCCTGATGCGGATGGGCATTCTCGACGCTGGGTGCGCCGTGGGTGGCCCACCGGGTATGGCCGATCCCGGCCTTGCCCGACAATGGATCATGGACCAGAAGATCGCTCAGGTTGACCAGCTTGCCCACCGCCCGGCGGCGCGACAGATGGCCATTGTCCACCGTGGCGATTCCGGCGCTGTCGTAACCGCGATATTCCAGCCGTTTCAGCGCATCCACCAGTATGGGCGCAGCTTCGTGTTCGCCCAGAACCCCGACAATTCCGCACATTATCCTGCCCCTTTATCCCGTTTTGCCTTCTTGGCTTGTAATTTCTCGCGCAGCTTGGTCGCCAGACCCGGTTTGTTTATCTGGGCGGCCCGCGCAATCGCCAGCGCCTCATCCTCGACATCCGTCGTGATCACCGCGCCGCTGCCGGTCATGGCGCGGTTGCCGACGCGCACCGGCGCAACCAACATTGTGTTCGACCCGATAAAGGCATGCGCGCCGATTTCCGTCTTGTGCTTCAGCACCCCATCGTAATTGCAGGTGATGGTCCCGGCACCGATATTGGTTTTTTCGCCGATATGGGCATCGCCGATATAGCTCAGGTGGTTGACCTTGGCCCCTTGATCCAACACGGCATTCTTGATTTCGACGAAATTGCCGACATGCACGTCCTCGGCCAATTCCGCACCGGGGCGCAGCCGCGCATAAGGCCCGACAGTGGCGCCGCGCGACACGTGGCAGCCTTCCAGATGTGAAAAAGCGCGGATCCGAGCCCCGGATTCCACCGTCGCGCCGGGGCCGAAAATCACGTTGGGTTCAAGGATGGCATCGCGGCCAATCACCGTGTCATGGGCGAAAAAGACCGTTTCGGGCGCGGTCAGGGTGACACCGTTCTCCAATACCTCGGCGCGGGCGCGGGTCTGAAATGCCGCTTCCGCAGCGGCCAGTTCGGCGCGCGAATTAACGCCCAGCGTTTCGGCCTCTTCGCAGGTGACGGCGGTGGCCGACAACCCTTCGTTATGGGCCAGCCCGATGATATCGGTCAGGTAATATTCGCCCGCCGCATTGTCGTTTCCAACTTTATCCAGCAGGGCGAATAAAGTCTTGGAATTTGCTGAAATAACACCAGAATTACAGACAGTTATGGCGCGTTCCTGATCAGTCGCATCCTTGAATTCGACGATCTTTTCCAACCGGTCACCCCGCAGGACCAAACGGCCATAGCGGCCCGGATCGACGGCTTCGAAGCCCAGCACAACGACATCGTGATGTTGTCTTGCGTCGATCATGCGGGCAATGGTTTCGGGCTGAATGAAGGGCGTGTCGCCATAAAGCACGATCACATCGCCGTCGAAATCCGCCAGCGCCGCGCGCGCTTGCAACACCGCATGCGCGGTGCCCAACTGTTCGTCTTGCAAAACCACTTCGGCGCGGTCGTCCCAATCGCGGGCCACCTTGGCCACCTGATCGGCCCCGTGACCGGCCACGATCACCTGTTTTTCCGGATCGACCGCCGCGCCCGATTTCATCGCATGGATCAACAGGGGGGCCCCCGCGATCTGATGCAGGACCTTGGGCAGGTCCGAATTCATCCGTGTCCCCATGCCTGCCGCGAGGATGACAAGTGCCGTGCTCATGCTGTTACTCTTCGTATTTGCGTTGCGCCCGTTTTATCTGCTTGGCACAAGGGTGCAAGGTCGGATTGCTTCACGTGTGATTGCGGCTTGCAACACAGTCTGGCGGAAAAGCGCCAACAACTTCCCCGGAGGGCAGCAATGCAAACAGTGATCTTCGATCTGGACGGAACCCTTGCCGATACCAGCGGCGATCTGATCGCGGCGGCCAATGCTTGTTTCCGGGCCATGGGGCAGGGCGATGTGCTGGACCCGGTGGGCGATGCCGCGACCGCCTTTCATGGGGGTCGGGCGATGTTGACGCTGGGGCTGGAACGGATCGCGCAGGAAGATGTCCTGGGCGAAGTGGAAAACTGGTACCCGCAACTGCTGCGGGCCTATGAAGAACAGATCGACCGCTATACCACGATCTATCCCGGCGCGATGGACGCGGTCGGGCGGCTCAGCGATAGCGGCTACAAGATCGGGATTTGCACCAACAAACCGGAAAATCTGGCCGAGATCTTGCTGACCCGGCTGGGCATCCGCAGCGCGTTCGCTTCTCTGATCGGGGCCGATACCCTGCCAGTGCGTAAACCAGACCCGATGCCATTGCGCGAAGCGGCCCTGCGCGCCGGGGGCGATCCGGCGAAATCGCTGATTGTCGGCGACACCGCCACCGACCGCAAAACCGCCGAAGCCTTGGGCGTGCCCTGCATTCTGGTCACTTTCGGCCCGTCTGGGCGCGGGGTGGCACAGCTTGAACCCGAAGGCATGATCGACCATTTCGACGCCCTGCCGGCCGAAGTGGCGCGGTTGATCGGCACACCTTCGGATTGACGCCCATTGATCAAAGCCGCAGAACAAGCAGATGAACGAAAAATTCACCGGTAATTTCACCCAGCAGGAACCGATCCCCGACGCGGCGATCGAAGCCGCCGTCGCGGTGATGAAAAGCGGCCGTCTGCACCGCTATAACGTGGCGGCGGGTGATCCCGGAGAAGTCGCGCTGCTGGAACAGGAATTCGCCGCCGCGATGGGGGCGAAATATGCACTGGCGGTGGCCTCGGGCGGCTATGCGCTGGCCTGCGCCCTGCGTGCGGTCGGGGTAAAACCCGGCGACAAGGTTCTGACCAACGCTTTCACCCTGGCCCCGGTGCCCGGCGCGATCGCATCGGTCGGCGCGGTGCCGGTGTTCGTCGGCGTGACCGAAGACCTGGTGATTGACCTTGACGATCTGGCCGCGAAGACCGGGCAGGCGGATGTCTTGATGCTCAGCCACATGCGCGGCCATCTGTGCGACATGGACCGGCTGATGACGATCTGCAACGCGGCGGGGGTCAAGGTGATCGAGGATTGCGCCCATACGATGGGCGCGCGCTGGCGCGGCCGGTTGTCGGGCACTGACGGGGTAATCGGCTGTTATTCGACCCAGACGTACAAGCATCTGAATTCCGGCGAAGGCGGGCTGATGATTTCCGATGATCCCAACATCATGGCCCGCGCGGTGATGCTGTCGGGGTCTTATATGCTCTATGATCGTCATCTGGCCGCGCCCGATCCGGCCGTGTTCGAAGCGATCAAATATGATACCCCCAATATTTCGGGCCGGATGGACAATCTGCGCGCCGCGATCCTGCGGGTGCAATTGCGCGATCTGGGGCGGCAATGCGCCCGCTGGAATGATCGCTACCGCGTGGTCGAAGAAGGATTGCGCCACACCCCCGGCCTGACCGTGATCGATCGGCCCGAAGCAGAAGACTATGTTGGATCGTCGATCCAGTTCCTGTTGCTGGACTGGCCCGAGGATCAGATCGCCGACCTGCTGCGCCGCTGTCTGGCGCGTGGGGTCGAATTGAAATGGTTCGGCGGCGCGGAACCCAGCGGCTTTACCAGCCGCTATGACAGCTGGCGCTATGCGCCAAGCCCCCCGATGCAAGCCACCGACCGGGTGCTCAAAGGCATCGTCGACATGCGGCTGCCGCTGACGTTCAGTCTTGAAGATTGCGCAGTGCTGGCCCGGATCATCAAATCCGAGGTCGGCGCTGTGTGGCAAGCAGGCTGAGGGGCGCCGCCCCTCTGCGTTGAAAATCGCGGCGATTTTCAACGTATTCACCCCGGGATATTTCGCAAACAACAGAAGAAGGTTGCCGTCTTTGCGGGCGGCGGCGCAGCCGTCTGGCACATGCGCCCTTGACGCGACTCGGGGGCTGTGACATTTTATTGAACAAGTGTTCATTAAATCGGAATGGAGGAGCCGGGCCATGTTCAACGCAGTGATGAATTTCGATCTGGGCGAAGATGTGAATGCGTTGCGCGAAATGGTGCATCGCTGGGCGCAGGAGCGGGTCAAGCCGATGGCGGCCGAAATCGATCGCTCAAACGCCTTCCCTAACGAGTTGTGGCGCGAAATGGGGGAACTGGGCCTGTTGGGGATCACCACCTCCGAAGCCTATGGCGGTGCCGGTATGTCCTATCTGGCACATGTGATCGCGGTCGAAGAAATCGCCCGCGCCTCGGCGTCGGTCAGCCTGTCTTATGGCGCCCATTCCAACCTGTGCGTCAATCAGATCAAGCTCAATGGCAATGAAGAGCAAAAACAGAAATACCTGCCCGGATTGATTTCCGGCACAGCGATTGGTGCGCTGGCAATGTCGGAACCGTCTGCCGGGTCCGACGTGGTGTCGATGAAGCTCAAGGCCGAAAAGCGCAATGGCTATTACGTGCTCAACGGCAATAAATACTGGATCACCAACGGGCCGGATGCCGATACTCTGGTGGTCTATGCCAAAACCGACCCCGAGGCCGGATCGAAAGGCATCACCGCCTTCATCATCGAAAAATCGATGACCGGTTTTTCCACCTCGAACCATTTCGACAAGCTGGGCATGCGTGGATCGAACACCGCCGAACTGATCTTCGAAGACGTCGAAGTGCCGTTCGAAAACGTGCTGGGCGAAGAAGGTAAGGGCGTGCGGGTGCTGATGTCGGGGCTGGATTACGAACGCGTGGTGCTGTCGGGGATCGGCACCGGCATTATGGCCGCCTGTCTGGACGAAGTCATGCCCTACATGGTCGAACGCAAACAATTCGGTCAGTCGATCGGGGATTTCCAGCTGATGCAGGGCAAGATCGCCGATATGTATACCTCGATGAATTCGTCGCGCGCCTATGTCTACGAAGTGGCCAAATCCTGTGATCGCGGTGAAGTCACCCGTCAGGACGCCGCTGCCTGCGTGCTCTATGCCAGCGAAGAAGCGATGAAAGTGTCGCATCAGGCGGTGCAGGCCCTGGGCGGTGCTGGGTTCCTGTCCGACAGCCCGGTTGCCCGGATTTTCCGCGATGCCAAGCTGATGGAAATCGGCGCCGGAACCTCGGAAATCCGCCGTATGCTGGTGGGCCGCGAATTGATGGCGGCGATGCGCTGAGCCATGCTGCCGCATGTTGACAGCTATGGTGCGCTGATCCGGGGATTTCGCTGGGACATCCCTGCGCGGCTGAACATGGCGGTTCAGGTCTGCGATGACTGGGCCGCGCGTGCGCCCGACCGGGTGGCGATCATCGACATGACCGGGGGCACCCGTCAGACCGTCAGCTATGGCCGGTTGCGGCAGATGGCCGACGGTTTGGCGCATGACATGGTCCGGCGCGGCGTGCAACGCGGCGACCGGGTCGGCGTGTTGCGGTCGCAATCGCCGTGGACGGCGGCGGCGCATATCGCCTGCTGGAAACTCGGCGCGATATCGATCCCGCTGTTCAAGCTGTTCGGCACCGAGGCGTTGATAACAAGGTTGCAAGATGCCGGTGTCGATCTGGTCATTGCTGATCCCGAAGGCACCGAAGGGCTGGCCGAATGGCTGAAGGGGGCAGGGCAGCAATCGCTGATCCCCGAACATTGCGATCTTTCGGATACCCGCTTTGATACCGTGCAAACCGGCCCCGAAGACGCCGCCGTGCTGATCTATACCAGCGGCACGACCGGGGCGCCCAAGGGCGCGTTGCACGGTCACCGGATGCTGATCGGCCATCTGCCCGGGGTCGAGATCAGTCATGATTTTCTGGGCCAGCCGGACGATTGCCTGTGGACCCCGGCCGACTGGGCCTGGATCGGCGGGTTGTTCGACGTGCTGATGCCGGGGCTGGCTTTGGGCGTGCCGGTGATCGCCGCGCGGCTGGACAAGTTCACCGTCGCCGATTGTCAGCGTATCGTCGACATGGCCGGGGTGAAAAACATCTTCTTCCCGCCCACCGCTTTGCGCATGTTGAAGGCAGAAGACGCCGCCATTGCCGGCCTGCGTTCGGTCGCATCGGGCGGCGAACCCTTGGGGGCGGAAATGCTCGACTGGGGCCGCCGTGCCTTTGGCTTGCAGATCAACGAATTCTACGGCCAGACCGAATGCAACATGGTGGCGTCCTCCTGCGCGGCCCTGTTCAGCCCGAAACCGGGCTGCCTTGGCAAACCCGCGCCCGGCTTCGACATCGCGGTGCTTGACGCGGACGGCAATCCCACCGACGGTGAGGGCGATATCGCCATCCGCAAAGGCGCGGCCAGCATGATGCTGGGCTACTGGAACCGGCCCGAAGAAACGGCAGAGAAATTCATCGGCGACTGGATGCTGACCGGCGACCGGGGCACTTGGGACGGTGATTTCCTGCGCTTCGTCGGGCGCGAAGACGACGTGATCACCTCGGCCGGCTACCGCATCGGACCAAGCGAGATCGAAGACGGTCTGCTGAAACACGCGTCCGTCGCCACCGTCGGCGTGGTCGGCAAACCCGACGCGCTGCGCACCGAGATCGTCAAGGCCTATGTGGTGCTCAAACCGGGGTTTGACCCAAGCGACGCACTGGCCAGGGACTTGCAGGATTTCGCCAAGACCCGGGTCGCCAAACATTCCTACCCGCGCGAAATCGCGTTTCTCGATGCCCTGCCAATGACCGTGACCGGCAAGGTGATCCGAAAAGAACTGAAAGCACGCGCAGCGCGCGAAACCGAGGGCGACACATGAAACTGAAATCCCAAGCCATCCCGTCTTCAGAAACCTTCCAGACCAATCTGCGCGGCCATCTCGAAGCGCTCGAAACCGTGTCCCGCGCCGCCGAAGCCGCCCGGCTGGGCGGCGGTGAAAGGTCCCGCAAACGGCACGAAGAGCGCGGCAAGATGCTGCCGCGCCGACGGGTCGCCAACCTGCTTGATGCCGGGTCGCCCTTCCTCGAAATCGGCGCCACCGCAGCGCATGACATGTATGACAATGCCGCCCCCGCCGCCGGTGTCATTGCCGGGATCGGCCGGGTCCATGGCCAAGAAGTCATGGTGGTGTGCAACGACGCCACGGTGAAGGGCGGCACCTATTACCCGATGACGGTGAAAAAGCACCTGCGGGCGCAGGAAATCGCCGAACAGAACCATCTGCCCTGCATCTACCTTGTTGATTCAGGCGGTGCCAACCTGCCGCAGCAGGACGAAGTGTTCCCCGACCGCGACCATTTCGGCCGGATCTTTTATAATCAGGCCAACATGTCGGCCAAGGGCATCCCGCAGATTGCCGTGGTGATGGGGTCCTGCACCGCTGGCGGCGCTTACGTGCCCGCGATGTCCGACGTCACCATCATCGTCAAGGATCAGGGCACCATCTTTCTTGCCGGTCCGCCGCTGGTCAAGGCCGCCACCGGTGAAGTTGTCAGCGCCGAAGACCTCGGCGGTGGCGATGTGCATACCCGTCTGTCCGGTGTCGCTGATTATCTGGCCGAAGACGACGCCCACGCGCTGGCGCTGGCGCGCCGCGCGGTCAGCCACCTGAACCGCGCCAAGCCGCAGACGGTGCAATGGCAAAGCCCCGAAGACCCGGCCTATGACCCCGATGAAATCTTCGGCGTGGTGCCTGCCGATCTGCGCACGCCTTACGACATCCGGGAAGTGATCGCCCGGGTGGTCGACGGGTCGCGCTTTGACGAATTCAAACCGCGCTTCGGCGAAACGCTGGTCACCGGCTTCGCCCATGTCAAAGGCTGCCCGGTCGGCATCGTCGCCAATAATGGCGTGCTGTTTTCCGAAGCCGCCCAGAAGGGCGCGCATTTCATCGAACTGTGCAGCCAGCGCAAGATCCCGCTGGTGTTCTTGCAAAACATCACCGGCTTCATGGTCGGGCGTAAATACGAAAACGAAGGCATCGCGCGGCACGGGGCGAAAATGGTCACCGCCGTCGCCGCCACCAAGGTGCCGAAAATCACCATGCTGGTGGGCGGCTCCTTTGGCGCGGGCAATTACGGCATGGCGGGTCGGGCCTATTCGCCTCGCTTCCTGTGGACCTGGCCGAACAGTCGCATTTCGGTGATGGGCGGCGAACAGGCCGCCGGCGTTCTCGCCACCGTCAAACGCGATGGCATCGAGCGGCAGGGCGGCACTTGGTCGGCAGAAGAAGAAGCCGATTTCAAACGCCCCACCATCGACATGTTCGAACAGCAAAGCCACCCGCTCTACGCCTCTGCCCGGCTCTGGGATGATGGCGTCATCGACCCGCGCAAAACCCGCGACGTGCTGGCGCTCAGCCTCAGCGCCTCGCTGAACGCGCCGATCGAAGACACGCGGTTCGGCGTGTTCCGGATGTAATCTTTCTTCTGTTCAAAAATATCCCCGGGGGTCCGGGGGCAGGCAGCCCCCGTTCCGGACCAAGCCAAAAGGACCAAACCGATGTTTGACAAGATCCTGATCGCCAATCGTGGTGAAATCGCCTGCCGGGTGGCCCGCACCGCCCGCGATATGGGCGTCAAGGTGGTCGCGGTCTATTCCGATGCCGATGCCGCCGCCGCCCATGTCGCCGCCGCCGACGAAGCGGTGCATATCGGCGGCTCGGCCCCGGCGGACAGCTATCTCCGGGCCGACCGCATCATCGAAGCCGCGTTGCAAACCGGCGCACAGGCGATCCATCCCGGCTATGGCTTCCTGTCTGAAAACCCCGAATTCGTCGACGCGGTCGATGCGGCCGGGCTGACCTTTATCGGCCCCTCGGCGGACGCGATCCGCAAAATGGGACTGAAAGATGCCGCCAAGGTCTTGATGGAAGCCGCCGGTGTGCCGGTGGTGCCCGGCTATCACGGCTCCAATCAGGACCCCGAACACCTGTCCGGCGCGGCCGACACCATCGGTTACCCGGTCTTGATCAAGGCGGTAGCGGGTGGCGGCGGCAAGGGCATGCGGCTGGTCGAAGACCCCAAGGATTTCAACGAGGCGCTGAAAAGTGCGCAAAGCGAAGCGCAGACCTCTTTCGGCAACCCGGACGTGCTGATCGAAAAATACATCCAGAAACCGCGCCATATCGAAGTGCAGGTCTTTGGCGACGGGCAAACGGCCGTTCACCTGTATGAACGCGATTGTTCGCTGCAACGCCGCCATCAGAAAGTGATCGAAGAAGCCCCGGCACCGGGCATGACCGAAGACATGCGCGCGGCAATGGGGCAGGCGGCGGTGCGCGCCGCGCAGGCGATTAACTACAAAGGCGCGGGCACCATCGAATTCATCGTCGACGGATCGCACGGGCTGCGCCCCGACGGGTTCTGGTTCATGGAAATGAACACCCGGTTGCAGGTCGAACACCCGGTCACCGAAGCCGTCACCGGCATCGATCTGGTCGAATGGCAATTGCGCGTCGCCGCAGGCGAAGCGCTGCCGCTGGCGCAGGACGACATCCCGCTGACCGGTCACAGTTTCGAAGTCCGGCTTTACGCCGAAGACGTGCCCAAGGGGTTCTTGCCCGCCACCGGGACGCTGGCACATCTGGCCTTCCCCGACGGGGCCCGCTCCGACAGTGGCGTGCGTGCCGGCGATGCCATCAGCCCGTTCTACGACCCGATGATCGCCAAGATCATCACCTCCGGCCCGACCCGCGCCATCGCCTTGTCGCGGATGAAAACGGCGCTGGCCAAGTGTCAGGTGGCCGGCACCGTTACCAATCTGCGCTTCTTGTCATCGCTTTGCGCCCATCCGGGCTTTGCGGCGGGGCAGGTCGATACCGGCCTGATTGGCCGCGATCTTGACGATCTGGTGCGCCCGGCGGTGCCGACGCCGCAACACCGCGCGCTGGCCGCTCTGGCGGCGCTGGGCCTGCTCGACCGCGCGGGCGATGATACCGGCTTCACCCTGTGGGACCCGCTGGTGCATCACGTGGCGCTGGATTTCGACGGCGAGGTTTGCAATGCCGATATCCGCAGCTTTGGCCCGGACCGTCACAGCGTCACCATCGGCGACACAACGGTCAGCGCCAGCACTGTCGGCGGGCGCTGGATGCTGGACGGCGTTCCCGCCCCTGACGTGGTGGTGACCGGCAACCTGATCACAGTCTTTGCGGAGTCCGGGCTGGGATTTGCCCGCATCGACCCGCTCGATGTCGCCACCAGCGCCAGCGGCGACGGCAACCTGATCGAAGCGCCGATGCCCGGTCTGGTCAAGGCAGTGTTTACCGAAGCCGGTCAACAGGTGCGCGAAGGCGACCGGCTGGCCATTCTCGAAGCGATGAAAATGGAACATGCTTTGCTGGCCGCGCGCGACGGCGTCGTGGCCGAAGTGCTGGCACAGGCGGGGGCGCAGGTCGAAGCGGGCGCGGCGCTGATCCGGCTGGAGGACCAAGACGCATGACCGGCACCGTTGAAATCTTCGAAATGGGTCCGCGCGACGGGCTGCAAAACGAAAAACGGCTGATCCCGACGGCGGAAAAGATCGCGCTGGTCGATTGCCTGTCCGAAGCCGGGTTCAAACGGATCGAAGTGGCCAGCTTCGTCAGCCCCAAATGGGTGCCGCAAATGGCCGATAGCGGCGACGTTCTGGCCGGGATCAAACGCAAACCGGGCGTGTCCTATGCCGCGCTGACCCCGAACATGAAGGGGCTGGAACGTGCGCTGGCCGCCCGTGCTGATGAAGTGGCAATTTTCGGATCGGCCTCCGAAGGGTTTTCCAAGGCCAATATCAACGCCACCATCGCCGAAAGCCTGGATCGGTTCGAACCGGTCGCCCATGCGGCGAAACAGGCGGGGCTACCGGTACGCGGCTATATTTCCTGCGTCACCGATTGCCCTTATGACGGACCGACCGACCCGGCGCAGGTGGCCCGCGTGGCCGAGGCGCTGAACGCCATGGGGTGTTATGAAATCAGTCTGGGCGACACCATCGGGCAGGGGACACCGGAAACCATCGCGGCGATGCTCGACGCGGTGTTGAACGTGTTCCCGGCGGATCGCCTGGCCGGGCATTACCACGACACGGCGGGCCGGGCGCTGGCCAATATCGAAGTGTCGCTGGAAAAGGGAGTGCGGGTGTTCGACGCCGCCGTCGGCGGCTTGGGCGGTTGTCCTTACGCGCCGGGGGCTGCGGGCAACGTGGCGACCGAAGCGGTGCAGGCGCGGCTGACCGAACTGGGATACCAGACCGGGCTTGATACCTCTGTGTTGGATCGCGCGGCAGACATGGCACGGAAGATGCGCGTCGGATGACGGTGCTGCTGGCTCAGCTTTACGCCCTGATGTGCCTGGCTACGGTCGCGTTCCAGCTGCTGCTGATCGCAGGGCTGCCGCTGGGCGAATACACCCAAGGCGGTCAGCGCAAGGGCGCGCTGCCCCCAAGCGGGCGGGTGCTGGCGGCACTGTCGATCCTGCTGCTGGCGTTCATGGCGCTGTCGATCTTGTCGGCGGCGGGATTTGCCGGCGGCTTCTGGCCGCGCTGGACGGGCTGGGGGGCGGTTGGCCTGTCGGCAATGACCTGCACGTTGAACTGGATCACCCGGTCGCGCAAAGAACGCAGGCTGTGGGCACCGATCACCACGGTGATGCTGGCGCTGGCGGCCTATGTGATGATCATGGCGGCCTGAACCGGCCGGAGGAGGACAGGATGTACGACACTATCGAGATCGGGACCGACGCGCGTGGCGTTGCCACCCTGTGGCTGGACCGGGCGGAAAAACACAACGCGATGTCGGCGCAGATGATCGCCGAAATTCACGCCGGGGCCGATGCCTTGGCGGCGGATGACAGCGTGCGCGTCGTGGTGTTGGCCGCAAAGGGCAAAACCTTCTGCGCTGGCGGCGATCTGGGCTGGATGCGCAGCCAATTCGACGCTGATCGTGAAACCCGGATGGTCGAAGCGACCAAGCTTGCCCGCATGTTGCAGGCGCTCAACACCTTGCCGAAACCGCTGATCGGGCGACTGCAGGGCAATGCCTTTGGCGGCGGCGTCGGCATGGCCAGCGTCTGCGATATCGCCATTGGCAGCGACCAGGTAACGATGGCGCTGACCGAAACCCGGCTGGGCCTGATCCCGGCCACCATCGGGCCCTATGTCTGCGCCCGGATGGGCGAAGCCCGGGCGCGCCGGGTGTTCATGTCGGGCCGTCGTTTCGATGCCGCCGAAGCGGTCGACCTGGGCCTGCTGGCCAAATCGGTGCCAGCCGAAGATCTGGAGGCCGCCGTCGAGGCCGAAATCGCCCCCTATCTGGACTGCGCCCCGGGGGCCGTGGCCCGCGCCAAGGCGCTGCTGCGCACGCTGGGGCCGCGCATCGACGAAGACGTTATTCAACACACCGCGTCCGAACTGGCCGCTTGCTGGGAAGGGACCGAAGCCCCCGAAGGGATCGGCGCGTTCTTCGATAAACGCAAACCCGGCTGGCAGGGCTGACCGGCCTGACCGTTCAGCCGGATTGTGCCGCGCGAATCTGTTCTTTTGAAATCACCAACGGCGCCCCTATCGGGCGCCGTTTGCCCGTTCTTTAATCCTTTGGCCGCGAACGCTTGCCCCGCCATTGAAAAAGAATCGCTGCCGCCCCGGAGGGCGGCTTTTCCATGCCAGCAGACGGAAATTCGGCGTAACGTAAAAAAAACTGAATATCTTTGCTGCGTGACAGCATGGGAAAGGCTGCGTGTGCAGTTGTATACCGGGAAAAATGCATCATCTTCATTTATTTGAATGTGTCCCCGGTTCGGTTGACCCTGCCAAGGGGCAGGAGTAAACCCTGCCTAGCTAAAGCAGCCTACTGACTGCGCCCATCCGCGCATGAAAGGAGCCACCGTGGAAGAGATGCTGAGGGAATACCTTCCCATCCTCGTCTTTCTGGCCATTGCGATTGTACTTGGCCTTGTCCTGATCCTCGCCGCCATTGTTATTGCTGTTCGCAATCCGGACCCCGAAAAGGTGTCGGCTTACGAATGCGGTTTCAACGCCTTTGACGACGCGCGGATGAAATTCGATGTCCGGTTCTATCTGGTCTCGATCCTGTTCATTATTTTCGATCTCGAAATCGCCATGCTGTTTCCTTGGGCTGTCGCGTTCAAGGATCTCTCGATGGTCGGTTTCTGGTCGATGATCGTTTTCCTCGGCGTGCTGACCGCAGGCTTTGCCTATGAGTGGAAGAAAGGGGCGCTGGAATGGGAGTGATGGCCGGGGCCAATACTGCCGGGGCCGACCGCGAGGTCGCCACGCAGGAGCTGAACCGCGAATTGCAGGACAAAGGGTTCCTGCTGACCACGGTCGAAGACATCGTCAATTGGGGCCGCACCGGGTCGCTGCACTGGATGACTTTTGG
This sequence comes from Thalassovita gelatinovora, assembly GCF_001458355.1. GTDB lineage: Bacteria > Pseudomonadota > Alphaproteobacteria > Rhodobacterales > Rhodobacteraceae > Thalassobius > Thalassobius gelatinovorus. Next base: position 257,183 of record NZ_CYSA01000025.1, on the reverse strand, counting down.
TCTGGCGTGTTGTGCGGTCGAAATGATGCACACCTCGATGCCGCGCTACGATCTGGAACGCTACGGCACCGCGCCACGCGCCAGCCCGCGCCAATCCGACCTGATGATCGTTGCCGGCACGCTGACCAACAAAATGGCCCCCGCGCTGCGCAAGGTCTATGACCAGATGCCGGAACCGCGCTACGTGATCTCGATGGGGTCCTGCGCCAATGGTGGCGGCTATTACCATTACAGCTATTCGGTCGTGCGCGGTTGTGACCGCGTGGTGCCGGTCGATGTCTACGTGCCCGGCTGCCCGCCCACCGCCGAAGCGCTGATGTATGGCATCATGCAGTTGCAACGCAAAATCCGCCGCACCGGCACCATCGTGCGCTGACGCGGGAGGGACAGAGATTATGACCGAAGCCTTGACCGAACTGGCCACCCATATCGAGCTGAAGCGGCCCGATTGCGTAATTGGCTGGGATATCGCGTATGGCGAGCTGAATATCGACGTGGCCCTGGCCAATATCGTCGATTTCGTCGACTTCCTGAAAACCGACTCGAACTGCAAATTTTCGTCGCTGGTGGATATCACCGCCGTCGATTACCCCGAACGGGCCAAGCGGTTCGACGTGGTCTATCATTTCCTGTCGATGTATCAGAACCACCGCATCCGCCTGCGGGTGTCGGTCCGCGAAGAAGACATGGTGCCCTCGATCATCGACGTGCATCCTTCGGCCAACTGGTTCGAACGCGAAGTGTTCGACATGTTCGGCATCCTGTTCTCGGGCCACCCCGATCTGCGCCGCCTGTTGACCGATTACGGCTTTCGCGGTCATCCGCTGCGCAAGGATTTCCCGACCACCGGCTATACCGAAGTGCGCTATGACGAAGAACTCAAGCGTGTGGTCTATGAACCGGTGAAGCTGGTGCAGGAATACCGCCAGTTCGACTTCATGTCGCCTTGGGAAGGGGCCAATTACATCCTGCCCGGCGACGAGAAAGGAGAGGCGAAATGAAACTCGCATTCATCCTGACCCTGACGCTGCTCATTGCCGGTCTCGGCATGCTGACCGCCAAGGTTGAACAGGCTCGTGCCTTGGCGCGTGCGCCCAAAGTGAAGGGGGCGAAATGATGGACGGCTCCAAATTTGACGACGGCAGCGTCGACGCGCTGCAAGGCGAACAGAAAATCCGCAATTTCAACATCAACTTCGGCCCGCAGCACCCGGCGGCCCACGGCGTGCTGCGCCTTGTGCTGGAACTGGACGGCGAAATCGTCGAACGCTGCGATCCGCATATCGGCCTGCTGCACCGTGGCACCGAAAAGCTGATGGAAAGCCGCACCTACCTGCAAAACCTGCCTTATCTGGACCGCCTCGATTACGTGGCGCCGATGAATCAGGAACATGCCTGGTGCTTGGCGATCGAAAAACTGACCGGGGTGGAAGTGCCGCGCCGCGCCAGCCTGATCCGGGTTCTGTACAGTGAAATCGGCCGGGTGTTGAACCATCTGCTCAACGTCACCACGCAGGCGATGGATGTCGGTGCGCTGACGCCGCCTCTCTGGGGCTTCGAAGAACGCGAAAAGCTGATGATCTTCTATGAACGGGCCTGTGGCGCGCGTCTGCACGCGGCCTATTTCCGTCCCGGCGGTGTGCATCAGGATCTGACCAATGAACTGCTTGACGATATCGAAGAATGGGCGCTGGAATTCCCTGCGGTTCTCGACGATATCGACGGGTTGCTGAGCGAAAACCGCATTTTCAAGCAGCGTAACGCCGATATCGGCATCGTGACCGAAGAAGATATCCTCGAATGGGGCTTTTCCGGCGTGATGGTGCGCGGCTCGGGGCTGGCTTGGGATTTGCGCCGGTCGCAGCCTTACGAATGCTATGACGAATTCGATTTCCAGATCCCCGTTGGCAAGAATGGCGATTGTTATGATCGCTATCTGGTGCGGATGGAAGAAATGCGGCAATCGACCAGCATCATCCGTCAGGCCATCGTGAAACTGCGCGAAACTCCCGGTGACGTGCTGGCGCGGGGCAAACTGACACCGCCGAAACGCGCCGAGATGAAGCAATCGATGGAAGCCCTGATCCATCACTTCAAACTTTACACCGAAGGCTTCCATGTGCCTGCGGGCGAAGTTTACGCCGCCGTCGAAGCGCCCAAGGGCGAATTCGGCGTCTACATCAAATCGGACGGGTCCAACAAACCCTACCGCGCCAAGCTGCGCGCGCCGGGCTTCCTGCATTTGCAGGCGATGGATCACGTCAGCACCGGCCACCAACTGGCCGACATCGCCGCCATCATCGGCACCATGGATGTCGTGTTCGGGGAGATTGACCGCTGATGACCGGAATTGAATTGACACTCGGAGCCTGTGCCTGATGCTACGCCGTCTCTATCACGATCAGCCCGAAAGCTTTGCTTTCCTGCCCGAAAACCTGAAATGGGCCGAGGCGCAGATCACCAAATATCCCGCTGGCCGGGCGCAATCGGCGGTTATTCCGCTCTTGTGGCGTGCCCAGGAACAAGAAGGCTGGCTGACCCGGCCCGCCATCGAATATGTCGCCGATATGCTGGGCATGGCCCATATCCGCGCGTTCGAAGTGGCCTCGTTCTACTTCATGTTCCAACTGACCCCGACCGGCTCGATCGCCCATGTTCAGGTCTGCGGCACCACGTCGTGCATGATCTGCGGCGCGGAAAAGCTGATCGATGTTTGCAAGGACAAGATCGCGGACAAGCCGTTCACCCTGTCGGCGGATGGCAAATTCACCTGGGAAGAAGTAGAATGCCTTGGCGCCTGCGCCAACGCGCCGATGGTGCAGATCGGCAAGGACTATTACGAAGACCTGACCACGGACCGCTTCGCCGAAATCCTCGACGAACTCAGCGCTGGCAAGGTGCCGGTGCCGGGACCGCAGAACGGTCGTTTTTCCTCGGAACCCAAATCCGGCCTGACCTCGCTGAAAGATTTCGACAGCGGCAAGACCCAGTATAACGCCTCGGCCCAACGCGCGGTCGATCTGGGCGACACGGTCAAGCGGATCGATGGAACCGAAGTGCCGATCCTGACCCCGTGGATGAAGGGCAAGGATGCCGTCGACGTGGCAGCGTCGAAAACGGCCACCGTTCCGCCGACCGCCAAACCGGCCCCCAAGGCCAAGGCCCCGGCGGCGAAACCGGCTGCGACCCCAGCCGCCGCAAAACCCGCCGCCAAAGCGGCCCCCGCCGCTGATACGGTGGAAGAAACCGCGCCGGAGGTTTTGACTGCCGCCCGCGCGGGTGGGGCGGATGATCTCAAGATGCTCAAAGGCGTCGGTCCCAAGCTGGAACAGACCCTGAATGATCTTGGCTTCTACCATTTCGACCAGATCGCAGCCTGGGGACCGGCCGAAGTGGCTTGGGTCGACAACCGGCTGACATTCAAGGGTCGGATTGAACGCGACGGCTGGATCGAGCAAGCCAAACAGCTTGCCGCCGGCGAAGAAACTGATTTCGCCAAACGGGCGAAAAAAGACAAACTGTACGATTGAGGGCCGCCGCGCCGGGCGCGGGGGCAAATGTGACGGAAAACGATGAACGACGAGCGTGACAAGGCAATGGCCCGAAAAGGGCGGATCATCGCGGCGGTGATCGCCGGGGCGGGTCTGCTTACGGTCTTTGCGCCTTGGATCGTGCAAAGCCTCGGCTTGGCAATCCGCTACGAGATGCTGATCTATCTCGGTGTGATTGCCGCGTTTATCTGGGCGATCGTCAACATCTATCAACTCTGGCGTCTGCGCCAGGATGCACAAAGGTAGCACGCATGCTGAAGGACCAGGACCGTATCTTCACCAATATCTACGGGATGCATGACCGCAATCTGGCGGGGGCAAAGGCACGTGGACATTGGGATGGCACCGCTGGCATCATCCAAAAGGGCCGCGACTGGGTCGTGGACCAGATGAAGGCATCGGGTCTGCGCGGTCGTGGCGGCGCGGGCTTCCCGACCGGCCTGAAATGGTCCTTCATGCCGAAGGAAAGCGATGGCCGTCCGGCCTATCTGGTGATCAACGCCGACGAATCCGAACCGGGCACCTGCAAAGACCGCGAAATCATGCGCCACGATCCGCACACGCTGATCGAAGGCGCGCTGATCGCGTCTTTCGCGATGAATGCCCATGCCGCCTATATCTACATTCGCGGCGAATATATCCGCGAACGCGAAGCATTGCAGGCCGCCATCGACGAAGCCTACGACGCCGGTCTGCTGGGGCCGAACGCCGCCGGGTCGGGCTGGGATTTCGATCTCTACCTGCATCACGGGGCAGGGGCCTATATCTGCGGCGAAGAAACTGCGCTGCTCGAAAGCCTCGAAGGCAAGAAGGGCATGCCGCGGATGAAACCGCCATTCCCGGCCGGTGCCGGTCTGTACGGCTGCCCGACCACGGTAAACAACGTTGAATCCATCGCCGTCGTGCCGACCATCCTGCGCCGTGGCCCAGAATGGTTCGCTGGTTTCGGCCGTCCCAACAACGCGGGCACCAAGCTGTTCGCGATCTCGGGCCACGTCAACAATCCCTGCGTCGTCGAAGAAGCGATGTCGATCGGGTTCGAGGAACTGATCGAAAAGCATTGCGGCGGCATCCGCGGCGGCTGGGACAACCTGCTGGCGGTGATCCCCGGCGGGTCGTCGGTGCCTTGCGTGCGCGGTGAAAACATGCGCGACGCGATCATGGATTTCGATTACCTGCGCGGCGAACTCGGCTCCGGCCTTGGCACCGCAGCGGTGATCGTGATGGACAAATCCACCGACATCGTCAAAGCGATCTGGCGGCTCAGCAAATTCTACAAGCACGAAAGCTGCGGTCAATGTACCCCCTGCCGCGAAGGCACCGGCTGGATGATGCGGGTGATGGACCGCCTGGTGAAGGGCGAAGCCGAGCCGGAAGAAATCGACATGCTGTGGGATGTGACCAAGCAGGTCGAAGGCCACACAATCTGCGCCCTCGGCGACGCGGCGGCCTGGCCGATCCAGGGCCTGATCCGCAATTTCCGCGAAGAAATCGAGGACCGCATCAAGGCGCAGAAAACCGGCCGCACCGGCGCGATGGCGGCGGAGTAACGGGGCATGCGGGGCGCTTTCATCCTTCTTCTGACAGCAGGGCTGTTGGCCGGTTGCGGCGTTCGGGATAAAATCCAGGGCGCCAATAACCGCGTGGCCTTTGACGGGGTCTATTTCAAATCCCAGCTCAGCGCCGACAAGGATGACCCTTTGTCCTTTACCGTCACCGTCGCCCCGGTCGGTTTGGGGCTGGACCCGGCGCGCGAAGCAGGCCGCTATGAAGCGACCAAATATTGCGTCAGAAATTTCGGCAATTCCGAAGTCGACTGGGCCGCAGGCCCGGACGCCGACGCGGATAAGCTGACCATCATCGAAGACACGCTGCATTTATCGGGACGGTGTTCTGGATGAACGGTTTTTCGGTCATATCAACGCGTTACCCCGGCTGTTATTGCATAACAGCCGGGTGTGACCGCATCTCGTCACAGCGTTCCGCTGTGATCCAAGGAGATGTGACATGCGTATGATTTCGACCCTCACCACCGCCGCCGTACTAACCATTGGGATGGGCTGTGCCGCCAGCGCCAAGGCGGCGTTGCGCGATGTTCCGAAAATCGACGACAATATGCTGTGGGTGGCTCTGGCCCTCGAAATCAGCGACCAATGCGACGAAATCAAACCGCGCACCCTCAAAGGGCTGTTGTTTCTCAATTCGCTGAAGAAAACCGCCAAGGCGATGGGTTACAGCGATGCGGAAATCAACGATTACGTCAAAAGCGATGAAGAAAAGGCCCGCATGCGGAACCGCGGCGAAGCCTATGTAAAATCCATGGGGTTGAACCCCGCCGATACCGGCGATCTGTGTACTCTCGGCCATGCCGAAATTGCACGAAACAGCCAAATCGGTGTCCTGTTGAAAGCAAAGTGAGGCCAGATGTCGGACCTACGCAAGATCGTCATCGATGACCAGGAGATCGAAGTCGAAGGGGCAATGACCCTGATTCAGGCTTGTGAACAGGCCGGGGTGGAAATCCCGCGCTTCTGTTACCATGAACGCCTGTCGATCGCCGGCAACTGCCGGATGTGTCTTGTCGAAGTGGTCGGCGGTCCGCCGAAACCGGCAGCAAGCTGCGCGATGCAGGTGCGCGATCTGCGCCCTGGTCCCGAAGGTCAGCCGCCGGTGGTGAAAACCAATTCACCGATGGTCAAGAAAGCCCGCGAAGGGGTGATGGAATTCCTGCTGATCAACCATCCGCTGGATTGCCCGATCTGCGATCAGGGCGGCGAATGCGACCTGCAGGATCAGGCAATGGCCTACGGCGTCGATTTTTCGCGCTACCGCGAACCGAAACGGGCGGCGGACGATCTGAATCTGGGCCCGCTGGTTGAAACCCACATGACCCGCTGTATTTCCTGCACCCGCTGCGTGCGCTTCACTTCTGAAGTCGCCGGCATCACCCAGATGGGCCAGACCGGGCGCGGCGAAGACAGCGAAATCACCTCTTATCTGGGTGAAACGCTCGACAGCAACATGCAGGGCAACATCATCGACCTGTGCCCGGTGGGCGCGCTGGTCAGCAAACCCTATGCCTTCACCGCCCGGCCTTGGGAATTGACCAAGACCGAAACCATCGACGTGATGGATGCGCTTGGATCGAACATCCGGGTCGATACCAAGGGCCGCGAAGTCATGCGCATCCTGCCGCGCAACCACGATGGCGTGAACGAAGAATGGATTTCCGACAAGACCCGTTTCGTCTGGGACGGTCTGCGCCGGCAACGTCTGGATACGCCCTATATCCGTGAAAACGGCAAGCTGCGCAAAGCCAGCTGGGGCGAAGCCCTCGCCACCGCCGCCGCCGCGATGAAGGGTAAAAAAGTCGCCGCTCTGGTCGGCGATCTGGCCCCGGTCGAAGCCGTGTTCGCGCTGAAACAACTGGTCGAAACGCTCGACGGGTCGATCGAATGCCGCACTAACGGTGCTGTGTTGCCAGACGGCAACCGGTCGGCCTATGTCGGCACCGCCGCGATTGCAGACATCGACGCGGCCAAGGAAATCTACCTGATCGGGTCGAATCCGCGCAATGAAGCCCCGGTTCTGAACGCCCGCCTGCGCAAGGCGTGGATCAACGGGGCCAACGTGCATGTGTTCGGCACCGAAGGCATGGATCTGACCTATGATTACGAATGGCATGGTCCGGGCCGCAAACCGCTGAACGATCTGGCCGACACGGTCGAAGCAACCGAAGGCGCGCTTGTGATCGTCGGGCAGGGCGCCATCACCGAAGGCGACGGTGCGGCGGTTCTGGGCAAGGCAATGCAGCTGACCGAAAAATTGGGCGGCAAGATGCTGGTGCTGCACACTGCGGCCTCCCGCGTTGGCGCAATGGATCTTGGGGCCGTGACCCAAGGCGGCATGACCGCTGCGCTGGACGGGGCAGACGTGGTCTATAACCTTGGTGCCGACGAAATCGATATCGCCGAAGGCCCCTTCGTGATCTATCAAGGCAGCCATGGCGACCGCGGCGCACACCGCGCCGACGTGATCCTGCCGGGCGCGGCCTATACCGAAGAAAACGGTCTGTTCGTCAATACCGAAGGCCGCCCGCAACTGGCCCTGCGTGCCGGGTTCGCACCGGGCGAAGCCAAGGAAAACTGGGCGATCCTGCGGGCCTTGTCGGCCGAACTGGACGCAACGCTTGGCTATGACAGCCTGGCCCAGCTGCGTCAGGCGCTCGTCGCCGAAGTGCCGCATCTTAAGAAGATCGACCAGGTGATCGAAAACGACTGGCAACCGCTGGAAGTGACCAAGCTGAAACCGGCCGCCTTTGGCGAAGCGATCAAGGACTTCTACCTGACCAACCCGATTGCACGGGCCAGCCAGTTGATGGCGGAACTTTCGGCCAACAGCAAAGCGCGCGGCGAAACCCCGGTGGCCGCCGAGTGATGCAGCGGGCCGCGATCATATCCCTTCTGGCGGCGCTGCCGATCGCCGGTTGCGTCGAAGCGCAACCGGAGAGGCAGGCGTTCCGCCCCGATTACAAGGGTGTCGATACGCGGCTTCTCGAAGGCGATCTGGTCGGCTTCGTGGTGGAAATGACCGGTGCCCGTTCGGGTGAAGATGTAGCGGATTATGCACAATGCGCAGCTGCGCAATATACGCTGATCCGGGGATATGGCTTCGCGCGCCACTTGCGCACGAATGTCGATGAAACAGGCGGCCTGTGGCGCGCAGATGCGATCTATACCATCTCGCCCTCGCTGCCCCGCGGATCCAAGACGATAGACGCCGAAGTCGTCGTCGCGCATTGCGCGGAAAACGGAATACCGATGGTGTGAGGACCAAATGGCAGATTTCTTTGCGAACACATATCTAGGCATGGCGCTGGTGATCATCGGACAGGTTTTCCTGCTCGTCATCCCGCTGTTGGTGGCGCTGGCCTTCCTGATGTATGCCGACCGGAAAATCTGGGCTGCGGTGCAGATGCGCCGCGGACCCAACGTGGTGGGCGTCTTCGGTCTGCTGCAAAGCTTCGCCGACTTCCTGAAATACATCGTGAAAGAAGTCGTCTTTCCCGCCGGGGCCGACAAGGTGGTATTCCTGCTGGCCCCGATGATCAGCCTCGTGATGGCGCTGATCGCTTGGGCGGTGATCCCGTTCAACGATGGGTGGGTGATCAGCGATATCAATGTCGCCATTCTTTACGTCTTCGCGATTTCCTCGTTGGAAGTCTACGGCGTGATCATGGGCGGCTGGGCGTCGAACTCGAAATACCCGTTCCTGGGCAGCCTGCGCTCTGCCGCTCAGATGATTTCTTACGAAGTCTCGATCGGGTTGATCATCATCGGCGTGATCATTTCTACCGGATCGATGAATTTCGGCGACATCGTGCGGGCACAGGATGGGGCTTACGGGCTGTTCAGCTGGTACTGGCTGCCGCATTTCCCGATGTTGTTCTTGTTCTTCATCTCGGCGCTGGCCGAAACCAACCGTCCACCGTTTGACCTGCCCGAAGCCGAAAGCGAACTGGTCGCCGGCTATCAGGTCGAATACAGCTCGACCCCGTTCCTGCTGTTCATGATCGGCGAACTGGTGGCGGTGGTGCTGATGTGCGCGCTGGTGTCGCTGCTGTTCTTCGGCGGCTGGCTGTCGCCGATCCCGGGCCTGCCTGATGGCATCCTGTGGATGATGGGCAAGATGCTTTTCGCTTTCTTCATCTTCTCGATGGTCAAGGCGATCACCCCGCGGTACCGCTACGACCAACTGATGCGGATCGGTTGGAAAGTATTCCTGCCGATGTCGCTGGTCTGGGTCGTGATCGTGGCGTTCCTTGCAAAATTCGAAGCTTTCGGCGGCGCCTATGCCCGCTGGGCGATTGGGGGCTGATTAAATGACCTCATTCACTAAATTCTACTCCTACGCCCGGAATGATCTGGATTTTACTATTTGGCGACATGATGGCCGCTTCTTGCTGACAGAACAAAATGAAAATCTGGGACACCACGAGACTTTAGATGATGCCATCAAAGTTGCTGTAGAAGGTAAAAAGCTTGAAGGCGTAAACGATAAAATCCTTGAGGATTTGGCGAACTTAGACAACTGGACCAACGGCCTCCAAGTCCTGTCTGGAGCGGAGTAAACAAGATGACTCAGATCGATTACGGCCGCGCGGCCAAATATTTCCTGCTGGCGGATTTCGTCAAAGGTTTCCGGCTGGGGCTGAAATACTTCTTTGCCCCCAAGGTGACGCTGAACTACCCGCATGAAAAGGGCCCGCTTTCCCCGCGGTTCCGCGGGGAACACGCGCTACGCCGCTATCCCAACGGCGAAGAACGCTGCATCGCGTGCAAACTGTGCGAAGCGATTTGCCCGGCGCAGGCGATCACCATCGATGCCGAACCGCGCGACGATGGCAGCCGCCGCACCACCCGTTATGACATCGACATGACCAAATGCATCTATTGCGGCTTCTGTCAGGAAGCCTGCCCGGTGGATGCGATTGTCGAAGGTCCGAATTTCGAATTCGCCACCGAAACCCGCGAAGAACTGTTTTACGACAAGGCAAAATTGTTGGAAAACGGCGACCGCTGGGAAGGCGAAATTGCCCGTAACCTGGAACTGGATGCCCCGTACCGATGACCGATCCCAGCAACCCTTTCGAGCTGATGATGAAGCAGGCCCAGGCGATGGCGAAAGCCATGAACCCGGCGCTTGAATCCTTTTCGCCAAAAGGGTTCGAAACGCTGTGGCCGACCATGCCCAAGGACATGATGGAAATGGCCTTCGGCAAGGGCATCAGCAAGGACGGGCTGGATGCGAAAACCCGGCTGCTGCTGACCTTGGCGGGGTTGACCATGCAGGGGGCGCAAAATGATACCGGGTTCCGGATGACGGTGCGCCACGCACTCGAAGCCGGGGCCAGCAAGGATGAAATCGCCGAAACCATCGCACAGATGTCGATGTTTGCCGGTATACCCGCCATGACCAAGGGCATGGAACTGGCCAAAGAGGTCATGGACGATAAAGAGGATAAAGAAACATGACGATTGCAGCGCTGGCATTCTATCTGTTCGCGATCTGCGCCATCGCCGGGGGGCTGTTCACTGTGATCAGCCGCAATCCGGTGCATTCGGTGCTGTGGCTGATCCTGGCCTTCCTGTCTTCGGCGGGGCTGTTCGTGTTGCTGGGGGCGGAATTCGTCGCCATGCTTTTGATCATTGTCTATGTCGGGGCGGTCATGGTGCTGTTCCTGTTCGTGGTGATGATGCTGGATGTCGATTTCGCCGAACTGAAGGCGGAAATGGCGAAATACCTTCCCTTGGCGCTGCTGATCGGGGTGGTCTTGCTGATGCAATTCGCCATGGCTTACGGCGCTTGGGATTACGCGGAACACGCCGCTGATGCGCGCGCTGCGGTCACGCCCGAAGGGGTGGAAAACACCGCCGCCCTGGGGCAGCTGATCTATGACAAATACTTCCTTTTGTTCCAACTGGCCGGGTTGATCCTGCTGGTGGCGATGATCGGCGCGATTGTGCTGACGCTGCGCCATCGCAGCAATATCAAGCGCCAGAACGTGCTGCATCAAATGTGGCGCGATCCGGCCAAGGCGATGGAATTGAAGGACGTGAAACCGGGGCAGGGGTTGTGACCCCGGCCCGACTCGCCAGCCTCGGACTGGCGGAATGATGATTGATCTGATCGTCCAGGCCAAAGCGGCCATTGGGTCGGTCGGGGCAGCGGCAATCGCTGCGATCTGGATTGTAAAGGCGGGGCTCGGTTGGGTCGCGCTGCGCTGGTGGCGGTCGCGTCGCAATGGCGAACTGGAATAAACGGGGCCTTGGCCCCAGACAAAAGACGGGCACAGGCCCGGAGGGACAGACATGATAGGAATTGAACATTACCTGACGGTGGCCGCCGCGCTGTTCGTCATCGGCATCTTCGGTCTCTTTCTGAACCGGAAGAACATTATCATCCTGCTGATGTCGATCGAACTGATGTTGCTGGCGGTGAATATCAACCTCGTCGCCTTTTCCAGCTTCCTTGGCGATCTGGTCGGTCAGGTCTTCACGCTCTTCGTGCTGACCGTGGCCGCCGCCGAGGCTGCCATCGGTCTGGCGATCCTGGTCTGCTTCTTCCGAAACCGCGGCACCATCGACGTCGAAGACGTCAACGTGATGAAAGGCTGAGCCAGATGGAAACGATCATTCTTTTCGCCCCGCTTGCTGGCGCACTGATCGCCGGTTTCGGCTGGCGCGTCATTTCCGAAAAGGGCGCACAATATCTTACCACCGGGTTGCTGTTTCTGGCCTGCCTGCTGTCATGGGTGGTGTTCCTGACCCATGATCCGGCTGTGGTGAAACACATCCATATCCTTGATTACGTGCAATCGGGCAGCCTGAGCGCCGAATGGTCGATCCGGTTGGACCGTCTGACCTCGATCATGCTGATCGTGGTGACCACGGTGTCGGCTTTGGTGCATCTCTACAGCCTCGGCTACATGGCGCATGACGATAACTGGTCCGAAGGCGAAAGCTACAAGGCGCGGTTCTTCGCTTACCTGTCCTTCTTCACCTTCGCCATGCTGATGCTGGTGACCGCCGACAACCTGGTCCAGATGTTCTTCGGCTGGGAAGGGGTGGGGGTCGCCTCCTACCTGCTGATCGGCTTCTATTATAAGAAACCAAGCGCCAACGCTGCCGCGATCAAGGCGTTCGTGGTCAACCGGGTCGGTGATTTCGGCTTCATTCTGGGGATGCTCGGGTTGTTCTTGTTGACCGACAGCATCCGCTTCGACGATGTCTTCGCCGCCGCGCCGCAACTGGCCGAAACTCAGATCAGCTTCCTGTGGACCGACTGGAACGCCGCCAACCTGCTGGCTTTCTTGCTGTTCGTTGGCGCGATGGGCAAATCGGCGCAACTGTTCCTGCACACTTGGTTGCCCGACGCGATGGAAGGCCCGACCCCGGTGTCGGCCCTGATCCACGCGGCAACCATGGTGACTGCCGGGGTGTTCCTGGTCTGCCGGATGTCGCCGCTGATGGAATACGCGCCCGAAGCAACCGCCTTCATCACCTTCCTCGGTGCCACGACGGCATTCGTCGCCGCCACCATCGGGCTGGTGCAGAACGACATCAAACGGGTGATTGCCTATTCGACCATGTCGCAGCTTGGCTACATGTTCGTCGCCGCCGGTGTTGGCGTCTATTCGGTGGCGATGTTCCACCTGCTGACGCACGCCTTCTTCAAGGCGATGCTGTTCCTCGGCGCGGGGTCGGTGATCCACGGCATGCACCACGAACAGGACATGCGGAATTACGGCAACCTGCGCAAGAAACTGCCCTATACGTTCTGGGCGATGATGCTGGGCACGCTGGCCATCACCGGCGTCGGCATCCCGCTGACCCATATCGGGTTCGCCGGGTTCCTGTCGAAGGACGCGGTGATCGAAAGCGCCTGGGCGGGCACCGATGGCGGCTATGCCTTCTGGATGCTGGTCATCGCGGCGCTGTTCACCAGCTTCTACAGCTGGCGGCTGATGTTCCTGACCTTCTACGGCGAGGCGCGCGGCAACAAGCACACCCACGAACACGCGCATGAAAGCCCCAAGGTGATGCTGGTGCCGCTGGGCGTGCTGGCGCTTGGCGCGGTGTTCTCGGGGATGATCTGGTACGGGTCGTTCTTCGGCGACCATAACAGGGTCAACGCCTTCTTCGGCATCCCGGTGCATGCCGAAGCCGCGGCCGAGGGCCACGGCGACGCCGCAGCGACAGACGAACACGCAACCGCCGAAACCCATGGCGAGGCGGCCCCGGCCGAAGCGGACACGCATGCCGCAGCCGATCACGGCATGGCGCCGCAGGGGGCGATCTTCATGCATCCCGACAACCACGTGATGGACGACGCGCACCACGCGCCCACCTGGGTCAAGGTCAGCCCGTTCGTCGCGATGGTGCTGGGTTTCGTGGTGGCATGGATAATGTATGTAAGCGACGGCACTGTATACTTCGCGGGCCTGAAAGTTCGTATTCACCAAGGCAATCTTCCCCAGAGAATTGCCGAGGCCAACCCGGTGCTGTACCGCTTCCTTCTGAACAAGTGGTATTTCGACGAGATCTACGATTTCCTCTTCGTGCAGCCCGCCAAGGCGGTCGGCCGCTTCTTCTGGAAACGCGGTGACGGCAACGTCATCGACGGCACCATCAACGGCGTGGCGATGGGGATCATTCCCTTCTTCACCCGCCTCGCGGGCCGGGCGCAATCCGGATACATCTTCACCTATGCCTTTGCCATGGTGATCGGCATCGTTGTCCTGATCACCTGGATGACGCTCAGCGGAGGAGCGCACTAATGAACGACAGTCTGCTCTCTCTGGTCACCTTCCTGCCTGCGCTGGCGGCGGCGATCCTCGCCATCTTCCTGCGCGGCGAAGATGCGGCCGCGCAACGAAACGCCAAATGGTTGGCGCTGATTGCAACCGTTGTCACCTTCTTGGTGTCGCTGTTCATCCTGGCGGAATTCGACCCGTCCAACACCGGCTTCCAATATGTCGAAGAACACGAATGGCTAATGGGCTTGAAATACAAGATGGGGGTCGATGGCATTTCGGTGCTGTTCGTGATGCTGACCACCTTCATCATGCCGCTGACCATCTGGGCCAGCTGGGGCGTTGAAAAGCGGGTCAAGGAATACATGATCGCCTTCCTGCTGCTGGAAACGCTGATGCTGGGCGTCTTCATGGCGCTGGATCTGGTGCTGTTCTACCTGTTCTTCGAAGGCGGTCTGATCCCGATGTTCCTGATCATCGGCATCTGGGGCGGCAAGAACCGGATTTATGCCTCGTTCAAGTTCTTCCTCTATACCTTCCTCGGCTCGGTGCTGATGCTGGTGGCGATGGTGGCGATGTATGCCGATGCAGGCACCACCGATATTCCGACCTTGATGAACCATCAGTTCGGATCAGAAGGTTTCAGCATCCTTGGCATTCAGGTGGTGGGCGGTTTGCAAACCATGCTGTTCCTGGCCTTCTTCGCCAGCTTCGCGGTGAAAATGCCGATGTGGCCGTTTCATACCTGGTTGCCCGATGCCCACGTGCAGGCCCCGACCGCCGGGTCGGTGGTTCTTGCGTCGATCATGCTGAAAATGGGCGGCTACGGGTTCCTGCGCTTTTCGTTGCCGATGTTTCCTGTCGGTTCCGAGGTTCTGACGCCGCTGGTATTCTGGATTTCGGCGATTGCCATCGTCTATACGTCGCTGGTGGCGCTGGTTCAGGAAGACATGAAGAAACTGATCGCCTATTCCTCGGTCGCCCATATGGGCTATGTGACCATCGGCATCTTCGCCGCCAACCAGCAAGGTGTCGACGGCGCGATTTTCCAGATGATCAGCCACGGCTTCATCGCGGGCGCGTTGTTCCTCTGCGTTGGGGTAATCTATGACCGGATGCACACCCGCGACATCGACGCCTATGGCGGTCTGGTGAACCGGATGCCGGCCTATGCGCTGATCTTCATGTTCTTCACCATGGCCAATGTCGGCCTGCCGGGGACCTCCGGGTTCATCGGTGAATTCCTGGTGTTGATGGGGATTTTCCAGGTCAATACCTGGGTCGCCATGGTGGCCGCGTCGGGCGTGATCCTGTCGGCGTCCTATGCGCTCTGGCTTTATCGCCGGGTGGTGTTCGGCGATTTGATCAAGGAAAGCCTGAAAACCATTCAGGACATGAGCCCACGGGAAAAAGGCATCTTTGCCCCGCTGGTGGCGATGACCCTGCTCTTGGGCGTCTATCCGTCGCTTGTCACCGATATCATCGGCCCCTCGGTTGAGGCGCTGGTTCACAATTACGACCTGGCTCTTGCGGACGCGTCTCACGCGACCCAAGTCGCCGCATCGCATTAAAACGGGAGCCCTGAGAGATGATCCAGGCAGATCTGAACATTATCCTTCCCGAAATCCTGCTGGCGGTCTACGCGATGCTGGCACTGCTGGCGGCGGTCTATACCGGCAAGGACAAACTGGCCGGGCTGCTGACCTGGACCACCGCTTTGGTGATGGTGCTGCTGGCGGCGCTGATTGGGCTGACCGGGCAGGGCGATCATGTCGCTTTCGGCGGCATGTTCAACGATGACGGCTTTGCCCGTTTCGCCAAGGTGACGATCCTGCTGTCCGCTGCGGCCGTTCTGGTGATGAGCCAGGATTACATGGCGCGCAAAGACATGTTGCGGTTCGAATACCCGATCCTGATATCGCTGGCCGCGGTCGGCATGATGGTGATGGTGTCCGCCGGTGACCTGATGGCGCTTTACATGGGGCTGGAACTGCAATCCTTGGCGCTTTACGTCGTCGCCGCGATCCGCCGCGACAGCGTCAAATCGACCGAGGCCGGTTTGAAATATTTCGTGCTCGGTGCGCTGTCCTCCGGCCTGCTGCTCTATGGTGCATCGCTGGTCTATGGCTTTGCCGGCACCACGCTGTTTTCCGGCATCATCGAAGCCGCCTCGGACGGTCATGCTTCGCTGGGGATGCTGTTCGGCCTGATCTTCGTGATCTCGGGGCTGGCCTTCAAGGTGTCGGCGGTGCCGTTCCACATGTGGACACCGGATGTCTACGAAGGTTCACCGACCCCGGTCACCGCGTTTTTCGCCACCGCGCCGAAAATGGCCGCGATGGGGCTGCTGGCGCGGGTGCTGCATGACGCTTTCGGCGGTGTCACCGCCGACTGGAGCCAGGTGATCGCGCTGTTGTCGCTGCTGTCGATGTTCGTCGGCGCCGTGGCGGCGATCGGGCAGACCGATCTAAAGCGGCTGATGGCCTATTCCTCGATCGCCCATATGGGCTATGCGCTGATGGGGCTGGCCGCAGGCACCGCCTTTGGCGTGCAGGCGCTGCTGATCTACATGGCGATCTATGTGACGATGAATGTGGGGACGTTCGCCTTCATCATGTCGCTGGAAAAAGACGGCGCACCGGTCACCGATATCAAGGCGCTGAACCTTTATTCCAAGGCCGAGCCGGGCAAGGCGCTGGCGATGCTGGTGCTGCTGTTCTCGCTTGCCGGGGTGCCGCCCATGTTGGGGTTCTTTGGCAAATTCTATGTGGTGAAAGCGGCTTATGATGCCGGCCTGATCTGGCTGGCGGTGCTGGGCGTGGTCGCGTCGGTGATCGGTGCGTTCTATTACCTGCGCATCGTCTACTACATGTATTTCGGAACCGAAGCCGAACCGCTGGACAAGACCCGGTCGCCGATCCTGTGGGGGTTCCTGATGGCTTCGGCGGCGGTGATGGTCGTGGGGATCGTCAACATGTTCGGAGTCGAAGGCATCGCGGCGGCGGCGGCGGCGACGCTGGTCAACTGATCCCCGGCTTGCCGTAGCTTATCAAATGGTGACGCGCCTTTGGCGCGTCGCTTTATTTTAAGGGGTGCCTCAGGTGGGGGCGCGATGCCTCCGGCGGGAGCATTTCGGAAGCGATGAAAAACAGGAACGCGCAATGAACGACTGGCCGTCAGGATATGGCAAGCGGGTGCTGGCCCAAATCGACAGCACCAATGCCGAAGCGGCGCGGATCGCACCAAATCTGGCCGGGCCGGAATGGATATTGGGGCTGGAACAGACCGCCGGGCGCGGCCGCCGTGGCCGGGCCTGGGCCGATCCGGCGGGTAATTTCGCCGCCACTTTGGTGATGCGTCCGACCGAAACGCCCGACCAGGTGGCGCTGCGGTCTTTCGTGGCCGCGTTGGCCTTGTACGATGCTTTCGCCGCCGCCACCGGGCGCAGCGATGGCTTGGCGTTGAAATGGCCCAATGACGTTTTGCTCAATGGCGGCAAGGTGGCCGGTATCCTGCTGGAAAGCTCCGGCCATTCCGGCGGGGTCAGCCATATTGCCATCGGCATTGGCGTGAACCTGAAAAACGCCCCCGATCCCGGCGCGGTGGAACCCGGGGCGCTGCGACCAGTGTCGCTACTGGGCGAAACCGGGATCGCCATCCCCCCGGAAGACTTTCTTGGCCTGCTGGCACCGGCCTATGCTCGCCTTGAAGCGCAGTTTTGCAGCTATGGCTTTGCCCCGATCCGTCGCCTGTGGCTTGACCGCGCGGCCCGGTTGGGCGAAGTGATCACCGCCCGGACCCTGCGTCACGAACAGACCGGGACATTTGAAACAGTGGACGCGGCAGGCAATCTTGTCCTATCCACGGCCCAAGGCCGCGTCGCGATCCCGGCGGCCGAGATTTTTTTCTGAAGGGGGCGGGTATGCTTCTGGCTATCGATTGTGGCAACACCAACACGGTTTTTTCGGTCTGGGATGGCGAAAAATTCCTCTGCACCCTGCGCACCTCGACCCATCATGCGCGCACGGCGGATGCCTATTTCACCTGGTATTCGACGCTGGTGAACCATTACGGCATCAAGGCCGATATCAGCGATGTGATCATCAGCTCGACAGTGCCGCGGGTGGTGTTCAACCTGCGGGTCTTCAGCGATCGGTTCTTCGGCTGCCGGCCCTTGGTGGTGGGCAAACCCGATTGCCTGCTACCGATCCCGCCGCGGGTGGATGCCGGCACAGCGGTCGGGCCGGACCGGTTGGCCAACGCGGTCGCGGCCTTTGACCGTCATGGCGGCGACGTGGTTGTCGTCGATTTTGGCACCGCGACGAATTTCGACGTGGTGGCCGAAGACGGCGCCTATGTCGGCGGGGTGATCGCACCGGGGGTGAACCTGAGCCTGGAGGCGTTGCACCAGGGCGCGGCGGCGCTGCCCCATGTCGATATCAGCCAGCCCGAACATGTCATCGGCACCAATACCGTCGCCTGTATCCAGTCGGGGATCTTCTGGGGCTATGTCGGGCTGATCCACGGGATCACCGACCGGATCAAGGCCGAATACGCCCGTCCGATGAAAGTTGTCGGCACTGGCGGGCTGGCACCGCTTTTTGCCACTGGTGAACCGCTGTTCGATGTGATCGAAGACGACCTGACCATGCACGGCCTGACCGTGATCCACAAATATAACAAGGACCAGGGCAACCTATGAGCAGTGACCGTCTGATCTACCTCCCCCTCGGCGGCGCCGGGGAAATTGGAATGAATTGTTACGTCTTCGGCTATGGGCCGGAAGACAAGGAACGGCTGATCCTGGTCGATCTCGGTGTGACCTTCCCGGATATGGACGGATCGCCCGGGGTGGATCTGATCATGCCCGACATTTCCTGGCTGGAGCAACGCAAGGACCGGCTGGAAGCGATTTTCATCACCCATGCGCATGAAGACCATGTCGGCGCGGTGGGTCACCTCTATGAGCGGCTGGGCGCACCGGTCCACGCCCGTGCCTTCACTGCCAATATCGCCCGTGGCAAGCTGGCCGAATATGGTCTGTCCGACAAGGTGGTGCGCACCACGTCGGCCTGGCCCGAAACGGTACAGGCCGGACCGTTCAGCGTCGGTTTCCTGCCGATTTCGCATTCGATCCCGGAAAGTTCCGGGCTGGTCATCGACACGCCCGCCGGGCGGGTGATCCATACCGGCGATTTCAAGCTCGACAAATCGCCGATCGTCGGCGAAGCCTATGATCCCGATCTTTGGGGATCGGTGGCCAAGGACGGGGTCAAGGCGCTGATCTGTGATTCCACCAACGTGTTCACCCCGGTGGCGGGCCGGTCCGAATCCAGCATCGGCAGCGAAATCGAAGCGCTGGTCGAAGAAGCCTCGGGCATGGTGGTGGCGACGACCTTTGCGTCAAACGTGGCGCGGGTCAAAACCCTGGCCGAAGCTGGCGAACGCGCCGGTCGTTCGATCTGTCTGATGGGCCGGGCGATGCGGCGGATGATCGAAGCGTCGATCACCACCGGCGTGCTGTCGGATTTCCCCAAGGTGGTGCCGGTCGAAGATGCCCGCAGCATCCCGCGTGAAAACCTGATGCTGCTGGTCACCGGGTCACAGGGCGAACGCCGTGCGGCCAGCGCCCAACTGGCCAATGGCAAATATAACGGCATCACTCTGAAAGAGGGCGATCTGTTCCTGTTTTCGTCGAAAACCATTCCCGGCAATGAACGCGGCGTGATCCGCATCATGAACCAGTTTTCGCAAATGGGCGTCGATGTGGTCGACGATAGCGCCGGGCGCTATCACGTATCGGGCCATGCCAACCGCCCCGATCTGGTCGAAATGCACAAACTGGTCCATGCCGAAATGGTCATTCCGATGCATGGTGAACACCGGCATCTGCGCGAACATGCCAAGCTGGCGCAAAGCAACGGTTATACGTCGACCATCGCGGTCAACGGCACCATGCTGGACCTGACCGGCCATGCGCCCAAGGTCTGCGGCTTTGTCGAAACCGGGCGGACCTATCTTGATGGGTCGGTCAAGATCGGCGCGATGGACGGGATCGTGCGCGATCGCATCCGGATGGCGCTGAACGGGCATATTCTGGTGACGTTGATCCTCGACGAAGACAACGAAGCCTTGGGCGATCCGTGGTGCGAATTGCGCGGGCTGGCGGAAACCGGAACGTCGAACGCGCCGCTGGTCGATTGTCTGGAAGAAGACCTGAGCCAATTCATCGGCCGCGCCGACCGCAAGACGATGATGGATGATGACAAGCTGGAAACGGCGCTGAAAAAGGCGGTGCGCCAGACCGCGCAATCGGAGATTGGCAAGAAACCGGAAGTCACCGTGGTGATCAGCCGCTTGGTCGCCTAGGGCCGAAATTACCGCGAAAAGGGCGAAACCTGTTTCAGGTTTCGCCCTTTTTTTTCCGGTTTCAGATCCGCACGCCCTGACGTCCGGCCAGATCGGTGAAATATTGCCATGCGACCCGGCCCGACCGCGCCCCGCGCGTCGCCTGCCATTCGATCGCCTCGGCCCGCAGCACATCGTCTTCCACCGCCACGCCGTAGGCATCGCAATAGCCGCGGATCATCGCCAGATATTCGTCCTGGGTGCAGGGATGGAACCCCAACCACAGCCCGAACCGGTCGCTCAGCGATACCTTTTCTTCCACCGCTTCAGAGGGGTTGATCGCGTTCGACCGTTCGTTTTCGATCATGTCGCGCGGCATCAAATGGCGGCGGTTCGACGTGGCATAAAACACCACGTTGTCGGGCCGCCCTTCGATGCCACCATCCAGAACCGCCTTCAGCGATTTGTAATGCTGGTCGTCATGCGAAAAGCTCAGATCGTCGCAAAACAGCAAAAACCGGTGCCCGCTGCCGCGCAGCAGGTTCATCAGCCGCGACACCGATGGCAGGTCTTCGCGTTGCAACTCTACCATCTTGACCGGGTGGCCGCGGGTCGCAATCTCGGCATGGATCGCCTTGACGATCGACGATTTGCCCATCCCGCGCGATCCCCAAAGCAGCGCGTTGTTGGCCGGCAGCCCTTGGGCGAATTGCAACGTGTTGGCCAATAACGTGTCGCGGGTCCGGTCAACCCCGATCAGCAGATCCAGCGCGATCCGGTTGACCTTGTCCACCGGTTCCAAACGGTCCGGGTCGACATGCCAGACAAAGGCGTCGGCAGCGTCGAAATCCGGCGCAGCCATCGGCGCCGGGGCGATCCGTTCCAGCGCCTCGGCAATCCGTTTCAACCGTTTCTTCACGCCTTGTCCTCGCTATCGGCCTCGTCATCGGCATCGAATTCGGCCATCAGAGGGTCGTCTTCCTCGTCTTCGTCGTCGTAATAGCCTTCGGCGCGCAGCGTGTCTTCGCGTTTGGTTTCCACCCGCGCGACCAGGAAGATCGAAATTTCATACAGACCGTAAACCACGACAAACAGGATCACCTGCGTTGTCACATCCGGCGGCGTGACCAAAGCGGCCACCACCAGAATGCCCACGACGGCATATTTGCGGGTACTGCGCAGACCGGCAGCAGTGGCCAACCCGGCCTTGCCCATCAGCGTCAGCAGGACCGGCAATTGGAAACACAGGCCAAAGGCCACGATCATCTTCAACGTGATGTCGAGCGTCTCATTGACCTTGCCGTTGAACACGATGTCGATGCCGCTATCGACGGTTTGCGCCACGTCTTCACCGCTCAACAGCGCCGAAACGAAAGACGGAAAATCGGAAAAGCCAAGGAAAAAGGCCATCGCCAGCGGGATCACCACGAAATGCGCAAAAGAAGCGCCCAGCAGGAACAAAGCCGGCGACGCGATCAGGAACGGCAGGAAGGCGCTTTTTTCCTTCCTGTACAATCCCGGCGCCACAAAGCGCCACAACTGATGCGCAATGACCGGGAAGGCCAAGGCCAGACCACCAACCATCGAAATGCGGATCAGGGTAAAGAAATATTCCTGCGGCGCGGTGTATTGCATCACCGGATTGGGATTGCCCAGATCGCGCATGGTTTTTTCGATCGGGATCAGCAGGAAATCAAGGATTGCACCGCCAAAGGAAAAACAGATCACCATCCCGATGATAAAGGCGATCAGCGCCCGGATCAGCCGGGTGCGCAGCTCGGCCAGATGTTCGATCAGGGGCGCGCTGCTGTCATCCAAATCATCGGTGTTGGTCATGCCTTATCCTCGGCAGGGGGCTGTTCTGCCGCTTGGGCGTCGGCTGTCACGTCGGGCGTTGGGGCTTTGGCTGCGGCTTCGGCATCCAGACGAGCCTGTGCCTTCTTGGCGCTGGCATCATGGATTTTCTTGGCGGCATCGGCCCGGTCTTCGTCCAGGTCGCCATCGGCCCCGGGGGTCCAGTCTTTGAAACTGCCAGCGGCATCCTTGACCTTATCAAGACCGAACTGGGTAGGATTCGCCGCCGCTTTCAGGCCTGCGGTCACATCCTTGACGCCAGATTCATCCGCGGCCTGATCCATCGCGCGGCTGAATTCGCGGGCCATGCCCTTGGCCTTGCCAACGAAATTGCCGACCGTGCGGAACAGCCCAGGCAGATCCTTCGGACCCACGACGATCAACGCGACAACGCCGATCACCAGCAGCTCGCTCCCACCAAGATCGAACATTGGCTCAGACCTTGTCCTGTTCGCTTTCCGGGGTCACGTCTTTGGCCTCGGCGGCCTGATCTTCGATTTCCTTGCTGCCATCGGTGACGCCTTTCTTGAAGGCGGTGATGCCTTTGCCGACTTCACCCATGAGCGAACTGATTTTGCCACGACCGAAAAGCACCAGAACGACGACGGCGATCAGCAGAAGGCCGGGAAGGCCGATATTGTTCAACATTGTGTCTCTCCCTTGACCGGGCCTCATCTCTGGGCCCTGATAAATCACTTAGAGTATTTAATGATGAACGCGGCCGGTTAAAAGAACCAAAGCGCCGCAAGGGGGCGGTTTTTTGCCTGACGCTCAAGACTGCGGTGGCTCAGTACCCAAAACTACGCAGGAAATCTGTGGTTTTGGGATCAACCGGCGGGAAAAACGAAACAGCGGTCGCGCCGAAACATCAGCCACAGCACCCGGCCCGGATTGGGCAAAAACACGTTGGGCACCGTCGCCTTAAGGATCGACCCGTCGTAATCCATCCGAATCTCGATCAGGCTTTCGGCCCCCATGAACCGCGCCCGCACCACTTCGCCGCGCGCCGCCGCCCCGTGTTGCGGCGTCGGCAGCGGGCCTTTGCCGCTGCGATCGAATTCGATTTTCAGATGCTGCGGACGGATGACGATTTCCACCTCGTTGCCATCCGGCACCCCGGGGGCCAGAAACTGACCGAACGGCGTTTCGGTCAGCGCGCCTTTGACCTTGCCACGGATCACGTTGATATCGCTGAAAAAGGCCACCGCCTGTTTGTCCCTTGGGGCGTTGTAGATATTATAGGGGGCACCTTGCTGCACGATCCGGCCATCGCGCATCAGCGCGATTTCGTCGGCCATCCGCATCGCTTCTTCGGGTTCATGCGTGACCAGCAGAACCGCCGCATCTTCCTGTTTCAGAATTTCCAGCGTCTGATCGCGGATATCGTCGCGCAACCGGTTATCCAGCCCGGAAAACGGTTCATCCATCAGCATGATCTTTGGCCGGGGGGCTAGGGCCCGCACCAAGGCCACGCGCTGCTGTTCGCCGCCCGACAACAGGTAAGGATAGCCATCGATGAACCGCGTCAGCCCGACCTTGTCGAGCAATTCTTCGACTCGGGCGCGTTTCTGCTCTTTCGATCCGGCCAGACCAAAGGCCACGTTGTCGCCCACGGTCAAATGCGGGAACAGCGCGAAATCCTGAAACATCAACCCGATATGGCGGCGTTCGGGCGGCACCCGGAACACCGTGTCGCAAATCAGGTTGCCATCGACGTAAATTTCGCCTTCGTCCTGCATTTCCACCCCGGCGATCATCCGCAGCGTGGTGGACTTGCCACAGCCCGACGGCCCCAGCAGACAGGTCACTTGCCCCGGGCTGACCTTCAGCGACACGTCGTTGACCACCGGCTGACCGTCGAAGCGACGGATCAGATTGCGGATTTCAAGACGGGGAGGGATGGCGGACAAGGGCGTTTCCTGGGTTTCCGATCAAATTCATCGGGTTTCCCAATTCCTTAGCAATCCTCGGGACAGGGCACAAGTCGGCAAAATGTCAAACCGCGCTGCCCGAATCCGGCCAAACACAGCAAACCGGGGTAGGGGGCGCGGCCGGACAGCGGAAACCGCCGCTGTCCTCGCATGTCTTCTGGTCCCGGTCAGGCCGCCTTGCACAGGGCCTGCGCCGCATCGGTGATGAACGCGTCATGCAACGCCTTGATCACCGGTTTCAGATCGTCGCGTTCAAGGATGAACTGGGTATCGACATTGCGCGGCCCCTGACTGGCACCGATCGATTCAAGCCCGTGATCCGCGATTGCCTGCAACCCGCGGGTCAATACCGACAACCCGCTCAGATCGCGCCCGATCACCGATGCCAGCGCCAGTTTGCGGCTGGTAATCAGGGCCTGCGGATAAAGCGCCGCCAGATCCTTTTCAACCCGGCGCATCGCTTTCAGCGAGGTGTCGAGATAGTGGGTAATCGTGTTCGCGTTCGACACTTTCGACACGATGCGCACATCATGCCGGGTCAACACGTCAAGGATCGCGGCGTCATAGCCTTTGACCCCGACCATGTCCTGTTCGAACAATTCCAGCGCGATGATATCAAGCCCGGTAATGATTTCGACACCGGGATGATCCGCTGGCTGATCGTCGATCAACGTGCCCGGATCGCCGGGATCAAAGGCATTGGTGACGCGCAGCGGCACCTCGGCCTGACGCAGGGTTTTCGCCGCCTTGGGGTGGATCGCTTCCATCCCCATATTCGACAATTGGTCGGCCACGTCGTAATTGGTCCGGCCCAGCTTGCGCACCGCCTCCGCTCCGACCAGCTTGGGATCGGCAGAGGACAGATGAAATTCCTTGTGAATGATCGCTTCGCGTGCGTGCGTCAGCGCGGCAAGACAGGAAAACGTCACCTCGGAATAACCGCGGTCGAATTCACGCATCAAACCTTCGGCGCATTGCGCATAACCGGTCACGATCGGCATTTCGACCGCCGGGTCGATCCCGTCCATCGCGTTGCCGATCCGCTGTTCCAGCGTCACTTCGCCATCGTCGCGCCAACCGGACAGATCGACCAGCCGCGCATTGATCCCGTGGCGTTGCAGCATCAAGGTGGTGACCAGCGCGGAATGCGCCTCGCCCAGCCCCGACAGCAATTCACGGATCTGCAACATATGTTCGGCCAAACGGAAATGGCCATAGGAACACAACCGTTGCAGATCGATCAGGCAATTGCGCGCCCCTTCGATCCGGTCCTGCACAAAGGCACCGGCCCGTTCGCGGTCGGCATCGTGATCCAGAACCGCATCATGTGCCTTGGTCATCGCCACCGCGACCCGGTCCAAAGCTTCATGCCAGCTGTGATCGGAATCGGCATTGGCAAACAGGGCATAAACCCCAGCTTCGCCGGTTTTCTTGTGTTCCAGCAACAGGTTGGTGATTCCGGCAAAGGCCGACACCACGAAAACGCGCCCGTAAAGCGACTCGTCTTTCCGCTCGGCGGTGAACAACGTGTCTCTCAGCACGTCCAGTTTCGACATGGACGTGCCACCGATTTTTTCAACAGTATGCGCCATTGGTTCAGTCCACCAATGCCTCCGCCGGGGCGTAGGAACCGTCTTCACGGTGAACCTCGGTGCCAGTGACCGGCGGGTTGAAGACGCATGCCATCACCAGCTCTTCTTCGGCGCGCAGGATATGGCGGTCATGCTTGTTCAGCGCATACATCACACCGGGGGTGATTTCATGGGTTTCGCCGGTGGCCAGATCGGTGATCGATCCTTTGCCCTGCATGCAATACACGCTTTCGAAATGGTTCTTGTATTCGAACGTGTGTTCCGATCCGGCTTCAAGAAAGGTGATGTGGAACGAAAATCCCATCCCATCTTGGGCCAGCAGCATCCGCACGCTGGTCCAATGCGCGTCCGATACGACGCGGTCTTTCTCGTCTTGAACGATCTTGTTGAAATCTCTGACAATCATCTTGGTTACTCCGCCGCGATTTTGATATTGACGCTGCTGTCGTAAACGGCATTCAGCAGCAGGTTCAGCCCCTTGCGCAACAGCGTGTCCGGGGTCGTGATCGGGGCCAGGATCTTGACCACCTCATCCTTGGGGCCCGAGGTTTCGATCACCAGGCCCTCTTGATAGGCGCGGCTACAGATTTCGCTGGCCAACTCGCCCGAGCCGACATCGACCCCGCGCATCAGCCCGCGGCCCTTCAGCGTCGCACCGGGCACCATTTCGGCAATCGCCGCCAACGCCGCCACGATCATCCGTTCCTTTTCCGCCAACTGGTCGCGGAAATTGTCATCGGCCCAGAATTTTTCAATCGCGATCCGCGCGGTGACAAAGGCATGGGTGTTGCCGCGGAAGGTGCCGTTATGTTCTGCCGGGCCGAAAATGTCATGTTCGGGCCGTACCAGCATCAGCGCCATCGGCAGGCCGAAGCCCGAAATCGATTTCGCCATCGTGATGATATCCGGCGTGATCCCCATCCCGTCGAAGGAAAAGAAATCACCGGCGCGGCCGCAACCGGCCTGAATATCGTCGATGATCAACAGCGCGCCGTGCTCTTTGGCCAGCGCCGCTACCTTGCGGATCCATTCGGGACGCGCGGCATTCAGCCCGCCTTCGCCCTGCACGGTTTCCAGGATGATCGCCGCCGGGGCATCAACCCCCGAAGACGGATCCGACAGCATCTTTTCCAACAAGGTGCTGGTGTCGAAATCGGCGCCCAGATAACCATCGAACGGCATCCGGGTGACGCCGTTCAACGTCATGCCCGCACCGCCACGGTGGTATTTGTTGCCGGTCGCGGCCAGCGCCCCCATGGTGACGCCATGAAACCCGTTGGTGAATGAAATCACATTGGTGCGCCCGGTCACTTTGCGCGCCAGCTTCATCGCGGCTTCGACCGCGTTGGCGCCGGTCGGGCCGGTAAACATCACCTTGTGGTCCATCTCCCGCGGTTCCAGGATATGGGTTTCCAGCGCCGCCAGAAACCGCGCCTTGGTATCGGTATGCAGGTCCAGACCATGGGCGATTCCGTCGCCGGCGATGTGATCGATCAGCGCCGTTTTCATATCGGGGTCGTTATGGCCGTAATTGAGCGACGAACAGCCCGCCAGAAAATCGATATAGCGGTTTCCATCAGCGTCGATCAGCTCGGACCCGGCGGCCTTTGCGAACACGGCGTCGAAACCGCGGCAATAGGACCGTGCTTCGGATTCACGGCGTTGAAATACAATTGGATCGGACGGAGACGTCAGCATATGACTTCCTTTTGGTAAGTTTATCAGTGAGTTGAAAACCGAGGGGCGCAGCATGGCTCAGGCCGCCGCGCGCATCCGGTTCTTCAGCGAAATCGTGACCATGTTTTCGGTCTTGTGCAGATCCCGAAAATGCAGCGCCTGCGTGAAATAGGGCTGCGAAGTAAGTTCGGCATCCTTGATCCCGGCGAATTTGCGGAACAACGCCCAAGACGCGGCATTGTCGCCGGTGATCGTGGTCTGGACCCGCTCGACATCTTCGCAGACATCGCGCGCCAGAATGTTTTGCAACATCACCGCGCCCAACCCCATGCCGCGCGCCTGTTCGGCGACGGCAACCTGCCAGATGAACAAGGTGTCCGGATCGTGGGGCAGGATATAACCCGAAACCCAGCCGACGGTTTCGCCATCAAGCTCGGCCACCACGCAGGTATCGCGGAAATGATCGCACTGGATCAGGTTGCAATACATCGAATTTTCGTCAAGCGGCTGGCAGCTGCGTACCAGCTCCCAAATATCCGCCCCGTCTTTTGCGTCGGGTTTGCGCAGGGCCGGTAAAGCCGTGCCTGTCATTCCGCGTGTATGTTGCATGGATCTAGGTGCCTCCATATTGCTTTGATTGGCTAACTAACATGCGGAAGCAAAAACTTCAACAGGCGAAGCGAAATTGCCGCACGCATGTTCAATATTCCGAATAAATCTTTATTAATCAGCAGAATAAATGCTTCGATATTCTAAATGAAAGACGCGTTGTCTTTCTAAGTATTATTCCTTATATTTGGTGAGTCACACAGCAGGAGGCGAATTATGGACCGTGTTGATGTCAGCCTGATCGCTCTGCGCCGCATTTTGCGGGCAACCGAACTCTTCAGTCGCGAACTGGCGCAATCTTCGGGCGTCACAGCCGTGCAGTTCCGGGTGTTGCAGATCGTTGCCGAAAAAGAACAAACCACCGCCAAGGAAATTTCGCTGCGGATGCGGGTGTCGCAGGCCACGGTGACGTCTTTGGTGGATAAACTGGTCCGTCAGAAATTGGTCAGCCGGGAAAAATCTTCGACCGACCGGCGTCAGACCAATATCGCGATGACAGAAGAAGGCTGGCAAACGATCAGCAATGCACCGGATCCGTTGCAACAGCGCTTCGTGCGGAAATTTTCCGCGATGGAAGATTGGGAACAGGCGATGCTGGTGGCATCGCTGGAACGGGTTGCCACCATGCTGGATGCCGAAGATATCGACGCCTCGCCGGTTCTGGATACCGGTGACATTCGCCGGGTGACGGAAATCTAGGGGTCAGGTCTAAAAACAGGGCGAAATCCGACCCGGATTTCGCCCCCCGAACGCTTACAGCGTCGCGTTCACCCCGCCGCCATCCAGCAGGATATTCTGACCGACGATAAACCCGGACAGTTGCGACGACAAGAAGGCGCACATCGCGCCGAATTCTTCCGGTGTGCCGTAACGCCCGGCAGGGATCG
Source organism: Thalassovita gelatinovora (assembly GCF_001458355.1). Taxonomy (GTDB): domain Bacteria; phylum Pseudomonadota; class Alphaproteobacteria; order Rhodobacterales; family Rhodobacteraceae; genus Thalassobius; species Thalassobius gelatinovorus. Next base: position 228,420 of record NZ_CYSA01000025.1, on the reverse strand, counting down.
TCTTGCAGCGGTTGGCCTTGGCGTCCTCGATGCTGATCCCCTGTTGCTGTGATACCCCGGTGTCCAGCGACACCGCGCGGTCCGTGGCATGAATGCCCGGCAACAGGTTGTTGATCGTCACGCCGCTGCCCGCCACCTGGCGCGAGGTGCCGGCAACATAACCGGTCAGCCCGGCCCGCGCCGAATTCGACAGTCCCAGCACCGCGATCGGCGCTTTCACCGATTGCGACGTGATGTTGACCACGCGGCCCCAGCCGCGATCCATCATCCCCGGCACCAAAGCCTTGATCAGCGCGATCGGGGTCAGCATGTTGGCATCCAGCGCCTTGATGAAATCTTCGCGGTCCCAATCGGTCCACAGACCGGGCGGCGGACCACCGGCATTATTGACCAGAATATCAACCTCGCCAGCCGCTTCCAGCAACCGCGCACGCCCCTCTTCGGTGGTGACGTCAGCGGCGACAGTTGTAACCTCGACGCCATATTTCCGGCGGATTTCCTCCGCTGCCGTTTCCAGCGCCTCGGCGCCGCGCGCATTCATCACCAGATTGACACCGGCCTCCGCCAGGGCTTCGGCACAGCCGCGCCCCAATCCTTTGCTCGATGCGCATACAAGGGCTTTTTTGCCCGCAATTCCCAAATCCATGCTATGGATTCTCCTCAGTCTTCCTAAAATGCCGGTAGTGACTACCGTTAAGTATAGTGACCCCTCCATAAGGCAAATGCCAGCAAAAGGCCGTCCCATTGTACGTTTTGCGCCACATTCCCATCTTAACAAGAATACTCAGTAAGTACGCCTTCTGTATCGGTAAGAAAGTATTGTGCCCATGAATGACTTCATCCCCAGCTCCGTCTTCACGCTTCCGGTCTATCGCTCGGCGGCTTTGGTCGTGTCGCATGGGGCGAATTTGGGGGATCCGTTGTCCTTCGCCGATGAACTGGTGCTGGATGATACCTATTTCGTGCGCGCAGGTGCGCGATCGGCCCGTCTTGCCGTCGCGCCGGGGCGCAATGGCCGGTTTTCCATCACCGCCAATACCGAAACCGGAACCCCGGGGGCCACGATCCATCTCGACAGTTGCCTGACCTTCATGTCCTCCGAAGGGGCCACAACCGAAGTTCTGGTGCTGGTCGAAGTCGATGAACTGGGCCATGTCGCCGAAATCTATGCGCTGCCCTTCGCGCCGCTGCGGTCCAAGGATGAATTGGTGCTGGTCGGTATCGATACCGAAAACGCCCGCACCAAGCTGGGCGAAATTGCCTGTGTCAGCTTCACCCGTGGCACCCATATCACCATGGCGACCGGCGAACAGCGCAAGGTCGAAGATCTGGTGGCCGGTGACCGGGTGCTGACCCGCGATGACGGGCCGCAGGAATTGCGCTGGATCGGTCAATCCACGGCCCGTGCGCTGGGCGAATTCGCGCCGGTCCATATTGCCGCCGGGGCCTTGCACAATTGCAATGATCTTGTGGTCAGCCCGGAACACCGGCTGTTTGTCTATCAGCGCTCCGATGAATTGGGCGCGGGCCGGTCCGAATTGCTGATCAAGGCGCGCAATCTGGTCAATGGCACCACCGTGACCCGCACCGATGGCGGGTTTGTCGAATATTACCAATTGCTGTTCGACGATCATCAGATCATCTATGCCGAAGGCATCGCCGCCGAAACCCTGCTGGCCGATCTGCGCAGTTCGCCCGCCTTGCCGCCGGAGGTGGCCGAACGTCTGCAATCGGGACATCTGCGCCATTCCGACCGGTCCTATCTGGATTTCGACCTGCCCTCAGCCGCCAAAAGCGACGAAGACATCACCGAAACGCTGCGCCGCGCCTCGACCGGCTGATAACGGGCCGACAAAGGCGCTTTGCGCTTGATCGGCGTGTGGATTGCGTCGCCCCTTCGCGGGTCGAAAGGCGCGCCCGGCGATGCGAAAGCTGGCTTGATATCCCCGAAATCAAACATATCTAACAAATTGAAAATTTGTTGATTTGACGAATTACGGGGGGAAGTATGATCAATACCATTATCGCGGCAACCGATCTTTCACATCGTGGGGACTTGGCGGTACGCCGCGGCTTTGCCGTTGCGCGGGCGCTCAAGGCCCGGCTGATCGTGCTCAGCATCGTAGATGACGCCCTGCCGTTGCCGATCATCGCCGACATCACCCAAAACGCACAGAAATCGCTTGGCGCTTTCGCGCAGACCCTTGGGGACGGCGTGAAATACGAAATCCGGGTCGAACGCGGTGATCCCACCGGCGATATCGTTGCCAGTGTCGAACGGGAAGGGGCCGACCTTCTGGTCATGGGGCCGCATCGGGATCGAAGCTTTTTCGATCTCGTGCGCGAAACCACGGCGCAACGGATTACCCGCTTGGCCAAAGTGCCGGTGCTGATGGCCGCGGATCGTGATGAACGTCCCTATGAAACCATCGTGCTTGGCGCGGATTTTTCGCCGAACGCAACGGCCGGTGCCGGTTTGGCGGCACAGCTTGCACCCGGCGCACGCATCCTGCCGGTCCACACGATTCAAGTGCCCTATCGCGGCATGCTCGCGCAATCGGGCAATGCCGATGAATTGCTGCGCAGTTTCAGCAAGGAACCGATCCAGAACGACAGGCAATGGCGCGACAGCACGGATTTGCCCGATACGCTCGCCGACACCGTGATCATCGAAGGCGGCGCAGCCAGCGCCTTGGCCGACGTGGCGCGGCGTGAAGATGCCCATCTCATCGTCGTCGGGGCACATGGCCGCGTCGGTCAACACCGCGCCTTTCTCGGCAGCGTGGCAAGCGACATGATGCGCAACCCGCCCTGCGATGTTCTGATTGTCCGGCAACAGGGCACCTAGGCGCCTCTGCTCAGTGCCTCCCCCCCCGCCGCACAGGTGAAAACGCGGCGGGCGGGCGATCTGTACCGTTTCGCGCTACAAATGCCACAAATATCCTCAAAGCTTTGCAGCGTCGGGCCCCGCGCCAAGCTTGCCAAGTGATGCGCGCATCAATATATGCCCGATCATGTTAGACACCGCCTCAAATCGCCCCGAACTGCCGCCCGAAATTGCCCGCCGCCGGACTTTTGCGATCATTTCGCATCCCGACGCCGGCAAAACCACGCTGACGGAAAAGTTCTTGCTCTATGGCGGTGCGATCCAGATGGCCGGTCAGGTCCGCGCCAAGGGCGAAGCCCGGCGCACAAGGTCGGACTTCATGCAGATGGAAAAGGACCGGGGTATTTCCGTGTCCGCCTCTGCAATGTCGTTTGATTACAATGGCTTCCGATTTAATCTTGTGGATACTCCCGGGCACTCTGACTTTTCCGAAGACACCTATCGCACCCTGACGGCGGTGGATGCGGCGGTGATGGTGATCGACGGTGCAAAGGGCGTAGAAAGCCAGACCCAGAAATTGTTCGAAGTCTGTCGGCTGCGTGACCTGCCGATCCTGACCTTTTGTAACAAGATGGATCGGGAAAGCCGGGACACCTTTGATATCATTGATGAAATACAGGAAAATCTGGCGATCGACGTGACCCCGGCGTCGTGGCCGATCGGTCAAGGCCGCGATTTCATCGGCTGCTATGACATGTTGAACGACCGGCTGGAACTGATGGACCGCGCTGACCGCAACAAGGTGGCGGAAACCATTGAAATCAAAGGTTTGGATGATCCTAAACTGGCCGAAAACGTGCCCGCCGACCTGATCGAAAAGCTGCGTGAAGAGGTCGAGATGGCAAAGGAACTGCTGCCGAAACTCGACCCGCAAGCGGTGCTCGAAGGTCATATGACACCGATCTGGTTCGGGTCTGCGATCAATTCGTTCGGGGTCAAGGAACTGATGGACGGGATCGGCGATTACGGCCCCGAACCGCAAATTCAGAAGGCAGAGCCAAGACAGATTTCCCCAGAAGAAACAAAGGTTTCCGGCTTTGTCTTCAAGGTGCAGGCCAACATGGACCCAAAGCACCGCGACCGCGTTGCCTTTATCCGCATGGCGTCGGGTCATTTCAAGCGCGGCATGAAACTGACCCATGTGCGGACCAAGAAACCGATGGCCGTCACCAACCCGGTACTGTTCCTCGCCTCAGACCGTGAACTGGCCGAAGAAGCCTGGGCCGGCGATATCATCGGCATCCCCAACCACGGCCAGCTGCGCATCGGTGACACCTTGACCGAAGGCGAAGCGATCCGCGTCACTGGCATCCCCAGCTTCGCACCGGAACTGCTGCAAAACTGCCGCGCCGGCGATCCGATGAAGGCCAAGCATCTGGAAAAGGCGCTGATGCAATTCGCCGAAGAAGGGGCGGCCAAGGTGTTCAAACCGAATTTCGGATCGGGCTTCATTGTCGGCGTCGTCGGGGCGCTGCAATTCGAAGTTCTGGCCAGCCGGATCGAACTGGAATACGGTCTGCCGGTGCGGTTCGAACAATCGCAATTCACCTCGGCCAGATGGGTGCATGGTGACAAGTTGCCGGTCGATAAGTTCGTCGAAGCCAACAAGCAGCATATCGCTCGTGATCATGATGGCGACATCGTTTATCTGACGCGTTTACAATGGGATATCGACCGGGTTGAACGCGATTATCCGGATATAACCTTGTCTGCTACGAAAGAAATGATGGTGTGACACTGCAAAACCGCGTTTTGCCGACGGGGGAAATCGTGGCCGATCCGGCGCGCGGCTTGTTCACCGGCAATCGCGGAATTTTGCATCGGCCCGATGGGTCGCTTGGGCGGCCGCGCTGGCGGCACAAACACTGGCTTTGCTGCGCCTTGCGGTTCAAGGATCGCTATCACGGGCCAATGCCCGAACGCGGTTGGACGGCGCTTTTCTTCCTTGATGAAGCGGTGGCATTGGCCGCCGGGCACCGGCCCTGCCACGAATGCCGCCGCGCCGATGCGCTGCGATTTCGCAGCGCCTGGGAGGCGGCGCAGGGCCCGGTCGCACGGCTTGCCGATATCGACATCGCGCTGCATCCTGCCCGCGTCTGCCGTAACCGAAAACAAACCCGCTTCAAGGCTCGCGCCGAAACGCTGCCCGATGGTTGCTTTGTTCTGGCACCGGAACCGGCATTGGTGTTGGGGGATGTAATTATTTCATTTAGCACGAGTGGTTATGGGGCGAAGCGCATTCGACCAAGCGGGATCGTAACCGTCCTGACACCGGCCACAATCGTGCGGACTTTGGCAGCGGGCTACCGACCGGTGTTGCATCCGACGGCGTTCCGTTCTGCAATTTGACACCGACACGGGTTGTCTCAGCGCAGCCAAAGCCCGTTTTTCTTCAGCCGTTGCCGGATCATCTGTTCCCGGCGCGGCAGGTCTTCGCGGTCGAACATGTTGCGCGCCCTTTCGCCCTTGCCCTGATACACGAAGCGTTTGATCGGCTCATATTGCTTGAGCACTTTTTTGATCCGGTTGGGCGCGGAAATATCTTCTAGTAATGTAACCGCCTTGTCGCTTTCGCGTGCGTAAAGCATTGGCAATAAACGGTAATGGCAACTGTAATTCCCGTCCAGATACCCGTCTGGCAGGGCATCACGACCGCCGCCAAGTTTATGGATGACCAAAGGCAGTGCCACCTGATCGAGCCAGGGATTTAGCGACTGACAGATCAGCGGTTCAGGCGGATCCGTTTTGATCGACATCGCGTATTCGGCAAACAGGTCACCAAAAATCTTGGGACATTTGTAATAAAAGAACCCGGCGTTAAAATAGAGATACCTGCGCCAATATTCATCTGGCTGGGAAAGATCGAGCGAGCTTTCGAAATCCAGTCCGAAGCGGTCATAAAGTGATTTCCATATCTCGGAATAGCCCGGACCGTAGAGTTCCAGTTTCGGCCAGGTGCCTTCGACCCGCATCGAAGCCGCGGGCCGGTCGAAATCAAACGGCACTTCGGTCAGGTCGTCGAGGATCAGCGTATCGGTGTCGAAAAAGACAAAGGGTTCGCCTTCGGGCAGCGCCGCCAGCGCTTCAATCTTGTTGCCGTAGGGGTAGGATTGGCCGAAATGCCGACTTTCGAAGGGTAAAATTTCCGCCCCGAATTCCTTAATAAGTTCAATCACATAGGCGCTTTTGATGCTTGGATCGTCCGGCCACAATGGGCCCGGTTGCGGCATGGCGACAAAGAAACGGCCGAGAAAATCCGGATTTGTCGCAACGAACGAGGCGGCAAACAACAGCGCCTCGTATTGCAGCCGGTTTGACTGGCCAATGATGACGATGTTGAAAGGTTGGATTTTTGGTTCCGCTTTGGTCATACTCGGGCTGCCCTGACCTCGTTTTGTATCACTATAGGGGCAAGGCAGCCGCGAAAGAAGGGGCCGCTGCGTATTTTGCAACAGGAGACGATTAATGCTGAAGTTTTTCTTGATGATGATTGCGATGGCAGCTCAGGGCGGCGGCGAAGACGGCACGAAGTCCACCGGTCAGGCCGTAATCCAGACCACACAGACGACCGAAAGCATTGGCGTCGAAACTGCGCCTCAGGCTCAGGCGCAAGTTCAGACCCAGGCCCAAATTCAGGTTCAACCACAGCCAGTCGAAGCGCCCAGCGCTAAATTCACCACTGCGCAAGAAGTCCGCCCGATCCTTGGCATGACAAAAGCCAGTTGGATCGCGGTGCGCGAATATGACGGGCATGACATTGTCTATTTTACCCAATTGCTTAGCTGGCGTTGTGGATTGAATGCGATCCGCTATTCGATCAATGGCGGCCCGTTGCAGCTATATGATCTGCCACCTTGTCATGACGATACCGCATCCCCCAATGCCTTGGTTGCGGAAGAAGGGATGCCGATCATGGGATTGCCGCCCAAATCGGTGCAGCAGGTCTATGTCGAAATTTTTTATGATGACATGACAACCGATTCGGCCACATTTGACCGCAAGTCGGTGCTGATGCCATAGGGCATCAGCTTTTTGCCAAAATAGCCGCCACCAATTCGGGTAAAAGACGATTCAGCGGCGACCTTGGGGGAAAATTGTCTGATCGCGGGGCTGCTATTGGGGTTGTTGCAGGCAATCGGCGTCAAAGGGGTGCGGTTGTGGATCGGTGCGCGCGCGTTTGATCCAAAGACCCTGCAATGCGTTTCACTGCCGCCAGTCGAAAGACTGGAAACCTTTGTGATTACTTGGTGCGCGGATCGGGCAGGGCAGGGATTCTGTGAAATGGCTAGCCCTGCCGATGTTCCTGTCAACGACAGGCTGACCGATCTTCTTGCCAGTGATATCGGACGTAGCTGGAAACTGTGCGATGCGGCGCGCGATTTGGCCTTTTCGGAACGATCGTTGCAGCGTCGTTTGAGCGGGGAAGGGCGCAGCTTTTCTTCGATCCTGCGGCGGGCGCGGATGCGGGCGGCGACCGATCTGTTGACCCGCAGCAGCGCACCGTTGGCCGAAATCGGCTATTGCTGCGGATATGCCGACCAGGCGCATTTCCAGCGTGATTTCCTGCGCGTGACGAACATGACCCCGCGGGTGTTTCGTGGCATTTCCAGCGATATTTCATAAAGCTGAATCAGTTCTTTAGTGGATTATGGCTCTCTTTTACGGGGCCCGCGATTAGGCGCCGAATGCAGCGTAATCTGGCGCGAAATTTCAATAAAGTGATTGCTAAATAGGTCACTCTGCTGTTGTCAAACACAGGAGATAGACATGTTGAAAATGGCAATTCTTTCTACGGTTATTATAGTTGGGGTCGCGGGAGTCCGGGCCGATACGGTCAAAAAAGCCACCCGGATCGAAATCAATACCGCAATTGATTTGCCCGCATCGATTGATGCGGTTTGGCTGGTGCTGGCGGATATTGAATCGTATCCGCAGTGGAATCCCTATCACGTGCGTGTCGACAGGGTGTTACAACGGGGCCGGAAACTGACGGTTGATATTGTCAAACCCAATGGAAAGTCGCTGACCATACGTCCCCGCGTGTTGGAAGTCGAAGAACACCGCAGCCTAGTCTGGGACGGAGGACCGGCAGGACTATTCAGGGGCGAACATCGGTTTGATCTGGAACCGATCAACCCCGGTTGCACCCGTTTGCATCACACAGAGGTGTTTTCTGGTCTTTTCGTGTCCTACGCCGAATTGGATGCAATCGAGCCTGGCTACAAGCGGATGAATTAAACATTGAAGGCGCGGTTGAGCGAGGCCGGCTCGGGGAACGGGCGCTGACCCGAGGCCACCAGTCGTGGCTAACTGAGAACGTCCATATTTTTAAAGAGGAAGTGGTGGGCGACCCTGGCATCTTATGGGGTGCGTTTCAGCCTTGCTTTATTGACAGAAGTGTACCTCAATTTAGTGGTGCGGTACACTTTACCAATTCAGAAGGTTCAGCGCCTGGACGCCTTCGGCGGCCAAGGCGCGACGTTCAACGCCCTTGGTGTAAATCTCTGAAGTCCGCGCCTCGGTGTGCGCCATCACAGCCATTATCTGATGCTGTGAGGCCCCGCTTTCAGCCATCAGTTCTGCCATGGCCTTTCGGATCCCGTGCGAAGTCTTGTCTGGCAGTCCAGCTTGATCGCACCATTTGCGCACTTGGTTGCGCAGGCTTTCTGCGCTGGCAAAGGGGCGTCCTTTCTTCGACAGGATGTAGGCCGGGCCGATCACGTTGGTGGCTCTGGTCGCCTCGAAAAGTGGCGGTAGCATTGGGATCGACACGAAGGCGGATCCCTTCTTGCGCGGTTGCCATTCCAGCCAGACCTGCCCGTTCACCATCTTTTCGTTGCTGCGCCCAAGCCAGATCGAATCGCCAATCCGGCAGGCCGTGAAGGCTTGGATGGTAAGCCATAAGTGTGCGGTCGTGCCTTTAGGGTGCTTTTCCCGGAAGGTCTTCAGGTCATCGATCGACCACGGCACTGCGCCGCCCTTGGGCTTGCGGTTGATGATTCCGATTCCGACGGCTGGGTTGTAGCTGATTTCGCCGCGTTCCATCGACCAGGCGTAAACCGCGCGTATGGTCTTGATCAGGTTGTCTGCGGCACCGGGCCGATCGGCCCAAGCGTCGCGGATTTCCACGAATGCGCCGGTCGGGGCTTCAATGTCGAAATCGCCGTAGCGATTACCGTCCGTGTCGCGGTAGTCACAAAGACGGGTCAGGACGCTGCGGCGCTGGCGCAGGGTGGCGTCGGACATCTGCTGCGACGTCACCATGCGGTCGAGGAATTCAAGGTATCTGTCGCAGAGCCAGTCGAGGGATCGTTCCACCTTCGGCGTTTCGGTGGTTGTCCAGATTTCACCGGCGCGGGCGGCATGGTAGTGGTTCAGGAAGTCGTAGTGATCTGGGCCGACCGGAATGGTGATCTTGCGGGTCTTGTCACCCTCGACGCGCACCCGCCAACGGATTGATCCGTTGCGGTTCTTTTCCTTCAGCAGACCGGCCATCTTCACGCGCATGGTGTTACCGCCTTGCCCATTGTTTCGGTTTTGCCTTCGCCGTGGTGATGCCAGTCCCGTGGTCTGCGGCTACCGGCGCTTTCTCTTCATAGGGCAGGCCGTCGGCGTAGGCGTCAAGGTCGAAGCGGTCATAGAGTCGGTTTCCGCCCCGTTCCTTGCGCGGAATCGGCAGGGTCCGAAGGGTGCTTTGCGAAACGCCCAGATACTGCGCGGCCTGGGCGGCCTGCATGAGGCGCGGCGCGAAAGCGATCTGTGGCATGTGCTTGGTCATCGGTTGTCTCTCTGGTTTCCATCGCTGGCCCGCGCTTGGCGGACCAGAAAGAGAAATCAGCTTTCCGGGCTGCCCATGAAGGTGGGCAGGGCTGTCGCTTCGGTGATCGCTTCCTTGAAAGTGGCTCCAAACGCCTTTTCCGAGTTGTAGACCGACAGCAGGACGGCAGCGGTTCCAATTGCAAGGACCTTCTTCATCCCGCCGCCCCCTCTGGATGGCCTTCAAGGATATTTTCCGCCGCGCGCATCCAGTTGCGCGCCAGATCCTCGGGCCGGTCGGCCATGGCCGACACGCCGAAAAGGCCGACTTCGTACAGGACCGGCGCGTCGTGGGGCGCGTCGGGTACGGGCCATGTGCCGCCATTGTTCAGCACCAGATTTTTCAACTGCAACAGGCGCGCGTCGGGGCGGCACATGTTCAGCAGATCCAAGGCGATCTGGGTTCGGCGCATGTCGATCGCGATCGCGATATCAGTCTGAATGACCATCATGCGGGTCCTTCCGTCTGTTCAAGCGCCATGTGCGCCCATGTGGTGATGGCCTGACCCCGGTCCCGCATAGGCGGGGTTTCCAGCCCGTAGCAGCGCAGGGAATACCCCTCGGGGTCGTGGTGCAGATCGGCGGGGGCCGTAAACTTGATACGTGCGGCCACGTTTTCAGTGCTGATCCCACGGTCGAGCGCCGCCAACGACCGGGTGGCAAGCTTATGCGCCGCGCGGTGCTGCATCATTGTCCTGCCAGTCCCGGCAGGAAGACCTGCAGTGCCAGATAAAGATCGACCGCATATTTCAGGGCGATGAGGATCAGTACAGCAAAGGCCCCGGCGATCAGCCTTACGGCGATGCCCATCCGTTCAACCTTGCGGTCCTGGCGCATGATGTCTTCGTTGATTTCGTGAAAGGGGGACAGCATCGCTTAGCGCCCCCTTACCGTATGGCCGATCTGGGCGGCGCGGTGGCGGATCCGTTCAAGGCGGCTTGCGCGGCCATGATCAAGGAAAGCGTCCAGCGTGACCGGGGCAAAGGGTTTGTCCATGATGTGCCGGGGTTCGCCAATGCGGTCCCAGTCCACGGTCTGGCCGCGCGCGTGTTTCAGGCGATCCCATGCCGCCTGAAGGACCAGCAACGGTGCGTGATCCGGGGCGAGTAACAGCGCGGCGTCTTCGTCATGCGTGTGGGCAATGTTCATTTCCGGCCTCCATCAACTGTGTTGACCAAGGAAATACATAAATAATGTAATTGATCAAGACTTAAGTACATAAAATGTGTAATGGATAAGGCGTGTATTGGTCCTGTATGCTTTGGAAAATCATTAAGGGCACGAAAAAATGCGTGAAGAAAATCTCTTAAAACTAGGGGGGCTTTGCCTTTCTGGGTTGGGTGCGGATGGCTTTGAATTGTGCGCAACAAGTGACTTGTCTGGATTTGAGGCGCAGATGCGAGATATTGGCAAGCCTGACAGTCACCCGATGATATCTACACGGTTCCACGACTTTGCCTCAGATGATGTTTTTGGCCTTTATATTAAGGCAAGAGACGGCTCTGTTGTGGCTGGCATGTCGGCTAGGATGGTCGCATTGGGTCAAGATAACTTAGAGTGCCACTGGAGGCGTTCTTATGCCAGGCTTTACAATAATAATGGAGACGCGCCGATCGTGTCTCGAACGTCAGGCGCCCGCGAGATAAGCGGTCGCGTGGTGTATCAGGGCGAGTTGTTCGCGCATCCAGATTGGCGGGGTGGGAAAATCAACGTACCGTTGGTGATGCTCTATGCTCATGCGTTGACCGCATTGAAGTGGCGTCCTGATTGGATTTACGCGTTCATGCGGATCGGGGGCATAAGTAGGGCGTCAGAATACGGGTTTTCACGGCAATACCTTGGCGCACACATGTGGCTACAGGATATTGAGCGAAGGACGGAGCAAGAATGTCTTGTTGCAGTTCGAAATGATGAACTTTGCGAGTTAGCTGAGTTCTACCTTCGAAATCCGGGAGTACTCCCTAGGCGTAAAAATCGTTGATCCGAAAACAGTAGTTCAGAATAAAACGGGTGCCCGCAGAAGCTTCAATCGGAAGTAGTAGTCTGATGTATTCGACGGTTTGCTCATATTCGTTCTGCGGAGAAAAAATATCAATTTGAAGCGGTTCGGAGAAAACAGGATTTCTAGACAGGGCAGCTTTACGGTAGGTGGAGGCAAGGTTGCTCTGGTCGGATTTCGGAAGGGATTGCACCAGCTTGGTGAGGCGGTCAACTGAGGGGCCGTGAAGGGTTTCTGCTGCCAGGCTCATTGCTCCAACTCGTTCAGGGATCACGGTCTCGCTCTCGAAGGATGGAACATTGATGAGGTCAAAGGCTTCTTCGATTTTGGAGGCTCCTACCAACTTGCCGCTGGTGCTGCGCCACCAACCTATTACGTCCTCAAGGGTTGGACGGTTGCTGTAGGCCTCCATCCTTCGATTTACAGTGTTCATTAGATCGGAAATGACTTTACCGGACTGACGGTGCAGTTCATCTCTGTAGCCATTGGCTGGGGTAGCTTCTACGTCTGGAAGGACGCCCATAAGATCTTCAACGGATCGATCCAGTTCTCTTGCGAGCGCAAGAGCGACGGTTACGCTTGGGTCGGATAGGGTTTGAGGTGCGTTTTTTGCCTTGGCGAATTGCTGCCCGAGATATGTCGGATTGCATCCGATTGCCGTGCTGACCGCTCGGGCACTGCGTCCTGATTGCTTGACTAGATGTTCCCAGCGCAAAACTATTTGAGCGTCCATTCAAGCCACCGTGTTTTAAATATATAACACGTACTCGCTATAGTTGACCCTGCAGGGGCGGGTCAATAAAAAGTTTGAAATTTGGAATGTAGAGGTTTGTGGTGGATTGGATCGTTTTTATGTTGCTGAAGCTTGCCGCGAAAGCTGGGGTCGATCTGAATTCGATAGCAGATCTGTGGTCGCAACTATTTTTTCCAGTTCGTGAAAAAGGCCCGTCTGAACATCCCCCGGAAGCTGGGCGTAGGACCCGGCAACGATAAAGTTTAGATCAACTCGATGTTGATGGTAGAAATACAGCATCATTTTCCAGTTTGGCAGGCTTCTTCCACGTTCAATGTTGCTGATATTGGATACTCGCCGATCAAGGGCGTTTGCCAAATCTTCTTGACTTAATTCGGCGAAAAGCCTTGCGGCTTTCGCGCGTATGGCGACTGCAGCGTTGTCTGATCGTCCGGCAAGCGCAAGCTTGTTTTTGTCGTCTGTATTCATGTTCTCTGTCTATCACATACACGAAAAATGTACGACTTTCTAAAATATGTAGTCTTGCATATACACAAATTGTGTAATACCGAAAGGTCATGAATACCGCCAGTGCAGAAAATCAGGAAGAAATTTCAGCCTCTGAATTTGTCGAGGCTGTTGGGCGTGCCGAGCTGCGGGCACGTCTAAAGGTCAGCACTCAAGCTATTGGCAACAGTATTAACGCCGGACGTTTTCCAGGTAGCTGGTATCGAGTTTGTCTTGAACTAAGCAGAGAGAAGGGCACACCATGCCCCTTAAAGCTTTTCAAGATGCGTGGAGCGGTCAGATGATCGCCCGCGCTGCACATCCTCACGGAGTGTTACGCCGCTCCACTCGTTATCAGATGGTAGCCGAGATATATCGCTGCGCCAGTCCCGATCAGGAACATCATCGCGCCGGTGAAGGTCCATTTCCACGCCGGGCCGGTGATCGTAAAGCCATGCCCGATGCCTGTTCGAAAGGTTCGGCATTCGGTGTTGCCAAAGCCAAACCCCATCATGATCAGGCCAACGCAAATGACTGCGATTCTATCGGTCGGGATGTCCACCACCAGGGCGGACACAAACAGGATCATTCCAAGCAGTCCCATGGCAGCGTACCACTTCTTCGCAACGACGTTAGCGAGGCCGTCGAGCCCCTTTCCAATCTGAGTATCCATGCGTTCTTCTCCAAGTGGGGACGTGTGGATTGGCATGTCGTGGGGGTTCAGGCCACGGCATGCCGCCTATATTGTGTGGGTTTGCCAAATTTGTCCATATGCTGTGGTTTTGCCCGCGCCACATATCCATCGGGTGGGCAGGCAAAGGACGCCGCGCCGCTGGCGTTGCGCCCTTCCTCCTCCCTGCTTTTTCACGGCGATTTATTGGGTCATCAACCGCAGAGCCTCTTTCCCTGCGTCAGGATGAGCCTCGCCACGAAAAACCTCACCCACGCGGTTAGCGTTCGTGCCCAGGTAATGGACTATTTGGGTGAAGGTTTTGCCTTGAAGACGAAGAATATGGGCTGTAACAGCCTCTTCGAAGTTCAGGGCCTTGCGCTCGACCTTTCTCGGGTTAAGCTGGACACCCGTGATAGGGTGACATTCATCAGGGCCAAGAGCCCTGTCGTGATAAGCCATGGTTTCTACTCCTTATGGCTTGTGGCGGTTATCGGCAAGGGTGAGAGTTTGCCGGTTTCCGCGATGTGCCGCGCTGTCAAAGAGGGCGCGGTTACCTCTACCGGGGCGGTGTTGCGAATCGCTCGCCGTCCCGGGCTTCAAGAAATATCACCCGAGATAACATGGTCAAAACTATTTCCGGTTATTGACTTTGCTAATCTGGAAAAGAATCGGTTAAACGCCTTTAAAATAAGGGTATTTTTTCCCGTTACCGCAAACACGATTACCACGATTTCATGTGTAGATATGACATCGAATATTTCCTTGACAGTATTCGTAGCATTTCGGGGTCATTCGAAACTGCAGCTCCGGCAAAGCACCCTCCCGCCGCGCCGGTGCGGTCTGCCCGTCTCCTCCTCCCTTGGGCGGGCCGCAACAAGAACCGGGCGCAAGCCCGGCCTGACTGTCACCCTGTCGGGGATCCGGGGTGACGCACTGGCGCGGCTCGGATTGTTTACCCAATTCCCGGTCCGCGCCTTTTTCGGATTTCATAAATCGGGTGCTTTCCAACACCTGATGGCGGTCTTGTCCGCAATTCCCTCCCTGTTGAACTTCGGGCGCGGGTTTCAATCCCGCGCCTGCTTTTCCGGGGCAGGAAAGCGATCGCATCAAAGCGCCGCCCAGAGCGCCGTTATAGCGGGGTGCTAGGCATGACCCTGCTGGACCCGTCGCCCGCGAATGGCTTCACAAGCCATATCAGGATCGAAAGTTTCAAGGATTACGCCTATCCCGAACTGGCGGCGTTCCAGCCGTGGCAAGACGGGATTTGCTACAACCCGCTTTGCGCTAAGCCGTTCGACCCGTCGCGGGACTGGGGCATGTATTGCTGCCCGGCCTGCGAACGTCAGGTGGTGGCGGAAATGCAGCGCTGGGGCCGTCGCATGGCCTGGCCGTTGCTGCTGCATCGGCAATACAAATACGCGGCCCCCGGCACAGCGCAAGCCGATCTTGTCCGCGCCGCCCGCCGATACGTCACCATGGCGCAATCAGCCTGGATGCGCGAACGGGCAGGGGTCGGGCCATGACGCGGGCGGATGACAGGATCCCGGTTGTCGCTTTCGGGTTGCTTGCGACCACGGTCGCGCTGAAAGCCAAGACCGGGCACCTGACCAAAGGCGATATCTGCGCCCTGTCTGCGTCGGTTTTGGCGCATATGCCGGGTAACGTCGCAGCCCATTCGGCGGTTCTGGAATTCGTCGCCAATCATCGCGCCGCCCCGGTTGCGGCGGGCACCGCCTTGCAGGATGCGATCCTTGAACTCGTGCCAGAGGTCGATCCGTACCGGGCTGAACAGGTCTTGTCCGACTTCGAAGGCGAAGACCAGATGCAGTTCCCGTGGCAGGGTATCAGGGGGATGGTATGAAAGATCAGCATATCTGCGCCTGCCAGTTGATGATTGCCGCTTCGGCAGCGCTTTGCATGCATTCCGTTCGGGATGAAAATTATCAGGTCCACGTCGATATATTGCGCGAATGCTTGCCGGATGCGGCCCATGGCCCCGCTGATCTGGGACCGGTTTGGACTGCCGCCCGGGACCTGAGCCAATCCGAAGACGGGCGCGCCCAGGATGCCGCGCTGACCCGGCTGAACACCGCCTTGCGGCGGTATTTCGTGCAGCGGGTCGGGGCGCTTTACGCGGCGTGGTCGCCGGTCGTGATGGAGGGCTGATATGTCCGCCGCTGACGACGACAGGTTGAGTGAAGCGCAATCCATCCCGATCATGGATATTGCCGCGCAATTGAAAATCGAGGATCTGGCGCGCGCCGGTCATGAATGGGTCGGGCCGTGCCCGCGCCCCGGATGCGGCGGCACCGATCGGTTTTCAATCAATCCAGATTTGGGCGTCTATAACTGCCGCGCCTGTGGCGGCGGCGATGGCATTGCGCTGGTGCGCATGGTGCTGGGCTGCGATTTTCCAAGCGCTCTCAGTCATCTGGTCGGGGAAAAACACCTAGAGCTTTCGGAGGAAGAACGCGACCGGCGCAGGCGGGACCGTGAAAAGCAGAGGCAGAAGGACGAAGCAGCCGCGAATGCGGCCCGTGAAAAGGCCCGTCGGCAGGCGCATAGGATCTGGATGGACGCCCTGCCTTCGCTGGGAAGCCCGGTTCAGGACTACCTGGCGATCCGTGGTTTCCGGCCGGAAGACTATCCCGGGATCGCTGTCCGGCTGCGGTTCCATCCGGCCTTGCGTTACATGGTGCCGGTCAGGGGATCGCGGGAATGGCAAGTGGTCCATTGCGGCCCGGCCATGCTGGCGGTGGTTCAGCGCCCCGACAACAAGTTCAGCGCTGTTCACCGGACATGGATCGATCTTGACCGGCCCAATGGCAAGGCCGCGATCGAACACAATGGCGAGGGCCTGCAAGCAAAGAAAAGCTGGGGGCCTGTGAAGGGCTGCGCAATCCGGCTGTTCACCCCGGCTAAGGCCGACACGCTGATCATGGGCGAGGGGATCGAAACCACCCTGACCGGCCTGCGGGCCGGGGATGGGTCGGCGGCATACTGGGCCGGGATCAGTCTGGGCAACATGGCGGGCAGGCGGATCCTGAAAGGCAAGGGCATGAAATTCGCGGGCGTTCCTGACCTGACGGATGATCGCGCCTTCCTGCCGCCGCCATGGGTGCGCCGCCTGGTGTTCATCAAGGACGGTGACAGCGAACCGAAAACCACGCGCGCCAAGCTGCTGTCCGGCCTGCGTCGGGCGAAAGCGCAAATGCCCGGCTGCGAGACGATCCAGATCGTCCATGCCGAAGACGGGCTTGACCTGAATGACATGCTGCTGGGCGATCCCAGCGGCGAAAACAAAGACGGCCTGTAGGTCGCTAATTCGAAAAGAAAAATTGGGGAGGCGGATCATGAGCAATGGGGTAGATCGGGTCCGGCGGGCGCTGGAAAGTCCCGAGGATATCGACAGCGGTACCATGGGCGGCGGGGATCCGGCAGCGGACGCGCCGTTCTACCACGAGGAAACCATGGATACCGGCCCGGAACTGATCGAAGGCGATGACGGGGGCAGTCACCTGTTGCCGCGCGGCTTCCCGGTTCAGCCGCTGGGTATGGCCGCTGGCAAGTTTCATTTCCTGACGTCGCGCGGTGAAATGGCGGAACTTTCCGCCCATGCCATGAACAGCCGGGCGAACCTTGTGGCGCTGGTGGCTGGCGTCGATGATCCAATCGGTCATCTGGCAACTATCGGGCCGGTGCAGAACCGCCGGGACAACGGGTTCAACACCGCAATCGCGGCGGATACGCTGATGGAAGCCTGCTGCGCCTTGCCGCTTTACGATCCGACCACGCCGGTGCGCCATTTCGGGACATGGCGGGGGTCTACCGATACGCCGGTGGTTCACCTTGGCGAAACACTGCTTGCCAGCAAGGACGAAAAGCGCCGGGGCCGGATGATCGGTCGCGCGCTTTTCCCGGCGGTGCCGTCCCGGTCCGGCCCTTCTGACAGCGCGGCCAAGGCGGATGAAATCGCATGGGTGCGCGATCGTATTCAGGATATGTGGAACTGGGCGTCCGATCATGATGCCGACGTTCTGATCGGCTGCGTCGGGCAGGCGGCGCTTGGTCAATATCCCAGTTGGCGCACCCATACCTATATCAAGGGCAAGCACGGATCGGGCAAGACAACCCTGACAAAAATCGTGTCTTCACTGCTGGGCGGCATGTCTACCGGGGTCAAGAATTCCACCAGCGCCGCCGCGATCCGGCAGACCACCAACCGGCAGGCGATTGCAAGGGTATTTGACGAAGCAGAGGCCGACGAAGCCGATGCGAACCGCGACGTGATCGCGCTGTTCCGTCTGATGTCGGATGCCGAAGGGGCGCAGGTCGAACGGGGGACTTCGGATCATCAGGGCATAACCTTTCAGCTTTACGGGGCGGGGTTCCTGTCTTCGGTGATCCCCGTAGCGATGACGCCCGCCGACAGGTCGCGTTTCGTGATCCTGACGATTGCCGAACGCGACGAAGACGACAACGTCACGGAACAGGCTTTGCGGCTCGATGATCTGCAGGAAGATGCCCGCGCCCTTGGCCCGCAGGTCTGGCGGCGGATGCTGGATCTGGCCCCGGACCGCTGGGACCGGACGTTTCGGATCTACAATGTCCTGGTGCAGGGGCTTGGCGCGCGCGCGCGGTCCGGCGATACGATCGGGGCCGTTCTGGCCGGGTGGGATCTGATGCTGTTCGACACCCCGGTATTCGATGCGACCGGCGACGGGGCCGACATGGAGCGGCTTGAACGCGCCAAGATCATCGCCCAGCCCCTGATCGATATGTCTGCCGAAGCCGAAGAAGAAGGCGAAGGCGAACGTTGCCTGCGCACCCTGTTCTCTGGCCTGATCCAGAAGGATCACGGCGGGGTCATCACGGTGGCGGAACTGATCGAACGGATCAACAACGGTGAAGGCGATCAGGGGCAATTCGACAACAAGCTGCTGGGCCGTCTTGGCCTGCGCATTCTCGACGGCCCTAAATCCGGGCGCGATATGTTCATCGCCCACGGTCAGAACCCGCTGCTGGACAAATCCTTTGCCGGTTCGCGCTGGCGCAAAGGTGGGCACCGGGCCGCGTTGGAAACGATTTCCGACGTTCGCCCTTCGCCCCGGACCGTGCGTGTTGCGGGGCGTTCCGTGCGCGGCCTGATCGTGCCCGCGCGTTTCCTTCCGGGATGGAAAGAGGCCCCCCAAAGCGACCCGGATGACGGGGTGGAGCTGTGACGTTTGCGGGGGAAGCGTCACGCCAGCGTCACGCATTATGTCACGGGGGTAAGTGCATGAAAATGTAAGGGAAATACTGGAAAAACCCTTTGTTGTGACGGTGTTACGCTGAAACCGGCATACACGCGTAATGCGCGCGCGTGAAAGCTACTTAGAGAAACACTGTCACACTGTCTTATATATCTCTTTTTGAAATAAAGATAAATAATAACAAAGGGTTATGCGTAACGCAAAAGCGTGACGCTGGCGTGACGGTCAAAGGCCGGGCGTCACGGCGGCGAAATCTGAGAAATTTGGGGGCAGTGCAGTGCAAATGGTGGCAATCGAGATGGGAAATCAGGATCAGCCTGTCATGGGGGCAGGTCTTCAATGGTACGCGGTGCGGGTGATGCGGCCCCGCAACCCGAACCGGCGCACGGCGCTGATCGGGGCCGAAAAAGAAACCTACCGGGATCGCGGCGGGCGGATCTGCGTTCGCCCGCGCAAGGGCACCGGGGCCCGGGTCTATGTGCCCGAACTGATCCTGCGCCGCGCCGGGTTCAGCGTGTTCATGCCCAAGGATATGAAATGGCGTCGGGTCAATCGCTTTGCCCCGGAAAAGAAGCTGGTGGCATTCCCGCTGCTGGCCGACTGGATCTTCGTCGGTTGGCCCCGGGATGCGGCGCGCTGGCACGAACTCTGCGCCCTGGACGTGGTGGCCGGGGTTCTGGGAACCGGCGGACGGCCCGCCCGGATTTCCGAAAAGCAGATGGTCCGGGTGATGCGCGATTGGGGCGGCGGCAAACAGGCCCCGGATCATCATCGCTATATGCGGTCGCACCGCGAATTCGAAGTGGATGACGTGGTCAGCTTTGCCGATGGATCGATGGAAGGGTGCCCGCTGCGGGTGGTCGGGATCGAAGGGGCACAGGCGCGGATCATGGTCCGGCTTTTTGGCCGCGAAACCGAATGGCTGGTGCAGTCCGGCCTGCTCAAGCGGGCAGAGAAATGAGCATATGGCGCGCAACAGTATGTTGTAAAAATATATTGACGCGCCACATTTTCGGGTGCTAGAGGCGAAAGTAGGACGATCCAAAGCGGTCCCTGCCAATGAGGTAACACAAGGCTCCGGCCTTGGAAGGGCAACACCGTGGACCCTCGCATTCGCGCCAGGCAAGAGCCGCACCGCGAATGACAGTGCTACTGCAATGACTGACAGGCCCGGCGGAAACGACCGGGCTTTTGTTTTGTCTGGGGGTATGACTGATGCGCTGTCCCTACACATTGACCCGAAAGACTTCATGCGGGTCACCTCGGCTATCGAGCGAAAGCAACTGCCCATCGCAACAGCTTGGGCGTTGAACGATACGGCGGATGATGTGCTTGAACATATCCAGCGCCGCATGGAGGTGGTGTTTGATCGCCCGACCCGGTTCACAAAGAACGCCTTCATGGTGTGGCGGGCCAAGAAATCCACCCTGGTTGCCGAGGTGCGCGAGCGCCCATCGGTCGGATCGCGCCACTACCTGAAACGGCAAGAGCGTGGCGGTGTGCGAAAGCAAACCGGGCTTGAGCGCATGGTCATGCACAACCTCGCCTATGACGGGGTGCTGGCCGCGATCATTCCGACCAGTGCGGCACGGTTGAACGCATTCGGAAACTGGACGCCGGGCGAGCGCAATCAGGCTGTATCTGCGATCAAGGCGTTCGGCGAAACGGGGTACACCGCCAACGCCACGGCTAAATCCAAGGCGAGGTCGAAGGGACGGCGGGCTGCTTACTTTGTTCCACAGAAAGGCTCGGGCCTGTCGCCGGGGATCTGGCGGCGCAAGGGTAAAGGCAAGCGCGAGCGCGTCGAAAAGATTGCCCACTTCACCGATACGATGCCGCGCTATCATGAGCGGCTCGGGTTCTATGACGGGGCGGAACAGGTGTTTGAGCGCATGATCGCACCGAATTTTCGCCGGGCCTTTGAAAAGGCGATGGCTACCGCCCGATAGGTATTTGGGTCCTTCCTGGAGGATCTTCCGCATGCGGGTAATTCGCACCCCATGTTATTGATATGTTTCAAATTCTTGATCGCTACAGATTAAGGTTGGTGTTGTTGTTGCCATCCCTGGCGGGTCAGGTTCGTTCAAGAAAGGAACTGGTTTGAACGAGGTGGAGCCGGGCGCAGATGCGCGCGAAAATGTGGCTGTAGACGGTGGTTCGGTTCGATCTGAACCCGAATTGAACCGTGGCCAGATCGCGCTTTGCTTCGATGTCTCGGAAAACACTATCGACAAATGGATCAGGAAAGGGATGCCGGTTGCTACTCAAGGGGGCAACGGAGTTGCCTACGGGTTTTATCTGTCGGACTGCAAGGCGTGGCGCGATCGAGAATTGGCGACTGAGCGCGAAAGCCAAGCGGCTGCGGATCTGTTCGTTCAGCAAGAGCGGGCAAGGTTTCTGAATGTGGGGTCCGGTCAGCATCGCGCTGCAATGTCGCCAGCTCAACAAAAAGAATTGGCGCAAGCTGAGCTGCTGCATATGCAGGCCAGTCAGAAACGCCGCTCGCTGGTGCATGTTGAAGAGATGGTGGAGCTGGTGGACACGATCCTTGGGGAGTTTCGCGCGGGGCTGGATGGTCTGCCGGATTGGATGGAAAGGGAATTTGGCCTTTCGCCTGAACAGGTCGAACGGGGGATCAGGTATTGCGATGCGGTGATGCAGGAGATCCACGATCGGTTGCAGGCTGAACGTCTTGGGGATCGTGATGGGGTTATCGATCCTGAGGATCAGCGGTTGATCTGATGCAGATGCCTGATCGACCGGCGGGAAAGCTGCCGGAATTACCGCCGCTGCCGCCGTTTGCTTCGGCGCGCGATGTCCTGCGCCGCTGCCTGCCGTCGCTCCTGCCTGCCACTCGGATGAGCGTGGTGGAGGCGGCGATCAAGCACATGAAGGTCAACGCCAATGGCCGTTGGGTGGCGTTTGATCCCGACGTCACGCCAATGATGGTTGAGCCTGCCAATATGCTGGCTTCGCGCTTCTACCGGGAATGGGTTTTTGTTGGTCCGGCTCGTACCGGTAAGACCGTCATGCTGCTCAAGGGCACCGCCCACGCAATCACCTGCGATCCTGGTGTGGTGCATATCACCCATATGACCGAAGGGACGGCTGAAAAATGGGTGGATGAGGAGCTGTTGCCGATGATCGAGAACAGTCCGGAATTGGCCAAGCGCCAAGGAACGGGGCGTTCTGATCGCAACATCCTTTCAAAGAAGTTTGTCGGCGGAACCAAGGTTACCATCGGCCCGCCAACCAAGGCCAACTTGTCAGGCCGAACGATCCGAACGGTTCTTTTCACCGATCTGGACCGGATGCCTTTGACGGTTGGTAAAGAGGGCACCCCGTTTACGATGGGGGCAAAGCGAAACGAAACGCTTGGATCGCGCGGGATGACGGCTGCGGAAAGTTCGCCAGGTCATCCGATTACTGACCCTGAATGGGTGCCATCAACGCCACATGAAGCGCCCCCGGCTGCCGGGATTGTCGATCTTTACAACGGGGGAACGCGCGGGCGGTGGTATTGGGATTGCCCATGTTGTGGCGAGCCGTTCCAGCCGTTGTTTGAGCTGTTGGAGTATGACGAAACCCTGTTGCCAGCAGAGGCGGGCGCGCAGGCTTATATGGTTTGCCCGCATGAGGGTTGCGGCGGGGTGATTGAAGCCGGTCAGAAGGTGACGCTGAACCGGTCCGGCTATTGGCTGCATGAAACGGCAGAGGGTGGGCTGGCCCGGATTGATAGCGGCGAGGTGCTGAAATCCGAGCGGATCAGTTGGATGATGAACGGCGCGGCGGCGTCCTTCGCATCCTGGGCGCGGTTGGTGTCAAAATACGAAACCGCGCGCCGCGCCCTGAAAGCAACGGGCGATGAGGAACCGCTCAAGGTCACGATCAACACCGATCAGGGCATGCCTTACCTGCCGATGGCGTTGAAGGTTGAGGCGGCGCTGACGATTGCTGATCTGAAAGCGGATCGCTTGAAGATCCCGCAAAAGGTTGCGCCGTCCTGGACGCGCTTCCTGGTGGTGAGCGTGGATGTGCAGAAGGGCCGCTTTGTCGTTCAGGTCATGGCCTATGGGCTGGATGGTCAGCGGGTGCCGATTGATCGTTTCGATTTACACACCCCGCCGCCAACTGCGCCGCGCGCGTCAGATCGGATGTTGGAGCCGGAAAAATACATTGAGGATTGGGAAGTCCTGCGCCCGCTGCTGACCTCGGCCTATCCGGTTGAGGGGGCGGATCATGGCCTGACCCCCTTGGCTGTCGCTTGCGATTTCCACGGGCAGCCTGGCGTTTCTGACAAGGCAAACCAATTCTGGGATGCGCGGGTTGCGGATGGTGAGCGCGATAAGTGGTTCTTTATCCGGGGGCATGGCGGTTTCAAGGTGGATGGCCGGATTTGGTATAAACAACCGACCCGCGCCAATTCGGGTGAAAAGGCCAGGTCTATCTGGCTGCTGAACATTGCCACCGACAAGTTGAAAGACACGCTGTTTGCGGCGCTGTCGCGGGTCGAGGGCGGGCCGGGGTCACAGCGGGTGCCCGAATGGATGGGGGATGACCACCTGAAAGAGTTCACCGCCGAACATCGCAAACCGACCGGCTACGAAAAGCGCAAAAATATGCCGCGAAACGAGGCCATCGACCTATCGAGCTATGCCCAGGCGCTGGCTGAGCACAAGGGTTTGAAGCGCCTGACCTCGCAAGCCGCGCTGCCAGACTGGGCCTTGTCCGGTCTGGCAAACAGCAATGCGGTTCCGCTGGAAACAGACGGAACACCAGTCCCGGAAGCAGAAAGACCCGAGCGCGTCGAACAGCCTGTTGTGACACGGATCGGCTATTTGGAGTGATTTTTATGGCGAGCTACACGCAAGAGGATCTGGCGGCGATCAATGAGGCCATCGTCAATCCGGCAAAGGCCGTCACGATCAACGGTGAAAGCGTTCAGTATCGTGATTTGGCGGATCTGCTTCTGATCAAGCGCGAGATCCTGGCAGATCTGCAAGGGGGGCAATCTGCAGCGTCCCCGATGCAGTTTCCCCAGACAAGCCGGGGACTTTGATCATGACGCATTTTCAGACGGCCAATGTACTGGATCGCGCCATCCTCGCTGTGTCACCCCGTCGCGGCCTGGACCGGATTGAGGCGAAAACCCGCGCCCGGATCTTGATGAATTACGATGGGGCCAGCCGTGGCCGCCGTTTGAAAGGCTGGAAGGCCCCCGGCACCGATGCTGACGCGGCAAGCCTGCAAGGCCGCGCGCGTCTTCGGCAGTTAAGCCGGGACATGCATCGCAATTCACCATTTGCGGTGCGCGCCCGTGCCGTGGTGACAAACAATGTTGTGGCCACGGGCATCAAGCCGTCGATTGTCGCGGGAAACAAGCGGGCCAAGGCTGCTGCCGAGAAGGTCATTCTAGGGCATTTGAAATCCAAGCGGCTGGACAAATACGGCGAACATGATCTGTTTTCGCAGCAGGCGCTTGTTCAGAATTCCGTGTTCGAAAGCGGCGAAGTTCTGGTTCTTCGCCACGATCGACCGGCGGCGGCGGGTCTCGATCTGCCGTTCCAAACAGAGATTGTTGAGATCGACCAGCTTGACCCGACCGTCATGACCGGCCCGACCGGGAATGAGGTGATCGACGGGCTGGAATATGACGCCGAGGGCAATGTTGTTGCCTTCCATATCTATGAGCAACATCCCGGGTCTGCTTCGCGCAAGATCAGTCTGAAAAGCCATCGCTGGCCAGCGGAACGGGTGCTGCATATTCGCCGCCTGGATCGTCCAGGGCAAACGCGTGGTGTTCCTTGGCTGGCCCCGGTGATGGTCACCTTGGGCGAGCTGCGCGACTATCAGGAAGCGCAGATCCTTAAACAGAAAATCTCGTCTCTTTTGGTCGGTGTGGTGACCTCAACTCAGGGGACGCCTTTGACTGAGGCGCAGAAGAAAGCCGGGTTGGGTTCCATGTCGCCAGGGGGCATCACCTATCTGGAAGACGGCCAGAAAATGGAATGGTCCGATCCGCCCAGTGTTGGCGAATATGACGTTGTTATGCGTCTGGGGCTGCTGGCCATCTCGATGGGCTTGGGGATCACTTACGAAAGTCTGGCGGGGGATCTCAGCCGGGTCAATTTTGCCAGCTCCAAGGTCGGGCGGATCGAAATGGATGCCAATGTTGCCGCCTGGCAGACCCATATGATGATCGGCCAATTCTGCGAGGGGATCGCCAAATGGGCGCTTGATGCCTATCGGCTTACGCGCGCGGCTATGCGCGGGATCTCTATCAACTGGACAGCCCCAAAGCGCCCGATGATCGACCCGGCAAAGGAAATAAAGCCCGAGGTCCAAAAAATCGAAAGGGGTTTGACCAGCCGCCAGCGTTCAATCCGAGGCATGGGGCAGGATCCCGACGTTATCGACCGCGAAATCGAGGAAGACGAGGTGCGCGACGCTGAGCGCGCGGCGCGCGTGCTTGCTCGTACCAAAACCACCCAGCCAAAAGGAGATGGGGATGAAGGGACAAAACCTGATCAGTAATGGAGAGATCCTGCTGTTTGGCACCGTGGTGCAGGACGGTTGGATCTGGCCCGAAGATACCGGGTTGTTTAGCTCGTTGATGGTGATCGAGGCGCTGGCGCAGTTTCAGGGCGATGTGACGGTTCGCGTCAATTGCGATGGTGGCAGCCCCTTTGAAGGGGAGGCGATCCGCGCCGCTTTTGAAAACCATCCCGGCAAAGTCATGGTCAAGGTGCAGGGGGCGGCGCATTCGGCAGCGTCCCTGATGATCATGAGCGCGGATGAAATCGAGATGTCCGCCGGGTCGGTGATGCTGATCCACGATCCGTCTACGGGTGTCTGGGGCAATCCGGCAGAATTGCAGGCCGCGACCGATGATCTGACCGCCATGGCGGATACCTACGCCTCTGTCTACGCCGCGCGTAGCGGCAAATCAAAGGAAGAGGCGCGCGCGATCATGCAAAAGGGCATCACCTTTTCGGCCACCCAAGCGTTGGAAGAGGGGTTCGCCGACAGGATCGCCGGGGATGGGAATAGCGGTGTCGAACTGATGCCCGCTGAAATGCAAAGCCGGGCCTACGCGGCGATGATGCGCGCCGCCGGGATCGCCCAAGCCGCGAAGATGAAATTTGAGGCCGCCCAAAAGGCGGCTTCGAACACAGATGGCACCGATGGTGCCGTAACCGGGGATCATGTTCCCCAAGTCAATGGAGAACCCAAGATGAGCAAACCCAATGCAACGACCACCGCGCCGCCCCCGGCAGGTGTCACGATCCCGTCTATGTCGAATGCGGCCCCGGATGCTACCGTGCAGAATGCGCCGGTGGCTTCGACTGCCCCGGCCACTCAGCCCGAGACCACGCAACCGGCCCTGGCAATGCAGGCAAACGGAGTGCAGCCCCAAACCGTCATGCAGGAGGTCGAGGCGGATCGTGCCCGTGGCCGCGCGATCCGTGAAATGTCCGCCCCCTTCGCCAGCATGCTCGCCCCTGGTCTGGTCGATGGTTTGATTGATGAGGGCAAGAGCATGGAAGAGGCGCGCGCCGTGGTGATGAATGCAGTAGCTGCAAATCAGCCTCGCACCAGCCGCGTGGAAATCAATCGTGACGCTGGTCAGACGCAAGTAGAAGGCATGATCGGTGCGCTGATGCACCAGGCCAATCCGAACATGTTCAATCTGGAAGGTCCTGCCGAAGATTATCGCGGTTTGCGCCTGAAAAACATGGCAATGCATCTGGCTGGTCGGCAGGCTGGTTTCAACGAACTGGACGCCATCCATCGGGGCATGCGGTCCACCGCCATGACGGGCGGTGCCCATGGGGTCAGCGACTTTGCCTATATCACCACAGAAGTGATGAACCGCACCTTGCGGGCCGCCTATAAGACCCGCCCGCAGACATGGCGCAAACTGTCGCGCCAACGCAGTGCCTCGGATTTTCGCGCCCTGCATTCGGTGTCCTTTGGCGGTGATCTGGAATTCAAAAAGGTTGCCGAAACCGGCGAATATGAAAGCGCAGTTTTGAATGATGCTGCCACCTCGTTGAAGGTTCAGCGCTATGGCCGCACCATCACCCTGACTTTTGAAGCGGTGGTGAACGACGATCTTGGCGTGTTTGAGCAACTGCCCCGCGAATTTGCCCGCAAAGCTTCGACGCTGGAAAGCAAAATCATGTGGGAACTGATCCGCTCCAACGCGACGATCAACGGTACTGCGTTCTTCCATGCCGATCATGGCAACCTCGGGGGTGCCGGTGGCATCACGGTTGCCAATGTCGGCAAGGGGCGCAAGGCGATGTGGGAACAGCGCCCGTTCGGATCCAAGGACAAGGACGACTTCCTGGAGATCGAGCCGGATCTGCTTTACGTGCCGCCGGAGTTGGAAACCTCGGCGCTGCAGTTCGTAGCCGAAGCGGTGCCCACCAAGCTGGATGACGCCAACCCCTTCCGCCGGACCCTGACGCCGGTTACCGAAGCGCGCCTGGGCGCGGCGGCGGGTGGGTCTGATACCCGCTGGTATCTGTTCAGCTCGGACTTGCCGCCGATGGTGCATGCCTATCTGCAAGGCTACGAGGCCCCGACCGTAACCACCAAAGAAGGGCTGAACCCCGATGCGGTGGTCATGGATGCCCGCCATATCTTCGGCGGTGCGCTGGATGAACCCAAAGGTGCTTATCGCCACGGCGCGTAAACGCCGCTGTGCAAATTAGACCGGCGCGACAGGTGAGGCTGTCGCGCCGGTTTTCTTTTCTGATCCGCGAAACCTGAAAGGAAAACGCGATGAAAAACTATGTGAATGCGGGAACCAACCTGACAATCGCCGCCCCCGCTAATGTTGTTGCCGGTCAGCCGCTGCTGGTTGGCTCCTTGTTCGGCGTGGTCTCCAATGATGCCGCTTCCGGCACCAATACCGTGCTGGTGCGCCGGGGAATGTTCAGTGACATGCCCAAGGTTGCCGCTGAGACCTGGGGGCTTGGCGATCCGGTTTACTGGGATGCTACGGCTGAAGCCTTTTCCACCGATGGCACCGACAACGTACTGGTCGGCACCGCGCCGGAACCGGCAGCAGAAAACGCGGCCACGGCGCGTGTGCTTCTGGATGGCGTGATCCGCGTCTAATCTGATGGCGCGGGTGTTTAAGGGTATGGCTGGGGTGCTTAACAAAGCATTGGGTGCCCCGGTCACAATCATTCCTCAGGCAGGCGAGGAATACGTTCTTCTGGGGATTTTTCGCAGGGAACCGATAGAGGTCGCCACCTCAGAAGGAGAGGCCACCTTGATGCTGGCATCCTCGCTCAAGGTGCGGCGGGATCAGGCCGATGGATTGAATACCGATGATCTGGTGGAGCCTTCGGTCCTGCCGGGCGCGCGGTATCGGGTGGGCAATATCGTGCCGAGTGCATCGCCTGCTGACGATGGGTTCCTCTATTGCGAACTTCTTCGGGAAGAGGGGGAATTTTAATGCCCCATTATCGCACCGATATTCGCAAACAGGCCCTGACGCTGGTTTCCGGGCTTCCTGAACTACAGGGCTATACCTGCAAGGCGCATTTTCCAAAGTCAATTTCGGACAAGGACTTGCCTGTCGTCGCGGTGGGAACACCGCGAGAGCGCCGCCATGGCGACGGTCTGGACAGTCAGGAGGCCCAGATTGATCTGATCGTCGTCGTCAAGAAAAAGGGCGGCGCGGATATTGAGGATGAGCTGGATGAGATAGGCAACGTCATTGAAGATCTGCTGATCGCCCAGATGGGGGCGAACGGCGAGTTGGAAACTACCGAAATCTCGACCGCCGTGGATGGCGCGGGGGAAACCCGTGTTGGAACGCTGGTGATCACCTTCACCGCCCGGGTGGGCCTGACACTTTCATAAATCAACCGGCTGCGATCGCGGCCTAATCAGGAGGGCATGCTATGCCTGTAAGTAGCGGTGCCGTGCGCGGTCACGGTTCGTTTATCCGTATCGGTCGGGGCGAGACCCCGGCTTGGACAAAGCTGGTCGGGGTGGAAGAGTTCGACTTTCCCGATCAGACCCCGGATGACATTGACGTCACTCATCTGGAAAGCCCCGGTGATACCGAAGAGGTCATGCCGGGCATGAACAAGGCATCGAGTTGGAAGATCAATGTTCACCATGTACCTGGTGGCGACACTGAAACCCTTCTTGCCGATCTGGCCGAGACCAAGGAACATATAATCCTTGAAATCAACGTCGTCGGGGCGGCGGTGGCGAAACAATTTGTCGCCTATGTGAACAGCTACCGGCCCACCGGCATCAAGTCCAAAGACAAGATGATGGCTGAGGTGAGCCTTGCGGTCATGGCCAAAGTGGATCCGTTGGTCACATGAGCGGCGGGAACCTGAAAGGGGAGGTTCGTATCCCTGATGGCGATATGACCTGGACCGTGGTCATGAACTTTAACACGCTATGCGACTTTGAAGAGGTTTCTGGCGAGGAAAGTGCTCTGGATTTTGTGGAGCGGCTGGAACAGGGTGAGACGATCAGCGCCACGCGCATGCGTCAACTGTTCTATTGCGGGCTGAAACAAAGTCACCCTGAGGTGGATCTGGCAGATGCCGGGCGGTTGCTTTCGGACCATCCCGATGCGGTGTTGCAAGCCATGATGGCAGCGTCTCCAACCGCATCGGATCTGGGGGAAGATGAGGGCGGTTCGGGAAACTGACCGGGGATGCGGTGCAATCCATCGCATCCCTGTATTCCCTTTATTGCGAAGCGGGGTTTGCAGAGGAAACTTTCTGGACGCTGACCCCGCGGCGTTATCTGATCGTCATGCGCGGCGCACAAAAGCGCCGGGCAGAGCGGATCGCAGACACGGCTGAGGCCGCGTGGGTCGGGTTTCACGTCGAACGCAAAGACCTTGATCGCTATTGCGCGGCCTTGCGGGGTGAGGATCTTACTCAACCGCCTGAGGCCTTGGGTAGCGTTCTGACCTCGGCCAGCACGGGCATGGCGGTGGTCAGTTGGCCTGAATATCTAGCACAAAGGAAAGATACATGAGCTTTGCGGGCCGGTTGAAGGCTGTGCTTGGGTTGGATAACGGCCCGTTCAAGCGCGGATTGGGGGACGCCAAGGGCAGCGTTCGCGGCTTTGTCGGTGCCGTGCGCGGTATGATTGGCCCGCTGGCGGTTGCGATGGGGGCTGCCCTGTCGGTTAACGCCGTGCGGGGTGCTATGGCCAATATCGACGCGCAAGCCAAGCTGGCGCGCTCGCTTGGAACCTCTGTCAGCTCGATGCAGGTGCTGGAACGTGCTGCAGATTTGACGGGCGTCTCTATGGGGCAGGTGGAACAGGGGACAATCGCCCTGACCAAGCGGCTATCTCAGGCCGCCCAAGGATCGGGGCCTGCCGTCAAGGCGCTGGCGATGCTGAAACTCAACGCCGAAGGTCTTCAGCAATTGCCGCTGGATGAGCGTTTGATCGCGATCCAGGAGGCAATGGAAAAATACGTACCAGCAGCGCAGCGCGCGGCTGTGGCCTCAGACCTGTTTGGCGCACGTGCGGGGGTGATTTTTAGCCGTCTCGATGGGGCCGCACTACGTCAGGCCAAGGCCGAGATGGAGGCCTTTGGTTTTGCCCTTTCGGAAACCGATGCTGCGAAGGTGGAGGAAGCCAATGATGCCATTTCCAAGATCGGGTTGACCACCTCGGCGCTCGGAAATCGGCTGGCCGTCAGCTTGGCACCGTTCCTGAAAGAAGTTTCTCAGGGGTTTGCGGAGCTGCTGCGGGGCGGCGGGGCTTTGAACCTAGGGCTGGCAGCGATTGGTCAGCAAATTTCTTCGGTTACCTCTGTTGCATTTGATCTGATCCGTATTGCGGGCGCTGCAGCGAGCGAATTTGTCGGTTGGGTGCAAAGCTTGTCGGAAGGCGAGGGCGCTGTTGCAGGTTTTCTTGGCCTTGCTGGATCGGTTGTGAGCATCTTTCAGACCCTCTTTCAGGGGGTCGGCAAAGGGATCGGTTTTTTTGCTGACCTGATTGAGACAACTGGCGGGTTTGGCGAAGCGCTTACGGCGCTGAAACCGGTCGCGGCAGAGGTATGGGACCGTATGAAGCTCGGGGCGCAGTCGATGGCGTATGCCGTCGCCGCCCGCTGGGGTGATATTAAGGCGGCGATCCTTGAGGCGTTGGATGGGGCAATTGATGGCACCGTGACCTTTGGCAACCGTGCCATTGGGGCCTTTGTCGGGGCCTATAAGGGGATCAAGACTGCCTGGTCAAAGCTTCCGGCTGCGATTGGGGATCTGGTGATCCAGGCGGCGAACTCGGTTGTTGGCGGTGTGGAAAGCCTGCTGAACGGGGTGGTTACGCGGATCAACTCATTTCTTGAGAAAATCAACACGATCTTGGCAAAACTACCTGATTGGGCAGGTGGACAGGCCAAGGTCGGGCTTCTGGATGAGGTCAGTTTTGAGGGCCTGCCGAACAAGTTTGCGGGCGAGGCGGCAGATGCGGGCGCGGCGGCTGGTGAGGCATTTTCCGAGGCGTTCAATCAGCGCTATTTCGACCCGCCTTCAACGGGTTTGCGGGGGAGTGCCGCTAGCGAAAGAGGTCTGGCCAATACCTATCGCGGAATTGCGGAAAGCCTTCGGGATTTGGCAGCTTCGCCCCTTTCTTCGATCGAGGCTCTGCGCCAGCAGGTCACCGAAGCGGCGGCGGAGGCAGAGAGTGCGTTGGGGGATACTAAAACCGCCTCTGATGATCTTGGAAACAGTCTGCAAAATACCGGAAGTAGCGGATCTGGTGCCCTGAAAAAAGTCAAGGACAGTGCGTCTAAGGTGGCCGATGGATTGAAGGGAATGCGCAGTGCGGGAAAGTCGGCATTTGTCGAGCTGGTGACCGGCGCAAAATCTTTAAAACAGGCGTTGGCCGATATGTTCGCAAAGTGGGCGCAGATTGGGGCCAGCAACCTGTTTGACAGTCTGTTTCCCGGGGGTGGTCTGCTGTCGAAGTCTCAAAGCATTACGGGCTTGATTAGCAAGGCGGGGTCCAAACAGATCATGCCGCTGTCTCGAATGGGGGGAGTTCTGGACATGCTAAATGACAGCCGGATCGTTCCAAGCGACATTTCCAAACGGATGACCGGCGGGGTCGTAGGCGGCGCTTCCAATGCACAGCGGTTCGCCATGTCGATTGGGTTCGACAAGAGTGTGAACAGTTTCGTAGCCGTTATGCGTGACGTGGCTGGCAACGTAGTTGCAGAGGCGTCCGCGCCGATCTCACAGCGCGGCGCTGAGCTGGCGCTGGACCGCATGTCCAAGACAAAGTCCGGCTGGGGAATGTAATGCCAAACGTCTATTCATGGCCGCCGGTCGGGCTGATCGGCCATGCGCATACGATCAGCCGTCCGGTGCAGATGGTCCGCGATCTGAAAGGAACGCCGGTGTTCAGCCAGTCAGAGCCAACCCGCAGGCAGGTGTCAGCGATGGTTTCCGGTGTGGCATTTCGTGGGGAAAGCGGCGGTTATATCGAAGCTCTGAAAGCGATCCTTGACGGTAAGGAGCCGTTCGTGCGGATGAAACCGAAGCCACGCCATTGGTGGCGGCTGGGGCATCGCCTGGGGGTGCGCGGTCAACAACAGGTCAATTTTGTTGCCGGACCAGTCGATGCTTTGCTGAAGGATGGCGCAATCACGGTCAACCTGGTGGCCGGTGATGAAATCATCGGAACAGCCGGGATTAACGGGTTCGATTATCTCGATTGCACAGGGTTCGCGCCGAACACTCTGGTGGCGCTGCCATCCGAGGCCGTCAGCGTTGATGGTCATACGGCGCGCTGCATTGGCCGCTACCAGTCGGATGCGACCGGCGCGGCGCGGATCTATCTGGATGCGGCGCTGCCGTCCGGGTCGGTGGTGATCGGGCGCGAAGAAAGCATCGCGTTCTATATCGAGGAATTCCCAAGCGCCTCGCAGCCGCTTTCGGGTGGATACAGCTATGATTTCCAACTGACCGAAATATTTGAAGACGAATACCCCGACGGGTTCACTGAGGTCGATGTTCCATGGACTTGAAGCGCGTTGTCGATCCTGTCCTGCTGGCTGAGCTATCGAAGCCGATGTTTCATCCCATTGCCCTGTTGCATGTGGATTGGCCGGTCACGCCGCTGCGGGTGCATTCGGGTCGCGGCAACCTGACATGGGGCGGCGATCTGTACAAAGGGCTTGGAAAGATCGGCAAGGTGTCCGTGCCGGGCGAGGATATCGGCCTGGTTCCGGGCGAGGCAGTGTTGCAGCTGGTCGGCCCGATTGCCGAGGTGCTGGGCGATGTGGCTGAACAACAGGCGCGCGGGCGGCTGGTGCAAATCTGGGTCGGCTGCACGACCAAGGCGGGCGGCAACGTGCTGATCGGCGATCCGTTCGAAGCGTTCGCGGGCGCGATTGACGAAAACAACTTCGAACTGTCGCCAGATCGCACGGCGGCGCGGTTGTCGCTGCAGGTGAAATCCGGCCCTTCGGCGCGGTCATCCGCCCGGATCGTGCATTCTGATGAGGCGCAGCAGGCAGCGTATCCCGGCGACACGCTGTTTCGCCGGGTGGCGCATGCCGCGAAATGGCGGACAAACCCGCCGCAATGGCCCGCCCCATGACAGGGGTCAGATCGGTGTCACGGCAGGCCGCGCTGGATGCGGCCCTGTCTTGCATGTCCGGGGGCTTTGTCTGGGGTCGCTCGGATTGCTGCCATGCCGCCTGCGCGGCTTTCTGTCAGTTGTGGTCGGTCAATCCGATGCGCGCCGTTCCAAGCTATGACAGCGCTTTGAGCGCGGCGCTTTACGTGCGGCGCAATGGCGGTGCGCGGGCCTGCATCGGGCGTCACATGGAAGATGCCGGGCTGGTGATCTCCGCATCGCTGCCGGGTGTTCTTGGCTTGTTGAGTGTGCCCGGCGATTGCTGGACCTGGGCGCTTGGCCTGTGCCTTGGGGATGGGGAATTCGCGGTGCATGGGGATGGGGAATTGATCGTCATGCGCGCTGACGCGATCTGTTGGGGGATGCCGGAATGGGGCTGACCACGGTTTGGGCGCTGATCCAGAACGGTGTGACGATGGGGGCGGCGCTGACCGCCACCTATGGCGCGGTCGGCGCGGCGGTTATCCGTCTTGCTGCCAGCATGGCAATCAATCATGTCGCCAACAGGCTGGCCGGGCGCAGTCAGGAAGACACCAAGCGCGATCTGCGCTTTCCGACGTCGTTGCCCGAAGTGCGGTTCCCTTATGGCCTGTGGCGCGCGCCGGGCACGGTGCTGCCTTGGCCGGTTGTAGGCGAGTATGCTTATGCCTGCTGGCTGGTCAGCAGCCGCGAAAGTCACGGCGAATTTTCGGTCTATCTCGACAACCGATTGGTTGAGCTGTCGGGTGATCCTTACGACATGACCGGCGCGGGGGCTGTCGCCACCAACGATCCGTTCCTGGATCACGTCACGATCTGGATCGGTCGCGGTGATCAGACCCAGCCGCCGCAAGTTTTCCTGACCGAAGCGGGCTGGATCGAAGGCGGCGACGATTTGCTGTGGAAGGCCAGCGATGCGGGGAAGGGCACGACGCTGGTCTTTGCCCGGCTGAAGGCGGGCCGTGCCGGGCAGCGGTCCGAACGCTGGCCTGCCTCCACGCCGCAACTGGATCTGGAAGGCAAGTTTACCAAGGTCTGGGACATGCGCGACCCGGCGCAGGATCCAGACGATCCGGCCACATGGGAATGGCGCGAGAACCTGTCGCTTTGCACTCTCGACGCGGCGCGGATGAACCCGTTTCGGCCCTATGACCTGACCTTCGTGATGCGGGATCAGTTCGAAGGCTGGGCGGATAGTTCGGATGACGTCATGCCGCTGCAATCGGGCGGGTCCGAACCGCGCTACACGATTAGCGGCGTTGTGGTCTTCGACGGCAGTGAAATCGAGGATCTGCTGACGCCGATGGCGATGACAGGTGCAGCCCGGTTAAGCTTTGTCGGGGGCAGGTTGGGGGTCATTCCCGGCGCATGGCGTACACCGCTGCCCGCGATCGAACAAAGCCTTGACGGGCTGAGCTTCAAGAGCCTGCGCAAAAGCGACGACCTGTGGACGCAGTTGCGCGTGACCTATTCACCGCTGACCCGTGGGGGCGAGGCGGGCGAGTTGAGGCCGTGGGATATTCCGGGCGCAGCGGCGGCGGACGGTGGCAATCCGAAGATCAAGACGATTGACCTCGGATTATGTCGCAGCGGCACTCAGGCGCAGCGGGTGCGCAACATCCTGGGCAAGCAGAACCGGCTGCAGAAATCCGCCACGCTGGTCGCGCCGCCGCGCAATATCGAGGCAATGACAGGGTCGATCGTGCCGCTGGGCCTGCCTGACCCTTACGGGACGCATATGAACGGGACTTACGAAGTTGCCGAGGCACATCCCGCCGCTGACCCGGTGGGGTCCGACGGATACGCGCTGCGCTGTCCTGTGGTTCTGATTGAGACGTCGCAGGAGGTGTTCGCCTGGGATCCGGCAACGGATGAGGAACCGATCGTTGATCCGCCCTATGACGGCACCCGCGACGGGGTGCAGTTGCCGGGGGTGCTGTCTGTCACCAGTGGGCCGGGTGTCGATCTTGATACCGGCGGTGCGATCATCCCGCGGTTCCGCTTTGCCTTCGACCCGTCCGGCAGCGCCGGGGTGCTGGCCTATGAATGGGAATGGAAGGCCGGAACCGATGCTTATCAAAGCGGCGGGTCGGTCGATGCCGAAGTGATCGACGGGGTGGGTGATGTGTTTTTCCATCTGCCTGTCTCGGACATCTCCCAGCCGCATGCGGCGCGGGTGCGCACCGTGGCCGAAGCGGGGCGCAGCGACTGGCGCGACGTGACGGGCATCTATTACGCCTTCACGCTGGCCTCGGTCGTGGCGACGGCTGGCGCGGGCGAGGCGAATTTCACCGCGACCGCGCCTGCCAGCGCCGTGTTCCGTGGCGTCCGGGTCTATCGCGGCGCGGTGGGCAGCGATCTGAGCGCCGCCGCCATGGTTCTGGGGCTGCAGGAATTCGCGCCCGGCGCGGCGATCGATGTGACGGCGGGGCCGATGGCATCCGGGTCATATGATTTCTGGCTGGTGCCAGTCACTCAAACCGGCAGCGACAGCGGGTCCGCCGGTCCTTTCACACTGACCATCACATAAAGCGGAGCATCAAATGCCGATTGATGAAATCAATCTGACCCTGACCGGGTCGGATCCAAAAGAGCTGGACGTTGCCGAGATCGAAGGCAAGGTCAATGCCGTGGTCGGGCAGGCCAATTCCGAACTTGCTGGCAAGAGCGCGGCGGGGCACGGCCATGCTATCGAGGATGTCGCTGATTTGCAGGCCGCAATTGATGCCTCCACAGATGGTAAGGTTAGCGACAGTATTCTTGATCTTGTCGCCAAGGCGTACGCCCTCGGGGCGAATAGCCTCAATGCGATGGTGACGTTCGGGGCGAAGGGAACCCGTCGCGTCCCCTTCGCAGTTGAGCCGGATGGGTCGCTATATATCGGGCCGTACAGGATGCGGGTGAGCGTGGCGAACAGCCTGGGCCTGATCCATTCCATTACGAACCGGGCCGGAAAGCTGTTTTTTGGCGTCTCAAAATACGGCGATATGTACTTCCCCGGCGGCAAAGTCCGTCCTCTGGGGGACAATAGCTTGGGGTCTCTGTTGTCTTTTGGCCCGACCGGCAAGTCGTGGTTCTATATCAACAAGGATCACGAATTTGAGGCCAAGACAGCCGGACCTCTGGTATACGAGCGCGCCGGGGATATTTATGCGCTGGAAGGCAATGTCGAAACGCGCCTGACCGAGACCGGTGACAACGCGCATGGTCGCTATGTCGGTCATGGTCGAGTGCAGTTCATGTCCACCCGGCGACGTGGTGTGGCCCTGCGCTATGAATGCTCGATCGCAGACCCGAGCGACTATGAGGTGGCCTATGGGACCAAGGCCGCGTTCGAGGGGTTCGTTCACGAGGGGCAATCAAACATGGACGGCGGCGCGAATCCGGCAGTCGATACCGTACCGTTCGATGAAGAACGTGCTTTCAAATTCGTGAATGGCCCTATTGGGCGCTATGACGAAGACATTGGCCCAGAAATTGTGCCTCTGGCCGAGGAAGACTACCAGACCCAAGCTTCGTCTTGCGCCCAAGACCTGCTTCGTTATCGCCCCGCCATGAAATTGCTGATGCTGGGTCACGCCATCGGCGGCAAGCAGATCGAAGAACTGTGGAAGGGTGGAACAGAGGGCGCATACGAGCGGATCATCACCCAGCTTGGTTACGCCGCACAGCTTCCCGGTGGAACACGCGTTCTGGCAAAAATTCTAAACCAAGGGGAAGCCGATTCGATTACCCTCGATTTGAATTGGGATGACGACGTGGAGCAATGGTTGGACGACAGCAACGTCGATATGTTGGCGGCTTTGGATCAAACCGACAAGCTGGTGCTGGCAATGTTCCAGACGTCCAGTATCGCG
This sequence comes from Thalassovita gelatinovora, assembly GCF_001458355.1. Taxonomy (GTDB): domain Bacteria; phylum Pseudomonadota; class Alphaproteobacteria; order Rhodobacterales; family Rhodobacteraceae; genus Thalassobius; species Thalassobius gelatinovorus. The sequence goes on along the minus strand of NZ_CYSA01000025.1, from coordinate 191,065 downwards.
CGCTATATGGAAAGCAACCCGGACGGGTTCACCACGCCTCTGTTGCAGCTTGCCGCGATGAAGCGCCGGACCGACATGTTCATCATCGGGCCGCAATACCAGCACACCTTTCTTGAGGGCGGATACCAAAGCCACTACGACGTGAACGGTCATCGTGACGCCGGGGAAAAGACAGCTCAGGCGCTCTACCAGATCGTATTCAAGGGGGAAGACTGGCAGCCCACACAGTGGACCGATGTCACCGTGGATAACGACACATTCGTGCTGGATTACACCTGCCCGGTCGGGGCCATCGTTTCGGACGACACCACGACCATCGCGGACCCCGGCAATCTTGGCTTCAATTTGGTCGATGCTGCATCGACCACCATCGGGTCGGTCACGCAAACCGGCGACAGGCAGCTAACCATCCAATGCTCTGCCAACATCGTTGCGGGAAACCGCCTGTCCAACGCGATCCACAACGGGGACTCTGGTTACTCCGGTCGCCTGCGTGGAACCCGAAGCTGCATCCATGACGAAGACCCGAAGGTGGGGTCGTACACATCCAACAATCTCTTCAATCACGCAATCGCCCAAGAATACACTCACGTATAAGGAACCTAAAAAATGACCGGAGCTAAGTTTGAATTCAACGTCGATCTGCCTGCTGGTGTGGATCTCCCGACATTGACCGAATACAGCAGCAGCGCCGCCGAAGCGCAAATGCTTGCCCAACCGGAACTGCGCGAATTCTTCGACGCCACCGACACCAGCCGGATGACGCTGGAGGACACTAATCGGTGTGCAAATCTCGTTGGCGTTAAAAACGGTCTCGACTGGACAGCAGCAACTACGGCCAGGCCAACATATATCGACGGGGCGTTTGGTACACGTGCGGGGCTGTATTTCGACGGTATTGCCAACACTATGCAAAGCGTCGGTCTGTTCACTGGTGCCCCGCGCTGGTCGGCGTCGATGGTCTTCTTTGAAACGTCCAATGATGGGACGTCCAAGATCATCTTGACAGATACCAGTGACAGCGGCCCGAACGTCTACCATGCGAACTATACAATGCGCGCGTACAATAATGACGTGTCTGTGAATATCCCAAACATCGCCGTTAGCGCGACAATCGTCCACGTCACGGCTGACACCATCGCGGCGCTTGCATCGATCATTTCGGGGGCCATCTCTGCACAGGACGACATTGCCGGGTCTCGCCTGACGCCGCCGAACGGTGATGCCACCTTGGGCAGCTCTGGTACAGGGGGTAATTTTTTCAAGGGGTACGTGGGGTCGCTGGCAATCTGGAATGCAGACTTGTGGGATAAGACCTATTTGCGGGATTTGTTCGACAACTACGCGAAATCTCATTTCCGGCTGTAACAGGCTCTGAGCCGTTGTGCTGCATTACCAGTCACCAGATGCACCGGCCCTGTGGCCGGTTTTTTTATGAGGGGGTAGGGCCGATGGATGACCCGAACTTGTTCGCTCAAATCTTCAACCAGCGCGGGGCGCTACTGACCTTTTTCGGCGTCCTGGGCGGCATGGTTCGATCGGCTACGATCCGAACCACATGGCGCGAAGGTCTGCGGGTCAGCTTTATCGGCGGGGCCACGGCCTTCGGCGTCGGCGTTCTTGGCCCGATGCTGGCCCGGCCATGGATCGGCGATCTGCCGGATGGCATGGAAACCGCCCTGGGGACGCTCTGCGCGGCGGCATTCATCGTCGGGCTGATAGCTGTCACCATCATCGAACGGATGATCGAAGGCAAAACCATCACGACGGCGGAAGACTGATGCGCCATCACATCCGCCGGGAAAAAACCGATCCGGCATCGGACATGTGGCGCACCTTGCGGATTGGCTTGTCGATCGGGCTGATCCTGCTGCTGGTCCTGCCGCTTTTCATCAACTGAGGATCTGACATGTCACAGACATTCGACGTGCGCTGGCTGCAGCGCGCGCTAAAAACGCTTGGCTTCAATCCCGGCCCGATCGATGGGATCAAGGGGCCGAAAACCGACGCCGCGATCGTTGCGTTCAAGCGCCGGATCGGGTTCCGTCAACGGCCCTATGTTGGGCCGATCACGCTGGCCGCGTTGCAGGGTGCCGTGGTCGAGGCGATGCCGACCCGGTTCGGCCCAGACACCGCGCCGGAACCGCCGTGGCTGGTCGAGATTTCCAAATTCATCGGTCTGCACGAGGTCCGCGACAATGCCGCCGTGCGCGCCTGGCTGCGCTCTGACGGGGCCACTTTGGGCGATCCGGCACAGTTTCCATGGTGCGGCGATGCCGCCGCCACGGCTCTGAAAAAGGCGCTACCGGATGAAGCTTGGCCCGACCGGCTGGATGCAAACCCGTATTGGGCGCGAAACTTCACCGGGTTCGGGATCGCATGCCGGGACGTTTACGGCGCGGTCTTCGTGTTCAGCCGGGGCAAGGGTGGGCATGTCGGCTTTGCCATCGGGCGCAGCGCGGACGGCAGTCGCTACCGGATCCGGGGCGGCAACCAGGGTGACATGATCCGCGATAGCTGGATGGCGGCCAGCCGCGTTCTGGCGCGGCGCTGGCCCGCGACATGGCCCGCCGCCTATCAGCGCCCCTTGCCGGTGCTGGACGCGTCCGGCGCGGTTCTCAGCGTGAACGAGGCGTGAGGTGATCCGCTGGATCGCGCTTTCGCTGGTCCTGTCGGTCGCGGGTTGCAGCCCGTCCACCGCGGTCAAACTGCTGACCGGCGGCGGCCCGAACGTCGCGGCGAACGGGCAGGGGGGCCGGACCAATGTGCAGGCGATCGGGCAGACCGCCGTCACCGATCAGAAGATCGTCCGGCCACAGGCGCGCTCGATTGAGCAGAGCGCTGGTGAAACCGGAGTGCGCGCCGAGGCGGTTCAATCCGTCACGGTGCATAACGAAGCACCGCCCTGGGTGTGGATCATCGCCATTCTGGCGGTCGGCATGGCCGGAGCCGCGCTGGCAGATGAGATCCGCGACCGGATGGCGCGGCGCGGCGTTAAGTGACCCAGGGGGGGCGGGGATGGGCGGGAAGTGTGAATTCGCTGCGAGTGCGAAATCAAAGTGGAACTATATTAAGCGGACTTTTCAAGTTGATTTGTGACGAACTGGCGGTGTCAGTGTGCAACCGGTTTTGTAAGAACTGATATCCGCTGCTTGCAAGGCCGTCGCTTAAAAGCCATTGTCATTTCGTGGTCAAAATTGCCTGCGCACCACGGAGCATGCTCGTTAAGGTAACATCTTGGTTGTCAGACAAGAATTCAGGAACACATCAAGTGCTAGAACCTGGACATCAAGTGCAAACAGCTTGTATAAGGCTGCAATGAACTATACTTGCATCGATCTTTTTGCAGGATGCGGCGGGCTGTCGTTGGGCCTGGGGCAAGCAGGCTTTAAGCACTTGTTTGCAATCGAGGCTCACCCCCACGCTTATGCTACCTATCATCGCAACCTAGTCGTCGGGAAAGACTACCAGCAGAGATGGCCCAAATGGCTCGATCAGAGCGCGCATGACATTCTCGATGTTGTAGGTGGCAAGAACGCTGAATTGAAGCAGCTTCGTGGGAGAGTTGACCTCGTAGCAGGCGGTCCGCCTTGCCAAGGCTTCAGCATGAATGGACGGCGAGACCCTTCAGATCCTCGAAGTCAGATGATCAACGCCTATTTTGCTTTCGTCGATTTGGTGCGACCACGAGCTGTTCTATTAGAGAACGTCCAAGGTTTTGCCTCAATGCCTCACGAAGCGCACGGTAACTATCCAAACTTTGCCAAGGCAAAGTTGGATGAGCTTGGCTACGATGCTTTTGAAACAATCGTTCTAGCCTCAGACTATGGGGTGCCACAGCGAAGGCCAAGATACCTGCTTATAGGTATCGAAAAAGGGTCCTTGCCGGGGGTAAACCCTGTAGAGCGGCTTAAAGTAGGCAGAAAACACTTCTTACAGAAGCTCGGCCTTAGTCTGAAACCGACATCTACTTTCGAAGCGTTGTCTGATTTGGAGACCCGAACTGGTGTTCTAATCGATGACCCAGACTTTGGATCGCGTGGGTTTAAGGCTTTGGACTACAAAGCCCCAAAAACAAAGTCCGCATATCTGCGCTTGATGAGAGATGGTTGGCCTGGCAAGCCGTCGGATATGAGGCTGGCAAGACACTCTGATCGCCTAGTGGAACGATTTAAAGACATTTTAGAAAACTGTCCTCTTGGACAATGCATTTCCCCAGAAGATCGGGAACGTTTTAGGATCAAAAAGCGCTCGATTACCCCGTTAGACCCTACTCAACCTGCTCCGACCATCACGACGCTACCAGATGATCTTGTCCACTACAGTGAGCCTAGAACAATGACCGTTCGTGAGCACGCCCGGATACAGTCTTTTCCGGATTGGTTTAAGTTCTGCGGCCCGTATACAACTGGGGGGCACCGAAGGAAGTACGATTGTCCACGGTACACTCAGGTTGGGAATGCGGTCCCGCCGCTTCTGGCAAGAGCTATTGGTGAAACCATCGCATCAGTCCTTCGTGATCAAGATATCAGAAATCTGCCGGACAGCTCTCAATTGACTAAGGAAGGTGCTCCGATGGCCTGGGAAGTCGTCGACGGTCATGAAAGGCTTCCCGTTTCGATCTAGAATTAGCCAACCTTTGTCATTACGTGTTTCAAGAGCGTGGCCCAAGACGTTGCGGACTTCTAAGACGCTATCGCGGTAGTTTTTTGTTGCCGCCCGAAGTGCTCTGAGCTCGTCTTTTGCCTCTCCGTCGGGCATGCTCGCAATGTGTTTCCGGAGCAACTCCCTAAATAGGTTGAAGGATTTCATACTGTCGGTAGCTGGATGATCAATTCGTTCGGATAGGTTGGTCTGCGCTGGGAATTTTGCAAGGTTTGCCGCTGACTGGTCGCAAACCGCTTTATCAAGGAAGCTAGTCGCAATCCCCTCCGCGTCCCCGACAGCTAGCTCCAAGATAACCTTCCTGCAAATCACATCAACTTCAGCAACAACCTCCATCGCCAACCCACGCATTCCCGACAATCTGTTGAGCGTATGAGCGTAGTCCTGAATCAACTCACTTGCTCGAGCGGTAAAGTTGTCCCGGTTAGCACAAAAGACACCTTCGATCCGGTCTTTCGCCATCCGGTCCCGCAGGCCCGCCTCAGTATCGCCGCTGCTGTAGAATAGAATTGGTGTCGAGCGAAACAATCGACGTATCTCCGGGGCCAGTTCATCACCTCGGACACCTCCGGCAAGCCCGAGATCGAGAAGTACCAAGTCAAAAGCGTGATAGCTTCGCTGGCGCTTGGCTAACTCCACTATGTCAGCGCCATCCACTGAAACGGTAATTTCAAGCTCGAAACCGGCATCAGCTGCGCCTCGACGTATCTCTTCTTCTTCTTGTGGCGAAAAGTTATCCTCGATCCACAATAACCCGAACTGGAGCTTCACTTGGCTTTCTCCGGAATTGTAATAATGAAATCAGCTCGAACGGTGTCAGATTTCGGATCGAACCGAATTCCCCCACCCATCTCTTCAAGAACTTGCGCTACATGAAATAGGCCAAGGCCGGTCCCGTTGTGTGTACCAGTATAGTGTTTTTCAAAAACCCGATCTCGATCAATTCTATCAAGATCGAAACCCTGGCCATCATCACTTACCCGAAGCTCAAGCTTGCCTTTGCTTTGCGACGGCTGAGCTATGAACCAGATGTCTTGGGCCTTCGCCTTTCTGGCATTATCGACCAAATTGTCGACGACGACCGCAAGGTCAAATGGTGAAAACTCGCACTCCAACGCATCAACTTTGGACTCAAAGTGAACTCTGGGTGCTCTTCCGGTGTCCGCCAGCATTACCGCAAAATACTCGTTGAGATACTCAATAATGTCACCTTGAATATGGCTTGTTTCAAGATCGACTTTGATATTCGGGGCAAAGCGCGAAATGGTCTGAAGACGATTGTTTTCCAGACGGATATAGGAAAAGTCATCCATTAGAGTGCGCAGAATTTTTCTCAGGGCACCAGCCAAATCTTCAAAATCGTCAGGTTCCATCTCATCTGCGTCAGCAAGCATTTTCATCGCATCTTGAGCACCGCTTAGTCCTCGAGTGGTGCTTGAAGCTACATGACCAGAATAAATGTTAACTTGGTGCAGAAGTAATTGAATACGTTCGGCATCCAAGTTTTGGCTAGCCGCGAGATAACGGGATTGCTTTTCAAGCTGAACAATCCGCGCGTCTGATTGTGCTCGTTCCTCAGCAACCCGATTTGCCTCTTTGCGAGCTTCTGCTTCCGCTTTTTCGAGCTCAGCAATTCTTGCGCGGGTCTGCTCAATACGCTTCAAAAGATTTGTGTCGCCATCTCTTTCCGCGATGGAAATGAGGTCTGACAGTGCCTTCTCCGTGGCGGCTTCCTTGGCATCGGCTAGATCGAGAATGTCCTGATCAAAATCTAGTATCTCCAACTCTTTGGTGCGGGCAAGACCTCCGACGATTTGAAGAATTCTGGCCTTCGCTGGATCGCCTTCAAGCCCTTCAGGAGTATCTCGCCCCTGATCAGCCTTGTCTTTCCAATTCACCCCAACAACATAGCGCTCAAGGCGCTTGATCATTTTTTCGAGAATGGCGTCGAAAAGGGCTCTGCTATTGGCATCTTCGATTAAGCCTGCATCGCGGCTCGACGCTTCTCGAAACATCTTCGGAGGGGCACCAACATCGACCCTGCCTAAGACATCTCTAGTGCCTAGGTATCTTGATGTGCCCTGCTGCTTTCTTCGGTTGAGGCCGAAAGTGTCGTCTCGTTCTTCACCGATTGGGAAAATTCGAAATCCATTCAAGAAAAGAAAAATACTTCCAAATTCGACGGAAGTGACCTTCATGCGATGTCCAAATGTAGCTTTCGCGCTTCGATTCAGGTAGAAAACCTCCCCAGAAACATCACATCTGTCCAATTCCGAATAAGGATTGGGTTCTGAGATTTTGTAGATTCTGCGACCACGATCAACGAGCTCAGTAACAACATTTCCTTTTTCTATGGTGACTTTAATTCGTGATGTCTTGCCGCGAAGGACATCTGCAATGTTGTTGCCAATAGGGCCGTTCAATTCGTCGTGTTCATCTGAACCTATGAGATAGGTAACAACATTGATTGAATCTGTGGTCCCAAATGGATCGATAAGCTTGGCAAGATAGGCCCGCAACTTCTTTAGGTTGGCTTCGTCCCAGTGATGGCGCAGTCCACTGATCTCCAGGACTGTTCCGGTGCCATTTGGCGCTGTTGCTGCGCCCAAACTGGGGAAATCAGTGTGTTCGTCTATGTCTACAAGAACATTTTTGAACTCGTCCTTGCTATCAAGTTCGAATTTTTCCCAATCAACTGAAAGGCCGACAGCGGTAGAAGAGGTCTTTTTCGATCTGGAAAACAGTTCCAGTGATGAGCCCAACGTATCGCAGGAAAATCTACCAATACCTTTGCTGCCTGCGTAGCCACCGACGGACTTGATCTTATCTCGGTAGTCTCCGGTGCCGTCATCTTCGCTGCCGTCAGCTTTCGCTGAATAAGCTACAAACAACCACTTCTCAGCTATGTCATCAACGTCCATCCCTTTGCCATCGTCAACAATCCGAATTGCGTCTGACTCAGGATCTATCTCAAGTTGGATCAGGGTAGCACCTGCGTCCACTGAGTTCTTTACGAGTTCAAAAATAGCGACGAATTCATTCGTAACCAGATCGCGCCCGATTACGTCCTTTAGGTGTGTGCTAACTTTGAACGGCCTTTGGATAGACATGTCGCGAAAATCCGCCATCAAGCTCGCCGAGTCCAGTGTGCTCTTATCTTTTTTGTAAAATACTTGCCCATGTGGTCAATCCAGTTTCTAGCTCAGGTCACCCATGAGGGGCTAAGCGGAAGACGGACTTTCCCACTAGCGATCTTGCATCGACTTCGCTGCTTCAAGTTTTGCTGCTGCAGCGAATGGCGGGTTTGACGGGCCGCACCGCAGCATCCCGATCGGCAGGTGAAAGGCAGCTCTGGGCCGTTTACGACGTCTTGCAGGAGGGACCGTAGAGCGACCAATCGCTTCAAGTTGCGCGAATGATTGAAAAACCAAAATTGGCTACAAGAGACGCCCAACTCGCCGCCAAACACCTTGTTCCTTGATATTGCCCTTGATCCATGCCTGGCGTTGCAGCTCTTGAGTTTGCTCAAACGCATTCGCGCCATATTTGAAAAGGACTTGGTGAGCAAGCATCTGAAGATCTTCGCGCGGGACAACAAACGGCCAGATGTATAATTGCCAGATGTGCCAAAGGCCAACCAATGCCGGAACTGCCAGCAAAACGACTAAATAAATAAATAATATAATATTATTCATTGTGAATCTGCCGTGACTGAACAAAATAAGTAAATGAACACTCGGAGTATGTTCGGCCAAGTGTTAACAAAAGGTTAATGGAGTTTGTCTACGATCGCCCAACACGTTAGCTCAAGTATCGGGCAGAAGAATCGAAATCTTGTGATAAGGTTGTGACTACACAAGAAGATTGTTGGCTTCTCCATCGATTAGAATACTAATCTCGTCCAGTGCGCCACCATCGACCAAGGCCCAAAGGATTTGACCAGTTGGTCTATAGATTACGAACGCCTCTCGCACTCCTGAGAGACCGGCATTCGCGGTTTCGGTAAAATTGACTTGGAACTGGTCGCGGGTGGCGTTGCCCCCAAATATTAACACATCGCCTTCGGCGGCATCATAATCCTGGATCCAGTCCGATCCATGCTCGCGCACGCCCAAATGGAAGAAATAGTCCCCGCCTTCACCACCATGCAACCGGTCGTAACCGAAACCACCGTTCAGGAAGTCACTTCCGCCATCGCCTATGATGAGGTCAGACCAAGCTTGACCAGTAAGTATGTCGTCTCCCGCACCTCCGATTAGGGTATCAGAGCCGAAACCGCCGATGATGGTATCGGCTCCGCCATCACCCCGCAATTCGTCATTCCCACGCCCGCCGTCGATCCTATCATTGCCGCCACCACCATAGGCAACGTCGGCAACGTCGGCATTTGTTTCTCCGCCAAATATGAAATCATCACCATCACCTCCAAACAGAGTGTCGTGGCCATCTCCCCCATATAAGCTATCGTTTCTGTGAGTACCTTCCAGTGTACGATCAGCATCGATATTATTGTCTGCCACCAAGTTGTTAAATGCAGCGGTGTAGGTGGGATCGCGAATCTCGACCAATGCGATTTCATAGGAATCGAGGTTCAACGAGAGATACTGATTTCGGTAGGCGTTGTCGGACGCAACATTAACCAATTCAGCGGCCGATGAAGTGTCTGTTGGATTTTGCCCATCCTGCACTCCAAGGATGGCCACACTTACTTCCACCTCATCAGTAATCAGCCGCCTAAGATTCAGCGTCAAATCTGCACCGCTCTCACTCGTGGAAGCGACAAACAACACCAAACGGTCCACAGCATAGAACGCGTGGATGTCTGCGCCATCCACAGAGATCTCATCCTCTAGCTGACGTGTGTCAGAGTTTAGCTGAATCGGGCGTGTACCGATCAAATGTTCCGACATGAGCGCAAACATTTGACCCGGCACCGTCAGTTCGGTTTGACCAACATCTCCACTCAAGTCATTTGCAGTGTTCTGCTGTAGCGGCCAGACACGAGCACAGCCGACCTCATAGTCGGAAAAAACTTCCAGAATATTCAGCATCTCATGCGCTTGAATAAGCCCGAAATCGTCTTCATGATCCAAAGCTCTGGTGGACGCTGACTGGTTCCACTCCGTGATATGAACAAACAGATCATCAATGTAGTTTCCCCAGGAACTATCGATGGTTCTCACAGAAAAATATCTGCTATTTGGTAATTCAGCACCACGCGAGTAGACATGGGCGACAACGCCATCGACATTGTCTAACGATGCGCTGTTCTCGAACTCCCTGATGATGATTTCGTTGGCAAGAAGTGACCACTTCACCTTTCCAGAGCCGTAGATGTATTCCTCTCCGAAGCTGAAGCCATAGTCGGCGTTGAAGGCTGCCAGTTGGGCTGCGCCATCTCCGACATCAGCGTAGTGCGTCCCAAGATCGGCGAAGCCATAATCGGCCCCCATCTGCACCAACACTCTGGGCGTTGCAAAGAGAGCTTCGTAGCCAGGGTGATTGATGAGTGCATCATGTATAATCGCGCACATTTCAGCGGCGACCCGGCCATATTCAAGCGAGGTCATTCCGCCACTGTTCCAATATTCATTCCCAATTTCGAACGCGTCTATCGATACCAGGCCATACACGCCGTCAAGTACATCATTGACAAAGCCACGCAACGCATCCTCGTCCACAGCGGCAAACCGGTTTCCCTGGGCATCATTTGCTTCAGATATGTAGGATCGCGTTGGGATAACGATCGACGCCGCATAGCGGTTTTCCTCCAAGTACCCAAAGAAGTCGCCGAGGGGCAGCAGGTTTACAGTATCCTCCCCATTGGTATGCGTCGCGGACGTCGCGTTCGGGTCAGTGATGTCGAAATAGTGCTCGGAAATCGAGCCGCCCGGATAGCGAAAACTGGTAATGTTCAACCGTTCCGCGACGGTTTCAAAGCTGCTGCCTTCGCCAAGCGTATCCCGAGTGCCGAGAATATTGCCTCCAAAAACATCTTGGGTATAGGGCGTAGAAGATACCGAATTCGCATACAGAACAACCATGGGAACCTGCCTTGTTGACAGGTCTTAGATTGCCATTGTTTAATTAAATAATTCTGAACTTAAGTAGCTGAAATAATGAGAATTATTTATAATTTCGAAAGCTGTCATTAAGAGCATGCTTCAACTATGACGAATAGTTGTAGAAACGATAGACAACGACATCGATATCGTTGCGCACACCATCAAACGGCGTTCCATCCAAGTTGAAAAACGTCTGATTGGAATCCATGATGTGATCGGGTGAGACTTCATTTTGCGCCCATACAACGGTCAGTCCTGTTACATCGGGCAACTCGCATGCAGCCTCCCCCTCAACGAAGATGGTGGTGCCAGCTTCCTGACTCTCTTCTACCTCAATGTCGTCTTCCAGATTGAATGTTTCATGGTCGGGTAGGGCATTGGATGGAGCGCCACCAATGCGAAGCGCGATGGTTTCTGTTTCCGGTTCGAAATCCTCGACAACCGCCGCGCCCAGACCGTTTTCGAAACTGTAATTGGCGACAAAAATGTCTGATCCCGGCCCGCCAAAAGCTTGATCACCATTTCCGATTTCGATCTCGTCATCCCCCTCAAGGGCCGATACCGTTTCCGCGTCATCATTCACATGGTCCTCAAGAGACTCTGAGGCGGTGAATATCGACTGCGCGTCGTCAGGGGCTGTTGTGAGATCATCATCCCCTTCTGTTCCTAACAAGATATCATCAATGGGGAGTATCTCTGGATCGATCTGCACATCGCCAAAATCTTCCTCGGAAGGATCATCTTCGCTCGAATCGTTGCCTTCTTCATCGGACGAGAGGTCAAAAACCATCGCGCCCACGAGGGTGATGCCAAGTATGGCAAGTAACTGAAGCATTTTTCACCCCGCTGGATATTCGAAGCGCCACTTCAAATGGCTTACTTGGCTTCTGTTCACGTCCAATCTGGTGTAGCCTGGACGTGCTTTTTCTATCTCGGTGCAGTTAAACCGCTGTTACCCGAGATCACACTATACCATTAAAGTGGATGCAATTTGAGCTTAATACGGCGCATCCATGCGACGCGCATTGGTTCACCGTTCTACGGTAAAGCTAGGTGCTAATGCATCGATTGCGCGACAGCCTCGTGCACAACAACCGCAGTTGGTGAATGCCTGGCAAACGCTCGAAACCTAGCGCGAGGATCATTCTGGCCTGAGCGGATCAACGCATTTACCCTCTCGTCGAGCTTCACAAGCTTTGATGACGAAACTAAAAATATGCGCTGTCTAATGCACAAGCAGGTTCTGACAACGCTACGGGCCACCAATCTTCGTTCATGTTCCTGTAGCGAAAAATAGTTTTCGAGAAAACCACTCTCAGCGTCGTCTGACATGGACTGAATAAATCGTCGGCAACACCTTGGGCCAAGGGGATCTGGATCATCGGTATCCAATAAGAAGAGGGCAAGAGTATCTGCGACCTCATCTCCCACAGCGGCTAATCCAGGCAGAACCCGATTTATACGCCGCAAGCTATGGATGATACCAAGCTGAACAACATCAAAAAAGTTGGGAAGATCCAAAACCGTGCCGAACCCGGTCAAAAGCTGTACTGAGTGTCCACAAAGCCCGGATTTGCAATATTCTCGCACCTCACCGATTGATATGCACAAGGCAACCGCGACTTCACGTTCAAGAAATGGAGTGGTTTCCAAAGAGATTTCCATGGCGCACCTCTGTCATTGGCGAGACCACGTTACGCACAGCATGTAAAGGTTGAGTTAACTATAAGCGCGTAGCTGTTTCCCCTTGCGCGGGAGCACCTCGCTTTCTAGCGGCGCACAACAACCTGTGTGTTGGGCTGTTTACGATAAACGTTGCTCTGTTCTGTTTGCGGGCGTCTTGGATAAGTTGTCGAGATTTGAATATGGTGGGAACTGGGCAGATTCTCGTCGTCCTCTGAATGAATTTGCGGGGCACTCTGCTTGTAAGCTATTGATTCTATTTCCGCCCATTTTACACGGCGCGGGACACCTATGCATTGTTTTTACTTGGTTTTTTGATGAAGTGGTGGGCGACCCTGGAATCGAACCAGGCGTGCGTCTCCGCGAGGGAGTTACAGTCCCCTGCCACACCTTGCGGCCTGTCGCCCACTTCCGACGGCGCTGCCGTCTGGTGAGTGGCTGATTACTGTGGTCTGAAACGGGCGTCAACCAGAAAATCCCTTGCAGGCGGCGATGTCACGGCGCATTAACGCGGGCACGTTTCCGGGGAAAGGATCGGGTCATGAAGAAGCCAAAATGGGTAGTCGCAAAAGAACAGGCAAAACGGGCCTCCGCTTCGGAAACGGTGTGGTTGTTCGGTCTGCATGCGGTGCGCGATGCGTTGATGAACCCGGCCCGGGAAAAATTGCGGCTGATGGTGACCAAAAACGCCCATGATAAATTGGCCGAGGCCATTGAAGTGGCGGGGATCGAACCCGAAATCGTTGATCCGCGGAAATTTTTGCCACCAATCGACCCGCAATCCGTTCATCAGGGCGCGGCGCTTGAGGTCAAGCCATTGGATTGGGGGCGGTTAAATCAGGTCTGCGCCGGTCAACCCGGTCTGGTGCCGCGGTTGGTTCTTCTGGACCGGGTGACAGATCCGCATAATGTCGGCGCGATTTTGCGATCCGCCGAAGTTTTTGGGGCCTCGGCGGTGATCGGCCCGCGCCATCACAGCGCGCCGGAAACCGGCGCATTGGCCAAAACCGCCAGCGGTGCGTTGGAACGTCAGCCCTATCTGCGGGTCAAGAACCTAGCCGAGGCGATGGAAGAACTGCGATCGATGGGATATCTGATCCTGGGATTGGACGGTGAAGCCGAGACGGTAATCGAAGACGCCGTCGAAGGTCATCGCGATCAACCCATCGCCCTGGTGCTTGGGGCCGAAGGGCCGGGGCTGCGGCAGAAAACCAAGGAAACCTGCGACAAGCTGGTACGGATCGATTTCGCCCGCAACTTCGGGTCTTTGAACGTATCCAATGCTGCTGCCGTGGCGCTTTACGCCGCCCGGCCCTGAAGACGTAGACGGGATCAGCCGGTTTCGCGCAAGGTTTTCAGCAACCGGCCTTTCACCACCCAAGAAATCCCGAACGCGAACAGCGCGATGCTTTCCAGCGTGAAAATCGGTGGAAACAGCGCGGCGGTGCCGTCATTGGTTTTCTCAGGCCAAAACGCGATTGCCGCCATGCAGGCCAGGATGGTTAGTCCGCAGATCAGATAAACCGTGTTGCGTCGGATTTTGCGTGAGCTCAATTCTACGTCGCCCTTGGCCGTCATCCGCACACCTTCACCATTGTCGCGGCGAAAGGCCCAAAGCGCGAAATAGGCAAGCACAGAAAAAACCAGCGCCGCGCCGGTGAAATGCAATGTCTGTGACGTGATAGCATAGCCGAAAAGAGTGGTCAGATCATAGTGATAAAGAATGTCCTGACCGCGTCGGGGTGGTGTCAGGCTTGTATCTTCGAAATTGCGGATCAAGCTGCGCCCGGTGAAATAGCTTTCGGCGCAGCCATCCCCGCCGGTGGGAAAGATCACCGTCAACAGCGCCCCCACTGCACCAAGCGAGGCCAGCCGGTTATCCCATTTCGTATGACCCGGATAGCAGAATAAAAAAACGGCAATAAAGCCAAGCGCCCCAACAAAATAGCTGCCCCAGAACGGGATGTAATAAGAATGACTGATCGAACTGGGGCGGCAATAAGGGTCCAGCCAGGACGCCGTGTAGAGAATGACAGGCAAGGAAAAGGCGACCAAACCGACATAGGCGGCGATCTGTCTGGCATTGAGCGGGATTGGGTCGGGATCTCCGGACCGACCTGCGGGGCCTTTCACAGCCATTTTCAATATCTGTTGCATAAGATACTCCGTATCGGATTTACGCCCTACGGTAGCACGGATCTGCAAAATTTCTAAAATTCAAGAGAGCCTAACGGAATGTTGCTGCGGCCAGTAAAAAAGCCACTTTGACTTCACAGCTGCTTTACTTGCTCTTACATCTTTCCATTTTGACCCTATTTATTTGACAGAGACGCGAAATCGGAACCTTCGCGGCCTCATTCACTGTCCCTCGTTCCGTAACTGGCGCCCAAGGTTACTTGGGCGCTTTTTCTTTTTTAAACGGAACGGACTTCCCCTGAAACGTGACTCGCGGTATCGCTTGGGTATGAGCGAACAGTATTCCGATGATTTCCTGAAACGGGTCCTGAGCGGCAGCAAGCGCGTTGCCGTCGTAGGGGTGTCAATGAACCCGGTGCGGCCATCCTATTACGTGGCGCGTTATCTGTCGCTGAAGGGCTATGACGTGGTGCCGGTCAATCCCGGCCATTCCGGCAAGATGCTTTTCGGCAGCACGGTGCAGGCGTCCTTGCGCGATATCGAAGGACTGGTTGACATGATCGACATCTTCCGTCGATCTGAACACGTCCCCCCCATCGTCGACGAGGCATTGGAGTGCTTTCCCAAGCTCAAGACGATCTGGATGCAAATCGGCGTCGAACATGCGCAAGCGGCGGAAACGGCGCGGGCGCGCGGGGTCGATGTGATCATGAACCGCTGCCCCAAGATCGAATATCAGCGTCTTTATGGCGAACTGCGCATGGGCGGGTTCGCGACCGGGGTGATTTCCTCCAAACTGTGATTTTGGCGCAATTCGTGCGTGGCGCCGCAGTGGGCAAACCGGACCTTTGGCAGGTTCGGAGGGATGTCCTGTGCCGGAATGTTTGCTTGTCCGTCCTTGTCCCGTTGGCGTGGCTGCCCGCTAATTACTCGGTCACAGGAGGATTTTCTTCGCTGCGCGATCAAGATTTAGGAAACCGTTGACAAGACTCTTTGTTCGCCCATACCATTAGCGTACAAATGAATTTCCCACGGAGGTTCCCGGTGTCTTGCGTCTATTTCGCACCCAGTAAAATCGAAGAAGCTTTGGTCCTGATGCAGACGCATTTTCCGACCGTCGTGGCAGGCGGTACCGACATTTTTCCCGCACAGGGCACCACCCCTATGCGGCGCAGTCTGTTGGATGTTTCCCGGATTGACGGCATGACAGGGATCGACCGGCAGGCGGATGGGTCGTGGCGTATAGGGGCGGCAACCTGTTGGACGGATATCGTTACTGCCGATTTACCGCCCGGTTTCGCCGGTTTGCAGGCTGCTGGCCGGGAGGTTGGCAGTCTGCAAATTCGCAATGCCGGAACCATCGGCGGCAATATCTGCAATGCCTCACCGGCTGCCGATGGTGTACCGCCACTGCTGACGTTGGAGGCAGAGGTGGAAATCGCGTGCGCCGGGGCGACCCGGATGGTGCCGCTAAGTGATTTTCTGACCGGTGTGCGCCAGACCACGCTTGGCTCAGACGAAATCCTTGTTGCTGTGCATATCCCGGCGCCTCCCCCCGATAGCGTGGGCAGGTTTGAAAAGCTTGGTGGGCGCAGTTATCTGGTGATTTCGATCACGATGACGGCGACGTTGATCGGGCTGGATGAGCACGGTTGTATCAATCTGGCCCGGATTGCAGTCGGGGCCTGTTCCCCGGTCGCCCGGCGGTTGGCGCAGCTTGAAACGGACTTGATTGGCCAGCGCCCGGATCAGGTCGTGGTTCTGCCGGCGCATCTGAAAACATTGTCCCCGATTTCGGATGTGCGGGCCGATGCGGTCTATCGCGCTGAGGCGGTGGCAGAACAAATCAAACGCGCAGTGTGCAAGGCGGCAATTCCCCATGACTGAACAGACTGTCAACGCCCCTTGCGGGTTCCGGTTGAACGGCCACGATGTTGAAATTCAGCCCGGACCCGGAGAACGGTTGTCTTCGGCGCTGCGCGAACGGTTGGCTGCGCGGGATGTGAAAGTCGGCTGCGATGCCGGGGATTGCGGAGCCTGTACTATCTTGGTGGATGGCGATCCGGTTTGTGCCTGCCTGATGCCGGTGCAACAGGTTGCGGGACGTCAGGTGGAAACCCTGACCGGGTTAATCGCAGACGATCCGGTCGCGGCGCGCCTTGCGCATAGCTTCGAAGCGCACGGCGCGGCGCAATGCGGCATTTGCACGCCGGGAATGATGGTGGCGGCGGTCGCGCTGTTGCGTGGGAATGATACGCCGAGCGAGGCAGAAGTGTCCGAGGCGCTGGGCGGTGTGCTGTGTCGCTGTACCGGCTATCGAAAGATCATCGAGGCGGTGATGGCCGCCGGGGCACCGCCTGCGCTGCCTGTATCCGACGGGTGGACCGGGGCTGCGATTGCGCGGCTGGATGGCCGAGATAAGGTCACCGGGGTCGAAGCCTTTGGCGATGATGTCGCGCCCGCCGATGCCTTGGTTCTACGGGTTATACGGTCGCCGTTTCATCGCGCGGGATTCGAATTTGACGATCTTGACGTCTGGCTGGCAGGCATGCCGGGGATCGACGCGGTGCTGACTGCGGCCGATATTCGCGGCAAGAACTGTTTTGGCGTCATTCCGGATTTTGTCGATCAACCTGTTTTCGCCGAACAGGAATGCCGGTTCCGTGGCGAAGCCGTTGCCGCGATCGTCGGCAACCGCGATGCGATCGATGATTTTGACGTCACCAAGTTTCCGGTCAATTGGCAGGAACGTCCCGCTGTTATGAATGTGGCCGATGCGATGTCGGGGCAGGCAGCTTTGCTGCATCAGGACCGCGCTGGCAATGTCATGTGTACCGGTTTTGTGACCTGTGGCAGCCCCGAAACGGCGCTGGCACAGGCCGATGCGACGGTACAAGGGCAGTTCACCACCTCCTTCGTCGAACACGCCTATATCGAACCCGAAGCGGGATTTGCCATTGTCCGCAACGGGCGGCTTGAAATCTATGCCTGTACCCAGGCACCGGTGATGGATCTGGAAGGACTGGAAGAAATTCTGGGCATGGATCGCAAAGATATCCGCGTGGTGCCGACCGGCGTGGGTGGCGGGTTTGGATCAAAGATCGATCTGTCGGTGCAGCCCTATCTGGCTTTGGCGGCATTGAAGACCGGCAAACCGGTGCGGATCGCCTATTCGCGCAGTGAATCGATGCAGTCGACGACAAAGCGGCATCCGGCTGAAATCACCATGACAATCGGGGCGATGGCCGATGGCCGGCTGCGTGGGGCCCAATTTCACGGGCTGTTCAATACCGGGGCCTATGCCAGTTGGGGGCCAACCGTGGCGAACCGGGTGCCCGTGCATGCTTCGGGTCCGTACCAATTGGCCGATTACCGGGCCGAAGCTTCAGGCATTCACACCCATTGCCCCCCGTCTGGCGCATTTCGGGGATTTGGCGTGCCACAGGCTGCGGTCGCCCAGGAAAGCCTGTTTGACGAATTGGCCGACAAGCTGGGGATCGACCGGTTGGAATTCAGGATTCTCAATGCGCTGGAAAACGGCATGCCCACCGTGTGCGGACAGGTGTTTGAAACCGGTGTCGGCATCAAGCCATGCCTGACCGCACTGCGCCCGGCATGGCAGACCGAGCGGCGGGCGGCCGAAGATTTCAATCAGGCCAATGCCGGGATCAAACGCGGTGTCGGCATCGCGGCGGGCTGGTATGGTTGCGGCAACACGTCGTTGCCGAACCCGTCCACGATCAAGTCAGGGATACGCCCAGATGGGACGGTGGTTC
Source organism: Thalassovita gelatinovora (assembly GCF_001458355.1). Lineage (GTDB taxonomy): Bacteria > Pseudomonadota > Alphaproteobacteria > Rhodobacterales > Rhodobacteraceae > Thalassobius > Thalassobius gelatinovorus. The sequence continues at coordinate 172,740 of NZ_CYSA01000025.1, read as the reverse complement.
TGCATCAGGGGGCGACCGATATCGGTCAGGGGGCGAATACCGTGATCACCCAGATATTCGCCCAAGCGCTGGGCGTGCCGGTTTCGGCGGTTCAGCGGATTGGCGGCGATACCGATGTGACGCCGGATGCGGGAAAGACATCTGCCTCGCGACAGACCTTTGTTTCGGGGAATGCGGCCCGGTTGTCGGGCGAAACCTTGCGGCGGCAAGTGCTGAAGCTGGTGAATGCCGCGCCCGATTCCGCGATTTTCATCGCAGAGGGTGTGATCCGCATCAGCGACGGGCAGCAAACCCATACACCTGATCTGAGCGGGTTGAGTGCTGATCGTGACGGCTATGTGATCCGCGCCGAAGAAAGCTATGACCCGCCGACCAAACCCTTGGATGCCAATGGTCAGGGCGTGCCTTATGCCCAGTTTGGCTATGCGGCCCATCTGGCAGTTGTCGAGGTTGATCTGGCGCTGGGCACCGTGCGCCCGGTGAAATTCGTCGCCGCCCATGATGTGGGCCACGCGATCAATCCACTGTTGGTCGAAGGCCAAGTTCAGGGGGGTATCGCGCAGGGTCTGGGGATGGCCTTGATGGAGGAGTACATTCCCGGACGGACCGAAAACCTGCATGATTACCTGATCCCGACCATCGGGGACGTCCCGCCGATTGAAACCCTGATCATCGAAGAACCGGACGCCCACGGTCCCTATGGGGCCAAGGGACTGGGTGAACACGTGCTGATCCCGACCGCCCCGGCGGTGTTGAATGCGATCCGAGATGCGGCAGATGTCAGGATCACCCATCTCCCCGCCACGCCGGCGCGTGTGCGGGCCAAATTGCGGGAAGCAGCCAATGGTTGACGGTAAAGCACAATCAGGAAAAATTCGCTGCGATGCCTGTCCGGTTATGTGCTACATCGCCGATGGCAAATCAGGGGCTTGTGATCGCTATGCCAATCACGCCGGGGAACTGGTGCGGCTGGACCCGCTGACGATCATCGAAAACACCGAACACCAGCTGGTGCCGTTCATGAAGAACGGTGATCCCGGTGAATGGGATGGCAATGTGATTCAGGGCAACCGCCCCTTTGTTACCGCGGTTGGGGCCGGGACGACCTATCCCGATTACAAACCCGCCCCGTTCATTGTCGCGCAAGACGTTGCGGGCGTCGACATGGTCACCGTGGTGACCGAAGGGATATTTTCTTATTGTGGGGCCAAGGTGAAAATCGACACCGACCGGCATATTGGCCATGAATGCGATATCGTGCGGGTGCAGGGCGAACCGATTGGCCATGTGATGACTTCGGAATACGGCTCCAAGATGTTGTCGTTAGGCGGGGTTGAGCATCTGACCGGGGGCAGCAAGGCCGAAGGCCGGGTGACCTGTGATGCGCTGTTGCGACTGTGCAATTGTGAACCGGTCGAGATGGAAATCGGCGAAGCCGACCACAAAGTCACCGTCGTGGTACAGGCCGGAAAGGCCCCGATCATCAACGGGGTTAAGGAAAAGCTGATGCGGGTCGGATGTGGATCTGCCGCGATCGGCATGTTTGCAAAACAGTGGATCGACCATGTCGACGATGTGGTGGTGGTGGATGATCATATCACCGGCGTTCTGTCCGAACACGAAGCGGGCAAACAGCTGAACGTGCCGCCCACCGGGATCAAGATACTGGGTCGCCGGTCCACCCCGGGCCGCTATTTTCAGGTTGCCGCACCCGGTACCGGTTGGGGCGGCACCGATATCGAAGACCCGTTGACCATTCTGGGCCCGTTCAACCGCAAAATTGCCAAGCCCGGTCTGCGGATTTTCATGGTGTCCACCACCGGCGAACAATTCGGTTATTTCGAACTTGATGATGACCTGACGCCGCAACCGCAACCGATCCCTGACAGATTGAAAGCCTCGGCTGACCTGATCGCGGAAAACTGCGAACCTTCGGTCTGTTCGGTGCTGTTCATGGCCGGGGCGGGGGGGAGTCTGCGCGCAGGGGTGACCGAAAATCCGGTGCGGTTGACGCGTTCGGTCAAGGATTCTCTGACCTATGTATCCTGCGGTGGGGCCGAAGCCTTTGTCTGGCCCGGCGGCGGGATCACGGTGATGGTGGATGTGGAAAATCTGCCTTCGGGGTCGTTCGGATATGTTCCGACCCCGGCGCTGGTTGCGCCGATCGAATTCACCATGCGGGTCGAAGATTACACTGCGTTGGGTGGCTATGCCGATGCAATCCGGAAGGTCGATGAAATCGACACCGAAAATGCCCGAATGTTGCAGCACAAACTGGATCAGGTTGATCCGATGGATCATGGCAATTACCGATGGTCCAAGGTCCGCGAATGAGCGCGCAGTCGCATATCCTGCCCGATGGCCGGTTGCATCTGCAACATGGACCGATTGATCTGATCGTCGGGGCGGATGGTCCTGAAGGCGCACGCGAATTGGCCTTTGCTGCGGCACAAATGCGGTTTCAGACCGTGTTGACCGAACTGGTGCCGGAATTGCCACTGCTGCGGGCGCAGATGACAAAAAACTCGCCAGTTCCAAAGGGAGTCATCGCGCGGCGGATGGATCGCGCTGTGCGGGGCTTTGCCGATCAGGTTTTTGTCACCCCGATGGCCGCTGTGGCGGGGGCCGTGGCCGACACGGTGTTACAGACGATGTGCCAAACGGTAGCGTTGACGAGGGCTTATGTGAATAATGGTGGTGACATCGCGCTGCACCTAGCGTCGGACGCGCATTTCACCCTTGCCATGCAGGACCATTCCGGCCGGGATCTGGGGCGGATCAACCTTTGCCCTGACCAGGATGTGGGCGGCGTCGCAACGTCGGGTCGGCATGGCCGTAGCCTGTCGCTGGGGATTGCCGACAGCGTGACCGTTCTGGCCCGCACCGCCGCCGCAGCGGATGCCGCTGCGACGCTGATCGCGAATGCGGTGGACCTGCCGGGGCATGCCGCGATCCGCCGCTGCGCAGCGGTTGATATCGACCCCGATAGCGATCTGGGCACCCTACCGGTTGTCACCGGTTGCGGGCCGTTGAATGGTTCGGAAACCGCAGCGGCGCTTGAGGCAGGCGCGGTGGTGGCCGGTAAAATGATGCGCGGCGGCCAAATCCTGGCAGCGTCGCTTTTTCTGAACGGTGATGTATGGTGCGACGGTAAAGGTGTCGTGCCGTCAAAACCGCCCAATCCGTTATTAAGGAGCCTTGCCCATGCCTAAGATTCGTTTGCGCAAAGTCGTGTTGTCGCGCGAAGAGATTTTCCACGAAGGTGGTCCGGTCACCGACCAGCCATTGCTGCGGGGGTCGGTTCTGGCGATCATCGAAAACCCGTTCGCGGGACGCTACGAACCGGATATCCAACCTTTTATGGAAGATCTCAAACCGCTGGGGCTTGATATGGCGCGCCGGTTGGCGGCGCTGTTGGGGGGGGCAGACCGGATCGAAGGCTATGGCAAGGGCGCGATCATTGGCGCGGCCGGGGAATTGGAACATGGTGCGCTTTGGCATGCGCCGGGCGGCTATGCCATGCGCGACCTGCTGGGCGAGGCGAATGCCATCGTGCCTTCGACCAAGAAAGTCGGCGGAGTGGGTACGCGGCTGGATGTGCCTGTGACCCATATCAATGCTTCTTATGTGCGCAGCCATTTCGATTCGATGGAAGTCGGCTGCAACGATGCGCCGCGCGCCGATGAAATGGCGTTGGCTTTGGTGATGACCACCGGACCGCGTATTCACAACCGCTCTGGCGGTTTGGAAGCCGATCAGATTGAAGGAAAGGACGGGCTGAGATGAGCGCCAAAATCCGAAAAATCGCCGTAAATGTCGAAGAAACTCTTGTGGAAATGGGTCGCGCCATCGCGCCGCCGACGCGCAAGGCAGTAGCCGTCGCGGTGATCGAAAACCCCTTTGCCGGTCGCTATCAGGAAGATTTGTCCGACTTGATGGATATCGGTGCCGAGCTGGGGGCGTTGCTGGGGGAAAAATGCGTGGCTGCGCTGGGCATTTCGCCCGAACAGGCGGAAAGCTATGGCAAATCGGCGATGGTGGGTGAAAATGGCGAATTGGAACATGCCGCCGCGATCCTGCATCCCAAACTGGGCGCACCACTGCGCCACGCGGTGGAAAAAGGCGCGGCCCTGGTGCCGTCTTCGAAAAAGATGGGTAGCCCGGGACAGGTTTTGGACGTCCCTCTGGGACATAAGGACGCCGCTTATGTCAGAAGCCATTTCGATGGGATCGAAGTTCGGTTAAACGATGCGCCACGGGCCAATGAAATCATGGTGGCAGTGGCCGTCACTGATAGCAGTCGCCCACTGCCCCGCGTTGGGGGGCTGACTGCGGATGAGGCCGAGGGCAAGGACGGGCTGCGCTAAGACGGGGCCCATTGGTAAGGTGACAATGACCGACGACGGGACTTTAAAGCCATCGACCGCGTATGTTCTGGATGAACAGGTGGGCTATTTGCTGCGACTGGCAAATCAGCGGCACGCGACGATTTTTCAGACCCATGCGGTGGATGGCCTGACTCCAACGCAGTTTACCGCGCTGGTGCGGCTGGCCGAACATGGCAAATGTTCGCAAAATCAACTGGGCCGCTATGCCGCGATGGATATTGCCACCATCAAGGGGGTCGTGGACCGTCTGCGTGGCAAGGGATTGGTCCAGACCGAAGCGTCACAACAAGACAGACGCCGCAGCCTGGTATCGCTGACCCCGGCGGGTCAGGATTTGGTGCAGGATCTTTACCATGCGGGGGAGGCCATCACCGATGAAACTCTGGCCCCGCTCAGCCCTGCGGAACAGCGCAATTTTATCAAGCTGCTGCGCAAATTGGGCTGACCGTCGCCCGCGCGACGGTCAAACCAGTTCCGGCAAACGATCCGCGGGGGGGGTGTTGCGGCTGCGCGTGGTGCGGACTTCACCATCGATCACCGTCATGCCGACACCAGGCAGATTGCCCAATTGCACCGATTCCAGCAGATTCTTACCCGGCGCATGTTGGGCCTGATCCATCAACACGAAATCGGCGGCATACCCGGCTTCGATCAAGCCGGTATTCAGTTTGCGCCGCCGCGCGGTGTTACCGGTGGCAAAGCAGAACGCGGTTTCGGCCGCCACATCGCCCAGCGAAGACAGCATCGCGACCATGCGCAGAATGCCCAAAGGCTGCACCCCGGATCCGGCTGGGCCATCGGTGCCCAGAATGATCTGGTCCAACTTACCCAGTTCGCGCGCGGTGTTCAGGGTCAACAACGCCGCTCGTTCATTGCCGTTATGGACGATTTCCAGCGCCACCTTGCAGTTTTCGCACACGCAGATGATCTGATCGTCGGGCAGGGCCGAATGACCGCCATTGATATGGCCGATCACATCCGTTCCGGTTTCCAGAACCATGTCCGCGTCGATCAGGCCCGATCCCGGAATCGAAGGGCCGCCGGTATGGATCGTGCTTTGGATGCCGTATTTGCGCGCCCAATCGACCATTTGCCGGGCGGTTTTACCGTCTTTGACGCTGCCCAACCCAACTTCGCCCAGCAGGGTGACGCCCGCATCGGCCAGATCCTTGAAATCCTGTTCTTCCATCCCGTGTTCGATCACCGGGGCCCCGGCATGGACCTTGACGCCGGAAGGGCGGAAATTTTCGTACCAGCGCTGCGATGCAATCGCCATTGCCTTCAATCCGACGACGTCCTTCGGACGACCGGGCATGTGGACTTCGCCGGCGGAAATCAATGTGGTCACGCCACCATGCAGGGTGCTATCGATCCAGTGTAATTGTTGCTGGCGCGGGGTGTAATCCCCGACAACCGGGTGGATATGGCTGTCGATCAATCCCGGTGCAAGGGTGACGCCCTTGGCATCGATAACCGTTGCGGCCCCTTCGGTATCGAGATCTTTTTCAGCCCCCCAAACGGTGATCTTGCCGTCTTCGGCGATCATGCAATCGCCGTCGAAGATCGGGTCTTCGATCTTGCCTGACAGGATCATGCCGATGTTTCTAATGACAAGTTTATCGCCCATGCTGCAATTCCTTATTCCGGGTTTGAAGGCGTGATCCGGTCATGACGACGACAGGACGGCGCTGTTGTTTTTCGTTAGTATACATATGACTTGACACAAAGGAAGCCCCTTCATATCGTTCGTATACGAATGAAAATTGGATCTGATCCCGCGTGGACCGGGAAATCAGATGCCATCTTGCTGGAAGGACAACCCATGTCGCTTGATGCGTCGAACCAACCTGATTTTGCCATTCCGACGGGGGTCTTTGCTGAAACTGTCACGTCAATCGAACATTACACGGACCGCTTGTTCAAATTTCGTATCACTCGGCCAGCTTCGTTTCGGTTCCGGTCCGGCGAATTTGTGATGATCGGACTGCCCAATGCGGAAAAGCCTATATTCCGGGCCTATTCCATTGCTTCGCCGTCTTGGGACGAGGAATTGGAATTCTATTCGATCAAGGTGCCGGACGGTCCGCTGACGCAACATCTGCAAAAAATCCAACCGGGCGACACCGTTCTGATGCGCAAGAAACCGACCGGAACATTGGTTAATGACGCGTTGCTGCCGGGCAGGCGGCTTTGGATGTTTTCGACCGGCACGGGCATCGCGCCGTTTGCATCCGTGATGCGCGATCCCGAAACCTATGAAAAATTTGACGACATCATCGTGACCCATACCTGCCGCGAAGTGGCAGAGCTGAAATACGGTCAGGATCTGGTACAGGCATTGAAAGCGGACCCGCTGGTTGGTGAAATGGCGCACGCTTTGCGGTATTATGGGTCGGTCACACGCCAAGACCATGACCATACCGGGCGCATCACCGATTTGATGCGATCAGGCAAGCTATTTGACGATCTGGGTGTGCCACCGATCACCCCGGAAATCGACCGCGGTATGATCTGCGGGTCCAAAGCGATGCTGGCGGATACCAAGGCGGTGCTGGAAGGATTCGGTTTGCAAGAAGGGGCGAACAATAAGCCCGCGACCTTTGTGGTCGAACGTGCCTTCGTTGACTAAGTGTTTTGAATAGTGGCAGTTTATCCTGCCCCCCGGATGCTTTCCGGGGGGCAATGGCGCAATGTGGCGATTGGGATGGCGCCGCTTTCGTCGCGCATCGATTGATTGCCCAAATTAAAAGCAGTGCAGTTTTCGCAGGCCCGCGATTTCAAAATACGTTTGCATACAAACGAAAAATCATTTGACAGCTAATGACTTTTTGCACTCAGATTGATCAACGTATCCGTTTTCTCGGGAGGGAAAATCATGAGCTTTGTCCGTAACGCTTGGTATGTCGCAGGATGGTCGTCTGAATTTGGGGACGATTTACATGCGTTGGAAATCATCGGGCAGAGTCTGGTTCTGTTTCGCGACAGCGCGGGGGCGATCAAAGCATTAGAAGATCGTTGTCCGCATCGTCTGCTACCGCTGTCCAAGGGCAAACGGATCGGCGACACGATACAGTGCGGCTATCACGGCATGACCTTTGATGGACGCGGCACCTGTGTCCGGGTGCCGGGGCAGGACAACACCCCGCAAAGCGCAAACGTCGATGCCTTTGAGGTTGAAGAACGTCATGGCATTGTCTGGGTCTGGATGGGGGCCCCGGATCGGGCAGACCGGTCGCTTATCTTTGATCTGCCGGAATTCAGCGATTCTAATTGGCACACTCATCACGGCGGTCATCTGCATATCAAGTCGCATTACCTGAACGTGGCGGAAAACCTGGTTGATCCGGCGCATGTCAGTTTCGTGCATCCGACGACATTGGGAAATTCAGCGTCAGAAGACGTGCCTGTGCATGTGTCCACCTCGGGCGACGTGATCCGGGCTTGGCGGTGGATTCGCAATGGTCCTCCCATCGGGTTCTTTCAGAAATTTGGCGGGTTCAAAGGCAATGTCGATCGCTGGCATTATTACGATCTGCATCTGCCATCGACGGCTGTGATTGATTTCGGTAGCATCGACACAGACCTGAATTGTCCCGAAGAGGAACGTGATCGCGGTGTCCGCATTTTTGCAATTCACTTCGTGACACCGGTCAGTGAAGATTACACCATTGACCACTGGATGCACCTGCGGAACACGGCGCAGGGGGATCAAGCTGCGTCGGAACAGATGGACGCGATGTTCAATATGGCTTTTGCGGAAGACAAGGAAATTCTGGAAGCGGTACATGAAGCAGAAAAGCGTCCGCAGCGCCGCCGCCCGATCAGAATTGCCATCGACAAGGGACCAAACGTGTATCGCAAACGCATTCGCGATTTGGTCGCGGCAGAAACGACAGAAGATCTTGGCGATCCGGTCCGCCCGGTCTTTATAGAAAAATAAACAAAAACAGTCCGGTCAACAGAGAGGAAGACATGAAACGTTCAACTTTTCTCAAGGCGATGATCGCTACTGCCACATTGGCGGCAATGCCTGTGTGCGCTGTTGCGCAAGACACGATCAAAATCGGCGAAATCAACCACTACAAGCGCATGGCCGCCTTTGCCGGACCCTATAAACAGGGTATCGAACTGGCTATAGACGAAGTCAACGCAGCCGGCGGCGTGCTGGGCAAACCGTTGGAATTCATCTTCCGCGATGATCAGGGCGAACCGGGCGAAGCGATCAAGATCGCCGAGGAACTGATGACCCGGGAAGGGGCGGTGATGCTGACCGGGACGATCCTGTCCAATGTCGGTTTGGCGATTTCGTCCTTTGCGGGTGAAAAGGGCTATGTCTATCTGGCCTCGGAACCGCTGGCCGACAGTCTGGTCTGGGGGGCTGGCAATAAATACACATTCCGCCTGCGCGCCTCGACCTATATGCAGGCCGCGATGCTGGCCGAAGCTGCGGCCAATACGGATGCCAAGACATTCGCCACTATCGCGCCGAACTATGCCTATGGCAAAGACGCGGTTGCCGCGTTCAAGGAAAATTTGCTGCGGCTGAAACCGGATGTCGAATTCGTTGCCGAACAGTGGCCGGGTGTGTTCAAGATCGACGCCGGGGCCGAGGTGCAGGCGTTGGAACGGGCCAAACCCGACGCGATCTATAATGTGACCTTTGGGCCAGATTTGGCCAAGCTTGTGCGACAGGGCACCGATCGGGGTCTGTTCGAAGGACGTCAGGTTTTTGGTCTGCTGTCGGGCGAACCGGAATATATCGACCCGCTCGGGGATGAAGCCCCCGAAGGTTGGATCGTGACCGGCTATCCTTGGTACGATCTGCAGGATGGTCCCGGTGGGGATTTCGTTGCCGCCTATCAGGCCCGTTGGGATGACTATCCGCGGGTCGGGTCACTGGTTGGCTATATGACGGTGCAATCCATTGCCGCAGCCCTGACCAAGGCCGGATCGACTGAAAGCGACGCGATCCAAGCGGCGTTCGAAGATCTGCAGGTTGCGACCCCGCTGGGGGGCATCACGTTCCGGTCGATCGACAACCAATCCACGGCCGGGGCCTATGTTGGTACCACTGCGTTGCGGGATGGCAAAGGCGTCATGGTCGATTGGGCCTATAAAGACGGTGCGGATTATCTGCCTTCGGATGAAGAAGTCAGCAAACTGCGCCCGGCTGACTGATCCGATCTCAGTCCCCCGGATTGCGGGTCCGGGGGGCGGTATCGTCTAGACTTAGGATGCACTGATGGAATTTTTTGTCGCCCAGATCCTGACCGGTCTGGCCAATGCAAGTTCGCTGTTTCTTGTGGCTTGCGGCTTGTCGCTGATCTTTGGAGTCACGCGAATTGTGAATTTCGCCCATGGTAGCCTGTATATGCTGGGGGCCTATATCGGTTATTCCCTGATGCAGGTCTTGCCCGGAATGATCGGGTTTTGGGGGGCCATTTTGTTGGCCGGTGTGATCGTCGGCGTGATCGGGGTCGCAATCGAAATGCTGGTTCTACGTCCGGTCTATCGTGCTCCGGAATTGTTCCAGCTGGTCGCGACCTTCGGCGTTATTCTGGTGATTCAGGATCTGGCGCTGATCATTTGGGGGCCTGAGGACCTGTTGGGGCCGCGCGCGCCGGGGTTGCGCGGGGTGGTCCGTATCATGGGCGAACCGATCCCGAAATACGACATCGCCCTATTGGTGATTACCCCACTTGTCGCGGTGGCGCTGTGGTATCTGATCACCCGCACCCGGGTCGGGGTTCTGGTCCGTGCGGCAACGCAAGACCGTGAAATGGTCGGCGCTTTGGGGGTCAATCAAGCTTGGTTGTTCACTGGCGTCTTTGCGTTGGGTTCGGCGCTGGCCGGGTTGGGCGGGGCGTTGCAATTGCCCAAAGGTGGCGCTGACCTTATGATGGATTTCAACATTCTGCCGCCGCTTTTCGTCGTGGTCGTCGTTGGTGGCATGGGATCGCTGCCTGGTGCGTATCTGGCGGCGATCATCATTTCTGTGCTGAACGTTTTCGGCGTCGCCTATATGCCGCAATCGACGCTGGTGCTGATGTTCGTGGTGATGATCGTGGTTCTGATGATCCGGCCCTACGGATTGTTTGGCCGCGAAGAAGTTGCCGGGGAACATGGCCAAGCCGGGGAACCAGAACGCCCGATCAAACCCGCGTCGGACAAGATCCGACTGTTGGTGACCGCCGGGATCGTGATCTTGGCGCTGTTGCCGCTTTACGGGTCGTCCTTTGCACAGGTTCTGACCACCGATATCCTTATTTTCTGCCTGTTTGCCGCGTCGTTGCATTTCCTTTTGGGATTGGGCGGAATGGTCAGTTTCGGCCATGCCGCCTATTACGGTGGGGGGGCCTATGTGGCGGCTTTGTTGGTGACTCATGCCGGTAGCCCGATGGAGCTGGCCTTCATCCTTGCGCCGCTTGGGGCGGGGCTGGCCGCATTGGTCATTGGTTGGGTCTGTCTGCGGTTGACAGGGGTCTATTTTGCCATGTTGACCTTGGCCTTTGCTCAGCTGTTATGGAGCCTCGTTTTCCAATGGGGCACCGTGACCGGCGGCGATGACGGGTTGATCAATATCTGGCCTGCGGAGTGGCTGAAGGACACCACGATCTATTTCTATTTCGCCCTGTTCTTTGCGGTTGGCGGTATTTTGGTGATGCGGCATGTGGCACATTCACCCTTTGGCTATGCGTTGCGCGCCGCGCGGGACAGCGAACGCCAAGCCGAAGCCACCGGTATCAACACAAAACAGGTTCAGTTGCTGGCTTTTGGCTTTGCCGGGATGATGGGTGGGCTGGCCGGGGCGTTGTTCGTGTTTTCCAAGGGCAGCGTGTTTCCCAATGAGTTGGAAATTGCGCGCAGTTTCGACGCGCTGATCGTGGTCTTTCTTGGCGGGGTGAAAACCCTGTCCGGTGGCGTGGTTGGGGCCGGTGTGTTCAAAGCGATCGAAGATGTGCTGACCCGGTTTGAATATTGGCGGTTGATCATGGGGCTGTTGATCATTTTCGTAGTCATTCTTGCCCCGGACGGAATCGTCGGATCGCTGCGCAAAGCGGCCCGGCGGGTTGGGGGCCTGAAAGCAGGAGGTGAAGAATGACCGCTATTTTGGAAACCCGAGGCCTGACCAAGGTTTTTGGCGGGGTTGTTGCCGTCAAGGATGTGTCGTTCCAACTGCACAAGGGCGAATTGCTGGCCCTGATCGGTCCGAATGGAGCCGGCAAAAGCACTTGTTTCAACATGTTGATGGGGCAATTGCCGGTGACGTCGGGCGATGTGTATCTGGAAGGGGAAAGGATCACCGGGCTGACACCGCGACAGATCTGGCGCAAAGGGGTCGGGCGCACCTTCCAGATCACTGCCACCTACGCTTCGATGACGGTGATCGAAAACGTGCAGATGGCGTTGATGTCCCATCATGGCGAAATCCTGCGCTTCTTGCCGTTTGCAACCCGGATGCACCGGGACGAGGCACTGGCGCTTCTGGATATGGTCGGGATGGCCAATCAGGCGGAACGCCATTCGGCGGTACTGGCCTATGGCGATCTGAAACGGATGGAACTGGCGATAGCGCTGGCCCATACTCCAAAACTCTTGCTGATGGATGAACCCACAGCGGGCATGGCCCCGAAAGAACGGGTCGCATTGATGCAACTGACCGCTGACATCGTGCGGGATCGTGGGGTGAGCGTTCTGTTCACCGAACATGACATGGACGTGGTTTTTGCCCATTCACACCGGATCATGGTGCTGAACCGTGGTGAACTGATCGCCGAAGGCAATGCCGAACAGATCCGCAACAACCCGATGGTTCAGGACGTCTATCTTGGTGGCGGCACCGTTTTTGCCTCGGAAGGAGCGCAGTGATGTTTGAGGTTGAAAAGATCAACAGTTTCTACGGCAAGGCGCATGTATTGCGCGATCTCAGTTTTTCCGTGCCGCATGGCAAGGTGGTCGCGTTGCTGGGCCGCAATGGTGCGGGTAAATCCACTACGATGAAATCCATCATTCAGTTGGTACGCCCGGCTTCGGGCAGCGTTCTGTTCCAAGGTCAGCAGATGATCGGATTGCCACCCCATAAAATCGCCAAACTGGGCTTGGGCTATGTGCCTGAAGAACGGCGGATATTCACCGACCTGACAGTGTCGGAAAACCTGATGGTCGGGCTGCAACCGCCGCGCGACGGGGCGGTGACATGGACCCAGGACATGCTGTTTGATCTGTTTCCCAACCTGGCCGAACGCCGCAACAACCGGGGCAAGGCCCTGTCGGGGGGCGAACAGCAGATGCTGACGATTGCCCGCACGCTGATGGGCAATCCGCGTTTTGTCCTGCTGGACGAACCCAGCGAAGGTGTCGCGCCGGTGATCGTGGAACAGATGGCGCAGGTGATCAAGCAGTTGAAGTCAGAAGGGTTGACCATTCTGTTGTCGGAACAGAACCTGCATTTCGCCCAAGCGGTCGCTGATCTGGCGGTGATCATAGAAGGCGGGGCGCAGGTTTATTTCGGCACTTTGCAAGACCTTGGTGCGCATCCCGAAATCCGCGACGCCTATCTTGCTGCATAAGGCAGAAACTGAGTCTCGCTCAGCCTTTGCGGGATGCTTTTTCGGCGATGCCAGACGTGCCCTGACGGCGGGCCAGTTCGGCCAATACATCTGACAGCGGCACATCGCGCGATTGCAACATCACCAGCAGGTGAAACAGCACATCGGCGGCTTCCGATGTCAATCTTTCGCGGTCGCCCTTGACGGCCTCGATGATTGCCTCGACGGCTTCTTCACCGAATTTTTCGGCGCATTTTTCCGGGCCTTTGGCCAACAGTTTGGCGGTCCAGCTGCTGTCTGGATCGGCATTAGCGCGGGTGGCGATGGTTTTGGCGAGATCGTCGAGTGTCATTCGATCCTCATCGGAATGCCCGCTTGCGCCATGTGGTCCTTGGCTTCGCGGATGGTGTAATCACCGAAATGGAAGATCGAGGCGGCCAGAACGGCGCTGGCGCCGCCCTTGGTAACGCCTTCGACCAAATGATCCAGCGTGCCGACACCGCCCGAAGCGATGACCGGAATATCGACCGCATCGGAAATTGCCTTGGTCAGCGGCAGGTTGAAACCGGCGCGAGTTCCGTCACGGTCCATGCTGGTCAGAAGGATTTCACCGGCACCTTTGGCAGCCACCAGCTTGGCAAATTCCACCGCGTCGATGCCGGTGGATTTGCGGCCACCATGGGTGAAGATTTCCCACTTTCCCGGGGACACGGTTTTGGCGTCGATTGCCACCACGATACATTGGCTGCCGAATTGATCGGCCGCTTCGGCCACCACGTCGGGGTTGGCCACCGCGGCCGAATTGAAACTGACCTTGTCAGCCCCGGCCAGCAGCAGATTGCGCACATCCTGAACCGTTCGGACGCCACCGCCCACGGTCAGCGGGATATAGCACTGTTCAGCGGTGCGTTGCACCACATCGAACATGGTGCCCCGGTTTTCGTGGGTCGCGTGGATGTCGAGGAAGCACAATTCATCCGCCCCGGCAGCATCATAGGCGCGGGCCGATTCCACCGGATCGCCGGCATCGACCAGATCGACGAAATTCACACCTTTGACGACACGGCCATCGGCCACGTCGAGACAGGGGATGATGCGGGTTTTCAGCATGTCGCGTCCTTTGATTGACGCCCTTTCCATAATCCCCGCCGGAAGGCGATGCAATCACGCGATGCCTGTATCAGTCGCGTAACAGGGCCAATGCCTCTTTCAGATCAATGGCACCATCGTAAAGCGCCCGGCCCGAAATGGCACCATCAAGTTGCGCGCCGCAGTTTTTCAGGGCTCGCAGATCGTCCAGAGAACTGACGCCGCCCGAGGCAATCACCGGGATCGACACGGCATTGGCAAGCGCAGCAGTCGCGTCAACATTTGGCCCCTGCATCGCACCATCGCGGTTGATGTCGGTATAGATGATCGCGGCGACGCCTGCGTCTTCGAACGACCGGGCCAGATCGGTCACCATCACATTGGTTTCTTCCGCCCATCCCTTGGTCGCCACCCGGCCATTGCGCGCATCGATGCCGACCGCGACCTTGCCGGGGAATGCGCGGGCCGCCTGCCGTACCAGATCGGGGTTTTCCACCGCCACGGTACCTAGAATGACCCGGGCCAACCCCTTGGACAGCCAGCGTTCGATGGTCGCCATATCGCGGATTCCGCCGCCCAGCTGGGCAGGGACCTTGGTTTGGGCCAGGATTTCTTCGACCGGGGCTGCGTTCACCGGTTCACCGGCAAAAGCACCGTTGAGATCGACCAGATGCAGCCATTCGCAGCCGGCGTTGACGAATTCCATCGCTTGCGCGGCGGGGTTGTCATTGAACACCGTGGCTTGATCCATTTCGCCTTTGTAAAGCCGCACGGCGTTGCCGTCTTTGAGGTCGATTGCGGGATAGAGGATCATGAAACAGCCTTTCGCTTCGTCGGTTGGGCGGTCTTTTGCACGGAGCCGCCGAAATTGCAACTTGCCCCGATGTCAGGCTTGATCGGAATCGCCGCTCCGGGTCAGGATCGTGCCATCACAGGGAGGTGAATTCATGAAAAAATTGGTTCTGGCCGCAGTGCTGAGCTTGGCGGGGGCCGGTGCGGCACTGGCCGATCCGGTCGAAGGCATCTGGAAAACCCAAGTCGATGACGGTTCCTACGCCCATATCACCATGTCGACCTGCGGCGACAGCTATTGCGGTGTGATTTCGCGTACGTTCAACGCCAGCGGTGAATATAAATCCGCCAATGTCGGCAAGAAGCTGGTTTGGGATATGAAACCCCAAGGCAACGGCAGCTACAAGAAGGGCAAGATTTGGCAACCCTCGACCGACAAGATCTACAGCTCGAAAATGTCGCTGAAAGGCAATGTTTTGAATGTGTCGGGCTGTGTTGGCCCGATTTGCAAGAAGCAGACTTGGAACCGTGTGGAATAGGCCGGTATTGGCCTATCTTGCCGAAAGCTAACGATCATTGGCGGAAAATGTCGTGAAACATGCTATTTCCTGTGGGTGGAATGACCCGACGGAGGAATAGCATGTTTCGCAGTATACTGTTCTGTGCCGGCCTGATGGGGGGCGCTCCTGCGCTGGCACTGGCCAATTCGGCATTGGGAACCTGGATGACCGAACCCGACAGAAAGGGACAGGTCGCCCATGTCGAGGCCCGGCAATGCGGTGACGCGCTTTGTGGTCAGATCGTGCGGACCTATGACAAGACCGGTAATCGGGTCTCGACCCCGAACCTGGGAAAGCAGCTTTTCTGGGACATGAAGCAAGTGTCCCCCGGCGTATATCAGGGAACTGGCTGGCTACCGCTGCAAAATGCCACGTTTCAGGGCAACATGAAGGTCAAGGGCGACCGTATGGTGGTACAGGGCTGTATCGCATTTGTCTGCCAATCGCAGACTTGGCGCCGTGTCAGGGTTTCCAGCTAAGGAAATTGGCGATCAGCCGCAGCCCGGTTTTCTGGCTCTTTTCCGGGTGGAACTGCATGCCCAGCAGGTTGTCGCGCCCAACGATGGCGGTGATCGGGCCGCCGTAATCCACATGTGCCAACAGATGCGCAGGGTCGGCCACCTGCATGTGAAAGGAATGCACGAAATAGGCGTGATTGCCGGTTTCGATCCCGTCGAAAACCGGGTGCGGCTGATCGATTACCAGATCGTTCCAACCCATATGTGGCACTTTAAGCGCGGGATCAGAGGGGGTGATCTTGACAACATCGCCGCCGATCCAGTCGAAACCGGGGGTTTCTGTATATTCCAGCCCACGGGTGGCCATCATCTGCATGCCGATACAGATACCGAGGAATGGCTTGCCGCCCCTGATCACGACTTCCTCCATCGCCTCGAACACGCCGCGATGGTCGAACAGCGCCGCGCGGCAGGCCGGAAATGCACCGTCGCCCGGTAGCAAAATACGATCGGCGGTGCGGATCAGATCAGGGTCCGAAGTGACTACGACCTCACCCGCATCGGTTTCCACCGCCATGCGCTGAAACGCCTTTTCCGCCGAATGCAGGTTGCCGCTTTCGTAATCCACAATCGCTGTCAGCATGGGCCGGTGTCCTTTGTCGTTCCGCCCCTCACCTGAAACGAAAATCGCGCAGGGTCAAGGGCCGGGATCAGATGCGCACCGGACCTGATTGTGTGTGCCAAGGCACGCGCAGAATATCTCGCGAATTTGTCTTCGCCAAATTCATTCTGGTATTTTCCGCTGACGCGAGTATTTATGGAACGTTGAAACCTCATTCACTGTTCGCGAAATACTCCGAGGGGTTCGGGGGCAGGGCCCCCATTCCGCTTCGCATTGGGCCTCGTATGACCGCGGTGCTTACAGCGCCCCTTTGGTCGAAGGAATCGCATCGGCTTTGCGGGGATCGGTTTCCACCGCCAGCCGCAGCGCCCGTGCCACCGCTTTGAAACCGGCTTCGGCGATGTGGTGGGCGTTGAAGCCGTGGATTTGGTCCACATGCAATGTGATGCCGCCATGAGTGCTGAGCGCCTGAAAAAATTCGCGCACCAATTCGGTATCGAAGGTGCCAATTTTAGCCGCGTCGAATGCGACATTCCAGATCAGATAGGGCCGCGCCGACAGGTCGAGCGCACAGCGCACCTGGGCGTCGTCCATTGGCAGGTGGCATTCGCCATAGCGCCGGATACCCTTCTTGTCACCCAAGGCTTCGGTCAATGCCTGCCCTAAGGCGATGCCGGTATCTTCGACGGTGTGATGGTCATCGATATGGTAATCACCCTTGGCGCGGATGGTCATGTCGATCAGCGAATGGCGCGCCAACTGATCCAGCATATGATCGAAGAAACCGACACCTGTCTGATTGTCATAGGACCCGGTCCCGTCGAGATTGATCTCGACCGAGATATCGGTTTCCGCGGTCTTGCGTGTGATCTTGGCCGTCCGCATGTCGGGGCTCCTGTTGCTGTCGCGGGTTTATAGGCCGGGGCAGGGGTATTTCCAAGACTGCAATATGGTCCCGATCTGGAATGCAAATCACCGTTGCAGCGCCAGCGCGGACGTGCCAGCTTGGCGCAAAGAGGACCGAACCCCATGAGCACCTGCGTTTTCATCCAGATCCGCTGCAAACCCGGCACCACCTATGACGTGGCCGAAGATATCGCGTTGCGCGAAATTCATTCCGAACTGTATTCGACCAGCGGCGAATATGACCTGATGATCAAGCTGTATATCCCCGAAGGCGAAGATATCGGCAAATACATCAACGAAAATCTGCTGCATATCGAGGGTATCGAACGGTCGCTGACGACGCTGACGTTCAAGGCGTTCTGACCGGTCCGGTTCAGATTTTATTCAGCGCGTCGAGCGTGTCACGCAACAATACAGGCAGTATTTCGCGCCGCAATGCAACGGTGGCGCAGTCGCCGTTTTTACCCGCCAATTCGATATCGACCAGCGCCTGCCGCAACTGTTCGGCCCCGAACAGGGCTGCACTGGAGGCGAATTTATGACAGCGATCCGCGATTTCAGACAAGTCTTGAACTTCGCCTTGCAGCCATTCCACCAGTTCCGTCAGTTCTTCGGTCAATTGGGTCAACAGCACCGGATAAGCATCTTCGACGCTTTCACGTAAGGCGGCGTTGGTATCCCGATTGATCAGTTGCCGAGCCGGGACAGGGGCGTGTGACTTCGGTGACGGTGGTGTCACATCTTGATGCGTATTTTTCGTGTAGGTGCGGATGATCCGTTCCAGATCCTGCCGCATCAACGGTTTGGCCAAGACGTCTTGCATGCCGTCTTGCAAAAATTCGGCCACGTTTTCAGGCAGCACATGCGCGGTCAGCGCCACAATCGGGGTGTCGGATGACGGGCCATCGCCCGCCCGGATGTTTCGGGTGGCTTGACGTCCATCGAGAACCGGCATGGAAATATCCATTAGGATTAGGTCGAAGGCTTTTTCAGCTGCCTTTTCGACACCGAATTGGCCATTATAGGCTTCTTCGATCTTGTGCCCGTCGCGTTTCAGCATTTCGCGCACGACGCTGCGATTGATTTCGTTATCTTCGACCACCAGAATGTCGAGTCCGGACGTATTTGTCTGTTCTTCTGGGATGATGGTTCGGATGTCTTCGGCATGCTTGCCGCCTGACGGTGCGCGGTCACCATCCGGTTGATCGGGGCCGGGTGCCTGTGCTGCGGGTGGGGCTTCGGCGTCCTCCATCGGAATGCGGATCCAGAAAGTCGATCCTTGCTCAAGTACGCTTTCGGCACCAACTTCGCCGTTCAGAATCGCGGTGATGCGCTTGACAATTCCCAGACCCAAACCGGTGCCGCCTGCTTCGCGGTTATAGGCGCTGTCGCTGGTGACGAAATCGTCGAACACGTGCTGCATGTCTTCGTCGGAAATGCCCATACCGGTATCGACAACACGGAATTCCACCATATCGGATGCGGGATCGGTATGAATTTCGACGGTGATATCACCATCTTTGGTAAATTTGATCGCGTTGCTGACGATGTTGATCAGGATTTGCTGAATGCGGCCCGGGTCGGTCTGAAGCCATTCCCGCTGGGGACCAATCCAGACGGTGTTAAGCTGGTTGCCACGGCTGTTGGCCTGATCCTCGAGGCTTGCCAAAACCGCTTTAACCAGGTTTTTCAAATCGGTCGGGCGTTTGCGCAGGATCGGTTTGCCCGCTTCGAAGCGGGCGATATCCAGAACATCGTTGATATGGTCCATCAGCAGCTTGCCAGATGTGGCCATGTTTTCAACATAGGTTTTCTGACTTTGGTTCAGCGGGGTTTCCTGCATCAGGGACAGATTGCCCAGCAAACCGTTCAAAGGCGTGCGGATTTCGTGGCTCATCACCGCTAGGAAACGCGATTTCGCCTTTTCTCCGGCCAATGCCTGATCGCGCGCTTCGATCAGGTCTTGTTCGGACCGGATCCGGTAGGAAATATCGCGCATGAAGGCAATATAGAACCGTCGGCCGTTCACTTCGCTTTTTTGCAACGCGAGTTCGATCGGGAACAGTTCGCCATTGCTGCGTTTTGCGTCCAGCCGCACCCGCCCCTTGTTGACAACGTGGAATGGACCGCCCTTGCGAATGCGGTCCATCGACTGTTCATGTGCGTCGCGAAAATGGTCTGGAACGATCAAATCCGCAACGTCGCAGCCAATCGCTTCTTCCCGGGTATAGCCGAAAATTTCCACTGCCGCGTTGTTGAATTCTTCGATGACACCATGATCATCAGAGACAATCACTGCATCAAGCGCGGTCGAAATCACCGCGCGGGTTCGTTGGCTGGCCTCGAGAACCTGGCGTCGGCGTTCATCCGACCTGCGATTGAGCGTATTGTAATAATAGGCCAACAGCAGCAACGTTCCCATCAGTAGGGTGGATGTCGCCGCCAAGATCATCAGGGTCGAGGATATTTGATTGCGTTGTGTCTTGCGCTTTTCTGCATAGAGCATCAGCCCCGAACTGGCCAAACGCCGCACCTGAGGGGCAAGATCAGCCGCGCGCTGATCCAAGTCGGTCAATCCCGCCGCAAGGGTAGCGTCCCCACCATCAATCACCGGCACCGTACGGGACAGGAAATCACGGATCACGGTGAGCGAGATATCAAAGTCTTCCAAACCCCGCAGATCGTCAAACGAGGGAGCTTCCTGAAAAACATCGATGCGGCTGTAGAAAATGTTGAAATTCTGGCGCACCAGTTTCAGGCTTTCAGCGTCATCCGGATTGGCCTGATGAATGCTGTTGCGATAGGTCAGGAATTCGACTTCGGCTTGGCTGAGCGACCATTGCACGTTTTCGCTGTACGCGCCGCGCAATTGCTGAACTTTCCGTACAACATCAAAGGTTTGAAAGACCACCAGCAAGAAGCTGACGGCTGCGATCACCATCAGTACTCTGGAACTTCGCATGCCTCGCCCAGCCTCATCGACACCCAATTCGTCATTTTTCTCGATCTCGTGCGCCGCACGCCGTGCCACCCTATTCAGAGCGATACGCTGTGTCGAGCGTTCCGTGCGAGAAGAATAAAATGATGAGTCGGGCACTGTTAAACGATACCAAGGGCTAAGTTACTGAATTGGGCGCATGACGCCTTCTGATTGAATGCCTGTCCGTGTTCCGTGTGCCCGTTTACACCTGCCCCGATGGCAAGGTGTGATGAAATGGCAGGTGGCACTTGGAATAGACAGCCCGAACCTTATACCAAAGCCTAGCAATTCTGAGGAATTAAGTCTTTCCCTTCAAAAGGATGGGATACCTGTTTTGGCAGGGTATAGGGGTGACCTAAGTATATGTCGTCGCTTTGCTCGGATTGGTTATTTTCCCATCGATTGCCGGAAAGCGCTTAGCAGAAAGGCGCGCAATTCGGCTGGGGCGATCGGTTTGTGCATAAGGTGAAACCCGTTCTTTTGGCTGATCTGGCTTACTTCGACCGAGCGGTTGGCGGTGGCTAGGCAACTGGGGACCGGACCGAGACCCGCACGCAAGGCTTCGATCAGGGCGGTGCCAAGTGCGCCATCGTCGAGTTGATAATCGGCAACAATTGCATCCGGGATGACACCAAATTCGTCGATTAGGGCGCGCGCTTCGGGTTCGGTTGTGCAGGCCAGAACGGTCACGCCCCATCGTTCCATTGCGATGGTCAGGGCATTGCGCAGTTCCGCATCGTTTTCCACCAGAAGCACGATCATGTTTTCCAGGCTGTCGCTGGGCACTGCCCCTAGAGTCGATGTTTGTCGCGTCGATTCGCTTTCGCGCTGTGCCAGCGGGACCTCGATCGAAAACATCGTGCCCAACCCGGGGGTCGAACGGATTTGCAGTGGGTGATGCAGCAATGCACAGGCCCGTTCGACGATGGCCAGCCCCAGCCCCAACCCTTCAGAAGCACTACTGAGGTTGTCGACCCGATGGAATTCGCGAAAGATCAAGTCCTGTTGGTCTTCTGGGATGCCGGGGCCGGTGTCATGCACTTCGATGCGGACCGCGTTTTTCAGGCGCCTGGCCCCGACCAGAACCCGGCCAATTTGGGTATAGCGGACCGCGTTTGCCATCAGATTTTGCAAAATGCGGCGCAGATAGGTGGCATCACTGCTGACTACGGCCGATGACGGCACCATCCGCAAATCCAACCCTTTATGCAGCGCCATCGGAGCCAGTTCGTCCTGCAACTGGGTCATGATCCGCATCAAGGGCACCTGTCCGACATGAACCGAAGCCCGGCCCGAATCCAGTTTCGAAATATCAAGCAGCGCCCCGAGGATGCTTTCGACGCTGACAAGCGCGTTACTGGCGCGGTCAAGCACCGAACGGACTGCGGAATCGGGATGATCTGCGGCGACCGACCCGACATAAAGCTTGGCTGCCGAAAGCGGTTGCAGCAGGTCGTGGCTGGCAGCGGCAACGAAGCGTGATTTCGACGCATTCGCCCGTTCTGCGTCGGTCAGCGCATCTTCCAGTTCCAGCGTCCGTTCGATCACTCGCTGTTCCAGCATTTCGTTGGCGGTATAAACCGCCTGAACAGCCGAACGTTCCGCGCTGACATCGGTAAAGGAAAATACGAATCCCTTGTCGGGCATTTCTTGGGCGAAAACGGTCAGGATCTTGGAATTGCTATGCTGCAATTCGAAGGAAAGTGGCGGACGCTCTGTTTCCGTTCTAACCCAGTCTTCGACCTTTTGGGCCGACTTTCCTTCCTCGAAACTGACTTCGTCGCGGAATCGTTCGAACAACAAAAGGAAATTGATACCCATGCGAAACCGGCCCAGCGGAATCGACAGCAATTCGCTGGCGCGTTGGTTCCAGCCGACCAGCCGCGCTTGACTGTCGAAGATGCAGACCCCCTGATCCAGATGGTCCAGCGTGGCATGAATCAGTTTGGCCTGATCGTCCAGCATCCGGTCGCGTTCGCGCCGTTCCAATCGCATGATGTCGGTGACATCGGTCTGCAAGATGACCGTGCCGCCATCGGGGGTGCGGTGTTCGCTGACCTGAACCCAGCGGTTCCACACCATCCGCGCGTTAAAGATGACATGATTGTCTTTGTGCCGTTCCATCCGCCGTGCCGCCCATTGGATGGGCGTTTCGGTCTGCCCCAGTGAAATGAACTGCGAATGGCTGACGAGGCGCACATAGTCTTCAAAACTCAGCCCCGGTACCATCTTGTCGCGGATATCGGGCAGGTGCATTCCGAAACGACTGTTGCACATGACCAGCTTTTCGTCGGAATTGAACAGCGCAAAGCCTTCCTGCACGGTTTCAATGGCGTTGGTCAGGTTGCTCTGGGCGGCTTCGGTTTCGCGGTTGGCCTGCGCCAGCTTGGCGTTGGATTCGTTTAGAAGCTCCAGCGCGCGGGCCAGATCGCGGGTGCGGGCGCGGACCTCTTCTTCCAGAATGACTGCGCGCTGAAACTGGGCATAGGCCGCACCCGAATCGTCACCGCCCCGTTCCACCCGCCGCATCAGAGATTCAGTGATCTTGATCAGCTTTTCGTTCTGCCGTTCTGCGGAGTCGCGCGGATCAATCAGGGAATGGCCCATGGTTTCAGCCTGATTTCGAAGAATGCGCGGGCGGGTAAATGGCGACGCCGGTCAGCGTCTGGTTCACGTGCATTGAATTTAACTGTTCGCCATAGGTGGAAAAGCCCACAACCCGATTTCTTGCCAGAACATCGGATATCTTGCCCTTGAGTTGTTTCTGTTCTGCCTCAACTTTGCGTAACAGACAGTCACAAGCGAGGATGGTATCCGGGGCACCGCCGACGGAAAGCGCCTGCATTTCCTGTTCCAGATGTCCAACCATGTCCAAAGGTTCGGCCAAGGTCAGCACCAGACCTTCGTCAATCGCTGAAAAGAAACACAAATCACCGTTGTCGGCGACCTTTTGAATCGACCGGACATGATGTTGATCACCGATTCGCACCACCACCGGGTGGGCGGCAAAGGTGAACGTGTCGAGCTGTTCGGGATCTATACCCAACACGCGCGCATATTCCCGCGCCGCTGGTTCGGCGTTGATTTCATAAACAAGCCGCTGTTCGGGAAAGGCTCCGGTCACCACCATGCGCTGATCGGTTGGAACAAGGTGGTCGCTTTTGAACACCTTGATCGGACAAATCGTGCGTATCTGGGCCACGATGGCGGCGTTGCGCAGGACCTTGCCATTGGCAATCAGGAATGTCGTTTCAAAGGTTTCCCCGTCACCGGCCGAGCCACCGAAGAGCGGCACCGGACCCAGCCCGAGCGCCAGATCGGCGGTTAGTCTGTCCTCACAGCGCGACAATCCGTCGATCATCAGGAAATTGAATTCATATTCCCAGTCGGGCACGTCCCGCATCAAGGCGTTGCGACCCTGAATCATCCGGTCGATCAAGGTCTGCGCATCGTAATCGCCAAGGTCATCCACTTGCAACATGCGAGCGCGGAACTGATCGCGTGGAAACCCCACCGCGACAATGCTGCCATCAGAATAGCCGTCACAATTCAATTCGCCCGCCGTGGTGCAGCCCAGAACTAGGCTGTCGTTGAACAGCTCAATCGACCGGGCGGCGACGTGTTCGATATCGGCTTGAGGCGACACGAATAAAAGCACGAGTTCGAAATCGATATCGCCAAGGGCGTGTGACAGATCCTGTACAGGATCGGCAACGGTACAGACGACATTGGCCGTGCGCACGATTTCAGGCGCACAGCGAACCGCCTGTGACGAATCCGCGAACGGGTCGATCCGCTCTCCTCCCATTTTTCCTCTCCGCGATAGTTGCGGTTTACCTGCTGTCTTGCAAGATGGTGCCAAAGCTCGTTTCGTTGGCGATCAGAACCGCCTGGGTGCGGCTTTGTACCCCCAGTTTGCGCATGATGGCGGTGACATGTGCCTTAACCGTGGTTTCCGCGATCGACAGATCAAAGGCGATTTGTTTGTTCAGCTTGCCTTCGCAGATCAGTTGCAAAATGCGCGCCTGCTGATTGGTCAGGGTAGCCAAACGGGCGACGGCGTCATTGCTGTCCAGATCGGATGCATCATTGATCAGGTCATAGCCGTCGGGAATGAACACTTCGCCGCGACGGATCGCATCGAACGCGGCGGCAAACACATCGCGTTGGCTGTGCTTGGGTACAAATCCGGCAGCCCCCGATTTGATCGCCGATGTGATCACCCGATTATCGCTCATCGACGAGACGACGATGATCGGCACTTGGGTCACTGTTTTCAGTCGGATCAATCCGTCGAAACCCTTCACATCCGGCAGATTCAAATCCAGAACCACGATGTCAGGGCTGCCATTTTGGCGAATTTCGGTCAGGGCAGCTTCAAGATTGGCGGTGGCACGGATCGTCGCGGTGCCGGTCACGGCCTGCAATGTCATGGCCAGCGCGTCGCAAAATAGCGGGTGGTCATCGACAACAAGCGCCGATTCGATCTTGGTCGGACTGGGCGAAGCTGCATTATGTGTCATCACCTTGCCTTATACCAAAACGGAACGTTATCCTTCACAATATCAATCCTGATCGTTACCGCAAACTGGTCAAAGGTCGTATCCCAAAGCCGTTTCCGTCAGGGCCATACGCCCTTAGTAGCATAGCCAACATGCCGCGTTTGGGATTAGCTCGTCCACAACAAGGAGGACACATCTATGCATCTGACTGATTCCCGCGAAATCAGCGCGGACCGTCAAACCGTCTGGGCGGCACTGCTTTCCGCAGATGTGCTCAAGGAATGCGTCCCCGGCTGTCAGGAAATGACCGGATCACCCGAAGACGGTTTCGAAGCGACCGTGGTGCAGAAAGTCGGCCCGGTCAAAGCAACGTTCAAGGGCGCCGTCAAAGTGTCCGATGTCGTCGAAGGTGACAGTCTGACCTTGACCGGCGAAGGCAAGGGCGGCGCGGCGGGCTTTGCCAAGGGGGGGGCGAAAGTATCGCTCGAAGATTTGCCCGAGGGCGGAACCAAACTTATCTATGATGTCGAAGCCAAGGTCGGCGGCAAGCTGGCGCAGCTGGGCAGCCGCATCATCGATGGTTTTGCCAAGAAAATGGCGGATCAGTTTTTTGAACGCTTTCAGCAGGTCGTGGAAGGTCCGGCTGAGGTGGGCGAAGACGCCGTCGAAGGTGAAGATGGCGATAAAAAAGGTTGGCTGAAAAAAGTTTTCAGTTCTTAATCCAATACGATCATCCAAGATATATACCAAATTTTATCGGCTTGGGAGGGCATGATGACAGAAGTGAGTATGGTAGTGAACGGCCGCAAGGTGTCGGGGAATGTCGAGGGGCGCACGCTTCTGTCAGCATTTCTGCGCGAAAACCTTGGACTGACCGGCACCCATGTGGGCTGCGACACGTCGCAATGTGGGGCCTGCGTGGTGCATGTTGACGGCGCAGCGGTAAAATCCTGCACGATGTTCGCACTCGACGCTGAGGGTGCCGATGTGGCGACGATCGAAGGTCAAGCGGCACCGGACGGGACGTTGAACGTGATTCAGCAGGCATTTCAGGATTACCACGGTCTGCAATGCGGGTTTTGCACCCCGGGCATGGTGATGTCGGCAGCGGCGCTGTTGAAGGAAAATCCCAAACCGAGTGAAGCCGAGATCCGGGATTATCTGGAAGGCAATATCTGCCGCTGCACCGGCTATCACAATATTGTCCGCGCAATCATGGCTGCCAGTGGTCAGGATGTGCCCGCAGTCGCGGCCGAGTGACCGGACGCCGCGCGATTAACGCGCGGTATTTGAGTATTTTCAGAACAGGGAAGGGGCAGGGCAAACCTGTTCCGATCTAGGGAGGATTCACTATGCCGAAGGATCATGGTATCGGCGCCAGCTCAAAGCGGCGCGAAGACGTAAGGTTCTTGACCGGGGAAGGCAATTATACCGACGACATCAATATCGCGGGGCAGA
Organism: Thalassovita gelatinovora; assembly: GCF_001458355.1. Taxonomy (GTDB): domain Bacteria; phylum Pseudomonadota; class Alphaproteobacteria; order Rhodobacterales; family Rhodobacteraceae; genus Thalassobius; species Thalassobius gelatinovorus. Next base: position 146,436 of record NZ_CYSA01000025.1, on the reverse strand, counting down.
CCTATGTCCATTTCCTGCGCTCTGATGTGGCTCATGGCACCATCACCAACATCGACAGTTCTGCCGCCGAAGCGATGGACGGCGTGCTCAGGGTCTTCACCGCGAAAGATTTCGAAGCCGTGGGCGGCATTCCCTGCGGGTGGCAGGTGACCGACAAGTTCGGTGAACCGATGCAGGAACCCAAGCATCCGGTTCTGGCCGAAGGCAAGGTGCGCTATGTCGGCGATCCGATTGCCGCCGTTGTGGCCGAAACACCGGAATTGGCCCGCGATGCGGCCGAGGCGATCGTGGTCGATATCGACGAATTGCCGGCCGTGGTGGACATGAAAGCCGCGCTGACCGACGGCGCCACCAAGGTGCATGACGATCTGACCTCTAACCTTTGCTATGACTGGGGTTTTGTTGAAGAAAACAAGGCGGCAGTGGACGACGCAATCGCCAATGCCGCACATGTCACCACGTTGGAACTGGTCAATAACCGTCTGGTCGCCAATCCGATGGAACCGCGCGTGGCGATCGGCGATTACAGCCGCGGTACAGATGATTATACGCTTTACACCACCTCGCAAAATCCACACGTGATCCGGCTGCTGATGGGCGCCTTCGTGCTGGGCATTCCGGAACACAAGCTGCGTGTTGTGGCCCCCGACGTGGGCGGTGGCTTTGGCACCAAAATCTTCCATTATGCTGAAGAAGCCTTCGTGACCTTCGCCGCCAAGGCAGTGAACCGTCCGGTGAAATGGACTTCATCGCGGTCCGAGGCGTTCATTTCCGACGCCCATGGCCGCGATCATGTGACCAAGATCGAACTGGCGCTGGATAAGGATAACAATTTCACCGCCTTGCGTTGTGAAACCTATGCCAATATGGGGGCCTATCTGTCGACTTTCGCGCCCTCAGTCCCGACCTGGTTGCATGGGACGCTGTTGGCGGGCAATTACACGACGCCATTGGTTTATACCAATGTGAAGGCGGTGTTTACCAACACGGTTCCAGTTGATGCTTATCGTGGCGCAGGTCGGCCCGAGGCGACTTTCCAGCTGGAGCGGGTGGTCGACAAGGCGGCGCGCGAGTTGGGCGTCGATCCGACGGAACTGCGGCGGCAAAACTTTATCAAGCCGGACCAGTTCCCCTATGACACGCCGGTGGCAGTGACCTATGACACCGGCAACTATCACGCGACGCTGGATAAGGCGTTGGAGATGAGCGATTACGCCAATTTCGACAAGCGCGTGGCCGAAAGCAAATCGCGTGGCAAGCTGCGTGGGCTAGGCGTTGCCCATTTCATCGAAGCCTGCGGCATCGCGCCGTCGAATCTGGTGGGGCAACTTGGGGCACGTGCGGGGCTGTATGAAAGCGCCACCGTGCGGGTCAATGCCACCGGATCGATCAGCGTTCTGACCGGGTCGCACAGTCACGGGCAGGGTCATGAAACCACCTTCCCGCAGGTTATTGCGGAAATGATTGGCATCGATGAAAGCCAGATTGATATCGTCCATGGCGACACTTCGAAAACGCCGATGGGCATGGGTACCTACGGGTCGCGGTCGATCGCGGTCGGCGGGTCGGCCATGGTCCGAGCTGCGGAAAAGGTGATCAACAAGGCCAAGAAGATCGCCGCCCACCTGATGGAGGCGTCAGAGGCAGATATCGAACTGGCCGACGGTCAATTCACCGTCGCGGGCACCGATAAATCGGTCGCTTGGGGCGATGTCACCCTGGCCGCCTATGTCCCGCATAATTATCCGCTGGAAGATATCGAGCCGGGTCTGGAAGAAACGGCGTTCTATGATCCGTCGAACTTCACCTATCCTTCAGGGGCCTATTTCTGCGAAGTGGAAGTAGACCCGGAAACCGGCGAGGTCGATGTCCTCGGCTTTACCGCAGCGGATGATTTCGGCACTGTGATCAACCCGATGATCGTTGAAGGTCAGGTTCATGGCGGGGTGGCGCAAGGTATCGGTCAGGCGCTTCTGGAAAACTGTTCCTATGATGATAATGGGCAGTTGCTGAGCGGATCCTACATGGATTACGCGATGCCGAGGGCATCCGATCTTCCCAGTTTCGACGTCGATCATTCCTGTCAGACCCCCTGTACCCATAACCCGCTTGGGGTGAAGGGCTGTGGCGAGGCAGGCGCGATCGGATCGCCACCAGCATTGGTCAATGGGGTGATCGATGCATTGCATCGGGGCGGGTATCCTGTTGAACATATCAACATGCCGCTGAGCCCGTCGCGCGTCTGGGAAGCGATCCAATCGATGAAGTGATATCAACCTTGGGAACGGGGGCCTTGCCCCCAGACCCTTAGGGGAGGAAACAAGATGTATAATTTCGAGTTCGTAAAACCGGCCACCGTCGATGAGGCCGTGGCAGCCCTGCAGGCGGAAGATGCCCAGCCGCTGAGCGGTGGTCAGACCCTGATCCCGACAATGAAACAGCGGCTAAATGCGCCGTCGACACTGGTCAGCCTGATCGGGATCGATTCGTTGAAAGGCGTTTCTGAGGCGGGCGGTGTTTTGACCATTGGGGCTGGCACCACCCATGCCACTGTGGCAGCCGAAGCCGGGGCCTATCCGGCGCTGGCCGCTTTGGCAGGCGGGATCGGCGATCCGGCGGTGCGCAATCGCGGCACCATTGGCGGATCTTTGGCCAATAACGACCCGGCGGCCTGTTATCCAGCGGCGGCGCTGGGGTCGGGTGCGACGGTTGTGACCAATACGCGCGAGATCGCGATTGACGACTATTTTCAGGGCATGTTCACCACGGCGCTGGAAGAAGGTGAAATTATCACCGCGGTCAAATTCCCGATCCCGGAAAAGGCCAATTACCAGAAGTTCGAACAACCTGCATCGCGATTTGCGTTGGTCGGTGTGTTCGTTGCCAAAACCGCCGATGGTGTGCGTGTCGCCGTGACCGGCGCATCGGAAGAGGGCGTGTTCCGTTGGACCGAGGCGGAAGCGGCGTTGTCGGCAAATTTCGCGCCGGGCGCAATCGAAGGTCTCAGCGCCTCGGCTGACGGGTTGATCGGCGATCTGCACGGTACTCCGGCCTATCGCGCCAGCCTGATCAAGACACTGACCAAACGGGCGGTTACCGCTGCCTGATTGTGCGACTGACAAGATTGAAACGGCGCGCCTTGACCAGGCGCGCCGTAACCTTTGGTAGGTTGGTCATTGAGTATGTTAAGAGCAGTGAAAGATCAGAATCCTCTTGCTTTCATCGTTCTGAAAAATACTCAAATGCCAGAGCCTGCCAGATTTGGTCGTTGAGAGTTCGGCGTCTATTCGGGTTTGCGCGCAACGAAATCTATCAGTGCCGATTGACCGGAATGACCGCGACCTTCTTGCACTTCGCGTTCGTATGCGCGGCATTCCAGAATGCCCCAACCGGCGAAGGCGGCGCGCAGGATGGCATCGGTATACATGTTTTCGGCAAAGGGTGGGCCGCCGGTGCCGTGTTCCAGCTGTTTCGGCGTATAGCCGTGCAGCAAGACCAAGCCGCCGGGTTTGACCGCCTGTTTTATCCCTTCGAACAGTTTGTGCCGTTCATCGGGGCCCACGAATTGAATGAAGATGCCGAAAACCAGATCATAGGTCTGGGGCCAGTCATAGCGCAGCACATCGGTGCGGCGAAAATCCACCGACACATTTCGTGCCTCGGCCAGATTCTGCGCCTTGGCGATGGCCGACGGCGCGAATTCCAGCGCAGTGACCCGTAGACCCTGCTGTGCCATCCAGACCGAATTTCGGCCTTCACCATCGGCGACCGACAGGGCCGTGGCATCGGCAACCAGATAGTCGGTATGTTCGGTCAGGAACTGCGCCGGTTCCGTGCCGAAAACATAGTCATCAGTCGCAGCAAACCGTTTTTCCCACATAAGATGCCCTTGCAAATACAAACGCCCCCAGAGGTAAGCCTACCCGGGGGCGTTTCAATGGTTTGGTATCGTAAATTATTTGGGCAGCGGCCCGATCATCATGATCATCTGGCGGCCTTCCATCTTCGGCATGTTTTCAACCTTGCCGATTTCGGTAATGTCCTTGGCCACACGTTCCAGAAGTTCACGACCCAGATTCTGGTGCGCCATTTCCCGGCCTCGGAACCGCAAGGTGATTTTAACCTTGTCGCCATTTTCCAGGAATTTCATCACATTACGCATCTTGACCTCATAGTCATGCGTATCTGTGTTGGGGCGGAATTTGACCTCTTTAACTTCGATGATCTTTTGCTTTTTCCGCGCCTCGGCTTCACGCTTCTGCGTTTCGTATTTGAACTTGCCGAAATCCATGATCTTGCACACAGGCGGCGTGGCATTGGGCGAAATTTCCACCAGATCCAGCCCTGCCTCTTCTGCCATGGCCATCGCACGAGCAGGGGTGACAACACCGACATTTTCACCGTCAGCGCCGATCAGGCGGATTTCCGTAGCACGAATGCGATCGTTGAAACGGGGGCCGGTGTCGCGCGTCGGGGGCGCGTTATGAGGTCTGCGGGCTATGGTTTTCTTCCTTCAATTGTTAGCAAATTCGAGGCCCCAAGGTAACGATTTTGCCAGATTACTTCAAGCGGCAAATCCTCGCTTATGCGTTTAATTGCGGCACTTTCCCCCTTGTTGCGAGCATCATTGGGGGGCATGTCGTGGACATGAATAGAACGGTCCGCAAATCGGTTCCGGAGAAAAAGGTGAATTGTCATGAAAAATGCGATTTGGATAGTGTTGGCAGCGATTGTGGTTGCTGCGGCATATTTTGTATTCCTCAAACCAACTATGGAAAGCGAACCTGTTCCGGTGGCAGAAACCCCGGCAGCAGAGGTCGCCCCCCCCGCACCAGTGGAAGACGCGGCTGAGACTGCACAGGAAGCTGTTGAAACCGCAGTCGAAAATGCCACTGAAACCGCCGAACAGGCGGTGGAAGACGCAGTTCAGGGGGCCACAGAAGCCGCCGGTGATGCGGTTCAGTCGGTGATCGATGGCGGCGCAAGCGTGGCCGAAGCCGCCAGCGATGCGGCAGGTGCTGCCGTTGATGCGGCCAGCGATGCCGCCAATGCGGCGATGGAAGCCACCACCGAAGCGGCGGGTGATGCGGTTGGGGCTGCGACTGACGCAGCAGGTGATGCGGTTGAAGCGGCCAGTGATGCGATGACCGAAACCGCTACCCCCGAGGTGCCCGAGGCTGCTGCCACCGCAGACGTCGCCGACACCGCAGAAGCCACCGATCCTGCGGATTTGTTTACCGTGGACGGGTTCGTGTTGGATAAGGCGCTGGAATATGTTGATGCGTCCGATTTGAACGCGGTGACCAAAATGGCCACCAAGACAGCGATCGAAAAAGCCAAGGATAACCCCGAGTTGCTGAAGGCGGCGCTGCAAGCGGCGCGGGCGAAGCTGGGGCTGTAATCCCGGTCAGTCGAGTAACAGCAAAACGCCGCGCTATATTTAGTGCGGCGTTTTTTGTTGCAGGGGCTAGATCAAATCTCGCGAGGCGCACCGCGCCGGGTCAGTCCAGAAACGCCTTTTCCACCACATATTGTGCCGGTTTCGAATTGGCGCCTTCTTCCAGCCCATAGCCTTCCAGCATCTCCTTGATTTCAAGGTTGAAGGCCAAATTGCCGCAAACCATCGCGCGGTCGTCTTGCGGGTTGATCGGCGCGACACCCAAATCCTCGAACGCTTCGCCCTTGCGCATCAAGTCGGTGATACGGCCCATTTTCGGGCTCTCTTCTCGGGTGGTGGTGGGGTAATATTTGATCTTTTTCCAGAACCCTTCACCGATCACATCGTTGAGCAGCTCATCGCTTTTGAGCGCCTCGATCAGGTCATGACCATACTGCAATTCGCCCACTTCGCGGCAGGTATGGGTGATGATGACCTCGTCATAATCTTCATAGGTTTGCGGTTCGCGCAACAGCGAAGCAAAAGGCGCAAACCCGGTGCCGGTAGCAAAGAACCAGATCCGTTTGCCCGGCAGCAAGGCGTCATGCACCAATGTACCGACCGGTTTGGGGCGCAGGATGATCTGATCGCCCGGTTGGATATGTTGCAGCCGCGAGGTCAGCGGTCCATCCTGCACCTTGATCGAATAGAATTCCAGTTCTTCGTCCCAAGAGGGTGAAGCAATGGAATAGGCCCGCAACAGCAGTTTTTGTTTGCCCGTCTTGGGGTCGGGGTCGCCCATCAACCCGATCATCACGAATTCACCGGACCGAAACCGCAATGATGCGGGACGGGTGCAACGGAAGGAAAACAGACGATCCGTCCAATGCTTGACCTCAGTCACGGTCTGGGCATCAGGCAGGGTGGGAAGTTTTGGCGCAGAGGCCGCAGTGTCGGTCACGTTGATCATCTCGGTCATAATGTCATTGCCCGGTCAGTAAACCGGCCTTCCTCAGTTAGCTTTGATCCATGTCAGATGAAAGGCGGTTTCCGATTTTACCCGGCGCGCAGCCGGGTCTGATAGTCGTGACTGTGCCAATTTGCGCGGAACGTCCATTCCGTTTCGGGTTGACGGGCGGCCTGATCGTCGCTGATTTCGACCTCGTCAAATCCCGACCGGCGGGCCATGGTGTATTGATCGGAAATCACGTGGCCGGTGGCGCGCAGACGCCCACGATAGCCCATCAACCGCAGTTGCCGGGCGATGGTAAAGCCGCGACCATCCGCGAAGCTGGGAAAATCGACACGGATCATCTGCAGGGCGGGCAATCTGTCTGCCAAGTCATGGGGATCGGCATCGGGACCAAGGTCAATGGCATCGGTGGCATCATTCACATCTGAAAAGGCAACAAATTCACCGGTGAAATCATCGGCTTGAAAACCGGTATCGGTTACGATCACACTCATTACATCGCTCCTATGCTGACCATCTTGCCATTCATCAAATGGATGCCGCATTCTTCTTTGGCGCTGCCGCGCCAGCGCCCCGCGCGTTCGTCTTCACCGGCTTTCACCGGCGACGTGCAGGGGCGGCACCCGATCGACGGATATCCCTTTGATATCAGCGGATGACGGGGTAGCCGATTGTTGATCATGTAATCCTGCACATCTTGCTTGTTCCAATGGGCCAGAGGGTTGACCTTGATCCGCTTGTCGTCTTCATTTTCGAAGAAATCGAGCGCGGCGCGGCTGGAACCCTGAAACCGTTTGCGCCCGGTGATCCAGGCATCGAACCCTTTCAACGCTTTTTCCAATGGTCGGGTTTTGCGCAGATCGCAGCAGGCATCGGTGTCGCGCAGGTGCAACGCGCCATAGGGGTCTTCGGCATCCAGTGTGACCTTGTCGAGGCGGATGATGCGCAGATCGGTCAGGCCAAGGAATTCCGCGATTTCATGCTGATAATCCAGCGTTTCGGCAAACAGCAATTGGGTGTCGATGAACAGCACAGGCGTCGCGCGATCCACCATCGCCACCATATGCAGCAGCGCGACGCTTTCGGCTCCGAAGGAACTGACCATGGCGATGCGACCGACTTGTGGATCGCTCATCGCGCGTTTCAACACCGCGCTGGCGGCGTGGTGCCGGTAGCGCGCATTCAGATGCGTGACCCGTTCGGCGACCGGACTCAATGGGGCTTCAAGCGGCATTCTTTTTCACAGCCTCCGGATATAGCGCGGCTTTGAACGGGGCCGAACCCAACCGGCGATAGGCATCGAGGAAAGTTTCCCCGGGGGTGTCACGTAGATCCAGATAGGTGCGGATGATCCGTTCGATCGCATCGGTAATTTCGTCATAGGCGAAACCGGGGCCGGTGCGTTGACCAATTACCGCGTCTTCGGTGCCATCACCGCCAAGGGTGATCTGGTAGTTTTCAACCCCAGCGCGGTCCAGTCCCAGAATGCCGATATGGCCGACATGGTGATGGCCGCAGGCATTGATGCAGCCCGATATCTTGATCTTCAGCGGGCCAATTTCATGTTCCAACTTCAGCATATCAAACCGTTCCGCAATCTGGGTCGCCACCGGGATCGACCGGGCGGTAGCCAAGGCGCAGTAATCCATGCCGGGGCAGGCGATGATATCGCTGACAAGCCCGATATTGGCGGTAGCAAGCCCTTGGGGCTTGAGTGCCGCATGCAGGGCGGGCAGGTCGGATTTATGGACATGCGGTAGGATCACGTTCTGTTCGTGACTAATGCGCAATTCGCCATGGCTGTATTTGTCAGCCAGATCGGCCATCAACCGCATCTGGTCGCTGGTCGCATCGCCCGGGGTCTGACCATGCGCCTTGATCGAAATCGATACAATGGCGTATCCGGCCGCCTTGTGGGCGGCGAGGTTGGTATCGGCCCAAGCGCGGAACACCGGGTCATTGGCATAGGTCAGTTCGTAAGGCGCTTGGTTGCGCTGCACGAAATCCGGCGCGGCGAAATGCGACTCGATCTGCGCCAGCAGGTGCTGATCGACGCCGTCAAACAGCGGTCGCAGTTTGGCAAAGCGTTTTTCGACGCGGTCGCGGACGTCATCCAGACCGTTTTCGTTGACGGTGATCTTGATCCGCGCCTTGTATTTGTTATCGCGTCGGCCCAGCGTGTTATAAACCGATACGATCGCTTCGATATAGGGCAGCAGATCGGCCTGAGGCAGGAAATCGCGGATCACTTTGCCGATCACTGGCGTGCGGCCCAGACCGCCGCCGATGATCACTTCGAACCCGGCTTCGCCATCCCGTTCGACCATGCGCAGACCGATATCATGGGCCCGGGTCACGGCGCGGTCATTGGGGGATCCGGTTACGGCGAACTTGAACTTGCGCGGCAGGAACTGGAATTCCGGATGGTCGGTGGACCATTGCCGGATCAATTCAGCGACCGGACGCGGATCGGCGATTTCATCCGCCGCGGCGCCGGCGAAATGATCTGCGGTGACGTTGCGGATCGTGTTGCCGCTGGTCTGAATCGCGTGGAGGTTTACATCGGCCAGTGTGTCAAGGATATCGGGAACGTCGGTCAGTTTCGGCCAATTATACTGAATATTCTGGCGTGTGGTGAAATGACCGTATCCCTTGTCGAACTTGTCCGCGATTAGGGCCAGTTGGCGCATCTGGTCGGCGCTGAGTGTGCCATAGGGAATGGCGACCCGCAGCATGTAAGCGTGCAGTTGTAGATACAACCCGTTCATCAGCCGCAGCGGGCGAAATTCATCTTCGGTCAAAGCGCCTGAAATGCGGCGTTCCACCTGAGCGCGGAATTGGGCGTTGCGTGTGGCCAGAAAGGCGTCGTCGAAATCATTGTAGCGATACATCAGCTCAACTCCGCCTGTTTGCCGTGGAAATAGTTCGAGGGACCGGTGCGTCGGAAATCCTCGCGGAAATGGGTCGGTTCGGGACCATCCGTTCCCTTGGTCACATCGGCCAGATAGGCCCCCACGATCCGCGCCTGCTGCCGCTCGGCATCCAGCATCCGCATCTGCGCATGGGCTTCGTCCTCGATCACCTCGGCGTCGCACAGCATTGGCGACCAGTCATCGTTTTCGGTAAAGTAAACGACATCGCCTTCCAGCAGGGCATTGGCGGTGATGACTTTGGGCGTAAAGGGACGTGCCATGGCAGGATCTTTTCCTCTGGTTGACTTGGTGTAGAATATAGAAAATATTCCCCCCATTGCGCCATCCGCCGGAACGAAAAAGGAATTTCTTCGGGTGATACGTGCGAAAATGATGATAATGTTCCAAAATGGGTGAAGGGGGTGTAATGTCGGTTCGAATGGATCAGACGGATCGGAAAATCCTGATGGAGTTGCAGCGGGATGCCGGTCAGTCGCTGGATGAAATCGCCCGCAAGGTAGGGTCGTCTAAGACCCCGGTCTGGAATCGTATCCGCAAAATGCGAGACGCCGGGATCATGGGGCCGCAAACAGTGGTTCTGGATGCTGAAAAGCTGGGTTTTGAAGCCTGTTTCTTCGTGCTGATCCGCACCTCCGAACATGAAGCGGATTGGCAGGTCAAATTCCTGCAAGCCTTGCGCAATCGCCCCGAAGTGATGGAAGCGCACCGGCTGGCGGGTGATATCGATTATATCCTGAAAGTGCGGGTGAAGAATGCGCGTGCCTATGACGCGTTTTATCAGGCGCTGATTTCCGAGGTGAAGGTGAACAACATCACCGCGCTTCTGTCGATGGAGGAAATCAAATCGACCACGGAATTGCCGTTATAGAAGCACTCGGCCCCATGGCTACTGGCCGATGGGCAGGCAATTGATGGTTTTCGATCAAACTTCCAGATCAGAGGATGAATCGCTTTGGGTTCTGGTCTTTTTGGACGCGGCGGCGATAGATTGAGATCATGAAACCTTCGCTGTTGCGGCACCTGATCATCGTCGTTCTGTTTCTTTTGGCCGTGATCGCCATTTCCGGCGGTGTCTGGCGCTATGGTTATGTTCAAGCGCTGGCGCAGCTGGCGCAGCGCGGCAAGGCGGATCTTAGTCTGGCCACGGACCGTCTGACCGGTCAATTGCAGCTTTATCAGCAATTGGCGGTTCTGACGGCAGATCATCCGGCAGTGCAGGCGGCATTGACAAGCGAACCGGGCGACGAATTGTTGGATCTGCTGCAAAAATCGGCGGATAAGACGGCCGCGATGGATGTGTTTCTGGCCGCTACCGATGGTCGAATACTGGCTTCGGCCAACCAATCCGGTCCCGTCGATATCGGCGCGTCCGACTATTTTTCCCGGGCGCTACAAGGCGCGTTAGGAGAAGGTCACGGGACCCTCCAGGACACCGGAACCCGTGTTTATTATTTTGCGGCCCCCAGCTTTGGAACAAAGGGGCAGGTTGCCGGCGTTCTGGTGGTTATGACCAATATCGACCGGGTCGAATCCGACTGGCGCGGTGCCCGTCCGGCGGTGTTTTTTAGCGATGACCGGAATGAGGTTTTCATATCCAACCGTTCCGAGTTGTTGTTTTGGCAGCAGGGGGAGGATGGCCGGCTGGCCCCGCCCACAGGACCGGAACCGGGGTTTTCCAGTCGCAATATCAGTGGCTATGAATTGTGGCTGACGGATTGGTCACCCTATGTGCCAGGCCGTGCCTTACACCTGCGTCAGGATCTGCCGATCATCGGCATGCGGGCCGAGGCGTTGATTGATGTCGACCCGGCGCGGCGGTTGGCGGCGTTGCAGGCGGCGGTCGTGGCGGCGGTGTTTCTGGCCTTTGGGGCCTTTTTGTTTCTGGCCACGGAACGCCGGCGCACCTTGGCAGAAGCCAATGCAAGGCTGGAAAGCAGGGTACAGGAGCGTACCAAGGAATTGTCAGCGACCAATATCGCGCTACGCCACGAAGTCGTCGAACGCACAAGCGCCGAAACCGCGTTGAAAAAGGCGCAGGCCGATCTGGTTCAGGCTGGCAAGCTCAGTGCGTTGGGGCAGATGAGCGCCGGGATCAGCCACGAATTGAATCAGCCGCTGATGGCGATTCAGCAATATGCCGAAAACGGATCGGCCTTTATCGGCAAAGGCAAGATCGCGCGGGCTGCGGAGAACTTGCACCGCATTTCGGAAATGGCAGCGCGGATGGCGCGGATCATCAAGAACCTGCGCGCCTTTGCCCGCAATGAAAGCGAACCGGTGGGTAAGGTCGATTTGATACAGGTGATCGAAACGGCGGTGGAACTGACCGCAGCCCGGTTGAAAGCGGATCAGGTCACGCTGAACTGGGATCCGTCCGCCGGTGGCGGTGCGGTTTATGCCCGTGGCGGCGACGTTCGGTTGACCCAGGTTTTTGTAAATCTGATCAACAACGCTGCCGATGCAATGCTGGACCAGGATGATCGTTCTATCCATATCAGTATCGATACCGGTCGAAACCTATCCGTAACTGTCCGCGATTTCGGTCCGGGGATCAGGGAGCCCGACAAAGTGTTTGAACCTTTCTATTCGACCAAAACAGTGGGCAGTTCCGAAGGGATGGGGCTGGGTTTGTCAATTTCCTATGGTCTGGTGCAAAGCTTTGGCGGCAATATCCGCGGAACCAATGCCGCGACCGGAGCGAAGTTCACGGTAGAACTGGAATACTGGAAAGAGGACGACACCGTATGATCGGGAAAGTTTTGCTGGTCGATGACGATGTGGCGGTGCGCGAGGCGCTGGCCCAGACCTTGGAATTGGCCGACCACCATCCGATTGCGGTGGGATCTTTCATCGAAGCCAAGGATCACATTTCCGAAAATTTCGAAGGCGTCATTCTGTCCGATATCCGAATGCCCGGACGGGACGGGTTTCATCTGCTTGATCATACCCAGACCGTGGATGTCGAATTGCCGGTGGTGTTACTGACAGGTGAAGGTGACATTCCGATGGCGGTCAAGGCGATGGGGCAGGGGGCATTCGGATTTCTGGAAAAACCCTGTCCGCCAGGGGATCTTTTGGCGGTGATCGAACGGGCCATAAAAACCCGTTCCATGGTGCTGGAAAATCGTCGGCTGAAGGCGCAACTGGAAACCGGCGATCCGGCGGCGCGGATGTTGTTTGGTCAGTCGAAGTTGGCCGAGGCGCTGCGCGATCGGGTCCGCGCGGCAGCGCGAGCGGGGACCGATGTTCTGATCATCGGCGCACCGGGATCGGGCATCTACAAGGTGGCAGAGGTGGTGCATTTGTGTTCCCCGAATGCAAAAGGGCCCTTCGTCAAACGCGCGGCTCCCGCGTTGGGCAGGGCTGAAATGGTCGAAGTGGTTGCGGCGGCGCAGGGCGGGACACTGTTTATCGACGATATCGGAGGATTGTCGGCGGATGCACAGATGGCGCTGATCGACGCGCTGGAAGAGGGTGGATTCCGGTTGATTGCGGGCACCACCCAGGACCTGTCGCGAGCAGTGGAAGAGGGCCGTTTGCAGGCTGATCTCTATTACCGGGTCGAGGTGATGATGGTACGCATCCCTTCACTGTCTGAACGGCCCGAAGACATCCCGGTTCTGTTTCGGCACTATGTGGCGCAAGCGGCTGAACAGGCAGGGCTGGACGCGCCCGAAGTGAGACCGGAAGTGGTTTCGCGTCTGATGGCGCAGGATTGGCCCGGCAATGCCCGCGCCCTGATGAGCGCGGCGATGCGCTTTGTTCTGAGGTTGAGCGATACCGATGTCGCGGCGCAGGAACTGGGGCTTGCCGAACAGTTGGCGCAGGTCGAACGCAGCTTGCTGATCTCCGCGTTGCGCAAGGCCGAAGGCCGGGCCAGCGTGGCGGCCAAGGCGCTGAAGCTTCCGCGCAAAACATTTTATGACAAGCTTGCGCGCTGTGGCATCAGACCCGAAGAATTCCGCTAAGGCTAAATGCCCGAAATTCGTGCCGGATTTCGGTTGTGTAAAACCCAGTTCGGGTAAGCCGAGCCAACCGTCGTTAAAACAAGGATGTGCGGTTTTTCGCACAGTTCCAGCGTTCGATTGTGCGGCTTATCGCACAATGCTGTCTTGCAGCATGTCGTTCAATATTGAAACAGTCATCTAGTATTATGAAATATATATATATTTCTTGATTTATCACAAAGTGATCAGTTTTTCTTGAGCACCCGGCGTGAATTGGGAAAGGTCTGGGTGCCGCGCCCCGGGGAGGGCGCAAGGAAACGTCAACAGATCTCTCGGGAGGAGACAGACATGAAATTCCTAACCACAGCCGCTGCCGCGCTGGCGCTGAGTGTTTCGGCTTCGGCCGTTCTGGCCGCTGGCGCTTGTGACGATGGTGAAATCGTCATCAAATTCGCGCATGTGACCAACACCGACAAACATCCCAAAGGGATCGCCGCCACGCTGCTGGAAAAGCGCGTGAACGAGGAAATGGACGGCAAGGTCTGCATGGAGGTTTTCCCGAACTCGACGCTGTATAACGACAACCAGGTGCTGGAAGCGATGCTGCAGGGCGACGTGCAGCTGGCCGCGCCGTCGCTGTCTAAGTTTGAACAGTTCACCAAGCAGTTCCGCATTTTCGACCTGCCCTTCATGTTCAAGAACATCGACGCGGTCGATGAGTTCCAGAACTCCGAAACCGGCCAAGCGATGAAGGAATCGATGACCCGCCGCGGTCTGCTGGGCCTGGCCTTCTGGCACAACGGTATGAAGCAGATGTCGGCCAACAAGGCGCTGAATGCACCGACTGACGCAAACGGGCTGAAGTTCCGGGTTCAAAGCTCCGACGTGTTGAAGGCGCAGATGGCGGCACTGGGCGGCAGCCCGCAACCGATGGCGTTTTCGGAAGTCTATGGTGCGCTGCAGACCGGCGTTGTCGACGGACAGGAAAATACCTGGTCCAATATCTATGGCCAGAAATTCTTCGAAGTGCAGGATGGCGTCACCGAAACCAACCACGGCATCATCGACTATCTTCTGGTCACCTCGACCGATTTTTGGGACAGCCTGCCCGATGACGTGCGCGACCAGTTGGCCACGATCATCGACGAAGTCACCACCGCGCGAAATTCGGAATCCTTCAAGGTGAACCAGGAAGCCAAACAAGCGGTCATTGATGCGGGCGGTGTTGTGCGCCAGCTGAGCCCGGAACAGCGTGAGGCATGGGTTGCTACGATGAAACCGGTCTGGGAAGAGTTCAAGGGCGACGTTGGCGAAGGCAACATCGCTGCCGCTCAGGCGATTAACGCCAAACACTGAACCGGCTGACTGGCCAAAGATCCCGGCCCTCATGTTAGGGGGCCGGGATTTTCATATCCTCTTGCGGGGAAGGGGACCTGCATGTCTCATCGTTATGAACCTAAATCGGCCTTGGGCCGTGTGGTCAACGAATTCGAGGAAACCGCGATCGCGCTTATCCTTGGGCTGATGACCGTGATTACCTTCATCAATGTCGTACTGCGCTATGGCTTCAATACCGGGTTGATCTGGGGGCTTGAAATGACCTCCTTCCTGTTTGCATGGTTGGTACTGTTCGGGGTCAGCTATGCCGTCAAGGTCACCGCGCATCTGGGCGTGGACGCGGTGATCAGCCTGTTTGATAAACCTGTGCGTCGGGTGTTGGCCGTGATCGCAGGGCTTTTATGCGTGGTCTATGCGTTCCTGCTTTTCAAAGGGGCCTGGGATTACTGGGCGAATTTCGCCAACCTGCCGCAGACAGAAGGGCGCTGGTTTCCACTTGGTTTCGAAGAAATGAAACGGTCTTCTTACCGGTCTTGGTACGAGGTGATCGATATCCCGTTTCCGGGGTGGTTGGGCTGGATCGAACCGCTGATCAACGAAGGCGAAGCCTATGAAAAGATCCCGCGATTCATTCCCTATGCGATGTTGCCTATTGGGGCCGGGTTGCTTCTATTCCGGTTCCTGCAGGCGACCTTTCGCATCCTGACGGGGGCCTCTGAAGGTTTGATCGTCAGCCACGAAGCCGAGGATGCCGTCGAGGACGTCCGCAGTTTGAACGCCGAGGAGTAAGCGGATGGAAGTTGCAACTCTCTTTGCTATGGTCGTCGGCTTGATGTTGCTTGGCGTGCCGATCGCGGTGAGCCTCGGCCTGTCTTCGATCCTGTTTCTGCTGGTGCTCAGCGACACTTCGCTCGCCTCGGTGGCGCAAAGCTTCTTTCAGGCGATGGCAGGCCATTATACGCTGCTGGCGATCCCGTTTTTCATCTTGGCTTCATCCTTCATGTCCACCGGCGGGGTGGCACGGCGGATCATCCGGTTTTCCATTGCCATTGTGGGCCATTTCCATGGCGGGTTGGCGATTGCGGGCGTGTTTGCCTGCATGATGTTCGCCGCGTTGTCGGGTTCAAGCCCGGCCACCGTTGTCGCTATCGGATCAATCGTGATCGCCGGGATGCGCCAGGTCGGATATACCAAGGATTTCGCCGCTGGCGTGATCGCAAATGCGGGCACGCTGGGTATTCTGATCCCACCCTCGATCGTGATGGTGGTCTATGCCAGCGCGACCGATGTGTCGGTTGGGCGGATGTTTCTTGCGGGTGTTATTCCGGGGTTGATGGCGGGCACGATGCTGATGACCACGATCTATATCATCGCGCGGATGCGCAACCTGCCCAAGGGCGAATGGTTGGGTTGGGGCGAAGTGTTCGCAGCTGGACGCGATGCCGGTTGGGGCCTGTTCCTGATCGTGATCATCCTCGGCGGTATTTATGGCGGCATCTTTACCCCGACCGAAGCGGCGGCGGTGGCAGCGGTTTATGCGTTCTTGATCGCCAGCTTCGTTTATCGCGACATGGGGCCGTTGAACCGCCCCGAGGGCGAACGTAACCTGACACTGCTGGACAAGCCGCTGGCGCTGATCACCGCGTTCTTCCACCGCGATACCCGCGACACGCTGTTCGAGGCGGGCAAGTTGACGGTGACGCTGATGTTCATCATTGCCAATGCGTTGATCCTCAAACATGTGCTGACCGACGAACAGATCCCGCAACGGATCGCAGGGGCGATGCTGGACGCAGGTTTCGGCGCGATCGTGTTTCTGATAATCGTCAACGTGATCTTGCTGATCGGCGGACAGTTCATGGAACCTTCGGGGTTGATCGTGATCGTGGCACCGTTGGTTTTTCCCATCGCCATCGAGCTGGGTATCGACCCGATTCATCTGGGGATCATCATGGTGGTCAATATGGAAATCGGCATGATCACCCCGCCGGTCGGGCTGAACCTGTTCGTCACCTCGGGTGTGGCGGGGATGCCGATGATGCGGGTGGTGAAGGCAGCGTTGCCGTTTCTGGCGGTATTGTTCGTTTTCCTGATCATGGTGACCTATATACCCTGGATCAGCACCTATTTACCGACCGCGATCATGGGGCCCGAAATCATCACCAAGTGATCCGGTTAAAGTTAGGAAAACGGCACCCATAGGGTGCCGTTTTTCATGGTTAGCGATATGCCGGGGCGGGAAAGTTTATAATTTCTCTGGCCTCTGGCGCGGGTGTTTTTGACCAAGATGAAACGCGGTCAGCTGACGGCGGCTTTCAACGCTTCGATGATCGGAGAAAAATCTGCGGCTGTCAGGCTAGCGCCACCGACAAGAGCACCATCAACATTTGGGACGGTGAAGATACCGGCGGCGTTGTCGGGTTTGACCGAACCGCCATAGAGCAACCGGATCGATTGCCCCGCAGCCGTGCCGAAGCGCTGTTCCAGCCGGGCGCGGATGAAATCATGCACTTCTCCGATCTGGTTCAGCGTCGGCACCTTGCCAGTGCCGATGGCCCAGATCGGTTCATAGGCGATCACCATGTTTTCCCCGGTCGCGCCGTCCGGTACCGAGGCCGCCAGTTGAGCGGCGATGATGTCGAGCGTGCTGGCCGCTTCGCGCTGCGCCAGAGATTCGCCGACGCAGACCACCGTGATCAGGCCGGATTGATGCGCCATGACGGCCTTGGCACGGATCAACTCGTCGCTTTCCTGATGCAACTCGCGCCGTTCCGAATGCCCCAAGATCACCGCCCCGGCCCCGGCATCGGCCAGCATCGCGGCCGAGATGTCGCCGGTAAACGCGCCGCTGACTTCGCTGTGGCAATCCTGACCGCCGATCATCATCGCATCGTTGGCCACCCGTGACACCGCTGCAGCGATCAGGGTCGCAGGCGGGCAGATTAGCAGGTCGATAGGGCTATCGGCATGTCTTTCTGTCAGCGCGTCGATCTGGTCCAGTTCGGCCTTCAGGCCATTCATCTTCCAGTTTCCCGCTGCCAGCTTGCGACGCATCATTCATTCCTTGCCAGTTGTTTTTTCGTTGCCGCATCATTGCCAGAAGCGCCCTCAGGTCAAGGGGGCGGCTGCCATCGGTATTATGGAGGGGGATCAGATGAGCTTGGGCGCGCCGTTTGCGGTCTGTTCGGCGCTCAATTCCTCGACATCCTTGAACTTGATCGATTCGCCGCAGCCGCAGGCTTCGGTCACGTTTGGATTGTTGAACTTGAACCCCGATTCCAGCAGCGAAACTTCGTAATCGATCTCGGTCCCGAACAGGAACATCTGTGCCATTGGTGCGATCATCACCCGGGCACCGTCCTGTTCGACCATTTCGTCATGCGGATCGATGTCGTCGGCATAGTCCATGGTGTATTCCATGCCGGCGCAGCCGCCTTTCTTCACACCGATCCTGAGCCCCTTATGGCCCTTCTGGGTCATGAGCTTGGAAATCTGCGTTGCTGCGCGCGCGGTCATAGTGACCGCCTGTTTGCCGGGAATACCGAACATGGGGTGTCCTGTCTGCTGTTCGTATCTAATCTAGGGCCACTGGGCGGTAATCTCAAGCGGTGGCAGGGTAGCCAGCAAGGATTGCGTGCCCAGCGCGATCAGCAAAGCCCAGCCGAAGCTGAACAAAGTGCCGATGATGACATATTCCGTTGCCTTGCGATCACCCGATATGGTGCCGAAGCGAAGGATAGATTTTGCAGCCACCAGAAACCCGATTCCGGCGATCTGTCCGGCCAAGACCAACAGAAAGATCAACGCCCGTTCCAAATGGCCGATTGTCGCACCGCCGCCAGGCAGGCCGTTGTCTTCGGGTTTGTCCGACAAGGCGTGACCCTGCATCAGCAACTGAATGGCAAAACCTCCGGCGCGGATCGCCAGGATTGCGCCCGCGCCGACGGTGAACAGATGGGGCAGGGCGGCCCCCATAGGGTCAGGCAGGCGCGCCGTCCACAGCCCGGTGTCCCAAAGCGACGGGGACCAAAGGGCGACTCCAGCCAACACGACCAAATGCGTTGCCTGATCGATCAGGAAACCCGTCAGCCCGGTGAACCCGCCATAGGTCTTCACGCTATCGATCATCAGATGCAGCAGGGCGAGGGTTAGCAGCGGAAGAGCGGCGAATTGGCCGGTGGTGATCTGTGCGGTCAGCAATACCAGCGAGCCGTGTAGCAGCAGGACGCCGGGGTGTCGTTTGCGGGTGACCATCCAATTGGGTTGCAGTACGAAATCGGCCACCGTATGGGCGAAAAGAAGGGCGATGAGGGTCTCAACCATTGGCGGTCTCCTCGATGCTTTGAAGCGCGATTTTCAGCGCCGGGTAAGCGGCGGCATCCAGCGCCTTGGTTACCGCCTGGCGGGATTTTCCCAAGGTGCGCGCGACCTCGGTATAGGAGGGATCATCGCCGGGGGCGAGAAACGGCTGAATCGCAGCGGCCTGGGCGGGGGTCCAGTGCTGTGAGATATGATCGGCCAGCACGGTGACCGCGTTGAGCGCGCCCCCTTTGCCGGATCTGCTATAAACCATGCGTTCCGAAAGGCTTAGCAGTTTTAACATGTCGAGCCCGTCCCCCGATGCCACGAAGACGTCGGCCGTTTCTGCGTTGAGGTCTGGACCGACCGAACCGGTTACTGGTCCTTCGGCGAGTGACATATAACTGTCGAATTCACTGCCTTCGCTGCGCAGGGCTGCGCGGAAAGCAAGCGCGGAACGCAGCGCAAGCGCCGGGCGGGCCAGCACAGCCTGCCATCCATCCCCCCGATGTCGGGTGAAATGCAGCGGCGCACCGTGCCAGTCGGACTGCATCGCGGCGCAATCAGACAATGCATCAATGGCCCGCGCGACCTGCGCCGGTGTCATTGCCGTTGACCCGACAAGGTCGCCCGTCAAAACGACGATATGTGATACAGTAGATGTCATGCGCATCCATTATAGGTTGCGATTTGTGTTTTGCAATTAAAATAGGGTGCATTAAGCAAGTGGCACCCTTTTGGGGGTGCGAAAAAAGAAACGCACCTTAAATAGGGTGCGTTTCAATGCCGTATTACATGAAGCCCAGTTCCAACCGCGCTTCGTCGCTCATCATTTCCATGCCCCAGGGCGGATCCCAAGTCAGATCGACTTCGACATGCTGGACGCCGTCCAGCGGTTCGACCGCGTCGACCACCCAGCCGGGCATATCACCCGCGACCGGGCACCCCGGTGCGGTCAGGGTCATGATGATGCTGACCTTGTTTTCGGGGGTAATCTTGACCGTATAGATCAGGCCAAGATCGTAGATATTAACAGGGATTTCGGGATCATAGACCGTCCGGCACGCTTCGACCACCTGTTCATACAAGGGATGGTCGATGCTGGAGGGTGCGATCAGCGGTTCCCCTTCGAGCGGTTCAGCATTTTCGTTCATGTGGCCAGTCCGTTATTTCCTGACCGAAGATATAGGGTTTAGGTCGGGAAAGGTCCAGTGGGTTGGCAAAATCGACCGTTCAGCGGTTCTTTTCCTCTGCGATCCGCACCGGATCCATGAAATGACCAATCATCACCTCGGTTGCTTCGGCATAGGCCCGGTCCAGCGGCATTTCCAATTGGGCGTGCAGCATGCGTTTGCCATCGGCGATAGCGGTGGGATGGTATCCGGCAATCTGCTGGGCGAATTCCATCGTGGCGGCCGTCAGTTGGTCGGAGGGGAAAACCCGATTGATCAGACCGGCGGCCAATGCCCACTCTACGTCGAACGCGTCGCCGGACAGGGCCAATTCCATCATATGTTTGCGCGACAGGTTGCGCGACACCGCGACGGCGGGCGTAGTGCAGAAACCGCCATTCTTCACCCCCGGAAGGCAGAATGTGGCCCGTGTCGAGGCAAAGATCAGATCGCAGGCTGCAGCCAATTGCAGGCCGCCTGCGGTGGCAATTCCATCGACCATGGCGATGGTCGGTTTCGGCGACAGCGTGATGTCCTGCATCAAGGCGCTGCATTCGGTGAACAACTGTTGCAGATAGTTTCGACCAAGATCGGAATCGGCGCGGTGGCGTCCGATTTCCTTAAGATCATGGCCGGCACAGAAAATATGGCCGGGGCCTTCAAGGACGATAACGTTGATTTTACTATCTTCAGTGGCCAGTTGAATCTGTTCATGCAAGGCACAGATCATTGTCCGGGACAGCGGATGTGCCGGTGCCGCACCCAAGCTGAGAACCCGCACCTTGTGTTCATCCCGCGTCGCAATCAGGGTCGTGTCGATTTTATTCATGATTTTTCCTCCCGGGCTGACTATGGCAGCACAGGCAGAGAATTCAAATTCCCGAATGCAGGGGCTTAACTATCGGATTCGGATTTCGCGGTCCTGCGGCGACGGACCGGGGCGGGGCGGGCGCGGCGTTCGATTTCTTGATAAAGCAACTCTGCGATATTCTTGCCTGAAATCGTTTCGATCCCTTCAAAGCCCGGCGACGAATTGACCTCCAGCACCTTGGGGCCGTTTTCTGAACGCAGCAGATCCACACCCGCCATGTTCAGCCCAAGCGCCTTGGCGGCACGCTGGGCGGTTTCGCGTTCTTCTTTTGAAATCCTAACCTTGGAAGCAGAACCGCCCTGATGCAGGTTGGAGCGGAAATCGCCATCGGCTCCGCTACGCTTCATCGCGGCCACCACTTTCGACCCGATCACCAGGCAGCGGATATCTTCACCGGCGGCCTCCTTGACGAAATGCTGCACCAGGAAATTGGCCTTGAGTCCGCGAAAGGCGGAAATCACCGATTCTGCCGCTTTACGGGTTTCGGCCAGAACCACGCCCTTGCCTTGGGTGCTTTCCAACAGTTTCACGATCAAAGGCGCGTTGCCGACCAATTGAATCAGGTTGCCGGTATCCTTGGGCGATGACGCGAAGGCGGTCGCCGGCATGCCGATCTTGTGTCGCGCCAGAACCTGATGCGCATGCAGTTTGTCGCGGCTGGCGATGATGCCGCTGCTGCCATTGACGCAAAACGTGCCAATGGTTTCGAATTGCCGTACCACGGCAGCACCATATTGCGTAATCGATGCGCCGATACGCGGGATCACCGCATCATAGCGTGGCAGGCGTTTGCCATCGTAATGCACTTCGGGCATCAGCGCATTGATGGCAATATAACAGCGGGTTGTGTCGATCACTTCAACGGTATGGCCGCGGGCTTCGCCTTCTTCGACCAGACGTCGGGTGGAATAGTTGTTTTCCCGACTCAGCACCGCGATTCTGAGTGCGCGCTTGGGGGCGGCTTCGCGCATCGCTTTGCTGTGATAAACATCATAGCTGAGCTGTGGTTGCAAAAAACGGTCGGTGGCCATGATGGTGATGTGATCCAGCAAAGCCTGCCGGCCCAAAAGCATATGCGATGCCATGCCACGACGGTCAGTCAGGGTCAGTTCGACCGGCCAGCTTTGACCGTTCACCGCCATGGTGGTGGCGATGACAAAGCGCATTTCGGCCTCGCCATTGGACGACGTCACTTCGCGGCGATCGATAATCGGTGCCGAGCAGGGGATCACCAGATCTTCGCGTCCGGGAATCGGATGCACCATGAAGCGAACCTGAGGTGCATCTGACGATCCGAAACTTTCGATATCGGTGGCATGCAGCGCCGACGTACGCGCGCCTGTATCCACTTTGGCCTTGATCGCAGGAAGACCCAGATCAGGCAGGGAAAGCCATTCTTCCCAACCGAATTGCAATTGTTGTGGAGAAGGTGTTGTCGTCATGGCCGTGGTTCCTGAACCGGGAAAGGGAATCGCACAAGTCGTGGCGGGATCTCACGGCCAATGACAAAGTTTCCGCAGACAAATCAACCATTCATTCCCTGTTTGGCACGGGCCCGGGCGGGTATGGTTGTCAACGAGGGGTCAGTTATCGTTGATATCGGTGTCGAAAACTTTGCGTTTTTCATTTGGCAGTTTGAATAGCCGTCGCATGACCAACCAGGACACAAGCGACAAAATGGCAAAAAGGGCACACAAAACCGGAAAGCCAAATGTCGAGAATGCCACCACCAGCGCGGTCAGGGCCGCGCCAACCGCAAATCCAAGGAAGATGAAACCCGGGGCGAAGATTTCCGCCACCGCCAATACCAGCGCCAAGGCCAGCCAGACCCACCAGATTTCCAAAATGCCAGTCATTACTTGTTTCCTTTCAGCATCTTGAAGGCATCGCCAAAGGCTTCCAAAGCGCTGGCGGGGACCACGATGGTCTGACTGCCACTGCCTGCGCCCAAGGTATTCAAGGCCTCGACCTGTTTCAACGCGACCTGATATTGCGCCGCCTCGATGCCGTGTTCGGTGATCGCCTTGGCGACGACGGCGGTGGCATAGGCTTCGGCCTCGGCCTGAATCCGGCGGGCTTTGGCGATTTGTTCGGCCGAATAAAGCTGCGCATCGGCCTGCAATTCCACCGCGCGTTTCTGTCCTTCGGCTTCGGTTACCTGGGCTCGGCGGGCGCGTTCGGCATTTAGTTGTTGCAGCATCGCTTCGCGGGTCGCCTGATCCAGATTGACGTCGAGGATTTCGGCCCGGGTGACTTCGATCCCCCAATCGTCGACCGCGTCTTCGACCGATCCCTTAATTGTATCGATCAACTGGGACCGGTTGGCCTGCACATCGTCCAGATCCATTTTGCCGATTTCCGCACGCACAATCCCGGCAACGGTGGTGGCGATAGCGGCATCGACATCTCGGATACGATAAACGGTCTTTTCCGGCTCGATTATGCGATAGAAAACCGACGTATCGACTTGCACCAGAACGTTATCCTTGGTGATGGCGTCCTGGCTGGCGGTGGGTAACTGCCGTTCCAAAATCGAAATCTGGTGTTTCACCTTGTCCAGAAAAGGCACCACGAAATTGATCCCCGGCCCCAAGACCGAATGCAGGCGCCCAAACCGTTCAACCACATGTTTGTCTGATTGCGGAACAATGCGGACGCCGCGAAAAATGATCGAGATGACAAAGACTGCGACAAGCAGCCAGATCACTGTGCCGGGCTGAATTTCTGCAAGAAATTGGTCCATAATCTTATTCCCAGTTGCAATATACCGATTTCAGATAAACTTTGGGGTCTTGGACTTCCAGAGATTTCGGGATTAAAGGTCGTCAAAAGCAAAAGGTGCCGGATGACACGCCGTTTCGAATTCGAAAAACTGGGCCAGGATGGAAAAGCGCGACTGGGGGTGATCCGGTCGCCGCGCGGCGAGATACGTACCCCTGCCTTCATGCCGGTGGGAACTGCAGGTACGGTCAAGGCGATGATGCCGGAAAGCGTGGCTTCGACCGGCGCGGATATTTTGCTGGGCAATACCTATCATCTGATGTTGCGACCAACGGCGGAACGCATCGACCGGCTTGGTGGTTTGCACAAATTCATGAACTGGGACAAACCGATCCTGACCGACAGCGGTGGATTTCAGGTGATGAGCCTGTCAAATCTGCGCAAGATGAGCGAAGAAGGGGTCACCTTCAAATCCCATATCGACGGGTCGCGCCATACGCTGACCCCGGAACGCAGCATGGAAATTCAGCGGCTTCTGGGCAGCGATATCGTGATGTGTTTCGACGAATGTACGCCGTTTCCGGCCGATCCGAAGGTGTCGATGGAATCTATGCGCCTGTCGATGCGTTGGGCACAGCGGTCACGCGAAGCCTTTGGCGACCGACCAGGCCACGCGCTGTTCGGCATCCAGCAGGGCAGCATTTACCGCGATCAGCGCGAACGTAGCGCCGAATTGCTGAAAGCGATCGAATTCGAAGGCTATGCCGTGGGTGGTCTCGCCGTGGGGGAAGGTCAGGACACGATGTTCGAGGTTCTGGATTATGCCCCCGACATGCTGCCCGAAGACAAGCCGCGTTACCTGATGGGGGTGGGCAAGCCCGACGATATCGTCGGCGCGGTGGCACGTGGCATCGACATGATGGATTGCGTGTTGCCAACTCGGTCGGGGCGAACCGGTCAGGTCTTTACCCGCCACGGGGTCTTGAACATCAAGAATGCCCGCCATCAGGACGAC
Source organism: Thalassovita gelatinovora (assembly GCF_001458355.1). GTDB lineage: Bacteria > Pseudomonadota > Alphaproteobacteria > Rhodobacterales > Rhodobacteraceae > Thalassobius > Thalassobius gelatinovorus. The sequence continues at coordinate 121,790 of NZ_CYSA01000025.1, read as the reverse complement.
CCGCGTCCTGTCGACGAATCCTGTTCCTGCCCGGCCTGCCGCAATTACAGCCGTGCCTATCTGCATCACGTGTTCCGGGCCCAGGAAATGATTAGTGGAATGCTTTTGACCTGGCATAACCTTCAGTACTATCAGGATCTCATGCAGGGGATGCGCGGCGCAATCGCGGGGGGGACATTCGATCAATTCCAAAGCGATTTCCACGCGCAGCGGGCGCAAGGCGATATTGAGCCGCTTTAAGGCTATAGTTCTATTTCCATCGAATTTATAAAACTATTGGCTGTGTCGTCGTTATTTTAGCAGCAGTCAAAAATACTTCATAAAAAATCTATTCATAAGACCGTTTGGTCGTCACAAGGTCTCGTTTGGCCTTGCGAAGCGATGTATCTTTCCGCCACGCCTTTGTGCGGTGAGATGTAATTTGACGCAAACCATATCACCCAGGAGAACCCCGATGAATATGCAGCCATTGGAGGAATTTAGCTCAACTTCGAAAATACCTTTATCTGTTGCCAGCGCAAATTCGGAAATGCCATTTGGTATCGATGAAATGTTCTTTTCTAAAACCGATAAACGCGGTGTGATCGACGCATTCAATTCTGTTTTTCTGCGTGTTTCCGGTTTCGGTGCAGAAGAACTGCACGGTGCGCCACATAAAATTCTGCGCCATCATGATATGCCCCAGGCTGTGTTTTGGCTGTTGTGGAACGGGTTGCAAAACGGCCATCCGGTTGGTGCCTATGTCAAGAACAAGACCAAAAATGGCAAGTTCTACTGGGTTTTCGCTCTCGCAGCTCCGGTTGAAAACGGTTATTTTTCAGTTCGGATCAAGCCGAGCAGTGATTTGTATTTACAGGTCGTCGAACTGTACAAAGAAATCCGAACTGCGGAGTTGTCGGAAAACCTGACCGCAGAAGAAAGCGCACGGCGACTACTGCTTCGGCTGGCGGAAATGGGTTTTCCAAATTATAGCTGGTTTCAATCAACGGCCTTTTGCACCGAATTCGAAGCCCGGCAGAACGCGATGAAGTTGCCGACGATGCCAGACGTGGTGAACACCCAAAAGGTTTCGCAGCTGACTTCTGATTTGCAACATGAACTAAACGCGCTTGCAGTGGAATTCGACAGCGCGGAAATTCTGACCGCGAACATGAAAATATTTGCCGCCAAGCTGGATCAAGGACGTGCAACAATAAATGAAATCGCGAAAAACTACGATCTGATGCTACGCGACATTCAATACCACCTTAAAACACTTCTTACACCACCCCGCGCAAGCGGAATTTGGGCGTCACCGGAAGAGAAGAAGGCGAATTTCATGCTATGCGGCTACCATCTGCTGGACGAAGTGGTGCAGGGCTATATACGTGAAAACGCACAGCACGGTGCAGAAGAATTGCACCAAATCGATATGCTGCGTTCGGGATACAAGGCGCAGTCGGATAGCGCCGTTGACGACTGCGTGAAATCCGCGCTGACCGTCCGGCGGCGGATCGATTTTCTGCTGCGAATGGTGCTGGGGTTGTCGACGATCCGCATCGCCTGCCGCGTCGAAGCCGGTTCCCTTTCCAAAAGCGCCCAAGGGCTGGACACGATCATTGGGCGACTCGACAGTTTTCACGATACGATTGAAGCGCGCATGGTCAAGATTCAAGACCTTGTCACCAACATCTTGCAATGTATCGGAAAGTCGGAGCATTAGGTGCTGTCATCGCGGCCAAATCGCGGCGCTGACGAATGAAAGCCGGGGCTGACTGCGATCATATTGGTTTCGCACAGTGCGAAAAAAAACTACGGTTGCCCGGACAAAACCGGGGCTTTCGCCAGCAAGGGGCTGTACCGTTCGAATACGGATCGGGTTGCCATGCGCTAGATTACCTTTCTCTAAAATTCGAATTTCTGGGGTCGTTGTCCTTGATGTGATTGACACCATCAATCGCGGCTTACGCCAATGGGCCTGAAGCGCTGCGGATCATTTGCGATCCGCTGCATGGCTGTGGGTGACGCATGTAATGAGTAACAAGAGTCTGACTGGAGCAGCCGATGAACACAATGACGGTGAATGACTTCGAAGCCGCCAAAAATCCCGTGCAGGATTATGCGCGATCGCGCACAGTGTCCGAAGTCAACGTGGAAGAACCCTTCAATGTCGAAGAGATATTTTTTTCACGGACCGACACGCGTGGTGTGATTGAAGCTTATAATTCAGTCTTTGTTCGGGTGTCTGGTTGCTCGGCCTCGGAGTTGAAGGGGGCGCCGCATAAAATCATTCGTCACAGTCACATGCCCAAAGGTGTGTTCTGGGTTCTGTGGAACGGGTTGCAACACGGCCAATCGGTGGGGGCCTACGTCAAGAATAAAAGCAAGGATGGTCACTATTACTGGGTGTTCGCATTGGTCACACCGCTTGAAGACGGCGGTTATCTGTCGTTGCGGATCAAGCCGACCAGTCCACAGTTGAAATTGGTAGAAGAGCTTTACAAAGATATCTGCAAGCTTGAACAAGAACAGAACCTGTCACCAGAAGAAAGCGCCAAGGTAATAGCGCAACGCTTGGCCGATCTGGGCTTCCCGACTTATGGCGCGTTTCAGGCCCATGCCTTGCATCAGGAATTCGAAGCCCGCCGCATTGCCATTGGTCTGCCGCCGTTTCCGGATTTGACCCAAAGTGAAACCCTTGCCGTGACGTCGGAAAAGCTGCGTCAGGAGTTGAACAATCTGACGGCTGAATTCCAGAACGCGGAAATCCTGACCGCCAACATGAAGATATTCGCTGCCAAGCTGGTCGTGGGCCGGGCGACCATCAACGAGATCGCCAAAAATTACGATCTGATGCTGAAAGACATTCAGAACCATCTGAAAACCTTGGCCGTACCTCCAGTAGACAGGGGATTATGGGACGCTCCCAAGGAATTGAGTGCCTATTTCATGATTTGCGCGTCGCATCTGGTGACGGAAATGTGCGAATTTTTTGATTCTGAAAAGCACCATTCCGAAGGTGTCGACTGGGAGGCGGAAAAGCATCTTCTGGACCAACTGCGGCGTAGCTATGATTTGAAGTCGGAAAAGGCCATCGAATTTGGTTTGCAATCAGCGATGGCAATCCAGCGGCGGACAGATTTCCTGCAGCGCATGGTCCTTGGGCTGTCTACTGTTCGGATCGCCTGCCGAGTCGAAGCCGGTATGCTGCGCGATCACGCCAAAGGGTTGGAAACGATCGTGTCACGGCTGGATCAGTTCCATGATGAAATCGAAGCTCATCTGGAAAAAATCAAACTCTACGTCGCAACCATCCTGCATTCGGTGGAACATCCCGATTAGTGTCAGCACAGGGCAGCTCTTTCCCGACACAGGGCTTTTTACGGCGATCTTCGGAAATCGCGCCTTGCTCATTGCATGCAGGCGCGGCATTCTGCCCACCCGGGTATGCCGGACGTGGTTGAAATTGGTGGTCCAGACCCCAGATAAAGCCTCAGGAAACGGAAAAGGCCGGGGTTGCCACATTGGGACCGGTGCCTTTTTGCCAAGAACAAGGAAAACGCATGCAAGAGCCACTCAACGCATCCTATCCAGTCCTGCCGCTGCGCGATATTGTGGTTTTCCCCCACATGATCGTGCCGTTGTTTGTCGGACGCGAAAAATCGGTCCGTGCGCTGGAAGAGGTGATGCAGGACGACAAGCAGATTTTGCTGTCGAGCCAGATCGACCCGGCCGAAGATGATCCTTCGAATGACGGGATTTACAACGCCGGCGTGTTGGCCAATGTGCTGCAGTTGCTGAAACTGCCCGACGGTACCGTGAAGGTGCTGGTTGAAGGTCAGGCCCGGGTGAAAATCACCGATTATCTGGAAAACGACGATTTCTTCGAAGCGCGCGCAGAATATCTGAGTGAAATTCCCGGCGACGCCGCCACGATCGAAGCGTTGCTGCGCACTGTGGGGGCCGAATTCGAACGCTATGCCAAGGTGAAAAAGAACATCCCCGAAGAGGCGCTGGTGACGGTGTCGGAAACATCTGAGCCAGCCAAGCTGGCCGACTTGGTGTCGGGACATTTGGGCATCGAAGTGGAACAGAAGCAGGATTTGCTGGAAACCCTTTCCGTTAGCGAACGGCTGGAAAAGGTTTATGGCCTGATGCAGGGCGAAATGAGCGTTTTGCAGGTCGAAAAGAAGATCAAGACCCGGGTCAAATCCCAGATGGAGCGCACCCAGCGCGAATACTATCTGAATGAGCAGATGAAGGCCATTCAGAAGGAATTGGGTGACGGCGAAGAGGGTGGCAATGAAATTGCCGAGCTTGAAGAAAAGATAGCCAAGACCAAGCTCAGCAAAGAAGCCAAGGAAAAGGCCGAAGGCGAGTTGAAGAAACTCAAATCGATGAGCCCGATGAGCGCCGAGGCGACCGTCGTGCGCAATTATCTCGATTGGATGCTGTCGATCCCGTGGGGTGTCAAATCCCGCGTAAAAAAGGATTTGAACCGTGCGCAGGGCGTGCTGGACGTCGATCACTATGGCTTGGAAAAGGTCAAGGAACGGATCGTCGAATATCTGGCCGTGCAGCAACGGTCGGCCAAGCTGAAGGGCCCGATCATGTGCCTTGTCGGCCCGCCGGGTGTGGGTAAAACGTCCTTGGGTAAATCCGTGGCTCGCGCCACGGGGCGCGAATTCATTCGCATTTCACTGGGCGGCGTGCGCGACGAAAGCGAAATTCGCGGCCACCGCCGGACCTATATCGGGTCGATGCCCGGCAAGATCATTCAGGCGCTGAAAAAGGCGAAAACCACCAATCCGCTGATCTTGCTCGATGAAATCGACAAGATGGGGCAGGACTTCCGCGGTGATCCGGCGTCGGCGATGTTGGAAGTGTTGGATCCTGAACAGAATTCGACCTTTGTCGATCACTATCTGGAGGTCGAATATGACCTGTCGAACGTGATGTTCCTGACCACGGCGAATTCCTACAACATGCCGGGTCCGCTGATGGACCGGATGGAAATCATTCCGCTGGCTGGTTATACTGAGGACGAAAAGGTCGAAATCGCCAAGCAGCACCTGTTGCCCAAGCAGATTAAGAACCACGGTCTGAAAGCGGATGAATTTGACGTCAGCGATGATGCACTGACCGAAATAGTGCGCCGTTACACCCGCGAAGCCGGGGTGCGAAACTTGGAACGTGAAATCGGCAAATTGGCGCGCAAGGCGATCACCAAGATCGTCAAGGGCGAAGCCGAAGACGTTCATGTGACCGCCGACAATATCGACCAATTCCTCGGCGTGAAGAAATTCCGCTATGGGTTGGCTGAACAGGAAGATCAGGTCGGTGTTGTGACCGGGTTGGCCTATACCAGCGTCGGCGGTGATCTGTTGTCGATCGAAGCGTTGCGCCTGCCCGGCAAGGGACGGATGAAAACCACCGGGACCTTGGGAGACGTGATGAAGGAATCAATCGACGCCGCGTCGAGCTATGTCCGGTCCATCGCGCCGCAAATCGGGGTCAAACCGACCAAGTTTGACAAGTGGGATATCCACGTTCACGTTCCCGATGGGGCTACGCCGAAAGACGGTCCAAGCGCCGGTTTGGCCATGGTGACGGCCATCGTTTCGGTCCTGACGGGCATTCCGGTGCGCAAAGATATCGCCATGACCGGCGAAGTCACCCTGCGCGGCAATGCCACCGCCATCGGCGGATTGAAGGAAAAGCTTCTGGCAGCTCTTCGGGGCGGGGTGAAAACCGTTCTGATCCCGGAAGAGAACGAAAAAGATCTGGCCGATATTCCTGATAATGTGAAGGAAGGGCTGGAAATTATTCCGGTCAGCCATGTCAGCGACGTTCTTAAGCTGGCCTTGGTCGGCACGCCCGAACCGATCGAATGGGATGAAGAGGCGGAAGAAGCCGCTGCTGCTGCCCTGAAAACGAACACTGGGGAAGGGGCTGTCGCCCACTGAACCGGTAACATTCGATCTGAAAATTCAATGGCGCTTTCCCACGGGAAAGCGCCTTTTTTTGCGCCGAAATTTGACGGGTTCATTACGTTTTTGGCGACAGGGTAGATTTTTCAGGGTTTTCAAACTATACTCAACTACAATATCGAGCATAATAAAAATAAAAGAGGCATATATTTAGCATGGCACGGACACCGACCAAAACCGTAGCTGCCAAACCGAGCAGCCGTACAGCAACACCGAAAACCGCCACCAAACCACCGGTGCGCCGGGCGCCCGTCGCCGCAGCGCAGACCGCACCTGATCCCGTCGTCGTCAACGAAACCGTGCCGGTCTCCGACGAATTGGAGCTGCGCAAAGCCGAACTGATCGAAATGGTGGTGGAGCGCAGCGAAGTCAAAAAACGCTTTGCCAAGCCGGTGATCGAAGCGGCGCTTGAAATCCTTGGTGAAGCCTTGGCCGATGGCCGGGAAATGAACCTTCACTCGCTGGGCAAGATCAAGATAAATCGGATGAAACATCTGTCCAACGCGCGGGTGATCAACTGCAAAGTCCGTCAGGTTTTGCGCACGAAAAATGAAGAAAATGATCCTCTTGCAGAAGCTGCGGAGTGAGTTTAAAAGGCGCGCTACCGGGTGATTAGCTCAGTGGTAGAGCGCTTCGTTCACATCGAAGATGTCAGGGGTTCAAATCCCTTATCACCCACCATTTTTAGTAAGTTTGGTTGACTGCCGCTTACTGGAAAAGGCGCTCCCCGTTTGGGTTGAGCGCCTTTTTCTTTTTGTGCTGTGGTTCCGGGAATTGTGCTCTTGTCAGGTTATGCGTTGATCGCGATTGTTGCGAATTCTGGCATCGGCCTTGCTCAAACTGCTACCCTCATTCTATGTGCGGAAGATTCGTAGCGGCAGAAGGAATGACTTGGGCGCAGCTTTTTGCGATCCAACGTGGTTTCCTTGATGCGGGCGGGCAGGTGCGGACCGAAGACGCGCCCGATCCCACACAGGGGTATAACGTCAAACCAACCCAACAAGTTGCGATTGCCTTTGCCGATGGTGCCGATCTGGTGGCGTCTTCGGCGCATTGGTGGTTTGTGCCCTATTGGCATAGGGGCGATGCCCGCGACTGGAAGGCCACCACCTTTAATGCCAAGATCGAAACGGCAGCGGAAAAACCGACCTTCCGCGACGCTTGGCGGCACGGGCGGTGCCTGATCCCGGCGCAGGGATACTACGAATGGACCGGGCCAAAGGGGCAGAAGCAGCCTTGGTTTATCGCACCGCTGAGCAATGAACCGGCGTTTTTCTTTGCCGGCCTGATGTCGAAACTGTCCAACGAGTTGCGCAGCTGCACCTTGTTGACCCGCCCGGCCGATGCCGAAATCGCCCATATCCATGACCGAATGCCGGTGATGTTGCGCGATGATCAGGTGATACCGTGGTTGAAAGCCGAAGCCTCCGACGAAGACGTGCGCGATAGCTTTGGAACCGGGTGGAATTTCCGCGCCCATACGGTGCGCCGTTTCGGCATTGCCGATGACGGTCCCGATCTGATTGAACCGGATGGGCTTTGCCTGTGAAACCGGGATTGTGGTGAACTGCATAAAGCTTCATCAAAGGTCCAATAAAGCGCCGTTGGCATCGCTCATTTTTAGCCCCGGGGTTGCCGCCCTGGCTTGGCTGGCGGACAAAAGAAAGAACGCAAGGCAGTACCAAGAATGACCCGAGACAATAATCAATCCTTTAGCCTGAAGTTGGCCGCTCTGATCGGTGAAATTTATCCCGAGATTGATGCCAGTATCATGGCGTCGCAGGTCATCGACACGTTTTTCCCCGAAGGTACTCACCGGCGTAAACGCGGTAGGGCCCCCGGAAACGGGCAATGGAGCGAACGTGACAGCTTGTTGATCACCTACGGTAACAGTTTTGTCGACGGACAGCACAAGCCGCTGGATTTGCTGTATGATTTTCTTCACCGGCATCTTAAAGGCGTGATTGCCGGGGTGCATATCCTGCCGTTTTTTCCTTATACGTCAGATGATGGTTTTTCGGTAACCGACTATTACGCGGTCAATCCGGTTCTGGGGGATTGGGCCGATATCAGCCGGATCGCCACGGACTTCAAACTGATGTCGGATCTGGTGCTGAACCATGTCAGCAGCCAGTCGAAATGGTTCAATGCCTATCTGCAAGGGCATGAACCTTATGATCGGTTCTTTTTCGAGGCTGACCCGACCGATGACCTGGGATCGGTTGTACGGCCGCGCACCCATCCTTTGTTGCGCGACGTCGAAACCGCGAACGGGCCGCGCCATGTCTGGTGCACGTTCAGCCACGATCAGGTCGATTTGAACTTTGCCAATCCCGAGGTATTGCTGGAATTCCTGCGGGTGATGCGGGTGCATATCGAAAAAGGGGTGCGGATCATTCGGTTGGATGCGGTGGCCTTCCTGTGGAAAGAGGTCGGGACCAGCTGTATCCACTTGCCGCAGACCCATGCTATCGTGCGGTTGATGCGGCTTTTGGCCGATTATGCGCTCGAGCCGGTGATCCTGCTGACCGAAACCAACGTGCCCAATGCGGAAAACCTCAGCTACTTCGGAAACCGGAACGAGGCGCATTCCGTCTATAACTTTTCGCTGCCGCCGCTGGTGTTGCATGCGATGATGGCGGGAACAGCGCGGGTTCTGAACCGCTGGCAGGGGACCATGCCACCGGCGCAGATGGGGTGTGCCTATCTGAATTTCACCGCCAGCCATGACGGTATCGGGATGCGTCCGGCCGAAGGGTTGCTGGAAGCCGAGGAACAGGCCCGTGTGATCGAAAAGGTGCGCGATTTTGGCGGACAGGTTTCGATGCGGGCGCTGCCGGGCGGCGGCGAAGCCCCCTATGAGCTGAACATCACCTGGTATGATGCGATGAAGGGGACATTTTCGGGCACGGATCAATGGCAATTCGACCGTTTCATGGCCAGCCAGACCCTTATCATGGCACTGGAAGGCATTCCGGCAATTTATGTGCAGGCGCTGTTGGGCGCACCGAACGACACTGAAGGGGTCGAAAAAAGCGGTCAGAACCGCGCGATCAACCGGCATCGTTGGGATTATGCGGATCTGAACGCGCGTCTGGATGATCCAGAAAGCACGCAATCGCGGGTCTTGCACGAATTGCTGCGGCGGATGTCGGTGCGGCGGCGGCAGAAGGCGTTTCACCCGAATGCCACGCAATTCACCCTGCAGATCGACGAGCGTTTGTTCGGGCTGTGGCGGCAGAGCCTAGAACGGGACCAGTCCATCTTTGCCCTGCACAATGTCAGCGCCGATTCATTGGTCATCTCGCCCCAGGCGATCAATCTGATCGATGGTGCTGACTGGGTCGATCTTCTGAGCGGAGAAAAGATCGATCACGCGAGCACCGAAATCAGTTTTGCTCCCTATCAATGCCGATGGATTACCAACCGGGTCTGAACCGGGTCCGGTCAGGTGGCGCTGACCGCTGATCCTGTATTATGTGCCACGATATAGATGCCGTTGTCATAGGATACGGTATCGGTCACCACGATATCGTCGGCTGACAAATCCAAAACGCCGTCCAGTTGCAGCACCACGAAGCCATCGACCGAAACGGTGCTGGCAGACGCGCCATTTGCAACCGTGACCGCCGCGGTCCCGGCATCTTCGACATGCAGGGCGATCACGTCTTCAGCCCGGTCGTAGTCGGTAATGATGGCGAAATCCCCGTCTGCTGTGGCATCGTCGGTCAGGTCGAGCCTGAAATCGTCTTCGCCGTCGCCGCCGGTGACGGAATCCGCGCGGTCGAACAGGAGGGTATCATCGCCTTCGCCACCATCCAGGGTATCGGACCCGGCATCTCCGATTGTCCGCTCGATGGTCAGAGTGGTGGTTTCGCCAACGGTTTCGCTGCTGACGTCGCCGCGCACCATGCCGGACACCAGCAGGTCATCCCCGGCATCCCCGGTCAGGCTGTCACCCGCACCGAACATGCTGCCGACCAGCGTATCATCGCCATCCCCACCGTCGAATGTGACGGCATCCGGAGCCGGATCATCTTCATCCTGAATACTATACAGCAGATCGTCACCCGCACCGCCGGAATAGCTGTCATCGCCGAACTGATGCACCAAAATGTCGGCACCCGCTTCGGCCATGACGATATCGTCATCAAAGGCCCCGACCGCGACCGTACCGGCCTGATGATCAAGGATTTCATCATCGGTGGCGCTGCCGGTGATGGTGTCGTTGCCCTGATCGCCGCGAATTTGGGTTACACCGATATCCGTTCCGGTGCCTTCGGTTGTTACGGTCAGCACGTCGTCGCCTTCGCCGCCGGAAATCGATGAACTGGCCGCGCCTGAAATCTCATCATCGCCAAAGCCACCGTATAGCCGTGCCTCTTCCATCGCCGATGTGATGGTGTCGTCGCCGTTGCCGCCATAAAGTCGTTCGATTGCGTCGTCGGATTGGGTCGTCGCGGTTGAAATGATTTCGTCATCACCGGATTCGCCATGCACGACATTGCCTTCGCCGTCGCTGCTGTAACTGTCGTTGCCTTCGCCCAGCAGGGCATTGGTGCCAAGCGCTGCGCCTGCAACCACGTCATCGCCATCACCGGCGCGGATGATCGCTTCGTCATTGCCAAAGATCGGGGACAGATCGTCGTCGCCACTGCTGCCATCAACAAAATCGGTTGCATAGACCGTTTCGCCATCTGCGGTTTCATGCTCGTCCAGTTCAACCGTAATATCGTCCAATGTCAGTCCGGCGGCCCCGGTCACGCGGATGGTGGCGGTTTCGATCCCCGTTGCATCAGTTGTCGGCGCATAAGAGTAGGTTATCAGGCTGTCTTCGCCATCATCTGCCACGTTGAGGCTGGATAGGGTCAGTTCATCGCCAACGCTGCGCAGGCTCATCACCAGCTGGTCTTCGCCCTTGGTGTAATCGGTGATCACCCCTTCGGACAGAGTGCTAGTATCTTCCAGCCACCAGTGATTTATGTTGCTTTCGATGTCGAAAACGTCATTACCTGGACCGCCGGTATAGGTACCACTGGCGATCACGTGCATTTCATCATCACCTTCGCCGCCATCCATTGTTTCGGCACCAAGTGTTCCGCTGATGAAATCATCACCCGCGCCACCATTGACAGAAATTATGGTTTGGCCTTCAAAAGCATCGTTGCCGGGGGTCAGATAATCGTCGCCGGAACTGCCTGCCAAAACGCCATCGTTGAGGGTGATTTCGTCGGGGGCTTCGTCATCACTGCCATCACTGCTATTGCCGTTGTCGGAACCGAGCCAATCGATTAGTTCCATCGCGCCCCAGCTGTTGACCGCAGTCAACAGTAAGATCATGCCCCACATCTTATTCCCCTAATACTTAGGATACTCATACACATTAAGTAATATGAACGTCCTGCCCCCGTATTTTGTTAACGATTGCAACACGCTTTGTTTGTCCCGCACAAGAAATGTGATGGAAACAGACTGTTTTCAATTGCACCAAATGGGGGCAAACAAAAAAACAATTGGAACAAATGTCCTCTAGATTTCCTTGAAATCCAGATGGGCGGCTTTCAATCGGTCCATCATCAGGTCCTGATCGGCGGAATGGACCCGGCTCCAGGTCGGGATGAATGGGGTTTCATGCGGATTGTCGAGGAAAATGCGCCCGGCTTCGACAATGTTTTCAGCAAAGAGTTCGACCGCGCGTTCTTCTTGATGGCGATCAACGGTCAGCCCGTTCATCTGCGCATCGTTGGAGTAACATTCCAACAGGTCCAGCGCAGACCGGTAATAGGTCGCCTTCAGGGTGCGAAAGATTTCTTCGGTGAAGACGGTGCCATCGGCCGCGAGCTTGCGGAAGATCGATTTGCAGATATCGATCGACATGCGGCTCAACCCCTTGTTCTTGTCTTCGGGGCTGAGAATTTGATGTTTGTGATCGTAGGCATCCGAAATTTCCACTTGGCACACCGATTTTGGTGCGAAATTGCGCCAGGCTTCGGACAGAACGCCGATTTCCAGACCCCAGTCCGACGGCATTCGCAAATTCGGCAGGATATTTGTCCGCATGGCGAATTCACCTGACAACGGATAGCGGAAAGAGCGTAGGAAATCGAGATAGTCCCGGTCACCGATCACCCGTTTCAACGCGATCAGGATTGGTGCAACCAACATCCGGCTGACCCGACCATTGAGTTTGCCGCCCCCGATCCGGGGATAGAAGCCCTTGGACATCTGATAGGCGAAATTGGGGTTTGCAACCGGGTAAACCAGCCGCGCCAGCATTTCCTTGTCATAGGTGAGAATGTCGCAATCGTGGATCGCCACCACTGCACTGTCCTGACAAGCCATCAAATAGCCCAGACAAGACCAGACATTTTTACCCTTGCCCGGTTCGCTAGGGCCCAGCCCCAGCCGTTCCAGACGGGTGTCGATCGCCTGCATCCGCGGGCTTTCATTCCAGATTACAACATGCTGCTGTGGCAGTCGGGAAAAGAATTGCTTGGCATAGCGATATTGTTCTTCGTCGGCGCGATCCAGACCGATGATGATGCGGTGCAGATAGGGAACCTGAGACAACTCATCGATGATCCGTGGCAGCGCTTCGCCTTCCAGCTCGGAAAACAACGACGGCAGCATCAGTGAAATTTTCCGGGTTTCGTTGATTGCTGTCAGCTCTCTGACCAGAACATCCGGCTCTCCGGTGCGTAGATTATGCAAGGTTGCGATATTGCCGTTCTGGTGAAAATCTGCCACTCGCTTCAGGCTCCGTTTTTGTTGTTTGTTGGGTCCGAGATTAGCGACAGTACCATATGGTTCCAACCGGAAGGCCCGGTTTTTGTGCTTCTTAGAAGGCGGTATGCCTGTTTTTTAGGCAGTGGAGGCAGGGGCTTTGCGTGAGGATTTTTGATCAGGACCGGATAATCCGCCGCCATCAGCATTTCCAGATCGTTCGGGGCATCCCCCAAGGCGATCCGAGGCGGGTTGCCATAGAGATCGGCGATTTCATCCATCCGGTCTGCCTTGGTGCTGCCCAGACTAAGCGTCAAATAACGCCCACCATAACGTGCCGCGATTCCCATCACGGCAAGCGCCTGTTCGAAAATGCCACGTTCTTGTTCGTTGCCTGCCCATTCGCCGGGTTCCGAAAAGCTGCGCTGCCGGGCCAGCCGCGCCTGCGCCAGCGGCAAGCCGGTGGACCGGGCGACGTCTTGCGCGTCCATATCGCCAAATCCGGTAAAACAACGCCGTAAATCCGGCACGACTTGATCCAGTGCTGTGCGAATCCGGACGTAATCGTCTGCGCCCACCGTGGGTTTTGCAAATGCCGGTAGAATTCCGGCCCCGTTTTCGACAATGGCAGGGTATGCGGTGAGGTCGAGTTCATCCCTGAGCGGCGCAATTTCCGCCGCTGTTTTCGAACTGGCCAGAATCATCGGTGCCCCGATTTCCCGCAACCGCATCAAAGCCGGGGCGGCGGCGGCATGGCTGTAGCTGTCATGATCCAGCAATGTGCCATCTAGATCGGTGAAAACAATCAGGGGCGCTTTTGTCATCAGACCTCTTGCACCCTTTTGCAGCTTTCGTTATTACAGCGCGCACGGGTGATTAGCTCAGTTGGTAGAGCGCTTCGTTTACACCGAAGATGTCGGGAGTTCGAGCCTCTCATCACCCACCATTTCCCCTTAGTTTCGAAACGATTGCCGCTGATGCTGTCGTGTCGGCGCAACAGTTCCACTTATAAGAGTAAGTCACTTTGAGCGGGATGTAAAACGGGCCATTGTTACCGATGGCAATAGTGGCTTACGCAAGCCGGGTCATGCGGATTTTCGGTTCCGTGGTAATTGCGAACCGGATTATGCGGTGGACCCGATCATTTTAAAAAGCGACCGGGGCAATGCCAGATGGGGGGCGTCGCAATCCCCTAACCGGACCGGAAAACCTTGTCCTTTTGGTGATTTTCCTGCCGAATCTACCGACCCTGAAACGGGCGTCTGATTATTTGTGATTTTTCGGTCATCATGCGCTTGACGGGGCAGGGCGGTCGGCATAAACAGCCTCTCACGCTCGGGACGCCCCGGGCGGGCAGTGAGCGGTTGTAGCTCAGATGGTTAGAGTACCGGCCTGTCACGCCGGGGGTCGCGGGTTCGAGCCCCGTCAACCGCGCCACCACTGCCCGACCCGAAAAGACCCGAGAAAATGCGCGGTTGTAGCTCAGATGGTTAGAGTACCGGCCTGTCACGCCGGGGGTCGCGGGTTCGAGCCCCGTCAACCGCGCCATTTTCCTTATTAATAACAGGCCCCGCTCATGCGCCTTCTCGACACTCTGTCCTGGCCGATGCTGATCCTGGCCGCGATTGCTCTGGGGCTGGCGCCGTTCACGCCGGAACCGCATCTCTGGGGAAAGTTGAAAATGTTGATCGCGGGCGATTTGACCCGACTGATCGATATTTTCGACCTTTGCCTGCATGGCTTTCCTTTGGCGTTGCTGGCCGCCAAGGGCGTCAGAACCCTGGCCAACCGCGATCAGGGATAGCTGTAGCCCAGTATAGATTCGAGTTTCAGGTCCAGCGCCTGACGCATGAAATCCCGGTCTTCTGCGTTCATCTGCGCCGGCGCGTCGCCACGCAGTTCGGGGTCTACCGATAATTGGAACCGGTTGCCCATCCGACGCGTTACCCCTTTGATCGCTTCCCCTTTCAACGGCAAATCCAGCGTTTCCAATACCCATCTGGTAAAACCCTCGGGATCGGCCTGTACCGTTTCAGCCTTGACCAACATCAGATTGCACCCCCGGTTCAGCATTCCCAGATGGGATGCCAGTTTGACGCTGCGCATCTGAAACAGGTTGTCGAACCGCCGACCGGTGATCGGATGGCGATCAAATTGCAGTTCTTCTCCTTGCACTTTTTCAGCAATCTCGGGATGCAATTGGTCAAAATCACTGGGGCGGTCGACGATGCTGCGCCATGGATTGCGGATGAAGGCAGAAAAATTCAACACCTGCTGGTTCGGATCCAGATGCCAAGGCCGTTTGAACATCGACCGGGCCCAGTCTTCGGCATTGCGCACCGCCACCACGACCAGAAAATCGCGCGGGATCGCAATCATCTGAGGGGCGGCGTGTTTCCATCCCAACGCTTCGGTTCGGGTGATTTCGACATTTTTTTCGATCAGTTTGCGCACCAGATTGGTAGCCGAAGCCCGTTCGCCCAGAACCTGGAACTGGGTCAACGGTGCATCGTTCACACGGCGAAAAAACAGACCGGTTCGGCTGAATTCATCAAGAAGAATGGCAAGACCCTCTGTACTGTGCTGCGACCCGCTTCGTCGACGGCCCGACATATTTTAATTCTCAAGCCCCATCAAACAGGTTAGGACTGACGATAACAAGGCGTCCGGGCAAACCGGAACAGGACAATTGCAGGTGGTGTAATGCAATCGACAGCCGCCGTCGTCACTATGGTGCGCGACGACCATTTTTTTCTCAAGGCGTGGTTGCGCTATTACGGGGCGCTGTTCGGGCGGGAAAACCTCTATGTGATTAACCACGGTCGCGGTGAAGGCGTGGCCGAACTTGCACAAGGGTGCAATATCATCGGTTTGCCGGGGGATCCGCATAAAAACTTCGACATGAAGCGCTGGCGGCTGCTCAACGGGATCGTTGGCGGGCTGAAAAGCTACTACAAACACGTCATCGTCGGCGATGTCGATGAATTGCTGGTGATCGACCCGGAAAAGGGCCGGACGCTGCTGGAGTTCCTCGAAGTTCGCCGCGCGGATCAGGTGCTGACCCCGCTGGGGTTGGAATTGATACACCGTATCGATCTGGAACCCGACCCGATCCGCAACCGCATCCTTGGCCCGCGCCGGCATGTCAGGATCGCACCGCATTATTCAAAGCCTTGCGTGATCTCGACCGGTACCAAGATCGCGCGCGGCGGTCATTTTGCCCAGTACCCCAAGCTGAATACGCCCGAGGCGCTGTATCTGTTTCATCTGAAATTCTGCGATTTCGATGAATACAGCGCGGCGATGAACCGTCGTAACGCAGTGACCAGCGAAATCGGTGCCGAGATTTCCGACGCCTCGATTGGGCGCCACTGGTTCGCCTCTGAACGCGGCGAAGACCGCGCAATGTTTGAAGGCTTCGCCCGGATGACCATGATAGACGGCTTCGACATGCAGCCTTATCGCAAACACATGCATGACACGTTCAAGCTGCGCGGCGATACCGGGTTCTATGAATTCGACCGGCCCGACTATGACGCGCAATACAAATTGCCCGACCGTTTTAACGGGATTTTCTAGCCGAGGAATCGCAGCAGCGCCCTCAGAATTGCTTCGCCATTGGGCGAAGCAATTCCTGTGTGCCCGGAACGGGCGCTCGGGCAGATTGCACCTATCTGGTCAAAGCGTCCAGAATGCGGGCCCAGCTGCGCATACCCCGATGAAAACTCGACAGATCGTACTTTTCATTCGGTGAATGGATCTGGTCGTCATCCTTGCCAAACCCGATCAGCATCGCGTCGGTGCCCAAGATATCCTTGAAATAGCCTGCAATCGGAATCGACCCGCCACACCCGACATAGGCCGCGGGGTTCGGCCATTCCGCGCTCAACGCTTGGCGTGCCTGTTCGAACATCGGGTTGTCGATCGACATCTGCGATGCCGGCGATGCCTTTTCGGTACGGTATTCGATGCTGAAACCGTCCGGCAGGAGGCTTTCGACATAGGCTCGGAAACTTGCTCGGATCGCATCGGGGTCTTGCTGACCAACAAGGCGGAAACTGACCTTGGCGCTGGCTTGACTTGGCAGCACGGTCTTAAACCCGGCGCCGGTATAGCCACCCCAGATGCCATTCACGTCGCAGGTCGGCCGGGACCAGATCATTTCGATCGGCATCCGGTCTTGCTCGCCCGCCGGGTCTTTCAATCCGACTTCACCCAAGAAAGCCTGGTGATCGAAATTCAACCCTTGCCACTGTGCCAGAACCTCTTCGGGCAGTTCTTCTACCCCGTCATAGAAACCGGGCAGGGTGATCCGGCCGGTATCATCATGCAGGTCAGCCAGAATTCGGGTCAGCACCCGGATCGGGTTCATCGCGACGCCGCCATACATGCCAGAATGCAGATCTCGGTCCGGGCCGGTGATGGTGAAATCTTCCCCCAGCAGGCCGCGCAGCATGGTCACGATGGTCGGCGTGCTGTCGCCATAAAGCCCGGTATCGCAGATCAACGCGATGTCAGATTTCAACTCGTCGGCGTTGTCGCGCATGAACGGGATCAGCGATGGCGACCCCGATTCTTCCTCGCCTTCGAAAAAGAATGTAATTTTGCATGGCAGCGTCCCGTTGACCGATTTCCATGCGCGGCAGGCTTCGACAAAAGTCATCAACTGGCCTTTATCATCCGATGCGCCACGGCCGCGGATCACCTTGTGGCCGCCCACTTCCTCGATCGCCGGGTCGAATGGATCGCGGTCCCACAGGTCCAGCGGATCGACCGGTTGCACGTCGTAATGGCCGTAAAACAGGATATGAGGACCGTCGCCTTCGATATGGCCGACAACCATCGGATGTCCCGGGGTGGCGCGTTTTTCCGAATGAATACCAATGCTTTGCAGGTCGGACACCAACCAATCTGCGGCGGTCTGGCAATCACCCGCATAGGCGGGGTCGGTCGAAATCGAAGGGATCCGCAGCAGCTCTATCAGTCGCTCTGTGGCGGCGGGCAAATCCTGATCGATACGGGACAGAACAGTTTCAAGCGACATGGGGGCTCCTGCATATTTGGATGTCGCGGCTCAAATGGCCGCGCCGCCTGATTTTCATCATCGCCGGGCTTGATGCAAGTCAAGGAATGCAGAAGCGTCAAATTGTTACCTTTCGCCGAACGAAGGCTCGGACTATAACATTTTCTTGAATATGTTCGAACAGGACAAGCCCGATGGAAACGCGCATATTACGCCGGGCCCAAGATAAGGATCAAAGACGTGGATTACTCGGCCAAGCTCGATGAAGCCCTCAACAATTTGCACGAAGAGGGACGGTATAGAACCTTTATCGATATCGAACGGGAAAACGGTAATTATCCGCACGCGCTCTGGACCCGTCCCGACGGCACACAGAAATCGATTACCGTCTGGTGCGGCAATGACTATCTGGGCATGGGGCAGCATCCGGTCGTATTGGCCGCAATGCACGAAGCGATTGATGCCACCGGCGCGGGATCGGGGGGCACCCGAAATATTTCCGGCACCACGGTTTATCACAAACGTCTGGAGGCGGAACTGGCCGATCTGCATGGCAAAGAAGCAGCACTTGTTTTCACCAGCGCTTATATCGCCAATGACGCGACGCTTTCGACCCTGCCCAAATTGTTCCCCGGCCTGATCATTTATTCGGACGAACTCAACCACGCTTCGATGATCGAAGGTGTGCGCCGCAATGGCGGGGCCAAACGGGTTTTCCGTCACAACGACATGGAACATCTGCGTGAACTGCTTGCGGCGGATGATCCCGCAGCGCCCAAGCTGATCGCTTTCGAATCTGTGTATTCAATGGATGGCGATTTTGGCCCGATCGAAGCGATTTGTGATCTGGCTGATGAATTTGGGGCCCTGACCTATATTGACGAAGTCCATGCCGTTGGCATGTACGGCCCGCGCGGTGGCGGTGTCGCGGAACGCGACCGGCTGGCCCATCGCATCGACATCATAAATGGCACCCTGGCCAAGGCCTATGGTGTGATGGGCGGCTATATCGCTGCCTCGGCCAAGATGTGCGATGCGGTGCGGTCCTATGCGCCGGGCTTCATCTTCACTACCTCGCTGGCACCGGCGATTGCCGCCGGGGCGGCGGCATCTGTCGCACATCTGAAAACCGATCAGGCACGTCGTGACCAGCACCAAACCCAAGCCCGGATATTGAAAACCCGGTTGAAGGGGCTGGGATTGCCGATCATCGATCATGGATCACATATCGTGCCGGTGATCGTCGGCGATCCGGTTCATACCAAGCAACTGTCTGACATGCTGCTGGAACAGTTCGGTATCTATGTCCAGCCGATCAATTATCCCACCGTTCCGCGCGGGACCGAACGGCTTCGGTTTACCCCGTCGCCGGTTCACGGCCCGGACGAAATGGACAAGTTGGTACGCGCCCTTGACGATCTTTGGTCGCAATGTGCGCTGAATCGTGCCGAAATGAGCGCCTGAAACCACATGTGGTGTAAATATCCTTGCCTTATGCTAGCATGACATCAACAAAGGTCGCGTCTCGAATCGATTGATTCAGTAAGCGAATCAGCAGGTAGGGCAGTGGGGATGATCAGGCGAAAAAGACCAAAGGTGTCAGACGTAGCGGTCGCCGGCCCGAAAGGGTTCGACGATTTCGAGATGCGTCTGGGCGATGTCATGCGCGGCGAAAGGGCCACGTTAGGCAAATCGTTGCTCGACGTTCAACGCGAACTTCGGATCAAGGCCGCCTATATCGCGGCCATCGAAAATGCCGACCCTTCGGTTTTTGACACACCCGGCTTTATTGCCGGGTATGTTCGTTCTTACGCCCGTTACCTTGGTATGGACCCCGAAGAAGCGTTTGATCGTTTCTGCGAAGAAAGCGGGTTTTCCACCGCGCACGGCATGTCCGCCGAAGCGTCCAGCCGGAAAGCCGCGAAAGAAGTTCCGTTGGCTGCAATGGGAGGCCGCGATCCGTTCAATGCACCGACCACGCCCTTCGCCCCGGTGAAGGAAGGTTTTTTTGCCAATATCGAACCCGGTGCAATCGGATCATCGCTGGTTCTTTTGGCGCTGATCGGCGGGATCGGGTATGGTGGTTGGACCGTACTGAACGAAATCCAGCGGGTGCAGTTTGCCCCGGTGGAAAATACCCCTGATGTTCTGGCTGATCTCGATCCGCTGGCGACAACCCGGTCGTCGACCGTGGCGGGTGGTGTTGCGCAAAGCGGTGCGTTCACCCCTCCGGCAGAAGCATTGGACCGGCTGTACCGGCCGCAGGCGCTGGATGTGCCGGTGCTGGTGGCGCGTGATGCCCCGATTTCCACCCTCGATCCCAGCAGCGTCGGCAGTTTCGTGCCCGCAACCCCGGATCAGTTCGACACGGCCTTTGCCGATCCCGAACCGGCAGCGCAACCTATTCCCGACTTGCCGCAAGTGGTTGAACGTCTGGGCGATGGGGTGACCATCGTGGCCGCGCGCCCGTCTTGGGTCCGGGTTCAATCTGCGGACGGAACTTCGGTTTTCGAAGGTATCATGGAACCTTGCGACACTTACACCGTGGCACAAACCGAACAGCCGCACACGATCCGGGTCGGCGACAGCGGATCGATCTATTTCGCAGTGGACGGCACGACGCGGGGACCGGCGGGATCACGCGGTTCCGTCACGTCGAAACTGGCGTTGTCGATTGATCATCTGAACGCCACTTATCAGGTCGCTGATTTCGACGCTGACCGCGATATTGCGAAAATTGTTGCCGATCTGCGCGGTGAATCGCCGGAACCGTTCTGTCAAAACCTCGACTGAGACTGCTGATCCGGTTGCAGGGGGGCGGGGGATGGCCTATGTCCTTGCCTGCAAATGCAGAGGGTTCCTTCCATGTCGCTGAACCACATCCGCCCATGGCGCAACATCTATCGCCGTGAAAGCCGCAAAATCCATGTCGGCAATGTGCCGGTCGGGGGGGATGCGCCGATTTCGGTGCAGACGATGACCAACACCCTTACGTCGGACGTCAAGGCCACGGTCGAGCAGGTGCAGCGCGCCGCGGAGGCCGGGGCGGATATCGTGCGGGTTTCGGTCCCGGATGAAGCGAGTTCCAAGGCGCTGAAGGAAATCGTGCGCGAAAGCCCGGTACCGATCGTCGCCGACATCCATTTCCACTACAAACGCGGGATCGAAAGCGCCGAGGCGGGCGCGGCCTGTCTGCGCATCAATCCCGGCAACATTGGCGATGAAAAGCGCGTCAAGGAAGTAATCAACGCGGCGCGCGATCACAACTGTTCCATCCGCATCGGCGTCAATGCCGGGTCGCTGGAAAAGCACCTACTGGAAAAATACGGCGAACCCTGTCCCGACGCGATGGTCGAAAGCGGATTGGACCACATCCGCATCCTGCAAGACCACGATTTCCACGAATTCAAGATCAGCGTGAAAGCGTCCGATGTCTTCATGGCCGCCGCGGCATATCAACAACTGGCCGATCAGACCGATGCGCCGATCCATCTTGGGATCACCGAAGCGGGTGGGTTGATGTCGGGCACGATCAAATCGGCCATTGGGCTGGGCAACCTGCTGTGGATGGGGATTGGCGACACGATCCGGGTCAGCCTGTCGGCCGATCCGGTGGAAGAGGTCAAGGTCGGGTACGAAATCCTGAAAACGCTGGGTCTGCGCCATCGCGGCGTCAATATCATTTCCTGTCCCAGCTGTGCGCGACAGGGGTTCGACGTGATCAAGACGGTCGAGGCGCTTGAAAAGCGGCTGGAACATATCAAGACCCCGATGAGCTTGTCGATCATCGGCTGCGTGGTGAACGGGCCGGGCGAGGCGCTGATGACCGATGTCGGGTTCACCGGTGGCGGCGCGGGTTCCGGCATGGTCTATCTGGCCGGTAAAGCCAGTCACAAGATGTCCAACGACAAGATGATCGACCATATTGTCGAAGAAGTCGAAAAGCGCGCCGAAGTGATCGAGGCGGATCAGAGCCAAGACGCCGCTGAATAACCCGTGCCGTATGCCGGGGCCGTGGCCGGTGTTTTCGCCGGGCTATGGTCTTATTTTGACAGGTATTTCCCGATCACTGCCACCGGTACATGGCCGCGCACAATCATATTGGGCAACACATAGCTGGGGGCCATGTCCACCCCGATCCGTTCGACTAGGTCGGCTTGCCGGGTGATATCAATGAAATTGACGCGCAGGTCGATATTTTCTGACAACTGACGCAGGTCGTCCTTGGCACGTTCGCAATCCGGGCAGTCGGGCCGCACGAACAATGCCAGCGGATGTTCGGCCTCAGGCGATCCGATCCGGGTGGCGGTTGGATCAAACAGTTCGGCCGCTGCTGCGGCCAGTCGCGCAAGGTCGCGGTCGATATGTTCCCGGTCATCGGGGGCAGGGGGATTGAAGGCGCGCCAGACCGGTTCCGGATCGGCCAGCAAAGCAGCGCGCAGTTCAGCAGCAAAGGCCGGATCGGTGGAGGATACGCCATCGGCCTGCGCGGCCCCTGTAAAAAGGACCGCCAATAGACCTGCCGTAAATATTCGGATCACTTGGCTTCCCGGACCGCCGCGACCAGTTCCATCATGTTGGCCAATGGCACATAGCCACGCAGCATCTGGTCGCCCAGAATAAAAGTCGGGGTGCCGCTGATGCTCAGATCGCGCGCCAGCACGTGGTTGTCGCCGATCAACTGATTGACCTCTGGGCTGTTCATCTGGGCCATGATCGCGTCGCCATCAAGATCCAGTGTTTCGGCCAGACGGGCCAATGATTGCTGGCCGATATTGCCGCGGAAATTGATTAGCGCGTCATAGGTTTTTTCATAGGCTGCATCGCCCGCGACCAGTTTGGTCGCAATGGCAAACCGCGATGCCAAAACCGATTCATCGCCCAGGATCGGGAATTCTTTTACGATATAGCGAATATTACCGTCGGTTTCGACCAGTTCGGCCACTTCACCATGCGCTTTGCGGCAATAGCCGCAGCGATAGTCCATGAATTCGACCAGTGTGATATCACCTTCGGGATTGCCGCCAACCCAAGCCCGGTCATCGTTATAGATCGCGTCGTTATGCGCCGCGATCATGGTTTCGTCTTTCTGCGCTTCGGCGTTGGCCTGACGTTGTTCGAAGATCTGATAGGCTTCCAGGATCACTTCGGGATTTTCCAGCAGATAGGCGCGCACTTCGGCGCGGAAGGCCGAACGTTCCTGATCGTCCATGCTGGTGATATCAAAGGCCTGTGCCGGCAGGGCCAGAGTGGCAAACGCGACGGTGGCGAGGAACTTTTTCATTACTTCTTCCTTTTGCTGGCTTGGGCCTCGGCAGCAGAGAACACATCCTGCGCCCGAAGCCAAGGGGCGGAACCGCGCGGCAAAAGGCCCGCCGCGCGTTCGGCGTGAATTCGTGCATCCTTGAAGCGACCGGCCAGCGCATAGCGTTCCGCGGTCAGTACCGAAGCCATGCCGGTATTGCCGGTTTTGGCATAGGCGGTGGCCAGATCGCGCAGGACACGCGCATCGGAAAAATCCCTTGCCCGGGCTTTTTCCAGCACGTTGCGCGCCTGTTTCGGGTTTCCCGCCGCCAACAACGCCCGGCCCTGACCGCCAAGGATCAGGGCATTGGTCGGTGCCAGCGCCGCGGCGCGGCCATAGGCGGCGACCGCCGCCTTGGCGTTGCGGCTTTCCAGCAGGATTTGACCGTGCAAATCATGCGCGAACGGATCATTGGGGCGCAGGGCGATTAATTTGCGGATCGCGGTCTGGGCTTTGGCGCTATCGGGTTGGCGATGATAGGCGACTGCTTGCCGGATCAACGCGATATCGGTGCTGGCGCTGGACCCGGCCCGGCGCAAGGTCCAGCTGGGGGCGCGCAAAAAAGCCGACAGCTTGCCCTGCGCCCGGGCGAACCAGTAAGCGCTGTTGGCGGTGCTGCTGGGTTTTGTTTTGGCCGCCTGCGCCAGGGCTGTCACCGCCCGTATCCGGTCCCGTGATAGCGGATGGGTGCGGGCATACGGGTCTTGACGGCTGACATTCAGCATTTCCTGACCACGAAAGATATCGAGCACACCCAGCATGGCCTTGGGATCGGCCCCCGCCGATGCCAGATAGCGTAGGGCCGAACTGTCGGCCGCGCTTTCTTCGGCGCGGGTGTGGGACATGAACATGCGGTTGGCCGAACTGCCGACCCCCAGGCTCAGTGCGCCCGCTGCGCGTGCATCGGCCCCAGACGCCGCTGCAGTCGCCGCCAAGGCCATGCCAAGCCCGGTAATCGTATTGGCCATCCGCATATTTGCAAAACGCCTTGCAATATGACCATTGGCGATATGCGCCGCTTCATGGGCCAGAACGGCCTGTAATTCGTCCGCCGATTTCAGTTTCAGCAGCAAGCCGGAATGGATGAAGATATGACGGTGATCGATAACAAAAGCGTTCAGGCTGCTGTCTTTGATCACCATCACCTTGACCGATCCGGCGGGTAGCCCGGCGGCGTTCAACATCGGGCGGGCGATTTCGCCAAGCGCATGTTCGATGTCCGGGTCGCGCAGCAGCGTTATCGCCTGCGCCGGAAGGGTATGCGCCAGCAAGACCGCCCAAACGGCGAGGATGCGTAAAAGAGGATGCATTGACGGCGCGCCTGTTTCCGGATGAATTGGCTTTTCGGTTGGCTGGCAGCATAGGAAGGAAACCATGCGAAACTCAAGACGATCACAGGTTGATCCCTTTATTGTGATGGATGTGATGGAAGCCGCCCGCGCCGCCGAAGAAGCCGGGCGCAATATCATCCACATGGAAGTCGGCCAACCCGGCACGGCCGCGCCGAAAGGTGCACGTCAGGCCTTGACCCGGCAAATGGCGGAAGACGCGATGGGCTATACCGTGGCGCTTGGCCTGCCGGAATTACGCAAACGCATCGCCCGGCTTTATGGCGATTGGTACGATATCGATCTGGATTGGAACCGGGTGATCGTGACGCCGGGATCGTCGGGGGCGTTTTTGCTGGCCTTTACCGCTTTGTTTGATACCGGCGACCGGATCGGGATCGGCGAACCGGGCTACCCGTCTTACCGGCAGATATTGACCGCGCTCGATCTGGTGCCGGTGGGGTTGTCCGCGTCACCGCAAAACCGGCTGCAGCCTGTGCCCGCGGATTTTTCCGGGTTGGATTTGCAAGGGCTTATGGTGGCTTCGCCGGCCAATCCATCCGGTACCATGCTGAGCAAGCCGGCGATGGAAGCTTTGGTTTCGGCCTGTCGGGACAACGATATCGCCTTTATCAGCGACGAGATCTATCACGGCATCGAATACGAGGCCAAAGCGGTCACCGCGCTGGAAGTCACCGACAACTGCTACGTGATCAATTCCTTTTCCAAATATTTTAGCATGACCGGCTGGCGCGTTGGCTGGATGGTGGTGCCCGAAGACCATGTGCGGGTGATCGAGCGATTGGCGCAAAACATGTTTATCTGCCCCAGCCATGCCAGCCAGATCGCCGCGCTTGCCGCGATGGAATGCGGTGACGAGCTTGAGGCCAATATGGCCGTTTACCGAGAAAATCGCCGGTTGATGTTGGAAGGGTTACCCAAAGCAGGCTTTACTAAGATCGCACCACCAGACGGGGCGTTTTATGTCTATGCCGATGTCAGCGATCTGACCTCTGACAGCCGCGCCTTTGCCGCCGAGATTCTGGAAAAAGCCGGGGTGGCGGTGACGCCGGGGTTGGATTTCGATCCGTTGCGCGGGGCAGGGACATTGCGCTTTTCCTATGCCCAGGCCACGGCCGAAATCGTTGAAGGGCTGACCCGGCTGGAGCTTTTCATGGCGCAGCGGTGGGGATGACTGAAACGGTCGGAATTCGAGTATTTTTCGGACCAATGAAATGGTGCAGTGAGGGCCGTGCAAACCGGCATAAAACGGGGTAGTGTTTCGGCAAGAGCAACCGAAAACGGGCAAATGAACGGTATATTCAGAAATTTATGGCTGGCAGTCGTACTGGCCTTTTGGACCTTTCCGGGATTGGCGCAGGATCTGTCCGGGCTGGCGCGGGTTGAAATCGGCACGTCCCAGATCACCGATCGGTGGGGCGGCGGGATCGAGGTTGATCTGGCGCTGAGCCAAGGGGTGCCTTTTCGTGCCTATACGCTGATCGAGCCTGCAAGGCTGGTGTTGGATTTTCGCGAAGTGGACTGGCGTGGGGTGACCAAACCGGTGCTGCTGAACGCCGACAATGCCAGCGATCTGCGGTTCGGCACCTTCCGGCCCGGATGGTCGCGGATGGTGCTTGATTTGGCTGGTCTATATGCGATCGAAAGCGCTGGGATGAAAATCGCGCCGCAAAGCGGTGCTGCACGGCTTAATGTCACGTTAGCCGCCACCGATGCGGCGGATTTCGCTGCGCGGTCCGGTGCCCCTTACGATCCGCGATGGGACCTGCCCGATCCGGTGGCGCGGGCGGTCACCAAGGGGTTGCCGGGGCAGGGACCCTTGGTCGTAGTGTTGGATCCGGGGCATGGCGGGATTGATCCCGGAGCGGAACGGGACGGCTATAACGAAAAGAACCTGATGCTGACCTTTGCCCGCGAATTGAAGGAAACACTGGTTCGGTCGGGCGGATTTACCGTGATCCTGACGCGCGAAGACGACCGTTTTGTATCGCTGGAACGCCGTGTTGAATTGGCGCATGAAGCGGGGGCGCATGTGTTTTTGTCGCTACACGCAGATGCTTTGGCCGAAGGCCAGGCGAAAGGCGCGACTTTGCATTTGTTATCGGACAAGGCGTCTGATGCAGCGTCGGCGAAACTCGCCGAGCGGCATGATCGCGACGATATCCTGTCCGGGGTGGACCTGACAGGGCAGGACGACGTGGTCGCCGATATCCTGATGGATCTGGCGCGGCAGGAAACCAAGCCGCGAACCGAACGGCTGGCACAGGCGATGATCAAGGGGATTACCGGGGTCGGGGTAAAGATGAACCACCGCCCGTTGCGTCGGGCCGGGTTTTCGGTGCTCAAAGCGGCCGATATTCCCTCGATCCTGTTGGAGGTGGGCTTTTTGTCGAACCCGAACGATTTGAATAACCTGTCGAATAAGCAGTGGCGCATCAACATGGCGTCGGGCATCCGCGACGCCCTGCGCGCTTGGGCCACCGAAGATGCGGCGCTGGCCAAACTGGTGCGGCAATAAATTCGCACCGGCGGGCAGCGGATTTCGGCCCAGCATTCAAGCGGAGTTGTTTTGACGGGACGCGACGCTGACAGTATAGAGTGGCTACTAATCACAAGGGGCGTTGCGTGCTGAGGTTCATTCTTTCCTTTTTTGGGGCGATTTTTACCCTGGTGACGCTGGGCATCGCCGTGGTCGCCCTGAGCATCGGGTCGATTTTCTATATCTATGGCCGCGATTTGCCGAGCCATGAAAGCCTGGCGCAATATACCCCGCCGACGATCAGCCGAATTTATTCTGGTGAAGGTCAGATTATCGACGAATTCGCGGAAGAACGGCGGTTGTTNACACCCGCCGATGAAATTCCCGATCTGGTCAAATACGCCTTCATTTCGGCCGAAGACAAAAATTTCTACACCCATAAAGGGTATGATGCCCGCGGAATCGCGGCGGCGGCGTTGGAAGCCGTGAAAACCCGCGGCGGATCGGTACGCGGTGCCTCAACCATCACTCAACAGGTGATGAAGAATTTCCTGCTTGGTGGGGAACGCCGGATCGAACGCAAGATCAAGGAAATCATCCTTGCCACGCGGGTCGAGGAAAGTCTGAGCAAGGACAAAATCCTTGAGCTTTACCTTAACGAGATTTTTCTGGGGCAAAATTCCTATGGCGTGACGGCGGCGGCGCAGACCTATTTCAACAAGACATTGGGGGAACTGGCCCCGCACGAAGCGGCGACATTGGCCTCGATGCCCAAAGCGCCGGGCAAATTCCATCCGGTGCGCAACAAGGATAGGGTCCTGTCGCGCCGCAACTTTGTGCTCAAGGAAATGGCCGAAAACGGTTATATCTCGCAGGCGACTTATGAGACGGAAAAGGAAATGCCGCTGCGTTCGGTTCAGAACGGGGATTTTGACAGCTTCAAATCTGCGCTGCCTCCGCGCGATTATTTCACTGATGAAATCCGCCGTCAGCTCAGCGGCGATTTTGGCGAGGAACAGTTTTTTTCGGGCGGCATGACAGTGCGCGCGACGGTCGACCCCGAGATGCAGGTCGAAGCCGCTTTGGCTCTGCGCCGGGGATTGGAAAAATATGACCGCGAGCGTGGGATCTGGTCCGGCACCGGTTTGACGATCCCGTCTGGTCAATTGGGCGACTGGCGCGAAGCGCTGTTATCGGTTGCGGTGCCGCGCGATATTGAACTGGATGGCCCTTGGCATCCGGCCGTGGTGTTGGAACTTGGCAAGAACGACGCGCGGATCGGCATTGAAGGGGTCGAAGACGATGCTGATGGCCACTGGATTTTGGCCAAGGATGTGCAGTGGGCCCGTAAAAAGCTGGAAGACGGCAAGCTAGGCAAAAAGGCGCGAGTGGCCGGTGATTTGCTATCGATTGGCGACGTGGTTCTGGTGCGTGCCCTGACCAAAGATGATGATGGTAGCTTTATCCGCTGGACCCTGCGTCAGGTGCCGGAAATTCAGGGCGGGTTCATGGCGATGGACGTCAATACCGGCCGGGTGATCGCCATGCAGGGGGGGTTCAGCTATCAGCATTCGGTGTTCAACCGTGCAACGCAGGCGATGCGTCAACCGGGGTCAAGCTTCAAACCCTTTGTCTATGCTGCGGCATTGGACAGTGGATATTCCCCGGCCACCATCGTGATTGACGCGCCGATCGAGGTGGACACGCCTCAAGGCCTGTGGCGGCCGCGCAATTCGTCAAACAAATTCTATGGCCCGACGCCACTACGAACCGGGATCGAGATGTCGCGGAACTTGATGACCATCCGCCTGGCACAGGAAATCGGCATGGATGTGGTGGCCGACTATGCGGAACGGTTCGGGGTGTATGATAATATGGGTCAGTTTCTGGCCAATTCGCTGGGGGCGGATGAAACCACGCTTTACCGTATGGTTGCCGCTTATGCGATGTTCGCCAATGGCGGCGAACGGGTGGAACCGACATTGGTCGACCGGATTCAGGACCGCTATGGCAAGACGATCTATCGCCACGACAGGCGTGATTGCGTCGATTGCGAAAATCCCGCCGTACCCGCAAATCGCAGCCCCGCCATCGTGTCGAACCGCGAACGGGTGATGGATGCGATCACCGCCTATCAACTGACTTCGATGATGAAAGGGGTGGTCGATCGTGGCACCGCTTCCAGCACCGTCAACGTGGATGTTCCGATCGCGGGGAAAACCGGTACCACCAACGAAGCGCGCGACGTTTGGTTCATCGGGTTCAGTTCGAACATCGTGGCGGGCTGTTATATGGGCCACGATCAGCCGCGTCCGTTGGGGCGCGGTTCCTATGGCGGCACCATGTGCGGTCCGGTCTTTACCGAATTCATGAAAAAGACCACTCAGAAATATGGCGGCGGCCCGTTCAAGGTGCCCGAGGGTGGTCATTTCATCAAGATCGATCGCTATACCGGCGAACGCCTGCCCAACGATGTCAGCGGTGCCAACGTGGTGGCGGAATATTTCCGCGATGGTGAAGAACCGATTTTCGGTATTACCTTTGATGGTGGTTTCGCCGTCGGTGCCAACCTGCCGTTGTTCGAAGAAGTCGACCATACCGGGCGTGAAGTCACCACATCCACCGGGAAAAAGGCGGTTGTGGGGCCGAAGGCGACCTTTGGGTCGGTGTCTTCGGGTGGCCTGTACTGATCTTGATGTCACCGGCCCGGCGGACCATCTGTCTGCCATTCCATTGCCGCTAGATCCCGCGCGATGCTTGCCCCTGCCTGCGGGCTGGTTTATCACGCGGCACTGAGAGTTTGTCAAAGGAAGCCCAATGCGCGCCGAGGTTCAGAATACCGTCTCTGAAATCGAAAAATCACTGGAGCTGCTGCGCCAGCGAATGGATTGGGAAACGGCACAGTTCCGGTTGGAAGAATTCAACGCGCGGGTCGAAGACCCGACGCTTTGGGACGATCCGGAAAATGCGCAAAAACTGATGCGCGAACGTCAGGCACTGTTGGATTCGATTAAGACCCATGACGATATCAAACAGGAAATGACCGACTGCATCGATCTCATCGAACTGGGCGAGATGGAAGAAGATGAAGAGGTCGTTCAGGATGCTGAAAAGGCATTGATGGACTTGGCCAAGAAAGCCGCGAAGAAAGAACTCGAAGCGCTGCTGAATGGCGAAGCCGACGCCAACGACACCTTCTTGGAAATCAACTCTGGCGCTGGTGGCACCGAAAGTTGCGACTGGGCCTCGATGCTGGCGCGGATGTATGTCCGCTGGGCTGAAAAGAAGGGCTATAAGGTCGAATTGCAATCGATGAGCCCGGGCGAAGAGGCCGGAATCAAATCGGCGACGTACAAGATTTCCGGCCACAATGCCTATGGCTGGCTGAAATCGGAATCGGGTGTGCATCGGTTGGTGCGGATTTCACCCTATGACAGTGCGGCGCGGCGCCATACGTCGTTCAGTTCGGTCTGGGTCTATCCGGTGGTCGATGACAATATCGAAATCGAAGTGAACCCGTCTGATATCCGCATCGATACCTACCGGTCTTCAGGGGCCGGCGGTCAGCACGTGAACACCACGGATTCGGCCGTGCGGATCACTCATATCCCCACCGGGGTGGTGGTGACCAGTTCGGAAAAATCGCAACACCAAAACCGCGATATCGCCATGAAGGCGCTGAAATCGCGACTTTATCAGATGGAACTCGACCGTCGAAATGCCGATATCAATGCCGCGCACGAAGCCAAGGGGGATGCCGGTTGGGGCAACCAGATCCGGTCCTATGTGTTGCAGCCCTATCAGATGGTGAAGGATCTGCGGACTTCCTATGAAACTTCTGACTCTGCAGGGGTATTGGACGGGGATCTGGATGGCCTGATGGCGGCCACTCTGGCGATGGACGTATCGGGCAAAAGCCGCGCCGAAGCTCAGGGCGAGGACTGACTTCACAGTCGTTAGGCTGGGAACCCCTCCGAATGCGTCGCTTTAAAGGCTTGCACCCGGTCAGGTCTTTAGCCGATGTTAACCATGCGGGTTCGCCCGTCGGAAAGTCGTGGGAGTAACAAGGAATGAATTTGCTGGATCGCGATGCGCTGGAAATTTCAGCCCTGTTGGAATCCCGGGAGCTGAGCGCCGAAGAGTTGATGAAGGCGACGCTCAAACGCATCGAGGCGGTCAATGGCAAGATCAACGCAATCGTATCGCTGCGCGACCGCGATACCCTGATCGCCGAGGCACGTAAGGCAGATAACACTCCAAGGCGAGGCTGGTTGCACGGTATGCCGTTGGCGGTCAAGGATCTGGCCAATGTCGCGGGCATTGAAACCTCGATGGGATCGCCAATCATGGCCGGCCAAGTGGCCAAACAGGATTCCGTTTTCGTGTCCCGGATGCGCCGGGCCGGTGGGCTTTTCATCGGTAAAACCAACACGCCGGAATTCGGTCTGGGCAGCCATACTTTCAATCCGGTTCATGGTCACACCCATAACCCTTACGACTTGTCGAAATCGGCGGGGGGGTCGTCCGGCGGCGCGGCTGCGGCCCTAGCATCGCGGATGCTGTCGGTGACGGACGGGTCAGACATGATGGGCAGCCTGCGCAATCCGGCGGCTTGGTGCAATGTATACGGCTTCCGGCCCAGTTGGGGCCGGGTGCCTGCCGATCCCGAAAACGAAATGTTTCTGCATCAGCTTTCTACCAATGGCCCGATGGGCCGCTCGCCCGCCGATATCGCGGCGCTGCTTGAGGTGCAGTCAGGGTGGGACAGTTCCCAACCACATGGGTTTCTGCCAGAGATTTTTCTTGATCGGTTGATGGGCGATCTGGCCTTTGCCCGGATCGGTTGGCTCGGCGATTGGGGCGGTGCATATGCGATGGAAAGCGGCGTGATGCAGACCTGTACACAGGCGCTCAAATCCTTCGAACGGATGGGCAGCATTGTCGAAGAAATCGCCCCGCCTTTCCCGGCCGAACAAATCTGGGACGCCTGGATCACGCTTCGGTCCTGGTCCATCGCTGCCAAACTGGGTCCTCTTCTGGAAACCCATCGGGACGACTTGAAGCCCGAAGCGATCTGGGAAATCGAACGCGGGCTGAAGCTCAGCGCGATGGAGGTCAACCAAGCCAGCGTGGTGCGGTCGCAATGGTTCCGCAAAGCGGCCGAGTTGTTCGAGGATTATGATCTGTTGGTGATGCCAACGGCGCAGGTCTGGCCGTTCCCGGTGGAAAAACGCTATCCCAAATCCATTGCCGGGAAATCGATGGACACCTATCACCGCTGGATGGAAGTCGTCGTACCGGTCAGCCTGATCGGTCTGCCCTGTCTTAGCGCGCCGATTGGCTTTGGGGAAAACGGTCTTCCGATGGGGCTGCAACTGATCGGCCCGGCGCGTGGCGATTTGCGGGTGTTGCAGTTGGGCCAAGCTTGGCACGAAGGTACGGGATTTCCGGGCAAACATCCCCCAAACCTCTAGTAATCCTTGATTTTAGGCAGAAAACCCTTTCCCATAGTCAAAAACGTGAATGTTTTTATGGGAGGAAACAGATGCCGGAGGCTCCTTTGCCGGGCGCGCCCGAATTGCGGCCCGTCACGTTCGATATTCTGGCCGAAGCACTTCGGCGGAGCTGGGCAGATATGAAACGCGCGCCTTTTTTCGGGGCAGTCTTTGCTGGATTCTATGTGGCGCTTGGCCTTGTGATGGCCTGGGTTACCATCGCCACAGGGCAATCCTATTGGCTGATTTTCGCGGCTGTGGGCTTTCCGTTGATCGGTCCTTTCGCGGCCGTCGGCCTTTACGAGGTCAGCCGCCGACTTGATCAGGGACGTGCAATGGATCTGTATCAGATTTTCGGCGTCGTGGCGCGGCAATCAAAACGCCAACTGCCATCGATCAGCGCAATCATCATCTTCATGTTCCTATTCTGGTTTTTCATCGCCCATATGATCTTTGCGCTGTTCATGGGGTCGATGACGCTGACCAATGTCTCGACGTCCTTCGAAGTCTACCTGACCGTCAACGGGTTGACGATGCTGGGGCTGGGCACCGTGGTGGGGGCCGGTTTCGCGCTTCTTCTCTATATGATCACGGTCATTTCGTTGCCGATGCTACTGGACCGCGAAGTCGATTATGTCACCGCCATGATCACCAGCTTCCAGACGGTTCAGGAAAATCTGCTGCCGATGCTGGCTTGGGCGACTTTCATTGCTGTCGTCACCTTCATCTCTTTGTTACCGGCGTTTTTGGGTCTTTTCTTTACCCTGCCGCTTCTTGGCCACGCAACTTGGCATCTGTACCGGCTGGTTTCAGAACCAGGTTGAGTACGTTTCCAAAGGCGCATTGACGTAGGTCAACTTTTCCAAAGCAGTTCTGACGCAGCATATGTGCTAAGATGTGGAATATTTATTTGTTATCTCGGTGTATCGCGCATCTGCCATTTTTAAGGAGGAGAAGACCAATGCATAGAAGGACGGTTTGCGCGGCTGCTGTGATTGCAGCGCTCCTTGGCGGGTCGGCTTTGGCCGAAGGAATGGAAGATCCTGGCAACACGACTTATGTACAATATTGCGCTGCGTGCCATGGAGAATTTGGCATCGGGAACGGGGCAATCGCCGAACTGCTGACCACCGAAGTGCCCGATCTGACCAAACTGTCGGCCAGTAATGACGGGGTATTCCCGATGCTGCAGGTGATACATATCATCGATGGCCGGACTGGGGTTCGGGCGCATGGTGGCCCGATGCCGGTCTTCGGGGCGCTTTTCGCGGATGACGCTGACATGGGGCCTTATGGTGGTCCTGTTTATACCCGGGGCAAGATCCTGTCCTTGGCCTATTATCTGGAATCGCTTCAGAAATAGTCAGACCTTTCCCACGCGAAACAGGCTACAGGACCAACCGCGCCAGTATTCTGGCGCGGTTGTTTTGATTTCGGGCGATTCGCGTCATATGTGCGGTGGTTCGCCAATGCGGGTCGGGATGTGTCAGCGGCGGAGCGGCGCCAAATTTCAGCCGCGCCATCGGCTCCGTTTCGCCGGGGCGATTTCCTGCGCCAAACCCTGCCTAGATTCCCCGGGTGATTTCGCAAGGAACTGCCAGAAACCGGTGCCGCTAATCGCGCCGCTTTGCACCCCTCCATATTGCTGGTCGGGTGACATCAGGACAGGCACAAGGCCGTCCCTGAAACCCTGATAAGAGGACCCTAAAATGCGTATTGCATCCCGTATCACCACCGCCGCCATCGCCCTGACCCTCGCCACCTCTGTTCTGGCCGAGGAAATCGACAGCAGCGTCGATATCGATGGCGACGGTTTTTACAGCTATGCGGAGCTTTCCGCGGTCTATCCCGACCTGACCGAGGAAAGCTTTGCCGAATTCGACATTTCTGCCGAAGGGCTGCTCGACGCGCAGGAAGTGTCGGAAATGAAAAAGGCTGGCGCCTTTCCGATGAAGGAAGGCTGAACCGGCTGCAATCCCAACGATCGTTTCGACACGTTCAGGACAAGCCCGCTTCGGCGGGCTTGTCTTATCGGTTTGATCTGGTCAGATGCCGCGCGACAGCGCCGCAACGCCGGTCCGGGCCACTTCGACCAATCCCAGTGGCCGCATCAGGTCCACGAAGGCGTCGATCTTTTCCGGCGTGCCGGTGATTTGGAAAACGAAACTTTCCAATGTGCTGTCCACTGCGTTGGCGCGGAAAATATCGGCCAAGCGCAGCGCCTCGACCCGTTTGTCGCCGCTGCTGGCTACCTTGACCAGCGCCAGTTCGCGTTCCACCGTCGCCCCTTCGACAGTCAGGTCATGTACCCCATGCACCGGCACGATCCGGCCCAGCTGAGCCTTGATCTGTTCGATCACCTGGGGGGTG
Source organism: Thalassovita gelatinovora (assembly GCF_001458355.1). GTDB lineage: Bacteria > Pseudomonadota > Alphaproteobacteria > Rhodobacterales > Rhodobacteraceae > Thalassobius > Thalassobius gelatinovorus. The sequence goes on along the minus strand of NZ_CYSA01000025.1, from coordinate 87,077 downwards.
CCTTCGGTGACGATGGTGATGCGGGAATGATGGCCCATATGGTCGACTTCGGCCACGGTAAGGCTTTCGATATTGTAACCGCGCCCCGAAAACAGCCCGATCACCCGGGCCAGAACGCCGGGTTCGTTATCCACCATCACCGCCAGCGTATGGCGTTCCTTGGTGTCGGAAAAATTCGGGCGCAGGTTATAGGCGGAATGCTTCGTCGAGCCTTTTTTGATGTGTAGAGCAGCCATGATGTCTTCTTCTGTTCAAAAATATCCACGGGGGTCCGGGGGCAGTCAGCCCCCGGGGCTCGGTTTTAGACCAGAACTGCGCCGGAATTGCCGATCGCGTCCTGGGTATTGGCATCGCCCAGCAGCATCTTGTTATGCGGTTCGCCCGACGGGATCATCGGGAAACAGTTCTCATGCTTTTCAACCAGACAGTCAAAGATCACCGGGCCATCGTAATTGATCATTTCCATGATCGCATCATCCAGATCATCGGGATCATCGCAGCGGATGCCCTTGGCACCAAAGGCCTCGGCCAGTTTCACGAAATCGGGCAACGCTTCGGACCAGCTTTGGGAATAGCGTTCGCCGTGCAGCAATTCCTGCCATTGCCGCACCATGCCAAGCCGCTCGTTGTTCAGGATGAACTGCTTCACCGGCAGTCGGAACTGCACCGCAGTGCCCATTTCCTGCATGTTCATCAGCCAGGATGCTTCACCGGCCACGTTGATCACCAAGCTGTCAGGATGCGCCATCTGGATACCGATCGAGGCCGGCATGCCGTAGCCCATGGTGCCCAAGCCGCCGGAAGTCATCCAACGGTTCGGATCTTCGAAACCAAGGTATTGCGCCGCCCACATCTGGTGCTGGCCGACTTCGGTGCAGACATAGCGGTCATGGCCTTTGGTCAATTCTTCCAGCCGCGACAGCGCATATTGCGGCTTGATGATCTTGCCTTCCTGTTTGAACTTCAGGCAATCGATCTCTTTCCAGCTGTCGATCTGCTTCCACCAGCCGATTAGCGCTTCCTTGTTGGTCTTGCGGCCGCGCGATTTCCAGACCTTCAGCAGGTCTTCCAGCACATGGCCGACATCCCCGACGATCGGGATGTCGATCCGGATCACCTTGTTGATCGAACTGGGATCGATATCGATATGGGCCTTCTTCGATTTTGGGCTGAATGCATCAAGGCGGCCGGTGATGCGGTCATCGAAACGGGCCCCGACATTGATCATCAGGTCGCAATCGTGCATCGCCATATTGGCTTCGTAAAGCCCGTGCATCCCCAGCATTCCGAGCCAACTGTCACCGCTGGCCGGATAGGCACCGAGCCCCATCAGGGTCGATGTGATCGGGAACCCGGTGGCTTCGACCAGTTCGCGCAGCAACTGACTTGCGGCGGGGCCAGAATTGATCACACCGCCACCAGTATAGAAAATCGGTTTCTTGGCGCTTTCGATTGCTTCAACCAATTCCACGATTGCGTCCATATCGCCTTTTGTCTGCGGCTGATAGTGGCTGACTTCGACCTTCTTCGGTTCGACATAGGTGCCGTTGGCGAATTGCACATCCTTGGGAATATCGACCAGAACCGGGCCGGGGCGGCCCGATTTGGCGACATGGAAGGCTTCGTGGATGGTGCCGGACAGCTTCTCGGTATCCTTCACCAGCCAGTTATGTTTGGTGCATGACCGGGTGATGCCGACGGTGTCGGCTTCCTGAAACGCGTCCGATCCGATCATGAAGGTCGGCACCTGACCGGTCAGCACAACGATCGGGATCGAGTCGAGCAAAGCATCGGTCAGCCCGGTCACCGCATTGGTGGCACCGGGGCCGGATGTCACCAGAACAACACCAGGCTTGCCGGTGGACCGGGCATAGCCTTCGGCGGCATGGACCGCGCCCTGTTCGTGCCGCACCAACACGTGTCGGATATCGTTTTGCAGGAAAATCTCGTCGTAAATCGGTAGCACCGCACCGCCGGGGTATCCGAATACGACATCCACGCCCTGATCCTTAAGGGCCTGGACTACCATTTTCGCTCCGGTCATCTGACGTTTCATTTGTTCGCTCCGTTTACGACGTCAACAATTCAGCCAATAAAAAAGCCCCCGATTTTTGATCGGGGGCGCATGGGGTACCAATATGGTGTCCGTTACCGGCCCATGCGCCATTTTCCTACGATTACGACTAGCGTATTCATCGCCTGAGGCTCCTACTGTGCTGGGCGCGATTATTATTGTCGCCAGCGGGGGGCGTCAACCTGCATTTAATCGGAAAATGTCGCTGAGACGGATTTTTCTTTGCAAATATTTCGCGGGATGCCCGGGGGGCCAGATTGGAAGAGGTTGTCTACGGCCCGGCGCTGCGGTCGGCCCGATTATAGCCTGACGCTGGTGCCCTGAAGCACCCCGTGTTCCAGCGCATAGCGGGTCAACCCGGCGGTTGAAGATATGCCCAGCTTGCGCTTGATGTTCTTGCGGTGAGTTTCCACCGTACGCACCGAAATATCCAATACCGCAGCGACTTCCTTGTTCGACTTGCCCTGTGCCAGTTGCAACAGGATGGTCTGTTCCCGTCCGGTCAGTTGTTCACGAGACGTCCCGATAGGCGGGGCGAGAGACCCTTGTGCACCGGTACACAGATAGCGTTCGCCGCCGATCACGGTGTCGATGGCGGTTTTGATTTCCTCGGTCGGAACGTCCTTGAGGATATAGCCCATCGCGCCGTGGCTCAGGGCGGAACTGATATATTCCCGGCTGTCATGCATCGATAGGATCAGAACCTTGGTTTCCGGGCAGCGTTCCAGAATGATTTCGGTCGCGGTCAGCCCGCCGATGTCGGGCATGTTGAGATCCATCAACACCACGTCGGGGCGCAGCGTTTCGACTGCATTGATGATGTCGCGGCCTTTGAAGAAGGCACCGACGACTTCGATATCGTCATAGGCTTCCAGAATCGACTGGATGCCTTCGGCGATCATCGGATGGTCATCGACAATGGCGACTCTGACGGGGTTTGTCATTTCGCGGCTTTCTTACGTGATATGCCCATCTGGTCGGGGGGCAGAAGGTGGCTGAGCGGAACCACTGCTTCGATCAGGGTGCCATCGCGGTTTGACTGGATTTTAAGGGTTCCGTCCAGCTGTTCAATCCGTTCTTGCATATTGCGCAATCCCAGCCCCCCCGATGGTTCGCCCGGTTCTGAACGGGGGCCGGCACCGGGAAGGCCGCACCCATTGTCGCTGATCCGCAGTGTCGCGCCATTGCGGTGGCCGCGCAGATCGACGGTGACTTCGCTGGCTCCGGCATGGCGTTCGACATTGGTCAGAGCCTCTTGCGCGATGCGGTAAAGCGCGATCTTGCTGTCTTCGTCCAGCCGATTGCGGAACACGACGGTGTTGAATTCGACCTTGATGTTGGTGCGGATACTGAAATCTTCGGTCAGCGCTTTGATCGCAGGGCCGAGCCCGAGATCGTCGAGAACGCCGGGGCGCAGGTCGCGGCTGATCCGGCGCACTTCTTGTATTGCACCGGACAGATGATCAATGTTCTTGTCCAGCGTTTGGCCCGCTCTTGCATCGTCATTTTGGAACTGTCGGCGTGCGATTTCCAACCCATAGCGGGTGCCGACCAGAATCTGGCTGATACCATCATGCAATTCACGCGCAACCCGCCCGCGTTCTTCTTCTTGCGCGTCGAAAACCCGCTGGGTCAGCTTCTTGAGCTTGGCGTCGGCCAGTCGACGTTCCCTGATATTGATAACCATGCCAGAAAAGAACACTGAAAGCAGCGCGGTCAGCGTAATACCGATGATATAGTAGAAGGTGCGCCGCACCCGCGCCTCAACCTCGGCGCGCGAGGCGGCAACTTGGGTCAAAACATCGTCGATAAAGACGCCGGTGCCCACCGCCCATTGCCAGTCCTGAAGGCCCAGCACATAGGTAATCATGCGGGCTTCTTCATTGGTAGATGGTTTGGGCCAGAGATGTTCGTGCCACCCGGCCCCGTGCCGGGCGATGCGGATGAACGCATCTACGGTCGGGGTGCCTTCGCTGTCGGTCAGGCCAATCCAGTTGCGATTGATGAATTCGGTCTGGCGCGGCGATACTAGATTGTTGCCGTCATAGTCGTAAACGAAGAAGAACCCCTCGTCACCATAGATCATCGCGGCGAGAATCTGTAACACACGCTCTTTGGAGCGTTCGTCATCCGGCGCGGCGGGGCCATAGATGAAATAGAACGCGTTGCGCGCTTGGGTGACATAATTACGCAGTTCCTCTTTTTTCGCCTCGATCAGTTTATTTTCCAGCGCATGTATCTCGCTTTCTGCCAGTTGCCGGGCTTGGCCGGCTACTAAGACGGAAATTGCAGTAGCGGCCAACAACAGAGGCACAGAGGCCAGAAGAAAGATCTTCTGACCATAGCTGGGGGTGAAGTGATGGAGGTGGTCACGCAGGCGACTCATCCGAGGATAATTGCCTGTTGCGACGAGGGAAGCAATGGCTTGCTGCTCCGCAGCGAAGTCTCAGTCTTTTTGTTGATCGCTTGAATATTTTCCGTTTTGGCCGCTTGTGCCAAAATTATTAGCATCGACTACGTACAACTTGGTATTCCGTTCCGTCATTTGAGCGGCTAACGTACGGCCACTTTCCCTGCGCCTCGGTGCCGGGGTTGGAGGATACATTCGAATGGGAGGAAAAACCGATATGGATCGTCGTTCTTTTTTGAGGACTTCTGCACTTGGCGGCTCAGCCGCAGCGGCAACCGCACTGGCCGCACCCGCTTATGCCCAAGGCAAGCGGACTTTGACCATGGTCTCAACTTGGGGCCGGGGCTTGGCAGGTGTGCATGACAGCGCCCAGTATTGCGCTGACCGTATTACTGAGATGACAGATGGCCAGTTGACCGTCGAACTCAAGGCTGCCGGTGAATTGGTGGGCGCGTTTGAAGTGTTTGACGCGGTTTCGGCCGGTCAAGCAGACATGTACCACGGCGTCGACTACTATTTCCTCGGCCAACACCCGGCGCTGTCGTTCTTCAGCCAAGTTCCGTTCGGGATGACCTTCCAAGAATATAACAACTGGTATTATCATGGTGGCGGCATGGACTTGGCCGACCAATTGTACGGCATTTTCGGTCTCAAGTCTTTCGCTGCCGGCAGCACCGGACCGCAGTCGGGTGGTTGGTTTAACAAGGAAATCAACGGTCCCGAGGATTTCCAAGGTCTGAAATTTCGGATGCCGGGCCAAGGTGGCCAGGTGCTGGGCAAACTGGGTGCGAGCGTGCAGAACATTCCCGGTGCCGAAGTTTACCAAGCGCTGTCTTCGGGTGCGATCGACGGCACCGAGTGGATCGGTCCGTGGGCCGACGAAAAGGCCGGTTTCCAGGAAATCACCAAGTTCTACTATACCGCTGGTTTCCATGAGCCGGGTCCGATCTTGAGCCTGACGACCAATCTCGACGTATTCGAGAGCCTGACGCCGGGGCAAAAGGCCGTGGTTGAAGAGACAGGCAAGGCATCGAGCATGTGGACTATGGCACTGTTCATGGCCAATAACGCTGCAGCGCTTCAGCGTCTGCAGGCCGGTGGCGTGAAGGTTCTGGAATTCTCCGATTCGATCTGGGATGCGTTCGGAGCCGCCGCGAAAGAAGTCGTCGAAGCTCCGATGGGCGACGATTTGTACAAAGAATGCTACGACAGCTATATGGCGTCGATGGCTGCTTCCGCTGGCTGGATCAGCCGCTCGGAAGGTACATATTCGGCCCAGCGTAACCGCGTTCTGGGCGGCTAATCGCAGGACTTAAAAACTGGGGGCTCCTGTCGTTCAGGAGCCCTTTCTGGTGTCTTAGCGCCAAGCGAAATCCCTACAAAGGGAAAACGGGGGGAATCATGCAGGAAGAAAGCTCTGTCACTCTCGGACAGGCCCTGGGTGCATTAGGTGATGGCGTGATCTGGTTGTTTCAGAACATCCTCATGTCGTTTTATAATTTCGGTTACGCGGTCTCGCATCCGAAGCTCTGGCTGGACTGGTCCGACAAAGAAGCGATTATGCGCTTTGTCTATTACGGAGGGTCGATCGAGTTCTTTTTCGTCGTCTTTACTCTGTTCTCGATTCTTACCATCGTTGGGTTGTGGAATACACGCATACTCTGGGCAGTGGTGCGCGGGCTGGAAGGGTTTGCCAACACGGTTGGACGGTTCTTTGCTTGGGCTGGTCTGCTCATGATGCTGCAGCAGGTTGTCATTGTGTTCGTGCAGCGTATCTTTGCCAGTCCGAACCTGACGTTCGGTTTTGGCCTCGCTTTCGATAGAGATATCAGTTGGTTTTCTGAGGAACTGAAACTTTACAACGCGCTGGTTGTGACACTTTGCGCGACTTACACCTTCGTCCAAGGCGGTCATGTCCGGGTGGATCTGATTTATGCCGGTGTTAAGTTCCGCACCAAAAAGGTGATCGACATGTTCGGCGCTCTGTTCTTCATGATGCCGATGGCGGTCCTGATTTGGATGTATGGCTGGTTCTTCTTGTGGCGGCACTTGATTGTTCCGAAACCTTCGGCCAGCGATCATCTCGAGCGGTTGTTGATGAAATCTCGAGCCTTGCGTTGGAACGTTGAAACCATCGGTTTCAGCCCGAACGGATTCAACGGATATTTTCTGTTCAAGATCTTGCTCTGCGGTTTTGCAGCGATGGTTTTCATCCAAGCTATCGCGCTACTGTACCGATCCTATATGGAATTTCGTGAAGGTGCAGAAAGCGAAAAGAAGTACCTCGACAAAGATTCGCTTGGCGAGGGTGAAGAAGCCTACGAAGGCACGCATTAAAAGGGCAGTGAACAATGCTATTTGGACTTGATGGGGTCGAAATCGGCCTGATTATCGTCTTTTTCTGCCTCTTCGGGGGCATTCTTTCGGGATTTCCAGTGGCCTTTGCCATTGGTGGCGCCGGGATCATCGCGTTCGGGATTATCGCCGCGCTGGACAGTGCGGGACTTTTGGTACATCAAGCCATAGATACTGGTTCTGCCATGTATCAGAACCTAGTCAGTTCCGGTGTCAAACCCGATTCAATTTCGATCTTCCGATACCCGGACTTACCACGGGTGGCAGAATCGGTTTTCCCTGGCGGATGGGAAACCGCGATGGACCGGAATGTGTCTTTCGTTGTGAACCGCATGAACGAACGGGTGCTGGCGGGCCAGTCTATCGAAACGCTGCTGGCGGTACTGATGTTCGTGCTGATGGGCATTACATTGGAACGCTCGAAGATCGCCAACGATCTGCTGACGACAATGGCGCGGGTCTTCGGTCCGCTGCCGGGCGGGTTGGCCGTATCGGTGGTGGTCGTGGGCGCATTTCTGGCGGCATCGACCGGGATCGTGGGGGCTACCGTTGTCACAATGGGTCTGTTGTCGCTGCCCACCATGCTGCGGCACAATTATTCACCCGAGATCGCCACCGGCGTGATCGCGGCAAGCGGCACCTTGGGGCAGATCATTCCGCCTTCAATCGTGATCGTTCTGCTGGGCACGCTGGCAGGTGATCTATATTCGACGGCGCAGGAAGCACGGGCGCAGTCGGCGGGATGTAGCGATGCTTTGACTTATCTGGGCGAACCGGCCGTGGTGTCGGTTGGCACACTATTCCAAGCTGCACTATTGCCTGGCATTCTGTTGGCGCTGCTTTATGCACTTTATGCCTTTGGTTATGCGTTGATGAATCCGTCAAAAGCACCGGCGGTGGAAATGGGAGCAAGCAGTGGTGAGCCGATTTCGCGCCGTGAAGGCCTTACGTGGTTCCTCGGGGTTCCGATTGCACTGATCGGCGGGGCCTTCCTGTTGGGGTCGGTTGGGATTATCGGTAGCCAAAACCTGCATGTGGACAGCTTTACCGATGTTGGTGCCAATGCATCGTTGCGCACCAATGTCGATGACGAATGCAAAGCGTCGATGATTGAACTGCACGGGCAAGAGGCTTGGGATGCCGCAATTGCGCAGCAGGTAGCAATCGACGATGCAGGCGGGGTCAAAGAGAGCCGCAAACTCAGCCAGGAAGAAATCGCAGAACGCGTTGCGGCCAAGGCCGAAGCTGCGGCTCCGATCGGCGTCGGCGTGGCGGTCTTGCTGCTGCTGCTGTCTGTCACATTGGCATGGGCACGTGGCACCAGTCCTTCGTCCGATCCGCGCCCGCTGATCATCGGCGCGATTGGCGTGATCTTGGCGGTGATCGCAGATATCGTCCTGATCGCTCCGACAAGCAGTTCCGGGGTAACGGTTCTGTGGTTGCTGATCCCTCTTGCGATCACGCTATATGGCTGCAAAGAAGCGGCCATACGGCTGACCAAGAACGAACTGATCCGGGTGGTTTTCCCACCGCTGGTTCTAATCGTTGCGGTGCTGGGATCGATCTTGGGCGGTATCACCAACCCGACGCCGGCTGCGGCGCTTGGAGCGGGCGGTGCCCTCATGCTGGCTGCGTACCGCAAACTGCGGGAAGAAGACAAATCCGGCAAGGTTGTGATATGGTCCACTTTCGCGGTGATCATCTCCATTCTTGTTGGCGTCAACTTCGATCTCCGGATCAACCAACCGGAAGTCAGCTTCGAAAGCTGGGTAGCGTTTTTCGTCGCCTATGCTACCTATCTCTATGCGGCCTTTGGTCTGTTCTACAGTTGTTGGACACTGTTCCGCTCGGGTGTTCTGACCCCTGTGGTACGAGAAACGGCCAAGGTGACCTCGATGGTGTTCACCATCCTGATCGGGTCGCAACTGTTGAACTTGGTGGTGATCTCCTTCGGAGGTGAAGACTATATCCAGCAGTTCCTGAAAAGCTTCGACAACGAATTCACGGTCTTCCTGATCGTGATGTTGGTGCTCTTCATCCTTGGCTTCGTACTCGATTTCCTGGAAATCATCTATATCGTGATCCCGATCGTTGGGCCGGTCATCTATGGCGGTACGTTCGATCCCAAATGGGTGACGATCATGATCGCGGTGAACCTTCAGACCTCGTTCCTGACGCCGCCATTCGGTTTCGCGCTGTTCTATCTGCGCGGGGTCGCCCCGGCGAGCGTTACAACGGGCCATATCTATCGCGGAATCATTCCTTTCGTGTTGATTCAGGTCCTTGGTTTGGGGATCTTGTGGTTCTTCCCGTCGATCGTGACGATTGTGCCGGCGCTGATCCCGAATTGATCTGCTGACAGCTTTAGCAAACAGAAAAGCCGCCCCGTTCGGGGCGGCTTTTTTCACTTGCGCTTGTGATTTTCATCGGGGTGTCAGCCACAGTTGAGCCCCCCGGGCGATCCTGCACCGGTGATACACAACTCCCATAACACCGTTGTTCAGCGCTTCACTGGTTGGCTGAGATCTGGAAGTGAGATATTCGCGACTTGTTCGGCAATCGGATCGGTCGACAGCGGATGCAGTTCGGACGAATAAGCCTCTTCGCCTTGGAACGCTTCCCAGCGACCGGCCTTGAAGACTTCCAACCCGGAAAAACGGGATTTGTAGCCCATCTTGCCGCTGCTTTGCACCCAATAGCCCAGATAGACATAAGGCAGCCCGGATTCGCGGGCAATTTCGATATGGTCGAGGATCACATAAGTGCCCAGACTGTCGCGCTGGCGCTTGGGATCATAGAACGAATAGACCATGCTGGTGCCGTCGGCCAAAAGGTCGGTCAGGCAAACAGCGGCCAGCTTGCCGGTGTCGCTGTCGACATATTCCACCACCCGGGTGCGGATCGGTGTTTCTTCGACCATGGCGGCAAATTCGAATACATCCATATCGGCCATGCCACCATCGGCATGGCGGCTGTCGAGATAGCGGCGAAACAGATCGTATTGTTCTTCGGTGGCCCAAGGCGAAGTCGCCCGGCGCACGAGGTTGGCATTGCGTTTCCTAGTGCGGCGCTGGCTTTTGTTTGGCTGGAACCCATCGACCCTGATCCGTGCTGACAGGCAGGCCGCGCAATCGGTGCAGGACGGGCGATAAAGCACGTTCTGTGACCGGCGGAATCCCTGCTGAGACAGGCTGTCATTCAGCAGATTCGCAGCGTCCCCCTGCAAAGCGGTGAACAGTTTGCGTTCCATCCGGTCGGCCAGATAGGGGCAAGGTTGTGGCGCGGTCACATAAAATTGTGGGGCAAGAGGTAAAGTATGTCGCATGGTGTCCAATTACTGAAATCGGAACAAAGATATCAGCCAACGGCCACTGCGCCAAGAGTCGATGTTTTGACATTCGAAAACCGGGGAGCCCCAATAAATCGCCCCCGATTTCAGGGCTTTAGCGCCGGGCTTCCTTATTCAGCGCAACCGTGCCGAGCACATTATCGCTCAGACCCTGACCGCGTTCGGTCGTGGCCATCAGGACAACCGAAATAACCTGTAGGATCGGGATCGCAAAGGAAACGCTTAGGCCCAGCGTATGAAGGAACGCCAGCGACAGGTTGAAACGCCGACCATGCTGGTCGCGAAATTCGATCGCGGTCAGCCGCATTCCCAATGTTGCCGACCCGTTTGTAAGGGTGATAACGCGATAGGCAAAACCAACGACAAACATCAAAAACGGGAAGAAAAAGATCCCTGTGAAAACCGTAAAAGGCAAGATCGCAAGGCATATCAGCACGATCAGCACTGTGTCGACCAAGAAGGCGATCAAGCGTTTCATCGTCACATCGTCATAAAATTCAGGCTGGGTGCGGGGGTCGGGCAAATGCCAGTCAACCTGACTCATCTCAGTATCCTTTCATGAATAATCGGTCCGGGCGCTGACCGGACCGATCCTCGGGGATGTGGATTATGCGTCTTCTTCTTTGCGGCCCTCTGCGGCGGTCTTGGCGCGTTCATCCATGAATTCGTCGAACTCGGCCTTGTCTTTGGCGTCGCGCAGACGCTGAAGAAAGGCTTCGAAATCGTCCTGTTCATGTTCCAGTCGGCGCAGGGTGTCGGTCTTGTAGGCATCAAAAGCGGTGTTGCCGCTTGATTTCATCGCGTGAAACCCATGCTGCGTGCGGTGGGCGCGGTGTCTACAGTTTTTGCCGAACATCTGTTTGCTCCATATCATGTAAAAGAGAAGGGCAAGGCCAACAGGCCAGAAAAATACAAAGCCAAGGACCATGGCTGCGATCCAAGCGCCCTTGCCCTTGCTATCAAGCCAGGCCTCGGATTTGGACAACCACGACATGCGTGCTTGCGGCGTGGAAGAATAGGCGGCGGCGGGTGTCATTAATCTCTCCATCGTTATGTCTATGTGAATGTCTTTCACATTAAATAGATTGGCACCTTGGGAAGATATTGCAAGACGAGATGTAAAAGAAATTTACATTATTTAATATTGTGAAGTGAAATCAGCAACTTGTGACCCAGTTAAGCGCGGTAGTTCAGTTGATTGGAGTTCAAAAATATGGTGTGGCGTGCCCGCTGCGGCCCAGATCGTATCATAGTCCAGCAGCCGCGGATCAAGGAAAGCGCGGATCGGGTTGAGGTGCCCGACCGGTGCGACGCCGCCGATGGCAAAGCCGGTTTGGGCTCGGATCAGCGCCGCATCCGCCTTACCCAATGTTTCGCCCGCCACCGCGCTGGCTTTGGCGGTGTCGACCTGATTCCCGCCCGCGGTCAGGAACAGGATCGCCGCGCCGCTGGATTCGCCTTTGAAAATCATAGATTTGGCAATCTGGTCCAGATCACATCCGGCCACATCCGCAGCTTGTTGCGCGGTGCGCGCCAATCCCAGTTCCTTGATCTCGGCTTCGATACCGGCGTCTTCCAACGCTTTTTTCACGCGTTTGAGGCTTTTGCTCATTGAGGGGCCTTTCAGTGGATGGTTTGTCTCAAGCGATAGCGCAGATGGACACGAGCGGCTAGCCCGGTCAGGCGGCCATAATTCGACCGTCAAATTGATCCGCGTCATTGACCCGCACGGGCACGACGATACAACTTGCGACTATGAATTTCACATCCCGAATGACTCAACAGCCCATCGCCTTCGATCCCGAACTCGGAAACGAAGTGCTTGACCTGTTTCCCGACCAGCCGCCCGAACTGTCCGAGCTTTTGAGCGGGGTTGCCGGATGCAGCCCTTACCTCAAATCGCTGATGGAAAAGGAACGCGATTGGATCTTGCCCGCGTTCGACGCGCCAGAAGGCGCGGTCGATAGCTTGTTCGCCCAATTGAGGGACTGCCCGCCGGATCAACTGTCCAACGCATTGCGTCAAGCCAAAAGGCGCATCGCTTTGCTGACCGGGCTGGCCGATTGCGGCGGGGTCTGGACGCTTGAACAGGTCACCGGCACCCTGACCCGGTTGGCCGATACAGCTTGCCAATTGGCGTTGCAGGCTGCGGTGGCGGCAGAAATCAAACGCGGAAAACTGCCCGGCGCAACCGAAGACGATATCGAAACCGCCGGTCATATGGCAGTGTTTGCGATGGGCAAGATGGGGGCGTATGAACTGAACTATTCGTCGGATATTGACCTGATCTGTCTGTTCGACGAAAGCCGCTATGACCGTGCGGACTATCATGAGGCGCGTTCATCCTTGGTGCGGGCAACGCGGAAAATGGCCGCCATGCTGTCGGATCTGACCGCCGAAGGGTATGTTTTCCGCACCGATCTGCGGCTTCGTCCTGATCCGTCCGTCACCCCGGTCTGCATGGCGATGGCTGCGGCGGAAAACTACTACGAAAGCGTCGGTCGCACATGGGAACGCGCCGCTTATATCAAGGCGCGCCCGGCAGCGGGTGACATCGCGGCAGGGGGGGCGTTTCTGAAAACCTTGCGCCCCTTCGTTTGGCGCAAACATCTGGATTTTGCCGCGATTCAGGATGCCCATGACATGCGTTTGCGTATCCGCGAACACAAAGGTCTGGGCGGCAAGCTGGACCTATATGGCCACAACATGAAACTTGGCCGTGGCGGTATCCGGGAAATTGAATTTTTCACCCAAACCCGGCAGTTGATCGCGGGCGGGCGCGATTCCGATTTGCAAGTGCGCGGCACGGTCGAGGGGCTGGGGGTGCTGTCCGAAAAGGGATGGATCGGCACGGACGCGGCCGAAAAACTGACCGATCATTACCGCTTCCACCGTCAGGTCGAACATCGGATCCAGATGGTCAATGATGCCCAGACACACGCTTTGCCGAACAGCTCCGAAGGGATGCAGCGCATCGCTTGTTTCCTGGGTCGCGATCTGGATGACTTGAAAACCGATCTGCGCCGGCGGCTGGAACAGGTGCATGATTTGACCGAAGGCTTTTTTGCCCCCGATGCCGCGCCGTCAACCGAAACCTTGGATGTGGACCCGGCGAACCGTGAAATGGTGCGGCGCTGGCGCAGCTATCCGGCATTGCGGTCGTCGCGGGCCGTGGAAATCTTTGACCGGATAACGCCGCGCCTGTTTCAGCAACTGGCACGCGCCGCCAAACCCGATGAAGCGTTGCTTGCGATGGATGGATTTCTGGCCGGGCTGCCTGCCGGTGTGCAATTGCTATCGCTGTTCGAAGCCAACCCGCAATTGATCGACCTTTTGGTCGATATCGCCGGGACCGCGCCGCGATTGGCGGTGTTTTTGTCGCGCAATTCGTCGGTTTTTGACGCGGTGATCGGTGGCGATTTCTTTGCCGACTGGCCGGGGCAGGCGCGGCTGCGCGATGATCTGTCTGACCAACTGAGTGCAGAGCCGGATTATGAACGTAAACTCGACCTGGCCCGGCGATGGGCCAAGGAATGGCATTTCCGGATCGGAGTGCATCACCTGCGCGGCTTGATCGATGCTGACGGCGCGGCGGGGCAATATGCCGACCTGGCCGAGGCAGTTCTGGCCGCGCTCTGGCCTGAAGTGGTGGCGCAATTTGCCCTGAAACACGGGGCATGCCCGGGGCGCGGTGCGATGGTTCTGGGCATGGGGTCGCTCGGGGCGCGGCGGCTGAACGCCACTTCGGATCTCGATCTTATCGTGATCTACGATGCCGATGGGGTGGAAAGTTCCGATGGTCGCCGTCCGCTGTCCACACGGGCCTATTATGCAAGGTTGACTCAAGCGATGGTCACCGCCGTTACCGCCTTGCTGCCAGAAGGGCGGCTTTATGAAATCGACATGCGGCTCAGGCCCTCGGGCACACAAGGACCGGTTGCCACCAGTTTGGCCAGTTTCCGCGATTATCAGCTGACCGCAGCCTGGACCTGGGAACATTTGGCGCTGACTCGTGCCCGTGCCGTTGCCGGTGACCCGGAGGTCGCAAATGATGTGGAAGAGGTGCGGCGCGAGGTTTTAACCTCGCCGCATGAGGTTGCCAAGGTAATTGCAGATATGGCCGACATGCGTGGCAAGATCGCGGCGGCGAAAGCCCCTGCGGGTCCGTGGGAAGCCAAGCTTGGTTCGGGCCGGTTGCAGGATATTGAACTGATCGCGCAAGCCAGCGCGGTGATCTTTGGCACCTGCGCCCAATCCGTGCCCGAATCGTTGAAAGATGCGGTGCGTGGCGGTTGGCTAACGGAAAACGAAAGCGATGCGTTGATCGCGTCTTATCAACTATGTTGGAAATTGCAGATGGTGTCGAAACTGTTAAGTGACAAACCGCTTGATCCCGACATGATAGGGCAGGGCGGGTGTGCTATGCTGTTGCGTGAAACCGATGCGCCGGATGTCGATACCTTGCTGGCCGATCTACAAGGCAAATCCGCTGCTGCGGGTGCGATCATTGACGCGGCGCTGGCGCGCGACCTGTCGGTTTCGGTATGACGCGGGATCTGTTGGATCCAAAGGGATTGATCCGGGAAAGTTTCCGGATCGACGGGATTGCAGAACCTGAATGCCGATCGGTCTTCCTCGATTGGGCGCTTAGCCTGCCCGATGGGACCGATAATCAGGAAGCGCTGAAACACCTGATCACGCGCTATGCGCAGCAGCCTGTCGATCACCCGATGATGATGGTGCTGCGCGAAGGGCTGGGGCAGATGGCTGGCCCGAAACGCCGCGGCGGCTGGCGTGCGCGGCGCGGACGTTAATCGGGTTTAGCGCAACTGGCTGGCTGCGGCGGCCAAATCGGTGATCCCCGCCCATTTTCCTGCCTGAACCAGATCCTTGGGCGCGACCCAGCTGCCGCCGACGCAGGCTACATTCGGCAATGCCAGATAGTCGTGCGCATTGTCATGGCCAATCCCACCGGTCGGGCAGAACAGAATTTGCGGCAAGGGAGAGGCAAGCGCTTTCAACATTGCGGCCCCGCCCGATGCTTCGGCAGGGAAAAATTTCTGGGTGCTGTATCCACGTTCCAGCAGCATCATCGCTTCAGTGGCTGTGGCCGCCCCGGGCAGGATCGGCAGGCCGATGTCTTCGCAGGCCGACAACAACCTGTCGGTCGCGCCGGGCGAGACCGCGAATTCTGCCCCCGCCGCCTTGGCATTTTCGGCGTCTTCCGGTGTGAGCACAGTTCCTGCACCGACGATCCCGCCGGTGACTTGCGACATTTCCCGGATCACCGACAACGCGACCGGGGTGCGCAACGTGACCTCAAGAACCGTCAGGCCGCCAGAAACCAGCGCTGCGGCAAGCGGTTGCGCTGTGTCCAGATCGTCCACCACCAGCACCGGAATGACCGGGGCGCGATGGCATAGGGATTCGGTGAAACTGCTGGCATCTTGGGGGGTCATGTGCGCGGTCCTAAACAATCACTGCCGCGCCATCGGTGGCGAGGCCCACGTTTTCGCGGAAGGTTTCGAATAATTCACGGCCAATGCCGTGGCTATTTCCGCTTAGATCGGGATGAACGGCGTCGCGCGTGGCGAAATCTTCGGTCAGGTTTTCCAAAATCCCGGTCACGGCATCGACCCGGATCACATCGCCATCACGCACCCGCGCCAACGGACCGCCTGCCATTGCTTCGGGACTGATATGGATGGCTGCGGGGACCTTGCCCGACGCGCCCGACATCCTTCCGTCGGTGACCAGTGCAACCTTGATACCGCGATCCTGCAATACCGCCAATGTCGGTGTCAGCCCGTGAAGTTCCGGCATGCCATTGGCCTTAGGGCCTTGGAATCGCACCACCACCACGGTGTCCGAGGTAAACTCACCTGCCTTGAACGCATCCTTTACTGCCTCTTGGGTGTGGAATACCCGCGCGGGTGCTTCGATCACCCGCTGTTCGGGGGCAACTGCAGACACTTTCATGATGCCGTGGCCAAGATTGCCTTTGAGCTGTTGCAAACCACCGCTGGACTGAAACGCCTGATCAACCGGGCGCAGGATCTTGTCGTTCAGACTGTCACGCGGCCCGGGTTCGTAAACAACGCGACCGTTTTTCAGCTTGGGGTCGTGCGTGTAGCGGTCCAGCCCGTCACCGGCCACGGTGCAGACATCTTCGTGCAGTAACCCGGCCCGCAGCAATTGCCCGATCATGAAACCCAGACCACCCGCCGCATGGAAATGGTTCACATCGGCCAGACCGTTGGGATAAACCTTGGCCAACAAGGGCGTCACTTTACTGATATCGTTGAAATCCTCCAGACTCAGCTGGATTCCCGCTGCTCGCGCCATGGCAGGCAGATGCAGCACCAGATTGGTCGACCCGCCGGTCGCCATCAATCCGACAATGCCATTGACGAAGGCGCGTTCATCCAGAACCTGTGAAACCGGACGATAATCATTGCCCAACCCAGTGATTTCCAGCGCCCGCTGCGTCCCCGCCACCGTCAGCGCATCGCGCAGTGGTGTGCCCGGATTGACGAAACTAGACCCCGGCAAATGCAGCCCCATGAATTCCATCAACATCTGGTTGGAATTGGCTGTGCCATAGAAAGTACAGGTGCCCGGTCCGTGATAAGAGGCCATTTCGGCCTCCATCAGTTTGTCACGACCGACTTCGCCGGTGGCAAAAAGCTGGCGCACCTTGGCCTTTTCGTCATTGGGCAACCCGCTGGTCATCGGACCGGCAGGCAGGAAAATTCCCGGCAGATAGCCGAACGTCGCCGCCGCAATCACCAGACCGGGCACGATCTTGTCGCAGACGCCAAGGTAAATGGCGGCATCAAACGTGTTATGCGACAGTGCAATGCCCGCGGCCAGCGCGATCACGTCGCGCGAAAACAACGACAGTTCCATACCGATCTGGCCCTGGGTCACGCCGTCGCACATCGCCGGTACACCACCAGCGACCTGTGCGGTGGCTCCGGCTTGGCGGGCGGTATCGCGGATCAGGGCAGGGAAGCGTTCGAACGGCTGATGCGCAGATAAAATATCGTTATAGGCGGTCACAATGCCCAAATTGGGAGCCCGCGCCGAAATTAGCGTCGGTTGATCGGTCCCCATCGCGGCATAGGCGTGGGCCTGATTGCCACAGGTCAGATGCGCCCGGCGCGGTCCGTCTTCTGCAGCTTGCTGCATCCGGTTCAGGTAAGTGGATCGACTTTCATGGCTTCTTTCGCGAATCCGGTCGGTGACTTGTGAAATGACTTCGTTGAGCTGCGACATAGAGAACATCTCCGCTACTTGAGGATTCTATACTTCGTTAGCGGTAACATGGCAAGGGTGCGATATTATCGGACTGTCCGACGCGGGCGGCGGCGGCAGTCCGGTTTAGAAAAATCAGTGATGTTGGTACTCTAGCAAAAGACACCAAAGGTTGCACGGTCTAGTTGGCACATTGGGGGACAACCCGGAAATGCCGCTGAATGATCCCGGTTCTGCACCAAACTTGCCTAAAATCCGCCTGAATTCGACAGGAAAGTGAAAACCATACCGAATTGGCCTGGGGACTGGCCTAAGGAGATGGAAAAATGAATATCATTCGTACCGGACTACTGTTGGCGATCGGACTTGGCCTGTCGGCTTGTTCGTCGATTGACACCGCATCGCGGAACATTCCACTGGAAATGCCCCAAATGACAGCGGCTGCACCCGTCGTGGCAGTGGCTGACTACTCAGTCAAAGTATCGCGGTCGCTACGTGCATCCGAAGCAAACATGTATTACCCGATGGGCGATATCGTCTGGCGCGGTGATCCGATGGGGGATCGTCATGCTCAGATCGCCCAGATTTTTCAAGACAGCCTGACCCGGGTGCAGATTAATAACGAAGACGGTGCTTTGCCGGTGGTGGTCGATATCGACCTGATCCGTTTCCACGCGCTGACCGAAAAGACCCGCTATACGATCGGTGGCGTGCATTCGATCAATTTCAACATGACAGTCCGCAACCCCATCACTGGCGATGTGATTGTGCCGACTCACGAAGTCAAAGCCGACCTGCGCGGTTACGGCGGGTCCAGAGCAATGGCGGCGGAACAGCAGGGCCTGACCCAGAAGGTCCGGATCACCCAGCATCTTGCCAATGTGATCGCACAAGAACTGGCCGCGCCGGGGTCCGCGCCGCAGGGTGTAACCGAAATGGTGGCCGGTCTGGAAACCCAGCCACAAGGCTAGGTCTTCCCCAACCGAAAAAACAAGGATAAGAGGGCGCTATGACAGCGCCCTCTTATCCCGTTATTCGCCTCAGACCCAAAGCCAATGCCCGCGCCATCCGGCACGGCTTCCCTTGGGTTTATGAAAATGAACTTGTCACCGACCGCCGTACCCGGCAACTCGATCCCGGTACCATCGCGGTGTTGGAAGACACAGACCGGCAACCGCTGGGGCTGGTGGCGTTCAATGCCAATTCGCGGATCATCTGCCGGATGCTCGACCGCGATCCCGCCGCGACAATCGATCACGATTGGTTTGCCACACGTCTAACCAAGGCTTTGTCGCTGCGCGAACGTCTGTTCGACGCACCGTTCTACCGTCTGATCCATGCCGAAGCTGACGGATTGCCTGGGGTCGTGATCGACCGCTTCGGCACACATGCGGTGGTGCAACCCAATGCCGCTTGGGCCGACGCGACGTTCGACATGCTTTCCGATGCGCTGATGGCTGTCACTGGCGTCACCACGGTGATCAAGAACGCCTCCGGCCGTGCCCGGCAATTGGAAGGCTTGGATAACGAAACCCGGATTGCCCGGGGCTCCGCCCC
The DNA here is from genome assembly GCF_001458355.1 of Thalassovita gelatinovora. Lineage (GTDB taxonomy): Bacteria > Pseudomonadota > Alphaproteobacteria > Rhodobacterales > Rhodobacteraceae > Thalassobius > Thalassobius gelatinovorus. The sequence goes on along the minus strand of NZ_CYSA01000025.1, from coordinate 68,075 downwards.
CGAGGCACCGATCCCGGTGCCGATGAACGGAGCCACCTATATGGCCGATCTGACCGAAGGTCAGAAAACCGGTTTGTTCTTCGATCAACGCCCCAATCATGCCTTCGCGGCGCGGCTGTCGCAAGGCGCGCGGGTTTTGGACGTGTTCAGCCATGTCGGGGGATTTTCCTTGGCCGCACTGGCCGGTGGCGCGGCCAGCGCTCTTGCCGTGGACGGGTCTGAACCGGCGCTGACTTTGGCCGGGGCCGGGGCAGATGCGATGGGCGTGGTTGACAGGTTTGCCACCCGCAAGGGCGACGCCTTTGATGTTCTGACCGCTTTGGGTGAAGAGGGCGAAAAATTCGACGTGGTGATCTGCGATCCGCCCGCCTTTGCGCCGTCGAAACAGGCGTTGGAGGCAGGTCTGCGCGCTTATGAACGTATTGCGCGTCTGGCTGCCCTGCTGGTGGCCGAAGACGGGTATCTGGTTCTGTGCTCGTGTTCTCACGCTGCCGATCTGGCCAAATTCCGCGGTGCCTGTACCCGTGGCATTGGTCGTGCCGGTCGACAGGCGCAATTGATCCATACCGGTTTTGCTGGCGCCGACCATCCGCTGATGCCGCAACTCGCCGAGAGCGGTTATCTCAAGTCGCTGTTCTTCCGGCTGTGAAGGTTCTGCTCGACACCTGCGTGATCTACCCGACGGTGATGCGCGAAGTGCTGTTGGGCGTGGCGCGGGCAGGGGGGTTTACGCCGCTGTGGTCAGCCCGCATATTGGAAGAATGGGCCCGCGCGGCGCGCAAGCTGGGGCCACAGGGTGAACCGCAGGCGCGCGGCGAAATTGCGATGTTACAGGCCAATTGGCCCAAGGCCGAAGTCACTTGGAAACCGTCGCTGGAAGACCGGCTTTGGTTGCCCGATGCCGCCGATGCCCATGTTCTGGCGGCGGCCATTGCGGGGAGCGCCGATCTGATCCTGACCTTGAACGCCAAGGATTTTCCGCGCCATATTCTGGCCGAAGAAGGTCTGACACGACAAGATCCGGACGGGTTTCTGCACGGTATCTGGCAGGCGCACCCCGATCTGGTGGCCTCGGTGGTGGACAAGGTGCGGGCCGAAGCCGAACGGCTTTCGGGCGAACCATGGCAGGTCAGGGCGCTGATGAAAAAGGCAAAGCTGCCGCGCCTGGGCAAAGCGTTATCGGAGTGACAATCTGAGTTGGCAATGGGCATTGGGACGGTGCCCTAGCCCCGCTGCCAGCGTTGTTCCAGCTTTTCGATCGCCTTGATCCGTTCCGGTGTCTTCGGATGGCTTAACAACCACGCCGGTGCGGCCCCTGCATTGGATTGGGTCAGCGCTTCCAGCTTGCGAAACAGGTCTTTCTGCGCACCGGTGCCGATCCCGGCCTTGGTCAGCAGGGCGGCGGCATATTCATCCGCCTCGTATTCATCCGACCGTGACAGCCGCGCGGCCAGCAGCCGGGTCAACGCGGTGGCCAGATACCCGCCGATCCCCGGCAGCAGCCGTGACAAGACCATCGCCATCGCGGTGCGCAACGCATTCTGGCCCGAAAAATCGATCATCCGTCGCCGTGAATGGCCCAAGGCAACATGGCCCAGCTCGTGGGCAATGACGCTGGCCATTTCTTCGGCCGTCACCGCACCCTGTTTGAATTTGTTGTAAAAGCCCCGTGTGATGAAAATTCGCCCGTCCGGGGCGGCCAATCCGTTTACTGGGGCAATTTCATACAAAAACACCCGGACGCGCGGCAGTTCCAGCGCGGCGGCCAACTGATCCGTAACCTGTTTCAACGCGGGATCGGCCAGTTCGGTCGATTGCGCATCCAGTTCTCTCGCCGTACGCCAGGCGGAAAAGCGGTACATCGCAATGCCATAGAGGATGGCCAGAAGGATCGGAGTGAAACGCAACATGGTTTAGATATGGGGTCAGTCAGGCGAAAGGGCAAGCGTCAGGAAACCGCCAGGCCCAGCGTGGAATTCTAAGCGCGTTCAGCGTGTCAGTTCCTTCATGCCGCGTTCAATACCTTCCAACGTCATCGGCACCATGCTGCCTTTGAAAATGTCGGAAATCATCTTGATCGACTGGGTGTAATTCCAGTATTTTTCCGGTACCGGGTTGATCCAGATATGCGAAGGCCATTGTTCGCGCGCGCGTTGCAGCCAAGTTTCCCCGGTTTCGGCGTTCCAATGTTCGTTCGCACCGCCCGGATAAGCGATTTCATAGGGCGACATCGACGCATCGCCGACGAAAATGCATTTGTAATCGGACCCGTAAGTATGCAGCACATCCCATGTCTGCATCTGTTTGTCCCAGCGGCGGCGGTTGTCCTTCCACACCCCTTCGTAGAGGCAGTTGTGGAAGTAAAAATGCTCCATATGCTTGAATTCGGACTTGGCCGCCGAAAACAGTTCTTCCAACACCTTGATATGCGGATCCATCGATCCACCAACGTCGAGAAACAGCAAGACCTTGACCGCATTGCGCCGTTCGGGCCGGGTTTTCACATCGAGATAGCCATGTTCGGCCGTGGCCCGGATCGTATTGTCGAGGTCGAGTTCCTCATGGGCGCCATCCCGCGCCCAGCGGCGCAGCCGTTTCAGCGCCACCTTGATATTGCGTGTGCCCAATTCCACGTCACCGTCGAGGTTCTTGAACTCGCGCTTGTCCCAGACCTTGGTCGCGCGCTGGTGACGGCTTTCTTTCTGGCCGATCCGTACGCCTTCGGGATTGTAACCATACGCCCCAAAGGGCGAGGTGCCGGCGGTGCCGACCCATTTATTGCCGCCCTGATGGCGTCCCTTTTGTTCCTCAAGCCGTTTCTTCAGCGTTTCCATCAGCTTGTCGAAGCCGCCCATGGCCTCTATTTCGGCTTTTTCTTCTGCGCTGAGATGCTTTTCGGCCAGTTTTTCCAGCCAGTCGGCAGGAATGTCGACCGCATCCATGACATCGCCCAACTGGATATTTTCCAGCCCTTGAAAGGTCGCCGAAAAGGCGCGGTCGAATTTGTCGAGATTGCGTTCGTCTTTCACCATCGCCACGCGGGCAAGGTAATAAAACCCGTCCACATCATAGGTGACCAACCCCGACTTCATTCCTTCGAGAAAGCTGAGATATTCGCGCAAGGAAACCGGAATACCGCCTTTTCTCAGGTTTTCGAAGAAGGGCAAAAACATGGGGTCAGACCGCAGAGCGATGAATGAAAATGGTGATGAACAGGCCGATTATCATGAAGAAAATGGCGTAACCGACCGCATATTGCAGAATATCGAGTCCCTTGCCGCTGCGCCGTTTGGCCAGAACGACCCCAAAAATCGCGCCCAGAACCGCCCCCACAATTACGATCATATTTGCCCGTCTCTCCGTTTCAGCGGACTTAGCGCGGCAATTTCCCGCAACTTGGCCCGAACCGCCCAATCAGCCCCGAACCCGTAACGCGCCCAGCCCAGACTGTCCAGCCTGACCAGACGTGCCTCGGTGCTGCGTCCCAGCAGATCAAGAGCCTCGGCACGCAGCAAAAGCAGGGTCGACAGTAGCGCGGCATTTTCATGCTGGGCCGCGACGTTCAAATGGGGATCGATGATGTCCAGCGCCGCCTGACCGCGTCCTTCGCTAATCGCATAAGCCGCCAATTGCTGCGCCACCTGGGCGCTGTGCAGCTTGGCTCCGGGTTGCTGGTCATAGAATTTTTGCGCTGTCCGGAAATGCGACAGCGCCATATCAGCATCGTAATTCTGGGTCAGCCGACCCAGGGCATAATGAGAAAAGGCGCGGCGATGATCGGTCCATCCAGCGGCGCGGGCGATGCCAAGCGCACGTTGCGCCGCGGCCCGGCGGGCGACGGCATTGCTGCCGGGCCCCAAGGCGGCTTGAATCGCGTCAATCCAGCTGCGCGGGGTGGCGGGCAGGTATCGCGGCGACTGCCGCGCCCCGGCCGGATTCATCTGTGCCAGAATACTGGGCAACCGTGCCGCGACTTCATCCCGGTGCAAACCGGACTGCAATTGTGGGGAATAGAATGCCCGCAAGATCAGCATGTCATAGCCCGTCAGCACCGTATGCACATTGTCATCGTTGAACACGCTGTCAGGCAGGCGGTACAGATCGTTGAGCGGCCCAAGCGCCTGGGCCAGTTCTTCGTGCAGACAATCGCGCAATTCCTGCGGTGGCGCATCTGCGGGTACAAAGATCGCCAATCGGTCGCGTTTGGTCAAACGGCTCCAGTCGGTGCGCTGCGACCGGCGGGCTGCGGAATATTCCGCCAGACTCGATACATTCGGCACCACGAAACAAGCCGCTTGCGGCAATTGTTTGCGAATCTGGGCATGACTGACCGCTTCGATGGTGATCGACGCGTTTTGTGACTGGGTTCTTTGGATGTCGATCCCGGCTTCGGTCCGCAGTCGGATCAGAAGCTTGTTGAGATCGATATTCAGGCTGATCGGCGCCTTGCCGGTAACCCGCAGCGTGATCGGGCCTTCGAACCGGGTCAGGACCGGTAATTCCCGTCCAGATTCCAAGCGGAAGGCCAGATCCAGAAAATCCCGCGCGATATCCGCATTCGACGCCTTCGGCGCATCGGGGCGCGGGGTGGCAAAGGTTTTCATCGGTGGCAGCAGCGGGTCGGACGTGGTCGAGGCGCGGGTCGGCATTTCGCTTGGCGCAACCGACATGCAGGCGCTCAGAAGGAATCCCAGCGGCAACAAAAATCGTGATCTGATCATCGTCTGGTGCCCCCGGCGCAGAAAAATAAGAAACTCATGAATACCATACTTTTGACGTTCCAAATGACAAAATGCCCCATAGTTGCGTCAGTATTTCGACGGGCAAACCGGAATGTCCAAGGGCTAGCGCTGGAATGGGGCGGGAATGTGTCCTTTACAACGCGGGGTTGGAAATAGATTGTTAACCAAGGCGGCACAATGGCTTCACATTGCGCCACCTGTGGTTTCGTCGGCTGATTAACCCTGACTGCGTGCCATGAAGGCCAGCCGTTCGAACAGATGTACATCCTGTTCGTTTTTCAACAGCGCCCCGTGCAGCTTTGGTAGCGCGTTAGCCCCGTCACGGCGCAGATCCTCAGGGGTCAGATCTTCGGCCAGCAGCAGTTTCAGCCAATCCAGTACTTCCGACGTCGACGGTTTCTTTTTCAACCCGCTCATGTCGCGGATTTCATAAAACTGGGTCAATGCCGTGGTCAGCAGCTGTTCTTTAATGCCTGGATGATGCACTTCGACGATCTTCTTCATCGTGTCGGTGTCTGGGAACCGGATATAGTGGAAAAAGCAGCGGCGCAGGAATGCGTCGGGCAGTTCTTTTTCATTGTTCGAGGTGATGATGATGATCGGTCGGTGCCGTGCTTGAATCGTTTCGCCGGTTTCATAAACATGAAATTCCATCTTATCGAGTTCCTGCAACAGATCGTTGGGGAATTCGATGTCGGCCTTGTCGATCTCATCGATCAGCAGAACGACCTTTTCATCCGAATCGAAGGCCTGCCAAAGCTTGCCCTGCTTGATGTAGTTTTTCACATCATGGACGCGTTCATCGCCCAACTGACTGTCGCGCAACCGGCTGACGGCGTCGTATTCATACAGGCCCTGCTGGGCCTTGGTCGTCGACTTGATGTTCCACTCGATCATCTTCAGCCCCAGCGCGCCGGCCACCTGTTTGGCCAGTTCGGTCTTGCCGGTGCCCGGTTCGCCCTTGACCAGCAAGGGCCGTTCCAGTGTGACCGCCGCATTGACCGCAACAGTCAAATCGTCGGTTGCCACATAGGCGTCAGTGCCTTGAAATTTCATCCGCTCTTACCTCATCCATCTCGTTTTCGCGTTACAGTATCGCGAAGTTAAACCACTCGCAATCTGTGGCGTTAAAGGTAGTGACAATCACCATACGTTGAGATAGATGAGCGCCGGGAGGACGCCATTATGTCAAAGGATACTGGCTTGACAGATCATGGCCTTGATGAAGGAAAAGAGATGAAGGCAGAAACCTTTATTTCCGATGATTACCGTCCGGCGGAAGGTGAACCTTTCATGAACGAGAAGCAGCTGGAATATTTCCGGCGCAAGCTTCTGGCTTGGAAAGCAGAAATCCTGGATGACAGCCGCGACACGATCGAAGGACTGCAGGAAACAACACGCAATATTCCTGATGTGGCCGACCGGGCCAGCGAAGAAACCGATCGCGCATTGGAATTGCGCACCCGCGACAGACAGCGCAAACTGGTTTCCAAGATCGACGCGGCCCTGCGCCGCATCGAAGAAGGCGAATACGGTTATTGCGAAGTCACCGGCGAACCGATCAGCCTGAAACGGCTGGATGCACGTCCGATCGCCACGATGAGCCTGGAAGCCCAGGAACGTCACGAACGGCGTGAAAAAGTGCATCGCGACGACTGATCGGGTCATGTGCCGCGTAAAAGAATAAGACGTCGGGGCCCCGGTCCCGGCGTTTTTCGTATCAGCAGCAGGAGGTGAACCGGCGAATGAGCGTGATTGGGCTGAACATTCTGGTAATCGGCGGTGGGATCGGCGGGCTTGCCGTGGCGCGTGCATTGGCCTTGCGCGGTGGCTCGGTCACCTTGCTGGAACAGGCCGAAGCGATCGCCGAAGTCGGGGCCGGGTTGCAGATAAGCCCGAATGGCTTTGCCGTGCTCGATGCTCTCGGACTGGGGCAGGATTTGGTGCGAGGCTCTGTGCGCGCCAATGCGGTCAGCCTGCGCGATTACCGGAGATCCGAAGTTCTGCGCCTCGATCTGGGTCGGTTGGAAAACCGCAATTACTATTTCACCCATCGCGCTGACCTGATTGAAATTCTGGCGCATGGGGCTCGCGAAGCCGGGGTGCGCATCCGGCTGCTGCACAAAGTGGATCGTGTCGATCCGGGTGATCGCCCGCGTGTCCATACCGCGAACGGCGCGGTGATCGAAGCTGACGTGGTGATTGGCGCTGACGGGTTGCATTCGTGCCTGCGTCCGGCGCTGAACGGCGATGCCAGCCCACGTTTCACCGGTCAGGTCGCTTGGCGCACCATCATCCCCAATGACGCAAACCGCCCGCCCGAAGCATGGGTTCATATGGGGCCGGGGCGCCATATGGTCAGCTATCCGTTGCGCGGAGGGTCGGCCCTGAACCTTGTTGCAGTGCAGGAACGTCACGCATGGGTCGACGAAGGCTGGAGCCACCAAGACAGCCCCGATACGCTGCGCGCCACCTTCGCCGATTTCGGTCCGGAGGTGCAGAAAATGTTGGCCCGGGTCGAAACCGTACATTTGTGGGGTCTGTTCCGCCACCCCGTGGCCCGCCATTGGCAGGGCGGCAACTCTGCGCTGCTGGGTGACGCCGCCCATCCGACATTGCCTTTCCTGGCCCAAGGGGCTTGCATGGCGCTGGAAGACGCTTGGGCGCTGGCGGATGAATTAGACAATTCAGAAGACACTGCCAGCGGGCTCGCGGCCTATCAGGCCCGCCGCGCCGCCCGCGCCAGCAGGGTGATCAATGCCGCTACCGGCAATGCTTGGAAATACCACCTACGCTCCGCTCCGGTGCGGTTCGCCGCCCATACGGCGCTGAAGGTCGGCGGTGCGCTGGCCCCCTCGGCCATGCTGCATCAGTTTGACTGGATCTATAACCACGATGAAACCGCAGCGGCTTGATCGCGGAACTCTATTTCTTCTTGGTAGAAGTGCTCCCCCGCAGAGAAAAACTCTGTTCAGGCGTCCAGCTCGACCCAGACCGGTACGTGATCGGACGGTTTTTCACGACCGCGAATTTCCTTGTCAATCCGGCAGTCGCGTAAAAGATCGGCGCATTGTGGGCTAAGCAGGAAATGATCGATGCGAATGCCATCATCGCGATTCCAGCTTCCGGCCTGGTAATCCCAGAACGAATATTGCCCCGGCCCCTGCACCCGGGCGCGGAAGGCTTCGGTAAAGCCCAAGTTGAGGATCCGGCGAAACGCCGCGCGGCTTTCGGGCCGGAACAAGGCGTCTTCAATCCAGGCTTCGGGCCGACGCGCATCCTCCGCCTGCGGGATGATATTGTAGTCGCCCGCCATCAGACAGGGCATTTCTTCGGCCAGCAGGTCCTGCGCACGGGCATATAACCGGTCCATCCAGCGCAGTTTGAAATCGTATTTTCCACCCGGCAACGGGCTGCCGTCGTCCTGCAATTCCACCGGGTTGCCGTTGGGCAGGTAGAGCCCGCAGAGGCGGATCGCCTGCTTGTCGCCCACCACCGTCGCTTCGATCCAGCGCGCCTGTTCGTCGCTGTCGTCGCCCGGCAATCCGCGCCGGACGTCCTCCAGCGGCAGTTTCGACAGGATCGCCACGCCGTTGAAACTTTTCTGGCCGTGGGTTTCGACGTTGTATCCCTTGTCCTCGAAAATCTCGCGCGGAAACGCCTCGTCGACCGACTTGATTTCCTGCAACAGCGCCACGTCGGGCTGGGCTTCGTCCAGCCAATCGCTCAGCGCGTTCACCCGCGCCTTGATCCCGTTGATGTTGAACGTTGCGATCTTCATAGCCGGCCTCCTTCTGCCCCGCCTCTATGCCCGCAAGCGGGCAGCGGGTGCAAGCGGTGAGGCGGGATTTAGAGGGCGCAAGTGCGCCGGGCTGTCCATCCGACGTGGCTAGCGTGTTCAGCAACCGGACTGAACGCGCATAGACCGATTTGGACTAGATGAATTGCCATATCCGAGTCCGTGGAATTTTCAACACCCCGAAGACATCGCCGAACTCATGAACCAGTCTCTTTGTGTCATCATCAAGAAACCGGTCAACTGAAATTACATAAACTGTGAAATGCCTATATTCTTCTGAAATATCACATCTTAAACTGTTAAAATGGGACCGGTAATGTAGGTCGCCGCGATGATTTTCCAGTGCGCTACAAGGATGATCAAATGTTTCGCGAAACCCCTTCATTACCTGACTGGGCGTTTCAGCATCGAAGGCAATTTCCATACAGTTCTGGGATGGCTTCACCAGTTCGTTTAGAGCACCACAATACCTTCTTTTTTCATAGGGCAATCGCCACCACCTGCATTCATGCTGGCTTGGGACGGCAGAGCCAAGTCGATAGCCGTTTGGATTTGCGCAAACAGGAAGCCCTTGGCGTTCCAGCTCAAGCTCGGCGACTTGAATTAAAGCTGCCTGCGGTGAAGGCTGTTGCCATAACGTATTGAATGCCACGATGACTGCTCCGTAGGTCATCGGGATTACCAATAGAATTAGATAGGCAATACGCCGCAAGGTAATCAAAATTCTGTCTCCTGGTGGCGCACGTGGCCGGTAGGAAGGTTGGGTCACCCCGATTGAGGTATGCAAATGCGGTTTGGGGCTGTGTGAAAAATTTTTACGGCTGAAGTCGCTTTCCAGAATTTGCACAAGGCCCCAAATTGGGCCTGCTGGCCAGCAAGTCCCTTGGCTACTTGGTGATATTCCAGGTTGATTAAATTGTTGGGGCGAAGCCAGCCAAGGTCACATCGAAAACGACGTGCCGCAGCCGCAGGAGGCGGTGGCGTTGGGATTGTCGATCACGAAACGCGCCCCGATCAGTTCTTCGCTGAAATCGATCGTGGCACCGGTCAGGAACGGCAACGAGACGCTGTCGACCACAACCTTTTCTCCTGCCCCTTCCAGCACCAGATCACCATCGCCGGGTGCATCCAGCTTGATATCGTACTGAAACCCGGAACAACCGCCGCCTTCTACCGCGACGCGCAACGCCTGACCTTGGTCAGCGGCGCCGATTTCTGCCAGCCGGGCAAAGGCGCGGCTGGTAACAGTCGGGGGAAGCTGCATTGTTGGGGCTCCTAATGGTTTCGTCTTCGGTCTATATAGAATATATGGGGGGCGAGGACAGGCGACAAGGACCAGTTGCGGCATGACAGCCCCCTATGCATCCGACCCACAGGCCAGCCGCGGGCGGCTTTATCCTGAAGAAGAAAGCGTATTCCGGTCGTGTTTTCAACGGGACCGTGACAGAATCATCCATGCCAGCAGCTTCCGGCGGCTGAAACACAAGACCCAAGTTTTTATCGAACACGAGGGCGATTATTTTCGCACCCGCCTGACCCATTCCATCGAAGTGGCGCAGGTGGCCCGCACCATCGCCGGGACTTTGGGGCTGAATCAGGAACTGACCGAAGCGGTCGCACTGGCGCATGATCTGGGTCACACCCCCTTTGGCCATACTGGCGAAGACGCCTTGTCGGCCCTGATGGCCCCCTATGGTGGTTTTGACCACAATGCGCAGGCGATCCGCATCGTGACCGCACTGGAACGGCATTACGCCGAATGGGACGGGCTGAACCTGACCTGGGAAACGCTGGAAGGGATCGCCAAACATAACGGCCCCGTCATCGGTGAGACTCCTTGGGCTTTGGCGCAATGCAATGCCCAGATCGATCTGGAACTGCACACCCATGCCAGCGCCGAAGCACAGGTCGCCGCGCTGTCCGATGATATCGCCTATAACAATCACGACCTGCATGACGGGCTCAGGGCCGAGCTGTTTTCGACCGACGAATTGGCCGAAATGCCGCTGCTGGATCAATGTTTCGCCGAGGTGGACGACAAATATCCCGGGTTGAATTACTACCGCCGTCGGCACGAAGCGTTGCGGCGGTTTTTTGGGGTTCTGGTTGAAGATGTCATCGCGGTGTCGCGTCGCAATCTGGACGATCTGAAACCTGGATCAGTGCATGATATCCGTCACGCCGGAAAAATGATGGTGCAGTTTTCGCCAGATCTCTGGGCCAAGCTAAAGGTGATCCGGGAATTTCTGTTTCACCGAATGTATCGCGCCCCCGAAGTGGTCGAGATCCGCAGCTATGTCACCGACCTGATCGAAGAATTATTTCCGATGTTCATGGCGCGGCCGAACCTGATGCCAAAACAATGGCGCAAGTCGGTGGCGGAAGCCGAGGACGAAACTGCGTTGGCACGTATCGTGTCCGATTACATCGCCGGAATGACGGACCGCTATGCCTTGCAGGAATATGAACGATTGACCGGCAAACCGGCGATTCCGGCCGGGCGCCGGGCCACGCCGGTCCAGCGCGGCGGGTAAGGAGAAACGATGGCGATACCTGGGGCCGAGGCCGGACTGACACCGATCACCGCAATTGCCTTGGTGGGCGCTTTGGGCGTCGGGGCGCAATATATCGCTTGGCGGATGCAATTGCCGGCCATCGTGCTGATGCTGGTGGCGGGGATCGTTGCCGGGCCAGTGACCGGGTTGCTGGACCCGGCGCGCGATATCGGGCCGCTGGTCGCGCCCATTGTGTCGTTGGCCGTCGCAATCATCTTGTTTGAGGGCGGACTGACCCTGAACCGGCACAAGCTGCGCGATGCCGCCAAGGGGGTGCGCCGCCTGGTCTTCATCGGGGCTCCGCTGGGCTGGCTCAGTTCCGCGCTGGCACTGCATTACGGTGCCGGTCTGGGCTGGGCGACCTCTGCGGTGTTTGGCGGTATCATGATCGTGACCGGCCCCACCGTGATCGCGCCACTGCTGCGGCAGGCCCGGCTGGCCCGGCGGCCCGCAGCGCTGTTGCAATGGGAAGCGATCGTGAACGACCCGATCGGCGCATTGGCGGCAGTTCTGGCGTTCGAGGTTGTTATCGTCAGACATACCGCCACCACCGCAGGTGACGCTGCGCAAGAACTGATCTTGGGGATCGTCCTTGCAACTGTGCTGGGCTTGGCGGCGGGGTATGGGGTGGCGATGGCATTCAAACGCGGCTTGGTGCCGGAATACATGAAGGTGCCGGTGCTTTTCGTCGTTTTGGTCGGGGTGTTCGCGCTGTCCGACGCGGGCTTGCATGAAAGCGGGCTGTTGGCGGTGACGATCATGGGGGTAGTGATCGCCAATGCTGAACTGCCTTCCTATGTTGAAATCAGACGGTTCAAGGAACACGCCACTGTGCTGTTGGTTTCGGGGGTGTTCATTCTGCTGGCCGCATCGCTGGATTTTGCCATGCTGGAACGGTTGAACTGGCGGGCGGCGCTGTTCATCGGGTTGGTGATCGGCGTGGCCCGGCCGCTGACTGTAGTGATTTCTCTGATCGGGACCGGGTTGCCGTGGCGGGAAAAGTTGCTGATCGCTCTGACCGGACCACGCGGGGTGGTTCTGGTCGCGGTGGCGGGGCTGTTCGGTGAACGGCTCGCTGCGGTGGGGATCGAGGACGGTGCCTTGGTGGCACCGCTGGCCTTTGCTCTGGTCGCAGTAACCGTGGTGTTGCACGGCTTTACCCTGAAACCGGTGGCGCAACTGCTGGGACTGGCCGGATCAGACGCGCCTGGCGTGCTGCTGGTCGGGGCCACGGGCTGGAGCACGGCATTGGCAGAAGCATTGCAGAAGGCGGGGGTGCTGGTGATGCTGACAGATTCAAACCGGGGTCGGCTGCGCAATGCGCGGCAATTGGGGTTGCCGACCTTTTTCGGCGATGTCCTGTCCGAAGCAGCTGAACACAATCTTGAACTGGCGCAATATGTACGGTTGGTCGCGCTGACCGATAACGACGCCTATAACACATTGGTCACCACCGACCTTGCGCCGGAATATGGCCGCGACAATGTCTTCCAACTGGCCCGCGCCAAGGAAGGACAAGCACGCCATGCGCTGCCTGCAACACTGGGCGGACGGGTCTTTGCCCAAGGGCGCAGCTTTGATGAATTGCAGGCGCTGACCCGGGCAGGCTGGGAGTTCCGTACCACCACGCTCAGCGCCGAATACGATTTCGAGAAATGGCGCGCCGAACGTCCCGATGCCCTGCTGGTCACGGCGATATATCCCAAGGGCGAATTGCGCTTCCCACGCGAAGACAGCAGCTTGAAAGGCGGTGAGGGCGTTCAACTGCTTTACTTCTCCGCGCCCAAACCGAAACCACAAGGCCAAGCCTGATCTCGGCTTTTGCCTGATGCAAAGACCCGAAGCGGGCTTTGCCCGGTCAAACCCATCCGCGCACCGGGTGCCGGTTGACCTTTTGCCTTCGCGTGCTAAACCCCGGCCAAGCTAGAAGGAAGTTTGACCGATGAACCTGTTTTCCGACCTGCGCGTGCTCGTGGTGGATATGCTGGCGCAAATGAGCGCCGAAGGCGACCTGCCCGAAGGGCTGGATTTCGCCAATGTTGCGGTCGAACCGCCGCGCGATGCCGCGCATGGTGACATGGCGACGAACGCCGCGATGGTCCTGGCCAAACCGGCCCGGATGAAACCGCGCGACATCGCCGATAAATTGGCGCTGAAACTGGCCACCGATCCGCGCATCGTCAGCGCCGAAGTCGCCGGTCCCGGTTTCCTGAATCTGCGGCTTGCGCCGTCGGAGTGGCAACGAATTGTGAAAACCGCGCTCAGCGATGGCGTGGCCTACGGCCGCTCGGACCTGGGGCAGGGTAAAAAGGTCAATGTCGAATTCGTGTCGGCCAATCCGACCGGCCCGATGCATGTCGGCCATACCCGCGGCGCGGTATTTGGCGATGCACTGGCAAGCCTGCTGGACTACGCGGGCTTCAACGTTACCCGCGAATATTACATCAATGATGGCGGGTCACAGGTCGATGTGCTGGCGCGTTCGGCCTACGAACGCTACCGCGAAGCCAACGGAAAGGAACCCGAAATTGTCGAAGGGCTTTACCCCGGTGACTACCTGATCCCGGTGGGCGAGGCGCTGAAGGAAAAATATGGGGCGACCCTGCTCGACAAGCCCGAATCCGACTGGCTGATCGATATTCGCGATTTCGCCACTGCTGCGATGATGGAAATGATCCGTCAGGATCTGGCCAGCCTCGGCGTAGCGATGGATGTCTATTATTCGGAAAAATCGCTTTACGGCACCGGCCAGATCGAGGCGGCGCTGGAGCGGTTGAAAGGGCTGGACCTGATTTATCGCGGCACGCTGGAACCGCCCAAGGGCAAGCTGCCCGAAGACTGGGAAGCCCGCGAACAAACTCTGTTCAAATCGACCGACTATGGCGATGATGTTGACCGTCCGGTACAGAAATCCGATGGGGCGTGGACTTATTTCGCCCCCGATATCGCCTATCATTGGACCAAGGTGGAACGCGGTTTCGACATGCTGATTGACGTGTTTGGCGCCGATCATGGCGGTTATGTCAAACGGATGAAGGCTGCCGTCGCGGCGCTGTCCGAGGGGCGTGTTCCGCTCGACATTAAGTTGATCCAACTGGTCAAGCTGTACAAGAACGGCGAGCCGTTCAAGATGTCGAAGCGGGCGGGTACTTTCGTGACGCTGCGCGATGTGGTCGAACAGGTGGGGGCGGACGTGACCCGGTTCCATATGTTGACGCGCAAGAACGACGCACCGCTGGATTTCGATTTCGACAAGGTGCTGGAACAATCCAAGGACAATCCGGTTTTCTATGTGCAATATGCCAATGCCCGGGTCTGTTCGGTGCTGCGCAAGGCGGTCGAGGCCGGTCTGATCGTGGATGATACGACCCTGGCCGGGGCCGATCTGTCGTTGCTGGGCCACGAAGCGGAACTTGATGTTGCCCGCAAATTGGCCGAATGGCCGCGATTGGTAGAAATTGCCGCGCGTCACAACGAACCGCACCGGGTGGCATTTTACCTTTATGATCTGGCCAGTGCGTTCCATTCATTGTGGAACCGGGGCAACGAAGATATGTCGCTGCGTTTCTTGCAAGATGGGGATGCGGTCACCAGTCAGGCGAAAATTGCCATGGCACGGGCCGTTTCCGTTGTTATTTCCGCAGGTCTTGGTATTCTGGGCGTAACACCGGTGGAAGAGATGCGCTAACGCACCGCCGCCGGAACGTGTTGAGCAGCAGATGACAGGGGACGCCCTGTCAGCACGAGAGGCGACTATGGCGGAGTATCAGGCGGACGGGCGCATTTCTGCACCCGCGACAGGCAAATCCATTGGAACGATTGTCAACTGGGCCGGGGCTGCGGTGTCGCTGGCGCTTCTGTTTGGTGTGGGGGTCTGGGGGTACAAGCTTGTTATACGCGATGTTAGCGGCGTACCAGTGGTGCGGGCCGCGACAGGTCCGATGCGGGTGATGCCTGAAAATCCCGGCGGAGCGCCGGCGCAAAATCAAGGTCTGGCGGTGAACAAGGTGGCTGCCGAAGGCGTGGCGGAAAAACCCGCCGACCGGCTGATCTTGGCCCCGCGTCCGGTCGGATTGACGGCAGAGGACAGCCCAACCGCCAAGCTGAATTTGATCAAGTTGACCCCAGGTAGCGACGTTCAGGACAAAACGCCCAGTGCCAATCCGTCGGTTGAGGTGCTGGCTGATGAATTGACCGCAGACACTGCACCCGTTGACGCGAAAGCAGATCCTCAGAACGCGACCCAACCCGAACCGGTTGCAGAAATGGCACCTGAATCCGTGGCAGACCAGCTTCCCAAAGCCGGTCTGCGTATTTCGCTTCGACCACGTCAACGACCTGCGGGCGGGCGTCAGGTTGCTTCGGTCGATCCGGCCTTAACTGCCGAGGCACTGGGCATCGATATCGATCCCGCGACACTCCCTCCGGGGACAAGGCTGGCACAGCTTGGCGCCTATGAAAGCGCCGAGGTGGCGCGCAAGGAATGGGATCGCATGGCGTCCCGCTTCACCGATTTTCTGGAAGACAAGAAACGGGTGATTCAAAAGGCTGAAAGCGGTGGGCGGGTGTTTTATCGTCTGCGTGCCCACGGCTTCGCCGATATCAGCGAAGCACGCCGTTTCTGTTCGGCACTGGTGGCCGAAAAGGCCGAATGTATTCCGGTGACAACCAAGTGAACCGGTTCGGCGCGACGATCCTTGATCCGCTCGGGCTGCGGTTAAGCCCGGAAGAAAAAACATTCTTCCGCGAAGCCGATCCGTTCGGGTTCATTCTGTTTGCGCGTAACATCGACAGCGCCGATCAGATCCGCGCATTGTGCAATGATCTGCGCGATGCGGTCGGGCGCGCCGCCCCGATCACCATCGATCAGGAAGGCGGCCGGGTTCAACGCCTGCGTCCGCCTTTGGCGACCGACTGGCTTGCGCCGCTGGACCATGCCGGGGCTGCCGGGTCAGCAGCGCAAGACGCGATGTATCTGCGGTATCGCATCATCGCGCATGAATTGTGCACGGTGGGGGTGGACAGCAATTGTGCCCCTCTGGTTGACGTGGCAACATCCGACACACACCCATTTTTGCAAAACCGCTGCTACGGGTTCGACGCCGAAACTGTGGCGAATCTGGGCCGTGCGGTGGCAGATGGCTTGTTGGACGGTGGTGTGCTTCCGGTGCTGAAACACATTCCCGGCCATGGCCGCGCGGTGGTGGACAGCCATCTTGACTTGCCATCGGTGTCCGCTGATCGCGCAACATTGGACCGGACCGATTTCGCGCCGTTCCGGGCGCTTAACGATCTGCCGTTGGGAATGACCGCGCATCTGGTCTATGATCAGATCGACCCGCGTCCTGCGACCTTGTCTCCGGTGATGATGCGACTGATCCGGGACGAAATCGGCTTTGATGGGCTGATCATGACCGACGACATTTCAATGCAGGCGCTCAAGGGGGATTTGTCCGACCTCAGCCGTGCCGCCATCGCGGCGGGCTGCGACGTGATCCTGCATTGCAATGGAACGTTGGATGAAAAACGCACGGTGGTTGAGGCTGCCGGGCGGCTTTCAGACGCCGGGCAGGTGCGGGCGCAGCGGGCGATTGATGCCCGGCACGACCCCGACGAGGTTGACATTTCTGCCCTCAGGGCCAAGCTGGACGCGCTGTTGAACGGGCGCGGGCATGGCTGAGGACGATTTCGAAGAAGACAGGACAGAAGGTCAAAGCGTCGCCGAACGACTGGCGGCGGAATCGCTGATTGTCGATGTCGACGGGTTCGAAGGCCCGCTTGATCTGCTGTTGATGCTGTCGCGCACCCAGAAAGTCGATCTGCGCAAAATCTCGATCCTGCAATTGGCCGAACAATATCTGGCCTTTGTCGAACAGGCCAAGGCGCTGCGGATTGAACTTGCTGCCGATTATCTGGTGATGGCGGCTTGGCTGGCCTTCCTCAAATCACGGCTGCTATTGCCGCCCGATCCCAGTGAAGAAGGCCCCTCGGGCGAAGAACTGGCCGCGCATTTGGCGTTTCAGCTGGAACGTCTGCAAGCGATGCGCGATGCGGCTGCCAAGCTTATGGCGCGTGACCAGAAGGGTCGGGATTTTTTTGTCCGGGGTCTGCCCGAAGGGGTTGAACGGATCAAGCGGGTGACCTATTCGGCGACGCTTCTCGATCTGATGCAGGGCTATGCCCGACTCAGGACCAAGGATGAATTTCGCCCCTTCGTGATGGACCGGGATTCGGTCTATACGATGGAACAGGCTCTGGAACGGATGCGCGGCATGATCGGCTTTGCCGGCAGTTGGACCGATATCAACAGCTATTTCCCCGCCGGTTGGGAAACCGATCCGGTCAAGCGCCGTTCGGCCACGGCCGCGACCTTTGCTGCTTCGCTGGAACTGGCCAAGGAAGGCAAGGTAGAACTGCGTCAGGGTGGCTTGTTCGAACCGATTGAACTGCGCAGAAGGGAAGGTCGCGATGGCTGAAGAAATGGCGCAAGATCCAACTGCGCAGGCCGGGCCGCAGGAAGAAAGCCTGTTTGAAGCGCCGCCAATAGGGGAACAGGAACGCATGATCGAAGCGATGCTGTTCGCTTCGGCCGAACCGTTATCGGGACGCGATCTGGAAGCCCGTATGCCGCATGGCTGCGACGCTGCCGAAGCCTTGGTGCACCTGCGCAAACGCTATGAAGGGCGCGGTGTTCAGGTGGTGCGGGTGGGCGATTCCTGGGCCATTCGCACAGCACCCGATCTGGGGTTTCTGATGCAAAAAGAAACGGTCGAGATGCGCAAGCTCAGCCGCGCAGCCGTCGAAACCTTGGCGATCATTGCCTATCACCAACCCGTCACCCGTGCCGAAATTGAAGAAATTCGTGGTGTCAGCGTCAGCCGCGGCACGGTGGATCAGCTGTTGGAAATGGAATGGATTCGCTTCGGTCGGCGCCGGATGACACCGGGACGACCGGTCACCTTTGTGGTGACGCAGGAATTTCTGGATCATTTCGGGCTGGAAAACGCCCGTGACCTGCCCGGGTTGAAGGAATTGCGTTCGGCCGGGTTGCTGGACAACCGACCACCGCCGGGCGCCATGCCGACCCTTGTCGAGGGGGACGAAGACGACGTTCTCGATGAAGACGATCAAGGTGAGATGTTCGAGGAATAGCTTCAACTTCGGATCATGCCCTCAAAATGGCGCAATTCCGGCCTATATGCCGATGTAACAAGCGTAGGAGAGCAGAATGAACGCGAACCAACTGATTAACATGATTGTCCGGCAAGTGATCCGCACATTCGTCAACAAGGGGGTGAATGCCGGGATCAACACGCTGTCCAAAAACGATGGCCAGGCGAAACAGAACCGCCAGACCGCCAAGAGCGTCCGTCAGGCCGCCAAGATCAGCCGTCGGCTGAGCAAGTAGCGCGACGCGGCCACAGCGCCTCGGCACAGGCGCAAGCTGCGCAAAACGCCGAAATCATCAGGCAAGTCGGCCATCCTGCCGCTTCGAACGGCAGCCGGAACAGCATCGCGCCACCCAGCACACACAGATAGGTGCTGGCTGAATTCAACCCCATGATCGCACCGCGTTGACCCGGGTCAAGCGCGGTTAGACGTGCCACCACCGCATTCAATGCGAAATGCTGGAACACGCCCCAGACAAAAGCCGCCGCTAGCAGCAGGGTGAAAACCTGCGCCGATAGGGCCATCAAACCATATCCAATCAGCAAGCCGGCAAAAGCCAGAGCAGAGGCGCGCCGAGGGGGTAACCGATCGACGAACCGATCCAGAAACACCGCCAGCCCGAACCCGCTGCCATAGGCAAACGTGACCAGACCGGCAGCCGATACCGTCAGCCCCAATTCCCCGACCACATGCGGCCCCATGAAGCTATAGGCACCGAAGAACCCCAGCATCAGCAAAGCGTTGGACAGCAACCCGCGGCTGATACCGGGCACCTGTAATCCGGTCAGTGGCGATGTGGGGGCGGTGGCAATCACCTGGACCTGCATATCGCAGCGGCCCAGCAAGAACCAGATTGCGACGGTCAGCCCCATCATCAGCCCGTACACGCTGCGCCAGCCCGCGACGTCGGCCAGCGCCGAAGCGAGAACCACACCGCCCACCAGGCTTAGCGTCCAGCCGGTCAGCACCGTGCCGATCGTTTGTTTTTCACGCCCCTTGGGACCCACCTGTGCCGCCAGTGAATAAATTGCCGGTAGCGCCATTCCGGCCCCAAGCCCAGCAATCGCATGACCGATCAGCAATATCAGCAGGCTTGGCGCCAGTGCCGAAATCCCCAACGCCAGGATCAGCATCGCGCAAGCCTGGCGCAAAGCCCGGTCCGCGCCGATTTTATCGGCGCGCGGTGCCAGAACCAAAGCCGACACCGCGGTGCCCGCGCCATAAGCGCCCATCGCCTGTATGATGTCGCCGGGCAATACGTTCAGATCTTGTGCCACGATGGTCGCAATTGGTGGCAGCACCAAGGAATTGGCACCGACAACGCCTATCGTGGCAGTCAGAAGGGGAACAGGTTTGGTCAGCATCTTACACTCGCGATACCGCCTTCGCCCGGTTTTGAAAAAGCCCAAATCTGGCCGGGGCCTTATGACGCTGCGGCATGCTCAGCGACATTGGACCGGATAGGTCAACCGGACCGGGCTTTCGGGCAGCGGGCGATCAAGGTCGAAGCAGGTGACCTTGCCCACACCATCGGCCCATAGCAGGTGTGGATCGACTACGCCCGTCCCATTCAGACGGGTTTCGAAATGCAGATGGTTGAGTGTCCCGGCCAGCGCCCCGGTCGATCCGACTGTGCCAATCTTTTGACCACGCAAGACGTGTTCGCCCATTGTCACCAACCGAGTGTTCAGATGTACCGACCTTGTGGTGACAATACGGCCTTCGTCGTCCGGCCCATGGGCGATTTCCACCCGGTTGCCATAGGCTGGTTCATAAAACGAAGCGACGACCACGCCATCGGCGGCGGCCAGAACCGGGGCATCTCGTGGTGACAGCACATCAAGTCCCAGATGATCGCCGCCCAGTCCGCCCCGGTCTGCAGTATCGGGGACCACCCGGAACTGTTGCCCGATGGCCGGGGCGTTGACGGGCATTTCTACCGTGATGTGTTGGGTGGCAGGGCTGTAGGGGGCCGATGTGCCATCAGGTGCGGAACAGCCGGTCACGATCAGACCGCAAATGCAAAGGAGTGTCAGCGCGGGTTTCTGCATGGCTGCTCCGGTTCCGGTCAGGGGGTGCGGAAATGTTTCGACAATTTCAAACCCTGACCCTGATAATTCGATGAAATGTCTGAGCCGTAAATCTGGTTGGGGACTTCAGCCATCTTTTCGTAAACCAGACGGCCCACGACCTGACCGTGTTCCAACACGAAAGGCGCTTCGTGACAGCGCACTTCGAGCACCCCGCGCGATCCCGCACCGCCTGCTGCTGCATGTCCGAAACCGGGATCGAAGAAACCGGCATAATGCACCCGGAATTCCCCCACCATCGCCAGATAAGGGGCCATCTCGGCGGCATATTCGGGTGGAATATGCACCGCTTCGCGGCTGACCAGAATGTAGAAAGCACCGGGATCAAGGATGATCTGACCGTTATTCGTACGCACTTCTTCCCAATATTCCGCCGAATCGTATTCGCCGATCCGGTCCAAATCGATCACGCCGGTATGCGGTTTGGCGCGATAGCCGACCAAGGTGCCCGATGCCGGTTTCAGATCGACCGAGAACCCCAAGCCTTCGCTGATCACTGCTTCGCCATCGACCAGGGGGCTTTGCGCATGCAGTGCCCGCAGCGCGTCATCGCTCAGCACCGCCTGTCCGGTACGGAACCGGATCTGATTGAGGCGCATGCCTGGGCGGACCAAAACCGAGAATGATCGCGGACAAATCTCGGCATAGAGGGGGCCTTTGTACCCGGGCTGAATCCGGTCAAATTCTTCACCGCCATCGGTGATGGTACGGGTCAGCAGGTCCAGCCGTCCAGTGGAACTTTTGGCATTGGCCACCGCCTGAATATGTTCGGGCAAATCCAGATGTTCCATCAACGGAACCACATAGACACAGCCCTTTTCCAGCACCGCTCCTTGGGTAAGGTCGATCTGGTGCATTTCGAATTCTTCCAGCCGATCCTGAACCGTGCGGCCGTGACCCGCAAGGAATGACGCACGCACGCGCCAAGCCCGGGTGCCGAGCCGCAAATCGAGACTGGCGGGTTGGATCTGTTCGGGGGTGATTTCGGGTTGCGCCGAAATCTGGCCCGCCGCGATCAACCGTTGCAGTTCCTGGCTGGCTAACACACCGGTCATAGTTATCCCCTTTGCAATTGACCTGTCTTAGCAAAGGCCGGGGCGGGGACGGAATAGGGAAAGCAGATTTTCTTGCGTGATCGGCGTTTTCAGGGTTGAAAATGCTATGAATACCTTGCGGCCCGGGCTGAACCATCTTGGTTGATCTGAGTTTCAAACTGAAAAGTAGGGCGAAATCCGGTAAAGATTTCGCCCGTTGCCATCAGCTTTGCCCCGGCTTCACCCGCGCCGCAGTCTTGTTGGCGAAGGCTTCGAGCCGCCCGCGCGAAGCGGGTTGCGTATTCACGATGCCCGCCACCACGGATTCGGCATAGGCCGCGTCCAGCGCCGACATGTTCTGCATATGGCTGATTGCGCTACAGATTGCGAAGTTCGACAATGGCGGATTTTCTGCCGCCGCGCGGGCGATTTCATAGGCTTTGGCTTCGCTGTCTTCTACCAGATATTGCGCCAGTCCGACCTGGATCGCTTCGTCCTGCGCATAAATGCGCCCGGTCAGCATCATGTCGATCATCCGTGCCTTGCCGACCAAGTCGGCCACCCGGATCGTCGCGCCGCCGCCAGTGAACAACCCGCGCTGGCCTTCGGGCAGGGCGAAGTAGGTTGACGCATCCGCGACCCGGATATGGGCGGAAGACGCCAATTCTAGACCACCACCGACAACCGCCCCTTTCAGCGCGGCGATGATCGGTACGCCGCCATATTCCATCTTGTTGAAGGCTTCGTGCCAGCGCAGGCAGAGATGCATGAAATCTTCAGGTCTGCGATCTTCTTCGTGATGTTCGACAAGGTCCAGCCCAGCACAGAAATGCGTTCCTTCGGCACGCAACACGACAGCCCGGGTGCCCATGCGGGGCAGGGCAGAGAAAACTTCGATCAGTTCCTCGACGGTGTCTGCGTTCAATGCATTGCGCTTGGCCGGACGGTTCAACGTGAGCGTGGCGATCCCGTCGTCATCCATGCTGAGCGCCAGATTCTCCAAGGCAAAATCTTCGATGGTCTTTTTCATGTTTTTCTCCTCCGGTCTGGGCTGTTGGCCCGGCTATTCTGAGTTCAGACCATCCGCGCCGTGGCGGTCAAGTCAAGCGCTTGGAGCAGAAAAATCGACCGTGCGGACGGATTTGTTGCAAAACGTAGCGTCTCCTTCGCCAAACGCCCTGCGCGGCCGGAGGCGGCAGGATCTGGCAGGCGATTTCGGATAGGGAAGATAGGGGAAAATTGGTCGGGCTAGCAGGACTCGAACCTGCGACCTTCCGTCCCCCAGACGGACGCGCTACCAGGCTGCGCTATAGCCCGACGGTTTGGCTTTCATAGCGATTTTCGGGGCGGGGGCAAGGGGCAATCGCCATTTTCTTTACCCCGTTGTCATCCCTGTTTCGAAGCGCCTTTCATGGCCGCGACATGGGACCTTGCCCGCAGCAACAAAGCGCGGGCCTTTTCAGCCTCGACACCGGTCCATCGATCCCGCCGTGCCAGCAAGGCAGCCAGTGGGGCCGGTACAGACGGAGTGGTCTGCAAACCGACCTGTTGTGGCGTTATAGATGCTTCTACGGGCTCCGCCTCAGGCTCTGGTTCGACATCAAATAGCGTTGCTTGCTGCGGATTGGGTAGCATTTCAGCCGCGACAGGGGCGGAGGCTGGTTCGGGAATGGGCTGAGAGTCCGCAATGGGCTGGGGGATGGCTGTTACCGTATCTGCCACGGTCGGGGCATCCAGCAACGTGGCGTCGGGCAATGTCTCGGCCGGATCTGCCACGGCTTCCACAATCGTGTCCGTTCCACCATCCAATGGCTGCGACAATTCGGCGACGTGATGCACGCCTTGTTCGCGCAGCGTTTTCTGCACGCCCTTGATGGTCATGCCATCGTCATGCAGCAGCTTCTTGATACCGCCCAGCAGCAACATGTCCTGCGGCCGGTAATACCGCCGGCCTCCGGCGCGTTTTACCGGTTTGACCTGGCTGAACTTGCTTTCCCAGAATCGCAGCACATGGGCCGGGCGATCCAGCCAGTCGGCCACTTCGCTGATGGTCCGAAAAGCGTCGGGCGATTTCGCCATGCCTCTTTACCCCTTGGTTGAGGAGTTTCCGGCGGCGACCCGTTCTTTCATCAGATGCGATGGGCGGAAGGTCAGGACACGGCGCGGATTGATCGGCACTTCTTCCCCGGTCTTCGGGTTGCGACCGACGCGGGCGGCCTTGTCGCGGACCGAGAAGGTGCCGAACGAGGAAATCTTGACCTGCTCACCTTGCACCAGCGCATCGGACATATGGTTCAGCACGCTTTCGACCAATTGGGCCGAGTCATTGCGCGACAGCCCGACTTCGCGGAAGATTGCTTCGCTCAAGTCCATCCGGGTTAGAGTTTTTTCGCTCATCACTGAGACCCCCCATTGTTTGGTCAAACATGAGGGAAGGCAATTTCCGAGTCAATATCAATGACTTGTAAGGAGGCCTTGAAACGGCCGATTTTGGCCTACCAGCGCAGTACGACCGCCCCCCAAGCCAACCCGCCGCCAATCGCTTCGGCCACCAGCAGGTCGCCTTGCTTGATTTTGCCTTCATCGACCCCGACCGACATGGCCAATGGAATCGATGCCGCCGAGGTATTTCCGTGATCCTGAACGGTGACGATGACGTTATCCATCGATACGCCCAGCTTCTTCGCGGTGCCCAGAATGATGCGGATATTAGCCTGATGCGGGACGATCCAATCAATGTCGTCATGGCTCAGACCGGCCTTTGTCAGCGCGGTGTCCGCAGTTGAACTTAGCTTTTCCACGGCTTGACGGAACAGAGCGTTACCCTGCATGCGCAATTTCCCTGCGGTGCCGGTGCTTGAAACGCCGCCATCGACGTAAAGCATCTCGCGATAGCGTCCGTCGGAATTCAGGTCCGACGACAGGATGCCACGATCGTCGCTGGTTCCATCGCCGGTTCCGGCCTCCAGCACCAGGGCTCCGGCACCATCGCCGAACAGAACGCAAGTGGCGCGATCTGTCCAATCCATGATCCGGCTGAAGGTTTCTGCGCCAATGATCAGCACGCGGTTGGCCTGTCCCGACACGATCAACGCATTGGCATTGGTCAATGCATAGATGAAACCGGCGCATACCGCTTGTACGTCAAAGCCATAGCCACGAGTCATGCCCAGCTTTTCCTGCACCATGGTCGCGACAGAGGGGAAAGTCAGGTCCGGGGTAGAGGTCGCCACGATGATCGCGTCGATATCGTCAGGCTGCAGACCAGCGTTTTTCAACGCCGCACGTGCTGCGTTCACGGCGAGATCGGAAGTGGTTTCGCCTTCTGCCGCGAAATGCCGCCGCTCGATACCGGACCGGGTGCGAATCCATTCGTCCGAGGTATCCAAGCTTTTTTCAAATTCGCTATTGGGAACAACACGTTCCGGCAGATAGTGGCCAACGCCTTTTACAACAGCGCGTATTGTCATTCTTTTCCACCGTCTTCGGACTGCTCGGTTGCAGTATCTTGAACCTGCTCCGAGGCGGATGCAACCCGCGCAGCCAGTTTATGCGAAAATCCCGATTGCGACAGCAGATGTGCCAGCTTTACCGCTGCGGCGATGCCTGTGGCATCGGCCGATCCATGCGATTTGACCACGGTGCCGTTGAGCCCTAGGAAAACGCCGCCATTGACCCGGCGCGGGTCAATCCGTTTCTTCAATCGCTGCATCGAAGTGAAAGCGAGCAGCGAGGCCAGTCGCGACAGCGGCGAAAACTGGAACGCTTCTTTCAGCAGATCGCCGATCAGGCTGGCCGTTCCTTCGCCGGTCTTCAGTGCAACATTGCCGGTGAACCCGTCGGTGACGATCACATCGCAGGCATCGCCCGGGATATCGCTACCTTCGACAAAGCCGACGAAATCCAACCCGGCCCGGTCAGCATTAGACTTGATCAGATCATGGGCCAGCTTCAGTTCGGCCCGGCCTTTATGTTCTTCAGTGCCGACATTCAGCAGGCCGATCCGCGGCCGCGGTAAATCCATTCCGTTGCGGGCGTAAGAGGCCCCCATCAACGCATATTGCAGCAGATCGTGTTCATCGGCACGCACATCGGCACCAACATCCAGCATGACGTTGAAGCCTTGTGGATTGCGCGACGGCCACAGTACTGCGATTGCCGGACGATTAACACCTGGCAGCTTGCGCAGCCGCACCATGCTCAACGCCATCAGGGCGCCGGTGTTGCCGCACGAAACGCAGACATCCGCATCACCTGACCGCACCGCATCCAGCGCTGACCACATCGAGGTGTCTTTGCCATGGCGCATCACGTGGGACGGTTTATCCTCCATCGTGACGACACCCTGAGCATCGCGAATCTCGACCCGTCCGGCCAACGGCTTTTTGCGCGCGACCAGCTTGTCCAACTCGGCCTTGGGGCCGTGCAGAATGAAGCCGATATCTGGGTTTTTTTTCGCAGAACGAGAAATACCGGCGACTACTGCCGCCGGTCCTCGGTCGCCACCCATGGCGTCAACAGAGATGATGGTGCGTCCTGCACCCGCCGTGGATTGATCCTGCAAAGCGGTCATTGCGGACGCCGGTCCCTGAAAGTTGCGTTATGCCGCGTCTTCGTCCAGATCGATTTCGTCAACCAGAGCGACGACTTCACGATCGGCGTAGTGGCCGCAAGATGCGCAAACATGGTGCGGGCGCTTCAGCTCGCCACAGTTGGGGCATTCGTTCGGGTTTGCCGCGACCAGCGCGTCATGTGCGCGGCGGTTGTTGCGGCGCGACTTGGATACTTTGTTCTGCTGGACAGCCATGTCACAACCTCAATTTCTATGGGCACAAGGCCCGGTTTCACGTGGGTTCGTGGCTCATATTCGGTCCGTGCCGACATGTCCAACCCAAAAATCGGATGAGCGCCGGAAAATACTGCGAATTACGAAAGGCGCAAGTGGTTTTTTCTGTCTCTGGCCTATTGTGTCGGATTTCTGGGAATGTACGGGCCGGTTCGTGGGTCGATGTGGGGCTAGGTCTGATCGGGCAGGTATGAGGTCGTGTATTCGCAATCAACCGAAATTCGGAGGCAAAGGGCAAACGAATCTAGTCCTTTTTGTCCAGCTTGTCGCGCAATGCGGCAAGCCCGGCGAAGGGTTTGGTTTCCTCATCCGTCATCGCGGTCTTGCCAGGTTCCGTGAACCGGGTTTCGTCCAGTTCCGCGCCTTTGGCACGGGGATAAAGCGGTAAGGCCAGCGAAAGTGCCTCGATCATCACCGTGGCCGGATCGATCACTTTATCCAGTGCCTCGATCGAATCGTCCTCGGGCATTTCAATTTCTTCGTCTTCAACGCTGTCTTCGGGCAGTTCGGCAATAAACAATCGGTTCACTTTTTCGTCGATCCGGGTGCTGACCGGGGCAAGACTGACCACACAAGCCTGCACAACCGTCGCGCCCAAATCCGCTTTGAATCGCCAGTCACGGCGACCTTCGGCCCGGATTTCGCCCTCAAATCTCAGCTTGCGCAGGTCGAGCAATCCGAGCTCATCCGCGATTGCACGCAGTTCCGCGTCGTTCGGAATCAGTTTGAACCGGGTTGGACGCGTAGTAGACAGATCGGCGACTCGTAATTTTTCGCTGGGCAGTTTGGTCATGATTGGGATGGTTCCTTTGCTTGAACCGAAGTCATTCCTTCTGTAAGCGGGATAGAAGGCGGAAACGGCCAAGGCAAGAGGACAGCGATGTCGCGCATAGGAAAGACTTTGAAAACCGTTGCGGCCGGAATTGTGATCCTGGCGGTGACGGGATGTACGTCGCTCTATCGTAATCACGGGTATGTCCCGCCGGAAGACGATCTGTCGGCGATCACCGTTGGTGTCGACACCCGCGATAGTGTTGCCGAATCCATCGGCACTCCGGGGGCTGCCGGGGTGTTGAATGATAGCGGGTATTACTACGTACAAAGCCGTATGCGCCATTTCGCTTATCGCCGCCCGGAAGTGACCGACCGCGAGGTCGTCGCGATCAGTTTCGACAAGCGCGGGGTGGTCAGTAATGTGGAACGGTTCACTCTCGAAGATGGCAGGGTCGTGCCGCTGACCCGCCGGGTGACCAGTTCGAACGTTACCAACAAGGGCTTCCTGCGTCAGCTATTGGGCAATATTGGACGGGTGCGGGCGTCGGACTTCGCAGGCTGAGTCGCGACGTTTTTTCGTCACATCCGTGATACATCTTGTATGCTAGATTCGGCGAAACGAGCTTTGCCAAGGGCAAAGCAGCCGGAGTGGTCTGATGCTGTCATTGAAAAAAGGGCGCTATATCACGCGCTTGGCGGAAACTGTTGAAGATGTCGACGCCGCCCAGCGGTTGCGCCATCTGAGCTTTCACGGGACGGGCGGGATTGATTCAGACCGGTTCGACCCGATCTGCAGCCATATCTTAGTCGAAGAGGTCAAGACTGGGCGGCTGGTCTGTTGTTTCCGAATTCTGCCGTTGACCGGCGGGAAAGAAATCGAGCGCAGTTATTCGGCGCAATATTACGAATTGTCGGGCTTGCAGGATTTTGCGGGACCGATGGTTGAAATGGGTCGGTTCTGCATTCATCCAGCGGTCAAGGATGCCGATATTCTGCGTGTCGCATGGGGTGCTATGACGCGCTATGTGGATGAAAACAATGTCGAAATGTTGTTTGGCTGTTCGTCGTTTCATGGCACTGATGAACAGGAATATCTGGACGCATTCGCGATGTTGAAAGAACGCCATCTGGCACCGAAACGCTGGCTGCCGCGGGTCAAGGCGCCGCAGGTGTTTCGCTTTGGCCAAAAATTGCGGCGCAAACCGGATGCGAAGAAGGCGATGATGCGGATGCCGCCTTTGCTGCGCACCTATCTGCTGATGGGGGGCTGGGTGTCGGATCATGCTGTGGTGGACCCGCATATGAACACGTTGCACGTGTTTACAGGCCTTGAAATCAATGCAATTCCTCCGGCCCGCAAGCGATTGTTGCGTGGGGTGGCGGGGTAATCGATGGGGCACTGCCCCCACGTTGAAAATCCCAGGATTTTCAACGTCTCCCCCCGGAGTATTTTGCCAAGATGAAAACATGGGTTCTTGACGTTGTTCGGGGGCGTCGTTAGCTGCGACGCATGGCACGCGCACCCTTACTCCAATTGAACGATATTTCGCTGACATTCGGCGGGGACCCGGTTTTTCACGATCTGTCACTGGTGGTACAGCCCGGCGACAGGGTTGCCTTGGTTGGCCGCAACGGATCGGGAAAATCTACTCTTATGAAGGTGATGGCGGGTCTTGTTGAACCCGATCACGGGGGGCGAGTGGTGCCGCCGGGGGTCAGCGTCGGCTATATGGAACAAGATCCCGATATGGCCGGATTTGCCACGTTGGGCGATTATGCCGCCAGCGGTTTGGACCCGGCCGAAACCTACCGGGTCGAGATGGCGGGCGAAGGATTGAAATTTGATCCGAACCGGCCGGTGGAAACCGCGTCGGGCGGCGAGCGGCGTCGGGCGGCGTTGGCCAAGCTGATGGCCGAGGCCCCCGAGCTGATGCTGCTGGACGAACCGACCAACCATCTGGATATCGAGGCGATTGCCTGGCTGGAAAACGAGCTGCGCGAGACCCGAAAAGGCTATGTTCTGATCAGCCACGACCGCGCCTTTTTACGTGCGCTTACCCGCGCAACTCTTTGGATTGACAGGGGAATGGTGCGACGGCAAGAAAAGGGATTCGAAGATTTCGAAGCTTGGCGCGACAAGGTTTGGGAAGACGAAGACCAGCAACGCCACAAATTGAACCGCAAGATCAAATCCGAAGCCCGCTGGGCGGTCGAAGGCATTTCGGCGCGGCGGACGCGCAACCAGGGACGGTTGCGGGCGTTGAAGGCGCTGCGGGCTGAACGGTCATCGCAGATCAAGCGCCAGGGTGCCGCGGCGATGGAGCTTTCAGCGGGGCCGAAATCGGGTCGCAAAGTTGTAGAAGCCAAAGAAATATCAAAGGCTTATGGCGAGAAGATCATCGTTCAAGATTTTTCGATCAAGATCCAGCGCGGCGACCGGGTCGCGTTTGTCGGGCCGAATGGCGTGGGCAAGACCACGGTATTGAAAATGTTGCTGGGGCAGGAAATACCGGATCAGGGATCGGTGTCTTTGGGCACCAACCTGTTGCCGGCGGTTTTCGATCAGGCACGGGCGCAGTTGGATCCTGAAATGAGCCTATGGGACAGCCTGACCGGCGACCCCGATATGCGGGTGTCGGGCAAGGCGGATCAGGTTCTGGTCCGCGGGCAACCGAAGCATGTGGTCGGCTATCTGAAGGAATTCCTGTTCGACGAACGGCAGGCAAGAGCGGCTGTTAAGTCCTTGTCAGGTGGGGAAAAAGCGCGATTGCTATTGGCCAAGTTGATGGCCAAGGAAAGCAACCTTCTGGTGCTGGACGAACCGACCAACGATCTGGATATCGAAACGCTGGACCTGTTGCAGGAACTGCTGGATGATTACGATGGCACGGTGATGCTGGTCAGCCACGACCGCGACTTTCTCGACCGGGTGGCGACCACGACGATCGCGATGGAAGGCAACGGGCGCGCCACGGTTTATGCCGGTGGCTGGAGCGATTATCAGGCCCAGAAGGCCGAAGCGACCCCGGATAAAAATGAAGAAAAAACAAAATCTTCCGCCTCAAAAGTGAAAACGAAAGCGGACCCAGAGGCGAAGGCCGAGGGGTTGAGTTTCACCGAAAAACACCGACTGGAGGCATTGCCTGCGATCCTCGAACGGCTGGGAGCCGAGATCGCCAAGCTGGAAGAATTCCTGATGGATCCGGAGCTGTTTTCCAAGCAACCGGTGAAATTTCAGAAAGCCACGGAAGCTTTGGTCGAGCGGCAGCAAGCGCTGGCGGCGGCGGAAGAAGAATGGCTGCTGCTGGAAGAAAAATCAGGCGACTGAGTTTACAAAAGTTTCAGGATATTTGCGGAATTTGTAGCGCCAAACGCTACAAATGGCCGGACTGCGCCGGTAATTCTTCGTTCATACCGAGAATCTGAAGGCGGTGGGCCGGGATTTCGCCCGGCACCGTTTTCTTGAATGGGGCGTTGGAATGGCCGGGCTGAAGCCCGGCCTACGGTTTGTTCCTGCCGCCCGTCACTGCATCCGCAGGGCACCATCGATGCGGATGACTTCGCCGTTCAGATAGCCGCATTCGCAGATGAACCGCGCCAGCGAGGCATATTCGCGCGGATCGCCCAGACGCCGCGGATTGGTGACGTCAGCGGCCAGTTGATCCTGCACTTCTTGCGGCAGGCCCATCAGCATCGGGGTCAGGAAGATGCCCGGTGCGATTGCCATCACCCGGATGCCTTCGCGGGCCAGATCGCGCGCCATCGGCAGCGAGGTGGCGACGATACCGCCCTTGGAGGCGGCATAGCCGGCCTGACCCTTCTGGCCGTCAAAGGCGGCGACCGAGGCGGTGTTGATGATCACGCCGCGCTGATTGTCGTCGGTGGGATCGTTCTTGGCCATTTCGACGGCGGCCAGACGGGCGACGTTGAAGGTGCCGATCAGGTTGATGTTGATGATGCGCTGGTAATGTTCCAGGCTGTGGGCGCCGTTTTTATTCAGCGTCTTTTCCGCCGTGCCGATACCGGCACAGTTCACGGCGGTGTTGATCTTGCCCATCGCGGCAACCGCCGCCTGCATGGCGTTTTGCACCGAGGCTTCGCTGGTGACGTCCGTTTCGACGAAGGTGCCGCCCAGTTCTGCGGCAACTTTTTCGCCTTGTTCGGCGTTGCGGTCGAGCAGGGTGACTTTGGCACCGGCTTCGGCGAACAGGCGCGCGGTGGCTTCCCCCAGGCCCGAAGCCCCTCCGGTGATCACGGCGCAGGTTTCTTTCATTTGCATTTTGGACGTCCTCTCTCGTCTAAATGAACAGTTGTTCAGTAATGCCTCGCAGGCGGTCTGTCAAAGCCGGTCCTTGGGGCGGATGCGGGCGATGACGGCCATTTCGATAACCGTCAGGATGATGCGGTAAACATGATGCAGCGTGACCAGCGCCGGATTGGCCTGCAGCGACAGCGCGATCAGGCCCATTTCGGTGACGCCGCCGGGGGCGAAGGAGATCATCAAGACATCGAAGGCCGCGCCGGTGAACCGGTGCAGCAGCACCGCGCAGAGCGCCCCGAGCGCCAGCATCACCGTGACCGAGATCAGCGACAACCCCGCCGCGACCACCATCATGCGGCCCTTCAGCCCGGTGAAACGCATGCCCAAGGAGGTGCCGATCACCACTTGGCTCAGGTTGATCACCCATTGCGGCAGCGCCAGATCGGCCAACCCCAGAACGGTGACAATGGCGGCGGCGATCAGCGGGCCGGTCAGTTGCGCGGCGGGCAGCTTGATCGTGGTGCCGATGAACAGCCCGGTCAGGCCGACGGCAAGGGCGACGGGCAAGGCGCTGAGGCTGGTTTCGGCAGAGCCGAGGGACAGGCCACCGGCGCTGCCCACCGGCGCACCATGCCAGAGCGACAGACCGATCGGGACGATGGAAATGACGGTGATGATGCGGAAAAACTGCTGCATGGTCAGCACGGCAAGATTGGCCCCGGCTTCTTCGCCCATGGCCAGCGATTCCATCAGCCCGCCGGGGGTGCCGGAATAGAACGCGGTGGGGCGGTCATAGCCGCCCAAATGGCGGAAGATGACGTAATTCAACCCGTGGGCGGCAAAGACGAAGCCGCTGAGCACCGCGAGCGAAGCCAGTAGCGACGGGATTTCAGGCAGCAGGTCGGCATGAACCCGCGATCCGATCATCACCCCGATCAGCGACATGAAGACGATGCGGAATTTCATCGGGAATCGATAATCGTCGGGCAGTTTGTCGGCAAAGACCGTTGCGATCAGCCCCGAGATGATCAGCGGGCCCATCATGAAGGGCAGCGGCAGATGCAGAAAGGATGCCGCAAAGCCACCAACCCCGCAAAGGGCGGTCAGGATCAGCGTCTGCAAGGCGAGCTTTAGGGTCATGCTGTCGGATTGGTTAGGGTGGCGATAGTTATATGACAGAGCTAATCAGCGGGGGCAAGGCACCGCGCTTCGACGGCGATGCGGGGTTCGGGGGCAGGTGGTGCTGGGCGGCATCAGTTGCGGAATATCCCGGGCGGCGATTGCAGATTTCGGGTGGGTCGCCATTCTGGCTTGTGCAATGGCTTGGGGGCTGAACGCTTGACGGCGACCCGATGGGGGGGCGCGAATGGGCCGGGGACCATGTGACGGTATGACCAAAGACAGGATCCGCACGTTCACGATGGCGAACCGGGCGGCGTGGGACGCTTCGGCCCCGCTTCACGGTACGGGGGCGCATTGGGAGCAGCTTCTTGCGGATGCGGCGCGATCGGGGTTTTCGGTGCTTGATGCGCATTTGACCGCCACCCTGCGCCAGCTTGACCTGAGCGGGAAAACCGCCGTGCAGATCGGGTGCAACAATGCCCGTGAGTTGCTGTCACTGGCGGCTTTGGGGATCCGTCCCGAAATGGGCATTGATCAGTCATCCGCTTTCTTGGCGCAGGGGCGGCAGCTTGCAAATGCGGCCGGGGTGCAATTGCGGCTGGTCGAGGCGGATATCTATGATTTGCCCACCGGATTGGGATCGTTCGATCTGGCGCTGATCACCATCGGGGTTTTGAACTGGATGCCGGATCTTGAGGCGTTCTTTCGGGTCGTTGCGGGGCTGCTTTCGGGCGGCGGCAGATTGGTCATCTACGAAACGCACCCGTTTCTTGAACTGTTCGACCCGGCCAGCGCCCGGCCGCATGAGCCCGCCTTCAGCTATTTCGAAACGCAGCCGCAAGAGGTCAACGAGGCGATCGCCTATGATGGTCAGGATCACGGCGCGGGGGAAACCGGATATTGGTTCATTCATCCGCTGGGCGATATTGTCACCGCCTGCATCCGGGCCGGTCTGCGGGTGGTGGAGCTGACAGAATTTCCGCACACTATCCGGGAACCGGAATATGACATCTACGAAGGCCGTGCGGCACAGGTTCCGATGAGCTTTTGTCTGGTGGCGCAGAAGGATGCGGCGCTGTAAGGGGTATGATCCTAAATCCCTTTCAACATTGAGTATTGTAATTGATTTGCTGCCCGCAGCGGGATTCGCTTTGCGTCTGGTGCAACGGGTGGCGGATGGCTGTTTCGGTGCGCCTTTCACGGCAAGCGCCGGGAAATGGGCTTTGTCCTGCACGGTGCCAGTGATCCGATTTGGCCAGCCGTTGGACGAAGAGATCACCAAGCAAATTTTCAACTGATCATTGTCGCCACAACCTTGGACGCAAGGAGCGAGCGCAGGGCGGCGCCCGCTGCAGATCTTCTGGCGCAGCTCATTACCGAACTGGGTTTGCCGCGCGGGTTGATGACGGCGGGCATTTCGCGCGATGATTTTGCCACGATTGCAGAGGCGTCCCTGCAAACGCCTTGGGTGCCAAAGAACCCGCGTCGGATTACAAGCGCCAAGGATGTCCTGCAAATTCTTGATCTTGCCGCCTGATCGCGGTCATTCACCGGCTTTGGCGGGGAATTCGGCGGGACCGGTGATGTCGAGGCTTGCCAACTCGTACCCTTTGCGGAAATCGTTCAGGTGCTTGATCATCCATTCCTTGGCTTCGGCCGCATCACCCCACTTGATCGCCTGAACGATCTTTTCATGCGCGGTCAGCAAGCGTTCGCTGGCATTCAGGCTGGTCATGACGGTCTGGAATGACGGGTAGAACAGATCACTGATCGGCAGCCGCAGCGATTGGATGACACGGTTGTTGGCAGCCACGGCAATAAGTTCGTGGAATTCGATGTCGAGTTTGACCAGTTCGTCCGGGTCATCCATTGCCGCCTTGGTGCGGGCAATATTATCGTCCAGTGCCTTCAGGTTATCTATATCGCGCCTGTGCGCGGCCGCTTCGGCGGCAACGGGATCCAGGGCTCGAATGGCTTCCCAGATTTCTTCGAAGGTCACGCCGTTCATTACCATCGGCGTGACCAACCGGCGGGACATTTCTTCGGTATTGGGGCGCGACACAAAAAGTTTGCGCTTGCCTTCTTCGCGATGCAACAGGCCCTGTTGTTCAAGTGCGCGGATCGCCTCGCGGACGGTCGAGCGGTGAATTCCATTCTCGCTTGCAAGCACAGTTTCTGCGGGCATACGCGCACCGGGCTGCAATTCGCCAGAGAGGATTTTCTGCTGTAGCGCCTTTGCCAACTGACGGAAAACCGGAAGTTCGTCTTCGGAATCGAGGTTCAATTTCATCGGTGTTCTCTACTGCAGGAGCCTAAGTCTTTATTATACATATTGACCGACGCATTACGAGAAATAATCCACTTTCCTTGTATTTGTGTCGGGCATAACTATCGCGCCGTCCAATTTTCCCGATACAGCGCCGGGGATGTGCCTGTCCAGGCGTGAAAGGCCCGAAAAAAGGCACTTGGTTCGGCGTAGCCCAACAGGTCGGCCACTTGCGCCACGGACATATCGCTTTGGGTCAACAGTTGTTTTGCTTTGGACTGGCGCAGTTCTGCTTTCAGGTCGCGAAAACGGGTGCCTTGATCCTTGAGCTATCGACGCAAGGTGCTGGGCGACATGTTCAGCCGGGCCACCAGATAACTGAAATCAGGCCAGTCCTGCGCCGGAGTGTCAGCTAGCAAATCGGCCCAAGCAGGACGATCAGCAAAGTGCGATAGGCAAAGGGGGACGGGACCGATGCGGTGAGATCAATCATGTTTAGAATATGGCGCTTTCGATCACTGATTGGACCCCAAATGTCATTTTTTGCAAC
Organism: Thalassovita gelatinovora; assembly: GCF_001458355.1. Lineage (GTDB taxonomy): Bacteria > Pseudomonadota > Alphaproteobacteria > Rhodobacterales > Rhodobacteraceae > Thalassobius > Thalassobius gelatinovorus. Next base: position 32,866 of record NZ_CYSA01000025.1, on the reverse strand, counting down.
CTTCCCTCTCCTTACCGATGGCGCAGCAAGATGAGGGGGCTAGTGGTCGCCTTGTTCCCGAGGCGACGATCTGGCTCAACGGACCCAAGGCGGCCTGAAATCTGAATTTCATTATTGTCCGTCAGTAAATGGGATGTTAGGATTTTCCGTACGATTAATGTCGGCATAAAAGGATTGGGATATGCTTGAAAACAAGATCGCACTGGTCACCGGGGCGTCTTCCGGTCTGGGGTATCAATTTGCCCTGACCCTGGCCGCGCAGGGGGCTGCGGTGGCGGTTGCCGCGCGCAGTACTGACAAGCTGGCCAAGCTGGTGGCCGAAATCGAAAGCCGGGGCGGCAAGGCCATGGCTTTCGCCTTTGACGCTGCCGACCCTGCCGCGCCCGACGCGTTGATTGCGGCGGTTGCAGAGCGCATGGGCGTGCCCGACATCTTGATCAACAATGCCGGGATCAGCCTGCCGGCGCGCGCCCACAAGGCGACGCTTGATGATTTCGAACAGACCATGGCCGTCAATGTCCGCGCACCTTGGCGGCTGTCGCAGCTTTGTGCCGCGCGTTGGATCGATGCGGGGACAGGAGGTTGCATTGTCAATATTTCCTCGATGCTTTCGACGCGCGTCGCCAAGGGCGTGTCGCTTTACACCATGTCGAAAGCGGCGATCCGGCACCTGACGGCTGGTCATGCGCTGGAATGGGCCAAATACGGCATCCGCGTGAATGCGCTTTGTCCCGGTTACATTCGCACCTCGATCAACGATGCGTTCTGGGAAACCGAGCAGGGCAAAGCCGAACTCGCCAAGTTGCCACGTCCCCGCGTGGGAGAACCAAAGGACCTCGAAAGCGCCCTTTTGTTCCTTGTCGATCCGCGTAGTCAATTCGTCAACGGCGAAGCGCTGACGGTGGACGACGCACAAAGCTGGGCAATCTGATGGCGTTGAAACCCGGTGCTCTTGACGGCATCCGCATCGTTTCGATGGCCGAGCAATATCCCGGCCCATTCTGCACTATGACGCTTTCCGACATGGGGGCGGATGTGATCCAGGTCGAACGGCCAGGCGGTGATCCTTCGCGGTTTTTACCGTCCTTCTATGAAGCCCTGAATCGCAATAAGCGGTCGGTGGCTTTGGATGCGAGAGAGTCGGATCAGAAGGCGGAACTGCTTAAACTGATTGCCAAGGCGGATGTGTTTATCGAGGGGTTCCGGCCGGGCAAACTTGCCAAGCTTGGGCTTGGATATGCTGATCTGAAGGACATCAACCCGCGGCTGATCTACGCCTCTGTTTCGGGATACGGTCAGACCGGCCCTTATATAATGCGCCCCGCACATGATCTGACGTTCCAAGGTTTGGGTGGCGCAGTTGGCGAGCGCATATCCGGCGATGTGGAGGGTCTTCCGCCCGCAGCTCTGCTTGGTGATACGATGTCAGCGCTTTATACGACGATCGGGATCCTGTCGGCGCTGGTAGCGCGCAATCGGACGGGGCAGGGCACCTATATCGATCTCGCGATGAACGATGCTGTCTTGGCGCTTCAGACGTCCATGATCGCTGCCGATGCAGCAGAAGATGCTGCTTTGCCGCAGCGCGATCCGGGGTACGATCTGTACCAGACCGCCGATGGCCGCTGGCTTACCACCTCGGTTGCGCATGAAGATGCCTATTGGGATCAGCTTTGCCGCGATGTGGGGGTCGAGGACGGGATTGGCCTGACCCGACCCGATCGGGTCGCGCGCCGTGCGGAATTGGTCGGCAAAATAGCCGAGCGGATTCGGCGCAAGCCTTTCGCGCATTGGCAGACGCTGTTCGAAGCGTCGGGGCAGATGTGGGGACCGGCTTTGAAACGCGGGGAATTGGCGGATGATCCGCAGTTACAGACGCGCAAAATCTTCGCCGAAGTCGTCCGCCAGGACGGCACGCAGCAGCGCGTTATACGCCAACCGATCAAGTTTTCTGCCTTTGACAACGCCCCGCTGCGGCCAGCGACTCGGGTGGGGGAACACAATGGCGAAACCTTCGACTGAACCGGTTTAGACGGTACGCAGGGGCTCTGGCGACCTTGCGGCCGCGATACCCAGAACTGCGGCACCGGAGCAGGCAGGAAAGCCCGTACCGCCCGGTGCGAGGTGATCGCCCCGGGCGCGGGTCGGTTCAGGCGTCTTGCCCTTCGAACTCCTGCTGCTTCAACAGACGGCGCTGGATCTTGCCGGTCGCCGTCTTGGGCAATCCATCGACAAAGGCGATGCGGCGGGGATATTTGTAGGGGGCCGTCAGCGCCTTGGTGAATGTCTGCAATTCCTTGGCCAGCGCGTCACTCGGCGCATGGCCTGGCTTGAGGATGATGAAGGCTTTCACCACTTCGCCGCGTGTCCCGTCCGGGCTGGCCACGGCGGCGCATTCCTGCACGGCCTGATGTTCCATTAGCGCGTTTTCCACTTCCATCGGCCCGATGCGATAGCCCGAGGAATTGATCACATCGTCATCCCGCCCGCCAAAGAACAGATAGCCGTCCTCGTCTTTGCTGGTGATATCGCCGGTCAAGAACCATGTGGTGTCCTCCACCGTCAGATAGGTGTCTTGCGTCTTTTCCGGATCGTTCCAATAGCCCAGGCATCCACCACGTCGCCGCCATAGTTGAACTGAGCGGGCAGCTTCCATTCGAAGCTTTTGCTGGTGGTTTCATAGCTTGTCATCTCGACACGTTTCATCTTGTTTTCCTCCCCAGAAAGCCGCTTAGCCGTTCTTCATGATCCGACGCGAGATTGCCCATTTATGGACCTCGGACGGGCCATCATAGATGCGGAAGGCACGGGTTTCGCGGAAGATTTGCTCGACCACCGTATCGCCCGTCACCCCCATGCCGCCGAGCACCTGCACGCAGCGATCCGCGACGCGGAACAGCGCTTCGGACACCGAGGTCTTGACCATCGAGCTTTCGTGCCGACCGTGTTCACCCTTGTCGAGCAGCGCGCAGGCCCACCAGACCATCAACCGGCATTGCTGCAATTCCATTTCGTTTTCGGCCAGCATCGCGCCGATTTCGCCGTGCCGTCCGATCGGTTTGCCAAAGGCCTCGCGCTTGCGGGCATAATCGAGCGCAATCCGCTGCGCCCGGACCGTGCCGCCCAGCCAGCGCATGCAATGGGTCAGCCGGGCCGGGGCCAGCCGCACCTGGACATAGCGAAAACCTTCGCCGACCTCGCCCAGCACGTTTTGAGCCGGGATGCGCAGATCGTTGAATGTCACTTCCCAGTGGCCATTGGTGAAAGAACTGTCGAGCGTGTCCAATTCGCGCGACAGTTCGATCCCCGGCGCATCCATGTCCGAGATCAGCATCGTCGGCCCGCCGGGTTTGTCGCCGTCAGCTTCGACATCGCAGAAGATGATGGTAAATCCCGCGCCCTTGGCGCCGGTGATCAGCCATTTGATGCCGTTTACCACGAAGTCGTCGCCGTCATAGCGTGCCTTGGTTTTCATCGCCGACGGATCGGCACCGGCCCCCCAAGGTTCGGTCATCGAGAAACAGGAGCGGAAGTCACCGGCGGCAAAGGGCTTCAGCCAGCGTTCTTTCTGTGCTTCGGTCGCCACTTTGTCGAGCAGGTTCATGTTGCCCTCATCCGGGGCGGCGCAGTGCATCGCGATGGGGCCAAGGGGCGACAGGCCGCAGGCTTCAAACGCAATCGCCATGCTGACATGATCAAGTCCCATACCGCCCCAGCGTTCGGGCACATGCGGTGTAAACAGTCCGGCGTCGCGCGCCAAGCCGTTGAGTTCGATGCGCAATTCCTCGGTCGGGCCGTGGGCTGTATTGCGCGGGTCTTTTTCATACGGCGCGATCTTGTCCATGACAAAGGTTTCGATGCGGGCGCGCAGCGCGTCCTGTTCGGGGGTTGGGTCAAAGGCAATCATGAGCAGTCCTTGTCAGAAGTGGTGGCCATTGGCGACATCCATGCCAAAGCGCAGAAGGCCAAGGGCGAGGGTGTCAAAATTGGCGTATTTAGGGTCATCGGTCCCGCCGGTTTCGTACCGGCGGTAAAGCTGTTGAAAGACTACGGCGAGCCGCAGAGCGGCCAATACGCGGTAGAAGGTGAAACCCTGCAAATCCCGGCCGCTGATCTTGGCATATTGATCCGCCACCTGTTCGCGTGTGGGAAAACCGTGGCCCGCCGTGGGCATCTGCCGCAACTGGTGCATGGCTTCGGGGTCTGTTGGTTCGGTCCAATAGCTGAGCAGCACGGCGAGATCGTAGAGCGGATCGCCCAGCGTTCCCATATCCCAGTCGATCAGGGTGCGGGGGGCCAGCGTGTCGGGATCTAGAATGATATTATCGAGCTTGAAATCGTTGTGGATCAAGGTTGACCGGTTCGTTTGCGTCGTTTGATGTTTGTCCAGCCAGTCCAGCAAAGCAATGAGGTCCGGCGGGGTCGTGTCGACCCAACTCAGGTGCGCGCGTTTGGCCCAGCCGCGCAGAGTGCGCGCGATGAAGCCGTCAGGCCGACCAAGATCGCCAAGTCCGCAAGCATCCACATCCACTGCGTGCAGGTCCGCCAGAACACCGACGATCCTGTCCCCCAGATGCCGCCCGATCGGGCCGGGATCAGCCCATTTTTCAATAGTGTCGGACGTAATTTCATCGCTGATGACGAGGCCGGGCCGGTATTCCATCACGAAAAACGGTGCGCCGATGATGGCGGGATCCGCGCAAAACAGCTTGGCATTCGGAACCAGCGGCAATGCGCTGTGCAAATGCGAGAGTATCCGAAATTCGCGCGCCATATCGTTTGCGCCCGGAGGCACTGGACCTAATGGAGGACGCCTCAGCACAACATTTTCGCCGTCAATGCGAAGGAGGAAATTCATGTTTCCGTAACCGGCTGAAAACCTGTGAGGCGCGACGTTGGCATCCAGAGAACGACCTTGGTTATTCAGGTAGGTGTCCAAGCGGTCCCAATCCAGCCCTGGCAGGTTTGGGCGGGATGAGATTTCAAAGGCATGTGTCATGGATGCTCTTCCCATTAATGTCGGACAATAATATTTATAGATGCGACATTAGGCGAAGGCAATTATTTTTTAAGCGGTCACTGATAGGTCGTTCAATCGTTTCTTATGATGTTGTAGGGCCGCGTATCTTGCAGAGCTACAATGGTCAAAAGCCTGACGCCGGGCCATGCGCCAATGGGCGTATGGCTGTATCGGTTCAGCGACGCAAAAAACGGGGGCAGATCGGGAGGGGGGCCTGAATTTTCGTTTGTTTTGTATAAACGATATCTTCGCGCGGCATTTTGGAGCGGGTGAAGGGAATCGAACCCTCGTCATCAGCTTGGGAAGCTACTGCTCTACCATTGAGCTACACCCGCCTGTGCCGGATGAGGTAGCCAATGGGCCGCGTGGCGTCAAGATGGCAAACGCGAAAAAGGGCGCGCGCTTGAGGCTTGGTCGGGGGGGGCGTCAGCCCCGGCGTCTGCGGCGTCGACCGCCACCCGCGCCGTCGCTGCCGGTGTTGAAGCTGATATCGGGCAGGGTGACGACCTGCGCCAGTTCGGGGAATGGATCAATGGCGTGGGGGATCGCGCTGGCCGCGACGAAATGGTCCTGAAAGCGCGGTTCGATCGCGGTTTCGACCTTGGTGATCTGATGCACCACCCGTTCGATTTCAGCCCGCGCCGCGGTGTTGCACAAGGCGATGCGCGCGCCGGTGCCGGCGGCGTTGCCCGCGCTTTGCACCTTGTCCAGCGGCACATCGGGGATCATCCCCAGCACCATCGCGTGTTTGGGCGAAATATGGGCCCCAAAGGCCCCGGCCAGCACCACGCGGTCCACCTTGTCGACGCCCATTTCATCCATCAACAGCCGCGCCCCGGCATAAAGCGCCGATTTGGCCAGCTGGATGGCGCGGATGTCGCCTTGGGTCACGGTGATCAGCGGGCCGCCATCCGGGCTGCCATCCCAAAGCGTATAGGCGTGGGTGCGGCCTTGGGCGATGCAGCGCGGCGTGCCGGTCTGGTCCGCCGATCCGATCAGGCCGGAGCCATCGAGAATGCCGGCCATGCGCATTTCGGCGACCGCTTCGATGATGCCCGAACCGCAGATGCCGGTGATGCCGGTCGCGGCGGCGGCTTCGGCGAAGCCGGGATCGTCTGACCAGATGTCGATCCCGATGATGCGGAATCGCGGGGTTTTCGTCACCGGGTCGATTTCCACCCGTTCGATCGCACCGGGGGCGGCGCGTTGGCCGGAACTGATCTGAGCGCCTTCGAAGGCGGGGCCGGTGGGCGAGGAACAGGCCAGAACGCGGGTTTTGTTGCCCAGCAGCAATTCGGCATTGGTGCCGACATCGACGATCAGAACGAGGTCTTCGGATTTTTGCGGTTCTTCGGCCAGCGCCACGGCGGCGGCATCGGCCCCGACATGACCAGCGATGCAGGGCAGGATATAGACCCGCGCGCTGTCGTTGAGCGTGGTCAGATCAAGCTGGGTTGCGGGCAGGGCGATGGAATCGGACGTGGCCAGCGCGAAAGGGGCCTGGCCCAGTTCGACCGGGTCGAGACCCAGAGCCAAGTGATGCATCACCGGGTTGCAGACAAGGACCGCTTCGTAGATCAGCGCCGGATCGATGCCGGTTTCGGTGGTCAGCCCCTGCACCAGACCGTTCAGGGCCATCCGCACGGCGGTGGTCATGTCGGCCGCGCCGCCGGGATTCATCATCGCGTAGGATACCCGGCTCATCAGGTCTTCGCCAAAGCGGATCTGCGGGTTCATCACCCCCGACGAGGCCAGCACCTGACCGTCGGTCAGATCGCACAGATGCGCCGCGATGGTGGTCGAGCCGAGATCGATGGCGAGGCCGTATAATCCGGCGTCGTGAAACCCCGGCCAGATGTCGAGCAATTGCGCCGGGCCGCCGCGATGGTCCTGAAACAGCGTGACGGTGACTTGCCAGTTTCCCTTGCGCAGGGCCGGTTGCAATTTGGCCAGCACCGCCAGATCGGCGCACAGGTCGTCGATCTGCCATTGGTCGCAGAGCGCCCGTTTCAGCCGTTCCAGATCGCCGGTGGGATCGTGCATGTCGGGTTCGGCCACGTCGACGAGATACTGCCGGGTGGCTGGGTCCATCACGATGGCGCGGACGGTGGCTTCTTTGCGCACCACTTGTTTGTGGACTTGGCTTTCGGGGGGGACATCAATGACCACATCGCCCTGAATGGTGGCCTGACAGCCCAGACGACGGCCCTGGATCAGTCCGCGCTTGTCCTTGTAGCGCTGTTCGACCGCGTTCCAGTCCGACAGCGCGTCAGGTTTGACCGTGACCCCGTGCTTTGGGAAATCGCCGAAGGCCGGGGTGATCTGGCATCTGGAACAGATGCCACGACCACCACAGACGGAATCGAGATCAACCCCGAGTTGGCGCGCCGCGGTCAGCACCGGGGTGCCTTTGGCAAAGCGGCCACGCTTGCCCGAGGGGGTGAAGATGACGAGGGGATCGGCGGGATTGCTGTTCATATCGAGGTCATGCCTGGTTCGCGTGGGACCAGCATAGGGCGTGCCATGCCGGGCGGGAGGCGCGGAACGGCAATTCAGGGTCGGGGCGCGTCATTTTCGGGGTGGCTTCTGCGGCGAGCAGGACACCCGCCCCAACGGGCGGGCGCTATGCTATGCTGTGTTGGTTCAACGAAAACCGCGTTCGTGGAAAATGAATCCCAGCGTGTTGAGCAGCAATTGCGCGGCAAGGATCGCGGTTGATCCGGTGGGGTCGTAATCGGGGGCCACTTCAACCAGATCGAGGCCGATCACGTCGTGATCACGCGCCACCTGTTGCAGGATTTCCAGCACTTCGTAATAAAGAAAGCCGCCATGGCTGGGCGTGCCGGTGCCCGGTGCGATCGAAGGGCAGAAGCCGTCGATATCGATGGTGATATAGACCCGTGCGCCTTTGGGGATGCGGGTGGCCACGGCTTGTGACCCCAGTTTGCGGGCCTGGCGCACTGACAGGATGTCCGATCCCATCGCGCGGGCGGCGTCATAGCCTTCTTTCGCGGTCGACGACACGTTGCGGATGCCGACCTGGGTCAGCCCGGTCACATAGGGTTTTTCCGCCGCGCGGCGCATCGGGTTGCCGTGTCCGAACCGGACGCCGTGGCGTTCATCGACGAAATCGAGATGGGCGTCGATTTGCAGGATGTGGAAATCGTCCTGATCGTCAAAGGCATTGATGCAGGGAATGTTGATCGAATGATCGCCCCCGATCACCACCGGCAGGGCGTCGGCCTTCAGCGCCGCGCGGACGGCGGTTTCGATATTGGCATGGCTGCCGGTGGTGTCGGTATGGACGATATCGGCGTCGCCCATATCGGTGATCCGTACCGAACCGGGCAGGTAGGTGGCATCGTCTTCGTGATCATAGGCGCCAGCATGACCGAAGCTAAAGAGCGTCGAGGCTTCGCGCACCGCACGCGGACCGAACCGCGCACCCGAACGCCATTGGGTGCCCGCGTCGAACGGGGCCCCGATGATGGCGACATCGGTATCGAGCGCGTCCCAATCGGGCTGATAGGGGCGTTTGCCGAAAGTGGCGATGCCGACGAAGGGCAGGTCGAGCCGCCCGCTTTCATAGCCGTGTTTGGTCATCTGGTTTTCCTTTTGCGGTTTCCGACAGATTGGGGGCGATGGGACGCGGCGGCAAGGTTGAATAGGGCTTTCCCTTGGGTCTTATCCATGCAATAGGGGAGCGCCAAACGATCTGTCCATGGAGATGCCAAATGGAGATTCGTGAGGCCCTGACCTTCGATGATGTCCTGCTTGTTCCCGCTGCGTCCAGCGTTCTGCCGTCTACGGCCGATACACGGACCCGGGTGACCAATACGATTGACCTTAATATCCCGCTGCTGAGTTCGGCGATGGATACTGTGACCGAAGCGCGGATGGCGATTGCCATGGCGCAGGCCGGTGGCATGGGGGTGATCCACAAGAACCTGACGGTGGATGAGCAATCCAAGGAAGTGCGCCGGGTCAAACGGTTCGAATCCGGTATCGTCTATAATCCGGTCACACTGCGCGCAGATCAGACGCTGGCCGATGCCAAGGCGATGATCGAGCGGTATAATTTCACCGGTTTCCCGGTGGTGGACAAGGCGGGCAAGGTGTTGGGTATCCTGACCAACCGCGACATGCGCTTTGCGTCTTCTGACGATACGCCGGTTCAGGCGATGATGACGGCGGACAACCTTGCGATGCTGGCGGAACCGGCGGATCTGGAACAGGCCAAGAACCTGATGAAGGAACGGCGGATCGAAAAGCTGCTGGTGCATGACGGGCAGGGGCGTTTGACCGGGCTGCTGACGCTGCGCGATACCGAACAGGCGGTGTTGAACCCCACCGCCTGCAAGGACCATCTGGGCCGGTTGCGGGTCGCGGCGGCGTCTTCGGTGGGGGATGCGGGATTTGCCCGCTCCGAAGCGTTGATCGATGCCGGGGTTGATGTGGTGGTGGTCGATACCGCCCATGGTCATTCGGCAGGTGTTCTTGAGGCGGTCAGGCGGATCAAGTCGCAATCGAATGCGGTGCAGGTGATCGCTGGCAACGTTGCCACCGGCGATGCCACCCGGGCGCTGATCGATGCCGGGGCCGATGCGATCAAGGTCGGGATCGGGCCGGGGTCGATCTGTACCACCCGCATGGTCGCCGGTGTTGGCGTGCCGCAATTGACCGCAATCATGGATTGCTCCCGTGCGGCGGGTGACGTGCCGGTCATCGCCGATGGCGGGATCAAGTTTTCCGGCGATTTCGCCAAGGCGATTGCAGCGGGCGCGTCCTGTGCCATGGTTGGCAGCATGATCGCGGGCACCGACGAAAGCCCGGGCGAAGTGATCCTGTATCAGGGCCGGTCGTTCAAATCCTATCGCGGCATGGGCAGCCTCGGCGCGATGGCGCGCGGCTCGGCTGATCGGTATTTCCAGAAAGACGCGGCCAGCGACAAGCTGGTGCCGGAAGGGATCGAAGGTCAGGTGCCCTATAAGGGATCGGCCGGGGCAGTGGTTCACCAATTGGTCGGCGGTTTGCGCGCGGCGATGGGATACACCGGCTGTGCCACCGTGGCGGAGATGCGCAAAAATTGCGAATTTGTCCGCATCACCGGGTCGGGGTTGAAGGAAAGTCACGTGCATGACGTGCGTATCACCCGCGAAAGCCCGAATTACCGGATCGGATGATGGCAAAGCATGACCATATGGCGGCGCATGGGATGAAACCCTTTCGGGGCGTCCGGTTGCACCGTTTGCGGCCGGGTTTTGAAACGAGCGCGCCATGACACCGGGGGCGCGGATACAGGCCGCTGCGGAAATCCTTGAACTCTGGCTTGATGGCGAGGCAGCGGAAAAGGCTTTGACCGGCTGGGCGCGGCGGTCGCGGTTTGCCGGGTCCAAGGACCGCGCCGCGATCCGCGATCACGTGTTCGATGCGATCCGGTGCAAACGGTCCTATGCCGCGCTGGGCGGGGCATTGACCGGGCGCGGCTTGATGATCGGCATGGCACGGGCGCAGCAGCTTGAAATCGCGGATCTGTTTTCCGGTCAGGGCCATGCGCCCGACCCGCTGAGCGAGGCTGAGTTGGTTTCCGGTGATGCGGCGCAAGGTGCGGCGGCGCTGGATTTACCTGACTGGTTGGAACCGATCTGGCGCGACAGTCTGGGCGCGCAGGCCGAGGCGGCAGCGCTGGCGCAGCAGACGCGCGCGCCGGTGATGTTGCGGGTGAACCTGCGCAAAAGCGACATCGCGCAAGCCCGCGCGGCGCTGAGCGCTGAAGGGATCGAAACCCACCCGGTCGAGATGTCCGATACCGCGCTGTTGGTGGAAACCGGTGCGCGCAAAGTGGCGCTGTCGCAGGCGTTTCAGACCGGTTTGGTGGAATTGCAGGATGGGGCCAGCCAAGCGGTGGTCGATGCTTTGCCGCTGACCGATGGTCTGCGGGTGCTGGATTATTGCGCCGGGGGTGGCGGCAAGACATTGGCGATGGCGGGTCGGGTTGACGCGCGGTTCAGCGCCCATGACATCAATGAGGGCCGGTTGCGCGATTTGCCCGATCGGGCGGTGCGGGCCGGGGTCGAAGTTGCGCTGCTGCCTGCCGGAGATGTGCAGGGTGATTTCGATCTGGTGCTGTGCGATGCGCCCTGTTCGGGCAGCGGCAGTTGGCGCCGGGCCCCGGATGGCAAATGGCGGCTGAGCGCCGCGCAGTTGCAGCAACTGACCGAGATGCAGCGCGATATTCTTGATCAGGCGGCGGGGCTGGTGGCGGCAAACGGGGTATTGGCCTATGCCACCTGTTCGCTGCTTGAATGCGAAAACGGCGATCAGGTCACGGATTTTTTGAAACGGCATCCCGGCTGGACCGAGACCCTGCGCCGCCAATGGCTGCCGGGGGCGGAAGGCGACGGGTTTTTCTTGTCTTGCTTGACTGGTCCGGGCTTTGATGCAATCAAAGGTAGCAATATTTCGGGTTAATCGTCGATTAATTTCTCTCAGCGCCTAATGCGGGAGAAGAATCAGAACGAGAGCTGACGTGTTGCAATCGCTATCCATGACCGGCGGTTCGGTCCGCGGGATCGCTCGATACCGGGGCACCGGCATTGCGTTGCTGGGGCTGGCGCTGGGGTGTCTTGCGGTGGCGGTGGCGATGAACGGGTCGATCTATGGCGCGGTGCTGGCGGCTGCGGGGGCATCGATCCTGTGGGCGCTGCTGATGATCGGGCTGGCGCAGTGGATCCGGGCCCGGTCCCGGCGCCGGATGTTGACCCATATTACCGATTTCGTCGAACATGATATCGCAGCCAGTTTCGTTGCCGACGAACTGGGCCGTCTGCTGTATCTGAATCCGGCGGCGCGGCGTCAGTATGACGTGCCGAAGGCGGACACGATTGAAGCGCTGTTGCAGGATGTCTTTGCCCATCCGGCGGCGATCCTGTCGCAGTTGCAGCAAAAGGCCAAGGTCGCGAAGACCGCCAGCGACGATATCGTGACCCGCAAAGGGCATATCCGGCTGAATGTGCACCGGATGGAGGCGGGCGGCTATCTGTGGCGGATCGAAGATATCGGAATAGGTCCGGCGCGGGCGCATAGCGGATCGGGATTGCCGATGCTGACGGTGGGGCGCGGCAACACGATCCTGTTCATGAACGACGCCGCGCGAAATTTCGTTGGCGAACGGGCCCGGGCGCTGAGCAGCGTTTTCCCCAATATGCCGCTGCGCGATGGCGGGTTTAACATGGCGCTATCGGCCGATGGGCCGCGCAATTGCCTGATCCACGAAGTGGAACATCACGGGGCCCAGCGGGAAGTTTATTTCCTGCCGATGATCCACGAAGAACAGGTCATTGATGCGGGCAAGGCCGCCTTTGACGGCTTGCCGGTGGCGGTGCTGCGGTTGGGCAGCGATGGCACCATCCTGCGGTCGAACCGGTTGGCGCGGGATCTGTTATGCATGGACGATGACGACGATCTGAAATTGCCGCAACTGGTCACGGGGTTGGGCCGCCCGATCGTGGATTGGTTGGCGGCAGCAGCGGCGGGGGACGGATTGAACAACACCGAATTCCTGCGGGTGAAACGGGCCGATCATGACGTGTTCGTACAAATATCGCTGAACCGGATCCTGGACCCCAAGGGCAATGCGTTGATTGCAGTTTTGCATGATGCGACCGAACTAAAGAGCCTTGAAGCGCAATTCGTGCAAAGCCAGAAGATGCAGGCCATTGGCGAATTGGCGGGTGGTATCGCGCATGATTTCAACAACTTGCTGACCGCGATTTCGGGCCATTGCGATCTGTTACTGTTGCGTCATGAAAACAGTGATCCCGATTATGCCGATCTGGTTCAGATCAGTCAGAATTCCAACCGCGCGGCGGCGCTGGTCGGTCAATTGCTGGCGTTTTCGCGCAAGCAGACGCTGCGCCCGGTCGAAATCGACATTCGCAACGCGCTGGCCGATCTGACTCATCTGCTGAACCGTTTGGTGGGGGAAAAGATCAACCTGGTGCTGCGCCATGACCCGGCCCCTTGGACCATCCGGGCGGATCGGCGGCAGTTGGAACAGGTGTTGATGAACCTGGTGGTCAACGCGCGCGATGCGATGCCGAGGGGGGGGGAAATCCGCATTGAAGCCTGCAATAAGGCGTTGGAAGAACCGATGGAACGCGACCGGGCTGTGATCCCGGCGGGGGAGTATCTGACGATAGAGGTGTCCGATGACGGGTGCGGTATCGCGGCGGACAAGCGCAAGAAAGTGTTCGAACCGTTTTTCACCACCAAACGGCCGGGCGAAGGCACCGGATTGGGCCTGTCGACGGTTTACGGCATCGTCAAGCAAAGCGGCGGCTATGTGTTTATCGACAGCGAAGTCGGGCGCGGCACCACGTTTACGTTGATGTTCCCGGTCTATTTCCGCGACGAAACCGAGCCCGAGACAAAGCCGGAAACCATCCCCGCCGAGCCCCCGGCGTTGATCCATGGCGACGCGGTTGTCCTGCTGGTCGAAGACGAAGCGCCGGTGCGCGCTTTCGCGTCGCGTGCGCTCAGGTTGCGCGGCTATTGCGTGATCGAGGCGGGCAATGGTGAAGAAGCGCTGGAGATGCTGGCAGACCCCAATCTGCGCGTCGATCTGTTCGTGACCGATGTGATCATGCCGGGCAAGGATGGCCCGACCTGGGTGCGCGAGGCGCTGAAAACCCGGCCCGAAGTGCGGGTGGTGTTCATTTCAGGCTATGCCGAGGATGCGCTGGACAGCGATCAAGGGGAAATCCCCAATTCGACCTATTTGCCGAAGCCGTTTTCGTTGACCGATCTGACCGAAACGGTGCAGCGAAGATTGCACTGACCCGCGGCCCCTCTGCCGGTCCCTGTGGCTCAGGTCGTGCCGTCCCGCAGGGGCAGACGCGAAAAAGGGCCGGAAAACCGGCCCTTCATGCAGCAGTGATTTGTAGGTTAATCAGTTCTGCCGGTAGCGGTGCAGCGTACGCGCTTCGTCCAGGCTTAACCCGACCGAGGTGCTGATATGTTCAGGGTCGCCGCCCATACGGGCGATCGAAATCGCCTGTTCCACCAGCCGTTCATCCGCAAGGGTGGTGACTTGGTTGGCGATCTTGGCCATCTTTTTGTTCTGATCGCCGATCAGTGCGGTCTGCGCCCGGAACTGGCTGTCAAGCCGGTCTTCGAGCGCGTCGAGCAGATCGACCGTTGAACGGTTACGCGTTGCATAGGCTTTGCGCAGCTTGAAGCGATAGCCCAGAACCACGAAAGCCGCTGCAAGAAGAAGGACGCTGGCCCCGAGATGGATCATTTGAACGGTGGTCATGAATTCGTCCTTAGTCAGTTAGCCTGCGAGTTCCAGATAGCCCTGAAACAAACTGTCTGTGATCTTTTCCACGTCGACGGGATAATTTCCCTCCGACAACTGGCCCTTGATGCGATTGACCATTTCTGTGTCAAACGGCGGTCCAGCCTTCAGCTCGCTTGGCACTGAACTGGCGGTTGCGCTCAGTTTAACTTCGTCGGTATTTGCCCCCGCAACCGACGCAGCTTTCTGAGGCGCAGCAGGCGAAGCTTTCGCCCCTGATGCACCAGATGTTACAGGCCGTGTGGCTGAAGCGTTGGACGATATTTTGATCGGATCGACCATAGCTCTCTCTCCTGTCCGATGAGTGTCATTTCTCGCATATACTAACGGCGGGGATTCAGTTGGTTTTAGCAATTATCTGCACTTTCTGCGGTCCGGCGACGATGGCGCGGAGAACGCGACCACTGGAGCTGTTTCTGATTTTGATTAGTTCGCCTAACTGCCCGTTTTCCAAGGCAATTCCCGGCATATTAATCGATATTGCGCTGTTGCTGAATCTGATTGCGACCGGCGTGTCGCGGGTGATCAGCCAATTTTGTTCCAGTTGCCGCGCCTGAATTTTGCGCCCCCCTGCAACATTTGTCACCAAACGGCGGCCAATCAGGTCGGCAGGGTCGGTGAAGGTGCCAAGCGCCGCGCCGGAGCCCGCGGGGACCATGGCGATGTCGTCTTGGGTGATCACCGAACCGCGTTTCAGGCTGCGGCTGAGGGTGGCGATCATCGTGCCGGTCTTGGCCGGTGCGGCGGGGCGGGGGCCGCGCAGGGTGGGGCCCGGACGGGCATCGGTGCGCAGGTGGCGAATCCAGGGGCGCGGCGCGCTACAGCTGAGCCGGATCAGCGCCCAGGATCCGTTTGACGGACTGATTTCGGGGGTGTGATCACACGGCGGGAAGCTGCGGGCGGCCGACATGTTGCCCCCGGCCGACAGGCCACGCTTTTGCAGCGCGGTGCCGAGCAGATGCGTAAGGTCAGCGCCGCCGATACCGTCGGGATAGGCCGGACCCGTGCCGCCATCGGGCGTGGCCGTGGCGGTTGTGGCGGCCAGCGTCAGCGCCAGCGTCAGGGCGCGTGCAATGTTCATTTGCCCGCATCCACGAAACGCACCATGCGGCCATCGAAGACGGAGGTGTTCATCGCCGGGTCGAGCGGGCGCAGCACCGCGCTGTCGCGGCCCAGTTTGATGATTTCTAGCGCCTCGAAATCCGAAGCGGGGTTTTCGGTGAAGGCCAATGCGCCGCGGGTCAGCCCCTGACGGCTGCCGACCGGCACGCTGAGCTTGCCGCCCGAACGGACCACATGGGCCGCGACCGGGGTACAGGTGGCCAGATCGATCAGCCCTTCGAGTATTTCGCTATAGCCCTTGGCCAGTTGGGATTTCAACTTGGGGCGCTTTGCACCCAGAGCCGAGGAGATCGGGCCGGAGCCGGGGATTTTCACCGCGTTGGACAGGGTGCGTTCGGTGATCTGGCCGGTGCCTTCGATCAGTTGAATCTGCACCCGTATCACCAGTTGACGGCCTTTGCCATCGCCATATTCGGTATTGATGTCGAACCAGGTCGCCAATTGGGTATCACCGCCTTGCAGCCGGACATCGCCGCGGGTCAGGGAGGCATAGGACATCGAGGTGTTCTTGGTGCTGGAAATCGGTTTCTGCCCCCGCGCCAGCACCTTGTCGAGCGTGACCGAGCGTTTGCGATCAAGCCGCGCCAGCGCGTCGTTGTACAGTTCGGCCCCCAGTTGCGCCGCCCAGGCGGGGGCGTTGGGCGATACCCGGATATCGGGCGGCAGCGCCACCAGCACCAGATGACGGCGGGCCCCGCAAGCGGGCCCTTCGAGCGGCGCGACCAGCGCGCGCAGGCGGATCTGAATGGTATTGCCGCCCCAGGCTTCGCCTAGATTGTCATAGCGCAGCACCCGCCCGGCGGCGCGCATCATGGTCAGGTCGCGCACCACGCGGCCCCGATCAACCACGGTATGGCCTTTCATGCTGACGCCGCCGGCCATGCCGGCCGCGATCAGTGCATCGGCCAGCGCACGGCGACGCGCGGCGGGCTTGTCCTTGGCGTTGGCCGCGACGGCGTGGCCGATCACTTCGACCCAGACCGCCTGAGCGGAGGCCGCAAGCGGTAGGCCGATCAGATAGATCAGCGCCAGAAGCAGGGTGAGCGGCCAGCGTTTCATGATTTACACCCGACCGCGGGCCGCCCGCAGGATATAGGCGACGGTATCGGGTTCGAGCGCCAGAATGACCTGAAAGCTGTCGGAATCCTTGGGAATGATGCGCAGGGTCTTGGCGCCGCGGATTTCACCATCGACGACGCCGCGCATGGTGTCGCTGCGGATGACGGAATCGCGGATGGTGGTGTTCGAGCTGAGCTGCATCCCGTGGATCTGTTCGGTCAGGTCGCGCATCGCGTCCAACCGCGCCGCCCGCATCGCCATCAAGCGGCGTTCGTTCAGTGTCTTGCCGGGTTGGGCGCTGATCTGGGAATAGCCGACCCCGGTGATCTGTACCGGCGCGGGGGCCGGTTTGAACATGTCACCGATGGCATTCATCGGTGCGACCTGTTTGCCCGACAGCGCGTCGAGATTGTCCTTTGTCACCGCCAGCGCTTCGGTCGATTGCGCCGCTGACGAGGGCAGCGATTGCACCGCGCTGCGCGGTCCGGCGCAGCCCGCGAGCGTCATGGCAACGGTCAGCGCAGTACCGATCACCGGCAGGGCAGGGTTCTTATGGAACATCGGGTTTACTCCTCGAATGCGAACAGGGCTTTGGCCTGAGGTTTGCAAGCAACGTGCCAAGGTCGGTTCCGACGCTTTGAAGAAAAGAAAATTCGTTTGTCCGGTCTGGCACGGGATTTGCATTTCCTTTCAGTAACCGCGGTCGTTCGCCCCGCATTCTAGTGAAGGCATACAGATATATGGCTGAGTTCAGCGCCAATATGGGACCAAGCGCATCGCGTCAGATGCTGAACCGGGCCGGTGGCATGACATTGCCGTTTGGAATCCTGGCGGTGGTGGCGATGATGGTGCTGCCATTGCCGGTGTTGCTGCTGGATGTGTTTTTCGTCTTTAATATCCTGTTGGCGCTGTTGGTGCTGATGGTGTCGTTGCATTCCTACCGGCCGATGGATTTTTCCAGCTTTCCCAGCGTGTTGCTGATCGCGACGGTGTTGCGGCTGGCACTAAACGTGGCCTCGACCCGGATCGTTTTGACCGATGGTCACAGCGGGTCGGGTGCGGCGGGCAAGGTGATCGAAGCCTTCGGCGCCTTCGTGATCGGCGGCAACTTTGCCGTGGGGTTGGTGGTTTTCGTCATTCTTATGGTGATCAACCTGATGGTGATCACCAAGGGCGCGGGCCGGGTATCGGAAGTGTCGGCGCGGTTCACGCTGGACGCGATGCCGGGCAAGCAGATGGCAATCGACGCCGATTTGAATGCCGGTATCCTGACGTCGGAAGAAGCCCGGGTGCGCCGCGCCGATGTCGCCACCGAGGCCGATTTTTACGGCGCGATGGACGGGGCGTCGAAATTCGTCAAGGGCGATGCGGTTGCCGGGATTATCATTCTGGCCGCCAATATCATCGGTGGCATCATCATCGGCACCGCCCAGCACGGGATGGGGATCGCGGACGCGGCACAGAATTATGTTCTGCTGTCGATCGGGGATGGCTTGGTGGCGCAGATCCCGTCGCTGCTGCTGTCGATTGCCACCGCGATCATCGTCACGCGGGTGTCGTCCACCGCCGATATGGCCAGCCATATCGGATCACAGATGAATATTTCGCGCGCCTGGGTTCCGGTGGCGGCGGTTCTGGGCATTCTGGGCATGGTGCCGGGCATGCCCAACATGATGTTCCTGACGGCGGCGGCAGCAGCCGGTGCTGCAGCCTGGTTCGCCAAGAAGCGCGACGCGCAGCAGGCCGCGGACGCCGAACAGGAACAAGCGGTTGCCGAACGCAAGGACCAGGTCGAGGCGGACAAACCGTCGGCTACGATCACCGCCAAGGATGTCACCGATTACGCGCCGATTTCGATCCAGATCGGTTATGGTCTGATCCCGCTGATCGATGGCGGCGACACCAGCCCGCTGGTGGCCTCGGTCACCGGGGTGCGGCGCGACGCGTCCAAGGCGATGGGCTTCGTGGTGCCGGGGGTGCGCATCCGCGACGATCTCAATCTGCAATCGAACCAGTACCGTCTGAGAATCGGTCAGGCCATCGTGGGCGAAGACAGCGTTTACCCCGATCGCAAGCTGGCGCTGCCCGGCGGCATGTCCAAGCGCAAGCTGAAGGGCATCGAATGCACCGACCCCAGCTTTGGCATGGATGCGGTGTGGATCATGCCGCATCAGCAGGCCGAAGCGGAAGCCGACGATCACGTGGTGGTGGAGCCCGAATCCGTGGTTGCAACCCATCTGAGCCAGATGATTTACGCCCATGCGGATAAATTGATCGGGCCGGATGATGTGCAGACCTTGCTGGACATTCTGCAACGCGTGGCGCCGACATTGATCGAAACCGTGGTGCCTAAACTGGTGCCGCTGCACACGCTGACATCGGTTTTGCGCCACTTGTTGACCGAACGTATTCCGGTGGGCGATCTGCGCCGCATTCTGGAAGGGTTGGCTGATATTTCCGGGATGGGCATGGCCCCGATGGAAATGGCCGAACGGCTGCGCCCGTCTTTGGTGCCGCAGATGCTGCAACAGATCGTGCCGGTCAACCAGCCTTTGCCGCTGATCACGCTGAGCCCGGAATTGGAACAACTGTTGCTGCGGTCGATCCCGCAGGGTGGGGCCACCCTGATGGTCGATAATGCGCTGGCCGAGAAAATCGTCGGCGGGCTGTCGCAGATCAGCGAACAACTGGCCGCTGAAGGCCGTCACCCGATCGTCATCGTGGCCAGCGCCCTACGCCGTCCGCTGGCCGCCTTTACCCGGATGCATGCGCTGGATTGCGTTGTGCTGGGGCTGGACGAATTGCCCGAAGGTCGCCGGATCGAAGTCGTGTCCACCATCGGCGGTCATGACGCCGTGCCGAACATGGATCAATAGGAGAGGATCGAATGAGCAAAACCATCATCATTCGCGCTGCGGATAGCAGCATGGCCATGGATGAAGTGGTCCGGCAATTGGGACCGGATGCCCTGATCCTGTCGACCACCCGACGCAATGGCATGGTCGAAATCGAAGCCACGCTGGAAGACGAAACCGAAAAGGCCGACAAACAGCAGGCCGGTCAGCTTGAGGCGGACGCGGTGATCGCGTCTGCTTCTGACAGCAAGTCTTTGCTGGAAACCGCGCCATCGACTTTCGAGGCGCTGCTGAAACGGCGGCTGGAAGAAGACAAGGTCGACGCATTGGTCACGGCGGCGCGACAAGCGGCGGAAGGCATGACGCCTTCGGAACCGCCACTGCCACCGCTGCCAGAGCCCGAAACCGATCTGCGCCCTGCGCCCGAAGATCGTCGCCCCGGGGCTGAACCGATGCCGCAGCCGCAGCCAGAAC
This sequence comes from Thalassovita gelatinovora, assembly GCF_001458355.1. Lineage (GTDB taxonomy): Bacteria > Pseudomonadota > Alphaproteobacteria > Rhodobacterales > Rhodobacteraceae > Thalassobius > Thalassobius gelatinovorus. The sequence goes on along the minus strand of NZ_CYSA01000025.1, from coordinate 12,978 downwards.
AGAAGCACGAACCGGTGCCGGATAAACGACCCGATGCGAGATCAGAGCGGGAAATGCCAATACCGGAATCGCGGGTGATCGGGCTGGGGGCCTTTGACATTCCGATCCCGGCGCTGGCGCCGCATGTGATCGAGGCGGTAAACGAAGACCTGGATTATTTCGACCGCAGTTTTCAACTGATCGGGCTGAGCAAGGCGATCGTGTCGAGCCTAGTGCCGGAACGCCCGACCGAAGCATTGGGGGCAGGGCGGTTTTGGCTGGCCGGGCCCGATATGCGGCAAAAGGCATTGGCCGCGATCCGGCTGGCCACCCGCAAGCTGGATGCCGGCGAAGAAAAACCCGCCTTTTACGTGATGGGATCGGAAGCGCGCGCCGATGCGGCTTTTCTGGCTTCCAAGGCGGAATTGCTGGGGCTGACGGTATCGTTGGTCGATGAAAGCGTCGGTCGCAACCTGCCCGATAACGTGCCCGGATCGCAGATTGTCCTGTTGCCCGACAACGCCGAACACGCGCGCGAATACGCGCATAAATTCGAACATGACGGCGACAAGGGCGTGTTGGTTCTGCCGACGGTATACGGCCGCCGGACGCTGGAAACGGTTTTGCAAGGCTGGACCGGGATGGATGTGCAGCTGATGTTGTGCAGCCCGGAACATGAACCGGTTCCGGCCGAGCTTGTGGCATGTCTTTTGCAATTCAATTGGCAGACGGCGTGGGTCAGTGAGGGCGAGGAAATTCTCGACAATCTGACCCAGGTCAACGCTGAAACGGTCATCGACTGGATGCGCGGCTGGATTGCCGCGCCGAATGAAACCGCCGCACCGCAGGGTGCCCCGCTGTTTCACAGTCGTCAGACCGCGCCGCAGCGAAAGTTTGAGTGAGGACGGTAATGATTGCACAAAAGGGTTATACCCAACAAACAACCGACCCGGACACTCTGGTCAAAGAGCATATGCCGCTGGTTCGTAAACTGGCCTGGCATTTCATGGGGCGCGTGGGGCAGTTTGCCGAAATCGACGACCTGTTGCAGGCCGGGTATCTTGGCCTGATCGACGCCAGCCGGCGCTATACGGTGCAAGAAGGGGTCAGTTTTTCTGCCTATGCGGCGATCCGGGTGCGCGGCGCGATTGTCGATTTGCTGCGGCGCAATTCGAACCTGTGCCGGTCGACGATTTCAATGCAGCAGAAGGCCCGCATCGCCGAACGGACGCTGGCGCAGAAGCTGAGCCGTGATCCGACACCACAGGAAATGGCGGCCGAACTGGAATTGCCGATCGAGGAATATCTGAACTGGGAATCCCGGTTTCAGGCCAACAAGACCCAATCGCTGGACGAGGTGTATTCGGATCATTCGGCGCTGTTTGAAGACAATAGCGTCAATCCCGAAGACGCCACCCAGCACCAACAGATCCGCGCCATCATGAAAAAAGCGGTGTCGGAACTGCCCGAGCGCGAGGCGCTGGTGCTGCAACTGTATTACGTGGAGGAAATGAACATCTACGAAGTTGGCGCCATCCTGGGCGTGACCACCGGACGGGTGTCGCAGATCAAGAAAGCGGCAATCGGCCGCTTGCGCGACCGGATGAAGGGATCATTCTGAACGTGAACGGTCAAAGAAGGCAGGGGAAATCGCACCGACCGGGGGTCAAAGCAGACCCTGGTCGCGTGCGGTGATCACAGCGTGGGTTCGGTTGTTTGCCCCCAGCTTTTTGCAGATCGATTTCACATGCATCTTGATCGTTGCTTCGGACAATTGCAGCGAATTGGCGATTTCCTTGTTCTGCTTGCCTTCACCGAGACATTCCAGAACCGTTTTTTCGCGCGCGCTGAGTTTGCCGACGCCGTCACCCGAATCCGATGTGTCTTCTCGCATCAGGTCGAGCGGCACATAGGTTTCACCGACATGCATGAAGCGGATCGCGATGGCCAGACTTTTGGCAGGCATGGTTTTGGGCACCAGACCGGCCGCGCCCTTGGCCAGCGATTCATCGAGAATGCGGCGGGTCGGCGTGCCGGTGAGGATGGCGACCGGGCGGCTTTTGTTCATCTTGATGGCGCGGGTCAGTCCCTGCGTTCCGTTCATGCCGGGCATGTTGTAATCCAACAGAACAACATCATAGCCGCCATTGGCGGTAATGGCGGAAAGAGCCCCGTCAAGATCGGTTGTTGTGGTGACGTCCATGTCCGGCTGGGTCGAAAGGAACATCGACAATACGTCCAGGATCATACCGTGATCGTCTGCGATCAGAACACGGATTTTAGTGCTGGTGTCGTTCATAAGTACCTCTTTTACCTTTAGCCATACGAACTAGTTACTCGAGTATACAAACGGCTAGCCGGTAGGATTATTTTACGTTTTCTTTTTTCGATTAGATCATCCTGAGCGCGAAGAACAAGCAAGAATAACAGAAATACCATACTTTAGTATGTATGAGTAGTCTGAAGTCTAGATTGTCTTATCCATCTGATAGCGGTACCAATTTAACAAATATTAATAGGAAATTAACCTTTGTACCCCGTGTTTCTGCGTATGGTTCTTGTGCTTGCCACGGTCGTGGTTTTGATCGGTGAAACCGCCCGTGCGTCCGGGCCTTGGGACGTTGGAGGTCTGACAGGAGATGAAGCCGGTATCAGCTGAAGTCCACATTTCGGGCGGAATTCAGTGTTGAATTGTGGCAGCGTCTCGTCATGGTGGTAAACAGTGTTTTGGGGGGATCGCGAAACCGGACCGTTTAAGTTCCGAAAACGGAAGGCCGGGATTTGGTGTGCGCTTTCGCGCATGGGGACAGGGATGCGTCATCGGTCCATGCCGGTAATGCAGCGGCAGAATGTTGACAGGAACAAATCTGAGGCGACTTGTTTCGCAACTGAGCGGCGAATTTTTTGGATCTTGATGTGATCGATACGGTTCACATTGCCGGTGCCGCTGTAGAAAAGAGGAACTGAATGTTCGGGGATTCCCGTACCCTTGAGCAACAAGGCAAGAAGTGGGTATGGGCCGCCTGGGTTGGGTTGGCCTGTTCCCTGCTGATTGCTGTGGTTTTCCTGACGAATACGTTGTGGCGCATTGCCGATATCCTGGAGCAGCGACACAACCAGACCCGCTATCAGAGCGCGGTGGTTTCCGAGATTGAAATAGATCTGACCCGGCTTCACGACTTGTCCGAACTGGCCTTGATGTCTGCGCCGGGTGATGGCGCTTTTGAGCGTCTGCGCCTGGAATTCGCCGACGTCCGCAGCCGGATCGAAGACGCGCAGGAAAAACGCAATGGCTGGACAGAACCGGGCGAGACACCTCTTGAACGACTGATCAAGGCGCAGGTTGATTTTTTGGCACAATTTCAGCCTGTCATGGAATTGCCGGATGCAGAAATCGCGCACCAACTGGGGGCCATGATCGTGGCGATCGACCGGTTGGGCCGGGCCAGAGGGGTCGCGGTTACCGATTATCTGATCGTTGTTCAAAGCCTGATGGAAGACAATAATCACGCGTTGTTCGGGGCGTTGAAGCAATTTGCTGTCAGTACGGCGGCGATCATGGTTTTCCTGGTCGTGGTGATTGTTTTGGATGGGACGCTGTTGTTGAAGCTGCGGCAAAAGAACGGTGTCATCACCCGCGCCATCAACAATCTGCGTGCCGCTGTCGAAACGTCGCGCGATGCGTCGGTGGTGCTGAACGCAGAGGGCGTCGTGGTGTCGTTCAGTTCGGCGGCTGAAAAGTTGTTCGGCGTGGATCAAAACAAGGCTAAAGGCCGTCCATTCACCGATTTCATGATCAGCGCATTGCCTGAAAAAGAAACTTTGAACCGCTTTTCCGACTGGGTGAAGGCGCCGCCGAAATGGTTCAAGGACGGCGGGCGGCTGGATATGGAAGGCAAGAAGCCCGATGGCGGACCGTTTCCGATCGAGGTCGGATTCGGCATCCTGAAAGGGGCCGATAACGAAGATATGCTGATCGCGTCGATTCGTGACCTGACCGCACAGGCAGAACGGGAAAAGACGCTGATGCAGGCGCGCAATGAAGCTTTGCAGGCCGAACGTGCCAAATCGCGGTTCCTGTCGTCAATGAGCCATGAAATGCGCACGCCGCTGAACGGGGTTCTGGCCAGTCTTGACCTGATGCGCGAAACGACGCTGTTGAACGCCCGGCAGTTGGAATTGGCCGGGATCATCGAACGCTGCGGCGACGATGCGTTGGAGCAGGTTCAAAACGTGCTGGAACTGACCCGGCTGGACGCCATGGCCAACACGCCGGTGGAATTGGCACCGTTTGCCCCTGCTGCGTTGCTGAACAAGCTGGTCGTGCGGGCCGAATCGCGAGCGCGGTTGGGTCGCAATGTTCTAAAGTTCGAATCTAACGTGCCGAACACGTTGCTGGTCGAGGGCGCAGAGGTTCTGTTTCGGCAGATCATGCAAAACTTGTTGTCCAATGCGATCAAGTTCACCAGCGGCGGGAAAATCAAGGTGACGCTGAGCGCCGAAGACGTGGGGGATGGCAATCTGGCGATCCGCGCCAGCGTGATCGATACCGGGATCGGTATCGCGTCCGAGGATCTGGAGCGGATTTTCGGAAATTTCGAAACCATCCGGGAATCTTATTCCACATTCAATTCGGGGACCGGGCTTGGATTGAGCATTGTGCAGCATTCTGCCGAATTGATGAACGCAAGGATTTCGGTGGACAGCACACCGGGCAAAGGCAGTGAATTTGCGCTTGAAGTCGAATGGCCTAAAGTAGAGGGTACCGCCGACAATCTTGCAACACTGAAGCGCCGAAACGTCAAAGACCAAGAGAAATCAGCCCTGATGGACATATTAGTCGTCGAAGATAATGAAATTAACCGCCGTATGCTGGTCGATATGCTGCGGGCCAAGGGGCACAGTGTTGCCGAAGCGGTGGACGGTCTGGAAGGCGTGTCGATGGGGCGCGACACGGCCTATGATCTGATCTTGATGGATATCAGTATGCCGAAACTGGACGGTGTCGGGGCGACCCGGATGCTGCGCCAAGCGGGCAAAAGCCGGAACGTGCCGATCGTCGCCGTGACGGCGCATTCGCAGCCCGAACATTTGAAAGAGTTTCTCGATTCTGGCATGGATCGGGTGCTGACCAAACCGTTGCGGATGAGCACTTTGGATCAGTTGTTCCAAGATCTGGGGGCAATACCTTCCAGAACGGACAACGGCCCGGAACAAGAGGAACACGACGACATGCAGTCACAGGTGGATGTAGCGAAGATGATTGATCAGGACGTTTTCAATGGTTTGCTCGATATGCTCGACGCTGAATCCCTGGGCAGTTATCTGGATCAGTTCGAAAGAGACGCCGAAGCCGTTTTGCCGGCCTATCTGGCGGCGCTTGATGCCAATGATTTCGCCACTGCCCGCGCCGAGGCGCATCGCTGTGCCGGGGGGGCTGCGGTGATCGGTGCGGCCGAAGTGCATTCGGTGTTGCAAGACATGACACATGCCGCCGATGCTCAGGACGCCGCCAAGGGGCGGGCGCTGTCGGGACCGTTGCTCAAGCTGACCACCGATACGTTGGCAGTGATGCGCGCCCGGTTGTCCTAGGTCCGAGCCAATCCGGCCAGCCCGCTTCTGTTGCCGGATGTCGGGGTCAGCGCCTGATGACGATGTCGGCCTGCAACCCGCCCAGTTTTTCGCTTTCCCCCAACCGCAGTGACCCGCCATGCGCACGGGCAATATCGGCAGCAATGGCAAGCCCCAGCCCGACGCCGCTGGCGCGGTTCTGATTGCGGGCGCTGTCCAGCCGGGTGAAGGGTTTGACCGCATCGCCACGTCGGTCCGCAGGGATGCCGGGGCCGTCGTCTTCGATCCTGATCCGCAGCGATTTTTCGGTCAGCAGGATCGACACTTCGGCGCGGTTGCCATAGTGGACCGCGTTGTCGATCAGGTTGGTCACCGCCCGGCGGATCGCCAGCGGGCGCAGCATCACCCGGCCCTGATCGCAGCCCGTTGCATCGCCCAGCGTGACCGGGATTTCGGCGCGTTGGCTGTCGCGGATGATCCGTTCCACCAGATCGCAAGGATCGGTGTCTTCGGGTGCGACATCGCCGGCACCGCGGGTGAAGGACAAGAACCCGTCCAGCATTCGCTGCATATCGTCGACATCGTGCAGCATGTCGGTGGCGTCGTCGCTGTCGAGCAGCGACAATCCCAGCTTCAGCCGGGTCAGCGGCGTGCGCAGATCGTGGCTGACCCCGGATAACAGCAGGGTGCGCTGTTCGATCTGCCGGTCAATCCGCGCCCGCATGTCGAGAAAGGCGCTGCCTGCGGCGCGCACTTCGAGCGCACCGGAAGGCCGGTAGGGCACGCTGCGGCCCTTGCCGAAGGCTTCGGCGGCTTCGGCCAACCGCTTGATCGGACGCAGCTGATTGCGCAGGTAGAAAAATGCGATCACCGTCATCAGCACGCCGAAAAACACCATATTGACGAACAGTTGATGCGGTTGGGAGGCCGAAACCCGGCGGCGGTCGAAATGGAAATCGATCAGCCCGGCGGCGGTCGAGACATAGACATGGACGTTATAATCGTCGGGCAGGGCGACCCGGCGGGTATCGGACAGATTTTCGCGCAGCGAGGCGTCGACGATTGCCCCGGTCAGATCGTACCAGCGTTTCAGGCTGCTGGCCGGGATATCGGCGGCAGCGACGCGGCTGACATCGATTTCCAACCCCTGGGCCAGCGCGATCAGGTCTGGCGGCAGCACGGCGTCGGGGCCGGGCAGCCGATCGATCAACAGTTGCACTTCACGCGCGGTGGCGCGGGTCATCTGCCGAGTTACCCCTTCGAAATGGCGCTGGATGAACACCACCGAGACCACCAGTTGCAGCGTGACAACCGGCAGGATCAAGATCAGCGCAGCCCTTGAATACAGGCCGCGCGGGACATAGCGTTTGAGCCAACGGAAATTCATCTGGAAATTCATGCCCGGAGCCTAGCGGCGCGGGCGGCAGGAAGGAAGCCCCATGCAAGCGCCCGACGATTTCGATCCCCCCATTGGCGTTGCCGAAACCCTGGCCCCCGGGCTGCGCCGGATCGTGGCACCAAACCCGTCGCCGATGACTTATCGCGGCACCAATACCTATCTGGTCGGCAACGATGAGATTGCGGTGATCGATCCCGGTCCGCAAAGTGATGCCCATCTGGAGGCGATTTTGGCAGCGGTGGGGCCGGGTGCGCGGATCAGCCATATCCTTGTCACCCATACCCATCTGGACCATTCGCCGCTGAGCCGGGCCTTGGCCGCGCGCACCGGGGCGCCGATCTGGGGCTATGGTGATACCCATGCCGGGCGCAGCGCGGTGATGCGCAAACTGGCCGCAACCGGGATGCTTGGCGGCGGTGAAAGCCCCGATCTGGCGTTTCGGCCCGATCATCTGATCGCCGATGGTGACGTGATCGAAGGCGCGGATTGGCAGCTGACCGCGTTGTGGACGCCGGGGCATTACGGCAACCATCTGTGTTTTCGCTTCGGCGACGCGGTGTTGACCGGCGATCTGGTGATGGGCTGGGCCACATCGCTGGTTTCGCCCCCCGACGGCGATCTGACCGATTTCATGGCGTCATGCGAAATGTTGGCGCGGCAGGACGCGGCGGTGTTGTTCCCCGGCCACGGCGCTGCGGTCACCGACCCGCGGGCGCGGCTTGACTGGCTGCTGGAACACCGCCGCGGACGCGAGGCGCAAATCCTGTCGGCGCTGAGCGAGGGCGCAAACACTGCCGACGGTCTGGCACGGCGGATTTATACCGATACGCCGGCGGCGCTGCTGCCTGCGGCGACGCGCAACGTTTTAGCCCATCTCATTGACCTGGTAGGGAAAAATGCCGTTGCCCCGGTGGGCGAACTTGCTGCGGATGCACGGTTTACACGGATCGGGCCGGACTGAGAATTTTTTCGCAAAAATGTGACAAAATCCTCTGGACGCGGGAAAATCCCCTAGCTATACAGCCCGACATGTTCCGGCGTAGCTCAGCGGTAGAGCAGTTGACTGTTAATCAATTGGTCGTAGGTTCGATCCCTACCGCCGGAGCCAAAAATTTCAAGGACTTAGCGCTCATCCGCTAAGTCCTTTTTCTTTTCGAGTACAGAATAAGTACAGTATTCTCGCCATGCACTGTTCCCGGCTGCCAAAGGCAATCGGCGCAACACCGCATACAACCTCTTGAAGTTCCTCACCGATTTGCCCCACTATGTGGTGTAATTATGAAGGCGGGGGATTTGACTTGAGATTGGACTTGGACTTCGGGCGTGGACTGGTCGCCCATGTGATGCTGGATAACGTAAGCGAGGAGCAGTACCAGCAAATCTCCGACTACTTCGTGCCGCTGGTGAACAAGCCGAAGCTTAAGAGCCGCGACGCTATCGGTCAGGCTTTCGTAATGGCGACGGAAGTCTGTCCGGACGCCAACCCCTCAGACCTCTGGCACCACGTCTTGTACCGCATCTACATACGCGAGAAGATCGGAACCGACCCAAGCCAGAGCTGGGTTCGCACGTCGGGCGAGGCCTTTGAGGTCGCGCTGGTCGAGCGTTATAATCCAGTGCTGGCCCGACATGGGATCAGGTTGACCGCCTTATTCAAGGGGCAGAAGGGCCTTGCACTGACGCGTATGGGTGTGGCCGACCGCGTCGGCTCTCGCAAGGTTGACGTGATGATCGAGAAGCAGGGAGGCGGACGCTCTCCGGACGCCGAGGGATTCGGCGTCGTGGGTGGCATCCACGCCAAGGTGAGCCTAGCCGAGAGGGTCTCGGACGACATACCCGCCAGCAGGATCATGATGGGCGAGGGTCTCCTCAGCGTGCTCTCCACCCTCGACGTCAAGTCGTTCCCTCCGCCCCACGGCGATTTGGTGAACCGAGGCGAGCTTGGCACGCCCGACCGGCCCTCGGACAAGAGGAATTACATTGAGGGACACGGGGATTTCTCGGCCTGTTTCAGCTACAACCTGCGGACCTCGCCGTCCAACGCAACAACGCCCAGCGGACGCCACATATACGTGAGCGGCTTCTCTGGTCAGGACGACGAGTTCACCGACTACTTAGTCGCCCAACTGGCCTAACTGATCGCAACCTTTATTGTTTCAGCCATTGCCCTGCCTAGCAACGGTGGGACTGCGTTTCCAATTTGGCGGAACTGGCGGAACTGCGAGCCTGGAAATCGATAGGTGTCAGGAAAAGACTGGAACCTTGCAGCCTCTCGCACCGAGACGAAGCGATCAATGCCGGGGTGCACGAAGTCTGAACAATCCCGAGCCATGTGCGCGACGACCGTGTGCGATGGTGCATCCCAGCGTAACCGACGGTACTTGTTTGCGAACCCTTGACTATCCAGGAATTCCATCACCTTCGCAGGTGTGGTATGGCCTCCCTTCAACACCTCCCGAAGGGCAGCCTCTTTTTCTCGGTCCTGAGTACGGCACTCTGCGGCATCGCGCATTCCAGCTCCACCCATCATCAAGTCTATGAGCTCGTCATTTAGGCCGCCGTCAGCCAGCCGTTCTTCGATCTTGGTCCCGTAGTCACCAGGATGAAGCATCGCCAACCGTAAACGGCGGATACCTAACATTCTTTTTGCCGAGTGATGGGTTAGCTCCGTGGAATTACCTCGCATCAACCGCTGATACTCGGTCTTAGGCGGCTCGGGATATTCCATCGGTTTTTGAGTGTCACGCGGCACCAGCACCTCATCAGGCAGGTCCGAAATAGCATCGCGAACAGTCAGAGCTGGCTGGATCGACGGACCATCGAAGAACAGCGAAGGCTGATCGTTTAGCACGACACCGCTACGCTTACCGTTAACGTGAGACGGTTGGGGAGGATCAATACGCTGGCCGTCTGCGGCACCAAAGATGAAGACACGGCGACGATGCTGCGGCACCCCATACTCGCACGCGTCCAAGGTTACCACGTCAGCAGCATAACCGAGTGCCTCTGCGCGGGCGACCATGTCTGCAAGTACCGCGCCTCCAGACATTGAGAGCAACCCGACCACGTTCTCGATCAGAAATGCCTTAGGTCGGAACTCTTCAACGAAACCGAAATACGGGACGTACAGTTGGTTCCTCGCATCGTCGTCGCGTCGCTGCCCGTAGGTTGAGAAGCCTTGACAGGGAGGCCCCCCCATAACCACGTCAACCTGTCCAGGCGCGACGCCAAGGTCTTCGCGAATTTTCTTGGGGTCTACAGTCTCGATGGAATCAGTCGAGCATACTGCGTCTGGATGGTTTTCCTTGTATGTTGCAAGCGCAGGGGTCTCATGGTCATTGGCGTACAGCGCTGAAAATCCTGCCTGTCTAAAGCCTTCTCCTAATCCTCCAGCCCCGCAAAATAGATCGATCGTCTTCATGTTTTCCCATCCGAATTAGTTCTCGCTACGTTCTCAGCGAGGATATTTGCAGACACCATATCGGGTATGAATGACCAACGGAACGCCAAATATATTGAGGACGTCGCCACTAGACCAGTGACAACGCCCCCTTTCGGCAAGTTGCCCGCATGAGGTCATACCTTGGATTTCCGGCGTTTGGGTACTTCAGCACCCTTCTTGCGGAGAACAGCCGCCACAGATGCGACTGAACGTGCCGTGGTTTTGGCATCAGGAAACTTTGCCATGACCCGATCCACGATCGTCACATAATCCAACGTCTCGTCCATCAACAACTCGTGCACAAGGTCTCCGATTTTGCCCTTGCGCTCGGGACCTGTAACCTTTGCGTTCCTGATTTTCTCATCGACGCTCGGCTCTTCTTCGGGGCGTCCAACCGTCTCATCTTTGGTCGGTTCAGCGTCTTCGGTAGCTTCGGCCTTAGGCTTGTCGGTCTGTGCGTCACCGAGCGCTTTGACTTCCACGACGATACTGCCAGGATGCTCAAGTTGCTTCTTGTGGGCCAGGTCGAGACGTCCGCAGAACCCCTCAGCTTTCCAGCCCTCCTTGCCCTCTAACAAGACCGCGTGGGTGTAGGTTCGGTCGGTCTTGCGAGTGAGTTCCGATCCATCAGGTGCGGTGGCGATATAGGTGGTTTTGGTCATTGGTTTTCTCCTTTTCAGCGTTGATGGCCCCATGTTGTCGGGAAGCTGGGACCTTGCGAGCCGGGGAAAAGATTTTGCGCAACAACGAATTGCTTCAGCGGGAAGTATCTGGCCAGATCATTTGGCAGCCAAGTGTGAATACGCCCATCCAACTGATATTCAGTCATAAGGTGCGAGGCCCCTACAGAATTGATTTGGTTTAGGAAATTGCGATTATTGAGAGCCAAGAACAGCCGCAGACACCGTATTTGTTTGGGCAGCGTTGAGCTTGACAGCCGAATGGGTTTTGGCGGCGGCGTCATTGGAAACCAAGGTTGGTGGCTCTGAGGCAAATGCTGGTGCGTACCATGCGATCCTTTGTGAACTGACGGTTATCGCAGCACCCTTCATGCGTCACACTCTAACCAAAGGAACCCAACTGGAGTGGACCTGTCACGGTTTCGTGCCGCCCCAAGTGCTCGTTTAAGCCACCTTCCGCTCAAAAGCGACGGGGCTTTTCCAGCCCAGTGCTGAATGGCGTCGGCGCGGATTATAGAAGCCATTGATGTATTCGAAGATAGCCATCTCAGTTTGCCGCCTGGTTGCCCATGACCGCCGCCAGATCAGCTCGGCCTTGATGGTTTTGAAGAATGTCTCGACGGCCGCATTGTCATAACAATTACCTTTGCCGCTCATGGAGACTTTGAAGCCATGCTGGCGCAGGATCTTCTGGTAGTCATGCGAACAGTATTGGCTGCCCCTGTCGCTGTGGAAGATGCAGCCCTTTGGTGGCGCTCGGAAAGCGATGGCCATTTTCAGAGCCCGGATCGCCAGGTCACGCTTCATGCGATTGCTGACAGCCCAACCAATGATACGCCGGGAATGCAGATCGAGGATCACTGCCAGATACAGCCAACCCTCGCGGGTCCAGATGTAGCTGATGTCACCCGCCCATTTCTGGTTCGGCCCGGCTGCACTGAAGTCCCGATCCAGCAGGTTCGGGGCGATGTTGAATGTATGATCACTGTCTGTGGTCGCCTTGAACTTGCGCGTTCTTTCAACAGTAATTCCGTTTTCGCGCATCAGGCGACCGACGCGCCGGTGCCCGACATCGACACCGACCTCCTTCAATTCTTCGGTCATTCGGGGCCTGCCGTAGCTGCCCAGGCTCAAGCGCGACTGTTCCTTGATATGCGCCAGCACAACCATATCCGTGCGCTGCCTGCGGCTGGCAGGCCGGCTGCGGAAAGCCCGCAATCCGCGTGGGCTGACGTTCATGACCTGACAAAGCCGGTCGATCGGGAAGGCACCGCGCTGTTCTTCGACGAACCTGAACCTCATGGCTTTTGGCTCGCGAAGAACTGGGTGGCTTTTTTTAGGATGTCCCTCTCCTCCTTGAGGATGCGGTTCTCGCGCCGAAGCCGTTCGTTCTCCAGCGCAAGCTCGCGATCCTCGGGAGATACCACATCCGTGCCACGGTGCGCGTTCACCCACTTGTTCAGCGTCGAAAGCCCAACGCCCAGATCATCCGCAACTTGTCGCCGTGTCAGCCCGCTGGTCAGCGCAATTCGCACCGCGTCTTTGCGGAATTCATCCGTTCTTCCTGTGCCCATAGTTCGTCTCCTTTGTTGCAGTAAATGCTATCAAAGGAGCGGCATCAAACCGCGACAGGTCCAAGACGCCACTGCAAGCGCGCCGAGCGCTTGAACAATTTGAGGGCTCCGCGCACGGCGCGCTTGCCCAAACCGAAACCCATGATTATCAAAATCAAACCCGCAGACTCTCATTATAAACGAGGGACCAATGGGGGGCAGGTCAGCTGACCTACTACAATGCTGACCGCCCGCATTCGACGCACGGCATATTGACCCCCGATGAGGCCTATGCCAGCAAAGCAGAACCAATGAGATTAGCAGCCTGAAATGAAACCCTGATCCATCTTAACA
>NZ_CYSA01000024.1 GCF_001458355.1 Thalassovita gelatinovora | reverse complement strand
ATTCCCGGCCTGCCAAGGATCTGAACGATGCGATTGGGATCGAAACCGCAGGCACCGCCGCGATCGGCAAAAAGCCGAGGGGCGGGATCGATCTGGATGTCGCGAATGTCGAAGACGAACCCGATTTCATCCGCGTCGCAAACGGATGAGCCGCGGCTTGTTTTGATGTCTGACCCTCGGCGCCGCGGGCAAATTGCGCGCGATGCCGGGGGCCGGGATCGCAGACAGATTCATGGGTGGCCGGGTGACCGGCTGCCCTTTTCAATTCGGGCAGACGCTTTATCCGCGCGCGCCCAACCCCATTTGCATCATCGTTTTACGCACCGGGGCCAGCGAATAGATCGCGTTCAACCCGGCCGAGCGCAAGTCGCGCAAGGGCTGCGATTGAAGCATAGACGCGCGGTTCAGCAGGTCGATCCCGACCACCCGCGCGCGCACTTCTGCGTGCCGGCGGCGGTGATAGGTTTCCAGCATTCGGGCGTCGCCCAGCCGGTCCGGCGCGGCCTCGGCCAGGTCCAGCAGCACCCGCATGTCGCCCAGCGACATGTTCAACCCTTGCGCCCCGATTGGCGGCACCACATGGGCGGCTTCGGCGACAAGTGCGACGCGTTCACCCTGCATCCGTTCGGCGACCTGACTGATGATCGGCCAGACGCTGCGGCGCGACGCCAGTTCCAGCGGCCCGAATAGCGAACAGGACCGTTCTGTCATCGCGGCTTCGAAGTCGTCTTGCGGCAGCCCGGCCAATCGCATCGCTTCCGGCCCGCGTTCCATCCAAACCACTGCTGAGGATGGCTTGCCCTGATAGTCCGGCAGCGGCACCAATGTGAACGGTCCCCCCGACCGGTGGATTTCGGTTGATACATTCTCGTGCGGGATTGGATGGGTAACGGCAAAGGCCAGCGCCTTCTGGCCGTAACGGGTGGTTTTCACCTTGATCCCCATCGCGTTGCGCACCGGCGAATTGCGGCCATCTGCGGCGATCACCAGACGGCAGGTAACCGAACTGCCATCGCTCAACCCGACCCGCGCCATCGCGTCACGGGTAAACACCGACTTGGTGCCGGTGCCGGGGCGAAATTCGACATTGGGCAGATCATTCAGCCGGGCCATGAATTCGCGCCGCAGCAACCAGTTGGGCAGGTTCCAGCCAAACGGGCGTTCGGAAATGTCGGCGGCGTTGAAATCCTTGACCACCCGTGGTTCGGGCAGGGCACCGCCGGCGTCGACGATGCGCATGATCTGCAACGGTGCGGCCTCTGCTTCGACCCGTTGCCACAGTCCGGCCTTTTCCAGCAGCGCTTGCGCCGGTTGAAGAAACGCGGTGGTGCGCAGGTCCGACCCTTCGGCATCCCGTTCGGTCACCGGCGGGGTCGGATCGACGCAAAGCACGCTGAACCCGGCCGCGCCAAACACGGCCGCTGCGGTCAATCCGGCGACACCGCCGCCGGACACCAGTATATCGACATCGAAATTTTGCATCGGACTGCCTCCTGATGCGGCAGGTTAGACCTATCGGCGGGGCAGTCCAAGGGCCATCCTGCTACCCTCGGCTAATGGCGATCAACACGATCCAGATCAGCGGAACCGAGGCCAGCGCCGGAATGTACAGACCCGGGATTCCGAACAGGAAAATAGCCAGGCCCCAGACCAGCAACAGCAGCGCGACGGCAAGCAGGATCACGGCATCAGGCGATTTTTTCTTCGGGGCTTCATCGGGTTTGGGGGAGGTGTGGGAAGAATTGGGGGCGTCAGCGAATGTCATCTTCGGTTCCGGTTCAGTTAGAGGAGACCGTTGACATAACATCCGTGCCGCCCGCGTGAAGGCGCGGAATCGCCGCAGTGCGGCATCCTGCCCCTCTGGACTTTTGGCTTATTTGATACGGGCCAGAAACGCGGTCAGGTCGTCGGTGTGATGATGGATGTGATCTGCCGCATGGGGGTCGGGGGCGACGTGAACCGTGCGCATTCCCATTGCGTGTGGCGCGGCCAGATTGCGCGGATCGTCTTCGAACATCGCGGCGCGGTCCGGGGTGATTCCGTCTTTTGCGAACACCATCTGGAACGCCTCGATTTCCGGTTTCGGGCGGTATCCGGCATGTTCGACGCCATAGATCGCATCGAATAATCCGGTCAGCCCGCGCGCCGCCAAAACCCGTTCTGCATAGGGTGCCGACCCGTTGGTATAGACGATCTTGCGCCCCGGCAGGTCGCGGATATGCGCGGCCAGATCGGTGTCCGGTTCCAGATGATCAAGCGATATTTCATGCACATCAACAAGATACGGACCGGGGTCAATGTCGTGTTCTCGCATCAGCCCGGCCAAGGTGGTGCCATAGGTGGTCCAGTAATGGTGCCGCAAATGGTCGGCGCGTTCGCGGCTGACGCCGAGTTCATCCATTACGTAACGGATCATTTTCCGCTCGATCTGATCGAACAGGCGGGCTTGGGGCGGATAAAGCGTGTTGTCTAGGTCAAATACCCATTGGTCGACATGGGCGAAGTTCGATTTGGGCATGAAGGTACGCTAAGCCAGCGCGACGATAGGCGCAATATGTCAGGGTTGATTACCATAGAGCGCTGCGCATACTCTGCGCGGATTATCGCCCGAACGGGCAGGATGTAAGGAGACCGCCCGGTGCAGAAGGATGCCTATACGCTAATCCTCGAGGCCATTGACACAGGGCTCTACCGTCCTGGTGACCGTCTGGTGGAAAGCGAACTGGCCGACCGTTTCGGGGTGTCACGAACCCCGATTCGAGAAGCGTTGCAGCGGTTGGAAACCCAATCCTTGCTGGCGCGGGACGGCCGCAGCCTGATTGTAGCTTCGCTTGATCATAACCAGTTGAGCGAACTTTATGTGGTGCGGTCGGAACTGGAAGGTCTGGCCGCGCGGTTGGCGGCGCGGCACGCGACACGCGAAGAAGTCGATGTGTTGAAAGACATGGTCGCAGAAGACCGGGTGTTGGTGAATGATCCGGTGGCGCTGTCGCGCGCCAACCGGCGGTTTCACAAGCAGATTCATCTGGCATCGCATAACCGTTATCTGGTGCAACAGCTTGATTTGGTGCATCGCACCATGGCGTTGATGGCAACGACATCGCTGGCCGCCGAAGGCCGCGGTGAAGGCGCGTTATCCGAACACGCCGCCATCGTGGATGCAATCGAGAAACGCGACGAAGACCGGGCCTATGCCGCGCTCAAGACCCATATTTCAAAGGCGTTCACCACCCGCCTTAAGCAAGATTCCCTGTCCAATATCTGACCGGTCAACGCCTGCTGATTCAGGTTCTGGCTGGGACGCGCCGGGCGGCAGCGACAGCCCATGTTTGGTCTTGTCCCAATAGAACGGCTGAAACACCAGTTCGAAAAGCGCTTTATAGGCGGCGAAGACACCCAGCGGGAAATACAGGTGCACTGTCGGTATCCAGGGCCATAAATGCCGGTGTTCAGGACCTGACACCGCTCTGATTGCATAAACAAAACTGCAAATTTCGACGGTAAAGAACGCATAACTGGTCGCGCGCAAAAGGTCCGGGGCGATGAAAACGGTCAGCGGATGCGGCAGGCCGACCACCAACAACCAGAGCGACCACAGCAGCGGGGCCAACAGGAATTGCGATAGGGCCGTGATGAAATGCAGCTGGAAGCCAAGAAATTTCCACACCCCAAGCTGCCGCAACAGGGTCACGGGATTTCGCATATGCACCAGATAGGTGACCATATAGCCCTTCAGCCAGCGCGACCGTTGCTTGACCCAAGGCAGCAGGTGGCAATTGGCTTCTTCCCTGGTGGTGGTTTCCGACATTTCGGTGCGATAACCATGCCGGGCCAGACGGAACCCAAGATCAGCGTCTTCAGTGACGTTATGGGCATCCCAGCCGCCCAGCCGTTCCAACGCATCGCGGCGGAAAAACAACGTGGTCCCCCCCAGCGGAATGGCAAAGCCAAGCCGCGCCATGCCGGGCATCAGCACCCGGAACCAAGTGGCGTATTCAATGGTAAAGCAGCGGGCCAGCCAGTTTTGCCGGGAATTATAGTAATCCAGCACCCCTTGCAGACAAACCACATCATCTGGTGCATTGGCGAAACGGTCGGCGACCCGGTCGATCTGATCGGGATCGGGCGCGTCTTCGGCATCAAAGATACCGATGATGTCACCGCGACAGAAATCGAGGGCGTAATTCATCGCCCGCGGTTTGGTTCTGGGGCGACCATCCGGCACAGTCACCACCCGCATCCAGCCGGGCAGGTCCGACCCGGCCAAAGCGTGTTTGGTCATCAGATCGTTTTCTTCGAGGATCAGCACCACGTCGAGCAGCGATTTGGGATAGCTCAGCCGTTGCAGCCGGTTGACCAGAACATGAGCGACTTCGCTTTCCTTGAACAGCGGCACCAGAATGGACACTTTTGGCCGCTTCACCGGATGTTCTGGTAGGATCTGCGGGGTCTGCGGAGCTTGGGTCAACAGGGCCAGAAATGATGCCATTTTCATCGTCGCCGTGATCAACAGGGTGAAACAGGTCCAAACCGCCAGGGCGGCAAAAATCCTTGCGGGGGTCTGCACCGTCAACAGGATCAGCGGCGCCAGGACAAGGATCATCAGTGCGATGCGAAGGCGCGGATACCGGCCCCAGTTGCGGCAGCTTTCGGCTGCTAAGACACGGGTCGCGGCAGCGGTGGTCAGACTGGGGCGGAAATGGTCCGCCAGCCGCGCCTGAATCGCCTGTTCCTGCGCCAGCCCCCATTCGATACCGTCCGAATCCTCGTCAAATCCCAAGTCACGGATGCCGGTGGTTCCGTAGCGGCTGGTCACGATCAGGATGCGGCCGTTTTTCATGTGCAGCGGCATGGCCGCGTGTTTCAGGCACAGGCGCGGATCGAACCGGTTCAATAGGGTGGGATCGGGGATAAGGTCGGCAGCGTCGAGATAGTCAAGGTCAAGCCAATCCGCATGATGCCGCTGCGCTTGGGCATCATCCAGAACTTGCTGCGCAACAAGAACATCGCAAAGCGAACAGTCGGCCCGCGCCAATTCACCGTAAGCCGCCAGAAGCTGGGTCGCAGATAAAGCCCCACAATCGAGCAGATACTGGCCGAAATTCCGCGATCTTTCGTTAAAATCGATACGTTGAGCGACAAACATGTCCCGCGTCTCCATAAGCAAATGCTCAGAAGACAGCATCACGCAGCACGGTTAACGCGCGGTTAAGCAGTTTTTGTTCAGGCTTTTACCCGCGCGGCCATTAAATCCGCGAAGCGTTCGAACAAGTAAAAACTGTCCTGCGGTCCGGGGCTGGCTTCGGGGTGATGCTGCACCGAAAAGACCGGTTTGTCGGTCAGTCGGATACCGCAATTGGACCCGTCAAACAGTGATATATGGGTTTCCACCACACCATCGGGCAGGCTTTGGCTGTCGACCGCGAATCCGTGGTTCATCGAGGTGATTTCCATTTTGCCGGTCTCATGATCTTTGACCGGATGGTTGGCACCGTGATGACCGTGGTTCATCTTGATGGTTTTGGCCCCAAGCGCCAGCGCCAGCATCTGATGCCCCAGACAAATACCAAAGACCGGCAGATCCGCTGCCAGAATGCCCTTGATCATTGGCACCGCGTAAACCCCTGTCGCCGCAGGGTCGCCGGGGCCGTTCGACAAAAAGACACCGTCAGGATTATGCGCCAGCACCTCTTCGGTGGTGGCGGTTGCGGGCAGGACGGTCACGTCGCAGCCCGCCGAGGCAAGGCAGCGCAGGATATTGCGCTTGGCACCGAAATCGACCGCAACGACTTTGTATTTGGGCGCGGTCTGACGGCTGTAGCCTTCGGGCCAGGCCCACCGCATTTCGTCCCAGCGATAGGATTGCGGACAGGTCACGTCCTTGGCCAGATCCATGCCTTCCAGACCGGCGAAGTCGCGTGCCTTGGCGACCAGCGCTTCGAGATCGAAATTGCCGTCGGGATCGTGTTGCAGCGCGACATGCGGTGCGCCCTGTTGACGGATTGCCCGGGTCAACCGACGGGTGTCGACGCCGCCGATGGCGATCCGGCCCCGGTTGGTCAACCATTCGGTCAGCGTTTGCGCCGCGCGCCAATTGCTGGGTTCGGTCGGGTCCCATTTCACCACCATGCCGGACGCCACCGGATTGGCGGTTTCGTCATCATCGGGATTGACGCCGACATTGCCCACATGCGGGAAGGTAAAGGTCACGATCTGCCCGGCATAGGAAGGGTCGGTCATGATTTCCTGATACCCGGTCATCGCGGTGTTGAAGCACAGTTCTGCCTGCGCGGTCCCGGTCGCGCCGAAACCCTTGCCATAAAAGATGGTGCCATCGGCAAGAGCGAGGCAGGCGGTCGGACGGGTATCGGTCTGCTGGGCCATGGGCTTTCTCCGGCGATCTGGGCAAATTGGCGGATATCTACGGCTGGCCGGACAGAGGGTCAAGGCCCCGCGCCGTGAAAACACACGGCTTTGGGTCCTGTTTCGGCGCGGGCAGGGGGGCGCAAGTGGACAGGTTGTCAGCCCGGTCGCAATTGACTAGGGTGGGCGGCTATCGAAACCCCTAGGGGAAGGGACCAAATGGGTATGCGCGAACGGGTCAATACGGCCCTGAAACAAGCCATGAGAGACAAAGCCACGACGCAGCTGGCGACTTTGCGTCTGATCAGTGCTGCAATCAAAGATCGTGATATCGCGGAACGCGGGATTGGCAATGACGACGGCGTTGGCGATACCGAAGTGTTGGCGATTATGGGGAAGATGGTCAAACAACGCCAAGAAAGCGCCCGCCAATATGAAGAAGCAGGGCGGCTCGATCTGGCAGAACGGGAACAGGCCGAGATCGAAGTGATTGAGGATTTCTTGCCGCGCAAGCTGAATGAGGACGAGGTGGCGAAAGCTATTGACGCCACCATTTCCGATGTCGGTGCCAATTCGATCCGCGACATGGGCAAGATCATGGGCGCTTTGAAATCAAAATATACCGGCCAGATGGATTTCGGATCTGTCGGGCCGATGGTCAAGGACCGGCTGTCCTGACATCACCCCGTCAAACATGAATTCGAAACCCCGCCCTTGTGGCGGGGTTTTGCATTCACGGGGTTTGTGATGTCAGTGGTCCGGGCCGGTTTTGCCTCGGCTCTCACCCCTGCGCGGCAATCGCCGATCCGGCGGCAAATCCCGACGACCAGGCCCATTGGAAATTGAACCCGCCAAGCCAGCCGGTCACATCGACGCATTCCCCAATGAAATAGAGCCCCGGCACCGTCTTGGACATCATCGTTTTGGACGACAGCCCATCGGTATCGATCCCCCCCAGCGTCACTTCGGCGGTGCGATAGCCTTCTGATCCGGTCGGGGTCAGATCCCACCCGGTCAGCCGGTCGCATAACGCGCCAAGCGCTGCGTCGCTTTGATCGCCGAGATTGCCTGCGATTTGCCATTCCCGGGTCAGGTAATCCGCAAGACGCGACGGCAGCATCTGCGCCAGAACCGTCGACAGGTTCTTGCGCCCGGCCTGTTGTCTTTGCGCCCGCAGCGCCTCGAACGGGTCGGAATTGGGGAACAGGTTGACCCGGATCGTATCGCCTTCGCGCCAATAGGACGAAATTTGCAGGATCGCCGGGCCGGACAAACCGCGATGGGTGAACAGCATCGCTTCGTCGAAGCGGGTGGCGTTGCAACTGACCCGCACCGGCAGAGCAACCCCCGCCAGCCCGGTAAAACGCCCATCGGGAAAGGTCAGCGGCACCAGCGCCGGGCGGATATCGGTCAATGTCAGGCCGAATTGTCGCGCGATGTCATAGGCCAAGCCGGTGGCCCCCATCTTGGGGATGGATTTGCCCCCGGTCGCGATCACCAGATGGCGGCAGTCAACGGTTTTGCGCCTGCCGTCGCTTTCGATGACCAACCGGAACCCGGTTTCAGTCTTGTCCACCGAGGCAATCGTGGTTTGCAGCCACATCGTTGCCCCCGCTTGGGTCATTTCATCCAGTAGCATCGCCACGATCTGTTTGGCGCTGTCATCGCAAAACAGTTGCCCCAGTGTTTTTTCGTGCCAGTCGATGCCGTGACGACCGACAAGATCAAGAAAATCCCACTGGGTGTACCGCGCCAGCGCCGATTTGGCGAAATGCGGATTCTGGCTGAGAAAATTTGCAGGCCCGGCATGCATATTGGTGAAATTGCAGCGCCCGCCGCCCGAGATGCGGATCTTTTCCCCCGGTGCCTTGGCATGGTCCAGCAGCAACACATCGCGCCCGGCATGAATGGCGCACATCATGCCGGCAGCCCCGGCACCCAGAATGATCGTTTCGAATTGCATGGCTGCGGGCCTGCCCGAAACCATCGCTTTTGACAAGGGCACGGTGCAATCGGGCATTCAAAAAGCTGGTCAGCGAATCGCATTCGCGCTAAACTGCAATCGAGACCCCGAAAACGGGGCGAAGTTGAGGCAGATACGGCGGTAACCCATGACGGCAATGGTGCATGGTTCCACCCCTTTACGGGACGTGGAACCGGTTCTTCCAAAATGGTGGCGGACAATCGACAAATGGACGATGTCCTGCATTCTGATCCTGTTCGGGGTCGGGCTTCTTTTGGGGTTTGCGGCGTCGCCGCCGCTGGCGGAAAAGAACGGCTTTGCGCCGTTCCATTATGTGCAAAAACAAGCGTTTTTCGGCGGGATGGCGCTGACCGCGATGTTTCTCACCTCGATGATGTCGCCAATACTGGTGCGACGTCTGGCGGTGATGGGCTTCATCCTGTCGTTTATTGCGGTGCTGGCGCTGCCGCTTTTCGGGACCGATTTCGGCAAAGGCGCGGTGCGCTGGTATTCGCTGGGTTTTGCCAGCGTGCAACCGTCGGAATTTCTCAAACCCGGCTTCGTGGTGGTGGCGGCGTGGTTGTTGGCCGCGTCGCAGGAAATCAACGGCCCACCGGGGCGGATGTGGTCCTTTGTGCTGACCATTTTCATTGTCTTCGTGTTGGCGCTGCAACCCGATTTCGGTCAGGCATCGCTGATCCTGTTCGGCTGGGGGGTAATGTATTTCGTCGCCGGTGCGCCGATGCTGCTGCTGGTCGGCATGGCCGGGATGGTGGTGCTGGCGGGCAGCTTTGCCTACAATAATTCGGAACATTTCGCGCGCCGGATCGACGGCTTTCTTAATCCCGATATCGATCCCACGACGCAGTTGGGTTATGCCACCAACGCGATCCGCGAAGGCGGCTTCTTCGGGGTTGGCGTTGGCGAAGGTCAGGTGAAATGGTCGCTGCCCGATGCGCATACAGATTTCATCATCGCGGTGGCGGCGGAAGAATACGGGCTGATTCTGGTGCTGTTCATCATCGGGCTTTTTGCCCTGATCGTGTTGCGGTCGTTCTACCGGTTGGTAAAGGAACGCGACCCGTTCATCCGGCTGGCTGGAACCGGGTTGGCGGCGATGTTCTGCGTGCAGGCATTGGTCAATATGGGGGTGGCGGTGCGGCTGCTGCCGGCCAAGGGAATGACATTGCCCTTTGTCAGCTATGGCGGCTCCTCCTTGATCGCGGGCGGGATCGCGGTGGGGATGCTGCTGGCCTTTACCCGCAGCCGCCCTCAGGGGGAAATCGGCGATATTCTGCGCGGACGCTTGCGGTGATGCGATCCACCGGTTTCCTTGCCGAAACGTTTTCTTTATCAGGAAACGCCACGGGAAATTGCAAATTTTCCGGCCCCATGGGGTCGGCTAGGAGGCCTCAATGACCGCTCCGCTTCTTGTTATTGCCGCTGGCGGCACCGGCGGGCATATGTTTCCCGCCCAAGCGCTGGCCGAGGTCATGCTGCGTAAAGGGTGGCGGGTGAAGCTGTCCACCGATGCGCGCGGTGCGCGCTATACTGGCGGGTTTCCGCATTCGGTGGAAATCGAACAGGTTTCAAGCGCCACCTTCGCTCGTGGCGGCCTGTTGGCCAAGGCTTTGGTGCCGTTTCGCATTCTGGGCGGTGTCGTTGGCATGACTCTGCGGATGATGCGCGACCGACCAGCGGTTGTGGTGGGTTTTGGCGGCTATCCGTCGATCCCGGCGCTGGGCGCTGCGGTTCTGTTGCGTCTGCCGCGCATGATCCACGAACAAAACGGCGTTCTGGGCCGGGTCAACAAGATCTTCTCCAAGCGCGTCGATCTGATTGCCTGTGGCACATGGCCGACCACGCTGCCCGAAGGCATCGAGGGACATCATGTCGGCAACCCGGTGCGGGCGTCTGTGCTGGAACGGGCGGGAGCGGGTTATATCACGCCGGGGGATTATCCGATGTCGATCCTGGTGATCGGTGGCAGTCAGGGCGCGCGCATCCTGTCCGATATGGTGCCCGCTGCAATCGCGGCGCTGCCCGAAGAATTGCTGGCAAATATTCGCGTTGCCCATCAGGCCCGCGACGAAGACGGTGACCGCGTCGCCCGGTTTTATGCCGATCATGACATTGATGCCGATGTGCAGCCGTTTTTCCACGATGTGCCCCGCCGGATGAGCGAAGCACAACTGGTGATTTCGCGGGCCGGTGCGTCCAGCGTTGCCGATATCAGTGTGATCGGACGACCGTCGATCCTGATCCCCTATGCTGCCGCAACGGCAGATCATCAAAGTGCCAATGCGCGTGGGCTGGTCGATGCCGGGGCCGCGATCCTGATCCCGGAAAACCGGCTTGATGTTGCCGCGCTGGCAGAGCAGATAACCACGGTGCTGACCAATCCGCGCGGTGCATCGATGATGGCCCAGGCCGCATTGTCGCGCGGCAAACCCGACGCGGCGCAAGAGCTGAGCGAAATGGTCGAGGCGCTGGCAGAGAAAGGCAAGACATGAATGGGGCAACCAAACTTCCCGTCGATATCGGACCGATCCATTTCGTGGGCATTGGCGGCATCGGCATGTCGGGGATTGCCGAAGTCCTGATCGATCACGGCTACGCGGTGCAGGGCAGCGATCTGAAAACTTCGAAAATCACCGAACGTCTGGCCGGGATGGGGGCGAAGGTTTTCGAAGGCCAACGGGCCGAGAACTTGGAAGGTGCAGAGGTGGTGGTGATTTCATCCGCCATCAAGCCGGGCAACCCGGAACTGGACGAAGCCCGCCGCATGGGTCTGCCGGTGGTGCGCCGGGCTGAAATGCTGGCTGAACTGATGCGGTTGAAGTCCAACGTCGCCGTGGCCGGAACCCATGGGAAAACCACCACCACCACCATGGTGGCGGCGCTGCTGGATGGCGGCGGGATCGACCCGACGGTGATCAATGGCGGCATCATCCACGCCTATGGATCGAATGCACGGGTGGGGGCGTCTGACTGGATGGTGGTCGAAGCCGATGAAAGCGACGGCACCTTCAACCGGTTGCCCGCGACCATTGCCATCGTCACCAATATCGACCCCGAACATATGGAACATTGGGGCACGATCGAAAACCTGCGTCAGGGTTTTCTCGATTTCGTGTCAAACATCCCGTTTTACGGGCTGGCCGTGTGCTGCACCGATCACCCCGAAGTGCAGGCTTTGGTGGGCAAGATCACCGACCGCCGCGTCACCACCTTCGGCTTCAACGCGCAAGCCGATGTGCGCGCGATCAATCTGACCTACAGGGCGGGCGTGGCGCATTTCGACATCGCGCTTCAAGCCGATGATCGGATCATCGAAAATTGTACCCTGCCGATGCCCGGCGATCATAACGTATCGAACGCGCTGGCCGCAGTGGCGGTGGCGTTGCATCTGGGCATGACCGCCGATCAGATCCGCGACGCCTTGGCCAGTTTCGGCGGCGTCAACCGCCGCTTCACCAAGGTGGGCGAAGTGGATGGTGTTACCATCATCGACGATTACGGCCATCACCCGGTGGAAATCGCCGCCGTGCTGAAAGCCGCCCGTCAGGCCACCGAAGGCCGGGTGATCGCGGTGCATCAGCCGCATCGCTATTCCCGGCTGCATTCACTGTTCGACGATTTTTGCAGCTGTTTCAACGAAGCCGACGTGGTTGGCATTGCCGAAGTCTTTGCCGCTGGTGAAGATCCGATTGAAGGCGCATCGCGTGACGATCTGGTTGCCGGTCTGATCCGCCATGGTCACCGCCATGCCCGCGCGATCCGGTCCGAAGACGATCTGGAAACGATGGTGCGCGAACAGACCCAACCGGGAGACATGGTCGTCTGCCTTGGGGCCGGCACGATCAGCGCCTGGGCCAACCGATTGCCGGAGCGTCTGCGCAATGGCTGAAGCGCTCAAGCGGCGGATCGGTCCGGTTGTCCTGACGCTTTATGGTATCGGTATCATGGTCGGGGCGGGCATTTACGTGCTGACCGGGGCTGCGGTGGGGGCGGCGGGCATGTGGGCACCGCTGGCCTTCGTGCTGGCCGGTCTGGTCGCGATCCCTTCGGCGTTGTCCTTTGCCGAACTTTCGGCCCGCATTCCCGAAGCAGCGGGTGATTCCGCCTATATTGAAAAGGGGCTGGGGCTGCATTGGCTGGCCGTGGTGGTCGGGTTGATCAATGTCGGTGTCGGCACCGTTGCTGCCGCTGCTGTGCTGCGCGGCGGGGTTGGTTATTTACTGGCGCTGGTCGATATTCCGTTTGTCTGGGGCGTTGTCGGTCTGGGCGTATTGCTGACCATCGTGGCGCTGATCGGTGTGTTGGAAAGCCTAAGCTTTGCCGCAGTCCTGACAGTGATCGAAATTGCCGGGTTGGGCATGGTGATCTGGGCCGGGTTCAGCGCAGCACCCGTCGCCGATTACCATCTGCCTTTGCCTTCGCCGGAATGGAGCGGGATCGCTTTGGCCACGATTTTCGCCTTTTTCGCGTTCATTGGATTTGATGACATCGTCAATGTGGCCGAAGAAACCCGCAGCCCCGTGCGCACCATGCCGATTGCGATCCTTACGGCGCTGGCGGTGACGGCACTGCTTTATGCGCTTGTGTCACTGGCCGCGATCCGCGCGGTACCGCGCGATCTGCTGGCGGTGTCAGATCGTCCGCTGGCATTGGTTTGGGAAGCCGGGGCAGGCCGGTCGGCAGCGTTTCTCAGCGCGATTGCGGTCGCGGCGGCGCTGAACGGCGTTCTGGCGCAGATCGTCATGGCCAGCCGGGTGCTTTACGGTTTGGGCAAACGGTCGCTCTGGCTGGCCATGTTCCGGCGCACCAGCCCGCATTTGGGTACACCGGTGCTGGGCACGGTTCTGATCGGCGCGGCGACGATCGGGGCGGCGCTGACCTTGCCTGTTGCGGTTCTGGCCGAAGGGTCGACGCTGGCATTGTTGGTGGTGTTCGCCATCGTGAACGCCGCATTGATCGGGGTGAAGCGCAAACATCCCGACGCCGAATTCAAAGTGCCGGCGTGGATGCCATGGCTTGGAGTTCTGAGCTGTATCGCTGCCTTTGCCGCCTCGTTGGTGGGACGGTTCGGATGAGCCTGTCGCTTGTGCTTGCCTGTGGTTGGCTGGTGCTGGTCAATGTTGTGGGGATGTTTCCCAGCAAGCGCAATCACTGGCCGCAGGCCTATGCGCTGATCGCGCTGGGCGTTCCGATCTTGATCTACCTGATCTATCAGCACGGGCCATGGGCGGGGCTAATATTCCTGGCCGCCGCAATGTCGGTACTGCGCTGGCCAGTGATTTATCTGGGTCGTTGGGTCAAGCGGAAGATTGGGTGCGAATAGGGACCACGTGTGCCAGAGCCGTTTGCCCCTGTCGGGTTTTGCCGTTAAGACGCGTTAGACCGAAACGAGGGCGCGAAGATGATCCAGAACTTGCCGCAGGTACGCGGACGGCTGACCGAAGGCAAACCGCTGTCGGATCTGACATGGTTGCGCGTGGGCGGGCCAGCCGATGTGCTGTTTCAGCCCGCCGATATCGCGGATTTGCAGGATTTTCTGCGCGCGCTTTCCGGTGACGTGCCGGTTTTCCCGATCGGGGTGGGCAGCAACCTGATCGTGCGTGATGGCGGTCTCAGGGCCGCGGTGATCCGGCTGGGGCGGGGGTTCAACAGTATTCAGATCGACGGTGCCTTGGTGACCGCCGGTGTTGCCGCGCTTGATGCTCATGTGGCGAAAAAAGCGGCCGAGGCGGGGTTGGACCTGACCTTCTTGCGTACCATTCCAGGCAGTATCGGCGGCGCGGTGCGGATGAATGCGGGCTGCTATGGATCTTATACGGCGGATGCGTTCGTTTCGGCCCGCGCGGTGACCCGTCAGGGTGATCTGGTTGAACTGGGCCCGGACGAAATGAAGTTCCAGTACCGACAAACCGACCTGCCCGAAGGTTGGGTTCTGGTCGACGCGACGTTCAAGGCCCCATCGGGCGACCCGCAGGTGTTGGCCGATAGAATGAACGCACAACTGAAAAAGCGTGACGAAACGCAACCGACCAAGGACCGCAGCGCCGGCAGTACCTTCCGCAACCCCGCCGGATTTTCCAGCACGGGGCGCACCGATGATGTTCATGACCTCAAGGCCTGGAAGGTCATCGACGAAGCCGGGATGCGCGGCGCCCGTCGTGGCGGGGCGCAAATGAGCCAAAAACATTCGAATTTCCTGATCAACACCGGTGATGCTTCGGCGGCCGATCTCGAAGGTTTGGGCGAAGATGTGCGAAAAAAGGTTTACGAAAACAGCGGGATCACGCTAGAGTGGGAAATCATGCGGGTCGGTGAACCGACCCCGGAATAAGCGCCGCTGAAAGGCGCAAACAGGCAGGACCGAAACAGGTCCATACATTAAGCAATAAAGACCGCTCAAGCGGTCATGCAATTGAGGCACAGTGTGGGTATGTCGAGCAGGGCAAACCCGGTAGTGGCGGTATTGATGGGCGGCCCCTCGGCTGAACGCGAGGTATCGTTGACAAGCGGGCGCGAATGCGCCGCGGCGCTCCGGGATGAAGGTTTTGAAGTGGTCGAGGTCGATGCGGGCCGCGATCTGCCTATGCGTCTTGCCGATCTCAAGCCGAATGTCGTTTTCAATGCGCTCCACGGTCGTTGGGGCGAAGATGGCTGTGTGCAGGGTATACTGGAATGGATGGGCCTTCCCTATACTCATTCCGGCGTTCTGGCGTCGGCTTTGGCGATGGACAAGGAACGCAGCAAACAGGTTTACCGCGCCGCTGGCTTGCCGGTGGTGCCCAGCCAGCTGGCCACCAAGGCCGAAGTCGAGGCGCGCCATGTGATGGCGCCCCCCTATGTCGTCAAACCCTATAACGAAGGGTCCAGCGTCGGTGTCTATATCGTGCAAGAGGCGGCCAACAGCCCACCGCACCTGTCCGAAGACATGCCCGATATCGTCATGGTCGAAGAATATGTGCCGGGCCGTGAAATGACTGTGACGGTGATGGGCGACCGGGCGCTGACCGTCACCGATATCTATTCCGAAGGTTGGTATGATTATCATGCCAAATATTCGACCGGAGGATCGCGCCACGTGGTGCCGGCCGACCTGCCACAGGACATTTTCGACGCCTGTCTCGATTACGCCTTGCGTGCGCATCAGGCGCTGGGATGCCGGGGCTTCAGCCGCACCGATTTCCGTTGGGACGAAGCCCGCGGTCTGGAGGGGCTGTATCTTCTGGAAACCAACACCCAGCCGGGGATGACACCGACCTCGCTCAGCCCGGAACAGGCGCAGGCAGTAGGATTAAGTTTCGGCGCGTTGTGCCGCTGGTTGGTGGAGGACGCTTCATGCAATCGGTGACCCGTCCAGATCCAGCACCGTCGCGGTGGTCCTACCGGATGCAGCGGCTGATGCTGACGCCGCTGTTTCGGCTTTTGCTTCGGGTCGGGCTGCCAATGGCGGCGGTGTTCGCGGCAACGTCGATCTATTTCGCTCAAGAAGGCAATCGCGATGCGTTCCGGTTGTGGGTCAGCGATATTCGCAATGAAATCGAAACCCGGCCGGAATTCATGGTCAAGCTGATGGCAATCGACGGGGCGGGCACCAGCGTGGCCGAAGATATTCGTGAAATCATACCGATAGATTTCCCGATCAGTTCTTTCGATCTTGATCTGGGCGGGATGCGTCAAACCATTGCCGAATTGCCCGCCGTCAAGGATGTCAGCGTGCGGGTGCGTCCGGGCGGGGTGTTGCAGGTCGATGTGATCGAACGGTTGCCGGTAATCCTGTGGCGGGACGAAAACGGCTTGGCGCTGCTGGATGAAAACGGGTTTTATGTCGGACAGGCGGTAAGCCGGGGAAGTCACGCGGATTTGCCCTTGATCGCAGGCGAAGGCGCGGATCGGGCGGTTCCCGAAGCCTTGGCACTGATCGCGGCGGCTGGGCCGCTGCGGTCGCGCATGCGTGGATTGGTTCGGATGGGCGAACGGCGCTGGGATTTGGTGCTGGACCGCGATCAGCGCATTCTGCTGCCCGAGGACAAACCGGTACAGGCATTGGACCGGGTCATCGCCTTGCATCAGGCGCAAGAGGTCATGGCCCGCGATCTGGCACAGGTCGATATGCGGATCGGGTCGCGCCCGACAATCAGAATGAACGAAGCCGCCGTCGAGCAGTGGTGGCGCATTAACAAGATCGGTTTCAAGGACTGACGGCATGATAGAACTTTATGAATCCCAACGGGCGATGCGGACAATGCGCAAGGCGGCGATGCAGCGGGGTGTTGTCGCCATTCTGGATGTGGGCAGTTCGAAAATATCCTGCCTTGTGCTGCGTTTCGACGGGGCCGAACATGGCTTTGAAAATGACGGGATCGGTCCCTTGGCGGGGCAGGCCGGGTTCCGGGTGATCGGGGCGGCGACGACCCGGTCGCGCGGTGTCAAATTCGGTGAAATCTGCGCGATGCAGGAAACCGAACGGGCGATCCGCACCGCGCTTCAGGCGGCGCAGAAGATGGCCAATATTCGGGTCGATCACGTGATCGCCTGTTTTGCTGGGGCCGAACCGCGCAGCTACGGGCTTGCCGGTCAGGTCGAAGTCGCCGAACAGATCGTATCGGAACAGGATATCAGCCGGGTGCTGTCGGCCTGCGATGTGCCCGATTACGGTGTGGGGCGCGAAGTGCTGCACGCCCAGCCGGTGAATTTCGCGCTCGATCACCGCTCGGGTCTGGCCGATCCGCGCGGGCAGATGGGCAATACGCTGTCTACCGACATGCATATGCTGACCATCGATGCGGCGGCAGTGCAAAATCTGGCCCATTGCGTCAAGCGGTGCGACATGGAATTGGCCGGGATCGCCAGTTCGGCCTATGTGTCGGGCATTTCAGCGCTGGTCGAGGATGAACAGGAACTTGGCGCAGCCTGTATCGATTTGGGTGGCGGCGCCACCAGCCTATCGATTTTCATGAAGAAACACATGATCTATGCCGACAGCGTGCGCATGGGCGGCGATCACGTGACCAGCGATATTTCGATGGGCCTGTCGGTGCCGTATAACACCGCCGAACGGATCAAGACCTTCTATGGCGGTGTGGTGGCAACCGGCATGGATGACCGCGAAATGATCGAAATCGGCGGCGATACTGGTGATTGGGAACATGACCGGCGCTCTGTCAGCCGGGCCGAACTGATCGGCATCATGCGCCCCCGGGTCGAAGAAATTCTGGAAGAGGTCCGCGCGCGGCTGGACGCGGCCGGGTTCGAACATCTGCCTAGCCAGCAAATCGTGTTGACCGGCGGCGGCAGCCAGATCCCCGGCCTTGACGGGTTGGCCAGCAAGATCCTGGGGCAACAGGTGCGGCTGGGCCGACCTTTGCGGGTGCACGGATTGCCTCAGGCCGCCACCGGGCCGGGATTTGCCAGCGCCGTCGGCATGTGCCTGTTCGCCGCCCATCCGCAGGACGAATGGTGGGATTTCGACCTGCCGGTGGATCGGTACCCGGCGCGGTCGCTGAAACGTGCAGTGAAATGGTTCCGGGATAACTGGTGATCCGTCAAAGACCCGAAAAAGGGGATGACGCGCCGGTTTCCCTGCGTTAAGTTATCCACAGCCGCCTGTGTAAAGGTGGGGTAAATCGAGGACCGGGCAGGCCCTCAGAACAGTCTGAAAACGCAATGCACCGCGCGGGTTTCGCGTGCAGGCAGCGCTTGTCTTGTGGTCTTTGGCGTCTGATCCGCAAAATCTGCCGGAATCGGCAAGATGCCGCATAAATAGTCCCAATTTTGTCTATATTTCGTGGTGTTTTTGCGTTTTTTTGGTGACGCACGGGTTGGTTCTCGTTACCATTATAGGTAATAGGCAGAAAAACCGCGTAAGCGGGTAACAAAATCAGGCGGACAGATCCATGACTTTGAACCTTTCGGTGCCCGGGCACGACGACGATTTGAAACCCCGTATCACTGTGTTTGGCGTCGGTGGCGCGGGCGGCAACGCTGTGAATAACATGATCGAAAAGGATCTGACCGGCGTTGACTTTGTGGTCGCCAACACGGACGCACAAGCGCTGCAACAATCCAAGACCGACACCCGCATTCAGCTTGGCGTGAAAGTCACCGAAGGGTTGGGCGCAGGCGCACGGGCATCAGTCGGTGCCGCGGCGGCAGAAGAAAGTATCGAACAGATCGTCGACCATCTGGCCGGAGCGCACATGTGCTTCATCACCGCCGGTATGGGCGGAGGTACAGGCACCGGGGCGGCCCCGATCATCGCGCAGGCGGCCCGTGAACTGGGTGTTCTGACCGTCGGCGTAGTGACCAAACCGTTCCAGTTCGAAGGCGCGAAACGGATGCGTCAGGCCGAAGAAGGCGTCGAGACGCTGCAAAAGATGGTCGATACGCTGATCATCATTCCGAACCAGAACCTGTTCCGACTGGCCAATGAAAAGACCACCTTCACCGAAGCCTTCAGCATGGCCGACGATGTGCTGTATCAGGGCGTCAAGGGGGTGACCGATCTGATGGTGCGTCCGGGCCTGATCAATCTCGACTTTGCCGATGTACGCGCCGTGATGGATGAAATGGGCAAGGCGATGATGGGCACCGGCGAAGCCGGTGGCGAAGATCGCGCCATCCAAGCCGCGGAAAAGGCGATTGCCAACCCACTGCTGGACGAAATCAGCTTGCGCGGTGCCAAGGGCGTTTTGATCAACATCACCGGCGGGCACGACCTGACCCTGTTCGAACTGGACGAAGCCGCCAACCGCATCCGCGAAGAAGTCGATGCCGACGCCAACATCATCGTCGGCTCGACGTTGGATACCGGCATGGAAGGCCACATGCGCGTCAGCGTCGTGGCCACCGGCATTGATGCCGCAGATGTGAATAGCGAACTTCCTGTTCCGCGCCGTTCGATGGCTGCACCGCTGACCCAGACCGTCAGCGCCGAAACCGCGAAAGCTCCGGTCGCAGAACCCGCGCCGGTCGCCGCGCAAACCGTGGCACCGGTAGAGCCGAGCCTGTTCGAGGATCTGGACGCGCAGCGCGCAGCTGCAGAAGACCAGATGGAAGATATCTTCGAAGAAGAATACGAAGCCGAAGGCGATTTGCCGCCGCCGGCTTATCAGCCGCAGGTCGCGCAGTTCAATCCGCTGCCCGATGCGTTTGAAGCCGAGCCGGAAAATCTGGAAAGCTTCGTGGCCCCCAAGGCCCGCCCCGCCGGTCAGCCGTCGGACGAAGCGATTGCACGACTTCAGGCAGCGGTTCACAACGTGCCTTCGCAGAAGGCCGCCGCTCAACAGCAACCTGTGCAGCAGGCCCAACCGGCCGCAGACCACGGCCAGGCCGATCGCAGCCGCTTCGGTTTGAATTCGCTGATCAACCGCATGACGGGCCACGGCCCCGAGGCGGCATCGGCCGCACCGCAGCAGCAGGCCGCCCGTCAACAACCGCAACTGCGCGCACAGCAACCGGTGCCGCAACCCGAAGCGGACCCGGAACAGGAACGGATCGAAATCCCTGCTTTCCTGCGCCGCCAAGCGAACTGACGCCAAGTTTCAGATCAATGAATGGGCCGCCTTAGGGCGGCCTTTTTCATTTTATAGCAAAGGGTTGGTGGGTGAATTGGCGAAAATCGGCGCATCTGTCTACTAGATGTTTCAGTACGTTACAAAGATTGAGTTGAGCCTACTTTAGGCTAGGGGTACGACATTCATGCGGTGCACACAGAAGCATCGACAAGATGTTGGGGAAGATCTTGCAGACAACTCTTAAAGGGCCGGTCACGTTTACCGGCATGGGACTGCATTCAGGGAAACCTGTCCGTATGACGCTCAGACCGGCCATGGCCGATCAGGGGGTCTGGTTCCGCCGTACCGATGTTCTGTACAAGGACGCGATGGTTGCTGCACGGTGGGATGCGGTGAACCAATCGCCTCTTTGCACCCGAATTGAAAACGATTCAGGCGTTTCGGTTTCTACCATCGAACATGTCATGGCGGCGCTTGCCGGTTGCGGTGTGCATAACGCGTTGATCGATATCGACGGCCCCGAAGTTCCGATCCTCGACGGCAGTTCGGCCAGTTTCGTGCGCGGTATCCTGTATAAAGGTCTGCGGGAACAGGCCGAGCAGGTACGCGCGATCAAGATCCTACGTTCGGTCGAAGTCCGCCGGGGCGACGCTTGGGCGCGACTGGACCCGCATGACGAATTGCAGATCGATTTCCATATCGATTTCTCCGACGCCGCCATCGGCGTTCAGGAAAAATCTCTTTCCATGGCCAATGGCAGTTTCGTGCGCGAACTTTGCGATTGCCGGACCTTCTGCCGCCAGGCGGATGTCGATGCGATGCGCGAAAATGGGCTTGCTCTTGGCGGGACGCTGGACAATGCCGTTGTGGTCGAAGGTGACAAGGTGTTGAGTCCCGGCGGGCTGCGCCGGTCGGATGAACCGGTACGGCACAAGATGCTGGATGCACTTGGCGATCTGGCGCTGGCGGGGGCTCCGATTGTTGGACATTATGTCGGCCACCGTGCCGGACATGCGATGACCAACGATTTGTTGCGGGCGTTGTTCGCGCAACCCGACGCGTTCCGCATGGTCACTTGTGACCGCAATCTGATGGCGCGCCTGCCCGGTGTTGGCGTCCATCCGGGTGAAATTCCCGCCGTCGCCTGATCCTCGTGATAGGCGGATGATCAATTGTCGGGACGTTCCCGGCGTGAAATCCAGCCAAAGACGTTTTGCACCGGAATTTTCTGTGCTAGGACCGGAACGAGCAAGGGATTCAAGATCCCTGATAACGGTCCAGACGAGGGTGAGACAGGTCATGACAGGCAGCGGATCGCGCAAACGGGTGATCGGTGTTCTTCTTCTGGTCGGATTGCTGGCCGGTTGCGGCGGGCAGGGGGCGCTGGATCGCGGCGAAGTCCCGTTGGAAGATTACACCGCTGAACAGATTTTCGGGCGTGGTGAATTCGAACTGGATCGCAATCGGCCGGAAAAGGCCGCGTTTTTCTTTTCCGAAATCGAACGGCTTTACCCTTATTCCGATTGGGCCAAGCGGGCACTGATCATGCAGGCCTTTTCCTATCACCAGGATAAGGACTACGAAAACAGCCGTGCGGCGTCGCAGCGCTATATCGATTTCTATCCCACAGATGACGACGCGGCCTATGCGCAATATCTGCTGGCGCTCAGCTATTACGACCAGATAGATGAAGTTGGCCGTGATCAGGGCCTGACCTTCCAAGCGTTGCAGTCGCTGCGCATGGTGATTGAACGGTATCCCGACAGCGAATATGCCCGTTCGGCAATCCTGAAATTTGAACTGGCCTTCGATCATCTGGCGGCCAAGGAAATGGAAATCGGGCGCTATTATCTGCGCCGCGATCATTTCGCCGCTGCGATCAACCGGTTCCGCGTGGTGGTCGAGGATTTCCAGACCACGACTCATACGGCTGAAGCGTTGCACCGTCTGGTCGAAGCCTACCTGTCATTGGGTCTGACCGATGAAGCGCAGTCCGCTGGTGCGATTCTGGGCCACAATTTCCGATCCACCGAATGGTACGAAGACAGCTACAGGCTGTTGACCGGGCAAGGTCTGGAACTGAAAGCCAAGGGCGATAACTGGCTCAATCAGATCTATCGTCAAATGATCAGGGGCAAATGGATCTGATAGTCCGATCCGATCCGAGGTGGCGGAATGCTGCGCGCGCTTGAAATCCGCGATATGTTGATCATCGACCGGCTGGAATTGGATTTCCAGCCGGGTTTGAACGTGCTGACCGGCGAAACCGGGGCGGGTAAATCGATTCTGCTGGATTCTCTGGGCTTTGTGCTGGGCTGGCGCGGGCGGGCCGAATTGGTCCGCAGCGGGGCCGATCAGGGCGAAGTGATCGCCGTTTTCGACTTGCCGGCAGGTCATCCCGCCCATGCCGTGTTGCAGGACGCCGGTCTGCCCGATGGCGAAGAATTGATCCTGCGCCGGGTCAATACCCGTGAGGGCCGTAAAACCGCTTGGGTCAACGATCGCCGCTGCTCTGGTGAGGTGCTGCGCAATCTGTCGGAAACCCTGATCGAACTGCACGGGCAGCACGATGATCGTGGGTTGCTTGATCCCAAGGGGCACCGGCTGTTGCTGGACACGTTCGGCGCTTATCCCGATTTGCAGGGCACCACCCGCGCGGCGTGGCGCGATCTGGCGCAAAATCGCAAGGAGCTGGCCAAGGCCGAATCCGCCTTGGCCGAAATGCGCGCCGAAGAAGAATTCCTGCGTCATGCGGTGGCCGAACTTGATCAGCTTGATCCGCAGCCGGGCGAAGATGCCGAACTGGACAGTCGCCGGCGTCAGATGCAAGGGGCCGAACGGATCCGTGAAGACGTGTCGCGCGCATTACAGGTGCTGTCGGGCGACGGGGCCGAAGGCGCAATGGGCGACGCGATGCGCTGGCTCGACGGGGCGGCGGACAAGGCCGAAGGTGCGCTGGATGGCGCGATCGAAGCCTTGGGTCGCGCCTTCAACGAACTGGGCGACGCGGTGCAAGGGGTCGAAACCGCGCTACAAAGCCTGAGTTTCAATCCGCATGAATTGGAAGAAACCGAAGAACGCCTGTTCGCCATCCGCGGCTTGGCCCGCAAGCATGGGGTGGTGCCGGATGAACTGGGCGTCTTTGCCGAAGATCTGCGCGGGCGGCTGGCGGCGCTGGACCGGGGCGATGCCGATATGGCCGCGCTGCGGCAGTCTCTGTCTGTGGCAGAGGCAACATATGATCAAGCTGCAACGCATCTGAGCGCGGCGCGGACCGAAGCGGCGGCGCGTCTGGACAAATCGGTGTCGGATGAATTGGCACCGCTGAAAATGGAACGTGCGGTGTTCACCACTGAAATCGGCCCGGCCGATCCCAGCCCCGAAGGACGCGACGCGGTGGCTTTCACCGTTGCCACCAATCCCGGTGCGCCGTCCGGGCCGTTGGCCAAGATCGCTTCGGGTGGCGAACTCAGCAGGTTCCTGTTGGCGTTGAAAGTCAGCCTGCATCAAAGCCAATCGGGCATCACCATGATCTTTGACGAAATTGATCGTGGGGTAGGGGGCGCCACCGCCGACGCGGTGGGCCGGCGTCTGGCCAGCTTGGCGGCAGGGGCGCAGGTTCTGGTGGTCACCCATTCGCCGCAGGTCGCCGCCTTGGGGGCGCATCATTGGCGGGTGGAAAAGCGGGTCGCGGATAATGTCACGACGTCGACCGTTGTGCCGTTGGATGCGGACGAACGGGTCGATGAAATCGCCCGCATGGTTGCCGGTGACAGCATCACAGAAGAAGCACGCGGCGCGGCGCGGGCATTGCTGGCCGCGACGTCCTGAACATCAAAACTCATGTTTAAGATCGTTGTAGGATCTTGAAATATTGCGCCCCGGAACACGGGTCGCAAGCAGTGCTCAATTCCCGCGCAGCATCTTGCCCGGGTTCATGATGTTCTGCGGATCAAGCACCCGCTTCATATCGCCCATCACATCCCATGCCGCGCCGTGTTCGGCTTCCATGTACTTTTTCTTGCCGATCCCGATGCCGTGTTCGCCGGTTGCGGTACCGCCCATCGCCAAGGACCGTTCGACCATCCGGTGTGACAGCGCTTCGACCGCCTTCACCTCGTCGGGGTTGGCGTCATCGAACAACAGGATCGCATGAAAATTGCCGTCGCCGACATGACCCAGAATTGGCCCTGAAATCGGCGAAGTTTCGATGTCGGCGCGGGTTTCGTTGACCGCGTCGGCCAGCCGCGAAATGGGCACGCAGATATCCGTGACCAGCGCCTTGGCTCCCGGTTTCGATGCCAGAACCGCCCAATGCGCATGATGGCGCATTTTCCACAAGGCGGTGCGCTCTTCCGGCTTGGTCGCCCATTCGAATCCTTTACCGCCATGGTCGGCAACGATGTCCCCAAACATTTCGGCCTGTTCGGCAACGCCTGCTTCGGAGCCCTGAAATTCCACCATCAGATGCGGGCACAGCGGCATGTCCGATCCTGAATAACCGTTGAAGGCCGCCGCCGTGGCGGCATCAACGAATTCGATCCGGGCGATCGGAATGCCCATCTGGATCGTGGCAATCACCGCCTGTACTGCGTCGTCAATGCTGTCAAAGGCACAGACGGCGGCGGTGATCGCTTCGGGCTGCCCATGCAGCCGCAGCGTCAATTCAGTGATCAATCCCAACGTGCCTTCCGCACCGACAAACAACCCGGTCAGGTCATACCCTGCCGAAGATTTCCGGGCCCGCGTGCCGGTATGGATGATCCGGCCGTCGGCCAGCACCACCTGCAATCCCAAAACATTGTCGCGCATGGTGCCATAGCGCACTGCGGTGGTGCCGCTGGCCCGGGTCGACGCCATGCCGCCAATCGACGCGTTGGCCCCAGGATCGACCGGGAAAAACAATCCGGTTGCGCGCAATTCGGTATTCAGCTCTTCACGGGTCATGCCGGGCTGCACTGTCACGTCCATATCTTCGGGGCTGACGCGCAGCAGTTTATTCATATTGCTAAAATCGACCGATACGCCGCCCTGAAACGCTTGCGCCTGACCTTCCAGCGAGGTGCCCGCCCCCCAGCCGATCAGCGGGCAGC
The DNA here is from genome assembly GCF_001458355.1 of Thalassovita gelatinovora. Classification (GTDB taxonomy): domain Bacteria; phylum Pseudomonadota; class Alphaproteobacteria; order Rhodobacterales; family Rhodobacteraceae; genus Thalassobius; species Thalassobius gelatinovorus. The sequence goes on along the minus strand of NZ_CYSA01000024.1, from coordinate 37,088 downwards.
CATGGCGGGCGCAGATTTTCACGATGTCCGACAGCTGTTCGGTGCTTTCGGGATAAACCACAGCATCGGGTGGGCTTAGCGGAAAATGCGACTCGGACGCGCCATGCTGGTCAAGATCGGACTTGGAGCGGCTCAGCCCTTGGCCTAGTAAGGATGTAAGCTCTGCAAGTGCGTTCTGGATCGTCATTTCTGTCTCCCGTTGCTGGTGCCGGAAAACCTAGGCCAACCGACGGGGCGCGAAAAGAGTGAAAGTGCAGGGAAGGCACAATGCCCGAGCGGATCAGAAACCAATTTTTTCAGCTGATCCGCGATTGGCTGCATTTCTTTGTCGAAGCCCTTCAGTTGATGCGCCGACAAGGGCCTAGCCAGTTTCAGTTCTGGCTGATTGCGGCGTCTATCGGCACTTCGGCAGGGTTTGCCGCGTTGTTTTTCCGCAAAGGGATCGAGTTGTTTCAAGCCTTTCTTTACGGCACCGACAACACCGCCAATTTGCGACACCTTTCCGAAACGCTGCCTTGGTACTGGATATTACTGCTGCCGGTCGCAGGCGGGTTGGCGACCGGGTTGGTGTTGCATTTTTTCACCCCCGACGCGCGGGTGCGGGCGGTGGCCGACGTGGTCGAAGGTGCGGCGATGAATAACGGGCGGGTCGAGGGACGTGCCGGGATTGCGTCGGCCGTTGCTTCTTTCATCACGCTCAGCACTGGCGGGTCGACGGGCCGTGAAGGACCGGTCGTGCATATCGCCGGGGTGATTTCCGGTTGGGTCAGCAACCGGATCCATGCCGATGGCATCACCGGGCGGGATTTGCTGGGCTGTGCCGTGGCCGCTGCCGTTTCAGCAAGCTTCAACGCCCCTATCGCCGGGGCGCTGTTCGCGCTGGAAGTGATATTGCGCCATTTCGCTGTGCATGCCTTTGCCCCGATCGTGATCGCCAGCGTGGCCGGCACGATCATCAACCGGCTGGAATTTGGCGGGGTGACCGAATTTCACCTGCCCGAAGCGAATGTGCTGGAATTCTATGTCGAATTGCCCGCTTTTCTTTTGCTGGGGCTGATTTGCGGGCTGGTTGCGACGCTGCTGATGCGTTCGGTCTTCCTGGCGGAAGATATCGGCAATTTCATTCAGGATCGCAGCGGCATGCCGCGCTGGCTGCGCCCGGCGCTGGCCGGGGCGGTGCTGGGGGCCATGGCCATCTGGTTTCCGCATATCATCGGGGTCGGTTATGAAACCACTTCGGCGACGCTGACCGGGCAGCTTTTGCTGGGACAGGCGATCCTTTTTGCAATGGTCAAGGTGCTTGCGGTCGTGATCACCATGGCGGGTCGGATGGGCGGCGGCATGTTTTCCCCGTCAATGATGATCGGGGCGCTGACCGGGCTGGCCTTCGGGCTGATTGCGACCGGGATATTCCCCGAAGTGTCCGGCGCACATACGCTTTACGCGTTGGCAGGCATGGGGGCGGTCGCAGCGGCCGTTCTCGGCGCACCGATTTCCACCACCATGATCGTGTTCGAACTGACCGGGGATTGGCAAACCGGGCTGGCGGTGATGGTGGCGGTGTCGCTGTCGACGGCATTGGCTTCGCGTCTGGTGGACCGGTCGTTTTTCCTGACCCAACTGGAACGGCGCAATGTCCATCTGGCAGCCGGACCGCAGGCCTATCTTCTGTCGATGTTCCGGGCGGCCACGCTGATGCGTCTCCCCGAAGATCCCGGCGCGGCGGATATCGAGCGCTGCCGCGAAATGGTCGAAGACGGGATTTTCCTTGATGTCGAAGCGACGTTGGAGCAGGCGATGCCCCTGTTTGATCGGGCCGGGGTGCCGTTCATTCCAATCGTCGGACCTGTTTCAGATCCGCAAGGCCCCCGCGAACCGCTGGGAGCCTTGTTCCATGTCGATGCGCTGAAGACTTATAACAGTGCGCTGGCGACCAAAGCCGCAGAAGAACACAGTTGAACCGCTGTCGTTACGGCTTGCACGGATCAGACCCGTTCGACAGCCAATGTATCGGACCCGTAGAAGGCCAGATAATCCTTGATCCGCGCAACGTCTTCCTTGGGGGCTTCATAGGACCAGGCGGCGTTTTCCAATGTCGTGCTTTTGGTCACGATGGAATAATAGCTTGCATCGCCCTTCTTCGGGCAATGGGTGCTGTGATCGCTTTTGTCGAGAAACGCCATCGCAACATCGCCGCGCGGGAAATAGATCACCGGGGCCAAAGATCCTTCGCTCAATTCCAGCGCATCCTTGCTTTCCCCCAGAACGGCCCCGCCTGCGCGGACAACCCAAGTGCCTTCCGCCTTGCGGATCGTAATATCGGTCATGCTTTTCTCCCTGTTTCCTGTTCGCATCTCGCTGTGCCGGATGTTTATGACAAACAGATGTCACAGCGGCGCGGTGGCTTGGCGCAACCATAGCTGCGCAGCCTCGCTAAGCCGAGGGCTGATTTTGTCGCGGCACGCAGCGTGATATCCGTCGATCCAGTCGCGTTCAGCCTTGCTCAGCATTTCCGACAGGATCAGGCGGCGGTCGATCGGCACCCAGGTCAGCGTTTCAAAATCCAACATCGGCCGGTCATCGGCCCCGTCCAGATCGGCGGCTGGCTGTACCACGATCAGGTTTTCGATCCGGATACCAAATGCCCCTTCGCGGTAATAGCCCGGTTCATTCGACAGGATCATTCCCGGTTTCAACGCCACGTCGGACGCCCGGCTGATCCGCTGCGGTCCTTCATGCACGCACAGGTAAACCCCAACCCCATGGCCGGTGCCATGGTTGAAATCCTGTCCGGCGACCCAAAGCGGCATGCGTGCAATCGCGTCGATGTCGCGCCCCGCCAGCCCGATGGGAAAGCGCAGCCGCGAAATCCCGATCATGCCCTGCAATACGCGGGTGAAACAGGTCTTTTCCTCTGCTCCAACTTCGCCCACTGGCAGGGTGCGGGTGATATCGGTGGTGCCGTTCAAATACTGCCCGCCGCTATCGACCACGATCAATTGGCCGTCTTGCAGCATCGCATTGGTGTGCTGCGTCACCCGGTAATGAATCACTGCCCCGTTCGGACCGGTACCGGCAATGGTGTCGAAACTGATATCGCGCAGCGCATTGGTGGCGCGGCGCATGTTTTCCAGCGTCGTTACCACATCGATTTCGCTGATGCTGCCCGGGGGCTGGGCATCGAACCAGCAGAGGAATTCGCACATCGCCGCAGCGTCCAGCAGATGCGCGGCTTTGGTATTGGCGATTTCGGTGGTGTTTTTGCAGGCCTTGGGCAGGATGCACAGGTCCGGGCCCCAGTTCAGCGCCACATTGGCGTCTTCCAGTTCCCGCACGACCTGTAGCGGCGCAGTGGCTTTATCGACCCGCACCGGACCGCTGAGCGTGCGCAAGGCTGCCGCAAAGCCGGTAAAAGGCAGTTGCGTAACCTCATCGCCCAGATGCTCCTGCACCGTATCGTCCAATTTGTCCGCTTCGATGAACAGGCTCAGATGGCCGGTATCGTGCAGGATGGCAACGCAATGGGCCACCGGGTTGCGCGGAATGTCATTGCCACGGATGTTCAACAACCAGGCCAATGAGTCGGGCAGGGTGATCACCGCCGCCTTTTGTCCTTCTTCGCGCAGGGTCGCGGCCAGCCGGGCGCGTTTTTCCCCATGGCTTTCACCGGCCATGTCGTCGGGGTAAACGAATACCTTGCCGCGGGGCGGATCGGGTTGGTCGGCCCAGATCGCATCGACTTGATTGGCCACCGGGCGCAGTTCTATCGCGCTACCTTTCAAATCCTGTTCGAGCTTGAAAATCTCATCGCTGGTATGCAGCCAGGGATCGAACCCCACCACGCCACCTTGCGGCAGGCTGTTGCGCAACCAGTCCTGCAGCCGGGTTTCCGGCCAGGGCACCGGGGTGAAATGATCCAGATCGACCTGCGTCTTGACCTGGGTCCGATAGCGCCCGTCGATGAATACGCCGGCATCGTGCAATAACGCGGCACAGAAGCCGGCCGATCCGGTGAACCCGGTCAGCCAGGCCAGCCGATCATCGCGCGGGGCAACATATTCGCCCTGATACATATCGGCGCGTGGCACCAGAAACCCGCTCAGACCTTCGTGCGCCAACATCTGGCGCAGCGCGGCAAGACGCGCCGGTCCCTGACCCGGATCAGCGCTTTCTTCAAAGGATTGAAACATTGCGTCTCCCAAAATGTAACAGGCCCAGAAAACGTGTTTTAGGTGTCGGAAACAACCCCAAGACGCAAATGGTTTTCACCTTGGTTCAAATACGCCCACCGGAGCAGTCGTTCCATATCATCTGTTCAACAAAATTCCCACGCCCTTTAGAACTTATTTAAATCCAGTAAGTTAGTTTCAAACCGCGTTCCAGATACGCTTGGAAGATATTGGATGTCAGGTTTGATATATTGGTGGGTATCATCGGTTTTTTCCAACCAGGTTGACAAAACGCCGCTAAGGTCCGATATGTTAGTGATTGATAACTAACATATCGGACCATGGCACGTGAGCGCACGCAAATCAGCTGACAGTCGCAGGACTGAAATCGTCATCGCAATGCTCAGACTGGCAGATGAGCTGGGGCCAGACCGTTTGACGACGAATGAAGTGGCCAAGGCCGTAGGTTTGACCCAGCCGGCGATATTTCGGCACTTCCCGACAAAGCAAGATATCTGGTTGGCGGTTGCCTCCCATATATCCGAAATCATGTCCGAAGCATGGGAAGACGTTCTGGCAACTGACGCATCCCCAGAAGATCGGGTAACGGCACTGATCTTGGTGCAACTGCGTCAGATCACGGCAAGCCCCGCGATCCCGGCAATTTTGCATTCGCGCGAACTTCATGCCGAAAATGCTGCGCTGCGTACGCAATTCCTGGGCCTGATGGCCCGGTTTCAGAAGTTGCTGGTTGAGGCGTTGGCCGAAGGGCAGGCGCAACACGTGTTCCGTTCAGATATCGCGCCATCGGATGCTGCGATTTTGCTGATATCACTGGTCCAGGGGTTGGCGATCCGCTGGTCGCTTGGACAACGCACCTTTTCGCTGGAAGCCGAAGGTGGGCGATTGCTGGCCCGTCAGATTGCATTGTTCCGCGCCCCGGCGTTGATGGAGAAAACCGCATGAGACTTCTGACAAAACGCAATATCTTCGGGATGGCAGCCGTCGCGGCGGTTGCGGTCGCGGGGTGGTTTTTCCTGACCGAACGTCCGGTGTTTGTGCCGGTGGTGACAGTCGAACAGGATGTGCCGGTTCGGATTTTCGGGCTGGGCACCGTCGAGGCGCGAGTCGTCTCGAAAATCGGCTTCGAAGTGAGCGCGGCGCTGACAGACCTGATGGTCGACAGCAATGATGTCGTGGCCGCAGGTGACGTTCTGGCCAAGCTGCATCCCGCAGAACAAGTGGCCCGGGTGGCGCGAGCCGAGGCGGGAGTGGCGGCATCCCAAGCCGCAATTCAGAAGGCCGAAGCCAATGTCGAACGGGCGGACGCGGTGTTGGGGCAGCGGTTGGCGGCAAACGCGCGTCAGCAGGAATTGGCGTCGCGCAGCACAATTGCCTCGGCTTTGGCAGAAGAAGCCCAACGCGATGTCGATGTTGCCGTCGCCGATCTGACTGTTGCGCAAAGCGATGTGGGCGTCGCCACGGCGCAAGCCGCGGATGCTCGCGCAGCGTTGCGATATGAACAGACGTTGCTGGACCACCATGTGCTGACGGCCCCATTCGATGCCGTCATCGTCCAGCGCCACGCCGAAACGGGCACCGTGGTGCGCTCAGGCGATGTGATCTTCACCTTGATGGACCCGAAAACCGTCTGGGTGCAGGCCTATATCGACGAAGGGCGTGCCGGTGAACTGGCGCTGGGGCAGGTTGCCGAAATCAGACTGCGATCCTTGCCGCATTCGGTGTTCACGGGCACGGTTGCCCGTATCGGCATCGAAAGCGACCGCGTGAACGAAGAACGCCGGGTCTGGATCACCTGCACCGATTGCCCGGATCAGGCTTTTCTGGGCGAACAGGCCGAGGTGCGCATAACCACCGCCACGCTCGACAGCGCGATACTGGTGCCGGAAATCGCGGTTCAGGGGTTTGACGGTCATCAGGGCCGTGTCTGGGTGGTGCAAAATGGACGGCTGAAAAACGTGCCTCTGATCTTTGGCCATCGCACCGAAGATGCCCGAGTCGAGGTTGTTTCGGATCTGCCCGAAGGCGCGCAGATCGTGGCAAGCCCGAACAAGACCCTGGCCGAGGGACGGCTTGCGCGTGTGACGGGGGATGCGCCATGAACTTGGCTTGGCGCGATGTACGTCACAATCTGTTTCGCTTCATCCTGACCTGTCTCGGCTTGGGCCTGCTGATGACTGTGGTTCTGGCGATGATGGGGATTTACAACGGTTTGGTCGCTGATGCGCTGAACGTGGTGAAAGCCCCTCAGGCGGATATCTGGGTGGTGGAAGCCGACACTCAGGGACCCTTTGCCGAGGCCTCCAAAATTCCCAATGACACCCGCGATGCGGTGGCGCGGCTGCATGGTGTCACCGAGGCGGGCAGTATCACCTATCAGACGATCGAAGCCCCCTTTGGCGGGGCGGTGCTGCGGCTTTACGTCATCGGTTACGAACGGGGGCGACTGGGCGGCCCCCAAACCATCGCGGCAGGGCGCGGGCTGGAGGCCAGTCATTTCGAAATGGTGGCCGACACTAAAAGCGGGCTGGCGCTTGGCGACACGATCCCCCTTGGCCGCAATCGGTTCGAAGTTGTCGGGCTGGTCAAGGATACGATGAATTCGGGCGGCGATCCCGCAATTTTCATCACCTTGGCCGACGCGCAGGTGTTGCAAACGCAGCTTGCCCCTCCGGCGGCGCGTGTTCAGGTCGCACGCGGGTCGGCAGCCACCAGCAACGCCACGGTTGCCGCCGTGATCGCACGGCTGGATGCCAATGTGGATGCGCGCAGCGTGGCGCAGACGGTGCGGCAGTGGAAACACCTTGCCGCCCTGACGCAGGCCGATCAGGAAGACATCCTGATCAAATCGGTGGTCGACAAGGCGCGCAAGCAGATTGGTTTGTTCCTTGGCATCCTGTTGACAGTGTCTGCCGTGGTGATCGCACTGATCATCTACACGATGACGATGGAAAAGCTGAAACAGATCGCCACGCTGAAGCTGATCGGCGCACCGGACCGCACCATTATCGCGCTGATCGTGCAGCAATCTGTTGCGCTTGGGGGGGTGGGGCTTGTCCTTGGCCTTGGGCTGATCATGACGGTGAAGGATTACTTCCCCCGCCGCGTGCTGCTGGAACCGGTCAATGCGCTGGCGCTGACCGGGATCATCCTTGTGGTTTGCGTGCTGGCTTCTGGGCTGGGCGTGCGCGCCGCGTTGAAGGTGGACCCTGCCACCGCTTTGGGGGGATAGGCCATGCGGGATGACAGCCATCGGGTAATTGTCGATATCAGCGGCGTGGCCAAACATTACGGTGAAGGTGAAACGCGCGTCGATGCGCTTCGCAATCTTGACCTGACGGTACATGCGGGCGAAGTCGTGGCGCTGCTGGGCCCATCCGGTTCGGGTAAAACAACGCTATTGAACATCATCGGCTGCATCATTGAACCTTCCACGGGGCAGGTCAGTCTGGATGGGGAGCTGGTCTATGACAATCGTTGGCTGCGCTCTGATCTGCGCCGACTTCGGCTCGACAAGATCGGGTTCATCTTTCAGGCGCATAACCTGCTGCCGTTCCTGAACGCCGCCGACAACGTGGCGCTCGTGCTGCAACTGGCGGGCAAACCGCGTGCGCAGGCGCAAGCCCGGGCGCAGGAATTGCTGGACTATCTGGAGGTGGGACACCGCGCCCGCGCCATGCCGGCCCTGTTGTCAGGCGGCGAGGCACAGCGCGTTGCGATTGCCCGTGCGCTTGCCAACAGCCCGCGCATCATTCTGGCCGATGAACCGACTGCCGCGCTGGACAGCAAACGGGCCGGCATCGTGATGGATCTGTTGCGCAAGCTGGCAGAAGAACAGGACGCCTGCATCATCGCTGTCACCCATGACGAAAAAATTCTCGACCGGTTCGACCGATTGTTTCACCTGCGCGACGGGCGCCTTGAAAATGACAATGGAGACTTGAAATGACACCTAAAAATTCAGGATCGACAGGACTTTGGGTCGCGGCAGGCATTGCGATCGTGTTCGGTGCGCTGACCATCGTGTCAGGAGGAAGGGCTTTGTTTGGCGGCGCTGAAGCGCAGGCCGCTGTGGGGAATGCAGTGCCCTTCGTGTTGTGGTTCAATTTCCTGTCGGGCTTTGTCTATGTGCTTGCCGGGATCGGGATCGCGATGCGCAAACCTTGGGGGCGTACGCTTGCCGTGACGCTGGCGCTTGCGATCGTGGCGGTCTTCGCTCTATTCGGTTGGCACGTGTTTCGGGGCGGTGCATATGAAATGCGCACTGCGGGCGCGATGGTTTTACGCGCCGGGGTCTGGATCGTCATCGCCATATTCCTCGGCCGTTCGGCCAAGTCCGGTTCGCGCCGCTAACACCCATCCTAGCGTCACGCCCCAATCCATTTGGCCGTGACGCTAGACGGCATAGAACGCAGCGATCGGGTGACATCAACCGCCCCGCGTTTTCACCACGTGGCAACCGGTGCTGCGTTGATCCCGCCTGATCCTCAACCCGCTTTCTTGATGCCAATCATCCGTGCCCGCGCACGCGGATCCTGATCGAACAGGCCTGCCAATTGCTCGGTCATCGCCCCGGCCAATTGTTCGGCATCGGTGATCGTCACCGCATGCTGGTAATAGCGGGTCACATCATGGCCGATCCCGATCGCGATCAATTCCACCTGTTTGCGCTTTTCCACCATGTCGATGACATCGCGCAGGTGCTTTTCCAGATAATTGGCCGGATTCACCGACAGCGTCGAATCGTCCACTGGGGCGCCATCGGAAATCACCATCAGGATCTTGCGCTGTTCGTGGCGCGCCAGCATCCGCCGATGCGCCCATTCCAGCGCCTCGCCGTCGATGTTTTCCTTCAGCAACCCTTCCTTCATCATCAAGCCCAGATTGGCCTTGGTCCGGCGCATCGGCGCATCGGCCTTCTTATAGATGATGTGGCGCAGATCGTTCAGCCGCCCGGGCTGTTGCGGTCTTCCCTCGGCCAGCCACTTTTCGCGCGCCTGTCCGCCCTTCCACGCGCGGGTGGTAAAGCCCAGCACCTCGACCTTCACGTCGCAGCGTTCCAGCGTAGAGGCCAGAACATCGGCACAGATCGCCGCGATCGAAATCGGCCGGCCGCGCATCGACCCCGAATTGTCCAACAGCAGCGTCACCACCGTGTCGCGGAATTCGGTGTCTTTCTCGACCTTGAAGGACAAGGGCGTGGTCGGATTGGCGACGACCCGTGCCAAGCGCCCGGCATCCAGAATGCCTTCTTCCATGTCGAACAGCCAGGACCGGCTCTGCTGTGCCTGCAACCGGCGCTGCAACTTGTTGGCCAGACGGCTGACCGCCCCCTTGAGCGGCTCAAGCTGCTGATCAAGATAGGCGCGCAACCTTTCCAATTCGGCCGGTTCTGCCAGATCCTCGGCGGCGATTTCTTCGTCGAACCCGCCGTCATAGACGGTGTAATTGGGATCGGCTTCGGAGGCAGGGGGGGGCGGCGGTGGTTCCAGCGGTGCGTCGCCATCGGGCATGTCGGTTTCTTCCGACATCTCGTCCTCGGCCAGATCATCCATGCTGACCTGGGCTTCGGAACTGTCCTGGGTTTCGTCCTGCGACCGTTCGGGGTCGGCTTCTGCATCGGGGTCGTCCTGATCATCTTGACCGGCATCGTCTTGATCAGTCTGATCTTCGCTGTCTTCCTCGGCATCGTCTTGCTGATCGTCGTCTTCCTGATCGGGATCATCGCCAAGCTGATCACCATAGCCCAGATCTTCGATGACCTTGCGGGCAAATTTGGCGAATTCCGCCTGATCCGACAATTTCTCCTGCAGGTTTTCCAGCGTGTCGCCAGCCTGATTTTCAATGAACCCGCGCCACAGCTCCATGACATTGTCACAGGCCGGGGGCAAATCGCGCCCGGTTGCCAGATGGCGGATCATGTACCCTGCGGCCACCGACAAAGGGGCCTCCGACGGCTGTTTGATCTGGTCATAGCCCAGCCGCCGCGCTTCGGCTTCGATCTTGACGTCGATATTGCCGGCGGTGCCCGGCATGTCGCGCGCGCCCATCGCTTCACAACGGGCGGTTTCCATCGCTTCATAAAGGCTGCGCGCCATGTCGCCGGGCGGCGCATAGCGGGCATGGGTGCCATCGTCATGATAGCGTCGTTGCATCGCCAGCGCGTCGGCGGTGCCCCGCGCCAGCAGGACTTCATCACGCGTCATCCGGCGGCTGACCTGTGGCAGCCGCATGGTGTCGCCAGCCATACCCGACGGGTCGACCGAATAGGCGACATTCAGTTCGGGATCGTCGGCCATCACCTTGGTCGCTTCGGCCAGGGCTTTCTTGAACGGATCGGCGGGATTGTCAGAGGCTTTTTTCATAGCTCGATAAATCACGTCCCCGGCGCAAAAGGCAAGGTAGGAATCGCTTTCTCGAAGCCATGCGCCGCCGAGTCAGCTCAGCAGCAGCGACCGGCAGGCCCCGATTTTCTGCTGTGCGGCGCGCTGTGCCCGCCGCGCGTCGCGCTTATCGAGATTGAACACCGCGCGTGACAGCAGGGCGGCTTGGGCCATTTTCGCCTCGATACGCCAATTCAGAACGTCCCTGCCTTGGTCTGGCGACATCATCGCCTCAAGAATGTCGATCATTCTGTCCCGCACGGCTTCGGTTGCATCGGCTTTGGCACCATCGAACATCCACTGGAATTCCATTTGCGCCGACATCCGTCCGGTGCAGGTGGCGATAAGTCGCAAAGGGTCTGGCTGAGCGGTGGCAAAGGCCGGCAGGGCAGGGGCGACAAGCGTCGATGCCAACAACAAAACACAGGATAAAGTTTTCAAAGCGCCCATGATGCGATCATTTCAGCATAAAATATGCCAAAAAAGAAGGCGAAATAAAAACTATTCCTGGGCGCAAATTCGGACCCGTGCCAAATAACCGGTTTCCCGGATGCCGGGGGATCAATCCGTTTCATCTTGGTAAAAATACTCCGGCCACGACCGTTATTCGGCTGGCTGAAACCCTTCGATCAGCTGGCGCAGTCCAAACGCCGCCCCGGCAAAAATCGCCAGAAAAGTGACCGGCGCGGAAAAGGCCAGCATCGAAAACGCCGACAATCCCTGTCCTATGGTACAGCCAAGCGCCAGCACCGCACCGGCCCCCATCAGCGCGGCCCCGGTGATCTGACGGCGCAATTCGCGCGGGTCTTCACAGGCTTCCCAGCGGAAATGCCCCTTGAACAGCGATCCGATAAAGGCACCAAGCGCCACGCCCGCCACGGAACCGACCGCAAAGGACGGTGCCCGCGCCGAAGCGGTCATCAGATACAGCAGGCTTTCCCCCACCGGGGCGGAAAAGCTGTGCGATACAACCGGGATGTCTTCGAAGCCTTGGGTGGCCACCCAATAACTGCCGGCCCACCCGGTGGTGATGGCAACGCCCACGACCGTTGCCCAGAAAACCGCCTTTGCATCGGTTAGAAATTCTTTCTTGGCCAGAACAGCCAGCACGATAAGCCCACCGATCGTCATCCCGACGGCATTCACCGAAAACCCGGTCCACTGTCCGATCAGATGGGCCAGACCGGGCGGTATGTCATTGACCACGGCGTTTTGCGGGAACAACATGACCCGCAATCCTGCCAGCGGCCCGGACAGGAAGATATAGGCGCTGACGCCCATCACCACCACGATAACGAAGGCGCGCAGATCGCCGCCCCCCAGCCGCGCGATGGACCCGTAGCCACAATTGCCCGCCAGCGCCATGCCATAGCCGAACATCAACCCGCCAAGGATCGAAGCGACCGGCATCCAGCGGATCGACAGGTAGTAGGATGTTTCGGTCTGCAACAGCCCGGCCGAGGATAATCCAAAACCGCCCAGCACCGCTACGCCGATGGCAAGAATCCACATCCGCATGCGCCGGTCGGACCCGCCATATAAAAGGTCTTCGATCGCACCCATGGTGCAAAACCGCCCCAGACGCGCCGCCAGACCAAGCAGGACACCCCCCGCCAGACCAACCAAGGCTATGGCTATTTCTTCACCGAGAATATCAAGCATTGCCGGAACCTCCCAGACCTGGCCGCGCGGTTGCCGTTCAGCCTTTGTCGTCGGCGCAGAACAGCTCGTAAACCAGTTCAAGTATACGCCGAGGGCGGTCATCGGCCAAACGATAATAGATCGCCTTGCCGTCGCGTCTGGGAACGACCAACCCTTCCAGACGCAAGCGCGACAATTGCTGTGATACCGCAGCCTGCCGCGCCGATAAAAGATCTTCCAGTTCGGTGACGGATTTTTCGCCGGTAACCAAGTGGCACAGGATCAACAGCCGACCTTCGTGGCTGACAGCCTTCAGGAAATTGGACGCGGTGGTGGCATTGTCCACCATCAGGTCCATTTCGTCATCGGTGATGCTGTCGTCGAACACTGGTAGTCCCATACAACACCTCTTACAGGTATTTTCCGCGTTAAGGTTTGGGTCGTTTAGCCCAATATGCGGACCATCGTCCAGCCCGACGCCGCGTTTCCGCGGCATTTTCAGCTCCCTCCGCCGAAATCTGTCTTGGATTTCAGCATCATCTCAAGCAGCCCCCAGAAGAAGTCTTCCCCCGGATAACCTTCGATCCGGCCGATCTCGCGTCCTTCCTCCACCAGAATGAAGGTCGGCGTGAAGACAACTTTGCGTGCGAAATTCAGGTCGGCGGGAACGTCTTCGGCGATATCAATGACCCGCAAAGGGGCGTATTGGCCCGCTGCTGTATTGGGGTAGATCGGTCCAAGATCGGCCTTCCATTCTATGCAGTAATGGCATCCCTGACGTTCGACCATGACCAATTCCACCGCTTGTGCCAAGACAGGCAACGCGATGAATACAAGCGGGGCGAAGATCCGGAAAATACGCTGCATGACAAACTCTGGATTGACGGACATGTTTTCCATAACATAATATGAATATGTGAATTAATCAAGGAATTGCGGTAATGCTGGATATTACCTTTGCCGGCGCGGCGCTGGCGGGGCTGTTGAGTTTCTTTACGCCCTGTATCCTGCCGATGGTCCCGTTCTACCTATGCTACATGGCCGGGATATCAATGTCTGAATTGCGCAGCGACGGGGCGATTGCCCCCGGGGCGCAGCGACGTCTGATTTTGTCGTCTATTTTCTTTGCGCTTGGCGTCAGCACGATCTTTGTTTTGCTGGGTATGGGCGCGACCGCATTGGGGCAGGCGTTTGTTCAGTGGAAACAGCCGCTCAGCTATATTGCCGCTGCCGTGTTGTTTGTGTTTGGCCTGCATTTCCTCGGGGTCGTCAAGATCGGCTTTCTTTACCGGGAAGCGCGGATCGAAAGCAAAGCCGAACCGACCTCGGTGGTTGGCGCTTATGTCATGGGGTTGGCCTTCGGGTTTGGCTGGACGCCGTGTGTCGGGCCGGCCCTGGCATCGATTCTCATGGTGGCCAGCGGCATGGGCGATATCTGGCGCGGCGGGCTTTTGCTGCTGGTCTATGGATTGTCGATGACGGCGCCATTCGTGATCGCGGCCCTGTTTGCACGCCCGTTCCTGGGCTGGATGCAGCGCAATCGCAAATATCTGGGTTATGTCGAAAAAGTCATGGGCGTGATGCTGATTGTGTTTGCAATCCTGATCGCGACAAATGGCGTAAACCTGATTGCAGATCTGATGATCCGCTGGATGCCGTCATTCCAGACGGTTGGATGATTTAGGGAGGAAGAGAAATGAAACGTTTTCTGACAGCATGTGTTGCGGCGATCATCTTCGCTTTGCCGGTCTGGGCGGCCGAAATGGGCGATGACGGACTGCACAAGACGCATTGGATGCGCGACACTTTCAAAGATCTGCGCGAAGACCTGAGTGAAGCCAATGCCGAAGGCAAGCGCTTCGTTATCATCATCGAACAACGCGGCTGCATCTATTGCAAGAAGATGCACGAAGAAGTCTTTCCCGACGCCGCTATCGATTCGTTCATCACTGACAATTATTTTGTGGTTCAGCTGAACATGTTCGGGGATGTCGAAGTGACGGATTTCGATGGCGATACTCTGACGGAAAAGGAAATGGTGCGGAAATGGGGGCTGATGTTTACCCCGACGATGATGTTCTTTCCAGAGGAAGTTGCAGAAGGGTTGACGGCTCAGCAAGCGGCTGTTTCTGTAGTTCCCGGGGCGTTTGGCAAGGGCACAACCCTGGCCATGCTGCACTGGGTGAAAGAAAAGGGATACGATAGTGATGAACCTTTTCAGAAGTATCTGCAGCGCAGACTTTCCCAGTAATATTCTTTCGTATAGGCCCTCCGCGCGAAACACATTGGTAAATTCAAAATCATGAATTTGATGTTGCGTTAGGGCGGAGCGTAGACTACGGTACACAGAGCTATCTCAGTCAAAGATCTGGTAGCCAAGGGAGGAAACATGAGGCTTTTAACACTGACACTGGCGGCAACGCTGGCTGCTGGGGCGGCATTCGCCAATCCAGTCTCTTATGCCGATGTGGTTTTCAATGAAGATGGCGGCGTAGAAGCATCGCTTACCGGCGTTGCTGGCAACCCTGAAGAGGGCGCCAATATCATGAAAGCCAAATCGATCGGGAACTGCGTTGCCTGCCACGAAATCACCGCTCTGGCCGATGCGCCGTTTCACGGCAATGTAGGCCCGATTCTGGACGGCGTCGCGGATCGCTGGGATGCAACCCAGCTGCGCGGCATCCTGGTGAATGCCAAGATGACCTATGAAGGCACGGTCATGCCTGCCTATTTCAAGGTCGATGGCTACACCCGTCCGGGTAACGCTTATACTGGCAAGGCCGCAGAAGGTCCGTTGGACCCGCTGTTGTCGGCCCAGCAAATTGAAGATGTGGTCGCGTTTCTGGGCACTCTGAAAGAGTGACCTGACGGGCCTGAAGTAAGGAGATGAGTATGGAATTCTCAAGACGCGATACGCTGGCGCTTGGGCTGGGGGCGGCGGCTCTGACCGTTCTGCCTTTCCGGCTGAATGCGGCTGCGGATGACGCAATTGCCGCCTTCACCGGCGGTGCTGATATCGGTGAAGGCGGGGTCACTCTGACCGCTCCGGAAATCGCCGAAAACGGTAATACCGTGCCGGTCGCGGTTGATGCGCCCGGTGCTTCGGCGGTTTTGTTGCTGGCAACCGGTAACCCGACCCCGGGTGTGGCCACCTTCAACTTCGGCGAACTGGCCGGATCGCAGTCGGCATCGACTCGTATCCGTCTGGCGGGCACGCAAGACGTCGTTGCCATCGCCAAGCTGGCGGATGGTTCCTTTGCCAAGGCAGCCCAGACCGTCAAGGTCACCATCGGCGGCTGCGGCGGTTAATCAGGATACAGGAGATAAAAAATGGCAGAAGGTGTTAAACCCCGCGTCAAAGCCCCCAAAAAGGCGGCTGCTGGTGAAACCGTTACGCTCAAGACCCTGATCAGCCACAACATGGAATCAGGTCAGCGCAAGAACAAGGATGGCTCGGTCATTCCGCGTTCGATCATTAATCGGTTCACGTGCGAATTCAACGGTAAGTCCGTGATTGACGTAACGATGGAACCGGCGATTTCGACCAACCCGTATTTCGAATTCGAAGCCGTTGTGCCCGAAGCAGGTGATTTCAAATTCACTTGGTACGACGACGATGGATCGGTTTACGAAGAAAACAAAACCGTCGCGATCGCTTAATAATCAGAGCGCCTTGTTCCCGACCGGGAACAAGGCCGCTTTCAGGGAGGAAGCTAGATGAAATTCAAGCCAATGAGCGCAATTGCCGCCCTGGCCCTGTCGGTTCCGACATTGGGTATGGCGGACGCGGACGATGACACCCTTGTCATCAACGGCGAAATTGAAATCGTTACCAAGACCGCGGCGCCGGCGCATCTTTCGGATGCGTTGGACGAAATCATTTCCGGCTGGCATTTCCGCGATGACGGCACCCAGGCAATGGAAATGGATGATTTCGACAACCCCGGCATGCTGGGCGTCGAAGCCGCTATGGACGTTTGGGAAACCGTTGACGGCAGCGAAGGCAAATCCTGCGCGTCCTGCCACGGTGATGTCCAGGAAAGCATGAAGGGCGTCAAGGCGGTCTACCCGAAATGGAACGAAGCCGCCGGAGAGGTTCGCAACCTTCAGATGCAGTTCAACGATTGCCGGACCAACCGGATGGGCGCGGAAGCGTGGAAATATGACGCCGGTGACGCCAAGAACATGGAAGCGCTGGTCACTTCGGTGTCGCGCGGCATGCCCGTGAACGTGGCGATCGACGGCCCGGCCCAGGCGATGTGGGAACAAGGCAAGGAATTGTACTACACCCGCACCGGTCAGTTGGATCTGTCCTGCGCAAGCTGCCACGAAGAAAACTATGGCAACATGATTCGCGCCGACCACCTGAGCCAAGGTCATATCAACGGGTTCCCGGTGTATCGTCTCAAGGATACCAAGCTGACCACCCCGCAGGGTCGTTTCAAAGGGTGCGTCCGCGACACCCGTGCCGAAACTTACAGTCCCGGCAGCAACGAATTCCTGGCGCTGGAACTCTATGTCGCTTCGCGCGGCAATGGGTTGTCGGTCGAAGGGCCGTCTGTGCGTAACTAAAAACACCTTCCGAGGGCGCTTTTACGGTGCCCTCGGACAACCATAATAATTCTCAACAGGTTGAAATCTAGGCCAAACCGGCCTGACCTCTATCCGTCAGGCTAGGGGCTGGACCACTCTAACCATTTGGAGCTTTGAGAAATGATCTCTCGCCGCGATTTTTTGCAGGTATCTATGGCTGCCTCCGCGATGCTTGGCGCATCGGGATTTGGCAACTGGGCGCGCCTGGCCGCACAGCAGAAACTGACACAGGATCAGCTGCTGCAATTCGATACCTTCGGCAACGTGTCGCTGATCCATATCACCGACATCCACGCGCAGCTCAAACCGATCTATTTCCGCGAACCTGAAATCAATCTCGGCGTTGGTGCCGCGTTTGGTCAGGTGCCGCATGTCACCGGAGCCGATTTCCGCAAGATGTATGGCATCGCCGACGGTTCGCCTTCGGCTTATGCGCTGACTTACGAAGATTTTACCGCGCTGGCACAAGGCTATGGCAAGGTTGGTGGTCTGGACCGGGTGTCGACCGTCATCAACTCGATCCGCGCCGAACGGCCCGATGCGCTGTTGCTGGATGGCGGTGATACATGGCACGGATCCTATACCTGCTACCACACCGAAGGCCAGGACATGGTCAACGTGATGAACATGCTGAAACCCGATGCGATGACATTCCATTGGGAATTCACCTTGGGCGGTGACCGGGTCCGCGAAATCGTGCAGGATCTGCCTTTTGCGGCACTGGGTGCCAACATCTTTGATTCCGAATGGGACGAACCGGCCGAAGATTTCGCCCCCTACAAGATGTTCGAACGCGGTGGCGTGAAAATCGCCGTAATCGGTCAGGCCTTCCCCTATATGCCGATCGCTAACCCGCGTTGGATGTTCCCCGAATACAGCTTTGGTATCCGCGACGAACGGATGCAGGAAGTGGTCGACGAAGTGAAGGCCGCAGGCGCAGAACTTGTCGTCCTGCTGAGCCATAACGGCTTTGACGTGGACAAAAAGATGGCCAGCCGGGTCAAGGGCATTGACGTGATCCTGTCGGGTCATACCCATGACGCGATACCGGAACCGGTTGTGGCGGGTGACACCATCATCATCGCCTCGGGGTCGAACGGTAAATTCGTGTCGCGAATCGATCTGGATGTCCGCGATGGCCGGATGATGGGCTTCCGGCACAAATTGATCCCGATCTTCAGCGACGTGATCGAACCGGACGCTGCGGTGACCAAGGTCATCGATGAGCAGCGAGCGCCGCATCTGGACCAGATGAGCGAAGTGATTGGCCGCACTGACGATAGCAGCCTGCTGTATCGTCGCGGTAACTTCAACGGCACTTGGGACGATCTGATCTGCGATGCACTGATCAGTGAACGCGATGCCGATATCGCGATGTCGCCCGGAGTTCGTTGGGGGCCGTCGATCCTGCCCGGACAGGACATCACCCGCGAAGATATCTGGAACGTCACTTCGATGACCTATGGTCAGGCTTATCGGTCTGAAATGACGGGTGAATTCATCAATGTCATCCTCGAAGACGTGGCCGACAACCTGTTCAACTCAGATCCCTATTACCAACAGGGCGGCGACATGGTTCGGATCGGTGGCATGGGCTACGAAATCGACGTCACCAAACCGCAGGGTGAACGGATCAGCAATATGACGCTGCTCAAGACCGGCGAAAAGATCGATCCGGCGAAGACCTATATGGTTGCCGGTTGGGCCAGCGTAAACGAAGGCACCGAAGGTCCGCAGATTTGGGATGTGGTGGAAAATCATATCCGCAAACAAGGCACCGTTTCGGTACAACCGCGCGACAACGTCAAGGTCGTTGGGGCGTAAGCCCCAACGACGACGAAAAAGCGCTTTACTATCCCTAACAAATTCACGAAAATGAATTTGATAATGTAACAGGAGCCAAAGACAGATGACCGTCCGCTTCACCAGCAAAAAACCTTCGCGGCGCGCGTTCCTGAAAGGGACGCTGGCGTCGACGGCGGGGGTAATGGCCGGGGCCGGGGCTGCCAATGCAGCGGGCCCCGATCCTCTGATCACCGAAAAACAGGACTGGGCAATGGGCACCGGCGACGGTGTCGATGAAACGCCTTATGGCCTGCCGATTCAGTTCGAAGGCGATGTGATTCGCCGCAACGTCGAATGGTTGACCGCTGACACGATCAGTTCGATTAACTTTTCCCCGATCCACGCGCTGGACGGCACCATCACGCCGCAGGGCTGTGCGTTCGAACGTCACCATTCCGGTGCGATCGAATTGCGCAAGGAAGATTTCCGCCTGATGATCAACGGCCTTGTCGATACGCCGCTGGTTTTCACCTACGAAGATCTGGAACGCTTCCCGCGTGTCAACAAAACCTTCTTCCTGGAATGTGCCGCCAATACCGGCATGGAATGGGCTGGGGCGCAGCTGAACGGTGCGCAATTCACCCACGGCATGATCCACAACATGGAATATTCCGGTGTGTCGCTGCGCACCTTGCTGGAAGAAGCCGGCGTGAAGCCCGAAGGCAAATGGGTCTATGTCGAAGGTGCCGACGCCTCTTCGAATGGCCGTTCGATTCCGATCGAAAAGGCGCTTGATGACTGCATCATCGCCTTCAAAGCCAATGGCGAGGCGCTGCGCAAGGAACATGGCTATCCCGTGCGTCTGGTCGTTCCCGGCTGGGAAGGCAACATGTGGGTCAAGTGGGTCCGCCGCATCGAGGTGAAGGAAATCGCGGTCGAAAGCCGTGAAGAAACGTCCAAATACACCGACACGCTGGAAGACGGCACCGCGCGCAAGTGGACTTGGGTCATGGACGCCAAATCGGTGGTCACGTCGCCCAGCCCGCAATCGCCGATCAAGCACGGTCATGGCCCGCTGGTCATTACCGGTCTGGCTTGGTCGGGACGTGGCGCAATCACCCGCGTTGACGTGTCCAAGGATGGTGGCAAGACTTGGGAAACCGCGCGTCTGGCCAATCCTGGTCAACCGATGGCCCTGACCCGTTTCTATCTCGATACCGAATGGAACGGCGAAGAAATGTACCTGCAATCGCGCGCCATGGATGAAACCGGCTATGTTCAACCGACCAAGAACATGCTGCGCGAAATTCGCGGAGAAAACTCTGTCTATCACAACAACTGCATTCAGACCTGGTGGGTCAAGGCAGATGGGGAGGCCGAAAATGTCGAAGTATCGTAATTTCCTGATCGGATCCGCTCTGGCCGCTCTGACCGCATCTCCTGCTTTGGCCGAAAAATATGGCATTGGCCGCCCGGCACTGCCCGAAGAAGTCGCAGCGTGGGATCACGATATTTCCCCCGATGGCACCGGCCTGCCGGTCGGATCGGGTTCTGTCGAAGATGGCGAAGCGATCTTTTCGGAAAACTGTGCCATCTGCCACGGTGAATTCGCAGAAGGCGTGGACAACTGGCCGAAACTGGCCGGAGGGGATGGCACGCTGGCCGATAAGGACCCGCTGAAGACCGTTGGGTCTTACTGGCCTTACCTGTCGACCGTCTATGACTATGTCCGCCGTTCGATGCCGTTCGGTGCCGCTCAGACCATGAGCGATGACGACGTCTATGCGATCACGGCCTATATCCTGTATTCGAACTATATCGTCGAAGACGACTTCGTTCTAAGCAACGAAAACTTCCTTGATGTGGAAATGCCGAATGCGGGCGGTTTCATCGTCGATGACCGCGAAACTGCCGAAGCATCGTTCTGGACCGAACCCTGCATGAAAGACTGCAAGGAAGGCGAGGTGAAGATCACCATGCGCGCCACGGTCCTGAACGTGACTCCAGAAGAAGAGGGCGCCGCTGAAGAAGCTCCGGCAGAACCAGCCGCCCCGGTCGAGGAAGCCAAAGCGGAAGAACCGGCGGCTGAGCCCGTTGTGGAAGAAGCTGCCGCACTTGACCCCGAACTGGTCAAAGACGGTGAAAAGGTCTTCAAGAAGTGCAAAGCCTGCCATCAGGTCGGTGAAGGTGCCCAGAACAAGACCGGCCCGATGCTGAACGGCGTGGTCGGTGGTCCGGTCGCGGTGATCGAAGATTTCAAATATTCCAAAGGGATGAAGGAATTCGGTGACTCCGGTGAAACATGGACCGACGAAAACTTAGCCGCGTTCCTGAGCAAGCCGAAAGACTTCATCGCGAAAACCAAGATGAGCTTTGTCGGTCTGAAAAAGGAAAAGGATATCGCGGCTGTGACCGAGTATCTGAAATCCGTATCGCAATAATCGAGTAAAGAGTGCTGAGTTGAAAACGGGACCGCGTATGCGGTCCCGTTTTGCGTTTTGACGATTTGATGGCACAATGGGTGCGCAACGTTTGCGGAGGAAAACGATGCTCACTAGACGCAATCTTCTTAAAAACGGGGCTGGCCTCGGTCTGGCGGGGGCGATTTTGCCCGCTGCAGCCTGGGGGGCTGATACGGGCGAGGCCGTGCTGGGCGACGATGGGTTGCACAAACAACCTTGGTTCACCGATTCCTTTCTGGAATTGGGCGATGACCTGTCCACTGCGGCGCAAAACGGCCGCAACCTGATGATCCTGTGGGAACAACGCGGCTGTCCCTATTGCCGGGAATTGCACCAGGTCAATTTCAGACGTCGTGAAATCGTCGAGTATATTACCGCCCATTTCGATGTGGTGCAGCTTGACATGTTTGGGGCGCGCGAAGTGTTGGACTTCGATGGCGAAGCCTTGGAAGAACGCGATCTGGCGGAAAAATGGTTCGTGAATTTCACCCCGACCACGATATTATGTGACGGTGCCAATGCCGGTGCCGCGGACATGCGACGGGCCGAAACCTTTCGCATGCCCGGCTATCTCAAACCGTTCCACTATCTCAGTTCGCTAGAATACGTGGTGACGCAGGACTATCAAAATCAACGTTTCCAGCGCTACTTGCAGGACAAGTTCGACCATCTCCGGCAGCAGGGAATCGACCCCGATGTCTGGTGATCGACAAACCTGCGCTCAAGACCAGTATTTGCGGAACGAATTGGGATTATTGCCGTATTTCTTGCGGAAGGCGCGGGCCAGATGACTGGCCGACCGGAAACCAGTCGCCGCTGCGATTTCCGTCACCGTCATGTCGGTTTCATTCAGGAAACCGTAAGCCCGGGTCAGCCGCAGATCGTTGTAATACGACATCGGGCTTTGCCCCAGATAGCGTTTGAACAAACGCTCGATCTGGCGCCGGGATACACCCAGTGTGGCGCACAGACCTCCCATCGACAGCGGTTCTTCGAGCGCATTTTCCATGACCCGAATCGCTGCCAGCAGATTGCGGTTGCGGGTGCCGATGGTGAAGGACCGCGATGATTTTTGCGGCGAATTGGTCGGTCCGGACCGTGTGTGCAGGCACATGTCCGCCACCAATGCGGCCAGATCGGGGCCGTGCTGTTTCTCGATCAACGCCAGCATCATGTCGATGGCCGAATTGCCGCCGCCGCAGGACATGATCCGACCGTCTATTTCATAGATGTTGGGGGACGGGGTCAGCTGGGGATAGGTTTCCTGGAAACTGTCGTGGTTTTCCCAATGCAGGGTGAACCGCCGCCCCGTCAGTAAACCCGCCTCGGCCAGCGCGAAAGCGCCGGTACATATCCCGCCCAGCGGCCTGCCGAATCGGTCTTCGCGCCGCAGCCAGTTCAGGGTCTTTTCCGACGCCATGCCATAGGGTTGGATACTACAGCAAACGAATCCGACCGAATTGGCCGGCAACGGCTTTAGCGCGGTGTCAGGCGTCACCTTTATCCCGGTGGAACAGGTGACCGGTTCACCATCCTCGGTCATCGTGAACCATCGGTAGAGCCTGCTATTGGTCAGCTGATTGGCAATCCTCAACGGCTCGATCGCAGAAGCTACCGACAGCATCGTCATATTCGGCAAGAGCAAGAAATAGAAATCCTGAGGTGGCCCGTCGAACGTCATCGGAAAACTGGCAGACGCGGCTTTCTGAATGAAATGGTCTTGTTGCATCGTGAAGCCCAAGCAATCGGATGATAAGTGATCTGGCGCAGGTGTCGGTGCAAATCCAGAGACCGTGCTTTTCGCTCAATATACATTTTACGACAAGGTTGAAAATATCTGCGACAGATGACGCAGGTATTGGGCCGGATGCGACAAATGATTTTCCTGCCCTTGCAGCCGGTTTGGTGCAGCACTAAGATTCTAGAAGGAATTGGTCGATAATGATCATAACGGTAAGCAATAGGCAGGCGGCAATGAAAGATCCCTTAGACGTATACATGAACACTCTGGTTCCGATGGTGGTGGAACAAACCAGTCGCGGCGAACGGGCTTACGACATCTTTTCGCGCCTGTTGAAGGAACGGATCATTTTCGTATCCGGCCCGGTTCATGACGGCATGTCCAGCCTGATCGTGGCACAGTTGCTGCACCTTGAGGCGGAGAACCCGTCGAAAGAAATCAGCATGTATATCAATTCGCCGGGCGGCGTGGTGACAAGCGGCCTGTCGATCTATGACACCATGCAGTATATCAAACCCAAAGTGTCGACGCTGGTGATCGGTCAGGCGGCCTCGATGGGGTCGCTGCTGCTGACCGCAGGGGCGGCAGGGATGCGGTTTTCGCTGCCCAATAGCCGGGTGATGGTACATCAGCCCTCTGGCGGGTATCAGGGGCAGGCGACGGATATCATGATCCACGCCGAAGAAACCCAGAAGCTGAAAACGCGTCTGAACCAAATTTATGTCCACCATACCGGCCAGACGTTAGAAAATGTTGAAAAAGCACTGGAGCGGGACAACTTCATGTCCCCCGAAGACGCTAAGGAATGGGGATTGATCGACGAAATCGTATCCAGCCGTGCGTCCGGGGATGACGAAAAAGGCGGCTCCTAAGCGATAAGGCGCGGCGGTAAACGCCGCCGCGTCGATTTTTGCATTGTAGCGACCATGGGCCTGTCCTAAGCTGTTTGACCAAGAAGCACGGGGCGGCCCGCAGGGGCGCAAACTTCGACTCAAGGCCTGAAAGGGAAGAAATGGCGAATTCCACCGGCGGCGACAGCAAAAACACGCTCTACTGCTCTTTCTGCGGCAAGAGCCAGCACGAGGTCCGCAAGCTGATTGCCGGTCCGACCGTTTTCATCTGCGACGAATGCGTGGAACTCTGCATGGATATCATCCGTGAAGAAACCAAAAGCGCCGGGCTGAAATCGTCCGAAGGGGTGCCGACCCCGCAGGATATCTGCAATGTGCTGGATGATTATGTGATCGGTCAGGCGATGGCGAAGCGTGTGCTGTCTGTGGCAGTCCACAATCACTACAAGCGGCTGAACCACGCGCAGAAATCCGGCGATATCGAACTGTCAAAATCGAACATCCTGCTGATCGGCCCGACCGGCTGCGGCAAGACCTTGCTGGCACAGACGTTGGCGCGGATTCTCGACGTGCCGTTCACCATGGCTGACGCGACCACCCTGACCGAAGCCGGTTACGTGGGCGAAGATGTGGAAAACATCATCCTGAAACTGTTGCAGTCCAGCGAATACAATGTGGAACGGGCGCAGCGCGGCATCGTCTATATCGACGAAGTCGACAAGATTACCCGCAAGTCGGAAAATCCCTCGATCACCCGCGACGTGTCGGGAGAAGGTGTGCAGCAGGCGCTGTTGAAACTGATGGAAGGCACTGTTGCCTCGGTGCCGCCGCAGGGCGGCCGTAAGCATCCGCAGCAGGAATTTCTGCAGGTCGATACCACCAACATCCTGTTCATCTGCGGCGGTGCCTTTGCCGGTCTCGACCGGATCATCGCGCAGCGTGGCAAGGGGTCTGCGATGGGCTTCGGGGCCGACGTCAAGGATCCCGATGAACGTCGGGTCGGCGAACTGTTTCAGGAACTGGAACCCGAGGATCTGCTGAAATTCGGCCTGATTCCGGAATTTGTCGGGCGCTTGCCGGTTCTGGCAACGCTGGAAGATCTGGATGAAGAAGCACTGGTCACCATCCTGACCGAACCGAAAAACGCGCTGGTCAAACAATATCAGCGCCTGTTCGAACTGGAAGACACTCAGCTGACCTTCACCGAAGATGCGCTGCACGCGATTGCCAAACGCGCGATTCAGCGCAAAACCGGCGCGCGTGGTCTGCGGTCCATTCTGGAAGAAATTCTTCTCAATACCATGTTCGAACTGCCGGGGATGGAAAATGTCGAAGAAGTGGTGGTGAACGAAGAAGCCGTCAGCGCCGAAGCGGCACCGCTGATGATCTATTCGGACGCCAAGAAAGAAGAAGCCAGCGCCAGCTGATTACCGCTTTCTAGGCTGAAAATTTGAACTTTGAAAATGCCTGCGGATTTCGCGGGCATTTTCTTTGGCGACAAGGCCGCATTTCACCCATTGAATTCCTCCGGTTTCGCGGGAATATGCGCGTCGCATTTGCGCTTCGGCGATCAAGGTTCGGGAGATCAGACATGACCATCAAACGCATTCATTCGGGCGGCGAATTCGAAGCCAAGATCGGCTATTGCCGGGCCGTTGTGGCCGGGGGTTTCGTCCATGTGGCCGGCACTGTGGGGCAGGGCGACACGGTCGAGGACCAATGCCGCGCGGCGCTCGACACCATCGGCAAGGCGCTGGATGAGGCGGGGAGTTCCTTCGCAAATGCCGTGCGGGTGAATTATTACCTGCCGGACGCAGCAGAATTCGAACCCTGCTGGCCGATCCTGTCGCAGGTGTTCGGTGCCAATCCGCCCGTCGCCACGATGATCGAATGTGGATTGATCGATTCGAAGTACCGAATCGAAATTGAACTGACGGCTCTGGTGGGTTGAACCATCCACCGGATTGGCGCAACGCAACGCTAACTTCCGGGGTGGAAGGGCAATTTTGGGAAATGCGGTTGATCCAATTTGCACCGCCTTATTTCGTATGATGGAATTGATTTCTGCAGTATGACGCCGCGTCACAAGTATCAGCGTGAAATTCTCTCCTAATGTGAAGTGGCGGCAGCGTCTCAGCCTCAGGTTAAGTCGCTGCTGCTCGTTGCATTCACTAGGGAGGAGAGAATGATGTTAATGAATTGGACACGCCGCACTGTGTCGGCGCTGGCGTTGACGATCGGGGTCGCAATGCCAGCCTTGGCAGATGGTTATGCGGTTGATCTGTTCGTGCCGGGATCGGATTTTCATGGTGTTCACGGGTTGGGTATCGATCCGAACGGACAGCTTTACGCGGGAAGCGTGATCGGGCAATCGATTTACAACGTTGATCGCGCAACCGGCAAGGTCGGGGTGGAAATTGCCAACCCTGATGGGATGGCCGACGATATCGCCTTTGCGCCTGACGGCACGATGGCATGGACTGGATTCATCACCGGGGACATTTATGTCCGCGCCCCCGGCGGCACGGTGAAAAAACTCGCTTCGGGCCTGCCCGGGATCAATTCGCTGGCTTACCGGTCCGACGGGCGGCTGTATGCGTCGCAAGTGTTCATTGGCGATGCATTATATGAAATCGACACCAGTGGTGAAACGCCACCGCGCAAAATCATTGAAGGAATGGGCGGTCTGAACGGATTCCAGTTCGGTCCCGATGACAAGATCTACGGGCCTTTGTGGTTCAAGGGGCAGGTCGTACGCATTGATGCGGATACCGGAGACATCGAAACCGTCGCAGACGGGTTCAAGGTTCCAGCCGCCGTTAACCTGGATTCCAAGGGCAATATCTGGGTGGTTGATACCGCTTTGGGGCAATTGGTCAAAATCGATCCGGTCAGCGGCGATAAAGCCATGGTGGCGCAATTGTCGACCTCGTTGGACAATCTGGCGATTGATGACCAAGATCGCATTTTCGTGTCGAACATGGCCGATAACGGAATTCAGGAAATCGATCCAGAAACCGGGGCCGTGCGGCAGGTGGTCAAGGGCGCGCTGGCAAGCCCGGGCGGGATCGCCTTGATTGCTGATGACGATGGCAGCGAAACGTTGTATCTGGCCGATCTGTTCGCCTATCGCACCATCGACGCCGCCACCGGTGCCGTGACAGATGTCGCACGGATGCAGGCCGATCATCTGGAATACCCATTCAATGCGCGGGCCAACAAGGATCATGTGATCCTGTCCAGTTGGTTTACCAGTTCGGTTCAGGTTTTTGACCGTAAAACGGGCGAATCTCTACATATGTTCCACAACTTCGCGGCCCCGCAGGATGCGGTTGAACTGGCCGATGGCAGCTATCTCGTGGCCGAACTTGCCACTGGAAGCTTGGTCAATGTTTCGGGTGAACATGGTGACACACGCGAAGTTCTGATCGACGGTCTGGTGCTTCCAGTGGGCTTGGTTTTGAAGGATCAGGGCGTTTATGTCACCGAAGCCGGGGCAGGCACGGTATCGCGTGTGGATTTGGCCAACGGCGCTAAAACCGTGGTGGCAGAAGGGCTTGTTGGTCCCGAAGGGATCGATATCGCGCCCGACGGCACATTGATCGTGGCAGAGGCTGGCAAACAGCGGGTAATCTCGATCGACCCGGCAACTGGGGCTGTCACGGAATTGGCCGCAAGCATTGCCATGGGGGTGGTGGCCGCCAAGGGAACGCCGCCAACCTATGTGACCAGCGGTGTCGCAGTGGGTGGAAATGGCAGCATCTATGTCGTGTCCGATGTGGAAAACGCCATCTATCGGCTCACCCCGCAATAAGGTGAAACCAAATGTGGATGCCGCCCTGCGCGGGCGGCATCCTAACCGGTGCTGTAGGCTGGACCTTTGCTGCCAATTGGTTCATATCAAGGGCAATGAACTGCGGAGAGACTCATGGGCCTTCTGAACACTCTTTTTCGCGCCGTCACCTGGTGGGATGGTCAAACGCTCAACACTCAGATGTATACCGCCCGAAAAGGCGTGAAAGTGGGTGAAGACGAACAGGGCAACGTGTTCTACCAAACCCGTGACGGCAAACGCCGCTGGGTCATCTATAACGGCGAAATTGAAGCCAGCCGGATCAGCCCCGACTGGCATGGTTGGATGCATTGGACCTTCAAGGATGCGCCGACCGACCGTCCCATAGCTCATAAAACTTGGGAAAAACCGCATATGGAAAACCTGACCGGGACCGCGCAGGCCTACGCGCCGACCGGTTCGATCCGTCGCGCTGCCCCGGCAGAACGCAGCGACTACGAGGCTTGGTCGCCGGAATAAGGCAGCAGCGATGTCCAGCAATCAAACCGAAGTGGCTGTTGGCGGCATGGTTCTGGCCGTTGCAATCGGCTTTGTCGTCTATGCGGGTCAGATGACCGGCTTTACCGATCGCAGCGGCGGCTATCCGCTGAATGCGTCTTTCCGGTCGTTGGAAGGCATCACCGTGGGCACCGATGTGCGTCTTGCCGGGGTGAAAATCGGCACCGTCACCGATATCGCGCTCAACCCCCAGACCTTCCGTGCCGACACCACCTTCAGCGTCAAGGAGGGGATCGATATCCCTGATGACAGCGCCGTGGTTGTTGCCTCCGAAGGATTGCTGGGCGGGAATTTCATGGAAATTGTGCCGGGCGGATCACCGTTCAACCTGACCGCTGGCGATGAAATAGAAGATACCCAAGGGGCGGTGTCTCTGGTGTCGCTGTTGCTGAAATTCGTTTCCGGCGGCTCGAACGGTTCGGGCCCGACAGAATGATCCGGTTCCTGTCCGTTCTCGCCTTGCTGGCCACCATGGCGGGTCCCAGCTTGGCCGAAGAGGTCAGTCTGGGACAAGGCGCAACGCTACGCGGCTTGGACAAGGTCAACGGCGAAACCACCGATATCGTTCTGGAAAACGGCGGATCGGCGCATTACGGTCGGCTGACAGTGGTGTTGGGGGAATGCCGTTACCCGGTTGGCAACCCGGCCGGCGACGCCTATGCGTTCCTGACGATCCGCGAAGATGGGAGCGATACACCGGTCTTCCAAGGCTGGATGATGGCATCAGCACCGGCGCTACACGCCTTGGACAATGCCCGCTACGACGTTTGGGTGTTGCGCTGCAACACTTCTGAAGCGGATTGAGGCAATTGCGGTGCGGTGAAATCCGCAGCTCCCAGCAACGCCTTTTCCAACCGCCTGTGATAGTCCGCCCGTGGTATTTCGATCGCTCCCAATGACGCCAGATGCGGCGTGATGAACTGGGTGTCGAACAGGACGAACCCGGCCAGTTTCAACCGGTCCACCAGATAGGCAAGCGCGATCTTCGACGCATCGGTGCGGCGCGAAAACATGCTTTCGCCGAAAAATGCCCGCCCCAGCGTGACGCCGTAAACCCCACCGACCAATTCACCACCCATCCAGACTTCCAATGAATGGGCGCGGCCCAGCCGGTGCAGTTGCAGGTACAGATCATGGATCACATCGCTGATCCAGGTTTCTTCGCGGTCGGCGCAGCCGCGCAACACGCCTTCGAAATCGGCATTGACCGACACGCCGTAATCGTCCCGCCGTAGGCGCCGGGCCAATGATCGTGAAATGTGGAACCGGTCCAGCGGGAAGACGCCGCGCAATTTGGGGTCGACCCAGAATATATCTGGATCATCCCGGCCTTCGGACATCGGAAAAACCCCCGACGCATAGGCGTGCAGTAGCAATTGCGGGGTCAGAAAGGGATCGTCATCCTTCACCGGGAACGCATCCTGTTCGAATGGGATCGGCGGGCGTCAGCGGCCCGCCGCAAGGGGCCTTAGCCCATATTGGTTTCCAACCAATGTTCCAGCCAATGGATATTGTAATTGCCGGAATGGATATCTTCTTCCTGCAACAGCGCGTGGAACAGCGGCAAAGTGGTGTCGACACCGTCAACGATCAATTCACCCAAAGCACGGTTCAACCGGCTCAGCGCCTCGGCCCGGTTGCGGCCATGCACGATCAGCTTGCCGATCAGGCTGTCGTAATAAGGCGGGATCGAATACCCGTCATACAGCGCCGAATCCATCCGCACGCCCAGTCCGCCGGGGGCGTGGAACGCAGTGATCTTGCCTGGACAGGGGGAAAAATTCGGCAGCTTCTCGGCATTGATCCGCACTTCGATCGAATGACCGTTGATTTCCAGATCATCCTGGCTGAACGACATCGGCAAGCCTTCGGCCACCCGGATCTGTTCGCGCACCAAGTCGACGCCGAAAATGCTTTCGGTGACCGGATGTTCCACCTGCAAACGGGTGTTCATTTCGATGAAATAGAATTCGCCGTTTTCATACAGGAATTCGATCGTGCCGGCACCGATATAGTTGATCTTGGCCACCGCATCGGCGCAGACCTTGCCGATCCGGGCGCGTTCTTCGGGGCTGATACTGGGGCCGGGGGCTTCTTCGAAAACCTTCTGGTGCCGACGCTGAAGCGAACAGTCGCGTTCACCCAAGTGTACTGCTTTGCCCTTGCCATCGCCGAAAACCTGAATTTCGATATGACGCGGCGTGGTCAGGTATTTTTCGATATAGACTTCGTCATTGCCAAAGGCGGCCTTGCCCTCGGCCCGCGCGGTCATGAAGGCGCTTTCCATGTCGGCGGCGGTCTGCGCCACTTTCATGCCGCGCCCGCCACCGCCAGCGGTGGCCTTGATGATCACCGGATAGCCGATTTCTGCGCCGATCCGCTGAGCGTCTTCCAGCGTCGCAACCCCACCATCCGATCCGGGCACACAGGGCACGCCCAACGCCTTCATCGTGTCCTTGGCGGTGATCTTGTCGCCCATGACACGGATATGTTCCGCCGTGGGCCCGATGAACGTCACGCCGTGATCTTCGACGATCTGCACGAAATTGGCGTTTTCCGACAGGAAACCGTAACCGGGATGGATGGCTTGCGCCCCGGTGATTTCACACGCCGCGATGATCGCCGGGATCGACAGATAGCTCTGCATGCTCGACGGCGGACCGATACAGACCGCTTCGTCGGCCATGCGCACATGCATCGCATCGGCATCGGCGGTGGAATGCACCGCGACCGAATGAATGCCCATTTCCTGACAGGCCCGGATCACGCGCAGCGCGATTTCGCCCCGGTTGGCAATAAGGATTTTTTCGAACATTGCCTGCGCCTTATTCGATGATGACCAGAGGGGCACCAAATTCCACTGCCGCGCCGTCTTCGACCAGAATGCGCTTGACGGTCCCGGCCTTGGGCGCGGGAATGTGGTTCATGGTTTTCATCGCTTCGATGATCAGCAGGGTGTCGCCTTCGCTGACCTGACTGCCGACCTTGATGAAGCTCGGGGCACCCGGTTCGGGCTGCAAATAGACCGAACCGACCATCGGCGATGTGACCGCGCCGGGATGGTTGGCGGGATCTTCCGACGCGGCGGCGGCTTCGGCAACGGGGGCCGGGGCGGCGGCCAAGGGGGCTGCCGCTGTTGCTGGTGCGGCGACCTGTGCCACGACTTGGCTGGCGCGGCTGACCCGGACGTTCAGGCTGTCATTGTCGCCATATTCGCGCATCACCTCAAGTTCGGTCAATTCATTTGCCCGCAACAATTCTGCCAGGGCCTGAATGAAGGCCACATCGGAGTCATGGTTTTTCTTTGTCATATAATCCTCGACCGGTTTTGATTGGGCTGCTTATTGGTTTGGCCCGGTTCCCCATTGGGCCGTCTTATATGCTATCCTTTACGGAGCGGAAAGCGCCCTTGTCGTCGTAAAAATGGGGCTTTTTGCGAAAAATACGAGGGGAAAAATGCAACGGGCGCCTCATTGAGCGGAATCACATCGGCATGCCCGACAGTTTCGCCACCAGTTCGGCCAGCTTTCGCGCCTGGAATTTTTCCAACAGACGGGCGCGATAGACTTCGACAGTGCGATAGGACAATTTCAGTTCCAGCCCGATTTCCTTGCTGGTCATGCCTCGGCAGGTCAGCATTGCAACTTCGCGTTCGCGTTGGGTCAGCGCCACGATGGGGCGTTCGTCCGACAGGTCGGAAAACGACCAGATGCCGCGCTGGAACGGATCATCCGGGGTCAGTGATTGCCCTCGCACCCGGCACCAGAACAATTGCCCCGAGCGACGCTTCATGATCCGTTCGTCGGAATAGCGCCCGGTTCCCCGCATCGCCGCCAAACCGCGTGCGCCGATGGTTTCGTAATCTTCTGGACTGGCATAGAATTCCGACAAGGGCGCGTTGTCAAAGCTGTCGGCCTGCCCTTGGAAAATTTCGGCGAAATGCCGGTTGCAACCGCGAATAATGCGGTTTTCCAACATGCACAGCCCCACAGGGGCGTATTCAAAGCCAAGATCGTTTATGTCCATAGCGCCACCATATGCCGTGAAACCTGCGTCTTGGAAAGGGCCGCGTATTACTACCAATTGATCGGACGCCACACCGGTGATTTGCTGCGGCCGAGGAAAATGGGAGAAAAATCATGGTTTGCATTGCAGGATGGGGTCACACCAAATTTGGCCGTCTGAGCGACCAGTCGCTGGAAGATCTGATTGTCGAGGCCGGGCGCCAGGCGCTAGCCAATGCCGGGATCGCGGGTGCGGATGTCGATGGCATGTGGCTGGGTCATTTCAACGCCGGTATGGTCGATGACGGCTTCGCTTCGTCCTTGATGCTGAGCATCGATCCGGGGTTGCAGTTCAAACCGGCAACCCGTTTGGAAAATGCCTGCGCCTCTGGATCGGCGGCGGTGCATGCGGCGCGGCAGGCAATCTTGGCCGGGGACTGCAAGGTGGCGCTGGTCGTGGGGGTTGAAAAGATGACCCACCTGCCCGGGGCTGATGTCACTGCAGCACTTGGCCGGGCATCCTATCAGAAGGAAGAAGCCGGCATTTCTTTCCCCGGTATTTTCGCGCAATTCGCCCAAGCCTATTTCAACGAATTCGGCGATCATTCCATGGCATTGGCGAAAATCGCCGCCAAGAACCACGGCAATTCGGTGAACAACCCGCTGGCGCAGCTGCAAAAACCACTGGATCTGGATTTTTGCGCCACCGAAAGCGACCGCAACCCGATGATCGCGGCCCCGCTGAAGAAAACCGATTGTTCGCTGGTTTCCGACGGCGCGGCGGCGGTGGTTCTGGTGGCCGAAGACATGCTAAGCGATTTCGCCAAAGCGGTGCGGTTCCGGTCCGTGGCGCATGTCAACGATCTGCTGCCCCTGTCGGCGCGTAAATTGACAGATTTTGAAGGTCCGGCACGGGCGATGGCATTGGCCTATCAACGGGCGGGGATCAGCGTCGACAATCTCGACGTGGCCGAGGTGCATGATTGTTTCACCATTGCCGAACTGCTGATCTACGAAGCCATGGGACTGGCCCCCAAAGGACAGGGCGCGTCGGTGCTGGAAGATGGCAGCGTTTATGCCGGTGGCCGTCTGCCGGTGAACCTGTCCGGTGGATTGAAGGCCAAGGGCCACCCGGTCGGCGCGACCGGCGTGTCAATGCACGCGATGATCATGCGACAATTGACCGGTCAGGCCGACGCGATGCAGCAGCCCGGTGCGGAACTGGGATTGGTGTTCAACATGGGCGGGTCCGGCGTGGCGTCGCATGTGTCGATCCTTGAGTCGGTGAAATCATGAATATCGGGTGTTGGCTGGAACGCATTGCGCAGATACACCCGCAACGCCCCGCGCTGCACCTGGGCCGCGATTGCGTGGCCGATTACGCCACATTTCACCGCAAGTCGCTGCAAGTGGCGGCTTGGCTGCACGGGAAGGGCATCGAACCCGGTGACAGGGTGGCGTTGTTCCTGAAAAACTGCCCCGATTATCTGATCGCACATTATGGCGCTTGGTATGCCGGGGCCGCAGTGGTGCCGATCAATGCCAAACTGCACGGACGCGAAGCCGCGTGGATCATCGAAAATTCAGGCGCCAAGCTCAGTTTCACCTCACCCGGCCTGACCGACGCCTTGCAACAGGCCGGGGCGGCGGGGGACATAATCGACATTGCCTCGCCTGCCTATGCCGGGATTTTTCAAACCGATTCTGCGGTGTCCCCGGTGCCGCGCGATCCGACCGATCTGGCGTGGTTGTTTTATACCTCGGGCACAACCGGACGGCCCAAGGGGGTGATCATCAATCACCGGATGCTAATGACCATGTCGCTCAGCTATCTGGCCGATACCGATCAGGTCCGCTCTGACGATACCATCCTTTACGCCGCCCCGATGAGCCACGGCGCGGGCATCTATAACATGGTGCATGTGCTGATGGGGGCGCGTCATGTCTGTCCACCCTCTGGCGGGTTCGAGGAGGCCGAAATTTTCGATCTCGCCCGCCATCACCGCAATGTGCATATGTTCGCCGCCCCCACAATGGTCAAACGGATGACCCAGATCGCCAAGGCGACCGGCGAAACCGGCGAAGGGCTGCGGTCGATCATCTATGCCGGCGGCCCGATGTATCAGGCCGATATCATCGAAGCGGTCGATCACTTCGGTCCGATCTTCGTACAGATTTACGGACAGGGTGAAGCGCCGATGGGCATCACCGCTCTGTCGCGCCATGACGTCGCCGACCGGAGCCATATACGTTGGCAGGAGAGGCTGAAATCGGTCGGTCGGGCGCAATCGGCGGTCGAAATCAGGATCGGGGACGAACACGGTTGCGAACTGCCGCACGGGCAAGCGGGGGAAATCATGGTCCGGTCCGATATCGTGATGCCGGGCTATTGGCAGAACCCGGAAGCGACCGATAAAACGATCCGTGACGGGTGGCTGCTGACCGGCGATGTCGGGTTCATGGACGAAGACGGCTATGTCACCATGCAAGACCGGTCCAAGGACATGATCATTTCGGGCGGCACCAATATCTATCCGCGCGAAGTGGAAGAGGCGCTGTTGACCCACCCCACCGTGGCCGAGGTCAGCGTCGTCGGACGCCCCGACGCCGAATGGGGCGAAGTCGTGGTCGCCTTCGTGGTGATGGCGACAGGGGCAGAGATGGATCAGGCCGCGCTGGACGCGCATTGCTTGGATCAGATCGCGCGGTTCAAACGGCCCAAGGCTTATTTCACGCTTAATGAACTACCCAAAAACAACTACGGCAAGGTTCTGAAAACCGAACTGCGCAAACGTCTGGAGGAGATGTGACAATGGATCTAACCGGTAAAACCGCCCTGATCACCGGATCGGTACAGGGGATCGGTCTGGCGATCGCGGAAAGCCTGGCCGAAGCGGGAGCGCGGATCGCGGTGCATGGCATCGCGGGCGATGCGCAAATTCACGACGTTTGCGAACATCTGCGCGCCAAGGGATCGCCGCAGGCGGAATTTTTCCGTGGCGATCTGC
This sequence comes from Thalassovita gelatinovora, assembly GCF_001458355.1. GTDB lineage: Bacteria > Pseudomonadota > Alphaproteobacteria > Rhodobacterales > Rhodobacteraceae > Thalassobius > Thalassobius gelatinovorus. Next base: position 2,079 of record NZ_CYSA01000024.1, on the reverse strand, counting down.
GGCAGCCGGATCAGATCGACGATATGATGGACGCGGTCGAAGCCTGGGGCGGGGTCGATATCCTGGTCAATAATGCCGGCATTCAGCACACTGCGCCACTGGCCGACATGCCGCGCGAAACCTGGGATGCGATCTTGCAGATCAACCTCAGCGCGGCCTTTGCGACCATGCAAAAGGCGCTGCCACGCATGGCCGAACGCGGCTATGGCCGGGTGATCAACATTGCCAGCGTGCACGGTCTGGTCGCCAGCAAGGACAAAGCGCCTTATGTGGCCGCCAAATTCGGGTTGGTCGGGCTCAGCCGGGTGGCGGCGCTGGAATATGCCGCCGCAGGGACCAAGGCGCAGGGCGGGGTCACGGTGAACTGCATCTGTCCGGGCTGGACCGAAACCGCCATCATCGGCCCGCAGGTCGATGCTCGCGCCGCCGCCCATGGCGGTGATCGCGATGCCGGGATTGCCGATCTGTTGTCGGAAAAACAGCCCTCTCTGCGCACCTCTGATCCGTCCGAAATCGGCGCGCTGGCGCTGTGGCTCTGTGCCCCGATTGCGCATAACGTGACCGGCACCGCGATTCCCATCGATGGCGGCTGGACCGCGCAGTGACGGGCTGGTCGTGAAAATGTATATACATTGTATGTGCCTGTGATGTAGGTTGCTGTCAAATTTCTTGAACCCTGAAGGACAGGTAAAAATGACAGAAATATCCAACGTCAAAGGGGTGGGGCCGGCGATCACCGATCAACTGACCGCGCTGGGGATCAAAACGGCGACCGATCTGGCAAAGGCTGATCCGGTCGATTTGACCACCATTCCGCGGGTTGGGCCCGCGCGCGCCTTGATGCTGATTGCTGCGGCGCGCGAAGTGGCCGATGTTTTGCCGGCCCCCGCATCACCGGTTGTGGCAGACCCTGTGCCGGTGACAGAACCCGTTCCGGCGCAGGTGGCCCCGGCCAAGACGGACAAACCAAAGAGAGCCAAAAAGAAAGGCTCGAAATCGTCTGCAAAGACCGAAGCCAAATCATCCAAAAAGGCGGGCAAGCCGAAAAAGGCCAAAGCCAAAGACGCCAAAAAGGCCGAAAAATCCAAGACGTCGGGCAAAAAGACTTCGAAGACCAAGCCGAAGAAAAAAGACGGCAAGAAATCCAAGAAAAAGGGCAAGTGACCGTCCGCTTGTCGCGAACGGTCCGATTGCACCGGTCCGATTAAACGAGCGTGTCTGCCGTCAGTTACAGCGCCGTACGTCGTAACGGCCATCTGCTCTGGCATAAGCGCATTCATTGGTCTTTTGATTGACCGCCACTTGCGACCCTGCGGCTGCCCCGGCAAGGGCGGCAACCACGGTCCAGTTGCGGTTCGCATTGAACACATCCGCTGTCGCAATCCCTAGGGCGGCACCGCTCAACCCGCCCACGACCATGCTTTCCTGACGGGTCATTCCGTAGCAGCCAGGCAGGGCCAATAGGGACGCAGTAAGACCGCCGATGATCAGATGTTTCATGATTTTCCCTCTCGTGGATGGTGAATAATTGTTGCTCACCACAAGAGTGTAACACTAATTTCGCAACCTTTCTTGATCCTGCGCAAATACAGAAATGAAAAAACCGGCCCGAAGGCCGGTCTTTCCTCAGATATCAGCGCCTTCAGATTTCAGACATCAGGCCTTATTCATCCGGTTTTCGATCAGGTCTTCGACGACGGACGGGTCGGCGAGGGTCGATGTGTCGCCGAGGCTGCCATAGTCGTTTTCGGCGATTTTGCGCAGGATCCGGCGCATGATCTTGCCGGACCGGGTTTTCGGCAGGCCGGGAGCCCACTGGATCAGGTCGGGGCTGGCGATCGGACCGATTTCGGTGCGGACCCAGGCGCGCAATTCCTTGTAGAGCGCCTCGGTGGGTTCGACCCCGTTCATCAAGGTGACATAGCAATAGATGCCCTGGCCCTTGATGTCATGCGGATAGCCCACCACCGCGGCTTCGGCCACTTGCGGATGCGCCACCAGCGCCGATTCCACTTCCGCCGTGCCCATCCGGTGGCCCGACACGTTGATCACGTCATCGACCCGGCCGGTGATCCAGTA
>NZ_CYSA01000023.1 GCF_001458355.1 Thalassovita gelatinovora | reverse complement strand
CCGATTCCGCCGAGGCGGCGCCCGGTCATGGTCGGCGTCAATCGATATGGACCGAATACCCGATTGCGGCCCAACGACATGTTCTATCGCGGCCAAATATTCGTGGGCTAAGCCCCCATGCGCGACGATCACGATACCGATCACGCTTACCTTCCTTTATCTACATTCGCGGCCATTCCCAATGGCGTCGCCTGAAAGGCGACCTGCCCCCGTTCAAGTTCGCGATGTCTAGTTGACACCTGCCAGCCTTCATTCGCAAGGGCCTGCGCCATCTTTTCTGCAATTGCAACAGACCTGTGTTGCCCGCCGGTACAGCCGAAACCGATGGCAAAATGTGCTTTGCCTTCTTCCAGATACGCCGGCAACAACAACCGGGCCAGATCCAGAACCTTGCCAAAGAACGGATCGAACCGGGTATCGCTGGCGATATAGTCGCCCACCGCGGCACTGCGGCCGTCCAGTTTGCGCAGCGACGGGTCCCAATAGGGGTTGCGCAGGAACCGGCAGTCCAACACCATGTCCATGCCGCGCGGCAATCCCCGTTTGTAGGAAAATGAATTCAACGACACCGCCAACCGCGCCCCGGTTTCCGGGGTGATCAGCCGCTCGACCTCGGCACGCAGATCATGCGGGGTCAGGTCGGAACTGTCGATCAGGATGTCGGCGCGCGCCCGGATCGGCACCAACAGGTCCAATTCCCGCCGCACCCCCTGATCCGGGCTTTCGGCCGGGGCCAATGGATGACGCCGCCGGGTTTCGGAAAACCGCCGCAACAACACGTCAGACCGGCAATCGAGATATAAAAGTTCGGTTTCCACACCCGGCGCATCGCGCAGGCTGTCCAACGTTTCGATCAGCGCATTAACGGAAAAATCGCGGTTGCGCACATCCAGCCCCAGCACCAGATCGCGCCCGATCGGCGGGTCTTCCAGCAGCCGCGGCAACAGGCTCAGCGGCAGGTTGTCGATCGCTTCAAACCCAAGATCTTCCATCGTGTGGATCGCGGTGGACCGCCCGGCGCCCGACGGGCCAGTGACCAGCACGATGCGCTGCCGCACCGGATTGCCGCTGTCAGATATGCTGTCGATCTCGCTCATTGCTCAATCCCGCCTGCCCGCCTTGAGATAATGCAGAATCGCAGCCGGGAAATGCTGCGCCTGCACATTGTGCAGCAAAGGCCGCGAAAGGCCCAGCACCGTCAGAGTTTTTTCTTGCGGAAGACGTTCGGTTTCTGTCCGGTTCAGATCGACCCACAGAACCGCCTTGGTCGGGCCCTGCGGATCGGCGTTCAGGATGCCGACATAGCGCGCCTCGATCTGGCCGCGGATCGCCGCAGGCGCATCGGCCCAAATCGCCTTGCCCTCGCGCCACAAACAGGTCCGGTCATCGGCCACCAAACCCGCCCCCAGGGCCATCAATTGCAATGCCAGCCCGGATTTTCCGGCCCCCGCCTGCCCGGCAATCACCACCGCGCGGCCCTTCAACGCAACGGTGGTCGCATGCTGGATCAGGCAGTCTTGGTCATCGGGCCTGTCGACAGGGGGCACCCTCTCAGACCGGCAGGCCAACGACAAAGCGCGCGCCCAGCGGTTCCGACGTGACATCGGCATCGGTCGGGCGAATGTTTTCGGCCCAGATCACCCCGCCATGCGATTCAACGATCTGCTTGGAAATCGCCAGACCCAAACCGGAATTATTGCCGAACTGGTTTTCCGGCCGTTCCGAATAGAACCGCTTGAACACCTTGGTCAGCGCTTCTTCGGGGATGCCGGGACCGGTATCTTCGACCACCACCAACACCCGGTTTTCCCGTTTGCGGGCCCAGACGCGGATCGCGTCGCCTTCTTCGCAGAAACTGATCGCATTGGTGATCAGGTTGACGAAAACCTGCGCCAGACGCGCCTCCAACCCCATGATCTCGATCGGCTGATCGGGCAGGTCGGTGATGAAATCGACACCCTGTTCGCCCGCCTGCTGGCCCAGATATTCGCCCAGATTGCCCAACATGTGCATCAGGTCGAAAGATTCCTGTTCTTCCTTGACCAATTCGCTGTCCAGACGCGACGCATTGGAAATATCACTGACCAGACGGTCCAGACGGCGCACATCGTGGTCGATCACATCCAGCAGCTTTTCGCGCTGATCGTCGCGCTTGGCCACCCGCAGCGTACCCACCGCAGATCGCAGGCTGGCCAGTGGGTTCTTGATTTCATGCGCCACGTCGGCGGCGAATTGTTCGTTGCTGTCGATCCGGTCATACAGCGCCGCCACCATCCCGCGCAGCGCCCCGGACAGGCGGCCGATTTCATCCGGCCGCGCGGTCAGATCGGGGATACGGATGCGCCCGCCGGTCTTCTGTTTCTTGTCGCGCGCCCCACCCAACTCGGCGGCCGCGGCCAGATCGGCCAGCGGATTGGCGATGGTCGAAGCCAGAACCAAACTCAACCCGACCGACACCAGAATGGCGATCAGGAACATCTGCAACACCCGTTCGCGCTGCGCTCGCACCAGCAAATCAACTTCATCCGCCGCGCTGGACAACGCCACGACCCCGATGACCTGACCACCCTGTTCGATCGGCGTGGCCACGGTGAAAATGGTGCCTTCGATCGACTGTCCCATGTCGATCTGGGTCCCGTTCTGCAGCGCGGTGGCGGCAAACCGTTGCACCCGTTCCTCAATGCTGGGCAGCGGCGGCAAAGCCGATGTCGGATGGAACAGATCCGACACTTTGTTCCACATCCAGGACAATCCGTCCGTGATCAGCGTCGACCCCGGTTCAGGCATATCCGCAACCGGGGCGCGGCCCTGGCCTTTGACGCTGGAAATCAGCGACGCTGCGGGATCGAAAACAAAGGCTTCAACGCCGTTGCGCAGGTCCAGCCCCACCAGAGTGTCAACCACGTCAACGCCATCGCCCGCAGTCAGGCTCACCGGCGCGCCCTTGGGCAATTGCGCCTCGATCACATCGGCGATCAGTTCCGCCTGCGACACCAATGAATTGGCCCGCTCGACCGCAAAGGAATCGCGCGATGAATTCAACAGCAGCACCCCGGCCACCAGAATGTTCAGCGCGATCAGGTTGAAGGTGATGATCTTGCGGGTCAGCGGCGACCGGTTCAGCGACAGAAATCCGCGCCGCTCCCGACGAACGCGCAGTTCCTTGTCCACGGTGCTGTCGGGGGCGACGAAATCGTCGCCCAGCACCACGTCGCCATTGTGCCGTGATCCCGTTTCCCGCAAGTTAAGTCCTTCAGCAAGCGCCATGATCAATCTTCGTTATAGCGATACCCGATACCATACAGCGTCTCAATCGCGGAAAATTCCGGATCGGCCGTGCGCATCTTCTTGCGCAGGCGCTTGATATGGCTGTCGATCGTACGGTCGTCGACATAGACCTGATCGTCATAGGCCACATCCATCAACTGATCGCGCGATTTCACGAAACCGGGGCGCTGCGCCAGCGCCTGCAACAGCAAAAATTCGGTCACGGTCAGTGACACTTCGTTGCCTTTCCAACTGACCGAATGGCGCAGCGGATCCATCCGCAATTCGCCGCGTTCGATCACCTTGGTTTCTTCGGTCTCCACCACTTCGTGGCCCGCCATCACATCCTGACGGCGCAACAGGGCGCGGATGCGTTCGACCAGCAGACGCTGCGAAAACGGCTTCTTGACGTAATCGTCAGCGCCCATGCGCAGCCCCAGAACCTCGTCGATCTCATCATCTTTCGAGGTCAGGAAAATCACCGGCATCTGGGTTTTCTGACGCAGCCGCTGCAACAGGTCCATCCCGTCCATGCGCGGCATTTTGATATCCAACACGGCCATATCCGGCAGTTTGCGATTAAACGCATCCAGCGCGGATTGCCCGTCATTATAGGTTTCGACCTCGAACCCTTCTGCCTCAAGAGTCATGGCCACCGATGTCAGGATATTCCTGTCATCGTCCACAAGGGCGATCTTCGACATAGGTGAATTCCTTTTACTGCTCTTATTACCTGTTTTTTTCTTCAGTATGCCCATTTTACCCCTTTGCAATCAATCGGAAACTGCGAATCACCCCTGTCACCCCCTAGATTTAGGGGTGATTTCGTCAACCAATGGCTAATTTGCCTCACATCCGGGGTTCATGACCGGATCGTAACTGGGGATTTCCGCCGTGATTGCGCTAACCTTCAAGTGGTTGCGCTAACTGCGCAAAAGCGTCCTGTTCCTTCATGGAAACGTCATGTTAAGAGGCCGGTATCGGGCACAGCGCCCGGTCGGACCTGGAAGAAGAGTTCGGGGTCCGTCGACAACCGCCGCCCAAAGCGCGGCTACAGGAGCTTGGCAATATGACATTTGGACGGGTAAACCCGGAATTCCGGCTGGAAGATCAAGGGATCACGGGTCTGGGCGATGTCTTTTACAATCTTATGGAGCCCGCGCTGATCGAAGCCGCGCTCAAAAACGGCGAAGGCACACTCGGCAAAGGCGGCGCCCTCTTTGTGACCACCGGCAAATTCACTGGCCGGTCCCCCAAAGACAAGCATGTCGTCAAAACCGACAGCGTCGCCGACAAGATTTGGTGGGAAAACAACGCAGAAATGTCACCCGAAGGGTTCGACAATCTCTATGCCGATATGCTTGAGCATATGAAGGGCAAGAAATACTACGTCGAAGATCTGGTTGGTGGTGCTGATCCGGAACATGCGATCAATGTCCGCATGGTAACCGAACTGGCTTGGCACGGGCTGTTCATCCGCCACCTGCTGCGCCGCCCCGAACGCGACGACCTCAACAGCTTCCTGGCAGATTTCACCATCATCAACTGCCCCAGCTTCAAGGCCGACCCGGAACGCCACGATTGCCGCTCTGACACCGTGATCGCGATGAATTTCGACAAGAAACTCATCCTGATCGGCAATACCGAATATGCTGGCGAAAACAAGAAATCGGTGTTTTCCCTGCTGAACTACCTGCTGCCGGAAAAAGGCATCATGCCGATGCACTGCTCGGCTAACCACGCCATCGGCAACCCGGTTGATACTGCGATCTTCTTCGGCCTGTCGGGCACCGGCAAAACCACCCTGTCGGCCGACCCGTCGCGCACCCTGATCGGTGACGACGAACATGGCTGGTCCGACCGCGGCACCTTCAACTTCGAAGGCGGCTGCTATGCCAAGACCATCGGTCTGAACCCCGAAGCGGAACCGGAAATCTACGCCACCACGACCAAGTTCGCCACCGTGGTGGAAAACATGGTTTTCGACGAAGAAACTTTCGATCTGGATTTCGACGATTCCAGTCTGACCGAAAACATGCGTTGCGCCTATCCGCTGGAATACATCTCGAATTCCTCGGACAACGCGTTGGGTGGCCATCCCAAGAACGTGATCCTGCTGACCTGTGACGCTTACGGCGTGCTGCCGCCGATCGCGCGGTTGACCCCGGCGCAGGCAATGTATCACTTCTTGTCCGGCTTCACTTCGAAAACCCCGGGCACCGAACGCGGTGTGGTGGAACCCGAACCCACCTTCTCGACCTGCTTTGGGGCGCCGTTCATGCCGCGCCGTCCGGAAACCTATGGCAACCTGCTGCGCGAAAAGATCGCCAAGCATGGGGCAACCTGCTGGCTGGTCAACACCGGCTGGACCGGCGGCGCCTTCGGCACCGGGTCGCGGATGCCGATCAAGGCCACCCGCGCCCTGCTGACCGCCGCGTTGGAAGGATCGTTGAACGAAGTCGAATTCCGCAAGGATGTGAATTTCGGCTTCGACGTTCCGATCGCCGTGCCGGGTGTCGATACCCAACTGCTGGACCCGCGCCAGACCTGGGCCGACCCTGCCGCCTATGACGCGCAGGCCGCCAAGCTGGTTCAGATGTTCGCCGACAATTTCGAACAATATGTACCCTATATCGACGAAGACGTGAAAGCCGCCGCAATCGGCTGATCGCGCAGCGTCATCGCAGACACTTCAACGCCCCGGCCATTGGCCGGGGCGTTTTTCGTTTGGCGCCTGTAAACGGCGATTGTCGACGTCACCGTTGACATCCCGTGCGCGAAGCGACTAATCAGCGACCAAGGTGTCGGGCACCTGCCGCCTGCGGACGCAAGTCACGGTGAAGCCCGAAACGACGATCACCTCACCCTCGAAGCATTTCGACGGTGGGCAATGCAGGCCCCCACCGACCTTGAAATGCCTCTTGAGAGGAGTGAGCGATGTCGTCCGGACCCGCCGCTGATAACCGTTTCCTGACCGTTCCCATCGGACGGTTGTTTCTGATCCATACCCTGCCGATGACGCTTGTCATGTCGATGAGCGGGCTGTTGAATGTCGTCGATGCCGCGTTTCTGGGGCATTTTGTCGGTGCCGATGCGCTGGCCGCAGTCAGCTTGGGCTTTCCGGTGGTGATGATCACCATCGCCCTGTCCACCCTTGTCAGCGGCGGCATGTCCAGCCTGTTGGCCCGTCATCTGGGTGCCGGCGACAAACACGCCGCCGCAAATGTTTTTGCCCGTGCGCATGGCCTGTCGCTCAGCATGTCACTGATCTTGATCATGACCTTCCTGATCGTGGGCCGCTGGGGGCTTGCCCATCTGCTGGGCGCGCAGGGCGACATCGCCACGCTGGCGCATGTCTATCTGTCGATCCTGATTTTCGGGATGCCGGTGCAGGTGCTGCTTGGGGTCCATGCCGACGCCTTGCGCAATGAAGGCCGCGCCGGGGTCATGGCGCTGCTTTCGGTCGGGGTCACGTTGGCCAATATCCTGCTCGACTATGTGCTGATCGTGCTGTTCGATCTTGGCGTGGCAGGATCGGCCTGGGGCACCGTTCTGGCGCAGGGGCTGGGCCTTTGCCTGTTGATCGGGCTACGCCTGCGCGATCCCAGATTGGTGCCGCTTGCCACGCTTGCCCAACATCCTTGGCGTGGCGGCTGGAAACCGGTGCTGAAACTGGGCGCACCGCTCAGCCTCAGCTTCATCGGCATGGCGCTGGTATCCGCAACCGTCATCGCAACGCTGCACCTGACGACCGCAACCGGCTATGCCGATACGGTCGCTGCCTATGGCATCGTGACCCGGATTCTCGGCTTTATTTTCCTGCCGCAAATGGCCATCGCGCTAACCACTCAAAGCATCGCCGGCAACAATGTCGGCGCGGGGCACTACGCCCGGTCCGATGCGGCATTGCGGTTGTCGCTTGCGGTGGCGTTTGGCTATTGCCTCTTGGTCGAATTGATCCTGCTCACCACCAGAACGCAGATCGGGTTCGGGTTTGTCAGCGATCCGGCGGTTGTCGCGCAGGTTGCGGCCATCTTGCGGCCGATGCTTCTGTTTTACCTGTTCTCCGGTCCTGTTCTGGTTCTGGCGCTTTATTTTCAGGCCGTGGGCCAACCGGGCCGCACCGCGCTTCTGACCCTGGTCAAACCGTTCCTGCTCAGCCCGGTGCTGATCCTTGTCTGGGCCACCTTTTCCGGCCCTGGCGCGATCTGGTTTGCCTTTCCGATGGCCGATGCGATCGTGTTGATATTTGCAACCGCTCTCGTCACCCGTATTGTGTCCCGGAATTTCGGGCGACCGGGGTTCGGATTGACCATGACGACGAGGCAAACATGACCCTCCGAAGCATAGCCGAAGCCAAGGCGCAGGCCAAAGCCCTGCGGCAGGCGCTGGCGGATCAGGGTACCCCCATCCGTCAGGCCGAAGCGCTGGAACGCATCGCCCGTCAAAACGGCGCACGGGACTGGAACACGTTGCACGCCCAGCTTTCACGCTCTGTCATCCGCGACCTGCGCCCGCAAGCACCGGTTCAGGGCTACTATCTGGGACTGGCATTCACCGGCCGGATCGTGGCCTTGACCAAATTGGGCAAAACCTACCGGATCAAGATCAAGTTCGACCAACCGCTCGATACCGTCAAATTCGAAAGCTTTTCCAATTGGCGCAGTCAGATTCAGGCGGTCATTGGCGAAGACGGGTGTTCCCCCGACCTGACCTCGGATGGTGTACCGCAGCTGATCGTAAAAGGACGGTCACGGCAAAATGACTGACCCCCGCCGCTGGCAGGCAATCCAATCGCGGCCCTGCTCCGGCGGGCCAACAGCGCGACAGGCGGGGCTCCCCTCACCCACCGATCGCCCCCCGGTGGCCCAAGCAACGACCTGATCGATGCCGCGACGATGCCGCCCGGCTCAGACTTCGACCGGAGCCGGGACCATCTGTTTCATCGGCACATGCATGACATGGCGCAGGTCTTCCATCGCCATCCACACCATATTGCAGTCCAGCGGCTCATTGCGCCCCTCGACCTTCCAGCTCAGACAATAGGGATCGCAATGCATATAGCCTTCGCGCTCGGCCAAACCGCGCCGCGCCACCGATCGCAAAATGAATCCGAAAACGAAATCGGGTTGCCAATGCAGCATCGCGGTCAAGAACGAAAACCTTGCCAGTTGATCGATCAAACCGCGACCGCGATAAGCCGGATCATCCTTCATCCACATCTCGCCATGGTAAACGGTGCGCCCGGTTATCTTGTCCGCCCCCGGCCCCGAACGGAACCATGACCCGTCCCCGTCGATCCGCATACCACCGGGGGGAAATTCGCCAAACCGCGACCGCAGGAACCGCGCCAAGGTCTGATCGTAAAGGTCCAGAAGCCGCATAGCCTGGGTATGAACCAGATCGCCCTTGGCATTGCGGCCAATGATCCAAACGCCTCTGGCCGCTGGCAAAAATTGCTTTTCTGGGTCAAACGGTGGTCCCAGCGGCTGTTCCGGGCGGCCAGCTTTGACGATTTGTGCATAGGTTTCGAAATCATCCCCCACCTCGATATGCAGGTGATGCGATTTCAGGGTGTTCAAAGTCTCAGTCAGATACCGGGACCCGTCGTAAACATCTTGAATAGTCATGCTTGTCTCCTGTGCTTGACACAGGAGAACAATGCGTAGGCATGGTTAACATGTCTTTGTCTATTGCCTGTCCCCGGTGAAATAATCTTCCATCACCTGATTTTCTGGCATGGTTTCGATCCGGTCCTGCGACAGGCCCTCAATCTGCAAATCATAGCTGCGCACCACCATCGATGCCATTGCGAAACTGTCATCGGGATACCGGCATCCCAGCAGCAGACGCTTGAAACTGATCGGTTCGGGAACGCTGTCTTCGCCGCGATTCATATAGGTGTGCACATGATCGTATCGTAGCCCGCGCGTGGCGCGGATATCCTCGAATGGTTGCGATAATTGCACCGCATGCGCGGCCCCGCCCGGCAACGCGGGCACCGCGCGCCCGATTGAACTGCTTTCCCAGCGCCATCCATACCACGTAGCATAGGACGACTGGCTGCCCACTGCTGTGCAAATCCAATCCTCCGCTGTTTTGCGGAACACCATCAGGTTATCGCGGATCGGGTCAAAGGCTTTGTCCGCGATCCGCCCTTCTGCCGCGCTCCAGCATTTGATCCCCTGCTTCAACAGCTCGGTTTTCCCGGTCCAGATTTCGCTGATCGGATGCTGTTGCAGATAATAACACCACCCTCCCGGTTCTTCCTTGGCGATATGGAACAGCCCACCGATATGCCCCGCTTCTCCGTTCAACCAAGCCACGCCGCGCGCTTGAATATCTTCGGCCTCGCGCAAACAGCGGCGGCCTGCATCGGTCAGTTGATACTGCCGATCGACCATAACGAAAAGCTGCTCTCCCATCAGCTCTTCCAGTATGTTGATATGGCGCCGAACCGTCTGCCGGGTGGAATTCATCCTTTCCACCGTTCGCGACAGATTGAGCGTCTCCGCTAAAGCGGTAAACGAACGCAAAAGTTCGAACAATAACGGGTGATTCTTCTGCTCTGCCATCAAGCCCCCTTATGGTGGCATCGCGCCAAAGGCGCACTCTTCTTGGTTAATCCCATCATCACATTCGAATCAATCAATCTGTTAAGCTTTGATATTATGGGACTTTATGCTTGGGAACACAAATCATACATTGATGGATGAAATATTTACCATTCAGGAAAATTCATAATCAATTGATTGAAACAACCCAAGCTGGTTTCTTCTTCTGGTAGTTTGAAATGGAAAAATGATATGTCACACCCAGTAGATATTCACGTCGGCAAGAAACTCAAGAACCTTCGCGTATTGCGCGGATTGACCCAAACTGATGTCGCCAAAGGATTAAGCATTTCGTTCCAACAAGTTCAAAAATACGAACTAGGCCGCAATCGCATTTCGGCCAGCAAGCTGTTCGAAATTGCCAATATCCTGAACGTACCGCCGTCATATTTCTTCGATGGTCTTGATCAGACTGCAGATGAATCCACCCCGGTGATCGATGAAGAAACCGCGCGCATCGCGTCGGTCTTCAGCAAAATCAAGGATGAACGATTGAAATCGCAGATCCGGTCCTTCGTGGACGCGGTCGCCGGTTACGTTCCGGCAGAAGACGCCAACAACGCCTGAGCGTCAGCCCATCAAGCCGCGGCGCACCAGGTTGAGCGCCGCGACGAACAACACCAACAGCGTCACCCGGCGGAATGCCACCTGGTCGATCCGGTCATGGACCCGGAATCCGACCCAGGTTCCCAGCAATGCCGGGATCAGCAACGCGGCGGAAAACACCACCGTGTCGCGATTCACAATACCCGATCCGATATGCCCGAACAGCAGCGCCACCGCGCCCAGGCCGTAAATCACGCCCTGAATGCGGACCTGTTCGGTCTTGGGTGTGTTCAGTGCGGTCAGATACAGCACCGTCGGTGGTCCCCAGACCCCCGACATGCCCCCGATCAACCCGGCAAATCCACCGATCGCCGCTTCGATCAGGCCGCGCCCTTTTTCCGGCAGCACCAACCGCAGCCCGTACATCTGAATCAGCGCGAACACCGATACCGGCACCCCGATCAGTAACAGCATGGTTTCCGCTGACAGAACCCGCACCAATTGCGCGCTCAACAGCATCGTCACCAGCCCGATCATCATGAACACCCGGAACCGCTTGACCGATTCCCAAGCCGCCGCCCGGCCCTGCCGCAACGCCTGCCAACCATTGGTCGCAACCGTCGGCAGGATCAAACCGGCCAACGCCAATTGCGGATCGATGAAACTGCTCAGCCCGGAAATCAGAATCATCGGCATGGCAAATCCAACCATGCCCTTGATAAACCCGGCCAGCAGCGCGATCGCAAAGGCCAAAGCGAAAGTTTCGGGCGACATCATCGAAAAAAGTGTACTCATACGGTCTCTTAGCACATCTGAATTTTCCTTTACTGAAAATTCATGCGCAACTTTCGATCTAATAAATACGCCAATAGGTATTTTTGTTGCGCTGCAACTGCAAAAAGATTATGTCACACTGCAGCAATTAAGGATATAATTTGTGGACCATGCGTGGCCCATGATGGACAGGACCTGACGATGACCGACACTGTAATTCTTCCCGATCTTCTGACACTCACCGGCGCGGCCGTGCCCCCGGTCAAGGCGCTGGTCGACACTGCCATCGCCGCTTTGCGTGACAGCCTTTCGCAGGATGGCCGGATTTCCGGCGCCGCCCTCGAAGCCAATCAAGCCGCCACCCACGGGTTGTCTTGGCTGGCCACTTACGGCCAGTCGCTAACCCAGATGCAGGCTTGGGCGGAACGGTTGTCCGGCGACGGAAAATTCGGCGAAATGGAACAGTTGATCCACCAGATCGCCTTTGGCGAATACCTGGCCCAGATCAAGGGCGGCATCCCGATGAGCCAAGGCGAAATCGCGCGCCTTGCCGATCTCGGTCTCGACGCTGCCTCGCTCGAAACCGACGCGATTTCGACGCTCGTCGCGCGCGGCAACAGTCAAGCCGCCCGCACCCGTCTGGTCGCGCTGATGCGCGACAATGCTGGCCACGCCACCTTTGGTGCCTCCGGTCTGGACGAAGAACTGGAAATGATCCGCGATCAATTTCGCCGCTACGCCGATGAACGGGTCGTCCCGGATGCCCATGAATGGCACCTCAAAGACGATTTTATCCCGATGGAAATCATCGAAGAACTGGCCGAAATGGGCGTATTCGGCCTGACCATCCCCGAAGATTTCGGCGGTCTGGGCCTGTCCAAGGCATCGATGGTGGTGGTGTCCGAAGAACTGTCGCGCGGCTATATCGGTGTCGGTTCGCTCGGCACCCGGTCGGAAATCGCGGCCGAACTGATCCTTGCCGGCGGCACCGACGCACAAAAGGAATACTGGCTGCCGAAACTGTCCAGCGGTGAAATCCTGCCCACCGCCGTGTTCACCGAACCCAATACCGGGTCCGATCTGGGATCCCTGCGCACCCGCGCGGTGAAAAACGCCGACGGCGATTACGAAGTCACCGGCAACAAGACCTGGATCACTCACGCCGCCCGCACCCATGTAATGACCCTGCTGGCGCGCACCGATCCCGACAGCACCGATCACCGCGGATTGTCGATGTTCCTGGCCGAAAAGACCCCGGGCGACGACGCCAACCCGTTCCCGACCGAAGGCATGACCGGCGGCGAAATCGAAGTGCTGGGTTATCGCGGCATGAAGGAATACGAACTCGGCTTTGATCAATTCAAGGTCAAGGGCGACAACCTGCTTGGCGGAGTCGAAGGTCAAGGCTTCAAGCAATTGATGAAAACCTTCGAAGCCGCCCGCATTCAAACCGCGGCCCGCGCCATCGGCGTGGCGCAAAACGCGCTGGAAGTCGGCATGCAATATGCCGAGGATCGCAAACAGTTCGGCAAGTCGCTGATCCATTTCCCGCGCGTCGCCAACAAGCTGGCGATGATGGCCGTGGAAATCATGGTGGCGCGGCAGCTGACCTATTTTTCGGCTTGGGAAAAAGACAACGATCAACGCTGCGATCTCGAAGCCGGGATGGCGAAACTGCTGGGCGCCCGCGTCGCCTGGGCGGCGGCGGATAACGCGTTGCAGATCCATGGCGGTAATGGTTTCGCGCTGGAATATCAGATCAGCCGCATCCTGTGCGACGCGCGGATCCTGAACATCTTCGAAGGCGCGGCCGAAATTCAGGCCCAAGTGATCGCGCGGCGTCTGCTGGGCTGATCCTGACCTTCGAACCGTTGTTTCAAATCGGCGCGGCTCTTATGGGCCGCGCCTTTTTTAACCTTGCCAAGGCATCAGGTCGGAAATTCGTAATCTTGCACGATCTTCCAGATGGTCCCGTTAACGCTTTGCAAGGTCTTGATCGTTTCCTCGATTTCTTCGATCGCCTTGTCGTCGATATCGGCCGTCTGCCCGATCTTGAGCGTGTCCTTGCGATCGGCGATCCGCATAAGGATCGTCCGCGCCGTACCGGCATCCTTGTCGAACGAATAGATGCAGTGATTATAGCGATTGCGCAGCGCCGACTGACGCATCATCATCTTTGTCGCCTCAAGAATGCGCAGCCGCAATTCCGGGTCGGTTCGTTCCAGCTTGACCAGACGTTCAACCAATTCCACCCGCGCGCGGGTGGTGTTGAGGGTCAAAAAGATGATCAGCGCCGCTTCGGTATCGGTACCGGTCAGGCCCGCGATAAGATGAATGAAAAGACTTTCCGTGTTGGTCCAGATATAATTGAGTCGGCCGATCAGCATCAGCAATTGAGAAAAATTCTGATCGGCCAGTGGCATCAAACGACCCCTCTGGTTCCGTTGAAGTAGATACCGGCGGCCTCTGTCCGGTTCCTGACGCCGAGTTTCTGCATGATGTTGTGCATATGCAGCTTGACCGTGTGTTCCGACACGACAAGGTCAGAGGCGATCAACTTGTTCTGCTTGCCCCGCGCGACAAGACGCAGGATTTCCTGTTCCCGCGGCGTCAGGTTGGCTTTGAGGCCATTCACCTCGCCGCAGCCCCGCTGTTGACCCGCGACAGGCCGCATATCCAACAAGGCATTGGGCACACAGCATTGGTCCAGAAACAACAGGCGCAACATCGACAGCCAGCAATCAAGCTGAAGGTTCATCGGAAGAAATCCGAAATGGGTCATGTTTCCATGCGAATGGGCATGCTCATAGAACAACGCGGCGATATCGTCATCGCGATAGGCCAGTACGGTCCGTTCCACCCCAAGCGGTTCCAACGGAGCAAGCCCGCGCGCGATATCGTCCGCAACCATTTCCTGTTCGACAAGCGCAAAGGATATATGCTCGGACCGCGCTACGTTGTTCGCTTCTTCGATACTGTTCAATCGGATGAAATGAGCAGCCGAATACTCTTGCTTGATTATATCCAAGTATCGTTCGGACAAGGTCATGCCCTCGCCGAAAATGGCAATTAAATGCATATTCATGGTATCCCCCCGAAACCAATTTTAGGTTCGGACCGACTGCTCAACAGTCCAATATAAATCACAACCCGAATGAATAATTTCGGGCTTTGTACAGGCCTCTGACTGCACTGGTGACGATTTATTCACACATAGTAAAATGTTTACAATCAGAACCCGATTCCTAAAAAATCACCGTTCCGATTAAAAATTAACCTATTTATTAACAAAATATACAGTTTTTATCCACAAATGAAAATATCAATCTTTCTTAAGCTTTCGATATATGCCCTGCCCGTTCGATGAGGGGCGCACAAACACAGGCATTGGCGGCAAGCAACTCTTTGTCGATCAATACAATTTTCAAATACTCGCTGTTGTATCCATCCCCGCCTTCGGGTCGTGGTCTGCATTTCACGCGCGATCATGCGCCATCAGACCTAGATCGAATCGGTGACCACAGAATGGTTCTTATGAACGAATCATGCGTATGTTTCGTTTTTTTTATTCAAAAGCAGAAGATTTCCCGGCCATTGGTTTATTAACATTTCTGGCAGCTATCTTTCCTCCCTTCTCGTGGCCACCCTGAACCGGCGCTTCATTTGGCGCGAGGAACGACAACACCCGCAGGTGGAGACGTTCCGCAAGGAGAGCCGGACAATTTCGTCCGGTACAACCAACCACCCGAAGACTGGCCGCTTTAGAGATGATTGGCGGTCGCGACGGGAGATGCTGAAAAGGATCCAAAGCGATGTCTATCAAGAACAATCAAACCGCACTCGGCTGGTTCAACAACAGTCCTGTCACCTATAACGCTGACGGCGATCAGGACCAGAACCAGAACCAGAACCAAGGTCAGGAACAAGGGCAAAACCAGGGTCAAAACCAGGGTCAGTCCCAAGAAAGCCTGAACCTGAACGGCAATGGTAATGGCAACCTGAACCTGAATGGCAATGCCAGCCTGAACGGCAATGGCAATGCCAACGGTAACTGGAATTACGATTCCAACGAAGATACCGACAGCAATACCAATACCGACACCAATACCAACAACAACAACACCAACACCACCAGCAATGACACCAATGTCAGCCGGACAAACACCGACAGCACCCACACCACTGACACCGATGTCGACGTGGATGTGGATATCGATCTGGACATGGAAGGCTACATGCCCAACGATGACGACTTCGCCGACATCGATGTGCAGCACGGGTCGTCGGTCGGCGACGTGCTGATGGCTGAAGATGGCAACATCCATTACGATATCGGCGACGATATTAATATGGATGGCATCCTCAACAGCGCGCTGACGGGCGCCGGCAACGATGTCGGCACGGTCAACGTGATGAGCAACCATCTTGATGACAACGACACGCTAAACGATCCGGATGTCACCAACATGGGTGCCGGCTTCACACAGAACGGTGACGCCCGTGGCGGCAGTGCCGATGCCGAAGAAGGTATCGATGCCGAAGGTGGCGATGGCGACGATGGCGGCGATGCCTTCTCGGGTGGCGGCGACGCGCTTGGGGCGGCATTCGGCGGCTGGTCGGAATCGGATGATGTCGAAACCGGCAACGGTGGCAACGGCGGCAATGCGTCTGCCCAAGGTGGTGCCAGCGGCGCGGCCGATGCGACCAGCGTGAACGTCGGCGTTGGCGTCGGCGCGGCATCAAGCGGCGCAGCCGCAGGGGCTGCCGCTTCTGAAGGCGGTATCGACCTGGGTCTGCTCGACTTCCTCGAAGGTGGCGATGCGGCGGCGGCGATTGCGGCAGCCGGTTCAGCGGCCGGGGCCGGAGGTGGCGGTATCGCTGCCGGTGCTCATGCCAACGCGGCTTCGGGTGCAGCCGGTGCAGCCGGTGCAACCAGTGGCGCAGGCGGCGGCACGGGTGCGGCAACGGGTGGAACCACCACCGCAGGTGCGGCGCATTCGTCGGTAATCGCGGGTGATGCGGCCATGGCTGACGGCGGTGCCGGTGGTGCTGGTGGCAGCGGCGGCATGTGGGGTTCGCACAATGGCGATGATGGCTATGTGACCGGGGAATCTTTCGCCTCGGCAGATGCGATCCTCGATACCACGGCGTTCAACCAGTCGATCTCGATGGGTGCCAACGTCCTGGGCAATACCGTGGACATGACCACCGTCGGTAACAACCTGACCTCCGACTACTCTCTGACCGGCGAAGACGACGCCTGATCCAGAGGGTCAGGGATTGCAGAATATTATGACTGCCAATCCCCAAAAAATCGGCCCGTGCGGGAACCTTCCCGCGCGGGCCTCTTCCCCTAAGTATTCGTATCGGTAGCGCCGGCCATGTTCATGGACAAAACTACAGAAGCGATCGCATTCTTTATCGGCCTTTTTCAAACGGTGGCCGAAGCTACCAGCACACGTCTCGACTATTCCAGCTTCAAATTCTACCGCAAGCAGCAGCCTCTCGATCCCTTGCACGAACATTCCGTTCAAAGAGATTTCATCTACGGGCCAGAGGGATATGATCCACAGGTTCAGGACCCGGGCCCTTTCGGGTTCCCCGCTGCTTTGTTGCGGCTCAAGCCCCTCCATATATCACCCGACGCCTCGCTTCAGAGCGACGGTATCGGAAATCTGGGCACCGGCACCGCGCCGTATTCAAGTTCCTATGAAACGGACTTGGATCTGCCTCCGATCATTGTGGCACCGCCACCGGGCGCAACAATGCAAGTCACCATACAAGTCAACACGCTGACCGATCAGGACATCATCGATATGTCGCCCGAAACGGCGGCTTCCTTTATTCAGATACAAAGCGAAACACTTGCGGCTTTGCAGGCCCAGGCGGATCACCTGCAAATCCTGCCACCGCTTACCCCCCAACTTGCCACCAGCAGCGAAACCATTGGCGCGGCCGAGACGGCTTCTGCGATGTTCACACAGATCCTAGCCCGGTCCGGGGCGGCAACCGAACAAACCCCGCACGCCACTGTCCATCTGGCAACCGGCGCGGCGACCCAAGGCGTGACCGTGGATGGTCAATCGGCCACCCAGATGCCCAACTGGCAAGACTTGTTACCGCACGCCCTGCAATCGGGGCAGGACGACGCACAACAAGACGCCGTTCATGCCCGGACCACCGGCGGCAACCTTGCACTGAACGAAGCGGTCAGCGTCGGCGGCGGTGTCGATGCGGCAGTGATCGCAGTGGGCGGCGATGTGGTCAGCCTGGACGTGATTTCACAAGTCAACGTATTGCGGGACGATGTGGCACAGCCCGAAGCGTCCAATCAGGTTGTGAATGCCGCCGGAATATCCGGCCGTCCCACGCAAGGGGCGACCCCCGAAACGGGCGTCGCGGGGTTCGTGCCCGATCTGTTAACCTTGGCCACGATCGAAGGCGACCTGATCACCTATGACTGGATTCACCAGATCAATTCGATCCGCGACGAAGACACCGTTTCCTTCACCACCTCCGGCAGCGAAAGCTTGATTTCGGTCGGCGGCAATCAAACCATGAATTCCGACCTCACGACGATGCTTGGCCAGGCCTATGACCTGATCATCGTCGAAGGCGACATGATTACCCAAAACGTGGTGACTCAGACCAACATCCTGCTGGACGAAGATGTCCTGCGTCCCGCGCCTCTCGGGGATGAAACCGGGCCGGTCTTCGACCCTTCCACCGCCGAAACCTCTGGCAACGCTTTGATCAATTCCGCCACGATCACCCATACACAGACCGATCAATTCAGTGCCCTTTCATCGGAATTTCGCGAATTGCTTGGCGATTTCGATCCCGAATCCCCGGACCTTTCGTCGGTTCTGACCAGCGCTTTGCTGGCGCCGATGGACATCATGAACGCCCTCTATATCACCGGCGATTTGATACAGATGCGCGAAGTGTCCCAGACCAATGTGATCTCTGACAGCGATTTGATCCAATCCACCGAACCTGAAAATCCCGGCACGGTTCAAACCCTCAGCACGGGTGATAACGCGGCCGTCAACCTGGCCTCGATCGTCGATTTCGGCCTGCCCTCGCATGTGATGTCGGGCGGGTCGGTGTTTTCTGATGCGGTGCTCTATCAAGCCAGACTGATTTCAGACGACGCGCCCCCCACCAACGTGATGCTTGCACCTGACCCCGCGACACAACTGGCCAGCGAAGCAGTGGCCTTTCTGACCGATTTCGCCGCGACCGGGCCAACCGGCGAAATGGAACATGGCGTACACCCGACAACAATGTCCGAAGACGGGCCGCCGCATCTCGACGTGATGCAAACGATGCTGGCCTGAGGGAAGGAGAGACCAACAATGAAGAACACTAAATACGGCGAACCGATCAGCGCCGAAGAAGACGCGGGCACCCTGAATTTGCGGGAATTCCAGATAAAGGCGGCAGCCTCGCTTCAGCCGGGCCGGACCGAAAGACCGGAACAGGAAATATCCGATGAGGCCCGCCGGGAAAAACTGCTGGAAACCCTGAAAGTCGTCAAAGGGGGGCGCGGCGATTTCCGCCCGGAACCGCATCTGGAACCGTTTCAACTTGTTCAAAGCATGCGAAGCGACCCCAAAGACCAGACCGGACCACAAGCCCGCAGGGACACCGCACCCAAAGCCAAGACCCCCGAAAAGGACCCGATCAAAAGCCGGATGGACCCGCCGGTCAAGGGCTTGGGGGGACCAACGCTTGAAGGCCGGATCAACACCCGCGAAAGCAGCGGGGCCGCAATACCGCCCGGCGGACGCGGCGGCAACGGGGGCGGCGGTGGCGGCGGCGGCGGGGGTGGTGGCACCGCACGGTTTCACCGTCGGCTGGGGCCGCAGAACTATGAAAGAAGCCTGCGCGAAGGCGTTGCGGCGGTCCGGCGAAACCTGGGCTTCGTCATGTTGATGACCTGTGCCACCAATGTTCTTGTGCTCGCGATCCCGCTCTATCTTTTTCAGATTTCCGATCGCGTCCTGACCAGCCGGTCGGTGGATACGCTGATCATGCTGACGCTGGTCATTGCCGGGGCGGTGATCCTTCAATCGGTTTTCGACGCCGTGCGCCGCTTCATGCTGATGCGCACCGCCGTAGAAGTGGCCGCCCGGTTGGGCGCCCCCATCCTGAGCGCAGCAGCCCATGCGTCACTGCACGGATCGGGGCGCGAATATCAGGCGCTCGGGGATTTGCAGCAGGTACGCAGTTTCCTGACCTCGGGCACGCTGATGTCGTTTATGGATGTCCCCTTCGCGCCGATCTTCATGATGGCGATCTTCCTGGTGCACCCGCATCTGGGATATATCGTCGTGACCACGGCGATCATTCTGTTCGTGATTGCCAACATCAACCAGCGGATGACAGCGCGCCCCTTTGCCGAGGCCAATCAGGCGCAATCGCGGGCGAACATGCACCTCGATTCGATGACCCGGAACAGTCAGATCATCAACGCCTTGGCGATGATCCCCGAAGCGGTAACCATCTGGGGCCGCGACACCGCCGCGTCGCTGACCGCACAGGTGCGCGCCCAGGACCGCAACGTGATTTCCGCCACCGTATCGCGCGGCGTTCGTTTGCTGACACAGGTCTGCATGCTGGGCTGGGGCGCCTATCTGGCGATTGCCGGCGAAATGACCGGCGGCATGGTGATCGCGGCGTCGATCATCGCCGGTCGTGCGCTGGCACCGGTTGAAGGTGCGATCGAGGGCTGGAATGCGTTCTTGCTGTCGCGGTCGGCCTATGGCCGGATTTCCACCCTGCTGACCCGGTCGGCGCATCAATTCGAACGGCTGCGGCTACCCGACCCTCAGGGCCGTTTGGACGTGGGGCGCCTGCTGTTCGTTCCGAACGGAACCAAGCAAGTGGTGCTGAACGCCATCAGCTTTTCGTTGGAACCGGGCGATACCCTTGCGGTCATCGGCAATTCCGGGGCTGGCAAGACGACGCTGGGCAAAATGCTGGTGGGGTCGATCATTCCGACCTCGGGCAATGTGCGGCTGGACCTGATGGATCTGCGCAACTGGGAACCCAGGCAACTGGGCGAAAACATCGGCTACCTGCCGCAGGACGTCCAACTGTTTCCCGGCACCATCAAGCAGAATATCGCGCGAATGCGCGATGACGCCACCGACGAACAAATCCACCGCGCCGCCGTTCTGGCCGATGTGCATGACATGATCGCGTCACTGCCACAGGGCTATGAAACGATGGTTACGGCGGACGGATCGCCGCTATCGGGGGGGCAAAAACAACGCATCGCGCTGGCCCGCGCCTTCTTTGGAAACCCGCGCCTTCTTGTGCTGGACGAACCGAATTCGAACCTTGACGTTGCCGGGGATCAGGCGCTGGCCCGGGCCATCGAACACGCTAGGGCAAACAAGATCACCGTCGTGGTCATAACGCAAAAACCGACACTGCTCAGCGTCGTCGACAAGATCATGCTGTTGTCCGACGGAAACGTCGCGTTGATGGGGCATCGAAACGACGTGCTTCAGCAACTTGCGAATTTCCAACATGGCAGCGCACGCGGTCCCGACAAGGGGATCGGACCGTCAACCGAAGGGGACAAGGAATGACACATTCAGTCGAAATCCTGGAATGGCATCACGAAGTACCGCGCTCGATCCGAAACCACGTGATATTTGGTATTTTCCTGTTCATCGTCACCTTTGGTGGCTTCGGATTATGGGCCTTTCGCGCCCCATTGGCGGCGGCGGTGATTTCCCAAGGCAGCTTCGTGGCCACCGGCCGCAACAAGATCGTTCAGCATTTGGAAGGCGGCATCATAGAAGCGATACTGGTTTCCGAAGGCGACCGCGTCGAAAAGGGCGAAAAGATCATCCAGCTTCAGCAGACAGCGGCCCAAGCCGACCTGCGCGAAATGGAATTTCGCAAAGCCCGGCTCGAAGCGGCCGAGGCGCGGGTGCGGGCCGAATACCTGAACGCCACCGAAATCGTTTTCTTGCCGCGCCTTATCGAACTGGCCAAGGCAAATCAGCAGGTGGCACAAATCCTTGACGATCAGAAACTTGCGTTTGAATCGTCGCAGCGCATGCAGGAAAAAGAACTGGCGATCCTGGAAAACGGCATGGGATCGCTGAAAATCCGCAGCGAAGGTTACCGGGTGCAACTGGAAGCCTATCGCGAACGCGGGGTCAGCCTGACCGAAGAACTCAGCGACAAGGAAACCTTGCTCGAAGAGGGGCTGATCCGTCGTCCCGAATTCAATTATGTCCGCCGTGCCGTGCTGGAAACCGACGGCCATATTGCGCGGATCGCCTCGGAAATCGAAGAAATCGAACGCTCCCGTCTCAAGTTCCAGCTCGAGATCGAAAAACTGGAAGCCGGGCGTCGGCGCAAGGCGCTGGACGAACTTCAGGCCGTGCAGGCGGAACTGGACACGATCCGCGAAAAGGCCCGCAAGGCCAAGGATGTGCTGTCACGTTCGACCGTTGTCGCCCCGGTCAGCGGAACGATGGTAAGGATGTATTATCACAGCCCCGGCGGTGTCATCGAAAGCGGCAAACCGATTGCGGAAATTCTGCCCAGCGACGCGCCGCTGCTGATCGAAACCCTTGTCCCGCGCACCGATGTGGACAGCGTGCGCCCCGGTCAGGCCGCGACGGTCAGGCTATCGGCGTTGAACCGGCGCACCACGCCGGTGTTGACCGGCTATGTCAGCTATTTATCCGCCGACTCGATCACCGACACATCCAAAGGCGTGGCCCAGGAAGTCTATGTCGCTCATATCGACCTCTCCGCGTCGGAATACGCCAGAGTCACGTCCTTCGCCCCGGTTCCGGGGATGCCCGCAGACATCATGATCGAAACCGAAGCGAGGACATTTTTCGAATATCTGATCAAACCAGTGCGCGACAGCATGTCACGCGCATTCCGGGAACAATAGAACCGCGCCCGCTGGCATCGCGAAATGCCAGCGGGCGCGGCAAATCCGGGCTATTCCGGTACGCAAATCTCACCTTTGCTCAGCGCCTTCAGGGTCCGCAGCAGCAGGGCCACGATGATCACCAACAGCACCCCAAGCAACCCGGTGCCGATCATCTTGTGGATCGTGCTTTGGGTATTGGCGGCAAAGTTGAAGCTGGCAATCGCGATGGCCGCAAAAGGGAAGCTGAGCGCCCAGAAGCTAAGCGCGAAGGGCAGCCGGACCATGCGCGGCAATTGCATCGCAACGATCAGGGTAAAGAAATAGGCCCCATTCAGCAGGATGCGGGCAAAGGCATCGACTTCGCCATAAAGCCGGACCCAGGCCACGAAAGCGACAGCAGGCGGCGCGATCAGGATCACCAGCGTCGGCTGCAACCGTCCCGGCAGCGGATCATGGAAAATCAGCCGGTTCATCACCAGGGTCATCAGTACCACCCAGAAAATCAACCCGACCGACATGAAATACCAGCTGAGTTCGAAATAGCCCAACGGAACCCCTGCAATCGGCACGATCACGTTACCCACCGCAGGGATGAACCAGGCCGGGCTAAGATGACCGGTCTGAAACGCCCGCGACCCGATCCAACCGGACACCACCGCAAGGGTCAAAACACCCTGCGACACCATTCCCATCAGCCACAGGATTTCCGCCGCCTGCGCATTGCGTGGCAGGGTCGCCGTGGCGATCAACAGCAGTGAAATCGAAATCGCCGGGAAAAAGGCCAACCGCACCGGATGTTTCCATTCCGCCACCACCGCGCCCGGATATTGCAACGCCTTGGCGATATAGCCCACCGCGATCAACAGCGCGATGAACGCGGTCACGCCATAAGCGATATTGGAATAAAAGCCATGAATGCCATAGGCCAATTCCGCCGCATGCAGCGCCAGCGTCAGCCCCGACAAGCCCATGACGATGGCAAAAAAGGTCACCGGGTAATGTTCCAGCCGGTTGCCGGAATGGTCCTGAACCGCGTCAGTCATGGATGTATCCTTTACTTAGCCGGCAGAATGCCGTCAGACATGCAAGCCATTGCATATGACAGCAGGGAGAAGCATTGACCTAAATCAAAAGCTTCTTTCCTCTGGCATCTTTGTGGCTCAGGCCGGGACGATACGCCGACGCATCGACATCGCCAACCATTTAAACCGTGAACAGAATGACTTCGGCGGGGCCCGACAGGCAATGCCGCCCTGACCCGCCCCGGCAAACCGGCTTACATCAGCCCCAACAACCGCGCGGCGTTGTTCTTGATGATATCGGGGCGCAATTCGTCCTTGATCTTGATCTTCTCGAAATCCGACAGCCAACGTTCCGGCGTGATCATCGGCCAATCCGACCCGAACAACACCTTTTTCTTCAGCATCGAATTGCAATACCGGACCAGGATTTCAGGGAAATACTTGGGCGACCAGCCGGACAGATCGATATAGACGTTCGGTTTGTGCTGGGCCACCGACAACGCCTCTTCCTGCCAGGGGAAACTGGGATGCGCCATGATGATCTTCAGGTCCGGAAAATCCACCGCAACGTCATCCAGATGCATCGGGTTGGAATATTTCAATCGCATGCCATTGCCGCCGGGCATCCCCGATCCAACCCCGGTCTGGCCAGTATGAAACAGCGCAATCGCGCCTTCTTCTTCCAAAACATTGTAGAAATCATAAGCCATCCGGTCATTGGGATAAAATCCCTGCATCGTGGGATGGAACTTGAACCCCTTGATGCCGAAATCGCGGATCAACCGGCGCGCTTCGCGCGCGGCCATCTTGCCCTTCCACGGATCGATCGACGCGAACGGGATCAGAACGTCATCGTTCTGGGCCGCCAGGTCCGCAACTTCTTCGTTCTTATAGCGGCGATAGCCGGTTTCGCGTTCGGCATCGACCGGGAAAATCACCGCGGCAATGTTCTGTTCGCGGTAATGCGCCGCCGTTTGCGGGATGGTCGGCGGGTGGGACCACGGCGCGCCGAAATACCCCGCCATGGTGCTTTGCAATTCGTCATAGCCGTCATCGGCATGACAGCCGCAGGGTTCTTCGGCATGGGTGTGGATATCGATGGCGCGGACCTTGGAAATGTCGACCATTGTGCTGTCCTTTCAATCGGTTGCGCCCTTGGCATCGTTAGGACGCCTCCGGCGGGAGTATTTGGGCCAAGAAGAAACGGACGAGGATCAGACCCGGATGACGTCCGCGTCTTCATCGTCGTAAAGCTTTTCGACCAGCGCCGCGCGGCGAGTCAGCACCTTGCGGATGTTCAGATTGCCCTTGGCGGTGATTTCGTGATCGGTCAACGATGGCGCTTCGGCACAGATCAGCGCCTTGCCGATCCGGGTCGACGATCCAGTGGCAGACCCGGCCAGTTTCGCCAAACGGTGCCGCACCTCGGCCACCAGCGCGGCATCGGTGACAATATCGCCCTCGCGACCACCGGCGGGTTGCACCGGGAACAGCAGCACGCCCAGTTCGGCCCGGTCCTGCCCGGTGATCACCAGATCGCCGATCAGCCCGTCCAGCGCCGTCAGAACCCCGTTGCGCAGGCTGGCCGCACGCACCCAGGTGCCCGAGGTCAGCTTGAAATCCTCCGAAATCCGGCCATCGAAACTGAGACCGCGATCGGCATTGCCGGGGTCAACGAATTTCACCGCATCACCGGTGATCAGGAAGCCGTCAGGATCGAAGCTTTCGGCGGTCTTTTCCGGGTCTTCGAAATAGCCCGGCATGATATTGGGCCCCTTGCAGCGCAGCTCATAGCGGCCGTCCTCGTCCGGGACCAGCTTGATTTCGGCCCCCGGCACCGGCACGCCGATAATGCCCGACCGGTCCACCCGTTCATGCACGATCAAGGTGGCGGGCGCGGTTTCGGTCATTCCCCAGGACGACACCATCAACGGCACGGTGCCGGTCACTTCGCTCGCCATATCGCCCAGCGCCTGCCAAGTTTCCTGTGGCAGCGACGCGCCAGCATAGAAGGTGAAATCAAGCCCGGTAAAGAAGGCTTTGCGCAGCTCGGGATCGGCCTTCAATGCCTCGACCTGACGGGCAAACCCCACCGGCACGTTGAAGGCCAAAGTCCCGCTATGCATCTTCATGTTTTCCAGACTGCGCGGGAACAGGGCTTCGGTCGGTTTGCCGTCATCAATGTAAAGCGCGCCGCCATTGGCCAGCATCATGTTGAAATTATGCGACCCACCGAACACATGGTTCCACGGTAACCAGTCAAGGATCTTCGGCGCTTTCGCCCGCAAAACCGGGAAGGCATCGGCGATCTGGGTCTGGTTCACGCACATCATTCTATGGGTGGTGATCACCCCTTTGGGATTCGATGTCGACCCCGAGGTGAACAGGATCTTGCCCACCGTATCGAGACCGACCTTTGCATGAGCAGCATCAACATCCGCCACCCCGCCCTGCAACGCCGCATCCATCGCGATCACATCGCGTGGCGCGCCTTCCGTTTGCGTGGCCAAAACGTCATACCCGGCCAGTTCATCCATTTTCAATACCGCGCCATAACGCCCGGCATTATCAACGAATAACAGTCCCGGCCGCACTTTTTCGATGACATAAAGCAGCCGTTCATGCGCGCCGGGGATCAGCGAATATTGTTCCGCCACCGGCACCACAGCGATGCCGACATATTGCGCCGCCAGCGCCAGCAGCCCATGATCGACCGAATTGCCCGACATCACCACGATCGGGCCTTTTCGGTCATAGCCCTGATCCAGCAGCCACGCCCCGATCCTGCGCACCATGTCCAACGCCTGCGCATAGCGCACTTCGCGCCACCCGGCACCCTGACGTTCGGCGATGAACACCGCGTCGGGCGTCTTTACCGCCCATTGATGCAGCCAGTCACCGGTGGTGTCTGCCACCGGTCCCATCGGATGCGACGAGCGCAGGATCAACGTGCCATCGGCACGCGTTTCGGTAATCACCTCCTGCGGGACGGTGATGGAATGGTCTGTCATGGTGGCCTCCCTTAGGGCTGCGGCTTGATCCTGCCCAGCAACGCCATCAGCGTGGCGCGCTCCTCCCGGCTCAGATCTTGCAGCAATATTTCTTCACGGTCGGACAGCGCCCGAACCGCAGCGTCGCGGGTTTTCATGCCCTCCAGCGTCGCCCGCAGCGCATAGGCCCGCCGGTCCGTCGGCACCCGGTGGCGCCCGATCAATTCCGCTTCTTCCAGCGCGTCGATGATCAAAACGGTGTTCGACCGCTCCATGTTCAACGCCGCAGCGATCTGCGATTGGGTCACGTCCGGATGGTCGCAAATCACCACCAGCGCCGAAAAGGTGGTGATCCTCAGCCCCAACGGGTCCAGCACCGCAGCGGCATCCGCCTGCAAGATGTTACTGGTGCGTTTCACGGTATAGCCCAGAATTTCGCGCAAAGAGGCATCAAGCCCCCCGTCTTCGGCGGCGCTTTTGACCGGTATTTTCCTTGCCTGCCCCATCGCGATCACCGGAAGCTCGGGTTGCGTTTTTCAAGAAAGGCTTTCAGCCCTTCCTGCGCATCCGGACTGGTCTGGGTCAGCGCCGCGCACAGGCTTTCGGTGAACAACCCGTCCTGTTTCGACATGTCTTCGATCCGGGCCAGCGCATGGATCATCACGTAGTTGGACAAGGGCGCGTTTTCAGCGATCTGTGCGGCCAGCTTGCGCGCCAATGGCAGCGCTTCGCCCTCCCCGACCGAATGGTGGCACAGGCCAAACATATAGCCTTCATCGGCGCCGTATTTTCGCCCCGTCAGCATCATTTCGGTCATCCGGTCAGCGCCCAGAATGCGCCCCACCCGCACCGACGCGCCGCCGCCGACATAGATACCGCGACGGCCCTCGGGCAGCTGGAAGATGGTCGAAGGTTCGGCAATCCGTACATGGGTCGAGGTCGCCAATTCCAGCCCGCCACCGATCACCGCGCCGAACATCGCCGACACCACCGGTAATCCGCCGAACTGGATCTTGTCCATCACCGCGTGCCAACCGCGCGAATGGCGCATGGTGCCCTCGGCGTCGCGCGCCACATGTTCCGACAGGTCGAGGCCCGAACAATAATGTCCCTCGGTGCCGGTCAGGATCACCACTTTCACGCCTTCGGGCGGGTTGGAAAAGAAGTCGTCCAGCGCCGCCAGCAACCTGTCGTTCATCGCGTTGCGCTTGCCCGGGCGGTACATGGTGACGGTCGCCACCGGGCCGTCGATCTCAACCTTGATGATATCGGAATCGCTCATGCCTATCTCCCAATTATTAGCTATACTTTATAACTATTATTTTCTGGACAGTCCAGACAAATATCCACCCGCACCCAGCGGGTTATCCAAACCCGTTTCCATAAAAAAACCCGGCACAAGGCCGGGTTTTTTTAGTTTTTTCAAAGGGTTCCGATCAGCCAAACAGCCGCAGCAGGAACAGCGTGATCCCCGGGAACGCCACCAGCAAAACCACCCGCACCACGTCGGAGGCGACGAAATACATCACCGCCTTGTAGGTTTCGACCATCGGCGTCATCCGGTCCATCGAATTGATCACGAACAGGTTCATCCCCACCGGTGGCGTGATCAGCCCGACCTCGACCACGATCAGAACGATGATCCCGAACCAGATCGCGGTTTCTTCCAGCGTCAGACCGAAATCCAGCGTCGAAATGATCGGAAAGAAAATCGGGATCGTCAGCAGGATCATCGACAAGCTGTCCATCACGCAGCCAAAGACCAGATAAAGCGTCAGGATGATCATCAGGATGATCCACGGGCTATAGCCCAACTCGGACACATAGACCGACAATTGCTGCGGCACCTGGCTCATCGCCAGGAACCCGTTATAGAACCCCGCGCCCAGCACGATGAAGAAAATCATCGCCGAAGCCCGCGCCGTCGCCATGAAGCTTTCCACCAGCGTCACCTTGGTCAGCCCGCCATTGAGCAGCGCAATAAGCCCGGTGCCCGCCGCGCCAACAGCCGCGCCTTCGGTCGGGGTGAAGATCCCCATGTAAATGCCGCCAACAACGGTGATGAACACCAACAGCACCGGCCAGACTTCGGACAGCGCCTTGAACCGCTCGATCATCGGCATCGGTTCGCGCACACCCGCCGCATTCGGATGGATGCGGACATAGATCGAAATCGTGATCATATAGCCAACCGCAGCCAGCAAACCGGGCACAAAGGCCGCCAGGAACAGCTTGGCGATATTCTGTTCGGTCAGGATCGCATAGATCACCAGGATCACCGAAGGCGGAATCAGGATGCCCAGCGTCCCGCCCGCTGCCAGCGTCGCGGTGGAAAACCCGCCCGAATACCCGTAGCGGCGCAATTCCGGCAATGCGACCTGGCTCATCGTGGCTGCGGTGGCCAAGGACGACCCGCAGATCGACCCGAACCCGGCACAGGCACCGACAGCCGCCATCGCGACCCCGCCGCGCCGATGCCCAAGGAAGCTTTCAGCAGCCTTGAACAATGCTTGGCTCATCCCGCCCAACGTGGCGAAATGGCCCATCAACAGGAACATCGGCACGATCGACAACGAATAGCTGGAAAAGGTCGAATAGGTTTCGGTCTTCAACTTCGCCAGCGCGATATTCGGGCTGCCGGTCAGGTAATACAACCCGCCCAGACCAACCAGAAACATCGCCAGGCCGATCGGGATCCGCAAGAAGATCAGGATCAGAAGGACCGGAAAGGACGTCAGCCCAATTTCAAAGTTGCTCAATGGTCTGCCCCCCCACTCACATGTACAATCGTTTCATTTCGGAAAAATTCTGCGGTCCGGACCACGGCCATGTAAACCGTGACAATCGACGATACGACGCTGCCAACCAGACTGATCGCAAAGGCCCACCAGATCGGGAACTGCAACAGAAAGGTGGTCTCTCCATATCTCATCTTCGACATCGTGCCGTCATACAGACGCCAACTGATCAGAATCAGCGCCAGCGCAAACAGGATTTCGCCCACCATCAGGATAAAACGGTTCACCCGCACCGGCAGGGCCGAGGTAAAGATATCGACCGACGCATGTCCGCCGGTAATCTGACACCATGGAATGAAGGCAAAGATCGAAAAGGCGATCCCGGCCTCGACCAGTTCGAAATCGCCCGTAATCGGCCCGACGCCGGTATCGAGCAACGTTTTGGTCAGCCCGCCCATGATCGCTTCAGCGAATTCACTGTGCAGGAAAGTATTCGTTGTCCGGCCCAGCACCGACAGACATGTCAGGATGATCAAAAGGGTCAGCACCACGCCGCCCAACATCGCCATCCCCCGCGCGAGGTTGTTCATAAAACGTTGCATAAGTTTCCTCTTCTCCCGTAAGAGGGTCAGATAATGGCCGCCGCGAAGAAATCGCAGCGGCCGCTCTTTTCTAAGTAACAGACCTTGGCGTTACTTACTGCCTTTTTCGATCAACGCTTTCGCCTGATCAAGCAAAGCCTGACCGTCAAAGCCTTTACCGTTCATTTCTGCGACCCAATCGGCCTGCTGAGATGCGGCAGCATCTTTCCAGACCTGAACCTGTTCCGGGCTCAACTCGATGATGTTATTGCCAAGACCTTTGGCAAGCTCATAAGGCGGAATGTCAGCCGCCTCTGTCGCCTTGCCAGCCCAGGCCGACACGTCGGCACCCGAATTGGCATCGATCACGGCTTTCAGATCATCGGGCAGCGATTCATATTTGTCCTTGTTCATCGCCAAGATGAACGTGGTGGTATAAAGCGATGCACCGGGGAAAACGGTATGGTTGTGAACCAGTTCCGCAACCTTCAGCGACCCGGTCACTTCCCACGGAATCACCGCCGCGTCGATCACGCCTTTCGACAACGCCTCAGGCACCGCCGGAACCGGCATCCCGATCGGGGTTGCCCCCAATTCCAGGAACATCTTGTTGGTCACGCGGGTCGGTGCGCGCATCTTGACCCCGTTCAGATCGGCCGGGCTCAGGATCGGGTCTTTCGAATGGATCAGGCCCGGACCATGCACGAACAGCGCAATCGGATGGAACGGCGCATAGTCCTTGTCCATCATGTTCGCCTCGGCATAGTTCCAATAGGCGCGGCTGGTGGCTTCGGCATCGGTCATCAGGAACGGCAGTTCGAAAACTTCACCCTGCGGGAACCGGCCCGGGGTATACCCGGCAACCGTCCAGACGATATCGGCAATGCCGTCTTCGACCTGGCTGATCAATTCCGGCGGCTTGCCGCCCAGCGACATCGACGCATAATGCTCGATTTCGATACGGCCATTCGAATCCGCTTCGACCTTCTTGGCCCAAACCTCTAGAACCTCGCGCGGCACGCTGGCTTGCGGCGGCAGGAACTGATGCATGGTCAGCGTGACATCGGCCGCAAATGCCGTTGCCGTGGTCCCGGCGATAAGAGCGGCAGCGGCGGCGGTCCGCCATGCGGTCTTCAGGATATTCATAGTTGTCTCTCCGTAGTGACGTCCCCGCCAATCAAGTGCGGCGGGAAGCAATAAACTGTGCCGAACGCGATCCGGGGCATTCCCCTTTGCCGACCGCGCTTCATGTGCCTTGGATCAGGCTTCAAAATCCGGCTGTTTCGCCGGTTCCGCCTGCGAAAATGCCGGCAGCGCCGCACAATTCGCATTGATTTCGTTGATCCGCTTCAGCCCGCTGATATCCACGCCGAACCGCTGCGCCGAAAAGACCTGTGGCACCAGGCAAATATCGGCCAATCCCGGCACATCGCCGAAACAGAACCGGCTGTCTTCGCCGCGCTTATTCAAGATATCCTCGCAGGCCGTCAGCCCTTCGCCCAACCAGCGCGCCAACCACTTGCTGACGGCGTCTTCGTCCAAGCGCAGCTCGCCGCGCAGGTATTGCAGCACCCGCAAATTCTGCAACGGATGGATTTCACAGGCGATCACCTGTGAAAACGCCCGCACCTGTGCCCGCAAATCCTTGTCCGCAGGCAACAGCGGCGGATCGGCATAGGTTTCGTCCAGCCATTCGATGATCGCCAGCGACTGGGTCAGTTCCTGACCATCATCCGCGATCAATGTCGGCACCAACATTTGCGGATTGACCGCCGCATAGGCCGGTGCCTTCTGTTGTCCTGACTTCAGATGAACGCTTTCGAAATCATACTCCAGCCCTTTCAGGTTGAAGGCGATACGGCAGCGATAAGCCGAAGAGGATCGAAAATACCCCAAAAACCGCATCGTCAACCACAACGCTCATTGCGTGCGACCCAATGCGATAGGGCTCCAAATTTCTGCATCCCTTCGTCTCCTCCCAAAAGACTGGCTGACTTCAAAGTCGTCGATATGTATTCATATCATTATGAAATATGTCAATTTGATTTATTGAGACCTTCGATTAGTTTTAGCTATAAGCCGTGGCGCAGACTCACTAAGGGCTTGGTCAGCTTGGACCGCGAAAGGGGGGGAAGGAATGAAATTTCACGTGATGGTCGGGCATCTGTTCCGGCGCACTCATCAAATTGCCTCGGCCGTGTTTTTCGAAGAAATGAACAAACAAGGCCTTGATATAACGCCATTTCAATTCGCCGCCCTGTCGGCGATCCAACTCAATCCGGGGGCCGATCAGGCCTCGGTCGCGGCCTGGACCGGCTGCGACCGCGCCACCCTGGGCGGGGTGGTCGATAGACTGGTTGAAAAAGGCTATATCACGCGCACGGTATCCGAGAAAGACCGCCGCTCCCGGGCTTTGCACCTGACCGAATCAGGCAGCGCGGTCTTGAAAGAAGCCCAGATCACCGTCGAACGGATCCAGACCACGCTCACCAGCACCTTGACCCCGGACGAAACCAAAACGCTGACCACGCTGTTGCAAAAAGTGCTCGAAGTCCAACCGCGCTAACCCTGTCCGCACCAAGGGGATGCACAGCAAAAGGGCCGGTCCCCTGGACCGGCCCCCGCCAATGTCACGCTATACGCGATGGATCAGTTCAGCGCCTCGTCGGTGATCGCATGGGTCCATGCGCCTTCCGGGGCCTTGGTGATCATGCCGCCTTCCATGGTGATCGCGGCCGACCGCTCAAAATCAGCTACATTCAGCGCCCCATTCGACCCTGCGGTCAGCTTGGCAATTTCGCCCATCATCCGTTTCTGGTGCTTTTCGGTCTGCGCACCAGACTGGTCGTTGTCCAAAACGATCTCCGCAGCCTCGTCCGGGTTCACCTCGGCGTATTTCCAACCCTTCATCGACGCGCGCACAAAGCGGACCATCTTTTCCACTTCGACCGGATCGGCAAGCTTCTCTTCGGTGGTATAAAGCCCATCCTCGAGGGTCGAAATGCCTTCGTCTTCGTATTTGAACACCACCAGATCATCCGGCGTCAGGCCTGCGTCGATCACCTGCCAGTATTCATTATAGGTCATGGTCGTGGCGCATTCGACCTGCTTTTGCAGCAACGGATCAACGTTGAAATTGATCTTCTGGATCGTCACACCGCCGTCGGACCCATCGGTTGCATACCCAAGCTTGCCCATCCACGAATACAACGGGATCTCATTGCCATAGAACCAAGTGCCCAATGTGTGGCCCGGAAAATCGGCCGGGCTGTTGATGTTATGCTCTTTCAAGCAGGTCAGCATCAGGCCAGAAGTTGCGAAAGGCTGTGCAATGTTCACGATCGGCGCACCCTTTTCACGCGCAGCAAGAGCCGAAGGCGCCCAATCGACCATGACATCCGCGCCGCCGCCCAGAAGAACCTGAACCGGTGCGATATCCGGGCCGCCCGGCTTGATCGTGACGTTCAATCCTTCTTCTTCGTAAAACCCTTTATCCAGCGCCACGTAATAGCCCGCGAATTGCGCCTGCGTGACCCATTTCAGCTGCAAGGTCATATCGTCTGCGGCTTGGGCCATTCCTGCCCATAGCCCCAGCGATGCAACACCCAGCGTTTTCATGATTGTTTTCATTGTCATACTCTCCTTGTTGAACTTTATTTTTTTCTTGCTCAGCCCCGTTGCGACGGGTGCCAAAATGTCACTGCTTTTTCCAGTAACGAGACCCCGCCATAAAACGCTGACCCGACGACCGCGGCAACCACGATTTCGGCCCAGACCAGATCCAGCGCCAGTTGCCCAACGCTGGTGGAAATCCGAAACCCCATTCCCTTGATCGGACTTCCGAAAAACTCTGCCACGATGGCACCGATTAACGCCAGAGTCGTAGAGATTTTCAAACCGTTAAAAATGAACGGCATCGCTGCCGGCAACCGCAGCTTAAGCAGCGTTTTACCATATCCGGCGGCATAGGTGCGCATCAGGTCACGCTGCATCTTGTCGGTGGCCTGCAATCCCTCGACCGTGTTCACCAGCATCGGGAAAAACACCATCACCACGACCACCGCCGCCTTCGACTGCCAGTCGAATCCGAACCACATGACAAGGATTGGTGCCATGCCGACAATCGGCAAAGCAGCGACGAAATTGCCCACCGGCAACAACCCGCGTTGCAAGAATGGAAAGCGGTCAATCACCACCGCAGTCAAAAACGCCCCGCCACAGCCCAGAATATAGCCTGACAGCGCCCCTTTCAGAACCGTTTGCACGAAATCCTGCCACAGGATGCTGGTCGAAGCAGCAAAGCGCAGCGCAATCACTGACGGCGGTGGCAACAACACCGGGGAAATATCGAACCCGCGCACCAGGCATTCCCAGATGATCACCAAAGTGACGCCGAATATTACCGGCACCGCCAGCGACGTGGCACGCGATTTCGGCAATCGCGCCAGCCAGACATTGGCGCGCCAACCCAGCAGCCAAGCGGCAAACCCGAACACAATCCAGCCCATCACGCCATCCCCATCCGTTTCAGAACCACCCGTTGGATCACCCCGATCAGCGCCACCAGCACCGCGGCCAAAGCCGCCGCCATGATCAAGGCGCTCCAGATCTGGATGGTCTGGCCGTAATAGCTACCCGCCAACAGACGCGCGCCCAATCCGGCAATCGCTCCGGTCGGCAATTCGCCGACGATGGCCCCGACCAAGGACGCCGCCATCGCCACTTTCAGCGACGCGAACAGATACGGCATCGACGACGGCAACCGCAGCCGCCAGAATTGCTGCCCGCGCGTCGCGCTCCAGGTCTTCATCTGGTCCAATTGCATCACCCCGGGACTGCGTAGCCCCTTGACCATGCCGACCACGACCGGGAAGAAACTCAGATACATCGAAATCATCGCCTTGGGCAGCAACCCGGATATCCCGACCGCGTTCAGCACCACGATGATCATCGGCGCAATCGCCAAGATCGGGATGGTCTGACTGGCGATCACCCAAGGCATCACGCTCATGTCCATCACCCGGTTATAAACGATCCCAACCGCCAGCAGAATGCCCAACACGGTGCCCATCAGGAACCCCAACCCGGTCGCGCTCAGCGTGACCCAGCTGTGATAGATCAGCGACCGCTTGGATAACCCCCGCCCCTTGGCCACCATGACCACGGTAGTGTTCCAGATTTCCACCACCACCTGATGCGGCGCCGGCAGTTTCGGTTTGTCCTGTGACCAAGTATCGGCGACCAGTTCGGAAAACCCCGGCTCGGTCCCCGCCCGCTTGGCCTGATCCTTGGCCCAGGGCATGTTCAACGCCACGGCAGCCCCGTACCAGATCACGACCAAAGCGGCGACGACGGTCAGAATGGGAATCAACGACTTCTTCATGCGCCGATCCCCGCCGTCATCTTGTCCGAAACAACCAAACCGGCGCGGTCTTTCCACCCACTTAGCGATCTGTACCATTTCGGGGCACAAATTGCGCAAATGCCTATAAACTTAATCATCATACGCATGTCCCGCCCGCAGCCCTTCGCGCACCCGATGGGCGACCTCGAGAAATTCCGGCGTGTCGCGAATATCCAGCGGTCGTTCCGTCGGCAGCGGGCTTTCGATCACATCGCTGATCCGACCCGGACGCGGGCTCATCACCACGATCTTGGTCGAAAGATAGACCGCTTCGGGGATCGAATGGGTCACGAAACCGATGGTTTTGTTGGTCCGCGCCCACAGTTTCAGCAATTGCTCATTCAGGTGGTCACGGACGATTTCGTCAAGCGCGCCAAAGGGTTCGTCCATCAACAGGATATCGGCATCAAACGCCAAGGCCCGCGCGATCGAGGCGCGTTGCTGCATCCCGCCCGACAATTGCCAGGGGAATTTCTTTTCGAACCCGTCCAGTTCGACCAGGTCCAGCACCCGCTGCACCCGTTGATCCATATCGGCCTTGGAATAGCCCATGATTTCCAGCGGCAACCGGATATTGCCGCCGATCGTGCGCCATGGATAAAGCCCGGCATGTTGAAAAACATACCCATAAGCTCTTGATTTACGTGCGTCTTTTGCACTTACCCCATTCACGGTAATGCTACCGCCGGTGGGATGTTCCAAATCGGCCATGCAGCGCAGGAACGTCGTCTTGCCACAGCCCGATGGGCCGATGAAGCTGACGAATTCTCCCTTTTTGATGTCCAGATCGACATCCTTGAGCGCATGCACCGGGCCGTCATTGGTCTGAAAGGTCAGCGACAGATTTTTCGCGCTGATCACGGTATCGTTCATATGTCCCTGTGTCTCCGTATAGGCAGCAGTTTTACTGCCGGGTATTATTGGGAAATCACCCCGGATCTGGTCCGGGGTGTTCCTGTTGTCAGATCCCTGCGGGGATATTCATCGGATCACGCTGCACCATTTTCGGGCTGGACAGTTCTTTCCATTTCGACAACGCGACAGAGGCCGAATTGAACGCCGGGCGCGGCACGAAACGGCCCCTGCCAGGTTGCGGCTGGCTATTTTGGCCCCAGGCCCAGATCACTTCGCCGCGGCTTAGGGTATAACGCGCCTGCGCCTTCACGTCGAACCCTTCGAACACATTGTAATCCAACACGGAATGGTGGTTCGAGGCGCTGATTGTCTTGGAAATTTTCGGGTCCCAGACAACGATATCGGCATCTGCGCCCTCAACAATTGCGCCCTTCTTGGGATAGATATTGAGGATCTTCGCCACGTTGGTCGACGTCGCGGCAACGAATTCGTTCGGCGTCAACCGCCCGGTTTCCACCCCTTGGGTCCA
Organism: Thalassovita gelatinovora; assembly: GCF_001458355.1. Classification (GTDB taxonomy): domain Bacteria; phylum Pseudomonadota; class Alphaproteobacteria; order Rhodobacterales; family Rhodobacteraceae; genus Thalassobius; species Thalassobius gelatinovorus. Next base: position 92,979 of record NZ_CYSA01000023.1, on the reverse strand, counting down.
CAGCACCGCCAGACGTTCTTCAACCCCGTTCGACCCGTTCGGGATCAGACAGAAATTGTCGACGCCCATGCGTTTCTGCTCGGTGCTGAACGCCGCGTGGTCGGTGGCAACCACTTGCAACGATCCAGATTGCAGACCGGCCCACAGGCTGTCTTGATGATCCTTGGACCGGAACGGCGGCGACATCACCCGACGGGCAGCGTGATCCCAGTCTTTGTTGAAATATTCGCTTTCATCCAGCGTCAGGAACTGGATCAGCGGTTCGCCATAAACCCGCATCCCCTTTTGCCGCGCGCGCCGGATCGCTTCGTGCGTCTGTTCACAGCTGACATGCACGATATACAAAGGCACCCCCGCCGCATCGGCGATGGTGATCGCCCGGTTCGCCGCTTCGCCTTCGAATTCGGGCGGTCGCGAATAGGCATGACCCTCCGGCCCGGTGATGCCTTTTTCCAGCATTTCCGCCTGCATATCGGCCACCAAGTCGCCGTTTTCGGCATGGACCATCGGCAATGCGCCCAGTTCTCGGCACCGTTTGAACGAAGCGAACATCTCGTCATCTTCGATCATCAAGGCGCCCTTATAGGCCATGAAATGCTTGAAGGAATTGACGCCCATATCGACGGCATCCTTCATTTCCTCGAAGATTTTCTCGTTCCAGCCTGTAATCGCCATGTGATAGCCGACATCCGAACAGATCTGAGGGGCCGATTTGCGGTGCCATTCATTGATCGCGTTCTTGATCGACCCGTCTTCACCCGGCAGGCAGAAATCAACCAGCATGGTGGTGCCACCCACTGCAGCCGCCCAAGTACCGGATTCAAAGGTTTCCGCAGCCGTGGTGCCCATGAAAGGCATTTCCAAATGGGTATGCGGATCGATCCCGCCGGGGATCACATAAGCCCCTTCGGCGTCAATATATTCATCGCCCTTCAAATCTTCGCCGATCTGCTTGATCACTTCGCCTTCGATCAGAACATCGGCCTTCCAGGTCCGGTCGGCGGTGCAAACGGTGCCGCCCTTGATCACTTTGGTCGTCATACTTTTCTCCCCATTATCCAACCGATGAAAATACGGCGATGGCCGGGCCATGCACACCGATATCCACCGGACCAAACATTGATTCCACCGCCAGCGAAAACAGCGCCGCCTGCGGCAGATAGATGACGCGGTAAGCGCCGTTGCTGCGCGTCACGCTCCAGCAGGTCATCACCTGCCCGCCGCTGAACAACGCTTCGGTCTCAACCGGCTCGATCAACGCCGCCTTGAAGTCTTCCAGCGTGCGCAACGCGACCAGATCGGCATGGGTCGAAGACCGGGTTTCAGACGGCCGGGTATGGATCCGGTGATATTCCCGGACCTCCTGCGCGATCAGTCTTTTGATCAGCTCAGGACCGGTTTCGATATCTTCGATCACCATTACCATACCTCCACGCCGCCCCGGCCCGATCCAACCGGATCAGTAACCGTCGCGCTATTCCACAACCTCAGCGGTATCCAGCACGGCATGCAACAGAACATCCGCCCCTGCCGCCGCCCATTCCTTGGAAATATCTTCCGCCTCGTTATGGCTCAGCCCGTCAACACAGGGGCACATGATCATCGCGGTGGGTGCGACATCATTGATCCAGCAGGCATCATGCCCCGCGCCCGACACGATATCCATATGGCTATACCCCAGCCGTTCCGCCGCATCACGCACCGCGTTAACGCAGTTTTCGTCAAAGGCGGGCGGATCGAATTGACCCGAGATTTTCCACTCAAGCGACACCCCGATCTCTTCGCACAGCTTCGGTGCCTTCTCTTCGAATTCAGCCATCATCGCGTCGATCACGTCTTGCAGATGTGACCGGAAATCGACCGTAAACACGACCCGACCCGGAATGATATTGCGACTGTTGGGATAGACATCGATATGGCCGATTGCGCCCACAGAGTTGGGCTGATGCTTCATCGCGATCTCGTGTACCAGCTCGGTGATCAGCGCCAATCCACGACCAGCGTTCTTGCGCATCGGCATCGGGGTCGATCCGGTATGGCTTTCCTTGCCGGTGACGGTGCATTCGATCCAGCGCAGTCCCTGACCGTGTGTGACAACACCAATATCCTTGCCTTCGGCCTCAAGAATCGGACCCTGTTCGATGTGCAGCTCGAACATCGCATGCATCTTGCGCGCGCCGACTTCTTCATCACCGACCCAGCCGATCCGCTTCAGCTCGTCACCGAATGTCTTGCCTTCGGCATCGACCCGATCATAGGCCCAATCCATTTCGTGTTTGCCGGCAAACACCCCAGAAGCCAACATCGCCGGTGCGAACCGGGTGCCTTCTTCGTTGGTCCAGTTGGTCAGCACGATCGGGTGTTTCGTCTTCACCCCTAGGTCCTGCATGGTGCGCAGCGCCTCCAGCCCACCCAAAACACCAAGGACGCCATCGTATTTGCCGCCCGTCGGTTGGGTATCCAGATGCGACCCCATATAGACCGGCAAGGCCTCCGGGTCGGTGCCGGGACGCGTGGCAAACATGTTCCCCATCTTGTCGACCCCCATGGTGCAGCCCGCGTCTTCGCACCATTTCTGGAACACGGCACGGCCTTCGGCATCCGCATCGGTTAACGTTTGACGGTTGTTGCCGCCCGCGATACCCGGCCCGATCTTGGCCATATCCATTAGGCTGTCCCACAAACGGTCGCCGTTAATTTTCAGATTGTCGCCAAGCTTGGCCATAGGAAATTCCCTTTCTGTGCGGGCCTCTGCCGGGCCCTTGAACACTTGCTTCACACGGTTCCTGACCGTATGGTCAAGATCACGACACCACAACCTGACCATTCGGTCAAGAAAATTTATCGGACAGATTTCGGCATGCCAGCCCACCCGCGCCCAAACAGCAAAAAAGAACGCCGCCAGGAAAGCGAAAAGCTTATTTTAGCAGCAGCGGAAAAAGTCTTTTCCGAGGCGGGGTTTGGTGGCGCCACCATGCAACTGATCGCCGATATGGCAGGGCTGCCCAAGGCCAACCTGCATTACTACTTTCCAACCAAGGAAGCGCTTTATCGGCAGGTAGTGGAAAACATCTTTCAGATCTGGCTAAAGGCGGCCGATGTTTTTGATGACGCCGATGGCCCGGCCGAAGGAATCGGTGCCTATATCGACGCCAAGATGGAAATCAGCCGCCGTCATCCGGCAGGCTCCAAGGTCTGGGCCTCCGAAGTGATGCACCGCGCGCCAGTGATCCAAGACTATCTGGAAACCACGCTGTTGCAATGGACCGCAGGGCGCGCTGCCATCATCAATCGCTGGATCAGCGAAGGCCGGATGGATCCGGTTGATCCCGATCATCTGCTTTACTTGCTCTGGGCCACCACCCAGCATTACGCCGATTTTGGCCATCAGATTGAAACCCTTAATGGTGGCCAGCCGCTCAGTGATGCGCAATGGGACGCGGCCAAGGAAAATACCAAACGCATCATCCTGAAGGGAATAGGCGTGGTTGACCCCGCCGATTCTGGACCATCTGGTCAAGCTGATCTAGGGTCCCGGACCAGCCGACCGGAGTGATGCATGAACGACGCCACCAAGCCCGTGAAAAAGCCAAGCCGCATTCAGCTGCGCAATCGCAAGCGTATCCTGGATGCCGCACTCGCCGTGTTTTCCCAACATGGCTATCGCGGCGCAACGCTCGATCAGATTGCGGACGCGTCGGGTCTGTCGAAACCGAATATCCTGTATTATTTTGACGGCAAGGAAGCGATCCATGTGACGCTTCTCAACGCGCTGATGGACAACTGGCTGGACCCGCTGAAAAAAATGGATCCTGATGGCGATCCCTTAGAAGAAATCCTTGGTTATATTCACCGCAAAATGCAGATGAGCCGCGAATTCCCCCGTGAAAGCCGGCTCTTCGCCAACGAGGTTCTGCAAGGCGCGCCGCGGATGAAACCGCATCTGGAAACCGGTCTGAAAACGTTATTCGATGAAAAGACGGCACTGATTCAGCGCTGGATGGACCAAGGCAAACTGGCCCCGTGCGACCCCCGCCATCTACTGTTTTCCATCTGGGCCACCACCCAGCATTACGCCGATTTCGAAGAACAGGTTGCGATCCTGACCGACGGGGAAACCGATCCGGTGGACGGCGCGGAACAATTCCTTGACAACATGTTCCGCAAACTTCTGACACCTTGAAGTAGCGACATTGTGCGCCGGTCCGGTCTTGCAGGTCTGGCCCTTCGGGTGCATGGGGGGCGCTGACCCCGGGATACTTTCGAACAGAAAAAGACGAAGGTTTCTTCGCCTTCTTCTGTTTTCAAATATCCCCGCCGGAGGCATCCCGAGCGAAAATGTCGAAGACATTTTAGCGAGATGTAAAGCGCGCCCGGAACGGGCGCACAATATTATTCCGCAGCGCAGGTGTTCCCCGGATTATTGGGATGATCCAGCCAGTTGCCATAGTCTTTCGATACGGTCAGACCAGTACGTTCATCGACCTTGCCAGGGGCGACCTGTTCCATGGTGATGCAATTTTCCACCGGGCACACATTGACGCAGAGATTACAGGCGACGCATTCGTCATCCTTGACCGAAAACACCCGATCTTCGGACATGGCGATGGCCTGATGGCTGGTATCTTCACACGCCGCATAGCAGCGGCCGCATTTGATACAGGCGTCTTCGTCGATCTTGGCCTTGGTGACATAATTCAGGTTCAGATATTGCCAGTCGGTGACATTCGGCACCGCGCGACCGACCAGTTCCGAAGTCGACGTGAACCCCTTGCGATCCATGTAATCGGAAAGCCCCGAAATCATTTCCTGCACCACTTTGAACCCATAGGTCATCGCCGCCGTGCAGACCTGAACATTGCCGGCCCCAAGCGCCATGAATTCCGCCGCATCGCGCCAGGTGGTCACGCCACCAATGCCCGACATCGGCAGCCCTTGAGTTTCCGCATGCCGCGCAATTTCGGCCACCATGTTCAGGGCGATCGGTTTCACCGCCGGGCCGCAATAGCCGCCATGGGTCCCCTTGCCGTCGATCATCGGTTCGGGCGCGAAATCATCCAGGTCGACCGAGGTGATCGAATTGATCGTGTTGATCAGGCTGACCGCATCCGCGCCGCCGCGCTTGGCCGCTTCGGCCGGTTTGCGGATGTCCGAAATATTCGGGGTCAGCTTCACGATGCAGGGCATACGCGAATGTTTCTTGACCCAGCGGGTCACCATTTCGATATATTCGGGCACTTGGCCGACGGCCGCGCCCATACCGCGTTCGGCCATGCCATGCGGACAACCGAAATTCAGCTCGACCCCGTCGGCGCCGGTATCCTCGATCTGTTTCAGGATCGCTTCCCAGCTGTCTTCGTCGCAGGGGACCATCAGCGAAATGATCAGCGCGCGGTCGGGGTAATCACGTTTCACCGACTTGATTTCACGCAGGTTTACTTCCAGCGGGCGATCGGTGATCAGCTCGATATTGTTGAGCCCCAACAGGCGGCGATCAGCCCCCCAGATCGCGCCATATCGCGGCCCGTTGACATTGACCACTGGCGGACCTTCGGATCCCAGCGTTTTCCACACCACGCCGCCCCATCCGGCTTCGAAGGCGCGGCGGACGTTGTATTCCTTGTCGGTCGGCGGTGCCGAAGCCAGCCAAAACGGGTTGGGGGATTTGATCCCGATGAAGTCGCTTGCGAGATTGGCCATCTGCTTATCTCCTAATCCTTAGCGGGAAATCCGCCTCAACCCATCAACTGGGCGTGAATGTCTTCGGCGGCGTCGCGGCCTTCGGCCACTGCCGTCACGGTCAGGTCTTCGCCACCCGAGGCACAGTCGCCCCCGGCCCAGACGCTTTGCATGCTGGTGCGGCCTGCACCGGTGACCGCGATTTTTCCGCCCTCGGTATCGGGCAATCCGTCGCCGCCCAATGTCTGACCGATCGCCTTGAACACCTGATCGGCGGCAAGCCGGAACATCTGCCCGGTCGGCGCCAGATCGTCATCGGTATATTCGAATTCGATCTCGCACACCGCACCATTGCCAATCACCGCCTTGGGCGACGCGTTGGTGATGATCCGCACACCTTTGGCTGCGGCCAGATCCTGTTCAAACGGGCTGGCATTCATCCGGTCACGACCACGGCGATAAACCAGGCTGACGTTCAGCGCCCCCAGCAGCTTCGCCTGTACCGCAGCATCCACCGCGGTCATGCCGCCGCCAATCACCACGACATCTCGACCGATTTCAACCGAAGCCACATCGCCCGCTTGGCGCAGGTCGGAAATGAAATCGACCGCATCCAGCACGCCATCCTTGGCCTCACCCTCGACATTCAAAGCGTTCACGCCAGCCAGACCGATCGCCAGGAACACGGCGTCATGATCGGCCTTCAGACGGTCCAGCGACAGGCCCGCGCCCAAAGATTTACCATGTTCAACGGTGATACCGCCGATCTTGAGCAACCAATCGACCTCTTTCGCGGCAAAGCCGCCGACCGATTTGTAGCTGGCGATGCCGTATTCGTTCAATCCGCCCGATTTGGGCCGCGCATCGAACACCGTGACCGCATGGCCCTTCATCGCCAACCGATGGGCGCAAGACAGGCCCGCAGGCCCGGCCCCGACAACGGCGATCGTCTTGCCTGTTGCGGCCGCCCGTTCGAACGGATGCACATCTGCGGCCATCAACGTATCGGTGGCATAGCGTTGCAGGTTGCCAATCTCGACCGGTTTGCCTTCGGCGGTTTCACGCACGCAAACCTGTTCGCACAGCGTTTCTGTCGGGCACACCCGGGCGCACATCCCACCCATGATGTTCTGCGACAGGATCGTTTTGGCTGCGGCGTCCGGTGTTCCGGTCGCAATCTGCCGGATGAATAGCGGGATATCGATATCCGTCGGGCAAGCCGTGGCGCAGGGCGCATCATGGCAGAAATAGCACCGATCCGCAGCGACAAGCGCTTCGTGATCGTCGAGCGGCGGATGCAGGTCTGAAAAATTTTCCGACAACTGATCCGCTGGCAGCCGCCCTGCAATAATGCCTGGCGTCAGCGTGTTTGAAGTCATTGGTACCTCCACTGAGCTTGGTTTTGTTTTTTTCTCAGTATGTGCGGTTTGATTTTTTTATCAACTGGTAAAATTTAATTTACGGATAGCGACGCTCCATTTCCGACGGGTTGCCCAAAAAAACGGCAAAACATCTTGTGCCGCTCCGGCAAGGCTGATCACTATGGTGAAATACAGGGAGGGAAACCATGGGGCTGCGCTTTTTTTCAGACAAGGATCGGCCGGTACATCTGGGGCCATACCCGTTAGAACGGTTGAAGCGTCAGCGCGACACACCGAATTTCAACGCCGTGCCCACATGGGGCCCGGTGTCCTTCCGCCGCCCCGATACGCCCGACAGCATCGTGAATGCCATGGGGGAATATCAGGCGATGCTCGACGCGATCCGCGACGGCATGGTTAACAAGACCCGCGCAACCATTCCCGCCGACCCATTGGAACGCTCCAACCATCTGAAAGCGTTTGGCTACTTTTCCGATGCCAGCATGGTCGGCATTTGCCGACTGCCCGATGCCGCGCGGTTGGATCAGCCGGTGCACAACCCCGATATTGATCGGCTGGCCGAAGAATTGCGCACCAGGCAAACCAAAACGCTGGCCTCGGGCATCGACATGATCATGGCCGAACTGAAAGAAGCGATGACCGCCCCGCCATCGGGGATTGAAGGCCATAAATACGCGCTGGTTTTCCTGTATGAATATCCCCGCGATCCCGATCCTTATGAACCCGGCACCGAATGGATCGCCGACGCCCAAGCGCAACGCGCCTGTCTGCGCGCCAATGAAACCGCCGCCGTTCTGGCCAATTATATCCGGCTTCTGGGCTGGCAGGCCAAGGCGCATTCCGGCGCATCCTCGGATGTAGACCTGAACCGGCTGACAGTGGCGGCGGGGCTGGCTTCGGTCGAAGCCGGTGCCTTGGTCGCTCCGTGGATCGGACCGCGATTCGGGGTGGCAGCGGTGACCTGTGATCTGGGCCTGATCGCGGATAAACCGCTGGCCCCGATGTCGGATCAACCGTGGTTCAAAACCAACGGCCCGGCGTGGTGGCTGGGCAAAGGGTTTTCTAAATCAGCGCTGAACCGCGACCCGTTCGCCAAGCGCCGCTTCGCCGAAGGTCCGCACCCGTTCGAACGGCTGAAACGGGTGGAGGCCCCCACCACCTTTATCGATGAACCGAATGTGGCCCGGGTACCCAAACGCGCCGACATGTTCGCCCGGGCGCAATTCGGCGATATGGGCAAACATGTGCAGGACGGTGCCAAGGGTGGCCATTATGCCCGCAAATCCGCCCCCAGCTTCGCGCAGCGCCGGGCGCTTGGTGCTTTTGTGGTGATTCAAAACGGCGATCCCAACCCCGCCGGGCCGTGCCCCGCTGATCCACAGGAAAACGCCGCCAATATCAAGGCCACCTGCTATTTCCTCGGCGTCGATGCGGTTGGCCTCAGCCGCTGCCCCGACTGGACGTGGTATTCCCATGACGCCGCCGGCGATCCGATTGATCCACCACATGATCAAGCGATCAGCATGATCATCGATCAGGGCTATGAAACGATGGAAGGCGCCAGCGGAGACGACTGGATCAGCGTGGCGCAATCGATGCGCGCTTACCTGCGGTTTTCCCTGCTTGGCGGCGTCATCGCCAAACATATCAGAAACCTTGGATATAAAGCCAAAGCGCATACGGTGATGGATGGCGAAGTGCTGCAACCGCCCTTGCTGCTATTGTCGGGTCTTGGCGAAGTCAGCCGCATTGGCGAAGTGATCCTCAATCCCTATCTCGGCCCGCGATTGAAATCCGGGGTGGTGACCACCGACATGCCGATGGCGCATGACAGGCCGATCGATTTCGGACTACAGGCGTTTTGCGAAGCCTGCAACAAATGCGCCCGCGAATGCCCGTCGGGCGCGATCACCGCCGGACCCAAGCTGATGTTCAACGGCTATGAAATCTGGAAATCCGACAGCCAGAAATGCGCCACCTACCGGATCACCACCGAAGGCGGCGCAATGTGCGGGCGCTGCATGAAAACATGCCCGTGGAACCTTGAAGGGCTGTTCGCTGAAGCGCCGTTTCGCTGGGCCGCATCGAACATCCCGGTGCTTGCCCGGCCCTTGGCAAAACTCGACGATGTCGTCGGCAATGGCGGGCTGAACGATACCAAGAAATGGTGGTGGGATATCGAATTGCAGGAGGACGGCGGCTATCACCCGTCGCATCACAGCCTGAACCGGCGCGGCCTGCAAACAGATCTGGATTTGAAATACGAAGATCAGACGCTCGCGGTCTATCCCGCGCCATTGGCCCCGCCGCCCTGGCCCTACCCGTTCCCGATGGACCGTGAAGCGGGAATCCAGGCTTACGAGGCGATGATCACGGCCCAAGAATACCGCGATAGGCTGGCCAAGGGCGACATGTCGGTTATTCACCGCTACACGCCACCGAGCGATCCGCCGGTGATCCGGGTCGAAGTCACCAAGGCGGAAAAAATGACCGCCGATGTCAGTAAATACGAATTTTCGACACTGGACGGCGCGCCGCTGCCCGACTGGTCGGCGGGCGCGCATCTCGACGTGTTGGTTGCGCCGGAATTCCTGCGGCAATATTCGATGTCGGGAAACCCGTCCGATCACGGAAAATATCAGATCGGCGTGTTGCGCGAAGACGAAGGCCGCGGCGGCTCCGCCCTGATGCACCGCATTTTCAACGAAGGCCGCAAGGTCTTCATTTCCAAACCGATCAACCATTTCCCGCTGGCCGAAGACGCCACGAAAACCTTCCTGATGGGCGGCGGCATCGGGATCACGCCAATGATCGCCTTTGCCCACCGGCTGCACGATCTGGGCCACGATTTCGCGCTGCATTATTCCTGTTCGTCGCGCGCGTCTGCTGGCTATCTGGACGATCTTGCGCGGATGCCTTGGGCCGACAAGGTGCATTTCCATTTCAGCGACGAAGGCAGCCGCGCCGATCTCGATACGGTGCTAGAAGGATATAAACCCGGCTGGCATGTCTATACTTGCGGACCGGATCGTTACATGACCGGGGTCATCGATGCCGCCACCCGGCAGGGGTTCCCCGAAGACGCCCGCCATCTGGAATATTTCAACGTCCCCGAACAGCCGGACTATGAAAATCACCCCTTCACCCTGCGGCTGAAGGATGGCCGCGAATTGCGGGTGCCCGAGGATAAATCGGCCTCGGATGTCTTGCTGGAAAACGGCATCCACGTGGATGTGAAATGTTCCGACGGCATTTGCGGCGTGTGCAAATGCGGATTGGTCAGCGGGGCGGTCGAACACCGCGATTTCGTGCTGTCGAACAAGCAGCGACAAAACACCATTATCCTGTGCCAATCCCGCGCCGCCGATCCTGATGGCGTAGTGGAAATTGATCTTTAGCCCTCAAAACAGGCAGAACCGTCATCGGGATGTGACAATCACAAGCCAAAGGTCTTCTGCAGTTGCGAAATACCCTTCGCACTCGTATGGGTGGACCATGACCAGACAAACGCGCCTTTCGAAATCCGACTGGCTGACCGCCGGTTTTTCCGCCCTGATTCAGGACGGCCCCGCCGCATTGAAGGCCGAACCGCTGGCGCGGCGGCTGAACACCACCAAAGGGTCGTTCTACTGGCATTTCGACGATGTTCCCGCCTATCACGGTGCGCTTCTGGATACGTGGGAAGCCGAAGCTTTGTCACCTTTGGCCAAAATCCTTGAAGAAGAACCCAATTCGGGGGCCAAGCTACGCCGGTTGGGGCAACAGATCACCGATTATTCCAGCCCGGTCACCGATCACGAAAATCCTGAACCGGCGGTGCGCGCCTGGGCCCAGGGCGACGATAAAGTGGCGCAGCGGGTGGAAAAGGTCGACGGTCTGAGGTTGAACCTGCTGACTGAACTTCTGCGCGACAGCGGCATCACCAATCCCGATTGGGCCCGGGTAATCTTGGGATCGACCATCGGCATCCAAAGCCTGCCGGGAAAGGCCCGCGATACGATCGGGCCGATGGGATCACTGGTCGATCTGGTTCTGGCGCTGCGCTAAGCCGCGCACCAACTGGTCTACGAACCTCTGCCGCGCTTGCGGAATCGGTTTGCCTTGGCCGCCTTCGGCTAAGGATTTGCGCAGGAAAAATTCCGTGATTTCCAAGCCCTGCAAAATATCCGCCCCCGAAAAACCGGTTCCGCCCAACAGGCAGGGCGGCAATGGCAACAACCGGTCGGCCCAGTCCCCCGCCCCCGCGCGCGACACCGCCCGCCCGGTTTTCGGCGAAATGTAACTCAGGTCATTCGCCGTCCCGACCACGGCGCAGGTCGACAGGTCCAACCCGTACCCCAACTCGTCTAACAACGCCAATTCCCACCGCAGATAGGCCAGCGGCCAAAGCCCTGTTTCGTCCAGAACATCCAGCAATGCCTCGGTCCGCTTGTAAAGCGGCAGATGTGCTTCGCGTTCGGGCAGCGCATATAGCAGCATCGCGCAGACCGCGTTCAGTCCGGCCAGCGCCTGCCGATCCGCCATCACCATCGCCGCGCGGCTGCGCAAAGGCTCGACCGTGTAGCTGCCGATATGATCGGCCAGCCGCGCCTTCCATGTCACGTCAAGCTGCGCGCCGGGTTGCAGCACGGGGGCGATTTTCCGGCTGGTCGCGCCACGCATCACCCCCGCATGGCGACCATGGACGGGGGTGAACAGCTCCAGTATCGCCGAATTTTCGCCGTGTCGCCGTACCGCCAGCAATATGCCCTGATCGCGCCATTCCATGAGGGGGACTGTGGGGCAGGTAGAGCGGGATGTGCAAGGTGATTTGAGTTTAGGAAGGACGAGACGGTTTGGACCCTTTTCAACGTACCGCCAACTCGGCTCTATTTGCCTTTTGCCTGCCAAGTCTCAATTAAAAACAATGCCATAGAACCTGCGAGATTCACCGTTAAAGCAGCGTGACGCGGTTTGAATGGTACACGCAAGCGTCCCCCAGCATGTGCATCACCGCCTTTATTTCGCAGAGATCCAATGCTTTGAACTACACTTTGGCAGTTTCCAAGGATCGTTTTAAAAACTTCTTCCTGATGCTGCGAAGGCGCGAGATTTAAAAGCTTAGAAGCCTCTGCATATAGCTTTGGTATATTCCACTTATCGCTCCACTCTCCGCCGCTGTCTTCGATGATATGCTTGCATACCTCTTCGAGAAGAGTACTTGCAGCGGTTACGGCACCTTCTGGGTCCGTTGCCCGTCGTTCCAATGCTTTAGCCCAAAAAGTTTGTACCGCTGGCGCATCATATACGGTGATACCATCCGTAATCGTGGCGTCTGCAGCACTTCCTCCCGCCTCCAGAAAAATCAATATTGGTTTAAATGTTTCATTGACATGATTCCGGCGCAAAGCCCAAGAACCCGCGCCACTTGCCACACCCGAAAGCGCAGCACGTACCGACGCAGCGTCGTTCGAAAAGCGCACGAAATCCGGCAAAAGACGCTTACTTGCAGGGTCGCCCATTAGCTTTGAGCGAGCCAATTTATACTCAACATCGGAGCCCCCGTCTGTCGTAAGACCAATGATGTTGTTTCTTAAATGTATGGCGCATTCAAAAAGATCGTCAGGAATCTCGGGCGCGTCGAAAAAGGCGTCAGACATTTGCTCTCTCCGAAGGTTTGAGATGCTTCATTGCTTAAATATCGAGTGTCTTAAAGGAACTTGGAGCGCGGGTTAATACTTCATCCTTTTCGCCTACTTGGGGCATTGCAACTAAGTGCCCCCTCCCGCATAACGTACATTCCGATCTAACATCAGACCCTAATCCGCCAGCCCCGGTTCATCCAGCAGATGCCGCCCCTGCCGGTCCTCGACCTCGACCACCCAGAGATCGGGGTCGAAGCCGCGCTGCTTGGCGATGGCGGCATCGACATCGCGTTCCGCTCCCGCGATCAGGTCCATCCACTTGCGGTCCCCGGTCATCAGGTCAAAGGAGCGTTGATAGGCCACCGCCTGCCCGTCCAGCGTATTCAGCTTGATCAGAACCGCCCCGGCGGTGTCATCGCCATGCGACACCACGAAGGCCGGGATATCGGACAGGCGCAGCCGGGTCAGATAGGCATCGACCCAGATCCGGGCGGTCAGCCGCATCGCCTCAGTTCCCGTCCTTGAAATCCAGACCCATTTCGGAATAGCGCGCGGCTTCGTCCAGCCAGCCGGTGCGCACTTTGACCTGGAGGAACAAATGCACCTTACGGCCCAGGAATTCTTCCAATTCCTCGCGCGCGGCCTTGCCAACCGCCTTGATCGTTTCACCCTTATGGCCCAGCAAAATGCCCTTGTGACCATCGCGGGCGACATAGATCACCTGATCGATCCGGGCCGATCCGTCTTTGCGTTCTTCCCAGTTTTCGGTTTCCACCGTCAACTGATAGGGCAATTCCTGATGCAGCCGCAGGGTCAGCTTTTCACGGGTCATTTCGGCGGCGATCATCCGCATCGGCAGATCGGCAATCTGATCTTCGGGATACAACCACGGACCTTCGGGCACTTCCCCCGCCAGCCATTTGCGCAGATCCTCGACCCCATGGCCCTTTTCGGCCGAGATCATGAAGGTTTTGACGAAGGGATAGCGGTCGTTCAACTTCTGCGACAGCGCCAGCAACACCTCGGCCTTGACCCGGTCAATCTTGTTGATCGCCAAAGCCACCTTGCGGCCCTTGCCGATCTCTTCCAACCCTTCGAGGATCTTTTCCACCCCTTCGGTGACGCCGCGATGCGCTTCGATCATCAAAACGATGACATCGGCATCCGCAGCACCGCCCCAGGCGGCGGCAACCATCGCCCGGTCCAGCCGTCGGCGTGGTTTGAACAGGCCCGGCGTATCGACGAACACGATCTGGGCGTCGCCTTCGATCGCCACGCCACGAATACGGGTGCGGGTGGTCTGTACCTTGTGGGTAACGATCGACACCTTCGCCCCGACCATACGATTGGTCAGGGTCGATTTGCCCGCGTTGGGCTCTCCGATCAGGGCAACGAATCCGGCGCGTGTGGTCATGTGGGCCTCGTGTGATGAAGCGCAGTATGTAGCGACATTGCCAACCATTTACCAGAGCCGCAACAAGGCGGCGCATTCCGGAACGGATTGCCCAACGTTTTCCGGTTCGGAGACCGTCGCCTACCGCTCCAGACGCTCAAGCAGCGCCTTAGCCGCCGCCTGTTCCGCCTGTCGCTTCGACCCGGCGGTCGCTTGTTCGCTATCGCCGTTGTCCAGTTCGACCTTGATGGTAAAAACAGGCGCATGATCGGGTCCAGACCGCGCCAGTTCGGCATAGTTCGGTGGCGTCAGTCCGCGCGCTTGGGCCCATTCCTGCAGGCTGGTCTTGGCGTCGCGGGCATCGGCATCAACGCTGTCGATCCGCTTGCCCCAAAGCCGCAGCACCATATCGCGCGCCGCTTCGAACCCGGCATCCAGATAAACAGCAGCGATCACCGCTTCCATCGCGTCGCCCAGCAATGCTTGTTTGCGCCGTCCGCCCGACATCATTTCCGACCGGCCCAGTTTCAGAACCGCGCCCAGATCAATTTCCTTGGCCACGTCGGCGCAGGCTTCCTTGCGCACCAACGCATTGAACCGCGGCGCAAGTTGGCCTTCGCTGGCCGATTTGTCGCGCGCCAGCAACGCCTCGGACATCGCCAGCCCCAACACCCGGTCGCCCAGGAATTCCAGCCGTTGATTATCCGCCCGCGTTGGCGAAGACATCGACGCGTGGGTCACCGCGCGCACCAACAGATCGGGTCTGCCAAAGTGGTGCCCGATGCGGCCTTCAAAGGATCTGAGATCAGCCGACAGTTTCACATCACGGCCTTGAAAAAACGATCCGACCGCCAGGTCCAGAAATACAACATCGACCGTCCCGAAGACGAAAACACGATCCGGTCTGCCCGGCCGATCAGGTTTTCAAAGGGAACGAAACCAACGCCGCCCGATTGCTGCGGCACCCGGCTATCGGTGGAATTGTCGCGGTTATCGCCCATGAAGAAATAATTCCCCGCAGGCACGGTATAGACCGGCGTATTGTCCAGTGACTGATTGCCGATATTCAGCACGGAATGTTCCACACCGCCCGGCAGCGTTTCGATCTGGCGCGATTTGGAACAATCGCCGCCGGTCCCGACCGGACCGTTTTCGCAACGTGGGCGCAACCGTTGCGGTCCCTGCGCATCATAGGTTTCGACAAATGCGCCGTCATCTTCCAACTTGACCGCGTCGCCGTTGAGATAAAGCACGCCATTTCTGACCTGCACGGTATCCCCCGGCAACCCGATTAACCGCTTGACGTAATCCGCCCCGCTGACCGGATGGCGGAACACGATCACGTCACCGCGGTCGGGTTCCGACCCCATGAACCGGGTGTTATCGCCATCGAGAAACCCGCAGATATCCTTGGCATCAACGCCCAGCGGGCGGATCGAAGGGCACGACGCATAAGAATAGCCATAGGCCATCTTATTGACGAACAGAAAATCGCCAATCAGCAACGTGTCTTTCATCGACCCGGACGGAATCCAGAATGGCTGAAAGAAAACCGTGCGAAAAATACCCGCGATCAGCAGGGCGTAAACGACCGTTTTGATGGTTTCGACAACGGCGTTACCTTTTTTGGCGTCGGCGGCCATTTGGACTTCTCCTGAATTGCAAAGCTGCAGAGCTAGATGAGCGGATGAAACAGGCGTGTCAACCCGGTCGGGGGACCGACGGGCGGGCTTCGATCACAACAAAGGCCTGCGCCCAAGGGTGATCGTCGGTCAGGGTGACGTGAATGATCGCCTCGTGGCCCGGTGGGGTCATGTCCTGCAACCGCTCTTTCGCCCAGCCGGTCAATTCCATCACCGGCTGACCGCTGCGCAGATTGCTGACGGCCATGTCTTTCCAACTGATCCCCATCCGCAGCCCGGTGCCCAACGCCTTGGAACAGGCTTCTTTCGCCGCCCAGCGTTTGGCATAGGTGCCGGCAACATCCTTGCGCCGCTCCGCCTTGCGCTGTTCGACCTCGGTAAAGACCCGGTTGCGGAACCTGTCGCCGAACCGGTCGAGCGTCGCGGCGATGCGGTCGATATTGGCCAGATCGCTACCAATGCCAAGGATCATCGCGTCACCTTCCAAGCAACACCCCGAACGGTTACGAACAGCCCGGGCTGTTTTGCGTGCAAACAAGCGGTGCAGATCACCCCCGGACCTCGTCCATCAGACGGCGCATTTCCTCTATCGCCGGAACCAGCCCGCGGAAAATCGCCTCGCCAATGATGAAATGGCCGATATTGAGTTCCATCACTTCGGGAAAGGCCGCAATCGGCTGTACGGTGTCATAGGTCAGTCCGTGACCGGCATGGACTTCCAGCCCCAAAGAATGGGCATAGGCGGACATGTCGCGCAGCGCCTGCAATTCGCGGTCGTGATCGTCCATCCGGCCTTCGGCATGGGAATCGCAATAAGCGCCGGTATGCAATTCGATCACCTGCGCTCCGATCCGCGCGGCGGCTTCGATCTGCTTTCTATCGGCGGCGATGAAAATCGACACCCGGCAACCCGCCTCGCGCAAGGGGGCAATGTAATGGGCCAGCCGGTTTTCTTCGCGCGCCACTTCCAACCCGCCTTCGGTGGTCCGTTCCTCGCGTTTTTCTGGCACCAGGCAAATCGCATGCGGTTTGTGCCGCAGCGCGATCTTCTGCATCTCCTCGGTCGCCGCCATTTCGAAATTCAACGGCACCGACAAAACCTCCATCAGCCCGTCGATATCGGCATCCGATATGTGTCGGCGGTCTTCGCGCAGATGCGCGGTAATACCATCGGCCCCGGCCTGTTCGGCCAATCGGGCCGCCCGCAGCGGATCGGGATAGGCCCCGCCGCGTGCATTGCGCACCGTTGCCACATGATCGATATTCACGCCAAGGCGCAGTTTCCCCAAGGGCTGCATCGCCTTCTCCTGTCTTCCAATGACCATCCCCGTCAGCGGCAACCTAATCCTGTTTGGACCGCTCGTCAGCCTTCCGGTTTGCTTTTTTCTTCAGTGCGTTGAATTTCGCCTTCAGCACGCCTTTGCGCCGGTGCTGATAGGCCCGGATCAGCGGCACCGAAATGTAATAGGCGATCAACCCGGCAATGATACCGGGAACGATGCCACCGATCATATAGGGGAAGAAAACTTCGTCATAAAACACATTCAACCGATGCCAATCCATATCGGCATCGGTAAACATGGCAAAGAAATTGTGTTGCAGATCGGCGCTCGCATCAAGGAATTTGCCGGCCAGAGATCGCTGCACTTCTTCGTGATGCAGATGACGCCCCAGCAGGAAATAGCCGGTCTTCATCGAAATCAGCCCGATCGGCAGATAGGTCAGCGGATTGCCGAAAAACGTCCCCAGCAGCGCCGCAAGGATATTGCCGCGCAGAATGAAGGCCAAACAGCCGGCAACGACGAAATGCATACCGAAAAACGGGGTGAAGGTGGTGAACACGCCGGCAAAGATGCCGCGGGCGATCTTTTCGGGCGAATCGGGCAGCCGGTGCAGCCGGTGCTTTACATATTGCGCCGCCCGCGCCCAACCGCCGCGGGGCCAGAAGAATTCAAACACGATCCTCCAGATCGGTCGTCGGTCGCGGCGTTTGAAAACCAAGGCTTACCGCCCTCCTGCTAGCCCGCTTGCATGTTTGCGCGTGTCGGGTCCCGGTGCCGCTGAACCGCCGCGACATCGCTTTCGGCCTCCAGCGCAGACATGACCGAATGCAGATGTTCGGCATCCCTGAGTTCGATTTCAATCAGCAACCGGAAGAAATCGGGCTTACGGTCGACAAAAACAAGATCCGCAATATTGGCCTTCTGTTCGCCGATCAATGTGCAAATACGTCCCAGCACCCCGGCATCGTTGCCGATGGTCACATTCAACGTCGTGGCATGGATCGCCGGATGTTTGCCCGCGTGCCAATGCAAATCCATCCAGCGGTTGGGCTGATCTTCGTAATTGGCCAAGGCTTCGCAGTCGATGGCGTGCACGATCACACCTTTGCCACGATGGGAAATCCCGACGATGCGTTCGCCCGGCAATGGCTGGCAACAGCGCGCGATGGTGAAATGCTGATCATGCGACAACCCCACCACGGCACCGCGCAATTCGATATCGTCCGATTCCGCTTCGCTGAGTTCGGGGTAAACCGCGTGCAGAACATCCCGAGTCGTCAGTTCGGCACTGCCCAGCAACGCCAGCAGCATATCGGTATCTTCCAGCCGCAGGTTCCGGGCCGCCGTTTCCAACGCCTTGTCGGTGGCCTTCTTGCCGACATGATCAAAGGCCGAACGCGCCAATTCCCGGCCCAGCTTGGAAAACCGTTCGCGGTCCACTTCGCGCAGCGCCCGACGGATCGCGGTCCGTGCCTTGCCGGTGGTGGCAATATCAAGCCAGGTCGCCTGCGGCGTCTGGCCTTCGGCGGTGATGATTTCGATCGATTGACCATTCTTGACCCGGGTCCACAACGGCACCCGCATTCCGTCGATCTTGGCCCCGACACAGGCGTTGCCGATCCGGGTGTGGATGGCATAGGCGAAATCGATCGGCGTCGCGCCTTTGGGCAATTTTACCACTTCGCCCTTCGGGGTGAAGCAGAACACCTTGTCGGTGTACATTTCCAGCTTCACCGCTTCCAGGAATGCGTCGTGATCTTCTTCGGCGTTGAACTGTTCAGTCAGACCGGCCAACCATTTGGCAGGATCAACCGCAAACGGGTTCATCGCCCGCACACCATCACGATAAGACCAATGCGCCGCGACCCCGGTTTCGGCCACGTCATGCATCTGCCGGGTGCGGATCTGCACCTCGACCCGCTTGCCATCACGACCCGACACGGTGGTATGGATCGACCGGTATCCGTTCGATTTCGGTTGGCTTATGTAATCCTTGAACCGCCCGGGCACTGCCCGCCAACGTTGATGGATCACCCCCAAGGCGCGGTAACAATCGTCTTCGCTATTGGTGATCACCCGGAACCCGTAGATATCGGACAGCCGGGAAAAGCCCACGTCCTTTTCTGACATCTTGCGCCAGATCGAATAGGGCTTCTTGGCGCGGCCGAAAACCTGCGCATCGATACCGACCTCGTCCAGTTCTTGCCGCATGTCGCCGGTGATTCGGTGAATCACGTCGCCGGTTTCGTTCTGCAGCATCACAAACCGCCGCATGATCGACGCGCGCGCTTCGGGGTTCAACACCTTGAAGGCCAGGTCTTCCAGTTCCTCGCGCATCGACTGCATCCCCATGCGCCCGGCCAGCGGGGCATAGATTTCCATCGTTTCGCGCGCCTTCTGGGACTGCTTGTCCGGGCGCATCGCCTTGATCGTGCGCATATTGTGCAGACGGTCGGCCAGCTTGACCAAAATCACCCGCAAGTCCTTGGACATCGCCATGAACAGCTTGCGGAAATTTTCCGCCTGCTTGGTTTCGGAACTGGACAATTGCAGATTGGTCAGCTTGGTAACGCCGTCGACCAGATCGGCGATTTCTTTGCCGAACCGCTTTTCGACCTCGGAATAGGATGCCTTGGTATCTTCGACCGTGTCATGCAGCAACGCCGTCACGATGGTCGCATCATCCAGACGCTGTTCGGTCAGAATCGCGGCCACGGCAACGGGATGGGTGAAATAAGGTTCACCCGAATGACGGAACTGGCCTTCATGCATCGCAAGGCCAAACGCATAGGCCTCGCGCAGCAGATTTTCGTTGGTTTTCGGGTTATAATTACAGACCAGAGCGATCAGGTCATCAACCGCGATCATCTTGTCCGTAATCCCTTTGTGCGGATCAGGGTCAGCCCTGTCCTTGTGCTTCCATCAGCTGACGCAGCAGCATTTCTTCGGACATGTCGTCTTCGGCCGGTTTGTCGGCTTCGCCACCGCCCATCAACAAGGCCATGGAATCTTCTTCCGGCTCGTCGATTTCGATCTGGGTCTGGTTGCTTTCGATCAGACGCTCGCGCAGATCGTCGGCCGACTGGGTTTCCTCGGCGATTTCGCGCAGCGCCACAACCGGGTTCTTATCGTTGTCGCGGTCCACGGTCAGCAAAGAACCCGAAGCGATTTCGCGGGCACGGTGCGATGCAAGCATCACCAGCTCGAAACGGTTCGGTACCTTGTCTACGCAATCTTCAACGGTAACACGGGCCATCGGGGCACTCCAATCAGGGGCAGGCAGTAGAAAGGGTGTATGTACGGCGGTAGATGGGGCTTTACAAGGCGAAATTATACCGCAACCACCTTGTTTTTGGCCATTTTTGGCAATTGCGCGCACAATTCCGCGACACTCTTGCCCAAGATCGGATGTTTCCAGCCCGCAGCGACTTCGCAAAGCGGCACCAGGACAAAGGCTCGATCCTGAATCCGGGGATGCGGGAGAATCAGTTGCTCTGGCGCCAACGTCATCTGGTCCGAAATCGGCAGGTCGATCCATTGCCCGACGGTGGCCCGATCCGGCAGAACATGATTACCAACGGCAATTAAATCCAGATCAAGCGTTCGACCGGCCCACCGACCAGCAGCCATCGGCCTTTTTCTGCCAAAACGCTCTTCAACCTTATGTAGTATAGACAGTATTTCTACGGGAGTTTTTTCCGTACGGCAACGTAGGGCACCATTCACATAATCCGGCCCGGCCCCTTCTGGGAAGCAAGGCGTTATAAATAAACGACTTTTCTCAACAATTTCGACCCCCTCCGCGGGCAGTTCGGCGATGGCCTTACGCAGTGTAACCTCAGGTAACTCGCCCGCAAGTGGCAGGTTGGCCCCGAAAGCGATCAATATATCCTGAGTAGCATCCATGCCCCGACCTATCCCTTTGATACTGGCGCTCAACTTGCGCCATGTATCATTCCATCCTATTTTTATTTGTAAGCGCGGTGGCGAATTTATTTTTTATACACTCACGGACTTGTCGCCAAGCTGATAATCGGAAGGAAATTTGATGTTCTACAAAGACGAACGGCTGGCGCTGTTCATCGATGGGTCCAACCTGTATGCAGCCGCAAAGGCGCTTGGCTTCGATATCGACTACAAGCTGCTTCGGCAAGAATTCATGCGTCGTGGCAAGTTGCTGCGCGCCTTCTACTACACTGCCTTGTTAGAGAATGACGAATATTCTCCGATCCGGCCGCTGGTAGACTGGCTGCATTACAACGGGTTCACCATGGTGACCAAACCTGCCAAGGAATACACCGACAGTCAGGGCCGCCGTAAGGTCAAAGGCAACATGGATATCGAACTTGCCGTCGATGCCATGGAACTGGCCCCGCGTGTCGATCATATCGTGCTGTTTTCCGGCGACGGCGATTTCCGCCCGTTGGTGGAAAGCCTGCAGCGTCAGGGCGTCCGGGTTTCGGTCGTTTCGACCATCCGCAGCCAGCCGCCGATGATTGCCGACGAACTTCGCCGCCAGGCCGATAATTTCATCGAACTGGACGAATTGAAGGACGTGATCGGCCGGCCACCGCGAGAAATGCCCGCAGATCGTGAAGTGGCCTATTCGGCGGACTGATCTCCACCTGCTGCAATGCATAAAACGGGGCTGCGCTTGGCGGCCCCGTTTTCCGTCCGGGCCATAGCGCACGGGGGCTGGACCCGGGCACCGCATGACCTTACCTGTGAACCGACAGGAGATTGCAGATGACCAAACCGCCCCTCACGCTTTATCTGGCCGCCCCGCGCGGGTTCTGCGCCGGTGTCGACCGCGCCATCAAGATCGTCGAAATGGCGATCCAGAAATGGGGTGCACCGGTCTTTGTTCGCCACGAAATCGTCCATAACAAATTCGTCGTTGACCGGTTGAAGGATCAAGGCGCGGTCTTCGTTGAAGACCTCAGCGATTGCCCCGACGACCGGCCGGTGATCTTTTCCGCCCATGGTGTGCCGAAATCGGTCCCCGAAGCAGCGCAGGCGCGGCAGATGATTTTCGTCGATGCCACCTGCCCTCTGGTCAGCAAGGTCCATATCGAAGCCGAACGCCATTCCGAAGCCGGATTGCAGATCATCATGATTGGCCATGACGGCCATCCCGAAACCATCGGCACCATGGGTCAATTGCCGATCGGCGAAGTTCTGTTGGTCGAAACCGTCGGCGATGTCGCTTTGGTCGACGTGCGCGACCCTGACAAATTGGCCTTCGTCACCCAAACCACCCTGTCGATCGACGATACCAAGGATATCGTCGCAGCGCTTCAGGCGCGCTTCCCGGCCATTCAGGGCCCGCATAAGGAAGATATTTGTTACGCCACCACCAACCGACAAGAAGCGGTCAAGGCTATGGCACCGCAAATCGATGCGCTGCTGGTCGTTGGCGCCCCGAATTCCTCCAATTCCCGCCGTCTGGTCGAAGTCGGTGCGCGTAACGGCTGCGCCTATGCCCAATTGGTGCAGCGGGCCACTGATATCGATTGGCGCGCATTAGACGGGATTTCGTCCATCGGGATCACCGCCGGGGCCTCGGCCCCCGAAATTCTGGTCGACGAAGTCATCGCCGCCCTGCGCGACCGCTTCGACGTGACCGTGACCGAAGTGGAAACCGCCAAGGAAAACATTGAATTCAAAGTCCCGCGCGTATTGCGCGAACCGGCCTGACAGATGGACCCGGAAACCATCCGCATCTACGACACCCGGGCGCAGGAATACGCGCAGGTAACGGCGGCTGAAACGCCCGGTCGTTTGCTTTCGGACTTCATCGCGGCGCAACCCAAAGGCGGTTCAGTGCTGGATCTCGGCTGTGGTCCGGGGATCGCGGCCGGCTGGATGGCCAAGGCAGGGCTGAAGGTCGACGCCACCGACGCCTCGGCGGAAATGGTGGCATTGGCCGGGCAACATCCCGGCGTCAACGCCAAGCAGGCGCTGTTTGACGATCTTGACGTCGTAGGCCGATACGATGGGATCTGGGCCAATTTCAGCTTGCTGCACGCCCCGCGCGCCGACATGCCAAGGCACCTCGCTGCCATTCACCGGGCGTTGAAACCCGGCGGCCTATTCCACATGGCCCTGAAAACCGGACAGGGTGAAAAACGCGACCCGATCGGGCGCTACTACAGCTATTATTCCGAACCCGAAGTCCTGGACTTATTGCATGCTGCGGGTTTCACCCCGACGAAAATCGTGCATGGTCGCGATAAAGGGCTGGACGAGGTGGTGGCCGATTGGATATCGGTGGCCTCCCATGGCTGACTTATTCGCATATACCGACGGGGCTTGCTCCGGCAATCCCGGCCCCGGCGGCTGGGGTGTGTTACTGCGCGCGACCGATGGCGACACCGTCCTGAAGGAACGCCAACTCAAAGGCGGCGCGGCAGAAACCACCAATAACCAGATGGAACTGATGGCCGCGATCATGGCCCTGGAAACCCTGGAAAAACCCAGCGACCTGACCGTTGTCACCGACAGCGCCTATGTTAAAAACGGCGTCACCGGCTGGATTTTCGGCTGGAAACGGAACGGTTGGAAAACCTCGAACAAAAAGCCGGTGAAAAACGTCGACCTGTGGCAACGCCTGGATGCGGCACAAGCCCGGCATCAGGTGACATGGCAATGGGTCAAGGGCCATGCTGGTCATCCCGAAAACGAATTGGCGGATGAACTGGCCCGCGCCGGAATGGCACCTTATAAGTCCTGATCATGACAAACCTGATCTTGCTGGATTACGCCTCGGTACTGGTCTTTGCCCTGACCGGCGCTTTGGCTGCGTCACGGGCGCAGCTCGACCTGGTCGGGTTCGTGTTCATCGCCAGCCTGACCGCGCTTGGCGGCGGCACTCTGCGCGATATGTTGCTGGACCGGACGCCGTTATGGATTGATCAGCCGGGCTTTGTCGGCGTCGCCGCTTTGGCCGCAGTGGTGGTGTTCTTCACCGCCCATTTGTTGGAAAGCCGCTATCGTGCGCTGCTCTGGCTTGACAGTCTGGCGCTGGCCGTTGCTGTGCCCGCAGGCGCAGAGGTGGCGATCAGCCTGTCGCAACCTTGGCCGGTCGTTCTGATCATGGGGACCCTGACCGGCACATTCGGCGGCATGATGCGCGATGTGGTCTGTAACGAAGTGCCCTTGGTCCTGAAAAAAGGTGAACTCTACGTCACCGCCGCCTTTGCCGGGTCCACCGCGATGGTGTTGGCCGCTATGGTTGACGTCGCTCCACTGGCGCTCGCCGCAATCGGCGGGCTGGTGACATGGGCGTTGCGCGCCGGGTCGCTGACTTTTGGTTGGAGCCTGCCCAATTACAAAAGCCGCCCGCCCCGGCGCTGACCTACTTGTTCTGAAACGTCTGCCAGGCCCAGATTAGCAACATCGCGCCCAAAACCGCGCCGATCAAGCCTGCGGCGGCCCCCATCATTGCCAGCAAGGCGCGCAGCACCAAACCGCCGATCAACGCCCCGGCAATGCCGATGCCGATTGTCGGCAAGATACCGGTCTCGATATTCATCAGCCTTGTGGCCAAAAACCCTGCGGCAGCGCCGATAATGATCAACCAGACAATGGCCATGACATGCTCCTATTTACGATAATGGGTCGGCACGATGATCAGTGCCCCGATGGCGGAAAGGATCGCGTCGATTCCCGGCGCACCGAAACGCAGCCCGAACATGATGCGAATGAAGTAAAACAGGAACGCTCCACCGACGCAGATGATGATCGACGGGACATAACCGTTGCGGGTGAACCCGGTCTTTTCCGCCAGATAGCCAACGATCCCGGCAATCACCACGGTTCCGATCAGCGTTGGAAACATGCTTTTTCCTTCGGGTTAGAGCCGCGTTCCCTTTGGCAACGCCATGCCGCGCAGAAATATATCGGCATCCTGAGCCGCCTTGCCCGCCCGTTGCAAGCGTAAAAGCCGTACCGCGCCCGTACCGCAGGCCACGGTCAACCGGTCGTCCAACACCTCGCCCGGATCGCCCGCGCCATCCACCAGACACGATGCCAGCAGCTTGATCCGCTGGCCATCCAGTTCGACATAGGCACCGGGAAACGGCGACAACCCACGGATCTTGCGGTCGACCGCTTCGGCCGGTGCGGTCCAGTCGATCGCTGCCTCGGCCTTGTCGATCTTGTGAGCATAGCTCACGCCCTCCTCGGGCTGCACCTCGGCTGTCAATGCGTCCAGCCGCGCCAAAGCTTCGACGATCAATCCCGCGCCCATTTCGGACAGGCGGTCATGCAGCAATGCGGTGGTATCCTGCGCCCCGATCGGTGTCGCGCGACGCAACAGAACCGGACCGGTATCCAGACCCGCCTCCATCTGCATGATGCATATGCCGGTTTCGCCATCCCCCGCCATGATCGCCCGATGGATCGGCGCCGCCCCGCGCCAACGCGGCAACAATGAGGCGTGAATATTCAGGCAGCCATGTTTCGGCGCGTCCAGAATTGCTTGCGGCAGGATCAGCCCATAGGCCACCACCACCGCCACATCCGCGTTCAGCGCCGCAAACGCAGCTTGTTCTTCGGGCGATTTCAACGACGCCGGATGGCGCACTTGCAACCCCAGCTCCAGCGCCTTGGCATGTACCGGGGTCGGCCGGTCCTTCTTGCCACGCCCTGCCGGACGCGGCGGCTGGCAATAGACCGCAGCGATATCGTGACCCGCCGCGACCAATACTTCCAGCACTGGCACCGAAAATTCCGGTGTTCCCATGAAAATCACACGCATCACTTTATCCTTCCACCCGCCCTAGCGCAGCTTGCCCGCCTTCTTGATCAACATATCGCGTTTCATCCGGCTGAGATGGTCGAAATACATCTTGCCGTTCAGATGGTCGACCTGATGTTGCACGCTGGTCGCCCACAACCCGACAAAATCACGGTCTTCGACCGCGCCCTGTTCGTTCAGGAACCGCACCGTCACCGCACGCGGGCGGCTGATCGTGGCATGGACACCGGGCAGGTTCGGGCTTGCTTCGTCATGGTCGCGCAATTGCACGCTGGCATGCAGGATTTCAGGGTTCGCCATCCGTACCGCCTGACCGCGCTCGGGACTGGCATCGACCACCGCCAATCGCTGCATCACCCCGATCTGCACCGCGGCCAAACCGACCCCCGGCATCGCCTCCATCGTGTCGATCATGTCGGTCCAGATGGCGCGAATGTCGTCGCTGATTTCAGCCACCGGATCGGCCACCATACGCAACCGTTTGTCAGGCCAGGCCAAGCATTTGCGTGCTGTCATGTTGTCCGCCCTAAATAAGCGCCTTCGATCCGATCCCGATCTTCAGCAGACAGATGATCGAAAATCACCCGACCCTCCAGATGGTCGTATTCGTGCTGGGCGCATTTCGCTTCGAACCCGTCAAGTTTGCGGTCTACTATCGCCCCGTCCAACCCGCGCCAACGCAGGGTGATCCGCGCCGGGCGGGTCACATCCGCCGGTGCATTCGGAATCGACAAACAACCTTCTTCGCCCGCGATCACGTCTTCTGACGCGGCAACGATTTCGGGATTGATGCAGATGATCGGCGTCATGTCGCCATCCTTCCATCCGCAATCCATTACGAAAACCCGCTTCATCACCCCGACCTGTGGTGCCGCCAACCCGCGCCCCGGCGCGTCATACATGGTTTCCAGCATATCACCGATCAACGCGCTGACATCCTCGTCCGCACCCACCGGTTCGCAGCGCTGCGACAGACGCGGATCGGGCCATAACAGGATCGGTCGCACGCTCACGCCCGGGTGCGCTCGCGTTTCAGTTTCTGCATCTTGCGGGTAATCATCTGCCGCTTCATCGGCTTCAGGTAATCGATGAACAACGTCCCTTCCAGATGGTCGATTTCATGCTGCACGCAGGTCGCCCAGAGATCGGCAAAGGTTTCGCGCTGAACGTTGCCATCGCGGTCGACCCATTCCACCGTCACATCTGCCGGGCGTTCGATCTCGGCAAATTGTTCCGGGATCGACAGGCAGCCTTCTTCATAAGTGTTCTTCTCATCCGAGGTTTCGATCACCTTGGGGTTGAACATGATCAAGGGTCGCGGCGTTTCGTCCTTTTCCTTGGCGCAATCAAGCACGATCAGACGATCCAGAACCCCCACCTGCGGCGCGGCCAGACCGATGCCGGGCGCGTCATACATGGTTTCCAGCATATCATCGGCCAGTTGGCGCAGATCGTCAGACAGATCGGGGACGACTGCACACTGCTTTTTAAGGCGTGGATCGGGATGGATCAGGATCGGGCGTTTCATGAAAGTGGATTTAGGGTATGGCCCCCGCAGGCGCAATGGGCCAGTATTTTGAAATAGGGCGAAAATTGCGTGCAATGCAGAAAAATAATCCCCAATCGTCAATCTTTCGAAGTGCAATTTCCCAATTTTTAACCAGCCTAAGGAAATCACTTCCAAAATTCGCAATAATATCGGAACTTTCGTCCACCGCAGTCGAACATCGCCGCATTCTGCGCAAAGCTGCATCCGCAACCCATCCAAGGAGACCCTGAATGACCTTCGACACAATCATAGACCGTTTTGACACCCATTCCGCCAAATGGGACATGATGGAAAAAATCTATGGTGTTCCGGCCAGCGATGGCATTGCGATGTGGGTTGCCGATATGGATTTCCGTGCCCCCGACTGCGTACAGAACGCCATCGCCAAGATGCACGAGCATGGCATCTATGGCTATTACGGTGACGACAGCAGCTATCGCAACGCGATCTGCTGGTGGATGCAGACCCGCCACGGCTGGGACGTCGATCCGCAGGCGATCTTCACCACGCATGGGCTGGTCAACGGTACGGCGCTTTGCGTCGACACCTTCACCGAACCGGGCGATGGTGTGGTTCTGATGACCCCGGTCTATCACGCCTTCGCCAAGGTGATCCGCGCCAATAATCGCCGTGTGGTCGAATGCGATCTGGCGCTCACCGATGGCCGTTATGAAATGGATTTCGACGCCTGGGATCAACAGCTCGACGGTTCGGAAAAGATGATGATCCTGTGTTCGCCGCACAATCCCGGCGGCCGGGTCTGGACCAGGGCCGAACTGGACGGCGTCGCCGCCTTTGCGAAACGCCACGACCTGATCCTTGTGTCGGACGAAATCCATCACGATCTGGTCTTTCCCGGCACCACCCATACACCGATGGCGCAGATCGAAGGCATCGCCGACCGGCTGATCATGATGACTGCCACCACCAAGACCTTCAACATCGCCGGCAGCCATTCCGGCAATGTGATCATCCCCGACCCTGACCTTCGGGCAAAATTCGCCGACAGGATGGCCGCACTCGGGATGTCGCCCAATTCTTTTGGTCTGGCCATGGCCGAAGCCGCCTACAGCCCCGAAGGTGCGGCCTGGGTCGATGACCTGCTGGCCTATCTCGATGGGAACCGGCAGGTGTTCGATGCCGGGATCAACGCCATTCCCGGTTTGACCTCGATGCCGCTCGAAGCAACCTATCTGGCGTGGGTCGATTTTTCCGGCACCGGCATGGACCGCGAAGAATACACCAAACGGGTCGAACAAGGCGCGAAAATAGCGGTCAATCACGGCCCCACATTCGGGTCAGGCGGCGATGATTTCTTGCGTTTCAACCTGGCCACGCCGCGTGCCTTGGTGCAACAGGCGGTGGACCGGATGCAGGCGGCCTTTGCCGACCTGCAATAAGGTTCAGATCAGGCCGAAGGGCGCGGCAACGCCAGCCCTTCGGTGTCTTCCACCACGAAATCCACCGGCGGACGGTCCTGAATTGCGGTCAGCCGCTTGAATTCATAACACATCCGTCCATCGTCTTCGGACGCGGCGACGATCAGACATTGATACAGATGCTGACCGCGTTCAAAAAGATCGACAAACCCGCGCAGATGTGACGCGGTTTCTGCATCCAGCGCGAAACCGCTATCCCAGAAACTCAGCACGCGGTAAGTTTTGCCGTCGGCTTCGACCAACATCCGGCTGTTGCGCTTGCGGTCACGTTTGCGCGCCGCATGCAGCCCGGCCAGAACCTCTTGAGACAGAAATGTCGGCATCTCGCTCCTCCGCGTCATTCACCTTTAACATGCGAAAATCATGCCATGGGGAAAATGAAGCTTTGGTGTCAAAATCGATTTTTTTGCCAACTGTTTCATTTTTCCGACGCTTTCGGGCGCAAAACATGCGGCACCGCGGGATCATACAAGGCCGAATCGGTAAAATCACGAATATCGCCCAGAACCGGGCCGACCAGAATCAGCGCGGTACGGGTGATCTTTTCCGCCCGGACCTTGGCGTGAATATCGCTCAGTGTGCCACGAATGATGGTCTGATCCGGCCAACCGACGCGATACGCCACCACCACCGGACAATCGGCACCGTAATACGGCACCAGCTGGCGTTCGATCTCGCGCAGGTTCCGCACCCCCAGATGGATCGCCAAAGTCGCCCCGGTGCGGGCGAAGTTTTCCAAAGTTTCCCCGGCGGGCATCGCGGTCGATTTCATCGACACCCGGGTCAACACGATCGACTGGGCCAGTTCCGGCACCGTCAATTCCTGCCCCAGCGCCGCTGCTGCTGCGGCATAGGCGGGCACCCCGGGAATGATCTCATAACCAATGCCATCGGCCCTGAGCCGCCGGATCTGTTCGGCAATCGCGCCATAAAGCGATGGATCGCCCGAATGCACCCGCGCCACGTCCTGCCCGCGCTGATGCGCCGCCAATATTTCGGCATGGGTCTGATCCAGCGTCATCGGCGCGGTGTCCATCACCTTTGCGCCTTCCGGCGCACAGGCCACCACCTCGGGCGGCACCAGCGACCCGGCATAAAGACAGACCGGACATTCCCCGATCACCCGCTCGGCCTTCTTGGTCAGAAGCTCGGGATCGCCCGGCCCCGCACCGACGAAATACACCGTCATTCCCGCGTTTTCCTTTTCACTGTTCGATAAATACTCACTGCCCGGCCTTCGCCGCCAGATCGCCATCGATCTTGCGCGCATAGCCGCGCGGGGTGAACATCCGCGGCCCCTCGCCCAACTGCGCCAGCCGCGAATTGCTCGACCCGACCAGAACCAGCGTCAGCATATCAACCTCGTCCACGTCCAACTGATCCAGCCGGCGATATCTCACACGCTCCTCGGCCCGCCCCAGCGACGACGCCAGCATCACCGGCGTATCCGCGGGGCGGTGCTGCAACAGGATATCGCGCGCCTCGGCCAGCAAGGTGCGCCGCGTCTTCGACACCGGATTATAGAAAGCGATCACGAAATCACCTTCCGCCGCTGCCTTCAGACGCCGCAGGATGTCATCGCGCGGAGTCAAAAGATCGCTCAGCGAAATGGTACAGAAATCATGCCCCAACGGCGCCCCGGCCCGCGCTGCCGCGCCCTGCAATGCCGAAATCCCCGGCGAACAGATCACCTCAATCCGGTGCGCCGCAGCGCTAACCCCGTGTTCGTCCGGGCCGCGGTCCAGCAATTCGAATACCAAGGCTGCCATCGCATAAATCCCGGCATCCCCGGAACAGACCAACGCCACATTGCGCCCTTCGGCGGCGCGTTCCAACGCATAGCGGCACCGCGCCTCTTCGCCGCCCAGTGGGAAATCCGACCGGGTCTTGCCTGCGGCCAGCGGCCCCAGCAGATCGATATAAAGTCCGTAGCCCACCAGTTCCTCGGCCTCGGCGATGAGCCTCGACACTTCCGGTGTGCGCCAGGCGGCCTGCCCCGGCCCGATACCCACCACGCTCAGCCGCCCGCGCGCACGGCCCGGCAGCTCGGTGATCGGCTCCTCTACGCGGCTCAAGGCGCAGGTGCAATTGGCGGTCTTTGCCTTCTGTGCCACCAAGGCCCCGCCGCAGGCCAGCGCCGCGCCTTCGCAAACACCGTGACAGCCAACCTCGGCAAAAACCACCTCCGAAGGGTTTGGCACCGGCTGTGACTCCAGCTCAGCAGCGCTGAACAGCCGCAGCGGCACGCCCAGCCGTCGCGCCACCGTGTTCATCGCCGGTTCATCTGCTTTCAGGTCGATCGAGGCGACACAGCCCACTGCCGCTGGCGCGATCCCAGCCTTGTCCAACGTCTCGCAAACCAGCGCCCACATTTCTTCTGGATCGGCGTTGCGCGCACATCCCAACCCCAGCGCATACCGCTGCGGCCGGTACACCAACCGCGTTTCGCTGGCGTCTTCAGGCGCTTCGCTCACCACCAGCTCAACCGCGCCACCGCTATCTTCGATCCCGAACACATTTTCGCCCGTCACCGACACGCCTGCTCCCGACAGCAGCGCCGCCATCGCGGCTTTGGCGTCTTGCGGATTGTCCAGCCGATACCCCAGCGGTGGTTCGTCCAGCGCCACCCCCAAAGCCACATCGCCCGCCGTGGTGACAGCGGCGACCGCGCCCACCCCTTGCGCAATTTCCCGTGCCAACCGGTTCGCACCGCGATGCCCGCCCAGCAGCGGCACCACCACGGATCCGTCATCCGACACCGACACCACCGGCGGTTCGGCCCGCTTGTCCGACAGCAACGGCGCCACCGCGCGGATCAGGATACCGCTGGCGCAGACTCCCACCACCGGCACCCCGGCGGCAAACAGATCGCGCGCATGATCCAGCGCGTTGGCGAAAAACGCATCCGCATGCGCCACGCGCCCTTCGCGCCCATGCAGCGCCGCACCGATGGCCTCCGCCACGGCCCGCGCCACCGCTTCGCCCGACGTATTCAACACCAGAACAACAGGTTTCACAGCCATGGGTCGCCCCCTTTCACCAGCAAGATCATTGAAAAATAGGGGGCCTTTTCGGGCGCATCGACCAGCGGGCACACGACTTCATCGGGCAGGCTCGCCCGTTCGACATAGATGGCCTTGTCGGTCAGGCCCAGCTCCGCGATCACGCCACGGATCTTGGTCAGATGCCGCCCCACCTTCATGATCGCCACGCTTTCCGCGCCTTCGATCCGGGTGCGCAGTTCGGCTGCGGGCAACGGCCCCGGCAACACCGTCAACCGCTCATTGCGCGCCGCCAAAGGCAAACCGGCACGCGCCGCGCAGGCGGCGATGCTGGTTACGCCCGGCACCACTTCAACCTCGAACCGGTCGGCCAACCGGGCATGAAGATACATGAAGGAACCGTAAAAGAACGGGTCGCCTTCGCACAGGCAAACCACGTCTTCGCCCGCCTCCAGCGCCTGCGCGATCTTTGCCGCGCCGCTGTCATAGGCGGCCTGCGCCGGTCCCCGTTCCACCGTCATCGGCACATCCATCACGATTTCTCGTGCACCTGCCGGGATCGCCGCCGCGGCGATGGCACGGGCGAAACTGTCGCTGCCCGCCAGCGCCGGATAGGCCACCACACGCGCCTGAGACACCAACCGATGCGCCCGCAGCGTCATCAGATCGGGATCGCCCGGCCCCAACCCAACCCCATAAAGTTTCCCGGCCATGCCCGACCCCTGCTCTTTCATTGTTTCCCAAATACACCCACCGGAGGTAAGTTTTCCGTATCAGCAGTTCCAGCGAATTCCCACGCCTTTTAAAGCTGGTTTTGGTTCAGAGCGTTACATTTGGGACCAATCCCAGGGCAAGCCCCCGTTGATCCTGCCCGGCTTGGGTTCGTTCCAAGGGGCTTTGACGCTGTCGCCCTGCATGAGGAGGCAGATCGACACCGTCAGCTTTGCCGGCACCCCAAAAGGTATCAGCCCGAGGATCGACACCGCTGCCGACCCTCAGGCTGAAAATCCAAACCCCGATGATTTCGAATGAACCAGAGGTAAATATGGGCTGGTCAACTTGGGCAGGCGCAGGTTCTGGCACCTGCCCAAAGGCCATCAATCGCTGCCTTAACGAGACGTGGCATCCTGCAAATCGTCCTTTTTACTTCCCATAAAGGTTAGGCAGGAACAGCACGATATCTGGGAAAGCGATCAACAAAGCTATGATCAGAAGGTCGACAACGACAAACCAGAACACCCCCCGGAAGATCGTCGAAAGGGACGCCATATTGCCGACCACACCTTTGATGACAAAGACGTTCATCCCCATCGGCGGCGTGATCATTCCGATCTCCAGCAGCTTGACCAGAACGACCCCGAACCACAGCAGGCTGTAGCCGGTCTCATCAATAAGCGGCAGCATGATCGGCAAAGTCAGCAACATCGCCCCGACCGGCTCAAGCATCATGCCCAGCAACAGGTAAACCAGAACAACCCCAACCATGATCAGAACCGGGGACATACCAAATGCCAGAATCGAAGACGACAAAGCATCCCCAACCCCTGACAGCGCCAGAAAGCGTGTCAACAGGCTGGCCCCAACAGCAATGATCAACAGCGACGCAGTGGTGGTCAGTGTTTCCACCAGCGCCATGCGCAGCGCCCGGAAACTCAACGTGCCATACATGGCCGCGACCATCGTAGACAGCAACGCGCCGATCGCACCGGCTTCGGTTGGCGTGAAAGCCCCCCCGAACAGACCGGCAAAAACCCCGATCACGATCAACAGCACCGGCCATGTCTGGCCCAGCGCCCGGATCTTTTCGCTGCGGGTTGCCTTGATATCAACCGGCGGTGCCAGTTCGGGGTTCAGTTTGACCCGCACGAGGATCAACAGAATATAGGAAAACAGGGTAATCAACCCGACCACCAGACCGCCCAGAAACAGTTGGCTGACCGATTGGCGCGAAATGATGCCGTAAAGGATCATCAGGATCGATGGCGGAATAAGCGCACCGATCGTGCCCGCTGCTGCAACCGTACCAGTTGCCAATTCCGCACTGTACCGGTGGCGCATCATCTCTGGCACTGCGATTTTGCCCATCGCTGCGGAACAGGCAACCGATGACCCGGTTACCGCCGCAAAGCCGGCACAACCAAACACAGATGCAATGGCCAACCCGCCCGGCAATCCCGACAGCCAAACCTGCGCCGCACTGAACAGCCCCTGCGTCAGCCGCGTATGGTAGCAGATGAATCCCATTAGCAGAAATGCCGGGATCGAACTCAGCACCCAGCTATTGGCAAAGTTATAAGGAACGATCCCCAGTGACCCCCAGGCAATGTTCCAATTGAACATCGACCAAAGACCGCCAAAAGAGACAGCAATCAAAGACACCCCGATCGGAATCCGCATCAGGATAAGGAAAAACAGCGCGCCAATAAACAGCCCGGCGATTTGTAGTTCAGACATTAGGCGTATCTTTCGGCAAATAGGGGTCTTCGATGCTCAGGCTGCTCAATCCGCTGTCCTTGCCTGTCAACAGCGCAACGAATTTCAAAGCCGCCACCAGCGACATCAGGCCAAATCCGATCGGTAGAACAAAGTAAGTGGGCCAAGTGATGACCTTGCCGCTCGTCTCGATCGAGTAAGCGCCAGTCACGTATTTTGCCAACGCCTCTTGCCCGGTCCTTACCGCGACAGCAGCGGTGACAACCACCGTGATCAGCGTTGCGCAGATCAGTAGCAGTTTTTGCACACTGCCCGGGAACCGTTCGACCAGAAGTTCGACCGCGATATGGCTGTTTTTCTCTTCCACCAACCCCAGTGGAAGAAAGGCAATCGCCACCATATAGAACGCCGAAACATATAGGATGGTCGCGTCCAGCGGCGTGCTGAACACGAACCGCATCACGACATCCAAAGAAACATGAACAACCAGAAACAAAACCAAGACCCCGGCAACGCCCGAAACACCGGCATTGATCCACGAAATCGCCTTGCCAATAGGTTTCAAAGGAAAACCTCCCCTTTCATCATCCAACAGGAAAAGGACGCACCGGCGAACCGGCGCGCCCCTTGTGGAAAATTACTGTGCGTATGTCGCAGGATCGATTTTCGAAATGACCTGGTCCCAGTACAGCTGTTGCAATTGTTCCTGGGTTTCGATGCCCTCGATCAGCCCGTACCATTTCTCAACCAGAGGCGGGAAATCGGCGGCAATCTCTTCGGCGCGCGCAACATCATAGGTGTCCCTGAACAGCGCCGAAACGGTTTTCAGATCCTGATTGACGAAATCCTTCACCGCAGCGGTCAGCTCTGGATCGGCCTGATGTATCCTGATGCCTTTGTCTTTTGCATTTTGGATCGCAACGGTATCGTCCGTGTAAAAGTTCCACGTGACGCCAGCAGAAATCTGGCTGCCGCCCCACAACAAGATCTGGCGATTTTCATCGCTCATGGCTTTCCAACGGTCCGCGTTGATATTGGCCGAAGCCACACCGGCAAAGGCACCGCCCGGCACGCCCAGTGTGATGTCGGTAACGACCTCGTGCAGATTGTAATTGGTCAATTCAGGCGCGCTCAGCATGGCGCAATCCAAAATCCCCTGATCCAGCGCTTCGTATACTTCGTTCACCGGCAGGCGCACACCCTGCGCCCCGAAATGTTCTGCAAACCGGACAAACCCAGCCCCGCCAGCACGCAGACGCTTGCCTTTCAGGTCTTCAATCGTGGTGATTTTCACATCCTTGCACAGCAGGTTGTTCAGCGGGGTAACGCCACCGCCGGTATAAACTTGGTTCTGCGCTTTGAATTCTTCCAGACATTCCGGGCAATGGTTAAATGTGTATTCCATCATGGCCCCGGCGAATGCCAAAGGTTCTTTGCCAGTGGGGTTCTCCGCCAGATTGATCAGCGGGTTCATTTCGTGCAGGTACAGGTTGGTGCTGTATTCAGCTGCGTAATAAGGGGTCAGGACAAATCCGGCATCGGCCAAACCGTCACGCACACCCGGGCTTGTCTCGGGCAGACTCAGCAGGGACATCGCAAATCCCTTAATCTTGATTTCCCCTTTAGAATATTCTTCCACGGCATCAGCATAGCCTTCGACCCCAATCCCGATATTCGAGGTATTGGGATAGCCATAAGCAAAATTGAGCTTTTCGGCAGCAGCCACCGGCAGCGCTGCAATTGCGGCGATCCCCGCAATAGCGGAAACCATTGTTTTCGTGGCTTTGAAATTAGTCATCTGTGCTCCTCCCGAGCGCGCGATAGGCGCGAAGTGTATGTGTGATCTATTGGTTTTGCCGTCTTACTCGTCCCAGAAAGTCAGCCGCAGGATTCCCCCAACCGCATACCGACCTGATGTTGCATCATGCCGTCTTGGCAAAAACATCATACTCAGTAGTATGCCTACATACTCAACGCTACAGTGACAGTGTCAATTGCCTCAAATCGGATTTTGGAATTGACGCTGCGTTAAAATCGAAGAGTTATGGAATGGGCTTTTCCGTGGGAGGAACAGGCTTTGCAATACGACAACCTGAAGTGGGATAACGGACAAAATAAATGGCCTCAACAGAACGACAACAAAACAATCGCAAGGTCGAAAACCAGCAGGAAATCATTCATGCAGCAGCCATCTGCTTCATGCGGCACGGGCTGGAAAAGACGACGATCGACGATATCGCCCGCGAATTGAACGCAACCAAAGGCCGGGTTTATCACTATTTCAGGTCTAAGAATGACATCTTTTTTGCCATCCACAGACAGGCCATGCGGTTCTGTTTCGACGCAGTACAACCCATTTTGAAACAAAATATTCCGGCTGACGAAGCCTTGATGCGGATGGCAACGGCCCATGGCCATGTGATGATGGACACTTTGCCTTATCAGCGCAGCATCCGACTTGGGGTGGATATCTACCTGCGCGGCTCCACCACCGAAGCCGAACGCGAAGTGCTCATGGAACTCATTGCGCTGCGCAATGAATACGAAGGGCTCTATCGCGCGGTCATGCGGCAAGGACAGTCCGAGGGAACGCTGTCAGTGCCCGACGAAGCCCTTGCCGGACGCGCCTTGATGGGGGCTTTGAACGGACTGGTTGATTGGTACCGCGTCCGCCCGGACCAAACTCAGGCGGAACGGTCCAGAATCGCTCAGACGCTGGCCTCAACCATCATCAACGGACTGCGCCCTAAACCAACCCCCGCAGCGCGGTCTTGATGATTTTACCATTGGCGTTACGCGGTAGCTCCTGAGCGGAAAAGGTCACAAAATCCGGCGTTTTGTAATCGGCCAACCGGGCTGCGCAATAGGCCTTGATCGCCGGAGCATCCAAACCAGCGTCACTGCTATGCACAAAAACATGCAGCTTTTCGCCCAGCACCGGATCGGGTTGACCAATGGCGGCACATTCAATCACATCGGGATGTGCCGTCAGCGTGTTTTCGATCTCGGCGCTGTAGATATTGTACCCGCCGCGAATGATCATGTCTTTGCTGCGGTCATGTAACTGCACGAAGCCTTCTGCATCGCGCGATCCGATATCGCCGCTTTTCCAGAACCCGTCTTGAAATTCCCGGGCGGTCATTGCCGGGTTATTCCAATACCCCGGCACCACCATCGGGCCTTTGATCCATAGCTCGCCATGCTCACCGTCATCGACGTCGCGGCCCTGATCATCAACGATCCTGATTTCGCCGCAAGGCACCGCAACACCGACGCTGTCGGATCGAACCGCACCCAACCCCAGAGGCAGGATTGTTGCAGGCGACGTAATCTCGGTCGCCCCATAGGCATTGACCAGATGCAGTTGCGGCAGTTTTTCAGACAATTCCCGGATGGTTGAAGGGGCCATCGGTGCCCCGCCATAGCCCCCGATCTGCCAATGCGACAGGTCGTAATCCTTGATCTCGCAGCGCAGCAGGAACAGGTTATACATCGCCGGAACCATCAAGGTTTGCGTCACCTTTTCCCGCGCGGCCAGCTCCAGAAAATCCTCGGCCTTGAAGCGGCGCATGATAACGCTGCACCCGGCCGTGCGAAGCATGGTGAAAAGCGTCGCCACCAACCCCGTCACATGTGATGCGGGCACCGACAGCAACGAACGCTCCTTCGGTCCCAGTTCCATGCAATGCTCGAAATGCATTGCCGAATGAATGATGTTGAGATGGGTCAGCATCGCGCCTTTGGGCTGCCCGGTGGTGCCAGAAGTGTACAAGATCACCGCCGTGTCTTCTTGATCGACCTCAGCGTCTTTCGATTGCGCCCCCGCTGTGAGGAACTGGTCGTAATCCACCGACCCGTCCACGCTACCGCCAACGCAAATGCGGTTTTTCACCTGCCCGACCGCGTCAGGGTCCGGCAGCTTGGCTGCAATATCCGCATCATGGACCACAACAACCGCGCCACAATCGTTCAGGATATGCGCCAATTCAGGCGTTTGTTCCCGCACATTGATCGGCACCGCGATCGCCCCCAGACGCAGACTGGCCAAAAGCACAATCAGAAACTCCGGGCCATTTGCCAACAACAAGGCCACCCGGTCCCCCTTGGACACATCAAGCGCGGTCAGGCCCTTGGCGGCCAAGCTGATCCTGTCGTCCAGATCGCGATAGGATAACCGCAGATCGTCACACACCAACGCTTCCCCGTGCGGGTTCCGCGCAATCGCCTGCTGGACCATGACATTCACATCATTGGGCCGATCCGCGAAGCACTTCATGTTGCCCCGACCAAAATGGGTCTCGATCGAAATCAAGTCCTCTGTTTGCGCTGGTAAATTTGGCATTCTGCGTTTCCTCGATTCAAGCCGGCCCTAAATGGCAAA
Organism: Thalassovita gelatinovora; assembly: GCF_001458355.1. GTDB lineage: Bacteria > Pseudomonadota > Alphaproteobacteria > Rhodobacterales > Rhodobacteraceae > Thalassobius > Thalassobius gelatinovorus. The sequence goes on along the minus strand of NZ_CYSA01000023.1, from coordinate 54,410 downwards.
AAACCCAACACAAACGCAATCAATATTTCGGAATATATTTCTGCAATGCGGTTTTAAGCGACCAAAACAACCAAATTGGCACGCTTTCCTGACTCCCAAGGCGTCTTTCCGTCAACCAACCCAAGGCGGTTGCGCCAAAGGCACACCCCAAGCGCGCACCGCTTCAGCGCATTCCGCAACGCCCCACAGAAGCGGATTTTGGTAAAAACTGAACCTCGAACGCAGCCCACACGGGCGCATAGCACCCTAACCGGGCGGGCGCTGTTGCGACATCCTCCCCCGATCAGGCCCGACGGCAGGCGACCGCCACCTTTTCCGCCATGCGGAACAAAATCGGTAAATTCGTTACCAAGGGCGTTGCCCAAATGCTGCGCCCGAGGGGGATGAAGCAAGCCTTGTGCGCCCGCAACCAAGACGAAAAATTGGATTCTTCCGTCAGAGCCAATTATCCTTGCCGCGTGAACGCCGCCGTCTTTTGGTCACACCGCAACGAAGGTTTCTGCGATGGATAAACTATCTGTTATGACCGCTTTCCGCCGCATCGTCGAACGTGGCAGCTTTGCCCGCGCCGCAGAAGACCTCAGCGTTTCCCCCGCGCTGCTGAGCCGCGAAATCAAGCTTCTCGAAGAAAGCCTCGGCTGCACGCTACTGACACGAACGACGCGGTCCATGTCCCTGACCGATGCCGGGCGCCTCTACTACGACGAAGCCAGCGGGATCCTGGACGCCGTCAAGCAGATAGAAACCCGGATTCGCGACGGTGCCGGCTCCGTGCGCGGACATCTCAGAATCAATGCGTCCAGTTCCTTCGGCCAAACGGTCATCGCGCCGATGCTTCCGGGCTTTCTCGAAACCTTTCCCGATCTCAACTTGACGCTGTCCCTCGATGACCGCGTGATCGACATGGTCGAAGGTGGTTTCGATGTTTCGATCCGTATTCGGGCCGTGCTGCCGGATTCGGCGTTGGTCGCAAAGAAGATCGGCACCGTGCGGCAGCGCGTCTTCGCCGCTCCTGCCTATCTGGAACGGGCGGGCCGCCCGGACACACCGACGGACCTTCTCAATCACAAGATGGTCGGCTTTCTGCTGGCCGATCATCTGACCACTTGGACCCTGACCAGTCCTTCGGACATCTGCACGCTCGATTTCGCCCCAACCGTGCGGGTCGGGAACAGCCTGGTGTTGCGCGATCTGCTGATCGCGGGACAAGGGATCGGCACTCTGCCGGATTTCGTTTCGAACGGACCAGAGGTGCGCGGCGAATTGGTGCGCGTTCTGCCCGGCTATGAATTGCCGACACCGGATATCTTCGCGGTGACGGCATCACGGCTGGGCATGGATGCAAAGGTCACCGCGTTTCTCGACCATCTGCGCAAAGCGCTTGCGGCCTGATATTCTTCAACACACGTAAAGAATGATGTGAAAGCGGCCCGGTTATTCCGGGACGCCGAATCCGCGATCTTCTCAGGTATCGAAACCTTCAAACCCGAGAGGCTCCAATGACCAAAGTTCTCGTTCTTTACTATTCAAGCTACGGCCATGTCCGTGCCCTTGCCCAAGCAGAAGCCGAAGGCGCCCGCAGCGTGCCCGGCACCCATGTCGATATCCGCCGCGTGCCCGAAACGGTGCCGGAAGAAATCCGCCAAAAAGCCGGTTTCGCCGCCGACGATACCCCCGTCGCAACCCCTGCCGACCTGGAATCCTATGACGCCATCATCTTCGGCACGCCGACGCTGTTCGGCATGATGGCCGGTCAGATGAAATCCTTTCTGGATCAGGCGGGCGGGCTTTGGGCGCGCAACGCGCTGGTGGGCAAGGTCGCAGCTGTCTTCGCCTCGACCGGGTCGCAGCATGGCGGCCATGAAGCAACAATCCTGTCCACACAAATCCCGCTTCAGCATTTCGGCATGCTGATCGTTGGCATGCCCTATTCCTTCGCGGGTCAGACCACCGCAGACGGAATCATCGGTGGTGCCCCCTATGGCGCAGGCACCATCGCGGGCGCGGACGGGTCGCGGACGCCAACCGAAATTGATCTGGATGGGGCCCGCTTCCAAGGCGCGCATGTCGCCCAGATCGCCGCCCGTCTTGCCCTGCCCGATCAGCAAGAGGAGGCCGCGTGATGTCACGCCTCACCATCGATTTCTTCCACGATGTCGTGTGCGGCTGGTGCTTCAACCTCTCGCCAAGGATGCGGCGGCTGGCCGAAGAATTCGACCTCGACATCCGCCATCGCACCTTCGTCTTGCAAGCCAGCCCTGCCGAAATGGCCCAACGCTGGGGGACCCCAGCCAACGCGCGCAAAACGATTCTCGACCATTGGGAAATGTGCCGCAGTGCCAGCGACACTCCCGAACTGTTCAACATCGAAGGCATGCGCCAAGCGCGGTTTGACTATCCGCATGGAATGGTGGCGGCTCTGGCGTGCAAGACGGCCGAAACAATCGGCGGCCCGTCTTGCCATTGGGACATGTTCGACCGTCTTCAGACGGCGCACATCACCGAAGCACGCAACATCGCCGATCGCGAGGTCGTGCTCGATCTCGCGGTTTCGCTTGGCCATGACCGGACCGCTTTCTCAAGGCGTCTCGGAAACCCGGCCACCGCCCGAGACGTCGAACAGGATCGCCGTTACGCCCGGCGGCGACAAGTCCACGCGGTTCCCACCCTGATTGTCCAAAACACCGGCGCACGCCTCGTCAATGGACCGACCGAAGATCTGCGCGCGCAACTGCGCGCCGCGATCCGCCTCACTGCCTGAAAGGATAGCAAGATGTTCTTCTCTGTTTTTCGGCTCTCTCAAGCCCATCATCGGCGCGCCCTGCGGGGCTTGCCGCGCGACCTGCCGCCCTACCTGATGCGCGACATCGGCCTTGCCCCATGGCCCGAACGCCCGCGCATCGCGAACTATCACCTCTGGTGACCCGCCTTGGATCGGAACCACGCGCTGTGCCGATCTCTCCGCATTCGCCCCGGTGGGCATCTTGAATGCGGATACGGTCCGCCAAGCACACCTGCACCCGACGATCACCAGACCCCGATCACTTGACGGACTTCAGTGATCGAAATCCGGTCATCGTCGCATGTCGAAAGAACCACGCGCCTCAGCGCTTGATCAGGCTCCATTGCGTCACCGGCATTAGCGGCCGCCAGCCGGTGCGCGGCCCGACCGGTTCGGCGCGCTGGATCTGGATCTTCACCAACTGCCCGCCGAATTCGCCTTGCAGCGCCACCAGCACCGCTTCGCTTTCCAACGTCACCACATTGACCACCAACCGTCCCAGCGGGCGCAGCGCGCTCCAAGCGGTTTCGAAAACCTCGCGGCTCAATCCGCCGCCGATGAACACCGCGTCGGGGGCTTCCAGCCCGGTCAGCGCCTGCGGCACCCTGCCGTCGATCAATTGCAGCTTGGGCGCGCCCAGCGCCAGCGCATTTGCCGCCGCCATGGCACGGCGATCGGCACGCGGCTCAATCCCGATGGCGCGGGCATAGCGCGCCGCGCGCATCCATTCCACCGCCACCGATCCGCAGCCGGTGCCAATATCCCACAGCAACGCCCCGCGCATCGGCATCAGCTTGGCCAGCGTCACCGCGCGGACCTCCTGCTTGGTCATGGTGCCGTCATGCTGGAACAATTCATCCGCCAACCCCGGCACCCGTGGCAACAGCGCCGCATCGGGCGCGGCGATACACTCCACCGCCAGGGTGTTGAAGGCCGGCACCTGATGATCCCAGCTTTCGGCCACCCCATCGAACCGCGCTTCTTCTGCACCGCCCATATTGGCCAACACCGTCATCTTTGATTGGCCAAACCCGCGTGCGCTCAGAAACGTCGCGATCTGTCCCGGCGTTTCTGCTCCGGTGGTCAGGATCAACAACCGCGCATCGGGCTGAATGAAGGCGATCATCTGCTCGACCGGGCGACCATGCACGGTCAGCGTTTCAACATCCGCCAGACTCCACCCCATCCGGGCGGACGCCAACTGAAACGCCGACAATTGCGGATGATAGATGATTTCGCCCGGATCAATCGCCCGCCCGATCCGCGCCCCGACCGAAAACCACAAGGGATCACCGGTCGCCAACACCACCACGCGCCGCCCCTGCATTCCCTTCAGCATGTCGATCAATGCATCGAAGGGCGACGGCCAGGCGATCCGCTCGGCGTTGACCAGACCGGACAATTCGTGATGCCGGTCGCCGCCGACAATCACCTCAGCCGCGTCCACCACCGCGCGGGTGGCTGGCAACAACCCGTCCAATCCGTCTTCACCGATCCCGACAATATGCAACCATGGATCAGACATAGGCACCTCCCGTTTCATCGTTCTTCAAATACGCACTTGCCCCGCGCATCACGCCTCCTCCGGCAATCCGGCAGACAACGCATTCACCGCCGCCGACGCAATCGCCGAACCGCCGCGCCGTCCCCGCAGCGCCACGAATTCGCACCCGCGCGGACGCGCCGCCAGTTCCGCCTTGCTTTCCGCAGCACCCACGAACCCAACCGGGAAGCCCAGGATCAAAGCCGGTTTCGGCGCACCTTCGTCCAGCAGTTCCAACAGGTGAAACAGCGCCGTCGGTGCATTGCCCACCGCCACCACCGCGCCGTCCAGCCGGTCGGCCCACAGCTCCACCGCCGCCGCCGACCGGGTATTGCCGATTGCTGCCGCGATGCCCGGAACACGCGGATCATTCAACGTCACCACCACCTCGTTCCCGGCGGGCAGATAGCGTCGGATGATCCCTGACCCGACCATTTCACAATCGCACAGCACCGGCGCACCACGCCGCAACGCTTCGTGCCCCGCCGCATAGGCCGCTTTGGAAAACGCCAGCCGGTCGGCAATTTCCACCATGCCACAGGCATGGATCAGCCGGATCGCCAGCGCCTGCATCCCTGGGTCGAACCGGTCCAGACGCGCCTCTTTGCGCACCGTCGCAAAGGACTGCGCATAAATCGCCGAAGGGGTCTTTTCATAGGGCCGCATGGCGCTCGGTCTCCGTTGGGGGCCTTCCCCCGGGACCGGGGGAAGCGCCGTAAGGGGTCGATGCATAAGGCAAAACCCGGACGGGCTTTGCAATGGAATCAATGCCGGTGCTTGCGTGCGCTTTCCGGCCCAAGCGGGTGGTCGGCATGGGGATATTCGGGATGCGCGTGATCGTGGGCATGGTCATGGTCGTGATGATGCCCGTGATCATGATCATGGTCGTGATGGTGATGGTGCCCCACCTGCAACCGGCATTCCCCGGTGCAAAACGTATCGCACAGCGCACAATCGGCCACGTTCGATCCCGGCGCACTGGCGCCCTGACCTTCGACATGGTGATGATGGCTTTCCTGCACCGCGCCAACCTCGGCTTCGAATCCCAGAACCTCGACGCGGTATTTGCACAAAACGCACACCGCTGGCGGCACATCACCAAAGGCGGGATGCCCGGCCCGGTCGGCCGGATCGATCCGCCGGACCGCACCATCCTCCAGCCCCAAAACCTGGCTGCGATACCCGCAAATCCCGCAATTGGGCGGCGGCGCATCGCTCAATTGTTCCTTCACCCGTTCGGCAAAGGTTTCCAATACCTTGGGATGATCGTTCAGGTACCCCGCCTTGACGAACTGGATATCCGGATGCCGCGCCGCGACCTGATCGGTGAAACCATATATGCGGTCGATCAGGATGCCGGTGAACAGGAAATAGGGGAACACGATGATCCGCTTGTACCCCAGCTTCGCAGCATGGTTCAGGCACGGTTCGACCAACGGGAACGTCACCCCGGAATAGCCCACCTCAAGCCAACCAAACCCCATGCCTTCCTGCAGCATGCGGGCAATCTTGGACACGTTGCCATTGGCATCCGGGTCCGACGCGCCGCGCCCGATCACCACCAGACAAGTGTCATGCAACGCCACCTCGCCCAGATCGGCATTGGCGCGTGCGACCGCGTCTTGGATCCGCGCCCCTGCTGCGGCGATCATCTTGGGGTCCACCCCCAATTCGCGGCCATAGGAAATCTCGATGCCGTGCTTGGCGGCATAGCTATTCAATACCGTCGGGATATCGTTTTTCGCGTGCATCGCGGCGAACAACATCCCCGGCACCGCAAGAATCCTGTCACAGCCGTTCTGCCGCAACCGGTCCAGACCGTCGCGGATCACCGGATTGGCAAATTCCAGATAGCCGTATTCCACATCCCAATCGTCGGGCAACAACGCGGGCAGCTTTTCCGCCAACACGCTGAATTCATCCACAGCCGCTTGGCTGCGGGACCCGTGGCCGCAGATCATCACTCCGATTTTCGTCATCCCTCAGGCGTCCTGAAGTTCTTCTTCGGGGGCGTCGTCGGAGTCATCCGTTTCCGCGTCAGTCGCGGGTTTGCCCTTCAATCCGGCCCACAGGCCGATCGCAATGGCCGCCCCAATGGCGACCCCTGCCAACCAATGCCCGTGACCTGCAACCTCGGCCAGATGCCCCGGATGCGCGGCGGCCTGACCGGCCCAGACGATAACCGCAATTGCATAGAAAATTTTCATGTCTCTCTCCTGTCTCAACCTGTCGAAGAGAGGATGCCCTTTCAGACACCTGACGACGCTTGCCCTGATCCCCTGATTGGGTCGATCGCACAAGCCCACCTCTCCGGCCCTCCATGGGGCTTCGTCGGTGTCAGGTATAATCGTCCCGGTTCCCCCTGCGCAATTGCGGAAACACCCTTGCGGTCGTGAATTGCGCCCGCGTGCTGACACGATGTGCACAATCGCAACCATTCTGCGCTTTCCTGCCGGTTTCCGGCCCGGCCCGAACCCACTAGGTAAGCAGCACACAAGGAGACGCGGAATGGGACAATTGATCAACGGCACCTGGCACGACACCTGGTACGATACCGGCAAAACCGGTGGCGCCTTCGTGCGTTCGACCGCGTCGTTCCGCAACTGGATCACCGCCGACGGCAGCCCCGGCCCCAGCGGCATCGGCGGCTTCAAGGCCGAATCGGGGCGCTATCACCTCTATGTCTCCTATGCCTGCCCATGGGCCCATCGCACGCTTATTTTCCGCACCCTCAAAGGGCTGGACGATCATATCGGTGTTTCGGTCGTGCATCCTGACATGTTGTCCGACGGCTGGACCTTTCAGACCGATTTCCCCGGCACCACCGGCGACCGGCTTTTCGCGCTCCCGTTCCTGCGCGATGTCTATATCCGGGCAAACCCCGATATTTCCGGGCGGGTCACGGTGCCGGTCCTGTGGGACACCCAGACCAACACCATCGTGTCGAACGAAAGCTCCGAAATCATCCGCATGTTCAATTCGGCCTTCAACGAACTGACCGGCAATCACGCCGATTACTGGCCGCAAGACCTGCACGCCGATATCGACCGGATCAATGCGCGCATCTATGACGACGTCAATAACGGCGTCTACAAGGCGGGGTTTGCCACCAGCCAAGCCGCGTATGACGCCGCGGTGGGGCCGCTTTTCGACACGCTGGATTGGTTGGAACAGCGGCTTTCAACACATCGCTATCTGCTGGGCGACACCCTCACCGAAGCCGATTGGCGGCTGTTCACCACCCTGATCCGCTTCGATCCGGTCTATCACCTGCATTTCAAATGCAACCGCAAACGGCTGATCGATTATCCCAACCTGTGGGCCTATACCCGCGAATTGTACCAATGGCCCGGCGTCGCCGCGACCACCCGTTTCGATCATATCATTCGGCATTATCACTACAGCCATGATGGCATCAATCCGCACCGGATCCTCCCGATTAACCCGGTTCTGGACCACACCGAACCGCATCGGCGCGAAACCCTGTCTGCCACCGCGCTATAACAGCCGCGTGCCGCCCGACATTTGGCGCGACAGACCGCATATGATCGGTGATTGGACATTTTCGCCTCCTCCCCGCTTGTGCTTTTGGCAGGAATCCGTTTTCTCTGCGCCAAAAGGAAGCGTCTGAATGACCAGTTGGATTACGATCTGTGACACCTGCAAACGCGACGGCTGGGATGCCACCACCGCGCCTTGCACCGATGGCGAAGCGCTGGCCGCAAAGGTCGAAGCCCTGGCCGAAACCAACCCGGATATTCAAACCCGGCGGGTGTCGTGCCTGATGGGATGCGGCCACGGCTGTAACATCGCCATTCAGGCCGAAGGCAAGCTCAACTATACGCTGGGCCGGTTCGACCCCGAAGAAGAAGGCGCGGCGCAGGCGATCGTCGATTATGCCGCCCTGCACGCCCAAAGCGACACCGGACAGGTTCCGTTCCGGCAATGGCCGCAAGGGGTGAAGGGCCATTTCGTCACCCGCCATCCGCCGCTGCCCAAGGGGTCCTGACGTGGCCCAGCCAAAACGCGATCATGGCGGCGGCCTCGATGCGGCCGCAGCACGCTATGGCGGTGCGCGTGCCGACTGGATCGACCTGTCGACCGGCATCAACCCGGTGCCCTATCCGGTTGCCGACATTCCCGATGACGCATGGACCGCCCTGCCCGATGCCACCGCGCAACAGGCACTTATCCGCGCGGCAAAAAGCTTCTGGCATGTCCCCGATGGTGCCGCCATTCTGGCCGCCCCCGGCGCGTCCTCGCTGATCGCCCGCATTCCGGCGCTGCGCCCACCCGGCACGGTCGACATTCCCGCCCCCACCTATAACGAACACGCCGCCGCCTTCACCGCCGAAGGCTGGCAGGTGTCGGACCAAAACCCGACCGCCCGCGTCGTGGTGCATCCCAACAACCCGACCGGTGATTGGCAGGATGGCGAAACCGGCGGCCATGACCTGCAGGTGATCGACGAAAGCTTCTGCGATGTGGCCCCCGACCGGTCCCTGATCTGCCGCGCCACCACCCCCGGCACGCTGATCCTGAAAAGCTTCGGTAAATTCTGGGGTCTGGCCGGGTTGCGGCTGGGCTTTGCCATCGGCGACCCCACCTTGATCGACCAACTGTCGCAGAGGCTCGGCCCGTGGCCAGTGGCCGGACCGGCGCTGATCCTAGGCCGCCGCGCCCTGACCGATCCCGATTGGGCCAACGCAACCCGCCAACGGCTGACCGCAGACGCCGCGCGACTCGATACACGGATGACCGGCGCCGGGGCGCAACTTGCTGGCGGCACCTCATTGTTCCGGCTTTACCGGGTCGATCACGCACAACATTGGCAGGACCGGCTGGCAAAGGCCCATATCTGGACCCGCATCTTTCCCTATTCCGACAACCTGATCCGTCTCGGCCTGCCCGCCCCGGATCAATGGGCCCGGATCGAGGCCGCGCTATGACCCTGTTTCTGGCCATGCTTCTGGACGCCGCGATGGGGGAACCGAAATGGCTGTGGTCACGGTTTCCGCATCCCGCCGTTGTGATGGGCCGCGCGGTTGGCTGGGCCGATCAGCGCTTCAATCACGGCGATCAGCGCCGCAGAAACGGCATTGCCACCATGGTTGGGCTTGCCTGCGCCGCGCTGCTGCTGGGTTGGGCTTTGTCACGCTTCGGCCCTTTGGTCGAAATCGTCATCGCCGCCATCCTGCTGGCGCAGCGGTCGCTGGTCGATCATGTCAAGGCGGTCGGCACTGCGCTGCGCCTGTCCGAAGGCGACGGCCGGATGTGCGTGGCGATGATCGTCGGGCGCGATACAAGCGACATGGACGGCCCCGCCATCACCCGCGCCGCAATCGAAAGCGCAGCGGAAAATTTTTCCGACGGCGTCATCGCCCCGATTTTCTGGTACGCGCTTCTGGGTCTTCCCGGTCTGCTGCTGTACAAGATCACCAATACCGCCGACAGCATGATCGGCTACCGCACCCCCCGGCATCAGGATTTCGGCTGGGCCGCCGCCCGGTTCGACGACCTGCTGAATCTGGCCCCGGCCCGCTTGACCGCTTTGCTGATCGCGCTGACGCACGGCGTATTCCGCCATTGGCCCGCGATCGTGACCGATGCGCGCCAGCACCGCTCGCCCAATGCCGGTTGGCCCGAAGCGGCGATGGCCCGCGCGCTGAACGTCGCCCTGTCTGGTCCCCGTTCCTATGACGGTGAACGCCGCGATTACCCTTATGTCCATCCCGAGGGCCGGATTGACCCCGGCCCCGATGACATCGACGCCGCCACCCGTGCCCTGTGGCGCGGCTGGTCGGTGGTGCTGGCGGGCGTATTGATCACGACGGTTCTGGCCGCTGCATTCTGACGGTTGCAGCAAGGGGCGATCCTGCTAGGTTGAGCCCACTCATTTTCATACCGAGGATTTCATGCGCTTTCCCCTCCCTGCCCTACTTCTTGCCGCCACCCTGACAGGCCCGGCATTGGCCGAAACTCCCTGCGGCGGCAGCTTTTCCGGATTTATCACCGGGCTGAAACAGGACGCCATCGCCCAGGGCCATTCGCGGGCCACGGTCGACGGCTTTTTCGCCTCGGTCCGGCAGGATCAGAACGCGCTCGCCGCCGACCGCCGCCAAGGTGTGTTCACGCTGGATTTCACCACCTTCGCGCGGCGATTGATTTCGAAGAACCGGATGGATCACGGTCAAGCCAACGCGCGGAAATACCAATCCACATTCGACCGGATCGAACGCGATTTCGGCGTTTCCCCCGGCGTGCTGCTGGCCTTCTGGGCGTTTGAAACCGATTTCGGCGCGGTGCAGGGCGATTTCAACACCGCCAATGCGCTGGTGACGCTGGCGCATGATTGCCGCCGCCCGCATCTGTTCCGGCCGCAGGTTCTGGCCGCGATCGATCTCTATGCCCGTGGCGATTTCGATCCCGCTCGCACCACCGGGGCCTGGGCCGGAGAAATCGGCATGGTGCAGATGCTGCCCAAGGACATCCTGGAAAACGGCGTCGACGGGGATGGCGACGGCCATGTATCGCTGAAAACCTCCGCCCCCGATGCGCTGATGTCGGGCGGCAAGATGCTGCAACATCTGGGCTGGCGCGCCGGTGAACCGTGGTTGCAGGAAGTCCGGGTTCCGGCCCAAATGGATTGGTCGCTCAGCGGCACCGACACCGCCCTGCCGCTGTCGCAATGGCAGGCGATGGGGGTGCAGCCAAGGTCCGGCCAATGGCAGGCCCCGGGGCTGCCCGCGAAACTGATCCTGCCGCAAGGGCGCAACGGTCCGGCCTTCGTCGCCTATCCCAATTTCGATGTCTATTTCGAATGGAATCAAAGTTTTACCTATGTTCTGACCGCAGCCTATTTCGGCACCCGCCTGATGGGTGCGCCGGTATTCGATGCAGGCAATCCCGACCCGGTCCTGTCCGGCGCACAGATGAAACAACTCCAGAAAAAGCTCGCCAATCGCGGCCATGACGTCGGCAAGATCGACGGCATTCTGGGCGCTGGCACCCGCGCCGCGGTGCAGGCGGAACAAAAACGTCTGGGCCTGCCCGCCGATGCCTGGCCGACCACAAACCTGCTGGGGAAACTCTGATGCAACCAACCTCTGACCAGCTTGCCGCCGCGCTCGATCACATCCGCGCTGCGCCGTGCGACGATGCGCCGATTGAAATGCTGTGCCGCCGTCCCGGCTTCGGGCAACGCGATTTCCTGCCGGAACTGACCCTGACCGTCGATCAGGGCATTCCCGGCGACCGCTGGATGACATCGCCTTGGATGAAGCTGCCAGATGGCAGCCCCGATCCGCGCATTCAGGTGTCGATTCTGCCGACTCGGGTGCTGAACGCGGTCTGGCTGGACCGCGAAACGCAACCGCATCCGGGCGATCCCATCATCGCCGATCTGGATTGTTCTTACAGCAATCTACCGGTCGGCAGCCGGTTGCAGGCCGGCACGGCGGTGCTCGAAGTGTCGGACGTGTTCAATGATGCTTGCGTCAAATGGAAAGCCCGCTACGGCGCTGCCGCCAAGGATTGGATCACCACCCGCGAAAACGTTCATCTGCGATTGCGCGGATTGCTGTGCAAGATCGTGCAGGACGGCGTGGTGACGATGAATGACCGGTTGATCAAGCTCTGACAAACGGGACGGCGGGCGGCGGCGCCGTCACGCCACCAACTGTTCGGCCTTCTTCAGATCTACACTGACCAACTGGCTGACGCCCTGTTCCTGCATCGTCACCCCGAACAAACGGTCCATCCGCGCCATCGTCACCGCGTGGTGGGTGATGATCAGGAACCGGGTTTCGGTACGGCGGCACATTTCGTCCAGCAGGTCGCAGAACCGGGTCACGTTGGCATCATCCAGCGGCGCATCGACCTCGTCGAGAACGCAGATCGGCGCCGGGTTGGCCAGGAACACAGCAAAGATCAGCGCCATCGCGGTCAGCGTCTGTTCGCCCCCCGACAGAAGCGACAGCGTCGACAATTTCTTGCCCGGTGGCTGGCACATGATTTCCAGGCCCGCGTCCAGCGGATCGTCGCTTTCGACCAGCACCAGATTGGCCTCGCCGCCGCCGAACAGATGCCGGAACAACAGGCCGAAATTGCTATTCACCTGCTCAAACGCGGTCAGCAGCCGTTCGCGGCCTTCGCGGTTCAGGCTGGCAATCCCCGTGCGCAGCGCCTTGATCGCCTCTTCCAGATCGGATTTTTCGGCGATCAGGTTGCCATGTTCTTCGCGCACCTCCAACGCGTCTTCTTCGGCCCGCAGATTGACCGCGCCCAGCGCATCGCGCTGTCGTTTCAGCCGGTTCACATCCGCTTCGACATGATTGGCCTCGGGCATCGCGTCGGGATCGACGGCGATCTGCTCCAGCAATTTTTCCGGCGTGGTCTGCTGATCTTCCTCGATCCGCTCGACCGCATAGGCCACGGTTTCACGGGCGGCATCGGCGCGCGCTTCGGATCGGGCGCGGGCTTCGCGCGCTTCGCTGGCCAACCGTTCGGCATCGCGTTCGGCCTGTTCGGCCGCGCGCAGCTTACTGTCGGCCTCGGCCAACACATCGCTGGCCTTGCGACGGCGTTCATCGGCCTCGGCGATCGCCTCGCCCAATTCTTCACGCTTGATGCGGATTTCTTCGGGGGCTTCGCTGGCGTCGCGCAGTTCTTCTTCTGAATCCAGCTTGCGCTCGGCCAATTCATCACTGCGCTTTTCGGCGGTTTCCAGACGGTGCTTCCAGCCGCTGATTTCCTTGGTCACTTCCTGGCTGCGGCGCAGCCGGGCTTCGCCTTCGCGGCGCACTTCGTCATGGGCGGACCGTTTGGTCATCATGGTCAGGCGCGCCGCTTCGACCGTCATCTTGACGTCCTCGACCGCCGCGCGCGCCTGATCCAGATCGTCCAAGTCTGCCAGCCCGCGTTCGGCTTCCAACGCCCGCGCGCGGGCTTCGGTCGCTTCGTCTTCGTGCCGCGTCACCGCCAGCCCAAGCGATTCCAGCTTGGATTCCGCCAGGTTGCGATCCGCTTCGGCCCGCGACAGCTTGCGACTGGCTTCGTTCACCAAACGGTCGGCATCGCGCCGGGCCTGCCGCGCGGCCTGATCGGCGCGGGTCAGATCGGCCAGACGCGCACTCAGCGCCTCATGCGCTTGCCGCGCCGCTTCGGCCCGTGTGTTGGCGTGTTCGCTCTGCTGTTTCAGCTCTTCCAGCCGGTTCAACTGCTGCAAACGCAGCGCCGCCGCCGACGGCGCGTCTTCAGCCCAGGCGCGGAACCCGTCCCAGCGCCATAGATCGCCTTCGACCGACACCAGCCGCTGACCCGGCTGCAACAGCGGTTGCAACCGCACCGCATCGTCGGGATCGATCAACCCGATCTGCGCCATCCGCCGGGCCAGGACATCGGGCACCGACACATGCTGCGACAGCGCCGTCACCCCGGCGGGCAGGGATTGCGCGGTCGCGTAATCGGGCAATTCGGTCCAACCCGACGGCCCGTCTTCGTCCACCTGCGGCGCCCGCAGATCGTCGGCCAAGGCCGCGCCAAGCGCCTTTTCGAACCCCATTTCGACCTGCAACCGATCCAGGATCTGACCGCCCTCGGCAGTGTCGCGTTCCAGCAGCTTGGCCAGCGCCGTCACCTCGGCCCTGAGCGCGTTCAATTCGCCTTCGGCCTCGGACCGTTCGCCGCGCACATCGGCTTCGCGCGATTGGGTTTCGGCGCGGGCGGTTTCGGCCTCCATTAATGTTTCTTCGGCATGTTCCGCTGTCGCCAGCGCCAGTTCTTCTTCTTCCTGCGCCTGCTCGAACCGGGTTTCCGCCTCGGTCAGCGCCGATTGCGCGGTCGCCACCGCTTCGCGCGCCTTGACCGCTTCGGCTTCGGACCGGGTCAGGGTTTTGCGGTTATCATCCAACAAACGCTGCGCCGATTGATGCCGCGCGGCCAACCGCGCCACGTCTTCGGTCTGCTGCGACAGGTCGGCTTCGCGATCCTGCAACACGCTGGCGGCTTCGCGCGCCGCTTCTGCGGCGGCTTCCAACCGGTCGTCATGGCCTTCGCTGGCCTTTTTCAGCTCGCGCGCTTCCCATTCCAGCCGGTCGATGGTTTCGCCCGCATCACGGTTCAACCCGGCTTCGCGTTCAATATCCTTGGCCAGTTGCAGAATGCGGTTCTTCAGCGTCTGGATGGTCTGCAACGCCTGGCTTTCCTGATCGCGCAGCGAATCGCGCTGCACTTCCAGCCGCTGCAACACGGCGGCCGCAATCGCTTCTTCTTCGCGCAGCGGTGGCAGCGCGTCATCCTTGGCCTGCCGGTCCTTCGCCGCCTGACGGGCCAGCGTTTCTGCCTGCGCCGCAGCGGTGACGCGGGCACGCAATTCCTCTTCGGCCAGCAGCCGCGCTTCGTCGGCTTCACGCCAGCGACGATACAGCAACATGCCCTCGGCCTTGCGCAGCTCTTCACCGATGGCACGATACCGCGCTGCCTGCCGCGCCTGCCGGTCCAACTGTGCCAGCTGGCTGGCCAGTTGATCGACCACGTCATCGACCCGCGACAGGTTCTGTTCGGCCCCTTTCAGCTTCAATTCGGCCTCATGGCGGCGCTGATACAGGCCGGAAATCCCCGCCGCTTCTTCCAGGATGCGGCGGCGGCTTTTGGGCTTGGCGTTGATCAACTCGGAAATCTGCCCCTGCCGCACCAGAGCGGGCGAATGCGCCCCCGTGGAGGCATCGGCGAACAACATCTGCACATCGCGGGCGCGCACATCCTTGCTGTTCACCTTATAGGCGCTGCCGACATCGCGGGTGATCCGGCGGATGATTTCCAACTGGTCTTCATCATTGAACCCGGCCGGGGCCAGACGATCGGAATTGTCGATGATCAGCCCCACTTCGGCAAAGTTGCGGGCAGGCCGCGACGACGCCCCGGCAAAGATCACGTCCTCCATGCCGCCGCCCCGCATCGCCTTGGGCCGGTTTTCCCCCATCACCCAGCGCAGCGCCTCCAACAGATTGGATTTGCCGCACCCATTCGGCCCGACAACCCCGGTCAATCCTTCCTTGATCATCAGATCGGTCGGATCGACGAAGCTTTTGAAGCCGGTCAGTCTGAGTCGGGTGAAAAGCAAAATGCGCCTGTATACTGATTCCAGAGTGACCTTGATCCTGTGTCGACCCGGGACGCTGAGTCAATGAAAACACCCTTTATCTGGGCTAATACCCCAATTTATCCACAAGATATTGCAAAATCTTCCCCAGTTTGGGGCGCAGAAATGTCGACAATACCCCTGTTCGCGGCGCAAACGCGCTTGACCGGGGGGGCGCGTCCGGGCCAAGTAGGTGTTGTATGGTTCCCAAACTGCGGTGCAAAGCACTTGGGATCAAAAGGGAATGTGGAACGGGTGACCCAAGCAGGGACCTGCAACCACAGCCGCCCCCGCGACTGTCAGCGGTGAGCGTTCGTCATAAAAACCACTGGGGAAACCCGGGAAGGGGACGAACGCGATGACCCGCCAGCCAGGAGACCTGCCATGCATGACATAAACCAAACCCGTCGGGGATGACGGAACAGGAGATAAAAAATGCATATCGAACCCGGAATCGTAACTGGTGCAAAGCTGCTGATCAGCTATGGCACCGCTGCCGCCGCAGGCACCTATGCCCTTAAACTGGGCTGGAACGCGGTACAGGAACGCGGCCTCGCCTCGCTTGCGGCCCGCACCGCACTGGCCGCCTCGGCGGTGTTCACCTTCTTCCAGATCCTGCCGCATTTCCCGGTCGGCGTGTCCGAAGTCCACTTCATCCTCGGTTCGACCCTGTTCCTGCTGTTCGGGGCCGCACCGGCCGCTTTCGGTCTGGCGCTTGGCCTGCTGATGCAGGGCCTGTTCTTTGCCCCGTTCGACCTGCCGCAATACGGCATGAACCTGACCACGATCCTTGTGCCGCTATTCGCGCTGCACCTGCTGGCCAAGCGGGTCATTGCTCCCGACGCTGCCTATGTTGACCTGAAATACACTCAGGCGCTGGCGCTTTCGACCGCCTATCAGGGCGGCGTAGTCGCCTGGGTCGCGTTCTGGGCCTTCTATGGTCAGGGTTTCGGCGTGGAAAACCTGGCCGCCGTCGGCAGCTTCGGGGCCGCCTATATGCTGGTGGTGATCATTGAACCGCTGGCCGATCTGGCCGTCTTGGCCGCGGCCAAATCGCTGCGCGGTCTGGCCGGATCCGGCCTGTTCACCCCGCGCCTGGTCAACGCCGAAGCCTGATTCCGACCGTTTCACGCATTACGGCCCGAATACACGGACGACCGGCACCACCGGTCGTCCTTTTTCAGGTTTAAGGAACATCATATGCCCGCGAAAATACCCGTAACCGTGGTGACCGGCTTCCTCGGCGCCGGAAAAACCACCCTGATCCGCCACATGCTGTCCCATGCCCAAGGCAAGCGCATTGCGCTGATCATCAATGAATTCGGCGATCTTGGCGTTGATGGCGACATTCTGAAAGGCTGCGGTGATGAAACCTGCAGCGCAGACGACATTGTGGAACTGTCCAACGGCTGTATCTGCTGCACCGTGGCCGAAGATTTCATCCCCACCCTGCAAACCCTGCTGGACCGCGATCAGGCCCCCGATCACATCGTGATTGAAACCTCTGGTTTGGCGCTGCCGCAACCCTTGGTCCGGGCTTTCAACTGGCCCGAAATCAGCACCCGCGTCACCGTCGACGGCGTGGTGACCGTGGTCGATGGCAAGGCAGTGACCGAAGGCCGTTTCGCCCATGACATCGCCGCTGTTGATGCCCAGCGCGCACAGGATGAAAACCTCGATCACGAAACCCCGCTATCGGACCTGTTCGAGGATCAAATCGCCTGCGCCGACATGATCGTGGTCAATAAATCCGACCTGCTGAGCGAAGACGAAATCGCGGCGCTGACCGCGAAACTGCGCGCTGACAGCCGCGATGGTGTGCAGGTGGTGAATTCCACCATGGGGGCGCTGCCGATCGATGTGTTGCTGGGCCAAGGCATCGGTACCGAAACCGACATCTCCGCGCGCCACGAAATCCACCACCATCACCACCACCATGATGATGAAGCGGACGATCACCATCATGACCATGACGATTTCGAAAGCTTCGTGGTGCGGCGCGATGAAATCCCCGACGCCAAGACCTTTGCCGCCCATCTGGCCACGGTGATCCGCGATCACGACATTCTGCGGCTCAAAGGCTTCGCGGCGGTTCAGGGCAAACCGATGCGGCTGACCCTGCAGGCGGTCGGCCCGCGCGTCGACAGCTATTTCGACCAACCCTTCGGCCCTGCTCCGCGCGAAACCAAGCTGGTGGTGATCGGTCAGGCCGGGCTTGACCGCGCCGCCATCGAAAAGGCGCTGCAAGCATGATCATCGTGGAACAAAGCGACCCGCACGCCCCTCAGGCGACTGCGCTTTTGCAACAGTCCCACGCGCTGATGCAATCGCTGTTCCCGCCCGAAGATAACTTCTTCCTCTCGATCGACGATCTCTGCGCCCCGAATATCCGCTTTTTCACCGCACGCGAAGGCGCAACGGTTCTGGGCACCGGGGCGCTGGCCGTTCAGGATAGCTATGGTGAAGTCAAATCGATGTTCGTGGCCGAAACGGCGCGGGGCAAAGGCGTGGCCGATGCCCTGCTGCGCCGGATCGAAGACGAAGCCCGCGATCTGGCCCTGCCTTGGCTGAAACTGGAAACCGGCAACCTGCTTCACGCAGCACACCGGCTTTATGAACGCCACGGCTTCGCCCGCTGCGGCCGCTTCGGCGATTACCCCCAAGCGGCCAGCAGCCTCTTCATGGCAAAGAAGCTGTGACCTCAGCCCTGGTCTTGCGCCTTGGCGGCCTCGGCGGCATTCTTCATCCGCTCCAGCAGCTTGGCCTTGTCGTTACGGGCATCCTTGCTGGGGCCTTTTTCTTCGCCCAGCCGCGGCTTGTTCTTGCCGTAAGTGGGCTTCACCCCGCCCATTCTGCTATAATCCATCGTCCAATCCTTTCCGATTGCCTACCGGCTCTTGCCGCAAAGCAATCCCAAACACAAGCTAGGGTCTGCTGATGCATCTGCTTGCCGCCACCCCCGGGTCAATTGACAACGGCAAGGCCCCGGTCGATCCGGGTCAGACCCCGGCCGATCTGGTGTTCATTTCCGCCGCCGACACCGAATTGGCGGCGCTGTCACAGGCGCGCGCCGAAATGGACAACCCGCCCTCGCTGCGGCTGACCAACCTGACCCATCTGCAACACCCGATGTCAGTCGATCTGCATCTGGACAATTGCGCCACCAGATCGCGCTTGGTGGTGGCCCGGATTCTGGGCGGCGCAGGGTATTGGAAATACGGATTCGAACAATACGCCGCCCGTTTGGCCGAAACCGGCGTCGCCTTTGCCGCCCTGCCCGGCGATGACAAACCCGATGCCGATCTGCGCGCCCTGTCGACCGTATCAGCGCAGGATTACGATGCGCTGTGGTCCTACATGGTCGAAGGTGGGCCGGAAAACAGCAGCAATTTCCTGTCCTATTGCCAATGGATGTTGGCCGGCCATCCTCAAAACGATGCCCCCGAAGCCGCCAAGCCGCTGCTGCGCGCCGGAGTCTACTGGCCCGGCGCGGGCGTGGCCGACCTCAATGTGGCACAATCGGACTGGACCAACGGCGCTCCGGTGGTGCCGGTGATCTTCTACCGCGCATTGGTGCAGGGTGCCGGGCTGAACCCGATCAACCGGCTGGTCAAAGCGCTGCTGCGCCAAGGGTTGAACCCGTTGCCCGTCTTCGTCGCCTCGCTGAAGGACCCGGTGTCGGTCGCCACGTTGGAAACTCTGTTCACCGCCGCGCCGCCCTCGGTGATCCTCAACGCCACCGCCTTCGCGGTCGGATCGCCCCATACCGGCGACACATCGGCGCAAAACCCGCTGACCATGCCAGCCGCTGCCGACGCGCCGGTGTTCCAGATCGTGCTGGCCGGCTCGACCGAAGAAAACTGGGCACAGGGCCTGACTGGTCTCTCAGCCCGCGACATCGCGATGAATGTCGCCCTGCCCGAAGTCGACGGCCGCGTGCTGGCCCGCGCGATCAGCTTCAAGGACGAAGCCTATTTCGACGACGCCACCGAATGCCCGATTGCCACCTACCGCGCTCAGGGCGACCGGATCGATTTCACCGCGCAGCTTGCCGCCAACTGGGCCCGGCTGCGCCACAAAGCCGCCAGCGACCGCAAAGTCGCGCTGGTGCTGGCCAACTACCCCAACAAGGACGGGCGATTGGCCAATGGTGTCGGGCTCGATACCCCTGCCGCCACCGTGCATCTGCTGACCCATATGGCCGAACAGGGCTACCGGGTCGTTAATCCGCCAGAAGACAGCGAAGCCCTGATGCAGACGATCCTCGCCGGGCCGACCAACGGGCTGATGGCGCGGACCGACAGGCGTGGCGGGGTCGATCTCAGTCTTGCCGACTACCAAATCGACTACGGTCAATTGCCTTGGGAACTGCGCGAAGCGGTCGAAACCCGTTGGGGCGCCCCTGAATCCGATCCGTTCTTCACCCCGGGCGAAGTCGATTGCGGCCGCTTCACCCTAGCGGTGCATCAATTCGGCAATGTGGTTGTCGGCATCCAACCGGCACGCGGCTATAATATCGACCCGACCGAAACCTACCATTCGCCCGATCTGGTGCCGCCGCATAACTATCTGGCGTTCTATTTCTGGCTACGGCACCAATTCCGGGCCGATGCCATCGCCCATATTGGCAAACACGGCAATCTGGAATGGTTGCCAGGCAAGGCGCTGGCGCTGTCGCAAACCTGCTGGCCCGAAGCCGTGTTCGGCCCGACCCCGCATCTCTATCCGTTCATCGTCAACGATCCCGGCGAAGGCACCCAGGCCAAGCGCCGCGCACAGGCGGTGATCCTCGATCATCTGACGCCGCCGCTGACCCGTGCCGAAACCTATGGTCCGCTGCGCGATCTCGAAGCGCTGGTCGATGAATATTACGAAGCCGCCGGCGTCGATCCGCGCCGGATCGCCCATCTGCGCCGTGAAATTCTCAGCCTGACCGCCGCCACCGGGCTGGATCAGGATGTCGGGATGCAGGGCGACGACGAAGACACCGATCTGGCCAAGCTCGACGCGTATCTATGCGAATTGAAAGAGGCGCAGATCCGTGACGGGCTGCATATCTTCGGCCAATCCCCGACCGGGGTGCAGGAACGCGATCTGACCATCGCGCTGACCCGGGTGCCGCGCGGCGATGGCACCGGTGCCGACGCGTCGCTGATCCGCGCTTTGGCGCAAGATCAGGCGCTTGGCTTCGATCCGCTCGATTGCGACATGTCCGCAGCCTGGACCGGGCCGAAACCGCCAGCTTTGCAGGATCTTACCCCCGATCCGTGGCGCAGCAACGGCGACACCGTCGAACGACTTGAACTTTTCGCCATACGCGCCGTCGAAAACGAAGCGACCCCGGCAGGACCGGCAAGCCGCGCCGTTTTGGCCCACATCACCGATACCGTCCGCCCCATCGTGACCCGATGCGGCCCGGCAGAAACTGCCGGCTTCCTCACCGCGCTGGACGGTCGCTTTGTCGCCCCCGGTTCGTCCGGGGCGCCAACGCGCGGGCGGCTGGACGTGCTGCCGACCGGGCGCAATTTCTTCAGCGTCGACAGCCGCGCCGTGCCCACCCCCACCGCTTGGGCTTTGGGTTGGAAATCCGCCAACCTGCTGATTGAAAAGCACCTGCAAACCCATGGCGATTGGCCGCGCACGCTGCTGCTGACCGCATGGGGTACCGCCAATATGCGCACCGGCGGCGATGACATCGCCCAGGCGCTGGCGCTGATGGGGGTGAAACCGAAATGGGACAGCGCCAATCGCCGTGTCACCGGATTCGACATCCTGCCCGCCGGCGTACTGGGCCGGCCGCGCGTCGATGTCACCCTGCGCATCTCGGGGTTTTTCCGCGACGCCTTCCCGCAGCTGATCGCGCTGGTCGACAGCGCCGCGCGCGCCGTGATGGCGCTGGACGAAGCCGAAGATCAAAACCCCGCCGCCGCCCGCGCCCGCGCTGGCGAAGGACAGGCGCGGGTGTTCGGATCGAAACCCGGCGCGTATGGCGCAGGGCTTCAGGCGCTGATCGACGAACGGATCTGGAACGACAAATCCGACCTTGCCGAAGCCTATCTCAACTGGGGCAGCTATGCGTATGGCGCCGGGGCAGAAGGCAACCACGACCGCGCCGGGTTCGAACAACGGCTGACCCAGACCGACGCCATCGTGCAAAATCAGGACAACCGCGAACATGACCTGCTCGACAGCGACGATTATTATCAATTCGAAGGCGGTGCCGCCGCAGCCGTCACCACCCTGCAAGGGCAAGACCGGCCGATCTATCACAACGACCACTCCCGCCCCGAACGCCCGGTTATCCGAACCTTGGACGAAGAAATCGGCCGGGTGCTGCGGTCCCGCGTGGTCAATCCGAAATGGATCAACGGGGTAAAACGCCACGGCTACAAGGGCGCGTTCGAAATCGCCGCGACGGTCGATTACCTGTTCGCCTTCGCCGCCACCACCGGCGCGGTGAAAAACCACCATTTCGATCTGGTCCATGCCGCGTTTGTGGAAGACGACGATACCCGCGATTTTATCGCCAGCCACAACGCCCCGGCGCTGCGCGAAATCGCCGAACGGCTGCAAGAAGCGATTGATCGCGGGATGTGGGTGCCGAAATCGAATTCCGCGCGGGCGGGGCTGGATAATCTGCTGACCGTCTGACCCGGACCGATCAAACCCCGGTGCCCCCCTTTTGGTTCACCGCCACGTGACGCCGCCACATTTCCTGGCCTCTGCGACAACCTATCCATTGTATTCCGCTTTTGGAATGTTATTAATATTCCAAACATAGAATATAAGGAGACTTGCAATGGCCTCGCACCTCAAACGTCCGGCGGACAATTATTCGCCCCTCTATTTCCTCGGCTCGCTTGGCGCGGGCGGTCTGACCGTTACCTTTTTCATGTATCTGATGTTCTGGGTGCCCCATACCGGTCGCCCGGTGCCGATCTTCGAAGACATCACCGCCGCTTTCGCAACCGGTGGGGCCGCGATGCAGGCCGCGATCGTGGTGGCGGTCTTAGGAATTACAGTATTCACCTTCCTCAACGTGAAATACCTTCTTTTGAACCTGTCGGCGCTGTCGGCCTTCAAGAAAACCGAAGCGTATCAGGGCCTGCGCAACTCCAACGGTGAAACCACCCTGCTGGCCGCGCCACTGGCCACCGCGATGACCGTGAACGCGATGTTCATCGTCGGTCTGGTCTTCGTGCCGGGCCTGTGGACCATCGTCGAAACCCTGTTCCCGATGGCGCTGATCGCCTTTGCCCTGATCGGGGTCTGGGCGCTGCGCATCATCGGCGATTTTCTGGGCCGCGTGCTGACCAAGGGCGGCGTGTTCGATGTCACCGCGCATAATTCCTTTGCCCAGCTATTGCCTGCCTTCGCGCTGGCGATGGTCGGTGTCGGTCTTGCCGCGCCTGCCGGGATGAGCAGCAACACCGTCACCGTGGGTGTCGCGCTGATCCTGTCGACCTTCTTCGGGTTCGCCGCGATCATCTATACCGTGGTTGCTGCCGTCACCGCATTCAACTCGATGCTGCATTACGGCACCGCGAAAGAAGCCGGCCCGACCCTGATGGTGATCGTTCCGATCATGACCGTTTTGGGCATCCTGTTCCTGCGTCAGGATCACGGTCTGCATGGCACCTTCGACGCCCATATTACCGCTGGCGAAACCATGATTTTCCTCGCCCGTCTGCTGACCGTTCAGGTGGTGTTCCTGCTGCTGGGTCTGCTGGTACTGCGTCGGCAGGGCTATTTCACCGACTTCGTGTTCGGATCGAAAACCTCGCCCGGGTCCTATGCCCTGATCTGCCCCGGTGTTGCGCTGTCGGTCATGCTGCAATTCTTCATCAACAAGGGCCTGACCGAAGCCGGACTGATCGACAAGTTCTCGCTCGCCTATTGGGCCCTGACCGCCATCGCATTGATCGCACAAGCCCTGATGATCGCCCTGCTGCTACGCTTGAACCGCCAGCATTTCGGCAGACCCAAGGCGACCGTCGCCGTTCCTGCCGAATAATCTTCCTCCCTGCGGCAGGGTCCAGAAAGGGCGGTCCGTGATCGGGCCGCCCTTTCCTATTACGGTTAGGGTCTCTATCTGTGGTCACGACACCAAGACAGGGACTCCTGACATGAGCGCCGAAAACGACCGCCACGCCACCAAGATGGCCAAGAAAAAAGCCGCCCGTGATAAAATCATGGCCACCAAGACCGATGAAAAGGGCCTGATCATCGTCCATACCGGCAAGGGCAAAGGCAAAAGCTCGGCCGGCTTCGGGATGATTTTCCGCTGTATTGCCCATGACATGAAATGCGCCGTGGTGCAGTTCATCAAGGGCGGGATGAGCACCGGTGAACGCGACCTGATCCTGTCCAAATTCAATGACATCTGCGACTTCCACACGATGGGCGAAGGCTTCACTTGGGAAACCCAGGACCGCGACCGCGACGTGGAAATGGCGCAGGCAGCCTGGAACAAAGCCAAGGACCTGATCCGCGATCCGTCCAACAAGATGGTGCTGCTGGATGAAATCAACATCGCGCTGCGCTATGATTACATCGACATCAACGATGTGGTCAGCTTTCTGGTCGATGAAAAACCGCCGATGACCCATGTGGTTCTGACCGGCCGCAACGCCAAGGACGACTTGATCGAAATTGCCGATCTGGTCACCGAAATGGAACTGGTCAAGCACCCGTTCCGGTCCGGCATCAAGGCGCAGATCGGGGTGGAATACTGATCCCTTGCCCCGGCAGACACACAACGCTGCGGCACGCGAACCGCACCATGCTTGCACCCCGGACGGGCCGGTCATATAATTTTACCAATTCACCAATCGGGTCGCCATGCCGTTTCAAAAAGTCCAACCTGAAAAACTGTCCGACGCGGTCACCAAACAGATCGAACTGCTGATCCTGCGCGGGATTTTACGTCCCGGCGAACGGTTGCCGTCGGAACGCGAATTGTCCGAACGTCTTGGTGTGTCGCGCCCATCGCTGCGCGAAGCGATTTCGGATTTGCAGGACCGCGGCTTGCTCAGCACGCGCGCGGGGTCCGGCATTTATGTTGCCGAAGTTCTCGGCTCGGCCTTTTCCGACGCCTTGGTCAAACTGTTCGCCAGCCATCAAGAAGCGGTGTTCGACTACATCTCGTTTCGCCGCGACATGGAAGGGCTGGCCGCCGAACGCGCGGCGCGGCTGGGATCAGATACCGATCTTCAGGTAGTGCAAAGCATTTTCGATAAAATGCAAGCCGCTCATTCCAAACGTAATCCCGCCGGCGAAGCCCAGCTTGACGCCGATTTTCACCTCGCGATCATCGAAGCCAGCCACAATGTCATCATGCTGCACATGATGCGGTCGATGTACCAACTGCTGCGTGAAGGCGTGTTCTATAACCGTCAGATGATGTTCAAACAACGCACCACCCGCGACACCTTGCTGAACCAGCACCGCGCCATCAATACAGCCCTTCAGGCACGCGATGCCGAAGGCGCCCGCGCCGCCGTCGAGGCGCATCTGGATTACGTCCGCACCACCCTGTTCGACCTGAAGAAAAGCGAACGCAACGAACAGATCGCCAAGCAACGGTTCGACCACGAACAGGCGCGGTAGGACGATCCGGCCCCCGGACAGCAGGCTGTGCCGGCCAAAACCGCCACCCGGAGGGACTGAGCGAACTTTGGCAGCGGCCTATGGACTATCTGCGTTTGGCGTTTCACAACTTCTGCGATACGCGCCTGAAGCGGCGAAAACCCCCTGTGCCTTCCAATCGCGAACCACTTATGAAAGTATCTGAAGTAGAAAGAAACCGCGATACACCTATATTTAGTCGAGATCAGGATTTGCTGAGCATTTCACACAAATTACGGGCAATATTTCTCCATATCCCCAAGACTGCCGGGACGAGTATTAATCAGGTTCTTCAACAACTTGACAACGACTTAACGCCGATCTCGAGGCGGCCCCACGAACACATATCATATGTGAAATCGAAATTGCCGGAAGCCTTCGAGACATACACGAAGTTCGCAGTTGTTCGAAATCCGTGGGCGCGGGCGGTCTCCCTCTTTGCTTTCCGGCAAACAAGGCTCCAAGGTGCATCCGCAAATTGGCCCACGCATTGGCCAAACAAGCGCCTTGTTGAGACGATGTCGTTCAAAGACGTGGTTCATAGAAGCCAAGAACAAAGTCGGGATCTCATGGAAATTTGCCCGCCCAAGGACGTTGCAGAGACGGCCTGGCTCGAACCATCCTGTTCCGCTTGGATCAGTCTGGACGGCAAAATAGCTGTAGATCGTGTGCTTAAGCTCGAAACACTGGACACCGATTTTGCGGCCTTATGCGAAGATCTGGGCACTCCGCTTGTGCCTCTGCCGCGTACGAACCAAAGTGAGCACGCACATTATTCAACCTACTACGATGACGAAACGCGGGATATTGTTGCCCGACGTTATGCGTCGGATATCGAATCTTTCGGATATCGCTTTGAAGCGTGAACCCGCTCGGCGCTATTGATCAAACCGAATTTGACAACCTATATATGTTGACGACTGGCACAGCCGGACACCGTCCGATCCGGTCAGCGTAGGAACCAATGTTCGACACAAACTGAACAACGGCCACTTAGCCAATGGTCCCCAGCACCACAGATGGGCGCGTTCAGGCCGTCCGCTTGTAGCGGTCTTCCAGATCGGTGGCGAAATCGGCGACCCGCAGGTGGAATTTCGACTGGATCTTGTTACGGCCCAGCTTCAGCGACTGCAGCACCAGCCGCGCCGCCAGCGTCGTTGCGGACAATTCGATGGCCAGGGTCATGCGCGTCCGGGTCCGTGACAGCGCCACAAGTTCCAGCACCAACTGGCCTTCCAGCCCCTGGCCACCGCCGGTGAACAACATGCCGTTGGGCGGGTCGTATTCGCTCAGTGTCAGCCGGATATTGCGCAGCTTGCCGCGCATCATGAAACTCAGATCCCAGGCCACGCCCGGCCCGATCTCTTCCAGGTCGTCAACCCGCTGCACTTCGGCTCCGCGCCGCAACGCCGCGCGTTCGAAGCCTTCGAAATCGGTCAGCATCACGAAAACCTGCTGGATCGGGGCGTCTATATCTTCTTTGCTTTCGAATTTCATGCTGCCCCTGCCTGCCTATTGTCCGTTTCTGTCTTGGCCATCATTTTTGTCTCATTCCAATCGATCCGCAAGCCAGTTCCGCAACAGGAACTCGGCGATCGCCCCCTTGCGCGCCGCTTTCAAAGTCGGGTGCTGACCGGAAAAGGACAACATGATCTCTTCGCGCGAAAACCATCGCGCATCTTCGATTTCCTTGGGGTCGATGGTCACGTCTTCGCTCAACCCTTCGCCCCTGCAACCGAACATCAACGATGCCGGGAACGCCCAGGGCTGGCTGGCCAGATATTCGACCGCCCCGACCCGGATGCCAGATTCTTCGAACACCTCGCGGCGCACCGCCGCTTCCAGCGTTTCACCCGGTTCCACGAACCCTGCCAGCAGCGAATACATGCCTTGCGGCCAACCGGGCGACCGCCCCAGCAGCACCGAATTGCCGCGGGTAATCAGCATGATCACCACCGGGTCGGTGCGCGGGAAATGCTGACTACCGCAGGCCGGGCAATTGCGCTGCCAGCCTGCCATTGCCACCGCGCTTTTCTGCCCGCATTTGGAACAGAACCGATGGGTTCGGTGCCAGTTCAACAATGCCCGCGCCGTCGCCGCCAACTCGGCATCGCGCGCGGTCAGCCGCGTCATGATCATCCGCAGCTCGGCAAAACTGTCGCTGTCCGGCAGGCCGGGATAATGCTGTTCGCTGGGGTCGAAAAAACTGTTCAGCGCCGCAGGGTCCAACGCCTCCGGCACCCAGCCGGAAATATCATGGGCAAACACCGGACCGCTGTCTTCACGGCCCAGGAAAATCGGCGGGGTCCGCGCCTCGGTCAGGATCGGATGATCCATTGGCAGCCGGGTCAGGTCGGTATTGCCCGCCGGCCCGCGCGAAATCAACGGCTTGCCGCGCCACAGAACCATCGTCGTCGCCCCCGGCGCCGCGGTGACCGCCGCCATCGCTTCGGCATCGCCGCGCAGTTCCGCCGCGCGATCCAATCCCGATCCCCCGAACGTCACGGTTTCGGCGTGTTTCATACCAACCCTCCAGATCCTGCGTGCCGCCGCATCCAATCTGTCGGCAGCCGTCTTTGCGCCATGTACTTACCGCGCCACTGCTGTATCTGGAAACCTGTTAAATCCCCCTGACCCGGGAAAATCGATTTCGTCACGATTGACTTACTCAAAACATGTCTTTAACAGATTGCATGCTACTTTAAGCTGTTGTTTTTTACTATTTCAGAGGGTACCCGGTGCAATTCAGTCGCCCCGTAAACAGGCTGGTTCTGAAGTCAGAAGAAACACATATTCGCATTCTGCAGACTTCGGATGTCCATATGCATCTGCTGGCCTATGACTATCTTTCAGCAACCCACACGCCACAGATCGGCCTGTCGCGCACCGCGACATTGATCAAATCCGCCCGTGCCGAGGTGCCGCAATCGCTGTTGTTCGATACCGGGGATTTTCTCCAAGGCAACGTGTTGGGTGATCAGGTCGCGCAGCATGACCAAAACGTTGCCAAGCTGCACCCAGCCATCGCGGCAATGAATGCGCTGAAATATGACGGCGCAACCTTGGGCAATCACGAATTCAGCTACGGGCTGGGGTTCCTGCTCGACTCGCTGATCAGCGCCCGCTTTCCTCTGGTCCTGGCAAATGTCGCCCGCACTCTGGGCCCCCGGCCCAGCGCTGACCAGACCTTGCTGCACCCGTACCGGATCTTGCAAAAAACCCTGCGATCCGGATCAGGTGCCAAACGTACGATCCGGGTTGGGGTAGTCGGCTTTGTGCCGCCGCAGACGGCGGTGTGGGACCGCCACGCCGTCCAAGGTCAGCTGCATTTCCGCGACATCGTGGAAACCGCGCGCGACTATCTCCCTCGGATGAAAGCAGACGGCGCCGATCTGATCGTCGCCCTGGCTCATTCCGGCATTGCCGCGCCCGATGATCCGCAGGTGCGGGAAAACGCCGTTTTGCCCCTGTCGAACCTCGATGGGATCGACGTGATCCTGTGCGGCCATCAGCACCGGTTGTTTCCCGACCCGGCTTTCGCAGACCTTCCCGGCGTGGATATCGGCAACGGCACAATCAACGGCAAACCAACGATGATGCCCGGATTCTGGGGCAGCCATCTTGGCGTCATGGATCTGGTCCTTGGCCCGGATGACACCGGCGGATGGAAAATCCGCCACCACCACACGGATCTGCGCCCGATTTACAACGGCGTCCCCCAAAGCGGGATCAACGAAACCATCGCCGAAGCGCCCGAAATCGTCGCCGCCGTGCGCCACCATCATCAGTCGACGCTGAACCATATCGAAAAACCCGTCGGGACAACCCGACAGCCGTTGAACACATTCTTTGCCCTGGTCGCCGATGATGCCTCGCTCCAACTCGTGGCGCGTGCCCAGGCCGATTATGTCGGTCGCAAACTGCACGCAACCCCCGACGCCGCTTTGCCGCTATTGTCTGCGGTTTCACCGTACAAGGCCGGAGGGCAGGCCGGGGCCGGTAATTTCACCGATATCGGGACCGGGCCGTTGACCCTGCGCAGCCTGGCCGACCTCTATCCCTTTCCAAATGAAATCTGCGCCGTACGGCTGACCGGGCGCGACATCGTCGAATGGCTGGAACGGTGCGCCGCCCTGTTTCACCGGATTTTACACGGACTGCGCCAACAGGCCCTGCACAACCCGGTTTTCCCCAGCTACAGCTTCGATCACATCGTCGGTCTGGAATATCGAATCGACCCGTCTCAACCGCCGCGCTATACGCCGGACGGAAAATTCGTGTCCTCTGAGAATCGCCGGATCTCCGCGATC
The DNA here is from genome assembly GCF_001458355.1 of Thalassovita gelatinovora. Taxonomy (GTDB): domain Bacteria; phylum Pseudomonadota; class Alphaproteobacteria; order Rhodobacterales; family Rhodobacteraceae; genus Thalassobius; species Thalassobius gelatinovorus. The sequence goes on along the minus strand of NZ_CYSA01000023.1, from coordinate 25,008 downwards.
ACGTGGCGCGCCCGGCCGATTGATCCTGGTCAGGAATTCATCGTCGCCACCAACAGCTTTCGCGCCAGTGGCGGCGGCGGCTTCGCCCCGGTCCCGCCGGAAAAAATGGTGCTGGAAACCGGTGAACCCATTCGTGAAATCCTGGGCGACTACATCCGGCAACAGGGCACCGTCGCTGTCCGGCCGGAACCGGTCTGGCACTTCTGTCCGTTGATCGGCACAAGCGCACAATTCAAAACCTCGCTCAGCGCCATCGAACGATTGGCAACCGTCCCACGCCGCAACCTCAGCCTGGACAGCATCAGCGAGGATGGTTTCGCAACGATCAACATCGATTTCTAAACCGTCCGTCACAGCCCCGCGAACCGGCATCGGCCCGCCTCCGCTTTGCACAATATGATCTGGCCTGCACCCCGTCTTGCAATCGTCCTTCGCCCGGACTATATCACCGCTTGAGAGGTTGGCGCGGGCAGGCACCTCGCCAACCCGGTCAGATCCGGAAGGAAGCAGCCGTAACGAGCCCCGCTTGGGTCGTTGTCCAGCCTCTCACCTTTCTCCCAACAGCATCTAAATGCGGCGAATCGCGGTCAATATGATCACGCGCTCTTGCCGCGCCGATGAAAAGCGGCATTCTTGCCCGAAAGACACCTTAACACAGCAAATCGGAGCCCGCGTGACGAATCCCACGCTGAAAGATCTCGGATGGTCGCCCTTTTTCGCCACCCAACCGGACGCGTCGGGCGGCACCGACGGCGTGCCGATGCGCATTGCCTCGGTGCAACGCAACAAGGCCACCGGCCTGTCCGAACAGGGCGACCAGCGGCTGATCTATCCCCCCGGTCTCAGCGCCGGCGACGTCGCGGTGGGCGATTGGGTCATGGTCGATCCCGACACCCATGTCATCCGCACGATTCTCGATCGCAGCTCGAAACTCAGCCGCCGCGCTGCCGGGATCGAAGCCAAATCGCAACTGCTGGCGGCCAATATCGACACGCTGTTCATCACCACGTCCTGCAACGAAGATTTCAACCCGGCACGGATCGAACGCTATGTGGTGCTGGCGCTGGATGCGGGCGTTTCGCCGGTTCTGGTCCTGACCAAGGCAGACAAGGCCGAAGACACCCAAAGCTACCTGCAACAGGCGCAAGAAATTTCCAATAAATTCGAAGCAATCCTGATCATTAACGCCAAGGACCCGGACCAATCGGATCGTCTGCGCCATTGGTGCGGCCCAGGCCGCACCGTGGCCTTTGTCGGCTCTTCGGGGGTTGGCAAATCGACCCTGATCAACGCTTTGACCGGGTCCGAACAATCGACCGCCGACATCCGTGAAGACGATGCCAAGGGCCGCCACACCACCACCGCCCGGTCGCTGCATTTTGCCACCGGCGGCGGCATGGTGATCGATATGCCGGGGATGCGCGAACTGGGTCTGCACGACGTCGCGGGCGGCATCGACGTCTTGTTCGACGACATCACCGAACTGGCGACCCAATGCAAATTCCGCGATTGCGCCCATATCAGCGAACCGGGCTGCGCCGTGCTGGCCGCGATCAAGGCCGGTACGCTCGATGAAGCTCGGGTCGAGCGGTGGCGTAAATTGCGCGCCGAGGATCAGCTGAATTCAGAAACCATGGGCCAAACCCGCCGCCGCGCCCGCGAAATCACCCGCCAGCACAAAGCGGTGCAGGCGGCCCAAGGCCGCTTCAAGGGCAAACCGGGCGGTAAGAACAAAAGCGGCAAATAGCGCCATGACCAACGGCCCGGGACCGGCTTAGCCCGCCGAAACCGGGGCAAGCGCCCAATCCATCTGCGCTTCGGTTTCCACCGCACAGGGCCGCGCCGCGCGCAACCGCGCCAACGCCGCTTCGCCCTCCTCGCCGGCCTCGACCATCAGCCGCAGCGCCACCATGCCGGACCGGCCACAACCGCCGCGGCACTGAACCACTACCCGTCCGCCCCCTTTCAGCGCGGTCAGGGCGGTATGGCTGACCTCCGGCCACTGCGCTGTGAAATCCGGGTCCGGCACCCCGAAATCCGGCACCGGCATATGCACCCAGCGGCAACCGGATTCGATCATGTCAGGGCCCAGATGCGCGGCGCCTTCGCTCACCATTTCCGCTTCGGTCGTCAGGGAAATCATCAATGATGGCGTCCATTCCCTCAGATGTTCGATATCTTCGTCATAGCTGCCCCCCCGCCCCGGCAACGGACAAATCGCAAGAATACCGTCACTCACCGTCAGCGCATGCAGCACCAGTTCGGACATGCCCAGCCCCTCCCCCCGGGAAACCATCGGAAATTGCCCCCCCGGCCCTTTCCACAGCCGCAGCTTAGCCGCACAATCCGCGCCTGCACATGAAAAACACAAACCCGCCACCGGCCAGCACCGGCTGCCGTTTCATCTTGGCCCAAATACTCCGGGGTGAATGCGCGCGACACGCGCGCAGAGGGGCAGCGCCCCTGTTCCGCCCCGGCCTCCCCCGATCTTGCCCCACCTATCCGGTAGACGGGCACCGCCCCAACGCTTACCTTGTCCGCATATCCGAATCCGAAGGCAGATCATGACCGACACCCCTCCCCCCGGCTACCAGGTTCTGGCACGCAAATACCGCCCCGAAACCTTCGCCGATCTGGTCGGGCAGGATGCGATGGTGCGCACATTGCGCAACGCGTTCGAAGCCGATCGCATTGCCCAAGCCTTCATCATGACCGGTATCCGCGGCACCGGCAAAACCACCACCGCGCGGATCATCGCCAAGGGGATGAACTGTATCGGCCCCGATGGCACCGGCGGCCCCACCATCGAACCTTGCGGCCAATGCGAACATTGCCGCGCCATCATGGAAGGCCGCCATGTCGATGTGATGGAAATGGATGCGGCCTCGCGCACTGGGGTCGGCGACATCCGTGAAATCATCGACAGCGTACATTACCGCGCCGCCTCGGCCCGCTACAAGATCTACATCATCGACGAAGTTCACATGCTCTCGACCAGCGCTTTCAACGCGCTGCTCAAAACGCTGGAAGAACCGCCCGCCCATGTGAAATTCATCTTCGCTACCACTGAAATCCGCAAAGTCCCGGTCACGGTGCTGTCGCGGTGTCAGCGCTTCGACCTGCGCCGGATCGAACCCGAAGTGATGATCACCATGCTGCGCCGCATCGCCGATGCCGAAGCGGCCCATATCACCGATGACGCGCTGGCGCTGATCACCCGCGCCGCCGAAGGTTCGGCGCGGGATGCCCAATCGCTGCTTGATCAGGCGATCAGCCACGGCGCCGGCGAAACCAGCGCCGATCAGGTCCGCGCCATGCTCGGGCTGGCCGATCGTGGCCGGGTGCTGGACCTTTACGATCTGATCATGAAGGGCGACGCCGCCGGTGCGCTGGCCGAAATCGGTGGCCAATATGCCGATGGTGCCGACCCGATGGCGGTGCTGCGCGATCTGGCCGAAATCACCCATTGGATTTCGGTGGTGAAAATCACCCCCGAAGCGGTGGACGATCCCACCGTCAGCCCCGATGAACGCGCCCGTGGTCAGGCGATGGCCCAGGCCCTGCCGATGCGGTCGATGACCCGGATGTGGCAAATGCTGCTCAAGGCGCTGGACGAAGTCGCAAGCGCCCCGAACGCGATGATGGCCGCCGAAATGGCGATCATCCGGCTGACCCATGTCGCCGACCTGCCCAGCCCGGAAGAATTGCTCAACAGGTTGCAAAACACTCCGCAACCGCAGCCCCCGGCGGGCGGTCCCGGTGGCGGGCAACCGATGCACGGCATGGCTACACCTGCACCGGTCGGGGCCACCTCGGCCTATGCCCCGACCCCGGCCAGCGGCGCAGGCAGACCACAACAGGGCGGCCCGCAGGCGGCACTGGCCCAGGATGCCGACCAGGCGCTGGCCCGGTTCCCCACTTTCGACCACGTGGTCGAACTGATCCGCACGAACCGCGATATGCAATTGCTGGTCCATGTCGAAACCGGGCTGCGGCTGGCCGCCTATCAACCCGGCCGGATCGAATTCGTCCCCACTGACGACGCGCCGCGCGATCTGGCCCAAAGGCTGGGCACTGCGCTGCAACGCTGGACCGGCAACCGCTGGGCGCTTACCGTGGTCAACGAAGGCGGCGGCGAAACCATCGACGAAAAACGCAACGCCAAGGAAACCGCCCTGCGCGCCGAAGCCGAAGCCCATCCGATGGTCCTGGCCGTGCTCAATGCCTTTCCCAAGGCCAAGATCACCCAGATCCGAACGGCCCGCGACTTGCAGGCCAAAGCCCAGCAAGACGCGCTGCAGGAGGTCGAAGACGAATGGGATCCGTTCGAAGAAGACTGACCCGCCCCGCAACCGCCGAACGCGGCAACCCGCAATAGAACGAACACCAACAGAAACAGGAGTATCTCGATGCTGAAGGGTCTCGGAAGCCTTGGCGACATGGCTGGCATGATGAAAAAAGCCAAGGAAATGCAGGGTAAAATGGCCACCCTGCAAGAAGAAATGGCAAACCTGACCGTGACCGGCGAATCCGGGGCCGGTCTGGTCAAGGCAACCTGCACCATGAAAGGCGAAATGAAGGCGCTGGATATCGATCCCTCGATCTTCCACCCCGACGAAAAGGAAGTGGTCGAAGACCTGATCCTTGCCGCCATCAAGGATGCCCAACTCAAAGCCAGCGACCGGGCACAGGCGGAAATGACCAAGCTGAGCGAAGAAATGGGCCTGCCCAAGGACATGAAACTGCCGTTCTGATCCGTTTCATCGTTTCTCAAAATACGCCCGCCGGAGGCGTCCCCAAGCGCGACACAAGCGCCACGCCCCCGGCGGATCCCCCCCCTATCCAACGCCGCCAATCCACACTAGATTGCGGCCATGACCGATAAATCCACCCAAGACATCGATGCCCTCATCGCGATGATGGCCAAGCTGCCGGGCCTCGGGCCACGCTCGGCGCGGCGCGCTGTGCTGCAAATGATCCGCAAACGGGCGCTGCTTCTGACGCCGCTGGCCGACCTGATGCAATCGGTCGCCGCCACCGCGCGCGAATGCCTCAATTGCGGCAATATCGGCACCTCGGATATCTGCGCCATCTGCAGCAGCGACAAACGCGGCAACGGCATCCTGTGCGTGGTCGAAGACGTGGCCGATCTATGGGCGATGGAACGCGCTGGCGGCTTCAAGGGCCGCTATCACGTGCTCGGCGGCACCCTGTCGGCGCTCGATTCGATCGGCCCGGAACAATTGCGCATCCCCAAACTGATCGACCGGATCAACGCCGAAGACATCACCGAAGTGATCCTCGCGCTCAACGCCACCGTCGATGGCCAGACCACCGCGCATTACATCGCCGATCAACTGGAAAGCAGGGTCAGATTGACCTCGCTGGCGCAGGGCGTACCAATCGGCGGCGAACTGGATTACCTCGACGAAGGCACCATTACCGCCGCGCTCAACGCTCGAAAACAGATCTGACCGGACCCGGCAGGATACCCCACCGGACCCGGTCAGCAGATTTCAGATCACCACCACGTCAAGCGGCGGAAACCCGTTGAATCCGACCGAAGAATAGCTCGACGTATAGGCGCCGCAGCTGCGGATGATCACCTTGTCCCCGGCACGTAACCCGACCGGCAGCATCACCGGGCGGTTTTCATACAGCACATCCGCACTGTCGCAAGACGGCCCGGCCAGAATGCAGGGCCCGTGATCTTCGTGATCACGCTCGGTCGCGAATTGATAGCGGATCGCTTCATCCATGGTTTCGGCCAGACCGGAAAATTTGCCGATATCCAGATAAACCCAGCGATGCAGATCGTCTTCGGATTTCTTCGACACCAACATCACTTCGGCCGCGATCATCCCCGCCTCGGCCACCATGCCGCGCCCCGGTTCCGCCATCACCCGTTCTGCCCCGTCAAACCGCGCCTCGACCATTTCCATCACCCGCGCAGCATAGATCGTGGCCGGTTCAATCGCTTCGCCGTAAAACGCCGGGAACCCGCCGCCGATATTGATCAGCGACAGCGGATAACCCTTGGCCCGCGCCTGGGTCCAGACCGCCGCAACCTGATCCAGCGTATCGCGCCACATCTCGGCCTGACGGGTCTGGCTACCGACATGGAACGACAACCCGACCGGGGTCAGCCCCAGTTCCAGCGCCCGCGCCATCAACCCTTCAGCCATTTCCGGTGTGCAGCCGAATTTCCGGCTCAGCGGCCAATCGGCCCCGGTCGCACCGACCAGCAGACGGATATAAACCTGCGCCCCCGTTGCATGTTCGGCGATCTTTTCCAGCTCTTCTTCGGCATCGACGGCAAACAGGGTGATCCCGGCCTGATGCGCAAAGGCAATATCCGACGCCCGCTTAACCGTGTTGCCAAAGGAAATGCAGTCGGGATGCGCGCCAAGGCTCAGGCACAGTGCGATCTCGCCGCGCGACGCGGCGTCGAAATGCGATCCTTCGCTGACCAGAACTTCCAACACATCCCGCGCCGGGTTGGCTTTCACCGCGTAATGAATATCGGCGCGGCCCAGACCGGCTTTCAGCGCCCGGTATTGCTGCGCCACCATGTCCCGGTCCAGCACCAAAGTGGGCCGGTCGAACACGGTCGAACGGATGAAGGTTTCGATACGGTTCTGGGCGCATACGGCATCGCCGCACGCAAAGGGCGTTACATTAGCGTTCATGGTCATCTCCAATAGACCCGGCCATATATGACCGCTCACTTCCAAGGGAGACGTTACCGTCGCTACGTAAACACGGGCCCTTTCGGGCCGGCCAGAGGCGCGTGCGTTGGCGTCTGATTGCGGCATCTAGGGCCATGTCCGGATTCGATCAAGCTCTTTTTTCACTCGCCAGAAAAGAATTTATCGCCCCGGATTTACGGGCGAATTTTGATCATAATCCCGCACAGAACCCCAAGCGGAAAACCGCAGACATGCCATTGTTTGCACTCAATAATTCACGGTCAAACCGCACTGATCAGCTCCGAATTTGTGGCCTTTTCGACCAATACGATCAAATCAACTCCGCGCCGCCCAATCCGGCAACGCGCGGCCCAAAGCAACCTCGGCCCCCAACCGCCCCAGCTCGTCACTGTTTTTCGCTGCCTTGCCACAGCCCGCCGTCGCCACCGAAACCCGCGCGTTCAGCCGCTCGATCAATGCCAGCCCGTCATCGCTGTAACTGGTCACACAGGCGGCGATCTTGCTCGACCCGGATCGCAGCCCCGGCATACGTGCCCGTATGGCATCTTCCAGCAAGGCCCCGACCTGCGGGTTTCCGCCCGACCGGAACCAATCGCGCATGTCCTGATCGGTGTTCAGCGCGACATCCCCCGGATCGCCGCCAATCTTCAGATACATCCGGCCATCGGGATAGCGGATCGGCGGCAACAGATACGGGTCTTCGCCCGCCGGTCCCAGCCAGATCAGCGGCGGCATCCCGGCCAGCCGCGCCTGTTCCTCGGCATCGACCTCCAGCAACAAAACGGTCCGGGCATAGACCCGCAGGTTGATCGACTCGCCCAGCAACGTCTTGCTGAACCCTCCGGCAGCCACCAGTACCTGATCCGCCGCAACCTCGCCTTGGGATGTCTGCACCGTGACCCCCGCCGCATCTTCACGCAGACCCGTCGCCACTGTGTCCAGAACCTGCGCTCCGGCGCGCTGCGCGGCGATCCCTTGCGCCCGCACCAAGGCGCGCGGGTTGATATGCCCGGCCCGGCGCGGCTCGAACAGCGCCAGCGTGTCGGCTCCAAAGCTGAAATAGCCAAAACGTGCGGCCAAATCCGTGCCGCGATACGCCTCGCACATGATCCCGTCCCGCGCCGCGCCCCGGTCAACCTCGGAAATCGGCTCGCTGCCCTCGGGTCCGGCCATGATCAACCCGGTCTCGTGGAAAAACCGCACCCCGCTGGCCGCCTCGATCTCGTCATAGCGCGCGATGCTGTCGCGGCTGGCCCGGCTCCAGAACGGCGACGGGTCCAGCGACCGGGTGATCCGGCCTTCGTCATAATGGCTGGCGAAAACCCCGTCATGGCGTTGCGGGTCTGCCGGTTCCGACGGGCCGATCAGGATGACCTCCTGCCCCTGCTTGGCCAGATGCCGCGCTGCCGCGCTTCCGATCATTCCCCGTCCGACAACCGCAATCCGCATGGCACACCTCTTTCAGCCTCTGCCGCCCACGCTTGCGCAAGCTGCGGGGGAAATAAACCCCTGCCGTTTCATCTTGCCCGAAATACTCAAACCACCCGACTTCCCGACCCTGAAAATGCAAAAAGCCCGGGCATCACAGCCCGGGCTCGCATCTTGTCTCAGCCGTAAAAATCAGGGCTGTTTGTCTTCGTCTTCGTCTTCGTCCTTGCTGGCAGGAACCTTGAACAGGCTTTCGGCGTCATACACCGCTTCCTTCTCTTCCTCGTCCTCGTCATCGTCTTTCAGACTGAACGTTTCCAACCCTTCGATGGCGGTCGGCATCTTCGGTGCGTCTTCCATCGACAACGACTGTTCGGTGCTGACCAGCTTGCGGCGCTCGTCATCGTTCATCACCACGCCTTCGGCTTGGCGCTTGGCCACGGCCTTCTGCACGGCAGCGTCCAGTTCGGATTGCTTGCACAGCCCCAAAGCCACCGGATCGACCGGCTGAATATTACCGATATTCCAATGGGTGCGATCCCGGATTGCCTGAATCGTCGGCTTGGTGGTGCCGACCAATTTGGAAATCTGGCCATCCGACAATTCGGGATGGAATTTCACCAACCAATAGATCGATGCCGGACGGTCCTGACGTTTGGACAGCGGCGTATAACGCGGCCCGCGACGTTTTTCCTCGCCCACGGCGGACGGGTTGAACTTCAGCTTCACCTTGTGCAGCGGGTTCTTTTCGGCCAGGTCGATTTCTTCCTGGGTCAACTGATTATTGGCGACCGGATCGAATCCCTTGACGCCCGTTGCCACATCGCCATCGGCGATGCCCTGGATTTCCAGCTCGTGCATACCGACGAAATCGGCAATCTGTTTGAAACTGATTGTGGTGTTATCAATCAGCCAGACGGCGGTCGCTCTCGCCATGATCGGTTTGGTCATAGCATATCTCCTTAACTCAAATCTTCCCCGTTGCCTGAAACAGGCGGTCCCTGATAGGGGACAGGTTACCGTGTTGGGGAACTTGTCGCATATATAGTGCCAACCGTTGGATAAGGAAAGAGTGAATGCGCAAACGCCTGCTGAGCCTGATCTTCACCCTCGTCGCCGCCGCCGCCAGTGCCGAAGACGACCGGCCCGGCGCATTCGACTATTACGTGCTTTCGCTCAGCTGGTCGCCCAGCTGGTGCGCGCTCGAAGGCGATGCGCGCCGCTCACCGCAATGCAACGACAACGCAGATTACGGCTGGGTGCTGCACGGGCTCTGGCCGCAATACCATCGCGGCTGGCCCTCTTATTGCCGCACGACACAGCCGCACCCGACCCGGCAAATGAGCGCGGAAATGGCCGATATCATGGGCAGTTCCGGCCTCGCCTGGTATCAGTGGAAAAAGCACGGCGTGTGTTCCGGCCTGACCGCTGCCGCCTATTACGATCTGGCCCGGCGCGCCTATGACAGCCTGACCCGCCCGGCGATATTCCGCAAACTGGACAGGCCCGTCACCTTGCCGGCGAAAGTGGTGGAAGACGCCTTTCTCAAGGCCAATCCCGACTTGGAACCCGACATGTTGACCATCACCTGCAAAGATGGCCGCATTCAAGAAGCCCGCCTTTGCCTGTCAAAAACCCTGACCCCGGTGCCCTGCGGCCGCGATATCGTCAAGGATTGCAGTCTGAAAAACGCTCTGTTCGATCCGATCCGCTAGGATCAGATCGTCAGATCCTCGGCGCTTTTGCCCGCCTCGATTGCGGCCAGAAACCAAGCGGGGCGACGGCCCTTTCCGGTCCAGGTCTGTTCGGGATTTTCCGGGTTGCGGTATTTGGCAACTCCGGCGGGTTTGATCGTCTTCTTGCCCATGACAGCGGTCAATTCCGTCAGGGTAAAACCCATTTCCTTGGCTTTATCTTCCAATTCGGCAAGAGCCGCCTTCTTTTTGCGGTCATCATAGGTCTCAATTGCCTTCGCCACCTTTTTGTGCAGCGCCTTCAATTCGGCAATCGAATACTCGGACAACTCTTCAACACTCATATTTACAAGATCAGACATAGTTGCTCCTACTCGACTAAATAGATGTATTTAAAAAACAGAAAAAAACGCCGGCCACAATGAGATAAGCAAATAGAAAAGCCGTCTATTGATCAAATTCTGGCAAATAACATCTTATAATAGTACCACAAAAATAAAACGAAACCAATGGCGGTCTATTGGTCGCTTTATTAGGCACGATTTAATGAACCGGCGGCCGCAGAAAAAACAAGGCGCGGCCGCCGGGCCTGAATCAGCCGACTTTCAGCACGATCTTGCCGATATGGCCGCTGCTTTCCATTCTGGCATGGGCCCCGGCCGCATCGGCCAGATCGAATTCACTGTCCATGATCGGCCCGATTTTCCCGGCATCCAGCAACGGCCAGACATTTTCCAGCAGGCTTTCAGCGATTCTCGCCTTGGCCAGATCGCTTTGCGGCCGCAATGTCGACCCGGTGATGGTCAGCCGGCGGGTCATCACTTGGGCGAAATTCAACTCGGCCTTGGGGCCTTGCAGGAACGCGATCTGCACCAACCGGCCATCATCGGCCAAGGCGCGCAGGTTGCGCGGAATATACAAGCCCCCCACCATGTCGAGGATCAGATCCGCCCCGCCTTCCGCGCGCATCACCTCGACGAAATCCTCGTCATTATAGATAATGGTGCGCTCTGCCCCCAACCGGGCACAGGCGGAGGCCTTGTCTTGACTGCCGACGGTGACGAAAACCCGCGCGCCGAATTCACGCGCCAATTGGATCGCGGTGGTGCCGATCCCCGACGATCCGCCATGGATCAGAAACCTTTCGCCCGCTTTCAACCCGCCGCGCTGAAACACATTGGACCAGACGGTGAAATAGGTTTCGCACAGGCAGGCCGCCTCTTTCATCCCCATGTCTTTGGGCACCGGCAGGCAATGCGCCGCCGGGGTGGCCACATATTCGGCATAGCCGCCACCGGGCAGCAGGGCGCAGACCGGGTCTCCGATCGCCCAGCCACTAACCCCTTCGCCCAGCGCCACGATTTCACCCGAGGCTTCCAGCCCGGGCAGATCGCTGGCGGTGGGGGGCGGCGCATAGGCCCCGGCGCGCTGCAACGCATCGGGCCGGTTGACCCCGGCATAGGCCACCTTGATCACCACCTGCCCCGGTTGGGCCTGCGGCATCGGCCGGTCACAGATTTTCAACACCTCCGGTCCGCCCGGTTTGGTGATTTCGACCGCGCGCATGGTCTCTGACATCTCGCTCTCCTTCGATATTCGCTTATTTCTTACCCGGCCATCGGCCCGGCATGTCCTGTCGGCCCATCCCCGGTGCCTTGATCTGATCCAGCACCGCCATCGGCCCCGCCAAAACCCCGCTCAGCAGCTTGTTGTCGCGAATTCCGGCCTTGGTTTTTTCGAACTTCATCACATCGTCGATCCGCCGGTCCAGAAACTCCCACGTCGCCTGACAATCTGGCGTTTCATCGCCCAGCCAATACAGCACACACGATCCGTAAACCGCGCTCAGCGTGGCCCGTTTTGTGTACCAATTCACATCCGTCGAACTGTCGCCCAATGTGTCCCAGATCAACCCGGCCGTTTCCCACATCAATCGCATTCCGTCCGGCGCATGTTGCGGCATCGAAAACAGTGTCAGCCCGCGGCGCACCGCTTCCTTGTCCTCGACTGCCTCCAGCCGGTACCGCACGCCAAGGGCGATTCGGTCACGAAACCGCATCTCGGCCAGATCCGCCGTCGCCAGCCGTGCTGCCATCTGCGCATCGCCGCGCTTGTGAAACGCCACCGCCAGATCGACCGCGCCGCGCGGGCACAGCGCCCGTGCTACCGCCGGATCAATCCCTTCATCCGCCACGGCGGCGGCAAATGTCGCCTCCGTCCAACCATCAAAAGCCACGTGGATCAACGCGGCATCGAGCAAACGATCCTTCAGATCAGGCACAGTCATGGGCTCTCCTTTCGGGCTGGCTTCGGTGTAGACAAATAGAGCAAGCCTTGCTATAGGACCACCTCCTGCAACTCCATGCAACTCAACTTAGAAAGGTGGTGAAAACCACATGCAGGTTAGTGTTCGCGACAACAATGTCGATCAGGCGCTCCGTGCCCTGAAGAAAAAGCTGCAGCGTGAAGGCGTCTTCCGCGAAATGAAGCTCAAGCAACATTTCGAGAAACCGTCCGTCAAAAAAGCGCGCGAGAAAGCTGAAGCCGTTCGCCGTGCCCGTAAACTGGCACGCAAGAAAGCCCAGCGCGAAGGTATGCTGTAAGGCCCTTCTCGAAAGCTTGAACATGCAAGTTCCGACGACCCCCGCGGCTTCGCCCGGGGGGTTGTCATTTTAAGGGGCGCGCTAATGTGCGCTCCTTTTTATATGGCGGCCTTGCAGGCCGCGCCGCCTCCGGCGGGAGTATTTCGGCCAAGAAGAAACCCATTCACGCGCCATTAACGTGAATGCGCGATCCTCACCGGGCGGTACAGGCTGGAGAGCCGATGACCGCCCAAGGAGAAGCCGCCTTGCCCAGCCGGGGCCACGCGCATCCGGTCGGGCAAGGCGCACCTTGTTGTTTCTTCTTGGAAAAAATACTCAAATCCAACCGCAACCCAGATCCGCCCCCGGTCAATCAGGCGCTCCAGCGGTGCACCGCACGGGCGATACGCCCACCGAACCGGCGGGCCGTTTCCAGGTCGCCCGATTGTACCATCAGCGTCTTGTCGCGCGAACTGGTCGCGGTCAGCCCCAGCCAGGCACCGCTGGCATTGATACCGGGATTGGCGGCATCAACCGGCGCGCCGATCTGATCCTGCCCGACCCAGATCATGCCGTGCTGGGCGGCAAACACCGTCAGCTGGATCAGCGTGGCAAGCTTGTCTCCGCCGGGAAAGGTCGCCACCGTGAACCCCGCCGCCAATTTGTCTGCCCAGACCTGATCGGTCCAGCGGTCACTGGTCTGATCCATGAAGCTTTTGAACTCCGCCGCAGCACTGCCCATATAGGTCGGGGTTCCGAACAGGATCGCATCTGCCGTGTCCAAGGCCAGCCAGTCCGCTTCGGTCATCGCCGCGACATCGACCAACCGGGTGTCGCAGCCCGATTCGACGGCGGCCGCTGCAATCGTTTCGGCCAACCGCGCGGTATGGCGGTTACCGCTGAAATAGCTGATGACGAGAGTCCCCATGGAATTATCCTCGCGCGTCTTGCAAAATCATGTCGCTGGCCTTTTCGGCGATCATGATCGTCGGTGAATTGGTGTTGCCGCTGGTGATCGTCGGCATCACCGAACAGTCGACCACACGCAGCCCCTCGATCCCGCGCAGCCGCAGCCGGGGATCAAGCGGCGCCGTTTCATCCGCCCCCATATGCACGGTGCCCGAAGGGTGGAAAATGGTGGTCCCAACATCGCCCGCCGCCCGCGCCAATTCCACATCGCTGACCGCAGTCAGCCCCGGTTTCATTTCCTCGGGCGCGTATTTCGCCATCGGCGATTGCTCCATCACGTGCCGCGCCAACCGTATCGCGTTGACCGCCGTCTGCCGGTCGCCCTCGGTGGCCAGGTAATTCGGCGCGATTTTCGGCTTTGCCTTGGGATCGGGCGAGGTGATTTCGACCACGCCCCGGCTTTCGGGGCGCAGATTGCAGACGCTGGCGGTCATCGCCGGGAAATCGTGCAGCGGCTGACCGAATGCTTCCAGCGTCAGCGGCTGAACATGAAATTCCAGGTCCGGGGTGGCCAGATCCGGCCGCGATTTGGCAAACGCGCCCAGTTGCGACGGCGCCATCGACATCGGCCCGGACCGTTTCAGCGCGTATTCCAGCCCGATCTTCGCTTTGCCCCACAGGCTGTTTGCCATCGTGTTCAGCGTCTTCGCCCCCTGCAGTTTCCACGCGCAGCGCAATTGCAGATGATCCTGCAAATTGGCGCCGATCCGGGCATTGTCGTGCCGCGTCTCGATGCCATTGCGTTGCAGCACCGCGCCTGGGCCGATGCCGGACAATTGCAGGATCTGCGGCGAACCGATCGCCCCCGCCGACAGGATCACTTCGCCCGCCGCGCGGGCGGTCTTGACCACGCCGCCCTGTTCATATTCCACCCCGACACAGCGCCCGTCTTCGATCAGCACCCGCCGCGTATGGGCATGGGTTTCAACCTTTAGCGCCTGCCCCTTGGTCGATCGCAGAAACGCCCGCGCCGTGTTCATCCGCCAACCGCGTTTCTGATTGACCCGGAAGTATCCAACACCTTCATTGTTGCCAGTGTTGAAATCCGTCACCTTGGGTATTCCGGCACCGGCGGCGGCCTCCATCCAGTCGTCCAGAACATCCCAGTGCAGCCGCTGATTATCGACCCGCCATTCGCCGCCCGCGCCGTGCATGTCGCTGGGCCCGTCGACGTAATCTTCGGATTTCTTGAAATAGGGCAGGACATCGTCCCAGCCCCATCCGGTATTGCCCATCTGCCGCCAACCGTCATAATCGGCGGCTTGGCCGCGCAGGTACAGCATCCCGTTGATCGACGAACAGCCCCCCAGAACCTTGCCGCGCGGGTAAATCAATGACCGCCCGTTCAACCCCGGTTCCGCAGCGGTTTGGAACATCCAGTCGGTGCGCGGATTGCCGATGCAATACAGATACCCCATCGGGATATGGACCCAGTGATAGGCATCCGATCCGCCCGCTTCCAGCAGCAGCACCTTTTTGCCCGCATCCGCCAGCCGCTTGGCCACCACGCAACCGGCACTGCCGGCCCCGACGATGATGTAATCCCACTGCATCCCTGCCCCCCCCTTTTGCGGGCAGAATGGGACATACCGGACGGTTTGACAATGCCGGGCAAACCACTCGGCCGGGCGGCGGATCAGTAGAAACCGCAATCCTGGCTTGGCCGGCTGGACGTATGGAAAAACCGGGGCTGACCGGATTTGCCATGATCGTCATACCAGCCGGTCAGATCAAAATCGGGGGTCCAGATCACCCGCGTCGCATTGCCGTCGTGATTGGTCCCTTCAAACACGATGGTGCCACACCTGCCGTTGCAATCGTCACAGCGGATCACCATCGCCTGCTGAATCCGCCCGACATGCCAACACAGTTCAAAAATCCCGCCGGGACCGAAATGCCACGCCATTTCATCCCCGTCGCGGACCGCAATGATCAACCGGGTGCTGTTGCCGGGCCGTGTATCAAACCGGCTCAGCCCCGGGGCATGGGTCAGGTTCGGGCCGGACGATATCCCGAATTGACCATCCTTGGCATAAACCAGGAACGACATGTCAGCCTCCTTTCTGGAAACCTGACATAGCGGGCAGCGATTAACGGCCCGTTAGCGCCGACCGAAAACCGCTGAAAATTTGGTTTAAACCGGCAATGCGGTGGTCTTGAACACGGTTCGCAGCGCGAAGCTGGATTGCATCTGCGCCACGGCGGGCAGCCGTGACAGGTGCTGGCGATGGATGCGGGCGAAATCTTCGGTGCTTTCGGCGACCACTTTCAGGATGTAATCCGCCGTCCCTGCCATCAGGTGGCATTCCAAAACGTCCGGGATTCGCGACACCGCCTTTTCAAACGCGTCCAGTACCTCGTCGGCCTGCGCCTGCAAGGTGATTTCCACGAACACTGTGGTCGACACCCCGATCTTGCGCGGGTCAAGCAGCGCGACGTAATCGCGGATATAGCCATCCGCCTCCAACCGCTGTACCCGGCGATGACAAGCCGAAGGCGACAGGTTCACTTGTTCCGACAGATCGGCATTGGAAATGCGCCCCTTGCGCTGCAACACGGTCAGAATACGGCGATCTGTCTGATCCAACGCCATTGATGCACGATCCTTCGCAATATTATTCGATTCTTCGAATAATATTCACATCTTTCGTTGAATTACGACCCGAATTTCAACCCTTTTGCAGAAATGATGCGACATCCTACCTTTGATCCTAGGAGGAAACAGATCATGAAACTCGGCTGCCCCAAAGAAATCAAACCACAGGAATTTCGCGTCGGGATGACCCCGAACGCGGCCCGCGAAGCCATCGCGCACGGCCATCAGGTGGTCATCGAAAAAGACGCGGGCGTCGGATCGGGCTTTCCCGACAGCGACTATATCGAAGCCGGGGCCGCGATCCTCGACACCGCTGCGGAAATCTTTGCCACCGCCGACATGATCGTCAAGGTCAAGGAACCGCAGGCGGCAGAACGCAAGATGCTACGCGAAGGCCAACTGCTGTTCACCTATCTGCACCTCGCCCCCGACCCCGACCAGACCCATGATCTGCTGGCCTCCGGCTGTACTGCCATCGCCTATGAAACCGTGACCGACCCGCGCGGCGGCTTGCCCCTGCTGGCGCCGATGTCCGAAGTCGCGGGCAAATTGGCGCCGCAGGTCGGTGCCTGGACCCTGCAAAAGGCCAATGGCGGCCGTGGCGTGTTGATGGGCGGCGTGCCCGGCGTCCGTCCGGCCCATGTCGTGGTGATCGGCGGAGGTGTCGTCGGCACCCATGCGGCGCGGATCGCTGCCGGAATGGGCGCGGATGTGACCGTGCTGGACATGTCGCTGCCCCGACTGCGCTATCTCGATGACAGCTTCCGTGGCGAATTCAAAACCTCCTACGCGTCTCAGGGCACGACCGCCGAACTGGTCGCGGCGGCCGATATGGTGATTGGTGCGGTCCTGATCCCCGGTGCCGCCGCCCCCAAACTGGTCAGCCGTGAACAGCTTTCGACGATGAAACCCGGCGCGGCCATCGTCGATGTCGCCATCGATCAGGGCGGCTGTTTTGAAACCTCCCATGCGACCACCCATGAAAGCCCGATCTACGACGTGGATGGGATCATGCATTATTGCGTCGCCAATATGCCCGGCGCGGTCGCCCGCACCTCGACCATCGCGCTTGGCAACGCCACCATGCCGTTCATGCTGGCGCTGGCCGACAAGGGTTGGAAACAAGCCTGCGCCGACGATCCCCACCTGCTGGCGGGCTTGAACGTCCACGCGGGCCAACTGACCTATGCCGCAGTGGGCAAGGCGTTGGGCCTTGACGTGACCGCGCCGCAACTGCTGGTCCAATAACACCAAGTCACCTTGCACCTTTGGTGCATCCTCCCTCGCCCGGCAGGTTCCCCTTCCCTGTCGGGCGTTTTTTATCTGCAGCCCCGTTCAAACGAAAAACGGCCCGCCAAATGGCAGGCCGCTCCAACTCCAATGGCTGTGCCTATGCTCAGCCTTTGTTCAGCGCGTCGCGGATTTCCAACAACACGTCCAGTTCGTTCGGACCCGCCGGGGCTTCTTCGACCGGGGCTTCCTCTGCCTTGGTCGCGGCATCCTTGGCCTTGTTGACCATGCGGATCAACATGAAGACGACAAAAGCAATGATCAGGAAATTGATCACCGCCATGATGAAACTGCCATAGGCAAACACCGATGCCCCGGCTTCGCGCGCGGCCTCAAGGCTGGCTCCGGCGGCGACATCCCCGGACAAAACCGCATAATTGTTGGTGAAATCCACCCCGCCGGTGAACAACCCGATGATCGGATTGATCAGATCGGCCACCATCGATTTCACGATCGCGGTAAAGGCCGCGCCGATGATGATCCCGACCGCCATGTCCATGACATTGCCCTTGGCTATGAAATCCTTAAATTCCTTGATCATGATATCCCTCTCTTTTTTCAAAACTTGGCACGATCACCCCCGGCGCCGTGCGTGAATTCACCTTAGATACGGTCCATTGTCACAACCAAGTATCTTTTTATCCGGGAAAATCTGTCTATTTTCCCCCCAAGCGCACGCAAAGGAGCCGACATGACCTTTCCCGACGATTTCCCGATCGCCCAAAAATGGCCCGCCAAGGACCCTTCGGTTCTGCAACTCTATTCCTTTCCCACCCCGAACGGCGTCAAGATTTCCATCATGCTGGAAGAAATCGGCCTGCCCTATGAAGCGCATAAAGTGACCTTGTCGGATGCGGATGTGAAATCACCCGAATTCCTGTCGCTCAATCCGAACAATAAAATCCCCGCGATCATCGACCCGGACGGGCCGGGCGGTGAACCGTTTGCCTTGTGGGAATCCGGGGCGATCCTGATCTATCTGGCGGAAAAAACCGGCCAATTGCTGCCCACCGACTCGGCGGAACGCTACAAGGTGATCCAGTGGCTGATGTTTCAGATGGGCGGCGTCGGCCCGATGTTCGGGCAGCTGGGCTTTTTCTTCAAATTCGCCGGCAGCGCGGTCCAAGACCCGATTCCACGCGACCGCTACATCGCCGAAACCAAGCGCCTGCTGAACGTGATCGAAGGTCAACTCGACGGTCAGGACTGGATTTGCGGCACATTTTCGATTGCCGACATCGCTCTGGGTGGCTGGCTCAGGGCGCTGGAAATATATGGCGCACGCGATACCGTCGGCTGGACCGGTTACCCCAACACCGTGGCCTATCTTGACCGTTTCCTCGCCCGCCCGGCGGTACAGCGCGGCCTGAACATCCCGCCTCGCGACTAGACTTGCAGCCAGCCCGGACACGGCGCAGCGCTGCCGGGCAGGCTGCAAGCGCAACCATTCGTCGACACGTTGTTCAAAGGAAATTGGCAGGGGCATCAGGGTTCGAACCCGAGACCTACGGTTTTGGAGACCGTCGCTCTACCAGCTGAGCTATACCCCTAAGGCCGACGTTTGACTATGACAGCCGACGACCAAGATCAAGACCCTTTTCACCCATCAAGGTGAATTCGGTCCTTCCCGATACCGCGCCACCGCGTCCTGCAATCCCACAACATCAGCCGAGGCAAGAACCGGCAAAATCGCCCGGATCTGATCCAGTTCCAGATCCCACCAACGCAGCCGCAACAACAGCGCCGTCACCTGTTGTGAAAACCGCCGCCGGATCGGTTCGGCCGGGTTGCCGCCCATCACCATGTAAGGGTCGACATCGCGGCGCACCACGGCCCCGGCACCGATGATCGCGCCATCGCCCACCGTGACCCCGGGCAGAATCATCGCATTATGACCGATCCAGACATCATTGCCGATCACCGTGTCGCGCCCGGTGCCGAATTCTTCGGCATAAAGATCCATGCAATCGTGGTTGAACACCGCGAAAGGATAGGCGCTGAACCAGCGTTTCGGATGATCTGCAGACGAGGTGATGAACCGCGTCCCGTGGGCGAATTGGCCGAATTTTCCGATGATCAAAGTTTCCGGCGCCCCCGGATGCAGGTAGGGCGCAATCCGGGCCGCGTAATCATCGACCGGGTCAAAATCGTTATAATAGGTGAAATCGCCGATCCGCATATTCGGATGGTCGATCACTTGGGCAAGCCAGACAGTATTGGGATAAGAAGTGCCATCCGGCAGGCGGATCGGATGACGCAACGAAGCATCAAGGAAATCGGGCATAACAGCGCTCCAATCATCATGAATTGAAAGTGATGGGTCGGATAGGACTGTTATATGTTCACGGCACCCTCCATGGCTTGCCCGCAAACTAGCCCAGCGCAGCGCGCCCGGCAATGTCAAAGCTCTTGGCAGACTTGCCGGCGATGCGGTTGATTGATGGTCGATCCCGATGCCCGGCTGCGGCCATGACCCAAAAGACAATCGTCACCATAATCCGATGGGGCCGAAAAACTCGATACCGGAGCCCGAGGTGCCGTTCGCGCCGAAACCGGCCGAAAATCCTGCGCACTCTTTTGCGGCCGCAACACGAAATCCGTGATCGCAGTCAGAACCGAGAAGGCCCTCATGGGGCTGGAAGTCGTCGCATTCAAAAAATTCATCTGCCCTGTCTCGTAATATCGAACCAGGTTCAAATCTAGTTATTCAAAATGGCGGGAAAGCGGCGATGATGCGGCTCTTTAGGGCAAATTGATCGACCAAATGTCCCCCCTTACCCGCCGCCACCGATCCAGCGTAGCCGCCACAGCAGAACCAACTGCATCGCGAACAAACCGCCCATCGCCACGCACAGCCACAAAAACGCATGTTCCGCTCCGACACCGGGCATGCCGCCCACGTTGACCCCGAACAACCCGGTCAGGAACCCCAGCGGCAGGAAAATCGCCGACAGGATCGACAGCACGAACATGTTGCGATTCAGCCGGTCGGACAAATGGCCCGACATTTCTTCCCGTAAAACCGCCGCCTGTTCGCGCAGTTCTTCCATGTCTTCGACCACACGGGTCATTTTCAATGCTTCTTCTTCAATTTCCCGCCGCGTGATCGGGTCGATGAAATCCAGTTGCGCCTTGCTGATCGCCTCCAGCGCGGCGCGCTGCGGCACCAGAAAGCGCCGCGCGGCAATCACCTGCAACCGCAGATCAACCACGTCGCGGCCCAGACGATTGCTGGTTTCGGCAATCACCCGCTCTTCCAGATTCTCGGCTTTCAGATCAAGATCTTTCTGAAACTCGGCGATAAATCTGGTGATTGCCTCGACCAGCCAAACCAGGAATTCTTCGACGCTTTCGATCGCCGCACCGTCACGCAGGGTGGCGTCCATATCCGCGATCACATGCGAATTCTTGCGCGAAATCGTTATGATCCGATGCGCGTCGATCCACATCCGAATCGAAATCATGTCTTCCGGTTTCTCGCCCTCGTTCATATTGACCGACCGCAGGATCACCAACATGCCACTGCCAAGAATGCTGACGCGTGGCCGGGTATCGACATCCAGCAGCGCCTCGATCACCTGGGCATCGAGATAATCCAGATGCTGCGCGATCCAGTCCCCAGCGCCGGGATCGGTCCCGTCCAGATGCACCCAGGCCGGGGTTTCGTCCTGCAACACCCGCAACAGGGCGTCTTCACGCAGATTGTCCCCTTCATCGGGGCCGCTCAACGCATGGGCAAATTTCACGAAACGAGGCAACATCCTGTATCTCCGGTCGGGCCTGACAGAATCAGGATACAGGCCGCGCCCGCGCGATCAACCACGACGCAGCCAGATCCGGAAAATTGCAAGGAACCGCCCGGCCATGCGCTCCGTGCCGGATGCCTTGCGCCCACCGAACCAAACGTCCGTTCAAAATCGGGGCAGCCTGCATCAAACCGGCATCGGCTGGTTTTACATCCGGGCAAGAATACCTTAACCGAGAAGAACAAACATTTCGGAGATATCGTCAATGAAAGCTCGGGTTTGGATCATCGGATGCGCAACGGTGCTGGTTGCCGCCTGCGAAAACGGTCAAAGCAGCAGTTCGGAAGGTGGATTTTACAAAGAACTGCCCGAAGGCGTGCGCGCCATCGCGGCAACCAATCAGGATTTGACAGCCGTTCGAATTGACCCGGCAGACGGATGTTATGTCTATCGCTATGTTGGCCCTGTCGAAACGACATTCCTGCCGCTTCGCACCGCCGATGGCCGCCCGATCTGCAGCCGCGAACCCGACGCCGCCCCGGTGGGCTGACGGTTCGACACGCGTTTAAGGTTTTCAGCGAAAACCCCACCTCACCCGCGTTAGCTTTTCGCAGCGATCACTTCTTCCGGCGGATACAGCACCGCCGTGGACCCGGTGTTCACATGTTCATACAGATCATTGATATGGGGCATGATCATCCGCACACAGCCGGAACTGGCGCGCCCGCCGATCGATCTTGGGCTGGGCGAACCGTGAATGCGCAAGTAAGTGTCGCGATTTCCGACATAAAGATACAAAGCCCGCGATCCAAGCGGGTTTGACGGCCCGGCATTCATCCCGTCCGCATGTTGCGCATACAAGTCCGGGTCGCGTTTGATCATCGCGGGCGTCGGTGTCCATGTCGGCCACTTTGCCTTGCGCCGAATCGAATAGGTCCCCGCTTCGTAAAGATCCCCCCGCGCGATGGCGACGCCGTATCGCATCGCGGTGCCATTCTCGCGAATGTGATACAGATAGCGCGCCACCGCATCGACATGGATGTCCCCCGGCGTCAGGCCTTCATTGGCCTCGACCAGCCGCGGCAAGAACCGCGATCCGACCCCCCAAGGGTTGGACGTGCCGGGATCATACCCTTCTGGCGTCACTTGTGCGTCCCACGCCGACCACATTGATCTGTCAGATGTCGCGGCCGCTGCGGATGAAACTTCAAGCGGCGCTGAAAACAGCGCAGCCGCAGAAACAATAAAATGACGTTTGGTCAGCATGGTGTCACCTTCCTATTCTTCTGTCGACCTCGCAATATACGGTTGAAATGTAAAGTCTTGCGCGTCTCGGGACCAGTCAAATGCCTGTGTAACATATCAACGAGCCACTTCGCTATGCGATGCCACCGGCATGTTTGGCGATCCGTGTGGCGCGCTGTCCCTTTACATCTGGCAAGGGGCCACCGCCAAGGCGCCCCCTTGATCCGCTCTTGACCCGGAACTCACAGCTCGATGCGGAATCGGGCAAACCCGTCGGGGCCGTCGCCCGCCGGGGCGATCTTCACCCCTTGCACCTTGTCGGCATAGGCTGCCGCCTTGGGGCCGGTATCGAACAACACGCTGGTGCCCGGCATCGCCGCGAAGGTCCAATTGGCATCGGCCGAGGGGCTGATGGTGCCCTGTTCGACGATATAGCGCACGATCACGTCACGGTTGGTATCCGGCGCGGTCAGGATGGTGGTCGACCCGTCCGCCCCGGGAAACTTGCCACCGCCGCCAGCGCGGTAATTGTTGGTGGCAATGACGAATTTCGCCGCCATATCCAACGGCGCACCGTTGTAACTCAGGTTGACGATCCGGTTGGCCCCGGGATTGATCACAGCCCCATCAGTGTCGAATTTCGACGGCTGGCTCAGGTCGATCTGATATTCCACCCCGTCGATCACGTCGAAATTGTAACTGGGGAAGGACGGGTTCAGCAGCACCTGATCCGGTTTGCCCGGCTCGATCTGGTTGAAAATCCCCGCCGACCGTTCCAGCCAATCCTTGACCTGCTGGCCGCTGACCAGAACCGCGCGCGCGGTGTTGGGATACAGATACAGGTCGGCCACGTTCTTGATCGCCACATCGCCGACCGCCACGTCGGTATAATAATCCGGGCCACCCCGGCCCCCGGCCTTGAACGGGGCGGCCGCCGACAGGATCGGCAGGCCCTCATATTCGGTGCCTTCCAACATCTGAGCGACATACCATTCCTGCGCGATCGACACGATCTGCACCGATGGATCATCGGCCACCAGCGCGAAATAGCTGTGCAGCGGCGCATCGGTCTTGCCCACCGCGCGGCGCACATAGGACAGCGTTTCATCATGCTCCTGCGTTACCGCGCTCAGCACCATCGGTACGCTTTCCACCAACGCAGTGATCGACCGGTCCTCGTTCCGTTTGTAAATCGGCCGGGTTTCGACCGCGCTGGTCACCACCTGCCATGTGCCGCCGCTTTGTTCCAGCATCAGGTCGATCACGCCCAGATGTGATCCCCAATACCCGCCCATCACGGCCGGTTTGCCGTGGATCAGACCCTTGTCGGCATCCACCGCCGCATAATCGGCATAGGTCGGTGACGGGAACACCAGATGCGAATGCCCGGTCATCAGCGCGTCGATCCCATCGACCGCCGCCAGCGGCACCGACGCGTTTTCCATCCCGTCGCTATGCTCTGCCGATCCAATCCCCGAATGGCTCAGCGCGATGATGATATCGGCGCCCTTTTCCTTCATTTCCGGCACATAGGCTTTGGCGGTCTCGACGATATCGCGGGTGTTGACGTTGCCTTCCAGATGGCGACGATCCCAATTCATGATCTGCGGCGGCACGAACCCGATCAGCCCCACCTTGATCTGATGCGTATTGCCGGCCCCGTCGGTCAGTTCGCGGTCCAGGATCACATAGGGCGGTATCAGCGTGGTGTCGTCGCGCGGACCCGCGCCCATTTCCTTCACCACATTGGACGACACCACCGGGAAATTCGCCAGCGCCAGCGATTTCGACAAGAAATCCAGACCGTAGTTGAATTCGTGATTGCCCAGCGTCGAGGCATCGAATCCCAAAGTGTTCATCGCCGCGATCACCGGGTGCAGGTCGCCGTCCTTCATGCCCCGTTCATAGGCGATGTAATCGCCCATCGGGTTGCCTTGCAGGAAATCACCGTTATCAACCAGCATGCTGTTTGTGGCCTCGGCACGAACCGCCCCGATATGCGCCGCAGTACGGGCCAGACCGACCGTGTCGACCGGGCGATCCGAATAATAATCATACGGGAAAACATGCACATGCAGGTCGGTGGTTTCCATCACCCGCAGATGCGCCTGATTGGCCGCCGCGCGGGCGGAAAACGGATGCAGAACAATCAAACCGGCGCCGGCAGCCGCGCCTAGGAATTCACGCCTAGAGAAACTGGAAGTCATTTTGAAACCTCGTTCAGGCAATTGAGAATGCGATTGAAACCACTTCAAGATAACAAATCTATGACCAAGTGGTAAACTTTCTCGTCAAACCCTGCCGGTCAGCCGGATTTCGCTGTGCAGTCGCCCGGCTTCCCGGCGCAACCACGCCCGCCCGCAAATGACAAAGGGCCACCCAATGGACGGCCCTTTGCGAATTCTTCCAAGCGAAACGCTTAGGCGATGATCTTCGACACAACACCGGAACCGACCGTACGGCCGCCTTCACGGATGGCGAAACGCAGACCGTCTTCCATCGCGATCGGCGCGATCAGCTCGACGCCGAATTTCAGGTTGTCGCCCGGCATTACCATTTCGGTGCCTTCCGGCAGCGTCACGGTCCCGGTCACGTCGGTGGTCCGGAAATAGAACTGCGGACGGTAATTCGCGAAGAACGGGGTGTGACGGCCGCCTTCGTCCTTGGTCAGGATATAGACCTCGGCTTCGAATTTGGTATGCGGGTTCACCGATCCGGGCTTGCACAGAACCTGACCACGCTCAACCG
>NZ_CYSA01000022.1 GCF_001458355.1 Thalassovita gelatinovora | reverse complement strand
GGTTTCTGCATCCTGCGCCGCCTTGAGCGCGATGGTTTCGGTCCGGTTGGTGTTTTCGGCGGTCTGATTGATGGTGGCCGCCATTTCTTCGACCGAGGCCGAGGTTTCCTCGGACGATGCGGCCTGTTCGGACGCGCCTTGGCTCAGCTGTTCGGAACTGGCCGCCATTTGTTCGCTGCCGGACGCAACATTGCGCGCCGCCGAGGACACATCGCCGACAACGGACTTCAAGCGTTCGGTCATATTGGCCAGCGCAGCAAGCAGGCTGTCATGATCGCCCGAACGGGTTTTGATGGTGGCGCTCAGATCCCCATCGGCAATCTGGCGCAGCACGTCCTGCGCATAGGCGGGTTCGCCCCCAAGCTGCCGATAGATCCCGCGAACAATCATGATTGCTGCAACCGCAGCGATAAGAACCATCGCGACAAGCGAACCGATCTGAATCTGCGTACTAAGCGCATAGGTTTCCGCGACACCCGTCTGTGCTGTGTCCATGCGGACTTTCAGCCGCTCAATCAGAGTTGTGAGCTGTGCATCTGCTGCCCGGCGGGCTGTCGAGGACCGACCGTTGCTGATCTGGAGTGCGGCGTAATCCCCATTCTCACGAGCTTTTTCCAGCGCCGACTGGACTAATGGCAACCAGACTGCACCTGCTTTGAGCATTTCCGCCAAATGCGCTTGATAGTCTTCCGGAAGAGTGTTTTCGGCAACTTTGACGGTGTCCATCAACCCGGCAATACGCTGTTCCGTGCGTATGGCATAGGCTTCGAGGGTCTCGGGGTCGGCGGATGACGCCATCGCGCTGTAGATGTTGACCAACACGTGCAAAACCGCAGCTTCGATATCCGAGATCACCTCAGAATCGATATTGCTTGCAGTGCCGCCAAATGCCGCCACAGCACTATTGTTGTTAGACAGAGTTTGCTTCAAAGCGGTCATGCTCGCCGCCACAGCTTCATAGGCTTTTAATCCCTCGTTTTGAAGAATTTCACGCCCCTTCAGGATCGATTGCAGACCCGAAGCTTCCCGAACCTCACGGTTCACGGATAGGTATTTCTGCCAATCCGCCTCGTAGGCATCAAGCAATTCCTGATCTGACGGTTCCGACACAGCACGAAGCTCGGCAAGGAGTTGATCGATATTTGCGGCGCGCTTATCCATCTCGACTGCACGGGCATACTTTTCAGCCTTGCCCGGAGCAAGAAGCAACATTTTTTCACTTCGTGCGATCCACACGGATTCCGCGCTGATCTCATTGGCCAACGCAACGCCGCGAACCTTGCGTTCCAGAACATCGTCGAACTCGGCTTTGAGTTCGCCCATTTTAAGGATGCCAAGCCCGATGCCAGCTGCAGCCAGAAGCACCACAAGGGTGAACACCGAAGTCAATTTAAACTTTAGGGTCATTTTCAGAAGTCCCATTACCACTGTTAACTTTACGTCCTGGGGCTGCGTCGCGGCCCCTCCATATTCTGAGATATTCGCCAGCTTGCGGGCTGGTCGCGAATATCGTGTCACTTTTTGCATTGCGGCACCCTGACAAGAGAAAAATTCCCCGGTCATTCGTTGCAGGTTGTGCCCTGACAGAGTGCGATTTGATATGTTTGAGATGCGTCTCCTTCATGGACTGCCCAGTGAAGAAGACGACCCCAATTAGTGTTTATTTAATTGGGGTTAAGGGTATAATTTAATGTGCAAATATATTAATCGAACCGCCGCTTTAATGGGCGCTTTGTTAACGGGGCATTGTCGATCCAGCCGTTTCAAATGTCTATCATCAGGCGTAACGGGACAGATACTGAGCAGCAGTCAGCACCGTTTCCGCCGAGACGATTCGGCGTGTTTTCAGATGCCTTAAGAGTTCGTGGAGGTGAGATTATAATTATATATTTTCAATGCGTTGACTAATATTTTCATGCATTTCAGCACAGGCTTTGTCGAATGATTCAGAACAAGATCATGACCGTGTTCAGCCAGTCCTGAAGCAGGATTCAGGGCGGCCCTAAACTTTTCCTGAGTCAAGACCGTTATTTGAACTCGTAAGGTTTGCGGGAAGTATTTTTTTATGACCATCACGATTTTTGTGCCCACGTTCGCGATGATGCGGCAAAGATATTCCCTCGGCGATGCACTTGGCTGCAGTGAGGGGGCTTCGTCCACAACAAGCGAAGACAAGCTGGTATCGTGGTTCGATCAATTCCTCAGCAACAACCAGATCATGCTCAAGTCATTCTCGCGGCTCTGTAGCGACATCAAGAAGGATACCGGCGCGACCAGCTGGTCCGAAGGCGCGGTGGCGCGGATCCTCGACATTGCACAAATAATGCGCAGCAATAGCGGCTGGAAGATTGCCGCCATCGATCTCAGCCCCAACAAAAAAAGTCCTGAATAACCCGAGCGGTGTCGCAAAACATGACGGGCAGTTCATCATGCCCCGATCTGCGGCGAATTTACGACACCGGCTGCGAAAGCGTAGTCCGGAACACCGACACAAGGAGATGACGATGAGACTGACACTGAAATTCAAACTGGCTGCGGCCTTCACCGTTATGGTGGTTCTGGCGATCGCGGGCATGGGGGCCGGTTACATGAGCCTGCGCGACCTTGACCGCGAGGTTAAAACGGTGGTCGACAACTACTGGTGGAAAATGGGCGTCATCAATGCGTTCACCACGAAAGTCAATGCTAACGCCCGCGCCAACTTCGAGATGGTCCTTGCCGACACGCAGCAAGAGCGCGACGAAATCTCCGGGCGTATCGCCGGGACCGTCAAGGCGATCGACGGACTTCTGGCAGAGCTGGAGCCGACGATCACCAGTGCGGAAGGTCAGGCGCAACTCGCCGAGGTGAACAACAAGCGAAAGCCCTATGTCGAAAGTTTTGCGAAGATCAGGCAAAATCTGAACAATGGGCACCGCGAGGCCGCGATACAGGACGTGGATGCCAATCTTAAACCCTCTCTCGAAGCGTTTCTCGCCGCGATCGAAGGTTTCAAGGATTACCAAAGCAGCCTTGTGGACGAAAGCGGTGCGCAGGCCAAGGTGGCCTACCAGACAGGTAAGGCGATGATGATTGCCGTCGGCAGCATCATCCTGCTTGTCTCAACCGCAATGGCGATCTGGATCATCCACAACATCACGCGAGGCATTTCTACCGCCGTCGGCGTGGCTCGTGCGGTGGCCGACGGCGATTTGACCGCCACGGCAAAGGTGAAGTCCAATGACGAGATCCGGGATCTTGTCGATGCGCTCACCCGAATGACCGAACGCTTGAAGTCCGTTGTCGGCGATGTGTCCTCGGCGGCGCGCAATGTTGCGTCCGGCAGCGAACAAATGGCGGCCAGTTCCGAACAGCTGAGCCAAGGCGCGTCCGAACAGGCCGCATCGTCCGAGGAAACCTCGGCCTCGGTCGAAGAAATGGCGGCCACCATCAATCAGACCGCCGAAAACACCAACCGGACCGAAACCATCGCGCTCAAGGCGGCGCAGGATGCAGAAACCAGCGGCAAGGCCGTCGACGATGCGGTCAAGGCGATGGAAACGATTGCCGACAAGATCATGGTGATCCAGGAAATCGCGCGTCAGACCGATCTTCTGGCGCTGAATGCTGCGGTCGAAGCGGCGCGGGCTGGCGATCACGGCCGTGGTTTCGCGGTCGTGGCGGCCGAAGTGCGCAAGCTGGCAGAGCGTTCACAGGAAGCCGCAACGGAAATTTCCGGGCTTTCGGGGGAAACAGTGCGGTCGGCGCAGGCGGCGGGCAATCTGCTTTCGCATCTCGTGCCCGATATTCAGCAGACGGCGAAACTCGTCAGTGGCATTTCGTCTGCCAATAGCGAACTGAACGCCGGTGCGGGCCAGATCAGTGTTGCCATTCAGCAGCTTGATACGGTCACGCAGCAGAACAGTTCGGCCGCCGAGGAAATGTCGATGGCCGCGG
>NZ_CYSA01000021.1 GCF_001458355.1 Thalassovita gelatinovora | reverse complement strand
ATGGAGAAAGACGGAGAGCGCCAACGGCGTCCATCTCGAAGGAGTCGCCAGCGATAACCGGAGTAGTTGAAATGGTAATAAGACGACCAATCTGACCAGCAAGGAAGCCAAGATGGGAAAGGTCATGCGGCATACGCTCGGCGCCAGTTTGAATATTAGACATAATTTATCCTCAAGTAAGGGGCCGAAGCCCCTGCAATTAAAATTGTTGACCACCTACATACCAAAGACGAGCGCCTTTACGCTTGCCTTTAGTACCTCGCAACGGCTGCGGACGACCAGGGCGAGCGCCAGAACGTTTTTTACCTTTAGACATTACATCACTCCTTCTGCACGTAATTTTTGACGCACGTTTTCTTCTGCGTCAGTAAGAACGTCAGTGTTTCCTGCGCGTACACGCAAGGTAAACGCGAACAATTCAGCGGCTTTAACCGGACGCTCGACGCCATTAATAATGTTTTCCGTAAATTCAGCGCCTTCCATGATGAGACAGGCCGTTTGAATGTTGACGGGATGAACATAATAAGCAATGACGGCAGCAATAAACTCAACAGGAGCAGGA
>NZ_CYSA01000020.1 GCF_001458355.1 Thalassovita gelatinovora | reverse complement strand
GACCTTTGAATGGGGCGGCAATTTGGCGAATTAGGGAATTGTTAACGACGTTTTCGCGGTTCTTTCGGGACGGTTCCGCAGAATGAAAAAAGGGCCGCGCCTGATATGAGGCGCAGCCCATTGGTCTGAACGCAGGCAGCCCGGCACTAGTTGGCGCCAGCCGCCGAAGTCATGCTGGTGCCCAGGTCGGTTGTCAGCGTGGTGGCTGCGGTGTCGATGCCGCCGCGCACGGTGGTCACGGCTGCGATGCCCAGGCCAACAACGGCTGCGGTCAGCACGACCCAGTCAACAGTTACGGCGCCGTCTTCGTCTTTGCGGAAGTTCTTGATGAAGTTGATCATGGTTTCTCTCCAGTGAATGTATGTCTCAGGTTGCCCGCGGCGGTAACGTGTCGGCTCTCTCACTGCCTGTCTCCGTCGTGGTATGACTGTATTTAGACCTTTGAATGGGGCGGCAATTTGGCGAATTAGGGAATTGTTAACGACGTTTTCGCGGTTCTTTCGGGACGGTTCCGCAGAATGAAAAAAGGGCCGCGCCTGATATCAGGCGCGGCCCTTTGGTCTGACCGAAGTCAGGCCGGAATTAGTTGACGCCAGCCGCCGAAGTCATGCTGGTGCCCAGGTCGGTTGTCAGCGTGGTGGCTGCGGTGTCGATGCCGCCGCGCACGGTGGTCACGGCTGCGATGCCCAGGCCAACAACGGCTGCGGTCAGCACGACCCAGTCAACCGTTACAGCGCCGTCTTCGTCTTTGCGGAAGTTCTTGATGAAGTTGATCATGGTTTCTCTCCAGTGAATGTATGTCTCAGGTTGCCCGCGGCGGGACCGTGTCGGCTCTCTCACTGCCTGTCCCCGTCGTGGTATGACTGTATTTAGACCTTTGAATGGGGCGGCAATTTGGCGAATTAGGGAATTGTTAACGACGTTTTCGCGGTTCTTTCGGGACGGTTCCGCAGAATGAAAAAAAGGGCCGCGCCTGATATCAGGCGCGGCCCTTTGGTCTGACCGAGGTCAGGCCGGAATTAGTTGACAGCTGCCGCCGAAGTCATGCTGGTGCCCAGGTCGTTTGTCAGCGTGGTGGCTGCGGTGTCGATGCCACCCGAAACGGTGGTCACGGCTGCGATGCCCAGGCCAACAACGGCTGCGGTCAGCACGACCCAGTCAACAGTTACGGCGCCGTCTTCGTCTTTGCGGAAGTTCTTGATGAAGTTGATCATGGTTTCTCTCCAGTGAATGTATGTCTCAGGTTGCCCGCGGCGGTAACG
>NZ_CYSA01000019.1 GCF_001458355.1 Thalassovita gelatinovora | reverse complement strand
CCTGCTTGAGGATATCGCGGGTGTTTGCTGTGATCGTTTGCTGAGCCATTTTGATGTCCTTGCGTCTTAAGTAGGGGCAGTCACGCGCCGTTGATTACCTAAACGACACTACAGACATTCATTTTAGCGCGATATTATCCAAAAGTAATTTTGCTCCCCTATTAAGTATATAAACCCCCATAAACTAACGAGCTTCAAACCCAACCAGAAGCAAAAATAATGCTCAAACTGAGATGAGGCAGGTCAAACCGCCGCTTTCCCCATAAGAAGTCATCCCCCGGATGAGGCCGGCGAAGGACACTAGGGCATTGATACATTGTGCTGAATTTGCCGTGGACGAAGCGCCCCATTTTATGACACCTTTGATCAACTCTTGTGTATGAAACAGCACGGTTTTTTT
This sequence comes from Thalassovita gelatinovora, assembly GCF_001458355.1. GTDB lineage: Bacteria > Pseudomonadota > Alphaproteobacteria > Rhodobacterales > Rhodobacteraceae > Thalassobius > Thalassobius gelatinovorus. The sequence continues at coordinate 215,472 of NZ_CYSA01000019.1, read as the reverse complement.
TCTGTGCGCAGTTTGGATTTGATCGACGCTATGAAGATACGTGAAAACGCCCCCGCATGGACCCCCACGGCTACATTTGCGGACAACAGCAACATGTCAGCTTTCATGCGCTGGCTTGAACAGCGTGAAGGTTTGAACTTTGCGGATTACGCGGCGCTGTGGGAATGGTCGGTTGAGCAACCCGCAGCATTCTGGGCGGCAATCTTTGACTGGGGAAAGGTGCAATCGCCGACTCCGTACCGCACTGAACTGGAACGAAGAGATATGCCAGGCGCTGTCTGGTTCCCGGGCGCGACTGTGAATTACGCCGCGCATGTGTTCAGCCATGTCCGCCCTGACCGGTGTGCCATCCGCCACGAGGCGGAGGACGGGACCTTGACCGAGGTTGACTGGACAACGCTTGAACAGAAAACGGCAGCGATGGCTGAATCGCTGCGTAAGCTGGGGGTCGAACAAGGGGATCGTGTGGTGGCCTATCTGCCCAATACGCCCGACACGATCATCGCCTTTCTGGCGACGGTTAGCATTGGGGCAATCTGGTCCCTATGTGCGCCCGATATGGGGGCCGCCACCGTGCTGGAGCGGTTCCGGCAAATCGAACCCAAGGCGATTCTGACCGTTTCGGGATATACATTTAACGGACGTGCGTATGATCGCAGTGCCGAAGTTTCACAATTGTTGGCAGGCTTGCCCACATTAGAGGCCTGGATTTCGATGGATTCCGCTGACGGGGTCGCGCATGGCAGGCTTGCGCGGCATGATTGGGCAGATATGACGGCGACGCAGGATGCCCCGTTTGAGCCAACAATGGTGCCCTTCGATCATCCTCTTTGGGTGGTTTATTCGTCCGGCACCACCGGCAGCCCCAAGGCGATCGTCCATGGACACGGCGGCGTCGTGCTTGAACAACTGAAGCTGCTGGGGCTGCATTGCGATGTCGGCCCGGATGATGTGTTCAGCTGGTACACCTCTACCGGCTGGATCATGTGGAACTGTCAGGTCGCCGGTTTGCTGACCGGGGCCACCATCGCTTTGGCCGAGGGAAGCCCGAGTTTCCCCGACGCGGGGCGTCTGTGGCGGTTCATCGAACGGGCCGATGTGACCCTGTTTGGAGCCGGGGCTGCGTGGTACACGCTGTGCATGAAAAACGGTATTGTGCCGCGCGAACAAGCGGATCTGAGCAAGCTCAGGATGCTTGGGTCTACCGGGTCGCCGTTGCCGCCGGAAGCGTATCAATGGGTGTATGAACAGGCGCGGAGCGATATTTGGATTGCGCCCATCGCCGGGGGCACCGATCTGGCAGGGGTCTTCTTGGCTGGGGCACCCACGCTGCCGGTCCGCATTGGTGAAATGCAGTGCCGTGCGCTTGGGGCCGGGGTGTATGCTTATGACGCGCAGGGCAAACCGATCTATGACGAAGTAGGCGAGCTGGTCTGTACAACGCCAATGCCTTCGATGCCGCTGTTTTTCTGGGGGGACGAAGATGGAAGCCGCCTGCATGGCAGCTATTTTGATACCTATCCTGGGGTCTGGCGCCAAGGCGACTGGGTCAAGGTCACGTCGGAAGGTGGGGCGATCATATACGGCCGTTCCGACGCCACGATCAACCGCCATGGCATCCGGATGGGGACGGCCGACATCTACCGCGTAGTCGATGAAATGGAGGGCGTCGATGACAGCCTTGTTGTGGATCTGGAATATCTGGGCAAACCGTCTTGCATGATCCTGTTTCTAAAGATGGCAGAAGGATCGTCCCTGACCCTAGGTATGAAAGAAGCCATTATCGCGGCTTTGAAAAGCAAGGTGTCACCGCATCATATCCCCAACCGGATCGAGGTCGCGCCGGATATTCCCTATACGCTGACCGGCAAGAAACTGGAGGTTCCGATCAAGCGGCGTCTGCTGGGGCAGGAAATGGCCGAGGTTGCCACGCCGGATGCTATGTCCAACCCGGACTGCCTGAGCTGGTATGACAGCTTCGCGGAGGATTTCCACGCGCAGGCGGGCTGATCCGGTGATTGGCCTTCACGTCCGAGGGTCTGGATGCCTGGATGTGAAGGCCGAGTTGCAGCAGTTATATGACAGCGATGTGTGGGGGTCGCGGTCGGCAGACGCGGTCTTTCCTTTGCATCGAAGCGACGACACGTCTTATGCGGTCCGGTCAATATCGGTTCCGAAAAAATGATATCGATCAACAATCTCGCCAAGCGCGTCATAGGCATTTGGGGCTAGGATATTCAGATCAACACTCTTCCCGGGCCCGAAGGGGGGCGGTCGCAATTCGGATAACAGGTTGACCAAAGAAAAGCTGAACTGGGCACCACAGGTTCATGCGGCGCCCAGTCTGTTTTCATAGATATGTTTTCACTTGGGCGGGTTAGGCCAAATCGAACCTGTCGGCGTTCATCACCTTGGTCCAGGCGGCCACGAAATCACGAACGAATTTGGCTTGATTATCGTCCTGGGCGTAAACTTCTGCATAGGCGCGCAGGACCGAATTCGAGCCAAATACCAGATCAACGCGGGTGGCTGTCCATTTGGTATCGCCGGAATTGCGATCAACGATGTCATACGCATTGCTGCCCGTCGGTTTCCATTGATTGCCCATGTCGGTCAGGTTGACGAAGAAATCGTTCGTCAGCGCCCCGGCACGGTCGGTGAACACGCCATGCGCAGTGCCGCCGTGGTTGGTGCCCAGAACCCGCATACCGCCGATCAGCGCGGTCATCTCATGCGCTGTCAGCCCCATCAACTGGGCCCGGTCGAGCAACATTTCTTCGGCACTGACCACATAGTCCTTCTTCATCCAGTTGCGGAAACCGTCGGCAACGGGTTCCAATACATCGAAGGATGCTGCATCGGTCATGTCGTCGGTTGCGTCGCCGCGGCCGGGTGCAAATGGAACCGAAAGATCGTGACCGGCTGCCTTGGCCGCCTGTTCGATACCGACGTTTCCGGCCAGAACGATGACATCAGCAATGCTTGCGCCATATTCCACCGCGATCGGTTCCAGAACGGCCAGAACCTTGGCCAGACGGGCCGGTTCGTTGCCGTCCCAGTCTTTTTGCGGAGCAAGGCGGATACGGGCACCATTCGCACCGCCGCGCATGTCAGAGCCGCGATAGGTGCGGGCGCTGTCCCAAGCGGTTGAAACCAGATCGGAAACCGACAGGCCAGAAGCCGCGATTTTCGACTTGATGGCTCCGATATCGTAGTTGTCCGGACCAGCCGGGATTGGATCCATCCAGATCAGTTCTTCGCCCGGAACGTCGGGACCGACATAACGCGCCTTCGGCCCCATGTCGCGGTGGGTCAGTTTGAACCATGCGCGGGCAAAGGTGTCCTTGAAATAATCCGGGTCGGCCATGAATTTTTCGCAGATGGCGCGATAGGCCGGGTCCACTTTCATTGCCATGTCGGCATCGGTCATCATCGGCATACGGCGGACCGAAGGGTCGGTCGCGTCAACCGGCATGTGGTCTTCGGTGATGTCGAACGGTTGCCACTGGTTTGCGCCAGCGGGGCTTTTGGTCAATTCCCAGTCATAGCCGAACAGCAGTTCGAAATAACCCATGTCGAAAGTGGTCGGGTTGGTGGTCCAGGCGCCTTCGACGCCCGAAGTGACCGCGTTGGTGGCTTTGCCGTCCATGTTCGGATTGATCCAGCCCAGCCCCTGATTTTCGACGCCTGCGGCTTCTGGTTCCGCGCCAAGCACACTGGCATCGCCGTTGCCATGCGCCTTGCCCACGGTGTGGCCCCCGGCGGTCAGCGCTGCAGTTTCTTCGTCGTCCATCGCCATGCGGGCGAAGGTTTCACGCACTTGTGCGGCGGTCTTCAGCGGGTCGGGATTGCCGTTCACCCCTTCTGGGTTCACATAGATCAGACCCATCTGCACGGCGGCCAGCGGGTTTTCCATCGTGGCGGGGTTGCCGACATCTTCGTAGCGTTCGTCAGACGGCGCCAACCATTCCTTTTCAGCACCCCAATAGGTATCGATTTCCGGGTGCCATATGTCTTGGCGACCAAACCCGAAGCCGAAGGTTTTCAGGCCCATCGATTCATAGGCTATGGTCCCGGCCAGAATGATCAGGTCGGCCCAGGAAACCTTATTGCCGTATTTCTTCTTGAGCGGCCAAAGCAGGCGACGCGCCTTGTCCAGGTTGCCGTTATCGGGCCAGGAATTGAGCGGTGCGAAACGGATGTTGCCACAGCCTGCACCGCCACGGCCATCGGCCAATCGGTAGGACCCCGCCGAGTGCCAGGCCATGCGGATCATCAAGCCGCCATAGTGACCGTAATCGGCAGGCCACCAATCCTGATTATCGGTCATCAACGCGTGCATGTCTTTCTTCAGCGCTTCCACGTCGAGCTTCTTGAGTTCTTCACGATAGTCGAAATCTTCGCCCATCGGATTTGTCTTGGAGTCGTGCTGATGCAAGATGTCGAGATTGAGTGCATTCGGCCACCAATCCATGACGGTTTTATCATTGGCAGTGATTGCGCCATGCATCACCGGGCATTTGCCGATATCGTTTCCATCCATCTGTGGTCTCCCATTTTGTGTTTCGATTCAAATCGCGCAGGAAATGAATGCCGCCGTCACCGAGGGATGCGCTGTCTTGTGCGTTTCCTCCCACGGCAGAGCGATTCCTCCCAGTTCTGGAATAACTCTAAGTCAAGAGAAGCATTAGAAGAAGTTTCATTTTCTGATGGCTTTGATAGTTATTGGTTATGAGAGATTTTGAAATCAGGGTCAGAAAGCCGATCTGGTGATCTTCGATCCCGGTTGGTGTGACCGGCGTTTTAATCCCCTGCGCAGACCCAATTAGTTCCCGGCAACGGCTTGACCCATCGTCGCGCAGGGCCGACATAAGGATTGTTGTAGACATGAAAGAAGACCATGCCCGAAAAAAATCCTGCCGCCTTGGAATTCCTGCTGACGCGCAGGTCCCGTCCGGCCAAGACTTTGATCACCCCGGTTCCCAATCGCGACGAATTGGTGCCGATCCTGACCGCTGCTGCGCGGACACCCGATCATGGCAAGTTGGAACCTTGGCGTTTCATCGTCATGGAAAAACCCGCGCTTGAGCGACTGGCCGGGATCGCGCGGACTCGGGGGGATGCGTTGGAATTGGACCCGGACCGGATCGCCAAGGGGGTGGATCAATTCGCTAACGGCAATCTGGTCGTGGCGGTGATCGAAATCATCAAACCGACTGACAAGGTCCCCGCGCTGGAACTGACCTATTCCGCCGGGGCGGTCTGCCTGGCAATGCTGAATGCCGCGCTGGCGTCGGGATGGGGCGCAAATTGGTTGTCGGGCTGGCCCAGCCATGATCGCGGTTTCATGACCGACGCTTTGGGGCTGGCCGAGGATGAACGGGTTGCCGGGTTCATTCATATAGGTACCGAAAAATCTGCCCCGTCTGACCGTCCCCGTCCGGATTTGGAGAACATCACCCAATGGCTTTCGGAATAATTTTTTCGTCCTTCTTTGCCGCGCTGGGTCAAATTGGTGACCGTCGGTTCCGCAGGGTGCTGTTTCTGGGCGTCGTGTTGACTTTTGCACTGCTGGTTGCGGTGTTTGCGGGGTTCTTGTGGTTTCTGCAATCCACCGTCGGGGATGAAGCGGTCATTCCGCTGATCGGTCCGGTGACGTGGCTTGACGATCTGCTGAGCTGGTCAAGTTTCTTCGTGATGATCGTGTTATCGGTGTTCCTGATGGTGCCGGTTGCGTCGGCCATCACGTCGATGTTTCTCGACGAAGTCGCGCAAGCGGTCGAGGATCGGCATTACCCGCATCTGCCACCGGCGCATAATGTCGGATTTTTCGAAGCGGTGAAGGATACCGTCAATTTTCTGGGTATCATCATTGCCGCCAACCTGCTGGCGGTGTTGTTGTATGTGATTTTTTCACCTGCCGCTCTGTTCATTTTCTGGGGAATGAACGGGTATTTGCTGGGCATGGAATATTTCACCCTTGCCGCGATCCGCAGGGTTGGTCGGGCCGAGGCAAAGGTTTTGCGAAAACGCTATCGCGTCACGATCTGGGCCGCTGGAACCCTGATGGCGGTGCCGTTGTCAGTGCCGCTTGTGAACCTGCTGATCCCGATCCTTGGCGCGGCCACGTTCACCCATATCTATCACAGGCTTACAGGTCGGGCTGTGCCATCCGGTGGAACCAGTCGAAATCCCGTACGGTGATCGTGCCCGTCAGGATGATGCCGGCAATGATGCACCACAATAAAACGGAGATGATCGTGGTAATGATCGCCTTCTTTTTCAGGTGATGTTCTTGCGGGGCGCCGGCATGGGTGCCCGGCACAACTGTCCCGACATCGCCTTGGGTTTTCAGGCGCAGTGGCAATATGATGAAGAAGGTCATGAACCAGATCACCGCGAACAGGACAATAGCAGAGGTGGGACCCATCAGACCTGTTCCAGTTCCACTAGGCAGCCGTTGAAATCTTTCGGGTGAAGGAACAGCACCGGCTTGCCATGGGCACCGATCTTGGGCTCGCCGGTTCCCAGAACGCGGGCGCCGGTTTCCTTCAGGTGATCGCGCGCGGCGATGATGTCGTCGACTTCATAGCAGACATGATGAATGCCGCCTGAAGGGTTCTTTTCCAGAAAGCCGTTGATCGGGCTGTCATCGCCCAGCGGGTACAGCAGTTCGATCTTGGTATTGGGCAATTCGATGAATACCACGGTCACGCCGTGATCGGGTTCGTCCTGCGGTTCCCCGACTTTGGCACCCAAGGCTGAGCGGTATTGTTCCGATGCGGCGTCCAAGTCAGGAACGGCGATGGCGACATGGTTCAGGCGGCCGATCATTTCTGGTCTCCTTAATCTGGCAAAGCTTGGCAGTCCTTATGCGGGTTGCTGCGTCGTGGTGCAAGAGACAGGGGGACGCAGAAGCGGTACCGACCCGTTAACGCAACCTTAGCCAGAACCGCGTGATGCTGGGACGTTTCAGTTTTGGAAAGGATATCAGAATGGACGATAGCGATCTTTTCGAAATTGCCCGATTTCCGACGCCAAGTCGGCCATTGCAGGGGGTGACGGTGCTGGTGGTCGAAGACAGTCGTTACGCCTCTGACGCGATGCGCCTTTTGTGCCTGCGCAGCGGCGCGCGGATTCGCCGTGCCGATAGCCTGACATCGGCAGAGCGGCATTTGTCAGCGTATCAACCCACTGTGATCAGCGTCGATCTTGGCCTGCCCGATGGCGATGGTCTGCAACTGATTGAAAAATTACACCGGGCCAAACCGCGTATCAGTGTCATTCTGGGAACCTGCGGTGACGATGCGGTTGCCGACGCGGTGAGTACCGCCGGTGCCGATGGTTTCTTGCTCAAACCGGTCCGCAGTCTGGCGAGCTTTCAGGAACTGGTTCTTTCATTGCTGCCGGAAGATTACCACCCGATGGGGCCGCGTATCGTCAATGACGATGTGGTCTGTCCCGATGCTGTCGCCTACGCCGAGGATTTGTTGCTTCTTCTAAGATTGCTGACTGACGATCCATCTGGCAAGACATTGGATTACGTTGCGCAATTTCTGTCCAGTGTGGCGCATATCGCGGGCGACAAGTCGCTGTTATCGGCTGGCGAAGAATTAGCTATCGTGCGGATGCAGCACAGCTCCTGCTGCCCCCCTGTCGCGCGGATCGCCGGATTGATCCAGAACCGCCTGAGCACTGGCCCGGGGTCAAAGAACCGGATCTGAACTGACCCGCACCAATCCGGTCAGGTCGCCCAATCGTTCTTTTTGCCGACCGTTTGCGTCGAAATTACCGGGCGACAGCCAAAAGGTGAAGGCTTCTTGCAGCGCGGGCCATTCCTGATCCGTGGCGGCGAACCATGCGGTATCGCGATTGCGCCCTTTCACGATCAGGTGTTGTCGAAAAATGCCTTCATAGCTTAGCCCCAAACGCTGTGCGGCACGGCGCGACCCGATGTTGCCGGCGTCGCATTTCCATTCGAACCGACGATATCCCTGATCGAAGGCCCATTTCATCATGAGAAAGAAAGCTTCGGTCGCGGCCCGCGTTTTTTGCAACGCAGGGGACAGGTTGATATGACCCAATTCAATTACCCCCATGCCAGGGGTGATCCGCAGATAGCTGGCAACCCCGCCGAACCGACCAGTTTCACTATCCCTGATCGCATAGAATAACGGATCGTCGTCCTGCGTTACATCGCGCATCCAGCGGTGATAAGCTGCTGCCGAATGGAATGGACCATAAGGAAGGTAATCCCAGACCGCATCATGACCTTCGAAGCTGCGGTACAGCAAGGCCGCATGGCGATCCGCCGACAGTTTTTCCAGCCGCGCATATCGACCTTCCAACACTGCGCCGGTGGGGGCAGGTGGGGTTTTCCAGTTTCTTAGCGCTGCGTCGGTTTTGGTCTGTCCGGGCATTAAGATCTCCGTTCTTCGTGGTCTCACGCTAACGGCCCTGCGAAGGGGATGAAAGAGAGAAACAAAGCCCAGGACGCGCGGATTTCCGTCGCCCGGGTGAACCGCGACAGCTGGCCAAGGCGTCGCCGTCCCACATCATTGTAACGGTTTTCTGCGGGGCTCTTCCATATTCTTGCAACACATGCCAATGAAGCCTCCAAATAGAATAACAATCCTTTGCAAAATTCCGCCGACACCATATCCTGTGGTAAATCGGCCGGAACAAGGCAGGTATAGGGGACAGTATCCAATGGCGCATATTATTGTCGTCGGGAATGAAAAAGGTGGTGCGGGCAAATCGACCGTGTCGATGCATATCGCCACGGCGTTGGCGCGGATGGGGCATAAAGTGGGTGTTCTGGATCTTGACCTGCGCCAGAAAACCTTTGGCCGTTATGTCGAAAATCGTAAGAATTTCCTTGAAAAATCTGGCTTGAACCTGCCAAGCCCGGACTATTACGACCTGCCCAGCGTTGAGCAAGACCAGCTCAAACCGGGTGAAAACCCCTATGACCATCGGCTTTCGGCGGCCATTGCCGCGCTGGAACCCGAACATGATTTCATCATGATCGACTGCCCCGGATCGCATACCAGACTGAGTCAGGTGGCACATTCGCTGGCCGATACCTTGGTTACCCCGTTGAATGACAGTTTTGTCGATTTCGACCTGCTGGCCAAAGTTGACCCGGATGGTAAAAAAATCCTTGGTCCTTCGGTTTATTCTGAAATGGTCTGGAATGCCCGGCAGCTTCGGGCGCAGGCCGGGCTGAAACCGATCGACTGGATCGTTTTGCGCAACCGACTGGGCGCACAGCATATGGTGAACAAGGAAAAGATGGGTCAGGCGCTGGACAATCTGGCCAAAAGGATCGGGTTCCGGGTGGCCCCGGGGTTCAATGAACGGGTCATCTTCCGTGAATTGTTCCCGCGCGGCCTGACTTTGCTGGACCTCAAGGATATTGGCGTGACCAGCCTGAACATTTCGAATGTCGCTGCACGGCAAGAACTGCGCGATTTGATCAAGGCGCTGAACTTGCCGGGAGTCACGCCGGATTTCTGAGATCCGGCGGTCATTCCGGACGGAGACCTTCGGCGGTTTCTTTGGTCCGCAGGTCGACCACGGGGGTCAACCCATCTTGGCCAATTTGCGCAACACTTGGCGCAATACCTTGTTTTCGTCCGGGCTCAGGCTGGCCGACAACCTGTTATCATAGGTTTGGGCCACGGTCAGCAGATCGTGATAAGCGGTTCGGCCCAGATGGGTCAGTTCCAAATATTCCAGACGCCGATCCTTGATGTCCTGTTGACGGGTCAGGAAGCGGCGTTCACCAAGCCGCGCCACGGCGCGGCTGATCTTGGTTTTATGCATCTTGGACCGCGTGCCGATTTCCTTGGCTGTCATCCGGCCATAGATACCGAGATGAAACAGTACCCGCCATTCGGTTCTGAGCATCCCGTAGCGGTCTTTGTAAACCTGTTGAAAGGCAAGGCTGCTTTCTTCGGCGGCTTGGTTTAAAAGATAGGGCAGGAAATTCTGCAAATCGAAATCATCTTTTTCTGTCATTTTCTGGCTCCTTTGGTTGTTAGTTACAAAAACAACTATTAACAGGACAAGCGAAAAGGAGGACGCGCCATGAATCACCAGACGAAACCGCACGCTTTCGTGCAGGCTCCGACCCCTGCAGGGACCACCCCCGGCTATATGCCGGGTTTTGGCAACGACTTCGAAACCGAAGCACTGCCCGGTGCATTGCCGCAGGGCATGAACAGCCCGCAGAAATGCGATTATGGTCTTTACGGTGAACAGCTTTCGGGAACAGCTTTCACCGCGCCCAGCCATCAAAACGAACGCACTTGGTGTTATCGTATCCGGCCTTCGGTCAAGCATTCGCATCGCTATGAAAAGATCGAACTGCCCTATTGGAAATCGGCGCCCAATGTCGATCCCGACGTGATTTCACTGGGCCAGTATCGCTGGGACCCGGTGCCGGTGTCCGACACCGGTCAGACATGGCTGACCGGGATGCGCACGATGACGACCGCAGGGGATGTGAATACCCAAGTCGGCATGGCGAGCCATATCTATCTGGTCACGGATTCGATGGTCGACAGCTATTTCTATTCCGCCGATTCCGAACTTCTGGTGGTGCCTCAGGAGGGCCGGTTGCGGTTTTGTACCGAACTGGGGATCATCGATCTGGAACCGAAGGAAATCGCCATCCTACCGCGCGGATTGCTGTACCGGGTCGAGGTATTGGAAGGCCCCTGCCGTGGCTTTGTCTGTGAAAACTACGGTCAGAAATTCGAATTGCCGGGGCGCGGACCAATCGGCGCCAACTGCATGGCGAACCGGCGCGATTTCAAAACGCCGGTGGCGGCGTTCGAAGACCGAGATGCAGACTCGATCGTGACGATCAAATGGTGCGGTCAGTTCCATGAAACGAAGATCGGTCATTCGCCGCTCGACGTGGTTGCATGGCATGGTAATTACGCCCCGGTGAAATACGATCTGCGGACCTATTGCCCGGTCGGGTCGATCTTGTTCGATCATCCTGATCCATCGATTTTCACTGTGCTGACCGCCGCGTCCGGCGTGCCGGGCACTGCCAATATCGATTTCGTGCTGTTCCGTGAACGCTGGATGGTTGCCGAAGACACCTTCCGCCCGCCATGGTATCACAAGAACATCATGTCGGAACTGATGGGCAACATTTACGGTCAGTATGACGCCAAACCACAGGGCTTCATTCCCGGCGGCATGAGCCTGCACAACATGATGCTGCCGCACGGACCGGACAAGAACGCCTTTGAAGGCGCGTCGAACGCCGATCTGAAGGCTGAAAAGCTTGAAAATACCATGAGTTTCATGTTCGAAACCCGCTTCCCGCAGCACCTGACGGCATTCGCCGCGAAAGAAGCGCCGCTACAGGACGATTACATCGATTGCTGGTCGGATATCGAAAAGAAATTCGACGGTACGCCGGGTAAGAAATAACCGGGCAAGAAATGAACGTGGCCGGTGGGCAACGTCCTACCGCCCGTGCAAAAAGGAAACGCGAATGACCCTGATGAAATCCTGGGTGGACAGCGCCAACGACGCCAACCACCCTTTCCCGCTGAACAACCTGCCCTATGGCGTGTTCTCGACCGAAGACGGCGATCCGCGCTGCGGCGTCGCGATCGGCGACATGATCTTTGACGTGACCGCGGCCGAGTCCGAAGATCTGATCGCGCTGACCGATTATCCGCTGTTCGACGTTCCGTTCTGGAACGAACTGATGGAAGAAGGCCCCGCCGTCTGGGCCGCGCTGCGCGAACGGCTGATCGCGCTGCTGTCGGAAGGATCGGCCGACCGTGCCACGGTCGAACCGTTGCTGGTTCCGATGGTCGAGGCGCAGATGCACTTGCCCTTCGCGGTCAGCGAATATACCGATTTCTATGCTGGCAAGAATCATGCGGTGAACGTCGGCACCATGTTCCGCGGCCCGGAAAACGCGCTGCCGCCGAACTGGCTTCATATTCCGATCGGTTACAATGGCCGCGCGTCGTCGGTGGTGGTGTCGGGGACCGATGTGCGTCGCCCCTGGGGGCAGTTGAAATCGCCCGAACATGACATGCCTGCCTTTCTGCCATCGCGCCGTTTTGATATCGAACTTGAGATGGGGGCCATCGTCGGCACTTCGTCCGATGGGCCGATTTCGGTTCAGGAAGCCGACAACAACATCTTCGGTTACGTGCTGTTGAACGATTGGTCGGCACGCGACATTCAGGCTTGGGAATATCAGCCATTGGGCCCGTTCCAGGCCAAGGCGACGGCGACCACGATCAGTCCGTGGATCGTGACCAAGGCAGCGTTGAATCCGTTCCGTTGCGATACGCCGACGCGCGAGGTCGCGTTGCTGGACCATCTCAAGGATTGCGGTCCGATGCTCTATGACATCGACCTTGAGGTGACGATGCAGCCCGAGGGCAGCACCGAAAGCACCATCACGCGGACCAATTACAAGGAAATGTATTATTCCGCCGCGCAGCAGCTGGCCCATCACAGCACCAGCGGTTGCCCGATGAATACCGGCGACCTGCTGGGATCGGGCACCATATCCGGTACCACCAAGGAAAGCCGCGGTTCACTTCTGGAACTCAGCTGGGGTGGTAAGGAACCGCTGACGCTACCCACAGGAGAGACCCGTAGCTTCATCGAAGACAATGACACGCTGACGCTGAAAGGCGCGGCAAAGGGCGATGGATATACCATCGGTTTCGGCACCTGTGTGGGAAAGGTTTTGCCCGCTCTTGATGACCCTTACAAACGCTAAAGGAATACCAAAATGGCCAAGGCATTCGCGTCCCAAGGGGACATGACCGAAAAAACCATCAGCTTCACCGAGGTGGGGGAAGGGCTTTATGCTTTCACCGCCGAAGGCGACCCGAACTCGGGCGTCATCATCGGCGACGACAGCGTGATGATCGTCGAGGCACAGGCCACCCCGCGGCTGGCCAACAAGGTGATCGAATGTGTGCGGTCTGTGACCGACAAACCAATCACCCATGTGGCGCTGACCCACTACCACGCGGTGCGTGTTTTGGGGGCTTCGGCCTTCGGTGCGCAGCAGATCATCATGTCCGACGCCGCGCGTGGTATGGTGGTGGAACGGGGTCAGGAAGACTGGGACAGCGAATTTCAACGCTTCCCGCGTCTGTTCGAAGGCCATGAAAGCATCCCCGGCCTGACCTTCCCCACGACCACGTTTAGCGACAGCATGACTGTTTACCTAGGCAATCGCCGGGTCGATATCATGCATCTGGGTCGTGCCCATACCGCAGGCGATGCGGTGATCCATGTGCCCGATCAGAACGTGATGTTCACTGGCGATATCGTCGAATACCATTCGGCCTGCTATTGCGGCGACGGTCATTTCGCCGATTGGGGCGACACGCTTGACGCGATCAAATGGTTTGATGTCGACGCCATCGCGCCGGGCCGGGGCGATGCTTTGGTCGGTTCCGAAATGGTCAATGCGGCGATCGAAAACACCCGCGATTTCGTGGCGAGCACCTATCGCCCGGCGGCCCGCGTCGCCGCGCGCGGTGGATCGCTGAAGGAAGCCTGGGACGCGGTGCGTGCCGAATGCGACCCAAAATTTGCCGATTACGCGATTTATGAACATTGCCTGCCGTTCAACGTGGCACGCGCTTATGACGAAGCGCGCGGCATCGAAACCCCGCGGATCTGGACCGCCCAGCGCGATCTGGAAATGTGGGAACAGTTGCAGGGCTGAGATTAGAGCCAAAGGGAACGCCCTGTCACGGGGCGTTCCGATCGGGATATCCCGACCCCCCTTGGGCCATAGGCGCAGGGGAACAAGAGAGATTTGTCTTATGCTGGGAGGAACCAGATGAACAAGATTTTCGAAACCCCCCTCTACCCTTATGCCCGCAGCGCCGATCAGGATGTGGCGGAGCCGGTGCGTCACAAGGCCGTCGTGGTGGGCGCTGGGCCGATCGGGCTTGGCGCTGCTATCGATTTGGCGCAACAGGGGATAGAAGTCGTTGTCGTGGATGACAACGACAAGGTCAGTTGGGGCAGTCGTGCGATCTGTTTCGCCAAACGGCCACTGGAAATCCTGGACCGGCTTGGTTGTGGCCATCCGATGGTCGACAAAGGCGTGGTATGGAATCAGGGCAAGGTGTTCTTTGATACCCGTCAGGTTTACGATTTCAACCTGTTGCCCGAGGATGGTCACGAATTCCCCGCCTTTATCAACCTGCAGCAATATTACTTCGAAGAATATCTTCTGAACCGTCTTCGTGAACTTGAAACCGAAGGCGCGTCGATCGAGTTGCGCGGAAACAACAAGGTTCTGAAGGTCGAAGACAAGGGCGATCACACGACGGTTCTGATCGATACGCCCGAAGGCCCCTACACGGTCGAGGCAGATTGGTTGATTGCCTGCGATGGTGCTGCATCGCCGATCCGGTCGATGCTGGGACTGGATTTCGTCGGTCGGATTTTCGAAGATAACTTCCTGATTGCCGATGTGATCATGGAGGCCGAGTTTCCCACCGAACGCTGGTTCTGGTTCGACCCGCCCTTCAACAAGGGACAATCGGCGCTGCTGCACAAACAGCCCGACGGGGTCTGGCGGATTGACCTGCAGCTTGGCTGGGACATCGACAAGGAAGAAGAAAAGAAACCCGAAAACGTCATTCCCCGCCTGAAGGCGATGTTGGGCGACGATGTGAAATTCGATCTGGAATGGGTGTCTATTTATACGTTCCAGTGTCGCCGGATGGAAAAATTCCGTCACAACCGGGTGATCTTTGCGGGTGATGCGGCGCATCAGGTGTCGCCGTTTGGAGCGCGTGGGGCCAATTCGGGATTGCAGGACACCGACAACCTGATCTGGAAGCTCAAGCTGGTGATCGACGGGCTTGCGCCTGAAAGCCTGCTCGACAGCTATGACGTTGAACGGGTCCATGGCGCCGACGAGAACATTCTCAATTCTTCGCGCTCGACCGATTTCATTACCCCGAAATCGGATATCAGCCGTGGATTCCGCGATGCGGTTCTGGACCTGTCCGAACATTATGAATTCGCCCGTCCGCTGGTCAATTCCGGCCGGCTTTCGGTGCCTTGCACCTATGACGGTTCGGCGTTGAACACGCCCGATGCATTGCCCGGTGGCCCGGAGCGGTCGCGCCCGGGATCGTCCTGTTCCGATGCACCGCTGGACGAAGGATACCTGCTGCAGCGGCTTGGCAACGATTTCACCCTGATGGCGATCAATACCGACGCCCCAGCAGAGTTGGAAGAAAGCGGGATCAAGGTCGGCAGCCTGTCGCTCTATAGCGAAGCGCTCGATCCGGCCTTGGCCGAACGCTATCTTGGGGAGGCGCAAAGTGCCGTCTATCTGATCCGCCCGGATCAACATGTCGCCGCCCGCTGGGAAAAATTCGACGAAGCCGCAACCCGCGCCGCGATCCGCCGCGCCATTGGCAAGGAGTAAGCAGATGTCCCTGACCCTGACGCCCAATATCGCAAATGCCGACGATTTCTATGCTGAATTGCTGGCCATCCACGAAGGCCGCAGCAAGGCGGAAAGCGACGCGCTGAACGCGCGGTTGATCCTGATCCTTGCCAACCATATTGGTGATCGCGCGGTACTGCGCGAAGCGCTGGCTGCCGCGTCGCAAGTGGCGAATGAAGAGACGTAGTAGCCCCTGCGCTGCCGAAAAAAACAAAGCGGCCCAACTTGGGCCGCTTTTTGATTCTTGACCTCGCTGGTTGTGGATGGTCGATTTCCCTTGCCGGTCATTCGGCACATATGTTAATTAACATGTTAATTTGTTAGGGAGGTGTCTATGCGCTGGAGCGAGTTCCCCAAATGGGGCAAATGGGCAGCGGATTGGGCCGCGCAGTATCATGCCGGTTTGCGCGACCGTCCGGTGCGGGCACAGACCAAACCCGGCGAAGTGATGGCGCAACTTCCGGCCGCGCCCCCCGATGCACCGCAGCCGATCGAAGATATTGTTGCGGATTTCGAAGCCATCGTGATGCCCGGCATCACCCATTGGCAGCATCCCCGCTTCTTCGCCTATTTCCCCTCCAACGCCTCGCCTGCCGCCGTTCTGGCCGACAACCTGGTCACCGCGATGGCACCGCAATGCATGTTGTGGCAGACCTCTCCGGCGGCGACCGAAATGGAAACAAGGATGATGGACTGGCTGCGCCAGTCGCTGGGCCTGCCCACGGGTTTTTCCGGTGTCATTCAGGACAGCGCATCCTCGGCGACGCTGGCCGCTGTGTTGGTGATGCGCGAACGCGCGCTGGGCTGGGATGGTAATGCGAACGGGTTGCCGGGACAGAAAACCCTGAGGATCTATTGTTCGAACGAGGTTCACACTTCGGTCGATCGGGCGATCTGGATCGCCGGGATCGGTCAGGCCAACCTGGTGCGTATTCCAACCCAGGGGCCGCTGCGCTCGATGGATACGGAAGCGTTGGACGCGGCCATCGAAGCCGATTTGCAAGCCGGATACCTGCCCGCTGGGGTGATCGCCTGTACCGGCGGCACTGGCACCGGTGCCTGTGATGACCTGACCGCGACCATCGCGGTTGCGAAGAAATACGATCTTTACACTCATGTCGATGCGGCTTGGGCCGGATCGGCGATGATCTGTCCGGAATACCGGGATTTATGGACCGGGGTGGAAAAGGCCGATTCAATCGTCTTCAACCCGCATAAATGGCTGGGGACGCAATTCGACCTGTCGGCCCATTTCGTCAAATCACCCGAAGATCTGACTCGCACATTGGCGATTCAACCGGAATACCTGAAAACCCACGGTGCCGATGGGATCATCAACTATTCCGAATGGTCGGTGCCCTTGGGGCGCCGGTTCCGGGCGCTGAAACTGTGGTTCCTGATCCGCGCCTACGGGCTGGACGGGTTGCGGCAGATGATCCGCAATCATGTCACCTGGTCACAAGCGCTGGCCGAACGGCTGCGATCCGTGCCGGATATAGAAATCGTCACCGACCCGGTGTTGTCGCTGTTCACCTTCCGCTGGATGCCGCAGGGGCATGATGCGGATGACGCCACGCTGGCCTTGATCAACGCGATCAACGACGATGGCCGCATCTACCTGACCCAGACCCGGACGGGGGGCAAACTGGTGATCCGCTTCCAGGCTGGGCAATTTGACTGTACCCAGGATGATATCGATACTGCCTTCGACGTGATCGTCGAAACCGCCAACCGACTGAAGGACGCCTGACATGCCCGCACCCCAAAACACCTTCAAAGCCGCGCTGAAGCGGGGCGACATGCAATATGGCTGCTGGGCCGGGTTCGCCGATCCCTATGCTACCGAAATCCTCGCCACCGCGAATTTCGACTGGCTGGTGATCGACGGCGAACATGCGCCCAACGACCTGCGCACGATCATGCACCAGTTGCAGATCCTCGATGGCAAACATTCCGAGGGTGTGGTGCGGTTGCCGATCGGCAATGACTGGTTGATCAAGCAGGCGCTGGATGTCGGTGCGCAGACGCTTTTGATCCCGATGGTGGAAACGGCAGAACAGGCGCGCGATCTGGTCCGCGCCTGCCGCTACCCGCCCGAAGGCATCCGCGGGTCGGGCGCGGCATTGGCCCGCGCCTCGCGGTTTTCTGACATTCCCGATTACATTCAAACTGCGAATGATCAGATTTGCCTGCTGGTGCAGGTCGAAACCCGCAAGGGGGTGGAAAACCTCGACGCGATCCTTGACGTGGACGGTGTCGACGGCGTCTTTATCGGGCCGTCGGATTTGGCGGCGGACTTAGGATATCCGGGGCAATCCGGCCATGAGGCTGTGCGCAATGTGATCAAGGACGGTATTGCCGCCATCGCGGCATCGGACAAGGCGGCTGGTATCCTTGCGGTCGACCACGGCGTCGCCGCCGAATACCGCGACTGGGGCGCACAATTTCTGGCCGTGGGCATTGATGTAGTCATGTTGGCCAAGGCCGCGCGTGACACGATGGCACAGTGGAAAGGCTAGGGGGCGCACAGCTACTCCTGCCGGAGGCGTCCGAAGGATGCCGCGGGCGCTGGTTCTGGTTACCAGCGATCCAGCGCGGCTTCGTCGGTGTCCTTGGAGGCGACCCATTCGGCGCCCGAACTGGTGAATTCCTTCTTCCAGAATGGCGCGCGGGATTTCAGATAATCCATCAGGAAGTCCGCCGCCGCAAAGGCATCGGCGCGGTGGCGCGACGATGTCGCCACCATCATGATCCGGTCATCGGGGCGCAAGACGCCATATCGGTGGATGATCAGCACATCGCCCAGATCCCAGCGTTGCATCGCTTCGCTGGCGATCTTTTCCAGCGCCTTTTCGGTCATGCCGGGATAATGTTCAATTTCCATTCGGTCCAAACCGGCCCCGGGCAGGTCGCGCACGATGCCGGTGAATGTCACCACCGCGCCCATTCCCGATTGCGCCTTGGCGAATGTGTCGGTTTCTGCGCCCAGGTCGAACGGTTCAGATTGCACCCGGAGGATCATCTTAACCCCCTGTCATTGGCGGGAAGAAGGCCACTTCACGTACACCTTCGAGCGAGGCGTCGAAATCGGTCAAATCCTGATCGACCGCAACGCGCAGTGCGGAGAGGTCGGCAAAGGCCGCCGCATAGCGGTCTTCGCGACCGCGCAATTCCTCGACCAGTTCGGCCACGGTCCTGGCCGAGGTGTCGAGTGTTTCGCGCGGAATACCGATCCGTTCACGCACCCATGCGAAATAGAGCACATCCATATCAGCCTTCCTTCAGATGCGGCAGCGCCTTGCGGAAATAGTCCGCGCCGGTAATCAAGGTCAGCAGCGCGGCAATCCAAAGCAGCACCAGTCCGACATTCCCAGCCCAGATCATGCCGCGCAGTTTCCAGCCCAGCCCATGAATATCTTCTTCGCGCCCTTCAAGGATGTCGGTGACGATAATTTGGTCCATGCCTTGGGTGCTCATGCCCAAATAGTGTTCGAACACGCCTTGGGCAAACAGCGTCGCGATGGCGACCATCTGAAAGGTGGTTTTCCACTTCGCCAGTTTGGTGACTTTCAGTGTTCCCGCGGTATCACCCAGATATTCCCGCAGGCCCGACACGAATACTTCACGAAACAGGATCACCGTTGCCGGCAGCACCAGCCAGGGCGACATCGAGGAATAGCCAACAATCACCATCAGCGCGATCACCACCATCGCCTTGTCGGCGATCGGGTCGAGCATGGTGCCGATCTTGCTTTCCTGCCCCCAGAGCCGGGCCAGATAGCCGTCGAACCAATCGGTCACTGCTGCGCCGACGAACAGCATCAGGGCGAACCAATCTGCATAGGGTCTGGTGAAATAGAGAAACATCACCGCTACACCTGGCGCGGCCAGAAGACGGATAACCGTCAGGATATTTGGGATCGTCCACTTCATGGCATTTTGAATACTCTTTCTGTTCGGTGGTGGGAAGCGGACGTTTCACCGCAAACTGCGCTTTCATCTGATTTTTTCGGGCGATCCCAAACCCGATGTGCAATTCAGTCCAGAAGGTGTGCTGATATAGCCATCCGCCGGAAAGCGTGACGAACGGAATCCACGTCCTGCGAATATTGCAATATCCGCTACTGGCGTTGTCAGGCGGGGGATGATCCCAAAGTTATGTGTTTTCCGGGGCCTTGATTGTATTTTGTTCACCGCTCCATTTTTGCAATACTCTTTCCAACTCGGCGGTTTGCACCGGCTTGGTCAGATAATCGGACATACCGGCTTGGTAGCAACGATCTGCTTCTTCCCTGAGCACACCAGCGGTGATTGCGATGATCGTGGTCTTGGGGGCACCAGTCCGGGCTTCTGTTTCGCGAATTTTACGCGTCATCTCCAGACCATCCATCACCGGCATCTGACAATCGGTCAGCACAGTCTGGTATTGATTGCTCTGCCACTTCTCAAAACCCTCAGCGCCATTCGTGGCGGTGTCATGGTCATGTCCAAGAAGTTTCAGTTGCTGCTTCAGGACAGACATGTTCAGCGGGTTGTCTTCGACGATCAGTATGGGCTGCGTTGGCACTTTCAGATCAACCGGTAGCTGTCGTTCCGCCGGTTCCGAATCGAGCAGACCAACCTGCTGTACCCGCCCGGTCATAAGGGCAATACCCCTGATCGTATCTGACAGGTGCCACGGGAACCGGTAAGAGACGTAGAGCTGTTTTCTGAGCCATCCCTTGGGGTGTTCGCGCGTCGGGTCCAGTACGATGACATTGCAAGCCGGATTACGATCGGTGATCTTGTCGATCATCAACAGGTTTTCGGCCAGCGTTTCAAGGGCCAGATAGATCACCGTATCATCATCGGCCGTTGCTGCGGCTTCAAGCAAGTCTTCCTCGGTTTGAGGCAGTATGACCGTGGCTCCTCTGGTTCCGTAGAATTTCGAGAGCCGCTCGTTGTAGACAGGGCTATCCAACTTGAGAACGAGTTTGGTGCCGGTGATGTTCGGCAGTTTTTCGCGGCAATCGGCGACCTTCAAAGGCAAATGCACCGTGAAAGCCGACCCTTTGTCCGGTTCGCTTTCGACCTCGATTTTTCCATCCATAAGATCGACCAGATTTCGGGTAATGACCAATCCAAGCCCTGTGCCGCCGAAGCGCCGCGTGGTCGAATCTTCGGCTTGTTGAAACGGACGGAATAGTTTCGCTATCGTTTCTTGGGACATGCCAATCCCGTTATCGCTTACCCGAAAGCGAATGAATTGGCGTTGTTCGTCGCAATCGACCCAAAGTTCAACAAAGCTGAGCTTGTCATTGCCCTTTTCCGCCCGGGTAAATTTGATTGCGTTGCTGAGCAGATTCAAAAGGATTTGGCGTAACCGCAAAGGGTCGCTTGCGATACAATCCGGAATATCGGGATCAATATAGATAAGCAGCCGCACATTGCTTTTATGTGCCACTGTTGCCATTGATTCCGCTGTCTTTTCGATCGCTTCCAGAAGTGGGAAACTGGTATTTTCGATCTCGAGTTTGCCTGCTTCGATCTTTGATGCATCAAGGATGTCATCAATGATGCGCATAAGAAAAAAGGATGAATCGTGGATCACGTCGACCATGCGCCGCTGATCTTCGTCCAGCTTGGTGGTTTTTTGCAGCAACTCGATCATGCCAACGATGCCGTTTATCGGCGTTCTGATTTCATGGCTCATGTTGGCCAGGAAAGACGATTTTGCCTGACTGGCATATTCCGCCTCTACACGTTTGGCGTGGTTCAGCTTTTCCGCCCGCTGGAACAGCATGATGATCATGAACACGATCAGTGCGATCATCAATGTGACCAACAGGAAATGAAGCGCAATCGAAGTTCGGTTATCAACCGTCTGAAATTGCGAAAATTCGGTCAGAAATTTTTTGTAGATGGCTTGTTCATATTGCGATGCAATTTGTTCGACGCGTTTCTCATTCGCCCACATTTGCGCAAGCTGCGTTTCGGTCGGGGAAAGTCCGGCGCTTTCCATCAGGTCCAGGTTTTCGCGGATATACTGGCGCGCCGACATGAGGGTCGAAAACTTATAGGCGGAAGAACTGTCACAAAAGCCAAGAGCGGCATTCAGGTAATCTCGTGCCTCATCGAAACCTTCGTCAAACTGACGCGCGACTGCGTTGTTGTAGGTTTCAATGCCTTTGTTGTGAAACAGGACGATCTTGAAGGTCAGCCGATTCGAGGTGACCGTGCTGATCACCTGTTGCGACTTTTCAAGTTGCTGAGCACCACTGCGATACATGAAGGAAGCATAGCCAACCACGGCAGCAACACCGATCAAGATGACTATGATATATCTGGCATTCCAGAATTTGGTTACTTGTTGAATTCGATCTTGGTGATCATCCACATCCATTTAGGTAACATTTCCTGATATTCCAATTGGTTGGGATCAAAATCCGGAAACACGATCCGCACTGGGCCCTTTTCTTCGAAACCGATATAATCACCATTGACCCGGGTGGCGAGCATGATGCGGAATTTGTTCCATTCCCGCTTCTCAAAATGAATTTCATAGTGGTCAATCGCTGTCGTTGTAAGTGATTGAACGGCATTAGTGCCAAGGACTGTAACCAAATCTTGGAGCAAGACACCGGTATAGACTTCACTGCGGTGTTCCAGAGGATTATATGCTTCGGCCTCTTGCAATCCCAATTTTTCCAGTTCCTTGACGGAAATACTGCCAGTTTGACCTCGAGCCAAAGCTCCGGTCAATCGAATCCTGTAGGTCCCATCTTCAGAAGCCATGGCGGGGGTGCCCGACGCTGCTGCGGATGCCACTAGCAAGGTCACAAGCAATCGCCGAAGCGATTTCCACATCAGCAACGGTCCCCTCCAACGTTTTGTCTTGGATTACTAGGAAGTGTTCTGCTTGAGCGTGATGATTTAAAGTTCATTCTTGGAATGTGGGGCTTGGGAAAAGATTCGTCAAATTCAATGTCGCGCTCAACGGTTACCTTTTCGGCAAGATGGGCGGCAGCGCGCGGTGGTTGTGTTTGGTCGAATTGGGCGGTGCCGGATCACCCCTTCTCGTGAAAGAAGTCGTAGATCGATTCTGCCAAGGTGCTGGAAATGCCATCGACCGCTTTCAAATCGGCCAGTGCCGCGCGGCTGACTGCTTTGGCTGATCCGAACCGTACCAGTAAGGCGCGTTTTCGGGTGGCACCAACCCCCGGAACATCATCCAGCGGTGTTGCGCCGATGGCTTTCGCCCGTTTCGCCCGATGCGTGCCGATGGCAAAGCGATGCGCTTCGTCGCGCAGGCGCTGGATGAAATACAATACCGGGTCGTTCATTCTGAGCGCAAAGGGCCTGCCGCCGGGGCGGTGGAATTCTTCCTTGCCGTGATCGCGGTCCACACCTTTGGCGACGCCAACCATGGGGATGTCTTCGACGCCGAATTCCTCCATGATCTGGTAAACCGCCGATACTTGCCCGGCACCGCCGTCAATCAACAGCAGGTCAGGCCACAGACCCTTGTCGCGGTCGGGGTCGTCTTTCAGCAACCGCTTGAACCGTCGGGAAAGCACCTCTTTCATCATGCCGAAATCGTCGCCGGGGGTCAGATCGTCGCCCTTGATGTTAAATTTTCGATATTGGTTCTTCATGAACCCGTCGGGTCCCGCCACGATCATGCCGCCGACAGCATTGGTCCCTTGAATATGGCTGTTGTCGTAAACTTCGATCCGCTGTGGCGGACCATCCAGCCCAAAGGCGTCGCCCAGTCCGGTCAACAGCTTCGATTGGGTGGCGCTTTCCGACATTTTCCGGGCCAGGCTTTCGCGGGCATTGCGCGCCGCACCCGCGACCAATTCGGCTTTTTCGCCCCGTTGTGGCACCAGAATTTCAACTTTGCGGCCCAATTTCTGGCCCAAGGCTTCTTCCATCAGGTCGGTGTTTTCAATCGGATGGGACAGGATGATTTGCCGCGGTGGTTCCTTGGTGTCGTAGAACTGACCCAGAAACGCCTCCAGCACTTCAGGGGCTTCGATTTCGGCCCCGACGCGGGGATAGAAATCGCGGTTACCCCAGTTTTGACCGGCACGGATGAAAAACACCTGAACACAGGCTTGGCCTTTTTCCAAATGAAGCGCCACGATATCGGCTTCGGTCACGGTGCGCGGATTGATCCCCTGCGCGGTCTGGACCTGGGTCATCGCCTTGATCCGATCCCGCAACCCTGCGGCGCGTTCGAATTCCATCGCTTCGGAGGCCGCCATCATCTCGACCGCCAGGCTTTGTTGAATCTCGGTCGATTTTCCGGACAGGAAGCGTTTGGCATCGGCCACGGACGTGGCGTAGTCGGTTTCGGAAATCTTCCCGACACAGGGGCCTGAACAGCGCTTGATCTGATACAGCAGGCAGGGCCGGGTTCGACCGGTGAACATTGCATCGGAACAGTTCCTGAGCAAAAACGCCTTTTGCAATTGGTTCAGTGTCCGGTTCACCGCGCCAGCGCTGGCGAACGGGCCATAATAACTGCCCTTCTGTTTCTTTGCACCACGATGTTTCTTGATTTGCGGGAAAGGATGGCCGTCGGTCACCAAGATATTTGGAAAGGATTTATCGTCCCGTAGCAGCACGTTGTAGTGCGGTTTCAACTGCTTGATCAGATTTTGTTCCAGCAGCAGCGCTTCGGTTTCCGTCCGCGTGGTCAGAAACATCATCGACGTGGTTTCGGAAATCATACGCGCGATCCGACCGGAATGGCCGGTGACGCGGGCATAATTTGACACCCGCGCCCGCAGGTTTCGCGCCTTGCCGACATACAGCACCCGCGCCTGTGCATCCAGCATCCGGTAAACACCCGGAGATGTGTCCAAGGTCTTCAGATAGGATTGAATCAGCGCGTGGCCGGTCAGCGAATCAGTGGTCGGGTCCGTCATGTCACAGAAATATGATTCCCTGCCCCCCGCTGCAATCTTTGGTGGATCAGAGCAAGAGAAAACCTGTCCACCATTTCTGTGGATAAGTCTGCAGATAACTTCCGTGCTTCTGGAAATTTTCGTTGTATTTGGTTGATTTCGCCGGTCTGCCTAAAAAATAGGCATGCAGGTAAGCTGTTGAATTTATAGGTAATTTTTTATATTAATAGGCAAGTGATTGAAAATAAATAGTATTTTATGACAGAGGCGTGACAATCCGGTGATCGGTGCAAAACTTGCCTCGGCAGGCCTGATTTATTCTTCGACACCCATGACATCTGGGGTCTGCCACCCCAAGTGCTGACCACCATCGGTACAGATCAATTGGCCGGTAACTGACGGCGAATCGAGGAAGAATCCAAGCGTAGCAGTGACGTCCGAGGGATTCGAACCACGCCTTAAAACAGTCGCGGCCCGTTGGCCTTTGAAATGGGTTTCGGACTGCCGTTCACCCTGCAATGTGGGTCCGGGACCAATGGCATTGACCCGCACTCTGGGGGCCAAGCCCTGCGCGGCGGTCTGGGTAAAGGCCCAAAGTCCCATCTTGGCCAGCGTATAGGACATGAATTCCGGCGTCAGTTTGCGCACCCGCTGGTCGATCATGTTGACCACTACGCCCTGCGCGACCGGTTCGCCTGCCTCATCTGGGATCGGATCGGGCACCTGCGCCGCCATCGCCTGTGTCAGGACAAAGGGCGCACGCAGATTGGATTCAAAATGCCGGTCCCAGCTTTCGCGGGTGGCGGTTTCCAACCGGTCATGTTCAAAGACCGACGCGTTGTTGACCAGACAGGTCACTGGGGTGTCGAAGCTGGCGCGGACTTTCGGGAACAGGGCTTGTGTTTCCGCTTCGGACAGCAGGTCAGCCTGAAACGCGACGGATTTGCGCCCCAAGGCGCGGATTTCATCAACCAGGGACTGAGCATGGGTGTCCGAACTGGCATAATGTACGGCGACATCGAAACCGCGCTGGGCCAGATAGGTGGCCATCGACCGTCCAAGCCGTTTTCCCGCGCCTGTGACCAATGCGACCGTCATATCATTGCCCCCTTAGATTAGCACCGCCACGATGTAGCCGATGTAGAGCAGTGACAAAAGTGCACCCCAAGCCCTGGTGATGTCTGTCTTGAAAAATACGAAGGGGATCAGCAACAGCGATGCACCCAGCATCACCCACAGGTCGAAACGCAGGAAGGCGGGGTCAACAGGAATCGGGCTGACCAAAGATGCGATACCGATAATGGCCAGCAGGTTGAACATGTTCGACCCGATCACATTGCCAAGCGCAACATCGGCCTGTCGGCGCAGCGCGGCCATAACCGTGGTTGCCAATTCCGGCAGAGACGTGCCGAGAGCGACCAGAGTCAACCCGATCACGCTTTCGGAAATATTGAACATCCGCGCGATCGTGACTGCGCTTTCCAGCAACAGGTTGGCCCCCAGCGGCAGGCCGATCAGGCCCAGCATGATATACATGACGATTTTCCACCAAGGCATATTGGGGTCGACGCCTTCGAGGTCTTCTTCAGCGTCTTCCCCTGCTGCGATATGGGCCCGTGCGTCGCGGAAAGCGTCGATCAAAACGCCGGTCAAAGCTGCCAACAGGATAATGCTGCTGATCCAGGTGAATTCGCCAAAGAAACACAGCGCCACAAACAGCACCGATCCACCGATCATCAAGACATAACTTTTACGGCTGTCGCATTCGCTGGTGTGCATCCGGGCCAGCAGCGCGGGCAGCCCCAGCACCAACAGGATGTTGGCGGTGTTCGATCCTACCACGTTGCCCAGAGCAATTCCCGGCACACCTTCCAGCGCGGCGGTGATTGAAATCAGCAGCTCGGGTGCCGATGTGCCGAAAGCCACGATCGTCAGGCTGACGATCAGCGCCGGAATGCCAACCCGCAGGCTGAGATTCACCGCCCCTTTGACCAGCGCGTCTCCCGCCAGCAATAGGATGATAAGCCCAAGTGCCCCAAAGAGCCATTCCGTCATGATTTAGCGTGCTCCCTTTTTGCAGGGGCAGGGGCCCTTGCCGATCCTGTAGCGCCCGCAACGCGGACATTTGGCTGCCTTCAGGCGGTCCTGTCCGGGAAAACGGAACTTTCCGAACATGGCCAGCACGGCCATACCGGCAAGGAAAAGAACGATGACTTTAAAAATCATGTCAGAGCCCAAAACGGGCATAAGCAGCCCGTTCCTCTATTGCAGTGACGGCATCATCGGCAAGTGACAGGCCAAAGCGCTGCATCACGCTGCGGCGGCGGCCATATCGAATGAAACGGGTCTTGTCGCCATAGATCTGTTTTAATCTGGGTTCGGCATGAGCCAGTCCATCGATCAGGCCCAGTTGCTGCGCCTTTTCTCCCATCCAGACCCGACCGCTGAACATATCCGGATCGTCGGTCAATTTCCCGGCCCGGCGGGACTTCACATAGGTCTCAAACACCTGATGCATGTCGCCAAGGATATCTTTCAGCCGCGCCACGTCGTCGGGCTTTTCCGGCAAGAACGGGTCCAGCATGGATTTCGATTTGACCGAAGTATAGACGCGGCGTTCGATCCCGTGGCGGGAAATGAAATCATGCGCCCCGAAGCTGGCGGATATTACCCCGATTGATCCGATGATCGATGCGGGATCGGCATGGATGTCATCCGCCGCAGCGGCCAGCCAATAACCGCCCGAAGCGGCGACATCTTCGACAAAGGCATGCACAGGCACCTGTTTGTCTTCCGACAGGCGGCGGATACGGGCGGCGATCAAGGCCGATTGGACCGGCGATCCGCCAGGTGAATTGATAATCAACGCCACCGCTGCGGGTTTGCCTTTGCGAAAGGCTTTTTCAATCACCGGGGCCAACGCGGAATCGTTCAGTGGCGCACGCCCACCGGCCGCGATCGTGCCATGCAGGCGGATTACGGCGACACGTGGACGGGATGTCAGGAAGGGCAATTTCAAGCTCATGAAACCCATGTAGAGATCGGATGCGGAGCAGACAAGGTACAGGCCAATCTGGCCCAGTCTTTCGTGGCGAAAATAGCGCGAAACCGAAGGCTAGGTGTGGCCATCCAACTTATGAGCGACCTGCCGCAACGCAATCATGGTCGACAGCGGTCCGATCAGTTCGAACAGAACTGTGGTGCCGATCACCAGCGCCAGCAGCGTTTCGGCATGTTCGGGGAATTTCTGTGCCGCGACCAAAGCCATGCCGACCGCGACCCCCGCCTGCGGCAACAGCGCCAGCCCGAACCAAGGCCGTTGCCAGCGCGGTATCCCGGCCCATGCCCCACCAATCATCCCACCAATGGCGCGGGACAAAATGCGCAGCACGACATACCCGGCCCCGATCCAACCGATCCCGGCAAGATGCGATAGGTTCAGCGAAGCCCCGGCAAGGATGAAAAACAGGATCATGAACGGCCATTGGATATGTTCGATTTCGTGAAAGGCATAGTCGTGGTGCTTGGCCCGGTTGGCCACAACGGCCCCCACGACCATACCGGTCAGCAGGAAGGACACGCCAAGCCACATCGAAACCCCAGCGGTAAGGAAAACCAGACCCAGAGCTTCGGACTGCAACGGTTCGCCTTTGCGGACCCGCCCGGTCAATGTCGCGGCGGGCAACCCGATCACCAATCCCAAGGCCAGCGCGCCGCCGATTTCCTTTGCTGCGTCTTGCAGTACCGCAAGTTCCACGTTGCCAGCTTGCAGGGCTTCGGCGACGACAACCGCCAGGCTGAAAACGATCATGCCCCAGGCATCGTCGATTGCCACGATTCCGCGCAACGTATCGGGAAAGCGCCCCTTTGCCCCCGATTGCGCAATGGTGTCCTGGGTCGACGCCGGGTCGGTGGCGCAGGCAATGGCCCCGGCACTCAGCGCCAGGGTTGGTGCGATCCCGATCAGCCAAAGCCCGCCCGCCACGCAAAAGACCGTGGTCAACACGATCGCGATGGATACACGTATGATTGCCCGACCGTTTGAAGTGATCTGGGCGGCTGTCAACCCGCCACCCAGAAGGAAAGCGACCATTGTCAGGGCCATGGCAGACAAAAATT
Organism: Thalassovita gelatinovora; assembly: GCF_001458355.1. Classification (GTDB taxonomy): domain Bacteria; phylum Pseudomonadota; class Alphaproteobacteria; order Rhodobacterales; family Rhodobacteraceae; genus Thalassobius; species Thalassobius gelatinovorus. The sequence continues at coordinate 186,975 of NZ_CYSA01000019.1, read as the reverse complement.
CGTACCAATCCTGTACCGCAGCGGGAATCAGGTTCAGCCCGGCACTGCCGGCCAGAACACCACAGGATAAAAGCAAGGTAACGCGCGGCAAATGGGTGCGACGCCCGATTTCGTCAGCGGCCAATCCGGCTAGGAACAACATTCCAAGAACCATCAGCGTCTGGGCGATATTCACGTTCATGGCGTACATTTCAGTCTTACCCGGCCAACATTTTCAGGCCTTGGGTCACGTCCGAGCGCACCGCCAAACGCAAGCCCGGTTCATCCCCGGCCCGTAAGGCGGCAATGATCAGGCGGTGGTAATGCGGCGGTTCCTTGCGCCGCAAACGCCCGTAAAGCGCCCGCATCGTAGGTCCCAGTTGCAGCCAGACGGTTTCGGCCATTGCCAGCATCGCCGGCGCCTGTGCCCGCAGATACAGCGTGCGGTGAAATTCCAGATTGGTGCGGATATATCCGACCGCATCCTGACGCGTTATGGTTTCGGCGACGCTATTATTGATCGTCTGCAGCCGTTCGATCAGCGCCATGTGCGCCCGCGGCAGGGCGCGGCTGGCCAGTTCGACCTCGATCAGGGACCGCAGCGCGGCCAGTTCCTCGATCCTTTCGTTGCTCAATTCGGGCGTCGAAACCCGGCCCGAGGTCGACAGCGTCAGCGCCCCTTCGGCCACCAGACGACGCACCGATTCCCGCGCCGGTGTCATCGATACCCCGAATTCCTTGCCGATCCCGCGCAGGGTCAGGGCCTGACCCGGGGCGATTTCGCCATGCATGATGCGGCTGCGTAAGCCGCGATAAACACGGTCATGGGCAGAGCTGGGGGTGGATTCGGGGCGCGATGTGATAAGCATACCTTTTTTGTGATCACATCTTGTGGGATGTCAATTGCCAAACCGGAAGCGGTGCAATTTCGCGCCATTATCGCGCAGCCATGCGCGCGGTACATCATAGTCGCCATAGAGGTTTTCGACCTCTTTCCAGAATGTGGCGGAATGGTTCATGTGGCGCAGATGGGCGACCTCGTGCGCGGCGACATAGGTCAGTACCTCGGGCGGTGCCATGATCAGCCGCCAGGAATACATCAGCGCCCCGGCTGACGAACATGATCCCCAGCGCGAACGGGTGTCGCGTAAGGTCAGCCGGTGATATTCCTGCCCCAGCGCGGCGGCATAGCGATCTGATGCCTGTGACAGCCGCGTGCGCGCCAACTGTTTGAGATGCCCCGCCAGCCGCGCTCCAGCGCTATCGGGATTTCCGGGGACAAGGATTTCACCATGTTCCATGCGAATCCGCCGACCAGACCCTTGCACGACGCGCAGCAGTTCACCTTCACAGGGCAATTCGGTTCCCGGACCGACTGTATTGGCTTGGGGGGTTGTCCTCAGTTGTAGGCGCAGCCAGTCGGCCTTTTCTTCTGCAAAGGCGACGGCTTCGGATTTTGCTACCCCTCGGGGCAGGGTCAGCGTGACCTTGGCGTCCAATCCCGACACCCGCAGCGATATCCTGCGAGCCTGCGCCGAACGGCGCAGATAAACCCGAACCGGGGGATTGCCATCCAGAATATGTTGCCCCATATCGGCTTTGCCCGATCTCACGACCCATCTATCCTTTAAAGCCTTTGACTCACACGGCCCGTTATGGCAGGTGGCGCAGATCGTCGACAAGACCAATTGAATGAATTGAAAGGGATCGCAGATGCCCAAGGAAGAATGGGGTGTGAAACGTGTTTGCCCGACCACGGGCAAGCGGTTTTACGACCTGAACAAAGTTCCGATCGTCAGCCCGTATACCGGCGACATCGTCGAGATGCAGAATGGCAAGAGCCGGATGATTTCGGCCGACGCCGAAGATGCAGCCACCAAGAAGGCCGCAGCGGCTGAATCCGATGACGATACCGATCTGGTCGATGACGCAGATGTCGATGTCGATCTGGACGACGATCTGCTGGATGACGAAGAAGACGATAACGTTTCGTTGGATGAACTGGCGGATGTTCCAGCCGACGACGACGAATAATCACATTTCGTGACTGCGGGCGGAATTTTCCGCTTGATCCCGCCCGCAGCATTGCCTAAGTAGCGGCGCACAGGTCAAATCGGCCTGAAAATGGGGCCTTAGCTCAGCTGGGAGAGCGCTTGCATGGCATGCAAGAGGTCAGGGGTTCGATCCCCCTAGGCTCCACCAAATTCCCTGCATATTCAGTATTGTGGCCGTTTCCTGACGCTGGCGCTGGAACGGCGGTTTTGCGTTGCCAGCGGGTTTTTCATCGTGCCGAAAATAAAATAAGGCACCGTTCCCGGTGCCTTACCTGTAGGTTCGTGCTGTTTCCGGGGGGGGGGGCGGCTGCAAGCGCCGGTTTAACTCACCATCTGCACCTTCTGATGTGGTGGTGTCACGTTGCGTAACCAAAATTCCAGCTTGTCGCCTAGTTCTTCGATCGAGGTCGGCTTGATCAGGAAATCGTTCATCCCCGCCTCAAGGCATTCGATCTTCTGCTCTTCGAAGGCATCGGCGGTCAATGCGATGATCGGGGTCTTATTGCGGCCTTGCTCGGTTTCGGTTTCCCGGACTTTGCGGGCAAATTCGATCCCGTTCATCACCGGCATGTTACAGTCGCTCAGAATCAGGTCATAAGCCGCGCTGGACCACTGCTGAAGCCCCTGCGCACCATCCCCGACAATGTCCACATCATATCCCATGCGGCTTAGCTGGGTGCGTAGCACCATCTGATTGATCTGGTTGTCTTCGGCGAGCAGAATTCGTTTACGGTTCTGCGTTGCGGTTGGTGCAATGATTTCAGGTATATCGCCGGGAACGCCACGGGCTTCGGTGCGATCGCTGTTTTGCAGCGCGTCAAGCAGGCTGGACGGCAGAAGCGGTTTGGTGTCCATAACCGTACAATTGGCAGGCAGTGTCAGAGCGGGCACTGCGTCGCTGGCCAGCACGATGAAATGCACTCGCGGGTGACTATCGGTGATGCGGATCATGTTATCCAGCAGGTCCTGCGAAATCGCATGTTGCAGCAATACGACCGGCGGGGCATCGAATGTGTGCAGTAGATCTACGACTTGCTGATAGCTTTGCGCATCATGATACACGCCGTTGGCGGTGCGGATATGACCGCTAAGATTGCTGGCTTCTTTCGGGTCGGCAAAATAGCCGATTACCGCTTGATGCTTCAGGTCGATCTTATGTTCGTGACTGACGATTTTCTTGACCGGGAAATCGACACTGAAGGTTGATCCAACGCCCGGTTCGCTGCGGACATGGATTCGGCCTGACATCAATTCGACAATCTGTTTGGAAATGGTCAGCCCCAAGCCAGTGCCGCCGAACCGGTTCGATGTGTCGGCGGAGGCCTGAGTATAGGGGGAAAACAGCCGTTCGACCACCTCGGCGCTCATACCGATGCCGTTATCCGAAACCTCGAAATAGGCCCGCCCTGCTTCATGCGCCGAAAACGTGACGTCGACCGCGCCTTTCCTGCCGCTGACCTGCCCGGCCGAAAACTTGATCGCGTTGCTGCACAGATTCAGCAGAACCTGTTTCAACCGAGTGCCATCGGCATGGATGCTTTCGGGCAGATTGGGCGAGAAGGAAAAGGTCAGGTCGACATCCTTTTCCCGGGCGATCGACGAACACAATTGAACCGTTTCTTCGATCGTTTGGCGGAAATCGATCGGTGACGGGGCCAGTTCCATCCGCCCGGCTTCGATCTTGGCGATGTCCAGAATATCGTTGATGATCGCCAGAAGGGTCGAAGCCGAAGTCGCGATCAGCCCGACATTCTTTTTCTGGTCGGGCTTCATATCGGACGAAGACAGGATCTGTGTCACTCCGATGATGCCCTGCATCGGGGTGCGGATTTCATGGCTCATCGAAGCGAGGTATTTGGTCTTGGCCGCGCTTTTTTCCTCTGACGCGATCACTTCTTTGCTGCGCTCGGTTAGCTTGCGTTCCTTGTTGGTCAGCACATAGGCGAAAATCGACAGCGCGGCGATCATGATCACGTTTATAGCGAACAGGAAATTGAAATCGCGCTGCACATTTCCGACCAGATTGATTTCCTGTCGCCGGGCTGTCTGATTGGAAAAATCAGACAGGAAAATCAGTTCGGAATTGAATTCGAACATGTAGGCCTGAAGCTTGTCCGCAAGCCGCCGCCCCTGATCCGGATCGTTCGAGGCCAGATACTGCGTCACCTCGGTCCCGATCAGATCGACCATTCGCGGCAATGTTGCCACCACGGTCATCGACCCACCCTGTGGCAAATCGGATGTATCCCAATTCTGCGTCGGGCCGTCCTGGGTGCGGATTTGAAGGATTTCTTGATGGAACAAAATTTCTTCACGGGCGCTGTCCGAGCCGTGAAGCCGATATTCGTTCACCGAATCCAGCAATTTGCGGAACCGGAATTCGACCTGCATCAACGCATTGATGTCATCATACATTTCAAGATGGTTGAAAGTCAGATTGGGGCGTTCCCGTTTGACCGCAAACATGAACGGAAGCGCTGCCAGATAAATCAAAACCAGAAGTATCGGGAGTTTCTTGATGCCCGAAACTTTCTGAAAGATACTCATTACGGGTCTCCAAACATTCGCCCTACATGATCTTCCCTCGATGAGGGCGTCGGAGGGTTTATTCAAATCAGGTTCTTGAAAACAGGTCTTGTCCATAAATACGGATCGAAGCCGAGGTTTTTTTATCGGAAATCTCATCCAACACGATTTGACCGGAGCCGTCGTTTGACCAGAATTCGAGCTTGATCGAGTTGTGCTGCTCTTGTTGCTGCATTTTCTTTCCGTAAGGTGTCTGGTTCACGGCAGCCTCAATTTCCGCAAGCAAGGCCTCACGGTCCATCGGAATCGCCAAGTCGATGATCATCAGGCTATCCGTAGATGTTTTCGACACGATACGGGTGCCTTCGGGAAACCGGAAAAAAGTTTCATGCGCGATCTTGACCGCAGGCCCTTGCTCGGCGCCGCTGTCAGGACCGATCCTGATCGTCTGGGCAACGTTTCGCGACGCCTGAGCCTTGGGTTGCGGCGCAGCAGATGCCGAGGAGGATGTCGCTCCTTCCGGGCCAGAATAATTAGCCAAGACCATCAAATGGGCGGAAACGGACCCTACGGCGGCCAATACGGCTATTGGCTTCCACATCATCCCGTTTCCTTTCTGTTGAAAGACGCGCCCGAACGGGGTGGGCAACTGCAGATGCCATGCGCATAGAATGCTCTTGGGTCGGCCGCTGCCCGCAATATTAACTTTCTGTTAATATTCGGAAAACTTGATTTTCCGCAAATGGCCGCAATCATAACACTCTCTTTTTCATGTACGCGAAACAGCAGCATTGGTCTTCACTTACTAATCTAAATAACGTCACGCCCGCCGTTGGGTTTACCCGAAAAATCCCCGTAGACTTGCACAAGAGGCAAAAAAACAACCCAAGGGATAGTTTTGACGAATAAGATCGGGATTCCTGACATGGTTAAAAAGATGCAAACGGCAGAGATGTTTTTTCGATGAGAGCGTTTGGAAGCCCGTGAATCCAAAGGGTTTGGTGTCACGACGATCCGGTCGGTCAGGGCGTCCAATCGTCTAGTCGCGCTAGGCCAAATGTCCAGTCGGTTGTTTATCGCCAAAAAAATGACAATGCTTAGGATAGTTGATCTTTAGGGTAAAACACCCTGCCGGAGACGCCGGTCCTGATAAATCAAGATCGGCTGCAATGGAGTATTTGTCATGGGGGGACTTATTAGCTCGCTGAAACGCTTGCCTTCCAATGCGGATTGCGACGTATTGGCCCCCACCTGAACCAAAAGGGAAATCCCATGACCCGCCTGACAGATGCGCTTGCTGCCATAGACAGCGCCAATTCCGCCGATCCGACACTGGAAGGAGGCCGCCCTGCGGCGCTGCTTTATGGCGAAAGGATGAGCGAAGAGGTTGCGAAACTATTTCCGGATGCGTCCGAGGTTTTGCAGATTGCGGCACGTGGTCAGCATGTCGAACGCTGGTTGTTGCCGCGCAAGGACTATCCCGAAGGCAAGGCCGGGTATTACGCTTGGCGCAAGGAACAGGGCCGCCGGCACGGCGAACGGGTTGCCGGGATCATGGCCGAAGCGGGATACCTTGGGATCGATCAGGACCGTGTCCGGGTGTTGCTGCGCAAGGAGGGGATCAAGACGGACCCCGAAGTTCAGGCGCTGGAAGACGTGATCTGTTTCACCTTCATCCGGTGGTATCTGAAACCGTTTGCAGATGATCGCAGCCAAGAACAATTGGTCGATATCGTCACCAAGACCGCCCGCAAAATGTCTCCAGAGGGCCGGGCGCGGGCCTTAGCCGATTTCGACATGCCCGACGCTCTGGCCACCGCGTTTCGGGTCTGAGGCGCGTTACTGTAACAGTTCGGCCGCCATTTCACCGATCAAGCCGCTGATAAAGCTATCGAACCGGGCATTGGGTTGTCGCGCCTTGACGGTTTCGGCCATCGGGTCATTGGCGCGCAGGGCGCTGCCGGACAGTTCTTCCAGCACGGCATGCCCGCAGAACGGGACATAAACTTCGGAATAGCCGCCTTCATGGACCATGGCCACCCGGCCATCGCACAGGTCATCCGCTGCCTGCATGACCTGACGGGTCATCATGCGATAGGTTTCCGGCGTGCACATCATTCGGGACAGCATGTCATAGATGCTGGCATCGAAACCGCAGGCGACGATGATCACATCGGGTTTGAACCGGGTGAGCGCGGGCAGAACGATCCGGTCCATCGCTTCGATGTAACCGGTATGTCCGACCCCGGGCGGCAGTGGGATATTCATGTTGAAGCCTTCCCCCCGACCGCTGCCGCGCTGCGACAGTTCGCCAGTGTCCAGCGGGTAATTCCATTCCTGATGCAGCGAAATCGTCAAGACATCGTTACGGTCGAGAAAAATCGCTTCGGTGCCGTTGCCATGATGAACATCCCAATCCACCACCGCGATGCGCTGTGCCAATCCGGCGGCTTTGGCGGCTTCGATTGCGACGGCGATGTTGTTCAACAGGCAAAACCCGTTCGGCCAATCCGGCAGGCAGTGATGCCCCGGCGGGCGCGACAGCGCGTAGGCATTGTTCACATTGCCGCGCAGCACATCGAACAGTGCGGTCTTGGCCAACCCGGCAGACAGGGCCGCGATTTCGAAGCCGCCTTTCAAGAACGGGGTGCGCAGGCCCAATTCGCCGCCGCCCTGATCCGACAGATCCTTGAACTTGCGCAGGAATTCGTCGGGGTGCACACGGGCGAGGTCCTGCCATTCGGCCGCCGGGGCCTGCTGCATCGCCAATTCACCGGACAATCCGGTAACATCCATTAGGTTCTTCAGGCGCCGCTTGGTTTCTGGGTTTTCCGCCAATCCCCCCGCAGCCAGCGGTTGGACATGCCCGCCCAGCGGGAAAGTGACCGCATAGTCCCCACCGCCATGCCAGAAACAGCGTTCGTCCCAGTAAAAACCCGTGCTCATCGATGTCTCCTTTATTGTGCTCGCCCAATATTCGTGGCGGAAACGGGGATGTCCATGCCGTTAAAATCCGGTATGGTTCTGGCCGGATCAAACAAGGGGATGGCATGGCAAAGGACGATCTGAGTCATCTGGCCGTGGCAGGGGCCGAAATCACTGTGCGTGTCACACCGAAGGCATCTCGCAACAAGATCGTTGTGCAAGACGATGTGATCCGCGTCTATGTCACCACCGTGCCCGAAGCGGGTAAGGCGAACGCGGCGGTGCAAAAACTGCTGGCCAAGGCGCTGGGTCTGGCCAAAACCCGTTTGACGCTTGTGCGCGGGCAGACCGCCCGCGACAAAGTGTTTCGGATCGATCAGTCCTGATCCGCCGGGCGCAGTTTGTACACCCCTTCGGGAAGATCCAGCGCAGCCGCCAATTCCTGCATCTGAGACAGCGAAAAGGTGATTTTCTGCACCTTGTCCAGCCGTGCAACGTATTGTTCGACCGTGATGCAATCTTCGAAGGCGTTTATGGTGATATCTTCCTGCAAAGGCGCGGTGCCTTCGTCGATCAGGGTGACGACCGTCGCGTCGAAATCGTGTTCGATGGTAAACATGGGATCAAGATACGCGATGTCGGCCCCAAGACAAGCGCGATCATCTCCCGTTCGCGTGAAGAACTCTTTTCGCAGGCTGGTGCTTGCGTCGCGACATGGTAAAATGTCTTGGATTAGTTGAGGAAGTTGGATGCACAGGTTCTTGATCCTTTTTGTCGTTCTGGGGCTTTCGGGGTGTATGGCAGCTCCCGGTCCGGCGGGAAAACCGGCACCTACGGAAACTGCAGAACAAGGGGTTGTAAAGGTACCTCAAAAACCATCGCGCAAGGCGGCTAAGATGTTCGTTGATGTCGTGACGGCGGTCGAACCGGTGGCCGAAACGATGTGCAAAGAACAAGCGGCGAATTTGAATTGCGATTTCAGGATCGTGGTGGATGTGCAGGATCCCGAAGCCGCCAATGCCCACCAGTTTCTGTCGCGCCGCGGTCAACCGATCCTGTCGGTCAACTTTGCGATGATCAATACCGTGCGTAATTCCGAAGAAATGGCCTTTGTCCTCGGCCACGAAGCGGGCCATCATATCGCTGGGCATCTGGCCCGGCAGGAAGACAGCGCCCGGCAAGGGGCTATTGTGATGGCAGAATTGGCCTCGGTGAACGGTGCGACCACGACGGAAATCAAGAATGCACGCAAACTGGGCGCGGTGCTGGGCATGTTGCAATATTCCAAGGACTTCGAACTGGAGGCGGACCGGATCGGCACGATCATTGCGATCAAGGCGGGATATAATCCGGTGATCGGGGCGCGGTTCTTTAGTCGCTTGCCCAGTCCCGGCGACGAAATGCTGGGCACGCATCCGCCGAATGAGAAACGGATTGCCATCGTCCGGAAAACGGCCAGCGATTATCTTCTGGCCCCTGACGCTTTGCTGAATTGAAATGCTTCAACTTGAAAACGTCGTCAGTGATCGCGGATCACGATATGCCGTGTCCGGAGGGCTTGTTGCGAATGTCGAGGACATCGATGCCTTCCTGAAAACGCTTAAACGGCAAAAGAAATATGCCAAGGCCACCCATAACAGTTGGGCGGTGTTTCAGTCGGATGGTACCCAGCGCAAGAATGATGACGGGGAAAGCGGCGCAGGCAACGTGATCCTGCGCATGCTGGAACGTGAAGGGCTTACCGATCAGATCATCGTGGTGACACGCTGGTATGGTGGCAAGCATCTGGGCGGTGATCGCTTCCGCCATGTACAGACCTGTGTGAAGGCTTATCTCGACGCGCTTGGCTGAGTCGGGCCAGAGGTTTTGCCCCCATAGGCTGGGGTGGCAGCTAGGGAAATGCGCCGAACCGGGGCGGGCGGCGCAGCCCGGATTTTTGCCGAAACCATACATTTTTTAGGGTTTCAGCGCCCGAAAGGCGAAAATCGGCCTTTTTGATCCTCGTCAATGTCAGGCCGATCACTTGCGGTTAGCCTATTCAGCATGACGACAGGATTTAGCTGATGAAACCTCTGGGCGAAACGACCCGTCATTACTGGATGGCGCAACGGATGGCCAAGGCCACGCAAACCGATCTGTTCGGGGCTCAGGGCGCTGGTGTTTTGAGTCAGGAAAAATGGGCCGACATCGTTCAGACATGCCGTGGATGCAGTTGGGTCGATGGCTGCGAACATTGGTTGTCCAAGCAGGACGGCAACAGCGAAATTCCCAGAGAATGCCCGAATTTCGGGGCGTATATGCAGCTTAAAAAAGCCGCCTTGGAGGAGCAATAACAATGGGTATCGTAACGCCGCTTGGCGATCCGGTTTTTCACTTCTGGCTGACGCGGTCGGTGGCCCGCAGCGTGGGGGTGAACCTGAGCGATGCAATGAATGCAGGGCAACTCGATCCGCAAGGGTATGTCGAAATGGTGACGCGCTGCCGCCAATGCCGTTTTGTATCGCAATGCGAACAATGGCTGGCCGTGACCGGAGCCGGGGCGGACCGAGTGCCCGAGATGTGCGTGAATGAAGATAAACTAAATGCTTTGATCGCCCCTAAGCGGGCAACAGAAAGGGAGCAAGAAAACCATGGGTATTTTTAAGAAAATCAGTCACCATGCCGATGTTATGGACCGGATGGCCGAAACGATGGGTGCCGATTTTGCCAGCAGAATTCAAGCTGATCCAGCCGTCGCCTATCAATACCGTAGCGCTGTGATGCGCTGTAGTTCGTGCAAGCATGATGCGGAATGTTCAGTCTGGATGGACCATCATAGCAGCGCGTCTCAAACCCCGCGCTATTGCCGGAACAAAGACCTGTTGGAAGCGCTTTCCGAACACTGAAAGCTCCTTCTAGGGAGGCGGAATTGGGCGTGACTTGTAGGGGAGACAAGCCCAATTCCGCCTGACTCCGTGAGTGGAGCTATTATTAGAACGCGCCTTCTGGCGCATTCCGTCGCTGGGAATTTCTTTTTTGGCGTGTTTTTGCTTTTCGAACCGTCTTGATCGTATTGCCGGGCCGGTCCATGATCGTGGATCGGAGGGGATATGCTGTATTTTTTCAAACGCTTGCGCCTGCGTGTGATCTGGAGCTGGGACGGGTTTTCAGATGTCTGGCGCAGTGAATATTCTTTTCGCAGCTGGATCTGGGCGAATATCGCGTCAGCCGGTTTGGCTTTTGTCCTGCCGTTGACGGGGGGCGAACGGGCGTTGATTCTGGCGCTGGGCATTCTGGTGCTGGCGGCAGAGCTGTTCAATTCGGCCATCGAACGAGTGGTTGACGATATTTCCAGGCAAGAACGCGATCTGGCAAAGCAGGCCAAGGATGCCGGATCGGCGGCTGTCGCCGTGACGGCAACGGCTGTGGGCGTGGCGTGGGTGGCGGTGTTGGTTTGGTGATTGGCTGCCGTTCGGTCCAGCCAAGGCTCTGATTTAGCGGCACCCGACCCGCCCGGTTAGGTATGCGCGGGTATTGCTCAGGTCGTCAACACGCCCCATAAATCATATTCCCCGGCTTCATCGACCTCGACCCGTACGATATCGCCAACCGACAGGTTTTCGGTGCCTTCATCGATGAACAGGTTGCCATCGATTTCCGGTGCGTCGGCTTTGGTGCGGCAGGTGGCAATGCCGTCTGCATCGATATCATCGACGATCACATCCATCCGCTGACCGACCTTGGCGTCGAGCTTGGCTTCGGAAATCGCTTGGGCTTTGGCCATGAAGCGATCCCAGCGGTCCTGTTTGACCTCGTCCGCCACATGATCGGGCAAAGCGTTCGACCGTGCCCCGTCCACGTTTTCGTATTGGAAACATCCAACGCGGTCCAGTTGCGCTTCGTCCATCCAATCCAGCAGGGTTTGGAATTCGTCCTCGGTTTCGCCCGGGTAGCCGACGATGAAAGTCGACCGCAAGGTGATCTCGGGGCAAATGCTGCGCCATTCTGCGATCCGGTCCAACGTCCGTTCCGCCGCCGCAGGGCGCGCCATGCGTTTCAAAGTTGCCGGATGGGCGTGTTGGAACGGGATATCGAGATAGGGCAGGACCAAACCGTCTGCCATCAGCGGGATCAGGTCGCGCACGAACGGGTAGGGATAGACATAGTGCAGCCGCACCCAAGCCCCCAAAGACCCCAGATCCCGCGCCAGATCAACGATATGGGACCGATGGCCGCGTTCCGACCCGTGCTGCCGGTCCAGCCCATAGGCCGAGGTGTCCTGACTGATCACCAGCAATTCCTTGACGCCGCTTTCCACCAGCTTTTCGGCTTCGCGCATGACGGCAAAGGCTGGACGGCTGAGCAGCTTGCCGCGCATGTCGGGGATGATGCAGAATTTGCATTTGTGGTTACAGCCCTCGGATATCTTCAGATAGCTGTAATGGCGCGGGGTCAAGCTGACGCCACTGGCAGGCAACAGATCGACAAACGGATCGGGGTCGGGCGGCACCGCAGAGTGGACCGCATCCAGCACCTGTTCGTATTGATGCGGTCCGGTGACGGCTAGGACCCGCGGGTGTATGCCGGTGATATATTCGGGGTCGGCACCCAGACAGCCGGTGACGATCACCTTGCCGTTTTCTGTCAGCGCTTCGCCGATGGCTTCCAGGCTTTCGGCCTTGGCGCTGTCGAGAAAACCACAGGTATTCACGATCACCGCATCGGCCCCGGTGTAATCGGGGCTGATGCCATATCCTTCGGCCCTGAGCCGGGTCAGGATGCGTTCGCTGTCGACCAATGCCTTGGGACATCCCAAGGACACCATGCCGATGGTGGGTTGACCATGGCGGGGCGCATCCGAGATGTGTGCACGCGGGGCGAGGTCGGGGCGAAGTTCGGGCGGGTTTTGCGACATGAAGGGCATATAGGGGAGCGACCCGCCCGGTGCAAAGGAATTTGCCGAAAGGCGGGTTATCGCCGCCTTGTTGTTCAATTCCGTTGTTGTGGCGGTTCCCCTGAATTACGCTGGACCCGAAGCACAAGCGCAAGGGGGCCGCGATGCGTTGGGTATTTCGTCTGATCGGATTTGTTTTCGTGTTGATCGGCGTGGCTCTGGTTGGGGTGATCTTTCTGCCCGGCGACCGGATCGCGCAGGTGGCAGTGGATCAGATCAAGGCGCAGACCGGGCGATCGGTGGTTCTGAAGGGCGAAAGCAAGGTCAGCTATTATCCGGTTCTGGGTATCAGCACCGGGGCGTTGGAAATTGCCAATGCGGATTGGTCCGACAAGGGTCCGTTCATGGTGGCCGACAGCCTGAAGGTCGGGGTCGACCTGATGGCGCTGATCGGTGGCGAGGTGAAAATCACCGGGCTGGAAGCGGTCAATCCGGCAATCCTGTTGGAAAAACGCGCGGACGGTCGGGTGAACTGGGAATTGGGGGTCGAAGGGGTCGCGCCGTCGGGCCAGACTTCGGGCACCAGCAATGCTTTGGCGTTGTCGCTGGACCGGGCGCTGATTTCCGGCGGCAGCCTGCGCTATGTTGATCATGGGGCAGGCAGCGAAACCCGGATTGGGGAGATCGCGCTGGATTTGCGTTGGCCGGAGTATCGCGGCAATGCGGATTTCGATTTGTCCGCCCGGCCCGACGGGGCGGCAACCCTGTCAGTGACGGGGGATATCGACAATCTGGCTGCGCTGATCGAAGGCGACATTACCGACCTGTCGGTCACGGCCAAGGCCGGGGGCGGTCGGGTGGTTTTTACCGGGCGGGCAGGCTTGCCAAACCAGGCGCAAGGCAAGGTGACGGCCGATTTGCCCGATACGGGCACATTCATGGCAGCAATGGGCCTTGCCGGGGTCGATCTGCCTCAGGGGTTGGGACGCAAGGCGACGGTCGCGGCAGACCTGACGTTGACATCGGCCATGCAATTGAGCTTGCGGGCATTGCAAATCACGCTGGATCAGAACAGTTTTTCCGGGGACGTCGATGTCGATCTGGCTGCCAACGTGCCGACGGTGACGGCGAATCTGTCAGCGGGGGTAGTGGATCTGTCCGGGCTTGCTGGGTCCGGCGAATCGACCGGCGCGTCGGGGTGGTCGAAAGAACCGATAGATGCCAGCGCGCTGGGACTTTTCAACGGGCGGGCCGCGCTGAACCTGCAAGGCCTGCGCGTCGCGGGGCTGAGTTTCGGGGCGGCACAGCTCAGCGCCACGGTCGAGCAATCCCGCGCAGTGGTGGTATTGAACCAGATGGCGGGCTATTCGGGCGCGTTTTCGGGGCAGGTGGTGGCCAATAACCGCAACGGGCTAAGCGTTGGCGGCAAGGTACGGGCCAGCGCCGTAGAAGTGCAGAAACTGTTGGGGGATCTGGTCGGGATCACACGGTTTACCGGTCAAGCAGAAGCATCGCTCGACTACCTTGGGGCGGGCAATTCGGTGCATGCGATCATGAATTCTCTGTCGGGCAATGGATCTGTCAACATGGGGCGCGGCACCATCGAAGGCATCGATCTGGACAGCTTGATGCGCAAAGGGCTGGCCACGGGTGGGACCACCGTATTCGACAGCTTGTCGGCCAGTTTCACTATGGAAAAGGGCAATCTGTTCAACAAGGACCTGCTGTTAAAACTGCCGGTGATTTCCGCCAGTGGCGAAGGCCGCGTCGGGCTGGGTGCGCAAGATATCGACTACCTGTTCAGTCCCAAGGCCAGCAGCGCGTCGAATGAAAAAGGCGTGGTCATTCCGGTACGGATCAGGGGGCCATGGGCGGGGCCGAAAATCTGGCCCGATCTGGAAAAGGCGATCGATCTGAACTTGAAGGACGAAAAGGACGCTTTGCGCGAAAAGGCCGAAACCCGGGTCAAGGACAAGCTGAGCCAAGAACTAGGCGTCGAAGTGGAAGAGGGCCAAAGCGTCGAAGATGCGGTTAGACAGAAGATCGAGGACGAAGCGGTGAAGGGGCTTTTGAATCTGCTGAAATAATCAGCCGCGCAGCCCGGTTTCCTGCAATAGCCCACGACGCTTGGCTTCGTAGTAGTAGCCGCGCGCATACCACATCACTGCCTTGTCTTGACTGCCATCGGACACCATCCACGCCCCGCGCAGGTACTTGACCGCGTATTTCAGGTTGGTTTCGGCATTCAGCAGGTCCTTGGGTTTGCCGCGAAACCCCATGCCGCGTGCGGTCTGCGGCAGGATTTGCATCAGCCCGTAATAGGGGCCGTTGCGCGCCTTGGGCCGATACATGCTTTCGCGCTGAACTACCTTGTGGACCAAGCTGCGCGGCACCTCGTACTGATCGGCGTATTTATTGATCAGTTTGCGCAATTCCCGTGTTTCATTCGGGTACAATTGCGGTTCGGAGGATCGCGTGGACCGGGTTTCGCGCCCGCGACGCCCGCCGCAGGCAGACAGCGCAGCGGCGGAAAACAAAAACAATGCGGTGCGGCGTGAAAACGTCGTCATATCGAGACTCCTGAGAACTGGTTCGGGTTTTACAGGTCTCTGACACAGGACGATAGGGTCAGGCAAAAAGACAGCGGCTTTTTGCCGGTGGGTCGCGGCGGATCGGTTGCACCGTCAAGCGGCGCGTAGCCGCGACCGGCAGGCCAGCATTAGACCCCGAGGCACCAGCGCATGACCGCCTTTTGCGCATGCAGCCGGTTTTCGGCCTCGTCGAAGATCACCGAATGCGGCCCATCCATCACCGCGCTGGTCGCTTCGTCGTCGCGGTGCGCGGGCAGGCAATGCATGAACAGCGCATCGGGTTTGGCGTGACGCATCAGGTCTTCGTTGACCTGGTAGGGGCGCAGCTGATTGTGCCGCCTCTCGCGGGCCGATTGTGGATCGTGCATCGAAACCCAGGTGTCGGTGACCACAAGGTCGGCACCTTCGATCGCGGCAACCGGATCGCGGACGATCTCGACATTCGACCCCTTGGCGCGGGCTTCTTCGACGAACACCATTTCAGGGTCCAGCGGCGGTGGCCCGGTGAAGGTCAGGTCGAAGCCGAACTGCCCGGCCGCATGGGCGAAACTGGCAAAGACGTTGTTGCCATCGCCGCACCAGACCACCTTCTTGCCCTTGATCGATCCGCGATGTTCTTCAAAGGTCTGGATATCGGCCATGATCTGACACGGATGGGTGCGGTTGGTCAGCCCGTTGATCACCGGAACGGAGGCGTATTCGGCCATTTCCAGCAGGGTTTGTTCTTCGAATGTGCGGATCATGATCAGGTCGACATAGCGCGACAGCACACGGGCGGTATCGGCAATGGTTTCACCATGCCCCAGCTGCATGTCCGCGCCCGACAGAACCATCGTCTGGCCGCCCATCTGACGTACACCGACATCGAAGCTGACCCGGGTTCGGGTCGAGGGTTTTTCGAAGATCAGCGCGACCATCTGACCGTCCAGCGGCTGATCGTCATCAGGCGCACCTTTCGGGCGGCCATTGCGGGCGGTTTTCATCGCCTTGGCACTGTCGATCATTGCATGCAGGTCTTCAGGGGAGGTTCTATTGATGTCGAGAAAATGAGCCATTGTTTTGTCTTTCGTCGGAAACGGGGAGGAGGCGCTGCCCCCGTCGTTGAAAATCTGGGCGATTTTCAACGACACCCCCGGGATATTTTTGAACAGAAGAAGGTCAGCTGAGGCTTTGCGCGGCTTTGTCGAGCCGGTTGAACGCTTCGTCGATTTCTTCTTCGCTGAGATTGAGCGGCGGCAGCAGGCGGATCACGTTGTCGGCGGCAGGTACCGTGATCACCAGGTTGTCATATCCGGCTTTTACCAGGTCGGTATTGGTCACCTTGCATTTCAGACCTAGCATCAGGCCGGAGCCGCGCACGCTGTCGAAGATTTCAGGATGTGCCGCGACCAGTCCTTCCAGTTTCTGCCGGAACAGGCCCGAACGGGCGCGAACACCGTCGAGGAACGCGTCATCCGAGACGATATCCATGACCGCGCTGCCGACGGCGCAGGCCAGCGGGTTGCCGCCATAAGTCGATCCATGGGTGCCTGCGGTCATACCGCTGGCGGCGTCTTCGGTGGCCAGAACAGCCCCCAGCGGGAACCCGCCGCCAATGCCCTTGGCGACCATCATGATATCGGGAGTGATCCCGGCCCATTCATGGGCGAACAGCTTGCCGGTCCGGCCCATGCCGCATTGCACTTCGTCAAGGATCAAGAGAATGCCTTTTTCGTCGCAAAGCGCGCGCAGCGCTTTGAGATCGGCATCGGGTAGCGGCCGGATGCCGCCTTCGCCCTGTACCGGTTCGAGCAGGATCGCGCCCACCGTGTCGGTGATGGCGGCGTCGAGCGCTGCCATGTCACCCCAGGGCAGGTGAATGAAGCCCGGCAGGATCGGGCCGAACCCCTTGGTCATTTTTTCGGATCCTGCCGCAGCGATCCCGGCAGAGGAGCGACCGTGGAACGAACCCTCGAATGTGATGATATCGGTCTTTTCCGGTTGTCCTTTGTCGTACCAGTATTTGCGCGCCATCTTGACCGCCAATTCGCACGATTCGGTGCCGGAATTGGTGAAAAAGACGGTATCGGCAAAGGTCTGGTCAACCAATTTGTCGGCCAGCGCCTGTTGCTGCGGAATGTTGTAGAGGTTGGACACATGCCACAGCTTGCCCGCCTGTTCGGTCAATGCGGCGACCAGCGCGGGATGGGCATGGCCAAGCGCATTCACCGCGATCCCGGCCCCGAGATCCAGAAAACGTCGGCCATCCGCTTCGATCAGCCAAGAGCCTTCGCCCTTCACGAATGAAAGTGGCGCACGGGAATAAGTCGGCAGGACAGACGGGATCATGGTTTGAATCCTTGTTCCATGGAAGGCCCCGAGGTTGCATCGCGGGGACCGGGTGTCAACATTTTAGGTAAGGGTTTGCCGTATTTACGGCGGTTCAAAGCGGATCGGACGTCAGGCGCGGGTGCGTTGGCGTCGAATCGGAGCGATATGAATGCTTTTGAACATGGCCGGGCAAATAGCCTGTTCTGGCCGCTGACGGAAGGGAAAATCCGCATCCTGTGCGGGAGTGTGGTGAATGGATCACTGGGCGGGCAGACGGCCGGTGCCGCGGGATCAGTTTTTCAGTCTGAATCCGGTACGAAACATATTCCAGGCCAGCGCACTTACCACGGCGGTCGATCCCGCCGCCACCAGCAACGCCAGCCAGGGATTGCTGTCGGACACGCCCAGTACACCGTAACGCACCCCGTCGATCAGGTAGAAGATCGGGTTGAAATGGGTCAGTTCGCGGATCACTGGCGGCAGCGCGCTGACCGAATAGAAGGTACCGGAAAGGAAGGCCAAAGGTGTGACAATGAAATTGGTGATCGCGGCCATCTGGTCGAATTTATTGGCATAGATGCCCGCGGCCATGCCGATGGCCCCCATCAGGGTCGACCCCAGCACCACGAAGGCCAGCGCCCAGATCGGATGTTGCGGCACGATGCCCAGAAGCAGCACCAAACCGACACTGATCGCCAGCGCCACCATCACGCCTCGTGCAATGCCGCCAGCCAGATAGCCGATCACAAGTTCGAGCGGCGCCAGCGGTGGCATCAACGTGTCAACGATATTGCCCTGCACCTTGGAAATCATGATCGATGAGGATGTGTTGGCAAAGGCGTTCTGAATCACCGTCATCATCAGGATGCCCGGTGCGATGAAGGTCGAAAATGGCACCCCCATCACATCGCCGCGCGCCTTGCCGATGGCGAGTGAAAAGATCATTATAAACAGCGCGGCGGTGGTCAGAGGGGCCACCAAAGTTTGAGTCCAGACCGCCAAAAAGCGCTGCACTTCGCGTGCAGACAGCGTGTAAAGGCCCAGCCAGTTGACGCGCCCGAAGCGCCGTGTGCCCATTTCCATACTCGTTGCTCCTTCAGCGGCAGGTCGCCAGACCCGATTCGATGCCTTGTAACTCAGGCATGGATGGATAAAATAGGGGCTGATCTAGAAATATGAGGGCGGCCCGCGCAAGAGGGGCCGCTTTTTAGGTAAGGAAACCGGCATGTCCTGGACCGACGAGCGCGTTGAACTGTTGAAGAAAATGTGGGGCGAAGGGCAATCTGCCAGCCAGATCGCCAAAGAACTGGGCGGGGTCACCCGCAATGCGGTGATCGGCAAGGTGCATCGTCTGGGGCTGTCGAACCGGTCCAGCGGCACCGCCGCGTCGGATGCGCCCAAATCCGAGGCCAAGGCCAAGCCGGCCCCCGCCAAGCCCAAGGCCGAGGCAAAACCCAAGGCGAAACCAACCACCGAACCGGCGGCACCCGCTGCGGCGGCGCGTCCGGCTGCCATGCCTGCGCGCAAAGCGATTATTCCGGCTGGGCAACCGTTGCCGCCACAGCCGTCGGCCAATGAAATCAGCCCCGAAGCCTTGGCCAAGGTGAGCGAGATTGAAAAGAAGGCGAAGCGTCTGACCTTGCTGGAATTGACCGAACGGACCTGCAAATGGCCAGTGGGCGACCCGGCGACCGATGATTTTTGGTTTTGTGGGCTTCCGGTGCAAGCGGGCAAACCTTATTGCGAAGCGCATGTCGGCGTGGCGTTCCAACCGATGTCGTCGCGCCGCGATCGTCGCCGTTAAACAGTTCGTCAAATCTACAAAAGAAAGCCCCGCAGGTTTCTGCGGGGCTTTTCGTTATGCAGGTGAGGTGAACGGATCAGCCCGCGACCGAATACAGCAAGTAGTAAATACACGCCGACATCAGTGCAGCGGCGGGGACCGTGATGACCCAAGCTGCGACGATGGTCATGAAATGCGACCGCCGCACCAATTTGCGCCGACGACGTTCTTCCGGTGCCAGAAGCTTGGCTGAAGATTTCTTTTTGCTGTTCGCCCGATACCGGCGTTCGGTATGCCATTCACGGAAGAAACCGACGCCGAAAACACCGCCAACCGCGATATGGGTGGAACTGACCGGCAGTCCCAGCCAACTGGCCACGATCACCGTGATCGCGGCGGCCAGCGACACGCAATAGGCGCGCATCGGGTTCAGTTTGGTGATCTGACTCCCCACCATACGGATCAGTTTGGGTCCGAACAGGAACAGGCCAAACGAGATCCCGAAAGCACCGATCACCATGACCCAGCTGGGAATGGTTACCTTGGCTGCGATATCGCCTATGGTGGTGACATGGACAATCGCCGCCAGAGGGCCGACCGCGTTGGCAACATCATTGGCCCCATGTGCAAAGGACAATAGCGCCGCCGACAGGACCAGCGGTATGCCAAACAACACCTTCAGCGATTTGTTGCGATTTTCCAGCCCTTGGGACTGACGTCGGATCAATGGTACCGAAACCAGATAGAGAAGGACGCCGACGACAACGCCGATACCGACCGAGGTCAACAGGTCGATCTTGATGACATGTTTCAGACCCTTCAGGGACAAATATGCAGCAAAGGCCGCTGCCATGATACCGATCAGAACCGGGACCCAGCGGCGCGCTGCGGCAATCTTGTCTTCGGTATAGATGATTTTGGCCTTGATGAAGGCCAGAAACAGCGCAGCAATCACTCCGCCCAGAACTGGCGAAATGACCCAACTGGCAGCGATCTTTGCCATCGTTTCCCAATTGACGGAACTCAGCCCCGCTGCTGCGATACCCGCCCCCATGACGCCACCGACCACAGAATGCGTGGTCGAAACCGGTGCGCCGACCCAAGTTGCCAGATTGACCCAAAGCGCCGAGGAAATCAGCGCGGCCATCATGGCAAGGATGAAAACGGTGGGATCGGACATACCGGCTGGATCAATGATCCCCTTGGCAATGGTCGATACCACGTCACCACCCGCCAACAGCGCCCCGGCGCTTTCGCAAAGCGCCGCAATGAAGATTGCGCCGCCCATGGTCAGGGCGTTGGCCCCGACTGCCGGGCCCATATTGTTGGCCACATCGTTAGCCCCGATATTCAGCGCCATATAGGCGCCGAAGACCGCTGCTGCCGCAACGGTCAAAGTGCCGGAGCTTTGGCCAAAGAACATGGCCGCGATCAGGCCGGCCAGAATGATGAATGCCAGCGCGATCCCGGGTGCCACAAGAGGCCGTGAAACATAGTTTGCGGCGTATTCAACCTGTGAAATTCGCCCCAGATCTTTGTCGAGCGTCTTCCACTGTTTGCCAGTGTTCGGGTCAGTCATCGTGTTCTCCAGCAATCCTTCTGTGCGCCCTAGGTGCAGGGCGCTCTCAAATCAAGGATTTTGTCACGAAACTGTCGCAGAACCGTTACAAAGACAGCAGCAGCGCCTTCAGCCCTTTTTCGCTTACCAGCCGCGCCGCTGCTGCCGGAGCGACCCATTGCCGGGTGCGCTGATCGGCCTCGGGGTAATTGGCGCTAAGCTCTTCGACGTCGACCAGAAACGCCTCGGCTTCGATCGGGGTGATGTGCCCGTCATCGTGCAGTTTGTCATAGTGAAACCGGCCCAGCGGCTTTTTAGACACTTTGCCGGATTTGACACCCGCTTCTTCCCAAGCTTCCTGTAGGGCGGCTTCTGCGTTTGATTTGTTACGCATCGGCCAACCCTTGGGAACGATCCAGCGGCCGGTCCCGCGCGACGTGATCAGAAGAATCTGCTTTTCGCCGGATTTTACGCGCACGCAAATAGCCGCCACCTGCATTGCAGGCGGACGCAGAACCAGCCGACTGGCCAAGTGGGGCCAGGTTTTCTTTATGCGTTTGCTCATGAACTTCTGCTCGTTCTTGATTGATGCACGCCTTGCGGGACGTCTTGGCAGAGTTTTATATCAGAAAGATAACAGGAGCACAAAATTTTAGGGAATATGCCCGCATAATTAGCGTCCGCGTGGTTTTGCCCTGAGCGTCGGGTCGGCCTGTGTCGGGTCTTCGGGCCACGGGTGCTTTGGGTACTTGCCGCGCATATCCTTGCGCACATCCGCATAAGAACTGGCCCAGAATCCGGGAATGTCCATCGTTGTCTGCACCGGGCGTCTAGCCGGGGACAAAAGCGTGACTTTCAGCGGCGTGCGTCCCACCATGGGATGGCTGGTCTGGCCAAACATTTCCTGCAAGCGCAGGCTGATTTCGGGGACTTCGCCGGAATAATCTATCGGGATCTGCCGCCCGAGCGGGGTGGTGAAATGTGCTGGGGCAGCGCGGTCGAGCACCTGCATCTGGGTCCAGTCGAGCATCGCCCTGAGCGGATTGAGAAGGTCGAATTTTTTCCACCCTTCGGCGGTTTTGACGCCAGAAAGATGCGGTAGCAACCAGTCTTCGAGACTGTCCATCAGCGCGGGGTCGGACATGTCGGGCAGGGCGTTTTCAGCATCACGCACCAGCTTCACCCGGGCAATGAACCGTTTCGCGGCGTCGGATGGGACAAGGCCCAGATCGCGCACCCCGTCCAGCATGGCGCGGGCGATGGCTTCGGGCGGGGCGTCTTTCCAAATCCGGTCGTCCAGAACCACCGCGCCCAACTTTTCCTGTGTGCGTGCAATCACCCGGCGGTCGCGGCGGGACCATTCACAGTGATCGATCCAACCGATCTGATCGGCAAACAGACCGCGCAGTTCGGCTTCGTTGATCTGGATCGCCTGACGGATGCGGGCTTCGCGCGGATTGCCGTCAAGATCGGTGGCAACGATCAGCCGGGCCCCGGCAAGCGGATCGTGGTCGTCCATCACCGCGCCTTTGCCGCCCGACAGGATATAGCGCGCGGCGTCGCCCTTGCGGCGCAATCCGATCCGGTCGGGATAGGCGAGGGCGGCCATTTCGGCGTCGCTCATCCCTCCTTTGCGGTCGGGCTTCACACGCTTGGCCAGCCGCTTTGCTTCTGATTTGATCCGCTCAATAGCACCGCGATTGGCTGAGAAGGGATGGCGGTCAGTATAACCGCGCAGGTCGCGCAACGCCGATAGCCGTAGTGACAAATCCACCGGGGCAGATCGGGCCAACGGATCGCGATCGGCCAGTAGCGCGGCCAGCACGGCAGCATCAGGCCCGGCAACCGTCAGCATATGAGCAAGCCGCGGATGCAGCGGCAGCGCTGCCAAGGCGCGACCGTGATCGGTGATCCGATTTTGCGCATCAAGCGCCTGCAGCATCCGCAACAGGGACCGTGCTTCGGCAAATGCACCGGGATTGGGTGCGGTGAGAAGGGCCAGATCAGATGGTGATGCCCCCCAAAGCGCCAGTTCCAGCGCCAACCCGGCCAGATCGGCGGTTTCGATTTCCGCCGGTGGAAACGGTTGCAATCCGCCTTCTTCGCCCTTGGTCCAGAGCCGATAGCATTGCCCTTCGGCCACGCGCCCGGCGCGTCCTGTGCGCTGTGTGGCTTCGGCCTTGGTGACCTTTTCGGTCACCAGCCGAGACATGCCCGATCCGGGGTCGAAACGGGCCCGGCGGGCCCGGCCCGCATCGACCACCACGCGCACATCCTGAATCGTCAGCGACGTTTCCGCGATCGAGGTTGCCAGCACCACCTTGCGCCCGGACTTCGCCGGTTCGATCGCGGCGCGTTGTTTGCCGAACTCCATCGCGCCGAACAAGGGGCGAATATCGCAATCGGTGGGCAGGCGGCCTTTCAGAAGGGCTTCGGTGCGGCGAATTTCGCCTTCACCCGGCAAGAAGACCAGAACGCCACCTTCTGTTTCCGACACGGCTTGCTGAATTAAGGTTGCTGTGGCTTCTTCCAGCCGGGTTTTCGGCCCCAGCGGCCGATCAAGCCAACGGATATCCACCGGAAAGGCACGCCCCTGCGAGGTAATTACGGGCACATCGCCCATCAAAGCCGCCACCGGACCAGCGTCGAGCGTGGCAGACATCGCCAGCAGGATCAGGTCGTCGCGCAGCGCTTCGGCAATTTCGAGACAGAGCGCCAACCCTAGATCGGCATTGAGCGAACGTTCGTGGAATTCGTCGAAGATCACGGCACCAATGCCGGACAGTTCGGCATCTGACTGAATCATCCGGGTCAGGATACCTTCGGTCACGACTTCGATCCGGGTGGATTTCGAAATTTTTGC
The DNA here is from genome assembly GCF_001458355.1 of Thalassovita gelatinovora. Taxonomy (GTDB): domain Bacteria; phylum Pseudomonadota; class Alphaproteobacteria; order Rhodobacterales; family Rhodobacteraceae; genus Thalassobius; species Thalassobius gelatinovorus. The sequence goes on along the minus strand of NZ_CYSA01000019.1, from coordinate 163,513 downwards.
GTCGCCCCGGATACGGTAGCCAACAGTCTGCCCCACCGGTTCGCCAAGCGTCTGCGCCATCCGTTCGGCAGCGGCGCGGGCGGCCAGACGGCGGGGTTCCAGCATCAGGATGCGCCCCGTGGTCAGGCCTGCTTCTAGCATCGTCAACGGCACAACCGTGGTTTTACCCGCACCGGGGGGCGCTTGCAGCACCGCGCGGGAACGGTTGGTCAGCGCCGTAAGCAGGTCGGGCAGGGCGGAGTGGATGGGAAGGGTCGTCATGGCCTGTTTATCAATGATGTGCTGCGCGGGGTAAAGTGATCCGTCTGTATCGACTTTTTCCTTTCGGGTCGCCTGCAACCCGGTCGCGGCCAGCCATTTTCACGTTTTGGTTATGCGTTTTGCATCTTCGCAGGCTCTTTTTCTGTCGCTGTCTGGACAAATGGGCCCCGGTCAAGGCAAGAAAGCCCCCGGATCAACGGGATGATGCAATGGATATCGCAAAGCTCAGTGACAAGATCGTGGCCGGCGACCGTCGCGCCTTGGCCCGCGCCATCACCTTGGTGGAAAGCAGCCGCCCCGATCACCGCGAACACGCGGCCGAACTGATCGAAACGCTGCGCCGAAAAACCGATGCGCAGGCTGTTCGCATTGGTCTGTCGGGGACGCCGGGGGTGGGCAAATCCACCTTTATTGAAAGCTTCGGCATGATGTTGACCGAACAAGGGCTGCGGGTTGCGGTTCTGGCCGTCGATCCCAGTTCAGCCCGCTCCGGTGGGTCGATATTGGGCGACAAAACGCGGATGGAACTGCTGAGCCGCAATCCCAATGCATTCATTCGCCCGTCCCCCAGCGGAACCCACCTGGGCGGTGTGGCGCGGCGATCGCGCGAAGCGGTTGCCCTGTGCGAAGCTGCCGGGTTCGACGTGATCCTGATCGAAACCGTGGGTGTCGGCCAATCCGAAACCGTGGTGGCGGAAATGTCTGATCTGTTCATCCTGCTTCTGGCCCCGGCGGGGGGCGATGAATTGCAGGGGGTGAAGCGCGGCATCATGGAAATGGCCGATATCATTCTGGTCAACAAGGCCGATGGCGATCTGAAACCGACCGCGATGCGCACCTGTGCGGATTATGCCGGTGCCCTGCGCCTGCTGCGCAAACGCCCCTATGACCCCGAAGGGTTCCCCAAGGCGATGACCGTTTCAGCACTGGAACAGGATGGGCTATCCACGGCTTGGGACGAAATGAATACGCTGGTCAATTGGCGACGCGAAACCGGACATTTTACCGGCCGCCGGGCGGAACAGGCACGCTACTGGTTCGAAGACGAAGTGAAACAAGCGTTGCTGGCGCAGCTGCGCACCGGTCAGGCCCGCGCCGCGTTGGACCGGATCGGGGATCAGGTGGCCAAAGGTCAGACCACGCCATCGAAGGCCGCCGCGCAGTTGTTGCAGGAACTTCAAAAATCCTCCGAGTGACAAATGCGTCCCCTTCCGCTATCACTACCAGAGCCAAAAGACGGAGGGCACAGAATGTATTGCGGGATCACAAGCACCTTTTGACAAGGTAATCGATCCCGCGTGGCCGGTTGCTGAAAAACCGCCCCGCATCTGTGCTCTAACATTTCCCACAAATTCCATTTTTGGTGGCCACCATGTTTCGTTTCTTTGAAAATCTTGTCGATCCATTTACGTCTTTTGACGAAGCGACCCCACCAGGGACACTTTGGGCCTATCTGAAATCCCAGTTCGGGCCGTTCCGCAAATGGATGCTGGCCTTGGCGTTGAGCGGCATCGTCGTGGCGCTGATCGAAACCGGTCTGATTTTCTATTCCGGGCGGATCATTGATCTGCTGTCGGCCAATACGCCCGACATGCTGATGAGTCTGCATGGGCGCGAATTGCTGTTGGCTGCGGTCTTTGTCGTGACGGTGCGGCCTTTGTTCATCATGCTGAATCATCTGTTTCTGGAACAGATGTTGGCAGGTAATATGCAAGAACAGGTGCGTTGGCGGGCGCACAAGCACTTGCTGGGCCAATCGTCATCGTTTTTCCAAAATGATTTTGCCGGGCGGTTGACCAATCGGGTGATGCAACTGGGTGCTGCGGTCGAAGATGCAACCTATATGGCATTCGAAGGTATTTGGTATGCGCTGACCTATGTGGTCAGTGCCGCCTTGATCCTGTCGCAGGTCGATCCGTTGCTGGCGGTGCCGCTGATTCTTTGGGTCGTTCTGTATGTCGCCTATGTTCGCCACGTTGCGCGCCGTGTGGCGGTGGCATCCGAAAAATGGTCCGAAGCGCGTTCAACTGTGACGGCGCGGGTGGTGGATGCCTATAGCAATATCGAAACAATCAAGCTGTTCGCCGATGAAGGCACCGAAGAAGGCTATGTTCTATCGGCCATGAAACGGCTGCGGTTGCGGTTTCAACGATTTTTACGGCTGATGACGGAACTCAGCTTTGGTCTCAACGTGGTCAATGGCGTGCTGATCCTGGGTATGATGACGCCCGCGATCTGGTTGTGGATGCGCGGAACGATTTCGGTGGGTGAAGTCGCGGCGGCTTCGGCACTGACGCTGCGGCTGAACGGGATGTCGGGGTGGATTATGTGGGTTACGGTACGACTGTTCGAACATGCCGGCGTCATCCGCGAAGGGCTGCAATCGGTAGCGGTGCCACATGATGTGGTCGACGATGCCGATGCGGCGCGGTTGCAAGTCACCAACGCACGGATCGAATTCCGCGATATCAGCCACCACTACGGCAAAGGCGAAGGTGGGCTGGATCATATCAACCTGAATATCGAACCGGGTCAGAGGGTCGGGCTGGTTGGTCGGTCGGGGGCTGGGAAATCGAGTCTGGTCAATCTTTTGCTACGGTTCCGCGATACCGAAGCCGGACAAATTCTGATCGACGATCAGGATATTCGTCACGTGACGCAGGTGTCACTGCGCCAGGCCATCGGCATGGTCAGTCAGGATAATTCCCTGCTGCACCGTTCGATCCGGGCCAACATCCTGTACGGTCGGGCCGCTGCGCCCGAGGCCCAGATGATCGGGGCGGCGAAACAGGCCGAGGCGGACGAGTTTATCCGAAACCTGATCGATCCCAAGGGGCGTATTGGCTATGACGCACAAGTTGGTGAACGCGGTGTGAAGCTGTCAGGTGGGCAACGGCAACGGATCGCCATCGCGCGGGTCATTCTGAAGGACGCGCCGATTCTGGTACTGGACGAAGCCACCAGCGCGCTGGACAGCGAAGTCGAAGCCGCGATCCAAGAAACGCTGTTCGGCCTGATGCAGGGTAAAACGGTGATCGCCATTGCCCATCGGTTGTCGACGATTGCCCAGATGGACCGGATCGTGGTGATGGATCAGGGCCGGATCATCGAAGACGGCAGCCATGATGAATTGCTGGCGCAAGGCGGGGTCTATGCCCGGCTATGGGCGCGGCAATCGGGCGGTTTTCTCGGGGAAGAGGCCGAAACGGACAAACCATCGGCCTTGGGCCTTGACGCGCCCGCTGATTCCGCCTACTGACGCGAAACGGAATTCAGGGCGCTGCCTGCGGCGGCGTCCATTTATGTTGTAGGGGCCGGAAGTGCTCCGTTGATGAGACGAGGATAGACACATGTCGCGCCGCTGCGAACTGACCGGTAAAGGCCCGATGTCTGGCAACAATGTCAGCCACGCCAACAACAAAAACAAGCGTCGTTTCCTGCCCAACCTGAACGACGTTACGCTGCAATCCGAAACCTTGGGTCGCGGTTTCAAGATGCGCATCACCGCCGCTGCTTTGCGCTCGGTTGATCACCGTGGTGGGCTGGACGCGTTCTTGGCCAAAGCCAAGGATACCGAACTGTCGGCCAACGCGCTGAAGATCAAAAAAGACATCGCCAAGGCACAAGCCACAGCCTAAGTCTTTTTGACATCTCGAATTGGTGCAGCCCTGCCGGATACCCGGCGGGGCTGTTTCCTTTTGTCGCTTTCACATTCTCGTTCAGCACAATATATCTGCTTTGATGAAACCGGTGTTGCGCTCATATCTTGCCCTTGTGCTGGCTGCGCTGCTGACCTTGACCGGTCAGTCGATGGCGGTAGCGCGTGGTATGCCCAATGCCGCGGGTGAGATTGTTCTGTGCACCGGATTCGGCCCGATATCGGTATTGGTCGATCAAAACGGTCAGCCGGTGGGCAAGCCGCATATTTGTCCCGATTATGCCTTATCACTTTTCGCGCTGCATGAGGGACCGCCTCTCCAGTTCTTGCGTCCCTTGGGGCAGGTGGTCACGTTGCAGATCGAAACCGGCAGGGTGGTGGCCATGGGCGATATCGTTCCCGCAACCGCCCGCGGGCCACCTGCGATTTTTTGACAACTCGAAATCCAAACATTTATCCAACCGTCAAAAAAAAGGAGCGATCCATGTCGTTCAAATCCACCATTTTCGCCGCCGTTGCGGCCACTGTTCTTGCCGTCCCCGCCTTTGCAGACGGTATCATGGTCAAAGACCCTTATGCCCGCGCATCGTCGATGATGTCGAATTCCGGCGCGGCCTTCATGATGATCGAAAACCAAACCGGTCAGGACGATCATCTGGTTTCGGCCAGCTCGGACGCAGCCGAACGGGTAGAACTGCATACCCATATGGAAAACGCCGATGGCGTGATGAAGATGGTGCATGTGGAAGAAGGCTTCGATCTGCCCAAGGACGGCATGATTGCCATGCAGCGCGGTGGCAAACACGTGATGTTCCTGGGCCTGAAAGCCCCGTTCGAACAAGACGCGATCGTCACTGTGACCCTGAGCTTTGAAAAGGCGGGCGATGTCGTCGTCGAAGTACCGGTCGACCTGAACCGCAAGCCGATGGCTGGTAACATGGATCACAGCAAGATGGGGCATGGAAAAATGAAAATGGGCCAACCGTCGAACTAAGTCGGCAACCGGTCCATAGGACCGTTTTGGCAACGCAACAGCCGGGTTTCGTACCCGGCTGTTTTCGTTTCAGCTCTGCCCGGACCCGAAGCTGGCTTCAGCCGTTCAGCAGGTTTTTCACCCATAGCGGTACGGTTTCGGTCGCTTTTCCGAAATGGGTTTCGGAAAAATCGGACACGACCGACGAGGGTTCCAGATTCAGTTCCACCGTATGTGCTCCATGGCGGTCGGCATCTTGCACAAAGGCCGCAGCGGGATAGACTTCGCCTGATGTACCAATGGCGGCGAACAGATCGGCGTCGCGCAGATGGTCCCAGATTTCACCCATGTGATAGGGGATTTCACCAAACCAGACGATATCGGGCCGGGTTGCAGGGGTGGAACAGGCCGGGCACGGATCATCGGGCCGCATGGCGTCGGGTGCGGCCCAGCGGTGACCGCATTTGGCGCAAAGTGCCCCCGCCAAACGGCCATGCATATGCAGCACCGTGCGCGATCCGGCCGCTTCGTGCAACCCGTCCACATTCTGGGTGATGATGATCACTTGCGCGGGATGCTCGGCCTCCAGCAGGGCCAGCGCGGTGTGGGCGGAATTGGGCAGGGAACGGGTGGCTTGCAAGCGCCGCGCATTGTAAAAGTCGTGCACCAGCTGCGGATTGCGGGCAAACCCTTCGGGTGTTGCCACATCTTCGATCCGGTGTTGCGCCCAAAGCCCGCCTTCGTCACGAAAAGTACCAAGGCCGCTTTCAGCGGAAATGCCCGCGCCGGTCAGAATAACGATCTTTTCCATCTCTCCCCCTTACCCTAGATACTGTGCCGTAAAGGAGCCCCCTGTGACCAGCCATATCCTGTTCGTTTGCCTTGGAAACATCTGCCGATCCCCCGCAGCCGAGGGGGTGATGCGCAAATTGGCACCTGAATTGCGGCTCGACAGCGCGGGCACGTCGAATTGGCATGTGGGCGAAGCGCCGTATGGCCCGATGCAGAAGGCCGCCCTGCAGCGTCAGGTTGATTTGTCCGAACTGAGGGCACGGCAGTTCACGGTTTTGGATTTCAACAGGTTTGACCTGATTCTGGCGATGGATCGGGACAACCTGGCCAATATCGAAAACCTGCGGCCCGACGGTAGCGAAACGCCGGTGCGGCGGTTTGCAGAATATGCTGATCGGGGCGTTTCAGAGGTCCCCGATCCCTATTATACACGCGATTTCAACGGTGTTCTGGACCTGATCGAAGCCGCAGCGCGAGGATTGCTGGCCGGGCTTTAGGCGGGGCATTCAACAGCTGCGCCCAAATTCCTGCCCGGCCTGATGGTGTCTCAGGGGCTCTGCTCAGCCCTTCGAATGGGCCCAGTCCCAGTAAAGTTCGCGGGCGCGTTTGGTGATCGGGCCGACGGCGTAGGTTGTGTCGTCCAGCGCGGTGACCGGGGTGACCTTGTTCATGTTGCCCGACAGGAACACTTCGTCAGCCTGTTCGAAATCCTCGAAGGTCAACACGGCTTCATGAACCTTGAACCCATCCGCGCGCAGGTTCTTGATATGACGCGCTCGGGTGATCCCGGACAGGAAAGTGCCGTTTCCGATCGGTGTGAAAACCTCGCCATCGCGGACCATGAAAACATTCGCGGTGGCGCTTTCGGCGACATTGCCCATCGCGTCGGCGACCAAGGCATTGCCGAAGCCTTTCGATTTCGCTTCGGCGATCATCCGGGCATTGTTGGGATAAAGGCAGCCCGCCTTGGCATTGCAGACCGCGTTTTCCAGCACCGGGCGACGGAACCGGGTGCGGGTCAACGTGGTGGCCGCTTCGGCCGGGGCCATTGGCACGGCTTCCAGAGAAATTGCAAATCCGGTTTCGCCGGCCATCGGCATGATGCCAGTGCTATCACCATGTATCGCCCAATACATCGGGCGGATATAGACTGCGGTACCTTTGTCGAAACCGCGCAGGCCCTCGTGGACCAGATCGACCATGTCTTCATCCGACACCGTGGGTTCGATCATCAACGCCTTGGCGGATCGGTTCACCCGGGCGCAATGGGCGTCCAGATCGGGTGTCAAACCATCAACGAACCGGGCCCCGTCAAATACGGTACTGCCCAGCCACGCGCCATGATCGGCGGCATTCATCACAGGGTAGTCCCCCTGATGCCAGGTGTCTTTGAAATAGGTGCGGATCGTATTGCTGAGTGCCATGGTCTTCTCCTTCGTGGCGCAGACTAGGGGCGCGCACGGGGAAGGTCCATACCGTAGATCACCGGGGCAAGAGGTTCGGCGATGGCGGTGCATAGGCGGCCACGATGCCACACCATCTTGTGAATTGCGAATAGGTGCCTTTTGCTCAATTTGTCCCTGAAGCAAGCGAACAGGAGACATCAATGGCACCCAAGATATCGCGACGAACGGTTCTCGCCACAGGGTTGGCAGGACTGGCCAGTCCCGCATTGGCGGTCGAGACGGTTCGGCACAACGTATCCAGTTTCAAACGTGTCGACTGGCGCGATCATTTCGAGGATCTGGGCGGGGGGCTGATCATCGCGGATACCGCGTCGCGGGCTTTGCATTTCTGGAACGCGGATGAATCGATCTACCGGATCTTTCCCACCTCGGTTCCGCTGAGCGAGGATCTGACGCGGTTGGGATACACCAAGGTCGTGCGCAAGAAAGAAGGGCCGACATGGACACCGACGCCGTCGATGCGCGAACGCGACCCAAGCTTGCCACCGATGATCCCAGCCGGTCCGGAAAATCCGCTGGGGACACATGCGCTGTATCTCAGTTGGCAATATTACCGAATCCACGGCACGCATGACACGCGCAAAATCGGTCGGCGGTCATCGGATGGCTGCATCGGGCTTTATAATGAAATGATTGCCGAACTGTATGGCATGGTGGCGGTCGGAACCCGGGTCCGGCTGATCTGAGCACCGGTTGAGATGGGGCGGAGGAGGGGGCTTTCTGCCCCCTCTTGGCCTTCGGCCAATTCACCCCCGAGGATATTGTTCAGAACAGAAGAAGCCCCGGGGGGGGGGAAGGTTCACGAGCGGATCATGCCGGTGATATCGTAGGTTTTCTGCAGGATCGGCGTGGCGATTTCCCTGGCGCGGTCGGCACCGCGGCGCAGGATGCTGTCGATTTCACCCTGGTCCTGCATCAGCCGCGACATTTCGGTCGAAATCGGCGCGAGCTTCGCTACTGCAAGGTCGGCGAGCGCCGGTTTGAATGCTCCGAATTGCTGACCAGCATGTTCGGCGATCACCTGTTCCGGCGTCAGATCTGCCAGCGCGGCGTAGATGTTGACCAGGTTGCGCGCCTCGGGGCGGTCTTCTAGCCCCTCGATGCTGTCGGGCAGCGGTTCGGGATCGGTCTTGGCCTTGCGGATCTTCTTGGCGATGGCATCGGCATCGTCGGTGAGGTTGATCCGGCTCATGTCCGACGGATCGGATTTCGACATCTTCTTGGTGCCGTCGCGGAACGACATCACGCGGGTCGCCGCGCCCTCGATCACCGGTTCGGTGATGGGAAAGAAATCGACGCCGTAATCGTGGTTGAACTTGATCGCGATGTCGCGGGTCAGTTCCAGGTGTTGTTTCTGGTCCTCACCCACCGGCACATGGGTGGCGTGATAGACCAGGATGTCGGCCGCCATCAGCGCCGGATAGGCAAGCAGCCCCAACGAGGCATTCTGCGCGTTCTTGCCCGCTTTGTCCTTGAACTGGGTCATCCGCTGCATCCAGCCCAACCGGGCGACGCAGTTGAAGATCCAGGCCAACTGGGTGTGTTCGGGCACCTGGCTCTGGTTGAACAGAATCGATTTTTCCGGGTCGATGCCAGCGGCGATGAAGCCGGCGCACAATTCGCGGGTGGCGCGGGCCAAATCGGCAGGGTCCTGCCAGACGGTGATCGCATGCAGGTCGACCATGCAATAGATCGATTGAATGCCCTTGTTCTGAGCATCGGCGAAGCGTTTGAGCGCGCCGAGATAATTTCCCAAATGCAAGTTGCCTGTGGGTTGGATGCCCGAAAAGACCCGGGGGGTGAAACCGGCATTCGGGGTGGATTGCGTTTGGACCGCATCCGACATGGTACATCTCCGTCTGGATTTATCTGTGCGGCTGGCTTACCCATGGCCCAATGGCCCGTCAAGGAGAGCCCGATGAGCAGTCACAATAACAGCCCCCTGAATCCTTTGCCGCCGGTGGTCGCCGCCCTGGCCCTGTTGATCGTTGGAATCGAGGCGGTGTTTCAGCTTGGCGCGCGTGCTGGCTTTTTCGGGCCCGAAGCGGTGGGGTGGCGATTGGAGGCGGTGCAGCGCTATGCCTTTTCTTCGGATATCTTTGATTGGATGCTGTCGAATGGGCGCTGGCCAGCCGAACATGTGATCCGGTTGCTGTCCTACGCCTTTATCCATGTCAGCTTCACCCAAGCGCTGTTTGCCGGGGTGATGGTTCTTGCGCTGGGCAAGATGGTCGGAGAAGTGTTCAGCCAAGTTGCGGTTTTAGCGGTTTTTGTCGTTGGGGCTGTCATCGGGGCATTGGCGTATGGTGTTCTGGTGCAGACACCGATCCCGTTGATCGGGGCGTTTCCCGGGGCTTATGCGTTGATCGGGGCGTTCACTTATTTGTTATGGTTGCGGTTGGGGCAGCTGGGCGAACGGCAAACACGGGCCTTTTCACTGATCGGGTTCTTGATGGGAATCCAATTGGTCTTTGGTTTGCTCTTTGGGTCTCAGCCCGATTGGGTCGCTGATCTGGGCGGTTTTGTTTCGGGTTTTGTCCTGTCGATCTTCGTCTGTCCGGGCGGTTGGCGCCGGATGCGCGACCGGATGCGCCACCGCTGAAGGGGATGTGGGGGTCAGGAGCCCCGGCGCATCGTGCGTTTGAATTCGGACAGTCGGAACGCGCCGATCATTTGACCGATGGCGAAGTAGCTGACGATGCCCAACAGTACCAAAACGGCAAGCGCGCCATAGCGAATTCCGCCCATGCCAAGGAACGGCGTCAGCAGGACCATGCCGCCCCATAAAATGGCCCCCATCGCCAGCGCGGCAGCGACAATGCGCCAAATACGGGCGCGAAAGCGGGAATCAAACCGCGCCACATCGCCAAAACTGCGCGCCCCTTTTGTCAAAAGACCCACCATCACCCAACCGGCCAAAGTGGTCGCAATGGCCGAAGCCAGCCAGCCGATGACAAAGGCCAACCCGATGGCAACTGTGGCGTTTACCAGCATCGCCACCAGCGCATAATAAAAGGGCGTGCGGGTGTCTTCGCGGGCGAAGAACAGCGGTTGCAGGATCTTCTGCATTACGAAAGCGGGCAAGCCGAGGCCATAAATTGCCACCGCCACCGCGATGGCCGCGCTGTCATCGGCGCGGGTCGCGCCGCGTTCAAACAGGACCGAAACCAGCGGCAGCGGGATCACCACCAACGCCACGGCGGCAGGGATGGTCAGCGCCAACGATATTTCCGCCGCGCGGCTGAGCGCATCCCGTGACCCGGTGTCGTCGGCGTCTTTCAGGCGGCGTGACAGATCGGGCAGCAAAACGATCCCGATGGCGATGCCAACGACGCCCAGCGGCAACTGATAGAGCCGGTCCGCGGCATAAAGCCAGCCTACTGCGCGGTCGAAGTAGCTGGCCACTTGCTGCCCCACCAGCAGATTGACCTGAACCACGCCACCGGCCAAAGCGGCGGGAATCGCGACCCGCACCAAGCGGCGCATTTGGGGCGTCCAGCGTGGCCGCATCCAGGTCAGTTGAAAACCCGACCGCCGCGCCGCGATCCAAACCAGACCCATTTGCGCAACCCCGGCAACAGGGATGGTCCAGATCAAAGCAAAGGCGATATCGAAGCCGCCAAACACGGCAACGACCATCGCGCTGATCACCAGAATATTCAACAAGACCGGAGCGGCAGCGGCGGCGGCAAACCGGCCATGGGCATTCAAGACGCCGGATAACAGCGCGGCCAGCGAAATGAACAGGATATAGGGAAAGGCGATCCTGCCAAAGACCACGGACAGATCATATTGATCCTGACCGGCAAAACCCGACGCCAATCCGTAAATCAGCCACGGCATCACAAGCTGCGCCAGAAGCGTCAGCGCGATCAGTACCGACGCCAATCCGGCAAAGGCCTGACTGGCAAATGCGTCGGCGTTTTCTTCTCCCTCACCTGCCAGCCGCTTGGAATATTGCGGAATGAAAGCCATGTTGAACGCCCCTTCGGCAAAGAAGCGGCGGAACATGTTGGGCAGGCGGAAGGCGACGACATAGGCTTCATAGGCGGGGCCGGTGCCAAGGTAATTCAGGATTATCGCATCCCGAACGAAGCCCAGAATCCGGCTGGCCATGGTCCACATGCCGACGGTCAAAAAACCGGAAACCAAGCGGATCGGCTTCACGATCTGGCCCTTTCAGCACCTTTTTCGATGGCATCGCGCAGCTTCTTCACCAGTGTTTTCTGGCGCTGTTCGGAATGGAATTTCAACCCGAACATATCCTTGACATAGAAGCTGTCGACCACCTGTTCGCCATAGGTCGCGATCACCGCGCTGGCGATATAGACGTTGTTGGCCGCCAGCGTCCGGGTCAGGTCGAACAGCAAACCGGGCCGGTCGCGGGTATCGACCTCGATGATGGTGTAGATATCCGATCCTTCATTGTCGAAAGTGATCGATGTCGGAACCCGGAAGGCACGTTCGCGCTTCTTGATCTTGTCGCGTGAACGCATTGCTTCGGATGTCTTGACTTCGCCCAGCAGCGTTTTGTGGATCATCTGCCGTAACCGTGGCAGGCGGGCTTCTTCATAAGGGTGGCCATCGGCATCCTGAACCCAGAATACGGCGGTGGCGTAGCCATCTTTTGAAGTGTAGGTGCGGGCATCGACCACATTGGCCCCGACCAGAGCCAGCGCACCGGCGAGGCGCGAAAAAATTCCGGGATGGTCAACCAGCGCGAAACAGGCACGGGTGGCATCGCGATCTTCGTCCGGATGCAGATCAATCCGGACCTCGTCGTTGGGGATGTCGCGCAGCAGGTTGGCGAAGATGACATGAGTGTTGGTATCCAGACCATGCCAGTAGGGCGGATAGTGCCGCCCGGTTTCGGCTCGCAGCGCCGCCGGATCCCAGCCATCCAGCGCCTTGCGCAACTGTTTGCGCGCTTCCGCGCCGCGGTTTTTGCGGTTGAGGTCTTCCAGCCCATGTTCCAGCGCATCCGCAGTATCACGGTGCAATTGACGCAGCAGAACAGCTTTCCAGTTGTTCCAAGTACCGGGGCCGACGCCGCGGATATCGCAGACGGTCAGCACCGTCAGCAGATCCAGCCGCTTGCGCGTTTTGACCGCCTTGGCGAAATCGCGCAAAGTACGCGGGTCTGAAATATCGCGTTTCTGCGCCATGTCCGACATCAGCAGGTGATATCGCACCAACCATTCCACGGTTTCCGAATCGGATTTGTTCAGACCCAGACGCGGCGCGACCTTGCGTGCGATGCGGGCACCAAGGACGGAATGATCTTCGTCCCGACCCTTACCGATATCGTGCAGCAAAAGCGCAACATAGATCACCTTGCGATTAACGCCTTCTTTCAGAATCCGGCTGACCAGCGGCAATGGTTCCACCAATTCACCATGTTCGATTTCGCTCAGGTTGTGGATGCATTGGATCGTGTGTTCGTCGACCGTGTAATGATGATACATGTTGAATTGCATCATCGCCACGATCGGTTCGAATTCGGGGATGAAAGCGGCCAGTACCCCCAGTTCGTTCATCCGCCGCAGCGCCCGTTCCGGGTTGCCATGTTTCAGCATCAGGTCAAGGAAGATCCGCCGCGCTTCCTTGTCGTTTCGCATGTCGTCGTCGATCAGGTCGAGATTGGCTACCACCAGTCGCATCGCGTCAGGATGGATCAGCATCCCGGTCCGCAAGCCTTCTTCGAAAACCCGCAGCAGGTTCAGTTTGTCGGTCAAAAACGTTTCTTCGTTTTCGACTCCCAAGCGGCCATGCACCACCCTGTATCCTTTTTTGACTTTCGGAGTGCGGCGAAAAATGCGTTCCAGCAGGGGTTCGCTTTTGACATGCATCGCTTCCAGCTTGGTCAGGAAGATGCGGGTCAGGTCCCCGGTCGCGGTGGCATACCGGAAATAGTCCTGCATGAAATGTTCGACCGCGCGGCGCCCGCCCTTGTCTTCGTATCCCATGCGTTCAGCCACCTCGACCTGCAAATCGAAGGTCAATTGGTCCGAGGCGCGATTCGTCACCAGATGAAGATGGCACCGCACCGCCCAAAGAAAATCTTCGGCGGTCATGAAGGTCTCGTATTCTTCCTCGGTGAAGACATCGAGCTTCACAAGATCCTCGACCTTTTGCACGCCGTGCAGGTATTTCGCGATCCAGAACAGCGATTGCAGATCGCGCAAGCCACCTTTGCCCTCTTTCACGTTGGGTTCAACGACGTATCTCTGACCGCCCTGTCGTTTGTGGCGCTGGTCGCGTTCGGCCAGCTTGGCTTCGATGAATTCCGGCGCGGTGTTGCGAAACAGGTCATTGGACAAGCGGGTTGCCAATTCCTCGGCCAGCGCGGTGTCTCCGGCAAGGAATCGGTGTTCCAACAGTGCGGTTCGGATGGTGAAATCCTCGCGCCCCAATTTCAGACAGTCGCGTACGGTGCGCGACGCGTGGCCGACTTTCAGCCGCAGATCCCACAGGATATACAGCATGCTTTCGATCACCTTCTCGGCCCATTCGGTGGTCCGGGCCGGGGTCAAAAACAGCAAGTCCACATCTGAATAGGGGGCCATTTCACCGCGTCCATATCCGCCGACAGCAACCAGGCTCAGCCGGTCGTCGCTGTTGTTTTGCGGGGTCGGATGCAGCAGCCGGGTCGCCACATCCAGCGCGACGATGACGATGCAATCGGTTAACCATGTATAGGCCCGCGTGGTGGGCCGGGCGGCAAAGGGATCGGCGGTGAAGGCATCCGCGATTTTCGCCATGCCGGTCATGCGGGCGTCCATCAGGATCGGGACAACGGCGGCACGGATCGCCACTTCGTCAGTCGCTGAACCGATGGCGGCATCGATCTGCTGTCGGATGGTTTTGGCATCGAAGATGGATTCGGCCGGACAGATGAGACTGTCCGGCGCTGGGGGAAGGTCAAGCATATATATGTCTTCTGTTGGGTTAGAAACCGGAACCGGCAAAGCTGCGCGGCGCTGGGTCGATTACGACAACTTGCTTGTTTTGAATTTGAGCAACCGCCAGACCACGTTCATTGGTGCCGCCGGCAAGAAGCCGGAAAATTCCGTTCACCCCTTGGAAACCGGCCCCTTGCGTCAGCACCGCACCGGTCAGCGCATCGCTTTTGCCAGCCTGAACCAAGGCCCCAATCGCGGCGATCCCATCATAGGACAGACCACCGATTGGATGCGGCGCAACCCCGAAGGCTGCGGTGTACCGGCTGGAAAACCGCTGCGTCATCGTCGGGTCGGGCATCGCAAACCAGCCGTTTTGAACACCCGGAAGTTCCAGCGTTTGCGGCGGGATGTCCCACCGGGTCAGACCGATATACTGAGTGGTTTCGGGATCGACACCAGATTCGTCAAGAAGCTGGGTCAAAAGCGGCAACGCGCCTTCGGTCAGGGCGGTCAGGAATACCGAATCCGCGCCTTTCTGCACTTCGCTGCGAATCGACGGGATGGCTTGGATCACCCCTTGCTGTGACTTTTCGTATGCGACGGCACCGACCAGTTCGGCCCCCGAACGGGCTGCGGCGGATTGAACCGCGTTGCGCCCCAATTGACCGGCGACACTGTTGTCATGGGCCACCACGATACGGCCTTTGCCCTGCGCCGCGGCAAAGCGCACCATCCGGTCGGCCGTGTTCTGGAACGTCGGGCCCAGAATGAACAGGTTGCCACCAGCGATGGTCGTGTTGTTGGAGAAAGACAAGACATTGATGCCGCGCGATGCAACGGCCACCGCCGCAGCATTGGCGGATTCGCCGTAAACCGGGCCAAGAATGATCTTGGCACCATCCTGAACCGCTGCGATCGCCTGACTGCGTGCCTGTACGGGGTCGCCTGCGGTCGCATAGACGCGCAGGTCGATATTCACGCCCTCCAGATCGGATATCGCCAACCGGGCGGCGTTTTCAAGGCTTTGCGCCAGCAGGTCGTCACCGGCGTTCGGGCTGCCATGGGGTACCAGCAATGCCACCGGGACCGGGGCTTTGGTGTTGATCGAAGGACCGCCTCCGGTCGCGACCGGCTGACAGGCGGTGACGGCGATAAGGGACAGCAATACGGCAAGCGGCGCGATTGCCTTGCGGGCGGCTTTGAAAACGGCGAACATGGATGAAACGGCTCCTTCGTGACCGGCGAAAACACAGCTTGGGTCTTCGCTATAGCATAATAAAGACAGTGAGGTTCGGGTCCAGTGGTGAATCTGCAACAGACGAAACTGGCGCCGGGGCTTTACCTGATCGCCACGCCGATCGGCACGGCCCGTGATATCACGCTGCGGGCGCTTGATATCTTGGCATCGGCGGATGTTCTGGTGGCCGAAGACACCCGCAGCCTGCGCAAGCTGATGGAAATTCACGGGATCGGTTTGGGCGACAGGCCGATGTTGTCTTATCACGACCATAACGGGGCGCAGATGCGGCCACGCCTGTTGGCCCTGCTGGGCGAAGGTAAATCGATGGTCTATGCGTCCGAGGCGGGCACGCCGATGGTCGCCGACCCGGGTTTCGATCTGGCCCGTGTTGCCCGTGCCGAAGGGCATGACGTGACCAGTGCGCCGGGCGCTTCGGCGGTCATTACCGCGCTGACCTTGGCCGGTCTGCCAACTGACCGCTTCTTTTTTGCGGGTTTCCTGCCCAATGCCAAAGGGCAGCGGAAAACCGCTTTGGCCGCAGTGAAAGATGTACCGGGGACACTGGCCTTTTACGAATCGCCCAAGCGGGTTGCTGCGATGCTTGCCGATGCCGCCGAAGTCCTGGGCCCCGAACGTGACGCGGCGGTGTGCCGCGAACTGACCAAGAAATTCGAAGAAATCATCCGTGCGCCGCTGAGCGAATTGGCCGAAATCTGCAAAGAACGCAGCCTGAAGGGCGAAATCGTGGTTCTGGTGGATCGCGGGCATTTACCGAATATTGAGGATTCAGAGCTAGAGTTGAAACTGTCTGACCTGTTGACACGGTTAAGCGTGCGCGATGCGTCAGATCAACTGGCGGCGGAAACCGGGATTGCGCGGCGTCGGATTTACCAATTGGCGCTGAAACTGGATCACGCCTGACACCGGGGGATTTCAGTGGCGACAAAGCCTGCAACCGACCGATCTGTACCGGTGACCGAACGGGGCTTGCGTGGGAAAGTGGCTTATCTGTCCGGTCTGGCGGCCGAAGATCAGGTGGCGGAGGAGTATCAGTCGCGCGGCTATGTCTTGGCGCAAACCCGTTGGCGCGGTGCCAGCGGCGAAGTCGATCTGATTTTCGCAGACGGCGACGGCTTCGTCTTTGTCGAGGTGAAGAAAAGCCGCTCTTTTGATCGCGCTGCCGAACGGTTGGGCCACGCACAGATTGCGCGGCTATGTTCCTCTGCCGAAGAATATCTTGCCCAACAAGGCCGTTCGCTGATGACGGATCTTCGTTTTGACGTCGCTTTGGTCAATTCCCAAGGGGCAATCAAGATCCTTGAAAACGCTTTCGGGCATTTCTGATTTGCCTCTGGCCGGTGGTTGCGCCATGTAAATGGCGAAACTGAGCGAGGGATGACGATGAAGATCGCTTTTCAGATGGACCCGATCGGGCCTATCGACATCAATGCAGACAGCACGTTCCGAATTGCGGAAGAGGCGCAGGCGCGTGGGCATGAGCTGTTTTATTACACCCCCGATTGCCTGTCCTATCAAGAAGGCCGGGTTATCGCGCGCGGCTGGCCGCTGACGGTGCGCCGGGTCAAAGGGGATCATTACAGTCTGGGTGATGAACAAGAAGTCGATCTGTCCGACTACGACGTGGTCTGGCTGCGTCAAGATCCGCCATTCGATATGTTCTACATCACCACCACCCATCTGCTGCAACGGGTGCATCCGGGCACATTGGTGGTCAACGATCCGTTCTGGGTGCGAAATTACCCTGAAAAGCTGCTGGTGCTGGATTTCCCTGACCTGACTCCACCGACCACCATCGCCCGCGATCTGGCCACGATTCGGGCGTTCAAGGAAAAGCATGGCGATATCATCCTGAAACCGCTTTACGGCAATGGCGGTGCCGGGGTGTTCCGGCTGACCGAAAGTGATCGCAACCTGGCGTCGCTGCACGAATTGTTCACCGGGTTCAGCCGCGAACCCCTGATCGCACAGAAGTTCCTACCCGATGTCAGCAATGGCGACAAACGGGTGATCCTTGTCGATGGCGAACCGGTCGGTGCGATCAACCGGGTTCCGGCGGCGGGCGAAACACGTTCGAACATGCATGTCGGCGGGCGGCCGGAAAAGATCGGTCTGACCGAACGCGATCTGGAAATTTGTGCCCGGATCGGGTCACTTTTGCGCGAAAAGGGGCAGGTTTTTGTCGGGATCGACGTGATCGGTGATTACCTGACCGAAATCAACGTGACCTCACCCACCGGCATTCAGGAACTGGACCGTTTCGACGGCACCAACACTGCCGCAAAGATCTGGGAGGCGATCGAGGCACGACGCGGATAGTCCGGGCCTTTAACGGGCATCGTTTCAGGCATCACGATGCCCGGCCAGCCTGTAACTGATCGCCTCGGCCACGTGGTGCCGCTGCACGCTGTTGGACCCTTCCAGATCGGCAATGGTGCGGGCCACCCGCAGCACCCGGTGATATCCGCGTGCCGACAGGCCGAACCGTTCCGCGACCTTTCCAAGCAGCGCCTTGCCTTCGGCATCGGGACCGGCAACCCGTTCCAGCAGTTCACCTTCGGCTTCGGCATTCAGTGTCACGCCATCGACATCGGCGAACCGGTCAGCCTGAACCTGCCGGGTTCGGGCGACGCGTTCGGCGACCTGCACCGACGTATCGCCCGAAGCCGGCAGGTCGAGATCAGTATAGGCCACCGGCGGCACTTCGATTCGCAGATCGAACCGATCCAGCAGCGGGCCGCTGATCCGACCCATGTAATCTTCACCGCAATTGGGCGCGCGGTTGCAGGCGCGCGCCGGGTCGGTCAGGTGGCCGCATTTGCACGGGTTAGCGGCGGCAACCAGCATGAATCGGCAGGGGTATTGTACATGGGCATTGGCGCGCGACACCATCACTTCACCGGTTTCAACCGGTTGACGCAGGGTTTCCAGCACCGTGCGGGGAAATTCGGGGAATTCATCCATGAACAGAACGCCATTATGGGCCAGCGAAATTTCTCCCGGCTTTGCATTGCGCCCGCCGCCCACGATGGCTGCCATGGACGCGGTGTGATGCGGTTCCCGAAACGGTCGGACCCGGGAAATCCCGCCTTCGTCCAACAAACCGGCCAGCGAATGGATCATCGAAGTTTCCAACGCCTCCACCGCCGTCAGTGGTGGCAAGATGCCGGGAATACGCGCCGCCAACATCGATTTCCCCGATCCCGGTGGCCCGGTCATCAACAGGTGGTGCCGCCCGGCCGCAGAGATTTCCAATGCGCGTTTGGCCCGTTCCTGCCCCTTGACGTCGCGCAGGCAACGGCCCGATCGATCCGGCACGACTTCGCCCGGTTCGGCCGGGGTTAATGGGGATTGGCCGGTATAGTGGCGCACCACATCAGCAAGCCCCGTAGCGGCAATGACCTGACAGGCCCCGACCCAAGCCGCTTCCGCACCTGATGCCTTGGGGCAAAGCAGAATCCGGTCCTCAGCCGCAGCGGCCATCGCCGCGGGCAGGGCGCCGATCACGGGGATCAATGACCCGTCCAGCGACAGTTCGCCCAAGGCGGTGGTGCCTTCCACTGCGTCGCGGGGAATGATTTCCAACGCCGCCAGCAGCGCCAGCGCGATCGGCAGATCGAAATGGCTGCCTTCCTTAGGCATGTCGGCGGGCGACAGGTTGATGGTGATCCGTTTCGACGGCAAGGCGATGGCCAGCGATCCCAGCGCGGTGCGCACCCGATCACGCGCTTCTGACACCGCCTTGTCCGGCAGGCCGACGATGGCAAAGGCAGGCAGGCCCGGCGTCACGGCGCATTGCACCTCGACCCGCCGAGCCGTCACCCCTTCGAACGCCACGGTATAGGCCCGTGCCACCATGTCACCACCCCACCAATCTTTGGTGATCAAGGTTAACGGCGGTGGGCTTTAGGAACGGTTAACGTGCGTTTGCCGCTTCAGGTCGCTGGGCCCGGCCAAGCCTTCGTCGGTAACTTCAAGGCATAGGGCACCGGGTCGTAAGTTTTGGTCAGTCCCTGCGCACGCCATCGGCAGAAGGCGGGGTCGACCAAGGTCGTTTCGATATAGGCTTGGGCCTGATCCCCCACCGGCAGGTCATAGCCCGCTATTCGCGCGGCAACGGGGGCAAAAAACGCGTCGGCAAGGCTGTAGCGACCAAACAGCCACGGGCCACCTTGTCCGAATTCGGATCGGGCTTTGTCCCATAGCAGTTCCAACCGGTCAAGATCGGTGCGGACCGCGTCGGACACCGCAAATCCTTGATATTGGTGTAAAAGCTGCATCGGACATTCGGAGCGCAATGCAGTGAACCCGGCATGCATTTCGGCCACGATCCAACGGGCAAAGGCGCGGGCGTTGGCCTGTTGCGGCCACATATTGCGGTCGGGATGGCGGCTGTTCAATTCTTCCGCGATGGCAAGCGTTTCGCCGATGACAGTGCCTTCGGCGGTGCGTAGAACCGGCACCAGCCGGGCGGGGGCCAAGGCTGACAGGTCTTCTTTGAACGTCCCGCCGTAAAGCCCGACCAAGTGGGCTTTGAACGGCAAATCGAATTTTTCCAACATCAGCCAGCCGCGCAATGACCAACTGGAAAAACTGTGATCGCCGATATACAGTTCATATCGCATCCCTTAACCTCCTTGGGCAGTATCCGGGGCAGGGTAGCGGCAAAAAATCATCACAAAAATTAAATAATTTTTGCTGAATTGATCACAGAATTTGATTTATTTCAAGCGCCTGCCATTCCTCGCCATCCCAATGCAGTTCGGTCAGGGACAGATTTTCGATCCGATGAGAAAATGCCTCAAAGGCACCAATGTTCAACGCCTTTTGCACTTGGGTCAGGATGACCCCGAAATGAGCAACGGCAACGATATCGCGCTTTGGGTGATCGTTTAGCAACTGTGCAACGGCGCGATCGACCCTCGTGGTGACATCGTTCCAGCTTTCGCCATTTGGTGCGCGAATGTCGCCGGGATTTTCCCAAAACGACCGGATATGATCTTGATCTGCGACCGCATCGAAACGCTGTAATTCCCAATCCCCGAAATGGATTTCCCGTAAATCGGGGTCGTGCGGCAACCGGGTGCGATTGCCCGATATCGCATCGGCGGTGGTTACGGCGCGGCTCAGGTCCGAGGAAATGACCGCTGCCTTCGATGGCAAAGCGGCTTCAAGCCGCTGCAATCGCGCGGTATCAGACAGGTCGGCGGGCAGATCGGACCAGCCCACCATTGTTTTTGCATGCGTCGGGCCATGCCGGACCCAGAATAACCGCGCCATCAGATCTGCCCCTTCAAAACCAGTGGCAACCCGGCCATCACGGCCACGACCAAATCGGCCTGTTCGGCAATGCTTTGGTTTAGCCTACCCTGCGCATCGCGGAAGGTGCGAGCCAGAGCGTTTTCAGGGACGACAGACATCCCGACTTCGTTTGTAACCACCACGACCGGTGCGGCGCAGTCGTTCAGCGCGGTGATGAACCGCTCTTCCTCCGCCGCCAGATCGGATTCGGCGAGCAGGTGATTGCTGAGCCACATCGTGGCGCAGTCGAGCAATACAATCTGGCCTGGACGGGCTTTGGAAAGCGGAACAGATATATCCAACGGGGCTTCTATCGTTGACCAATTGTTACCGCGTTGGTGTCGATGCCGATCTATCTTGGCCTTCATTTCATCATCCCAAGCCTGCGCCGTAGCGACATAAACCATGTCGCAACCACTTTGAATCACGGCATTTTCTGCCCAGGATGATTTGCCGGATCCGGCCCCGCCTATCACCAGAGTTAATTTATTATGCATTTTTTGCACACCTTATTGTGAACTGGCGCATATTGCGGTGCGTAGCATTCCCGCTTGTAATGAAACAAGCCACTGCGCTGCGGCGCTTTCAATCGCGGGGGAACTGGAATGCCACTTGATGCACCAAATGACACCTCCCTGTCCCGCAAGGCCATGAAGGCCGAGCTTCTGGATGCGGAAACCGAACGACAACTCGCCTATGCTTGGCGCGATCACCGGGACGAAGCCGCGCTTCATCGGTTGATCACCGCCTATATGCGGCTGGCGATTTCAATGGCGGCCAAGTTCAAGCGCTATGGCGCGCCCATGAACGACCTGATTCAAGAAGCGGGTCTGGGCCTGATGAAAGCGGCAGACAAATTCGATCCCGATCGCGGGGTGCGGTTTTCGACCTATGCGGTGTGGTGGATCAAGGCTTCGATTCAGGATTATGTCATGCGCAACTGGTCGATGGTGCGCACCGGGTCCACGTCGTCGCAAAAATCGCTGTTTTTCAACCTGCGCCGGGTGCAGGCCCAATTGGAACGCGAAGCGCGCGCCCGCGGAGAAGATCTGGACCAGTATCAAATGCGGCAGGCGATTTCGATGGAAATCGGCGTCCCGCTGCGCGACGTCGAAATGATGGAAGGCCGATTGGCCGGTTCCGACTTTTCGCTGAATGCGACCCAAAGCAGCGAAGACGAAGGTCGTGAATGGATTGATACGCTGGAAGATGATGGCGCTGGGGCGGCCGAAATCGTCGAGGATTGGCATGACACCAAGACTTTGCGGGATTGGCTGGTCGCTGCGATTGGCAGCCTGAATGAACGCGAACAGTTCATCATCCGCGAACGCAAGCTGAGAGATCAGCCGCGCACACTGGAATCGCTGGGCGTCGAATTGAATCTCAGCAAGGAACGCGTGCGCCAACTGGAAGCGGCTGCGCTGAAAAAGATGAAAAAGCGACTGGAAGAAGAAAGCCTCGAGGTGCAAGACTTCCTTCTATGAAGACGTTCGGTTCTGGTCTGGGTTTGGTTGCGCTGCTGGCGCTGCCGGGGAGTGCGATGTCGGATCCGGTCGAGGCGCTGGTGCGGGACCGTGATGTGGTGATCTTGGGGGAAGTGCATGATAATCCCGCTCATCACCAGACACAGGCGCGTCTGACCGGCGTGGTTGGCCCCAAGGCCTTGGTCTTTGAAATGCTGACCGCGGATCAGGCCGACCGCATCACCGGCGAATTGCGCACCGACCCTGTGGCATTGGAAACGGCATTGGATTGGGACAACAGCGGCTGGCCCGATTTCGATATGTATTTTGAAATCATGCAGGCCGCCCCAACCGCCGCCATCTTTGGCGCTGCGATCCCGCGAAACGCAGCGCGGGCAGCGATGAAAACCGGGATCGTGCAAAGCTTTGGGTCCGAGGCTTCGGAGTATGGATTGGACCGGCCTCTGCCCGAAGATCAGCAAATCGTCCGGCTGGCCTTGCAACAAGAGGCGCATTGCAACGCGCTCCCAGATGATTTGTTGCCGATGATGGTTGAATTGCAGCGGCTGCGGGACGCCGAATTGGCCCGCACAACGTTACAGGCGCTGGGCGCGACGGGGGGACCGGTCGTGGTCATCACCGGAAACGGTCATGCAAGGGCCGATTGGGCGGTGCCGCTTTCGCTGCGAAAGCTGGCCCCTGAACGGAACATCGTGACCATCGGACAATCCGAACAGGGACATTCCCCCGATGGTGGCTTCGATGCGGTTATTGATGCACCGGCGGTGGACCGGCCCGATCCTTGCGACGCGTTTCGTTAAGCCGGTCTTGTCTCTCAATCACGACATGCCTACTGTCCGGCGCAACACAGATCGGGGGGGCGGCATGCTGAATGGTAAGCGCATTTTATTGATCATCGGGGGCGGGATTGCGGCGTTCAAAACGCCCGATCTGATTCGACGCCTGCGCGAACGCGGGGCGGCAGTAACGCCGGTGATGACCCGGGCCGCGCAAGAGTTCGTGACACCGCTGACGATTGCCTCGGTTTCGGGGGAAAAAGCCTATACCGACCTGTTTGATCTGACCGACGAAGCCGAGATGGGCCATATTCAGCTATCGCGTGCCGCAGACCTGATCGTGGTGGCACCTGCAACCGCCGATCTGATGGCCAAAATGGCAGGTGGACATGCCAATGACTTGGCTTCGACCCTGTTGATGGCGACCGATACGCCGGTGATGATTGCACCGGCGATGAATGTGCGGATGTGGGACCACGCTGCGACTCAACGTAATTTGGTCCAATTGCAGCAAGATGGGATCACCGTTCTGGGCCCGGACGAAGGCGATATGGCCTGTGGCGAATACGGACCCGGTCGGATGGTTGAACCGATGCAGATCGTCGAAGCGGTCGGGGCTGCTTTGTCCGATGGGCCGCTAAAGGGAAAACGGATTTTGGTGACATCGGGGCCAACCCATGAACCGATTGACCCAGTGCGGTACATCGCCAACAGGTCGTCTGGGGCACAGGGAACAGCGATTGCCAAGGCGCTTGTCGCGCTTGGCGCGGATGTGGTTTTCGTCACAGGCCCGGCCGACGTGCCGCCACCCTCTGGGGTCGCCGTGATCGCGGTGCAAACCGCGCAACAGATGCTCGACGCGGTGCAAAATACGCTGCCGGTCGATGTCGCGGTGTTTGCCGCCGCCGTTGCCGATTGGCGGGTGGCATCGTCTTCGGCATCGAAGATCAAGAAACAAAACGGGCAATTGCCGGTGCTCGAATTCGCCGAAAACCCCGATATTCTGGCGACGGTTAGCCAGATGAAATCGGGTCGTCCGGGGTTGGTGGTCGGCTTCGCCGCAGAAACCGATGACGTGATCGCACATGCACAGGCGAAACGGGCACGCAAGCAATGCGACTGGATTGTGGCCAATGATGTCAGCCCAGAAACCGGAATCATGGGCGGCAGCGAAAACGCCGTCATCCTGATCCGCGACGACGCGGTCGAACAATGGCCAAGGCTGAGCAAAGATGAAACCGCCCGGCGGTTGGCGGTTCGGATCGTCGAAGAATTGGAGAGGGCGTAATATGGTGCAAATCGCGGTGATCTGGGATCAAGGTGCGGATCGGTCTATTCCATTGCCGACCTACGCGACTGTCGGGGCGGCGGGGGCGGATATCCGTGCCAATTTCGCCCCCGATTTCCGCGAAGAAGGGATGACCATTGCGCCGGGTTTCCGGGCGGTGATCCAGACCGGGCTGCGGTTCGAAATCCCCGAAGGGTTTGAGGTGCAGATCCGACCGCGTTCGGGTCTGGCGCTGAAACACGGGATCACGATTCCCAACAGCCCCGGCACCATCGACAGCGATTATCGCGGTCCCGTCGGGGTGATCTTGCACAATGCCAGCAACCAACCTTTCCATGTTGCCCATGGGGATCGGGTCGCGCAAATGGTCGTGGCTCCGGTAGTGCAGGCGCAATTCGCCATCGTAGACGGGTTGAGTGATACCGGCCGGGGCGAAGGCGGGTTCGGGTCGACCGGGCACGGCTGATGGGGCTGGTTCTGATCATTGCGGCGGCGCTCTGGGTGATCGGGGCTGCGCTCAAAACGCCCTATGCGTTACGCGGCTTGATGATCGGGCTGTTATGGCTTGCGGTGGTGGCGCTGCACCTTGTGCTGCCTGAAGGGCACGTTTTGCGCCAATCCACCGGCGGTTCTGCCGCACCTTGGCTGCTGCTGGGTGGTTTCGTGGTGTTGGTTCTGGTCTATCGTCAGGGGTTGGGCTGGGCGCGGAACCGGGCGCAACCCGAACCGGGGACGAACACAAAACCCGCAGGCAGTTTCAGTGAAACAGAACTCAATCGTTATGCCCGCCATATCATGCTGCGCGAAATTGGCGGCACGGGTCAGAAGAAGCTGAAAAATGCACGGGTTTTGGTGATTGGGGCCGGTGGCTTGGGGGCGCCCGCATTGATGTACCTGGCCGCAGCAGGGGTCGGTACAATCGGTGTGATCGACGACGATGAGGTCGACAATTCCAACCTGCAACGGCAGGTGATCCACCGCGATGCGGATATTGGCAGCGCCAAGGTGTTTTCCGCCAAAGCCACGATGCAAGCGCAGAACCCTTTCGTGACGGTGCGCCCTTACAAGCGGCGGCTGGAACCAGATATGGCGACAGAACTGTTTTCCGATTACGATCTGATCCTTGACGGCACCGACAATTTTACCACCCGCTACCTGTCCAACGAAACAGCGGTGAAGCTGGGTAAGCCGCTGATTTCAGGTGCCTTGTCGCAATGGGAAGGTCAATTGAGCGTGTTTGATCCGGCCACATCCGGCCCTTGTTATCAGTGTATCTTTCCCGAAGCACCGGCGCCCGGTCTGGCACCGTCTTGCGCCGAAGCGGGGGTGATCGGACCTTTGCCCGGAGTGGTGGGCGCAATGATGGCGGTCGAAGCGATCAAGCTGATTACCGGTGCAGGGGCTGCGCTGCGCGGTGAAATGCTGATCTATGACGCGCTCTGGGGCGAAACCCGCAAGATCAGGCTGAAGCCGCGCGACGACTGTCCGATCTGTGGTGGGCATTAGGGGGCTGGAAGTCGGAAAACATCAGGCCTACCTTGCCGTGCAAAGGAGACCTGTTCATGACCAACCCGCTTCTGTCCCATTGGGACACACCGTTTGAAATCGCCCCGTTCGATCGGATCGAAGATGCCGATTTTGCCCCCGCTTTCGACATCGCGCTTGCCGAACACAATGCCGAAATTGCCGCGATTTCAGGCAATCCCGAAGCTCCGACTTTCGCCAACACGATTGAAGCGCTGGAAGCTGCAGGCGAGGGGATGCACAAGGTTCTGTCAGTTTTTTACACAGTGGCCGGGGCCGACAGCAATCCTGTGCGCGAAGGTTTGCAACGCGACTTTTCACCAAAGCTTGCCGCCCATTACGCGGCGATTTCATCGAATAAACCCCTGTTTCAGCGGGTGGAGGATCTGTGGCAGCGCAAAGATGATCTGGGGCTGAACGCGGAACAGGAACGGGTTCTAATGTTGACCCGTCGCGGCTTTGTACGTGCGGGCGCCGCATTGGAAGGCGCCGCGGATGCACGGATGGCCGCGATCAAGGGACGTCTGGCGACTTTGGGCACCGAATTCACCCAAAACCTGCTGGCCGATGAACGTGAATGGTTCATGGAAGTGGCCGAGGACGATCTTGAAGGTTTGCCCGATTTTGTCACGGGAGCAATGCGCGCCGCAGGCAAGGAAAAAGGTGTCGATGGTCCCATCGTCACCACCTCGCGGTCGATCATCACACCGTTTTTGCAATTTTCACCGCGCCGTAATTTGCGCGAACAGGCCTATCGTGCCTTCGTGTCGCGGGGGGCGAATGGCGGACAACATGACAACCGTGCCATCGCCGCCGAAATCCTGAAGCTGCGCGAAGAACGTGCGCAGTTGCTGGGCTATGACAATTTCGCCGCCTACAAGCTGGAAACCGAAATGGCGAAGACACCTGAAAAGGTGGAAGACCTTCTGCTTGCCGTCTGGCAGCCAGCCAAGACGCAGGCGGAAGCGGATGCCAAGGTGCTTGAACAGATGATGCATGACGACGGCATCAATGGCGATCTGGAAGCGTGGGATTGGCATTATTACGCTGCCCGACGTCGCAAGGCGGAACACGATCTGGATGAAGCGGCACTGAAACCCTATCTGCAGCTTGACCGCATGATCGAAGCCGCTTTCGACTGCGCCAACCGGCTGTTCGGGCTGGAGTTCAAACCGCTGGATGCGGCGCTTTACCATCCCGATTGCCGTGCATGGAACGTGACGCGGGGCGGCAAGCACGTCGCCGTTTTCATCGGCGACTATTTCGCGCGCGGATCGAAACGGTCGGGCGCGTGGTGTTCGGCGATGCGGGCGCAGGCGAAGTTTCCCAAAGACCAGACTCCAGTCGTGATCAATGTCTGCAACTTCGCCAAGGCCGATCCGGCGCTTTTGTCCTATGACGATGCGCGTACTCTGTTCCACGAATTCGGCCATGCGCTGCACCAGATGTTGTCGAACGTGACCTATGAAAGCATATCCGGCACATCAGTGGCGCGCGATTTTGTTGAATTGCCGAGCCAGCTTTTTGAACATTGGCTGGAAGTGCCCGAAGTCCTGTCGCAATTCGCCACTCATGCCGAAACCGGGGAACCGATGCCGCAGGAGATGTTGGATAAGGTGTTGGGCGCTGCGAATTTCGACCAAGGGTTCCAGACGGTAGAGTATGTTGCCTCGGCCCTTGTCGATCTGGCTTTTCACAAAGGGGCAGCACCTGCCGACCCGATGGCGATGCAGGCTGACATTCTGGACCGGCTGGGCATGCCGAAACAGATCGCGATGCGCCATGCCACGCCGCAATTCGCCCATGTGTTTTCCGGTGACGGCTACAGTTCGGGTTATTACAGCTATATGTGGTCGGAAGTGATGGATGCCGACGCGTTCGCGGCCTTCGAGGAGGTGGGAAACCCGTTCGACCCAGAAATGGCACGGGCGTTGGAAGCCAATATCCTGTCCACCGGCGGATCGCAGGAGGCGGAAGCGCTTTATACCGCCTTCCGAGGCCGGATGCCGGGGGTTGAAGCGCTGCTCAAAGGGCGCGGGTTGGCAGCAGTATGACCGGCGCTGATGTCATCGTTATCGGCGGAGGTATCGCCGGGGTCAGCGCTGCCGCACGGTTGGCAGATCACATGTCGGTTCTGCTTCTCGAAGCGGAACCGCGCACGGGGTATCACGCCACCGGGCGGTCGGCGGCGATATTCATCCGCAATTACGGCAATGCGGCTTTGCGTGCGCTGAACGCGGCCTCGGCACCGTTCATGGAAGCCCCGGACGGGGTGGCGGACAGTTCCCTGCTGTCGCCACGCGGCGAATTGCTGTTGGCGCAAGATGACGAATTGGATCAGCTAGATGCCTATGTCGCGGACGCGACCGGGATGGAAATGCTGAGTCCGGCGCAAGCGGTGGAATTAGTGCCGATCCTGCGGCCGGATTGCATCGCCCGGGCAGCGATCGAATGGGATGCGCAGGATATCGACGTGGATCGCATGTTGGCGGGCTTTGCGCGGCTGCTGACGGCGCGCGGTGGCCGGATCGTGACTGGGGCGATGGTGACGGCGTTACGGCGCGGGGGTGATGGCTGGCAAGTCAGCGCGGGCGGCACTGAATATACCGCGCCCATCGTGGTGAATGCCGCCGGGGCATGGGCTGGTGCGGTTGCAGACATGGCTGGGGCGTTGCCGATCGCGGTGCAACCGATGCGCCGCTCGGCGGCGATCCTGCCCGCACCGGAAGGCCGAGATGTGCGTCGCTGGCCGCTTTTCGGCAGTATTTCCGAACAGTGGTATGCCAAACCAGAAGCCGGCAAGTTGATGGTCAGTCCGGCGGATGAAGACCCGATCGAACCACAAGACGCCTGGGCCGACGATATGGTGCTGGCCGAAGGTTTGCACCGGTTCGAACAAGCGGTGACCGTGCCCGTTACCCGGGTCGAACACAGCTGGGCCGGACTGCGCAGCTTTGCGCCCGACCGGACCCCGCTGGTCGGTTTCGATCCACAGGTCGAAGGGTTTTTCTGGCTGGCCGGGCAGGGCGGCTATGGGGTGCAGACGGCCCCGGCGTTGTCGCGGCTGACTGCCGCGTTGATTGCAGGGGATCACCCGGATGTTGCACCGGAAGTAATCGCGGCTCTCGATCCCAAGCGGTTCTTGACAGCCTAGAGGAAGGAGGGGGCGCTGCCCCCTCTGCGCGCGCCGCGCGCATTCACCCCCGGAGTAATTTTACCAAGAAGAAGCTGAAGGGCTGTACGGTGTCAGATCGTTTGATCGTAGTCACCGACCAGAGGTTCGGTCCGTATCACCGCATCGATTTCTGCGAAGATGGCGCGCATTTCTGCTTCGCTTTCACTGGATTCGATGACCACCACCAGGTTCGGGGTGTTCGATGACGCCCGCACCAGCCCCCAGGAACCGTTTTCA
The DNA here is from genome assembly GCF_001458355.1 of Thalassovita gelatinovora. Taxonomy (GTDB): domain Bacteria; phylum Pseudomonadota; class Alphaproteobacteria; order Rhodobacterales; family Rhodobacteraceae; genus Thalassobius; species Thalassobius gelatinovorus. The sequence continues at coordinate 134,418 of NZ_CYSA01000019.1, read as the reverse complement.
AGGATTACCCGGGCACCGTTTACCGTCACCACTTCCTTGATTGCCTTGCCCGCGAAAGTATCTCCAGCCGCCGCCTTGGCGACCAGTTTTTCCACCAGCCGGTCCAGCACGGCATATTTTTCCGTATCGGCACAATAGGGCGACATGGTCGGTGTTGACCACGTTTTCGGCAGCGCCTTGCGCAGATCGGACATTTTCATATCCGGGTTGCGGTCCATCAGTTTGCAGATTTCCACAGCCACCCGCATGCCATCATCATAGCCGCGCCCGATATCACCGGCGAGGAAATAGTGACCGGATTTTTCGAACCCCGCCAACGCGCCAAGGGCATGAACCCGGCGTTTCATGTGGCTGTGGCCGGTTTTCCAGTAATCGGCCTTGATGTCATATTTCTGCAATTCAGGATCGGAGGCGAACAGTCCGGTCGATTTCACATCCGCGACGAAGGTCGATCCTGGGTAAAGCTTGGCCAGATCACGGGCCATGATCACCCCGAATTTATCGGCGAAAATTTCTTCGCCTTCGTCATCGACCACGCCGCAACGATCGCCGTCGCCATCAAAGCCAAGGGCAAAATCTGCCCCGCTGGCTTTGACGCTGTTGGACATGTCGTGCAGCATTTCCATCGCTTCGGGATTGGGGTTGTAATGCGGGAAGGTGTAATCGAGCCGATTGTGGCTTGGCACGACTTCAACGCCAAGCCGTTCGAACAGCAGAGGACCAAAGGCCGAGGCGGTGCCGTTACCAGTGGCGCAGACGACCTTGAGCTTGCGGGACATTTTGAAATCACCCACCAGATCGTCCATATAGGCATCGAACACGCCATCGACGATTTCATAGCTGCCGCCGGGGGCTGTCACGCCTTTGCCTTCCAGAACGATGTCTTTCAATTCGGACATTTCATCAGGGCCGTGGGTCAACGGGCGTTGGAACCCCATCTTGACCCCGGTCCAGCCATTGGGGTTATGCGACGCGGTCACCATCGCCACGGCGGGTGCGTCGAGGTGGAATTGGCTGAAATAGGCCATCGGCGTGATGCACGGGCCGATATCCTTGACCTGAATGCCGGCTTGCATCAGTCCGATCACCAGCGCCTGTTTGATCGTCACAGAATAATCGCGGTAATCGTTGCCGACAGCGATCACCGGGTCGAGCCCGTGTTTGCGCATCTGGGTGCCGATCCCAAGACCAAGCGCAGTCATCCCAGGCAGATTGATTTCGTCGGGATATTTCCACCGCGCATCGTATTCGCGAAAACCGGTTGGTTTGATCATCGGATCTTTGAGGAATTCCCAAGTATTTGGGGTGACGTCGAAATTGGGCTTGGTCACTGTAAGGCTCGCTTCGAGATTGAAATTACTGCTGACTTGTATGCCCAGCATATGGCGGGAATACAACAAAACGGGTTGATTTTTTCGGTAATCGAAAAGGGGCTGCTTGCGGATGACGCAAACAGCCCCGGATACAGATCAGGTGGAAACCTGTTCGCGCAGGATCGATGCAGTGAGCGACAGCATCAGATAAGCCCCGGACAATACCAGAAAGGCCAAGATCGTGTTTTCGAAGGCGCGAGGATAGGCGGCGGCGTCTGGTGCCACGGGGCGCACCGAGGTGGTCAGGTAGCGCACCTGACGGTTGGCTTCCATGGCGGTCTGCTTTTCATTCTGCAGCGCCGATTGCAAGAAGAGATCAGCGGTGGCCAGATCGGCCTGCGCCATCTGGATCTGTGCCGCCTTGGCGGCCAGCGAGGTGTCGCCGTCCTTGGCTTGGTTCAGGCGTGCTTTTTGCCGGTTCAGTTCTTCCCGCAGCAGGCGGGTTTCGGTTTCCAGCGCTTGCACTTTCGATTTGTTGGGCCGTGGGTTGTTCAACTGCGTTTGCAGTTGCAAATCTTTATCCTGAAGCTGCATTTCCACATTGTTGACCAGCGCCCGGATGCTTGCCATTTCGCCTTCGGGATCAAGCAGGGTGCCTTCTTGCAGCAAAACAAGCTTCTGCTGCGCCTCGCGGCGTTCCTTGCTGGCTTCTTCCAAGGTGGTGCGGGCTTCGCGCATCTGGTCTTCGCGCTTGCGCCGCGACAGGTCGTCAACCCGTTTTTCGGCATAGGAAATCAGATGTTCGGAAAACGCGGCGCTGACCTGCGGATCGGTGGCGATCACTTCCATCTTGATCACCCCTTCGGTTGGGTCATAGCCGATTTTCACATAGCGTTTGAAAAGCTTGTAGGCTGTTTCGTCGGTCGCATCAGGTGGCAGCCGCTTGATCGGATCGATGAAGTCCTGACTGAAATGCGCCTTGAACCCCATATCCTTTTCCAGCCGCTGCATCGCGTCGCGCGACATCAGATAGCTTTGTACCGCGATCGCATCCTGGTTGGTGGCGAATTGGGTGCCGGATAACAGACCACCCAAGGCCGACCCGCCGGTGGCGTCGGCTTCGAGGATCAGGAATTCTGCTTTGGTCGCATAAAGCGGCGAGGCGACGAAATAGAAATACCAGCCGACAAGGATCGTTGGCAAAAAGATGAAAAAGGACAACCGTGTCAGCAGCAAAGTCAGTTTGCGACGGCGACGGCGTGCAATATCTCGCTGAATTTGCATGATTTCGGCGCTGCGGCGGTCGGCGGGACTGAATTCGGTCGAAGGCAAATTCTTGTCGGGCGACGGCACGGTTTGTGGCAATTGTTGCGGCGCTGTTTTCGCCGGTAGCTGGTCCGTTGCATCGGGTTGATCATCCCGAGGCACGACAAGTTCCAGCATGGTCGACCGTTCGAACGGATCGATCCCGTTGGCGCGCAGCAGGCGGACGGCGTCGAAATCCGACGTCGGTGCCAGTCCGTGTTTTTGCGCCACCCGGCGCGCCATGCGCAATTGACGCCCAGTCAGGCCTTCTTTGCGGATTGCATCGATTTCCTGATCCACCTGAGTTTCGGAAGCAGACGACACCATGCCCTGCATTGCGGGGTCTTGAGTTTGTTTCTGGTCCGGGATCTGGGGCCCGCGTTCCACCTGCAATTTACGAACCTGCGGCCTAGGCTGTGCGGTGCCATTTCCGGCGGCAGAAGCGGCTTCGGATCGGGTGCGCACATCGGAAATGTAAGTGCGCGTCGGCTGACCGGGGGCGGCGGTTTTAGGGGCCAGAGCCTGATCGGGGACATCCTGCATCGCATCGGTTTGCGGCTGTGCGGCCGCGCCACCGGTCGGCATGGTGCGGCGAATGCGGAATTTCTTAGCCTTGGGTTTCATAGTCATAGAGCTGTTTCGCTTCTTCCAAGGTGTCAAACATATGCAGCTGGCCATTCATCAGAACAGCCGCTGAACGGGCAAATTTTTCCAACGTCGCGGGCTGGTGCGAGACGATGATCACAGTCGTGGTACGCAGGCGTTCGCGCAGGATGTCGCCGGCTTTCTTGTTGAATTCGACATCGGTCGATCCGGGCATACCTTCGTCGATCAGATAAATATCGAACTCCAGCGCTAACAGCAATGCAAAGGAAAACCGCGCCTTCATCCCCGAGGAATAGGTGCCCAAGGGCTGTTCGAAATATTCCCCCAAGCCGCAAAGCCAGCGGCAGAAAGCTTCTACATAATCGGGGTCCAATCCGTAAAGGCGGGCGATATAGCGGCTGTTTTCCACCGCCGAATGCTTGTTGACCACGCCGCCCATGAATCCCAGCGGGAAAGACACCCGGCTACTGCGGCGGATCACACCTTCGTCCGGTTTTTCTAACCCTGCCATCATATTGACAAGGGTCGTTTTGCCAGTGCCGTTGGGGGCCAGAATGCCAAGTGATTGTCCCAATTCCACGCGGAAGGACACGCGGTCAAGGATCACCTTGCGCTGTGTTCCGGTCCAAAAGGACTTGCTGACATTCTCAAATTCGAGCATCGCGGGCTTGGTTCCTCCTCGTGGTCCCCAGTTTAGCGATCTGATCTTAAAGGTTCCTTTGCCGCTTCGTTAACGACCAGATTGGTACTTAAGTATAGATATGCCATGCAGTAGAGGGCAAAATTAAGGCTAAATATAGAAAAACCGGCACCTTTCGGAGCCGGTTTCTTTGATTTGAGGTCGATGTCGGGTCAGAATTCTTGCTTAACAACTCGGAAAAACTTGCCGACAATCAATGATAGTCCGGCTGCGCTGAAGCTGAACAGTGCCCCCATTTTTGCAGCGTCCTGAACCGGACCGCCGGGGAAGGCGACCGAAGCCACGAACAACGATACCGTAAAGCCGATCGCCGCGACACAGCCGATCACCAGCAAATCGATGGTACGCATGCCCTGCGGCAGGCCGAGACGCAAAACATGTGCGCCAACGACACCGAAGATCAAAATCCCCACCGGCTTGCCAACCAAAAGGCCGAACAGCACCAGCCAAGTCGGTTCGGAAATCGCTGAAAATTCCACACCGGCATTCAGCAATCCGAAGAAGAACAAGATAATTTCAACAGGGTGTTTCAGCAAATGTTCGATCTGATTTAGCAGATCCGATAAATATTGTTCGGCTTCGCTGAATATACCAAAGGCGCGATCGGCATGCGGGATCGTGGGCACGATCGGCAGCAGGCCCAAAGCGGGGTGAATGCCCGCTTCTTGAAATCCGAACCAGCTGACGCAACCCGCGATCAGATACGGCCAGAATTTCAGCTTCTGCCGCACCCAAGTTGAAACCGGGCGGGCCTGATTGCCACGATCCATATACCGCGGCAGCCAGTTTGCCAGAGCAAATACCGCAATTGCTGCGCCGAGTGACAAGAACAACCATTCGGGGGCCAGTTCCGACGATGGATAGAATACTGCCAGAATGATCAGTCCGGCAGCGTCATCGGCGATCGCCAGCAGCAGCAGGAAACGCACCGCCGGATGCCCCGCGCCAAAGACCATTCTGCCAACCAGATAAGAAAATGCGATATCGGTGGCCGTCGGGATCGCCCAACCGTTTTGAACGTCGCCATAAGTGTCGGGCCAGATGAAATACGCCATGCCGAGATAGACCGCGATTGGCCCCAACATGCCGCCCACGGTGGCGAAAAGGGGTGTTGCCGCCTTTTTCCCACGCAGCGATCCGTTTTTCAGGATGATGGCTTCCCACACTTCTTTTGCGGCAATGGCAAAGAAGAACGCCATCAGCACATCATTGATCAGGTAATGCAAAGTCAGGGTGCGGCTTCCGTCATGCATTTGGCCGATCGGTGCGTGTTCCCAGATCGCAAAATCGACGATTTGGTGATAGCTATGTGCGTCCAGATTTGCCCAAATCAGGGCCGTCACCGCACCGAAAATCAACAGCAGTGAATAGTTGGTTAAGAAGTTCCAGACGCGATACATGTAATCTCCAACCTCTAGCCCTTGGAATTTCCGCGACAGTTAGGCGAAATGGCCTAGGTCGGCAAGGTTTTGAGCCGTAAATTTGACTAATAGCGGCGTCTAGGTCACGAATCTTTGACCGCAGGATGACGTCGACCCGTGGCGTTCCCGCGATTTGACTGGGGCAGAGCTTAAGAACTGTGTTGCTGGTTGGATTGGGTCTGATCCATCACGGACCGTATCGTCGCTTTGAGTTCCGGCAAAAGGTCGGCTTCGAACCAAGGATTGCGCCGCAGCCAGCCAGTATTGCGCCAAGATGGATGCGGCAGCACGAAAACTCCGGGCGCATGGCGTTGCCAGTTTTGCACCGTTTCTGTCAGCGGGCCTTTTTCCCCCAGATGGTTGCGATGGGCATAGGCCCCGACCAATATCTTGAGTTGCAGCGCAGGCAGTTCCTCCATCACCTTGTCTTGCCATGTTCCGGCACAGATCGGCGGTGGTGGTAAATCGGCGCGTTTGGCGTTGTAGCCGGGAAAGCAGAAAGCTGCCGGTACACAGGCGACAAGATTCAGATCGTAGAATTCTTCTTGGCTAAGTCCCAGCCAATCCCGCAACCGGTCGCCGGATCGGTCGAAGAACGGCTTGCCTGCCTCATGCACCCGCAGCCCCGGGGCCTGACCGGCGATCAATATCCGGGCCGAGGGCCGGAACCACGGCACCGGGCGCGGCGTATGCCTCGTCGCGGTTGCGGCGAAACGGTCGGCGCAGATCCGGCAGGCGGCGATGTCTTTGGCCAGACTCATATGTCATTCCTCGTCCTGTGACCATTCGCGGGGCGGATTAGGCTTGCTCAAAGATGGAGGGCGAAGTACCGCAGGGCAAGCCGAAAGGATGACCGATGACCGACCTGACTGCACTGGACAATGCCCATGCCGCAATGACGGCAGATGACACGAACGACGCGGCGAGGCTGCGGTTTTATGAACGTCTGGCCGATAGCGAGCTGTTTTTGTTGCTGAGCGAAGAACCCGCAGATGAAAATGTGACGCCCGAACTGTTCGATCTGTCCGATCATCGTTTCGTTCTGGTGTTCGACCGTGAAGACCGGCTGACGCAATTCACCGGCGCCCCTGCACCCTATGCCGCTCTGTCGGGGCGGGTGATTGCCGGGCTGCTGGCAGGGCAGGACATCGGACTGGGTGTTAATCTGGATGTGGCGCCTTCGGCGATCCTGATCCCGCCCGAGGCGGTCAACTGGTTGGCCGAAACGCTTGGTCACGCACCCGAACAGGCCGAGGCGCGGATCGAAGAAATCGGGCGTCCGACCGGGTTGCCCGAGGTGCTGCTTCAGGGGCTGGATGCCAAGCTCGCCACTGCGGCAGGGTTGGCGCATTCGGCCTATCTGGCGACGGCGGTTTACGAAGGCGGTGGCCGCAATCACCTGCTGGCCTTTGTCGATGCAACGCCCGGGGCCGAAGACGCTTTGGCCAAGGCGGTGTCCGAAGCGCTGACGTTTTCCGGGGTTGAGGCCGGGGCGCTGGATGTCAGTTTCGTGCGTGCCAGCGACCCGCTGGCGGCGAAGCTGGCGCAATGGGGGTTGCGATTCGATCTGCCGCAGCCGGAACAACCGCAGGAAATCGGTCGAAATGCGCCCGGATCAGACCCGGACAAACCCCCCATTTTGCGCTGACCGCTGACGGCCTCTGCCGGAGCGTTTCGCAGCGCGTCCCGTCAATACCCAAGTCCCCGATCCACCAGATGCAAAAACGGCTCGCCTGCCTCTCCGCGCCGGATGTTTTCTGCAATCACTTCCGAAGCCGTTTCGGGCCGCGTTTCTGACGCGATATGCGGTGTCACCGTCACATTCGGATGCGCCCAATAAGCATGTTCGGCCGGCAGCGGTTCAACGCGGAACACATCAAGCGTGGCGCGCGCAATTTTTCCATCATCCAGCGCGTCCAGCAAAGCGTCGTCATCGATCAACTGACCTCGGCCGGGATTGATCACACATGCGCCTTGCGGCATCCAGCTCAGGCTTTCAGCATTCAGCACGTTTTCGGTGGCCGGGGTGAAGGGCAACAGCAGCACCAGAATATCGGCCTGTTCCAGCGTTGCTTTCAGCCCGGCATCGCCAGAATAGCAACTGACGCCGTCAATCTGTTTGGGGCTTCGGCTCCAGCCGCTGACCGGGAAACCTAGTCCGGCCAAAGCTTGCGCACAGGCGCTGCCAAGCGCGCCAAGCCCAAGAACACTCACCCGGCGGCTACGCGCCAGCGGCGGCACCCGTGGCAGCCAGTCGCCGTCCTGATGGCGAAGCGTGTAATCGATATCCAGATGATGGCGCAGCACGTGGCCGGTCACCCATTCCGTCATGCCCTGAGTCAGGCCGAAATCGACCATCCGGGCTAATGGCATGTTGAGCGTAGCGTTTCCGGTGACAGTTTCCACCCCCGCCCAAAGGCTCAAAACGGCCTTGGCGCGGGTATAGGGGGTGAAATCCTGCAACGGGCTTGAAGGCGCATAGACGATATAATCCACCTCTTCAGGTGTCAGATCGCGGGACAGGTTGGCAGGAACCCCCGCATCCGTCAGCGCCTTTTCCAACGTGCCCTTATAGACGTCCCAATTGACATCGTTATGGGCGAACAGGACATTGACCGTCATGTGTTACCTCGGTTTGTGAATATGTGCGCTTTGAACCAAACCGAAAGCGGCCAGAAGTACAAGCATTGCCGACCCGCCATAGCTGACCAGCGGCAGCGGCACCCCCACCACCGGTGCCAACCCCATCACCATCGACATATTGACGGCGAAGAACAGGAAGAACGTGACCGCGATGCCCAACGTCAGCAGCGACGAAAACCGATCCTTGTTCGACATCGCCGAAGATATGCAAAAAACGATGATCAACAGGTACAGCGTCAGCAGCGAAAACGCCCCCAGGAACCCGAATTCTTCGGCTAGGGTGGTGAAAATGAAATCGGTGTGCTTTTCTGGCAGGAAATTCAACCGCGACTGGGTGCCCTGCATGAAACCACGCCCGGCCCAGCCGCCGGATCCAAGTGCAATTTTTGACTGGGTGATGTGATACCCCGCCCCCAACGGATCGCTGGACGGATCAAGGAAGGTATCGATCCTGCGATATTGGTAATCCTTCAGCATTTGCCAACCGGTACCCCGGGATTGGAACACGGCCGTGATCAGCCCGACCCCCATGGCGATTACGGCTGCGAAATAGCCCCAATGCACACCTGCAAAAAACATCATCGCCGCACCGGCAAAAACCAGCAGCAAAGAGGTTCCCAGATCGGGCTGTTTCAACACCAATGCGGTGGGCAGCAGGATCAGGAACACCGGGATCATCACCCAAACCGGGCGAGAGACCCGTTTCAGGGGCAACCAATCGTAATAGGCCGCCAGCAGCATCACCAAGGTGATCTTGGACAATTCCGAAGGTTGCAGCCGCATAAAACCCAGATCGATCCAGCGCTGTGCCCCCATGCCAACCGCGCCGAATAGATCGACAAATATCAGCAATAGCAGGGACCCCAGATAGGCGACCCCTGCCATGTTGCGCCAGAACCAGATCGGTACCATGCCGACCATGACCATGACCACCATCCCTAGGGCAAACCGTTTCATCTGTGGTGCGGCCCAAGGCGTGAATGACCCGCCTGCCACCGAATAGAGCATCAGAAACCCGAACCCTGCCACAGCGGTCAGCAACAGCGCCAGCGGCCAGTTTAGATAAAGCAGCTTGCGCAGGCCCGCTGGGACGGTCTTTACGGAATATTCAAGATAGCTCATGCGCGCGACCGGGCGGTGCTGAGCAAGTCGGGCCGTTCCCGGCGCAGCCTTTCCTGCTGCGCTTTGATCCGGGATCGGTCGGCGGCGGGATAGGCTTCGAGCGGCGGATCACCGTCATAGAGCGCCTGCAAGGTAACGTCACGGGCGATCGGCGCGGCAACGGTCGATCCGCCACCGCCGTGTTCAACCACCACCGCCACCGCGTATTTAGGCGACTTGTAGGGGGCAAAGTCGACGAACAGGGCATGGTCGCGCCGTTCCCAGGGCAAGTCCTTGTTGCTGGTTACCCCGCGGGCGCGCTCGGCGGTCGTAATATTGCGCACTTGGCTGGTGCCGGTTTTTCCTGCCATTCGAAACGCATCTTCGATGATACGGCTGCGATAGGCGGTTCCTCGGCGGTTGTTTGACACCGCGAACATCGCCTTGCGCACCTGTTTAAGCAATTCTTCGTCCACCGCCAAGGCTTCGCCACCGCGATGCGGCTGCTCGACGCCATCGATCGTTTTGATCAGCCGCGGTTCGACGGCACGACCGGTGGCCAGCCGGGCGCTCATCACTGCCAGTTGCAGCGGAGAAGCCAGCACATAGCCCTGTCCGATCGAAGCGTTGACCGTGTCACCGATCACCCAATCCTGATCGTAGGTTTCCTTCTTCCACGCTTTGGTCGGAGCGCGGCCCCGGGCGACAGCCGACATTGGAATGTCATACCGCTGACTCAGTCCAAGCTGTTCGGCCATGGCCGAGATATTTTCGATCCCCACCCGCATGGCCAGATCATAATAATAGACGTCACAGCTTTCTCTGAGCGAGGTTTCCAGATCGACATGGCCATGACCGGCCCGTTTCCAGCAATGGAAACGCCGGTTGGAAATCTCGATATGGCCGCGGCAGTACACGGTTTCATCGGGCGTCACCACGCCTGCATCCAGCGCCGCAAGCGCTGTGACCATCTTGAAGGTCGACCCGGGCGGATACAGCCCCTGCACCGTCTTGTTGGCCAGCGGCCGATAGGGGTTTTCGGTCAATCCCTTGTAGTCGGCCACAGATATACCGCGCACGAAAAGGTTCGGGTCGAATGTCGGGGCAGAGGCACAGGCCAGAATGTCGCCGGTATTGCAATCCAACACCACGGCGGCGGCGCTTTCCTGACCTAGTCGGGCCTGAACATAGTTCTGCAACCGGTGATCGAGGGTCAGTTGCAGGTTTGCGCCGGCCTGACCTTCGCGCCGGTCCAGTTCCCGCATCACCCGGCCAACCGCGTTTACTTCGACCCGTTTCGCCCCGGCCTTGCCGCGCAGTTGCTCTTCCAGTTTAGCTTCAAGCCCGACTTTACCGATCTGGAAACGTGGAATGCGCAACAATTGGTCGGGGTCTTCGATCTTGCTGAGGTCGTAATCGGATACCGGCCCGACATAGCCCGTCACATGGGCAAAATCAGGACCCAGTGGATATTGGCGCGACAATCCGACTTCGGGGGTTATCCCGGGCAAGGCGGGCGCATTGACCGCGACCCGGCTGATGGCTTCCCAACTGACCCGGTCGGCAACCGTTACCGGCAAAAACGGTGCGCTGCGTTTCATTTCGGCCAAGGCGCGGTTCAGTTCTTCTTCGTCCAGTTCGACCAGTGCCGATAGTCGGCGGATGACGTCATCCACGTCACCTGCGTCTTCGCGCACGATGGTGATCCGGTAGCTTGGTTCGTTCTTGGCGATGACCATGCCGTGGCGGTCGAACACTTCGCCGCGTGCGGGCGGAATCAGGCGGATATTGATCCGGTTTTCTTCGGCCAGAAGACGGAATTCATCGGCCTGATCGACCTGCATATAGCGCATCCTCAGCGCCAGAAGACCACCAAAGCCGATCTGCGCCCCACCCAACAAAAGGGCACGGCGGGAGACCTTGCGCGCACTGTCGACGCTTTCGCGGGGTGAGCGTCTCATGACCCGTGCCTCAGCGCTTCGGCGTCATTGGCCGCGATGGGGCGCACCCCGAACAAGAAATGCGACAGCGCCGCGATCAAGGGATAGGTCAGTATGGTCATGATCAACTGGATCAGGGTCAACCCGACCGGGGCCTGCGGGATCAACAGGATCGCCAGCACCAGCCGATTGCCAAGCATGACCAGAAGCAGCGCACCGGATACAATCAACCATTCCACAGGAAAAGTCTGGTCGCGCAGGCTGCGCGAACGCCGCTTGAGCGCTTCGCACGCCAGCACGGTCAGCGCCGCCAGCAATCCCGGCGGGCGCTGAAACAGCAGATCGCCCAACAGGAAGACAACCGCGACCAGAATTGCCGGAACGTAGTCGGGGCGGCGCACGGCCCAGACAAAGGTGATCAGGATCAGAAGATCGGGACCGGTCCAGCGCCGCGGCACCGTTTCCAGCGGCAGGAGCTGAAAAAACACAATGGCCAGCGACAGTGCAACAAAGGCAAGCTGCATCGTCCAGCGTCGGGATAGCAGCGCGTTATTCATTGATTGCGTCCTTTGCCGGGTCGGCGGTGGCGAGAGGTACCCCATCCGGGACGATCAATGCACCGGCATCAGTAATCGCTTCGGTTCCCGGATTGCGCAGCACCCGCAAAAATTCCAGCCGTTCGTAATCGGCCGACAGGCGCACCCGCATTCGGCCGCCGGGATCCTGTGCCACCTGTCCGACCAGCAGACCCGCGGGAAATACCCCGCCATCGCCCGATGAAACCACCCGGTCGCCCGGTCGAACCAGATCCGGGTCTTCCAGAAATGTGATCGGCGGCGCGGCAGTATTGTCCCCGGCAATCATCGCGTGTTGATCCGAGGGCTGAATCATCACCGGAATCCGGCTGGACGTATCGGTCAGCAGGATCACCCGCGAGGTATTCTTGCCGACGCCAGAAATCCGTCCGACCAACCCGATTCCGTCCATCGTCGCCCAGCCATCGACGATCCCGTCACGGGCACCTACGTTCAGCAATACCGATTGCCGGAATGGTGATCCGCTATCGGCCAACACCACGCCGGTGACATAGGTCAGGCGCGGATCCAGCCGGACCTTGTTCAGATCCAGCAGGCGCGCGTTTTCCTGTTCCAGCTGCAACGCGGCTTCTTTCCAAGCCTTCATCTGCTGCAATTCGCGGCGTAATTCGCGGTTCTGGTCGACGATGCGTTGATAGGATTGGAAATCGTGGATCAGGTTCACCGTTCCGGTGACTGGTGCCATGGCCCAATCGAAACTGGGCACCACCTTGTCGACCACTTGGGCCCGGAACCGTTCCACCCGCGGGCTGTCGATCCGCCACACCAGAAAAATTCCGATCAGGCAGAGGACGATCACCCCCGTCAGCAACCGCTTCAGGGGCCCCAGATAGTCTTCGCCCTGTGATCTGTCTTTCGCCACGGATACCCCTTTTTCAGCAAAAGGTGGGTCGCTCAGCTGTCGTAGTCAATCGCGTGCCGCAGTTGTTTTTCGTATTCCAGCGCCTTGCCGGTGCCCAGAGCAACGCAATTCAGGCTTTCGTCTGCAATGGAAACCGACAACCCGGTTGATTCCCGCAGTGCCAGATCGAGATCACCGAGCAATGCGCCGCCACCGGTCAGCATCACGCCACGGTCGACAATATCAGCGGCCAGATCCGGAGGGGTCGCTTCCAGCGCAGTCATCACCGCTTCGCAAATCTGCTGCACCGGTTCGGACAGGGCTTCTGCCACTTGGGCCTGGCTGATTTCGGTTTCCTTTGGCACGCCGTTCAACAGGTCGCGCCCGCGGATCTGCATCGACGCGCCGCGCCCATCATCGGGCATCCGGGCGGTGCCGATGGTGGTCTTGATCCGTTCTGCGGTGCTTTCACCGACCAGCAGGTTCTGGTTGCGTCGCAGGTAGTTGATGATCGCTTCGTCCATCCGGTCGCCACCGACGCGAACAGAACGGGCATAGACGATGTCCCCCAAGCTCAGCACCGCGACTTCGGTGGTGCCGCCACCGATATCGACGACCATGTTGCCAGTCGGGTCGGTGATCGGCATACCGGCACCGATCGCGGCCGCAATCGGTTCGGCGATCAGCCCGGCGCGGCGGGCGCCAGCAGACAGAACCGATTGACGGATCGCGCGTTTTTCAACCGGGGTAGCCCCATGCGGAACGCAGACGATGATTTTCGGTTTAGAAAAGGTCGACCGCTTGTGCACCTTGCGGATGAAGTGCTTGATCATTTCCTCGGCGACGTCGAAATCCGCGATCACGCCGTCGCGCATCGGGCGGATCGCTTCGATTGACCCGGGGGTGCGGCCCAGCATCAGCTTGGCGTCTTCGCCCACTGCAAGAACCTTTTTCACGCCATCCTTGACGTGATAGGCCACCACCGATGGTTCGCTCAGGATGACGCCGCGGCCTTTGACATAGACCAGCGTGTTTGCCGTACCCAGGTCGATCGCCATGTCTGACGAAAACAGGCCCGGCAGTTTGTCGAAGAATGCCATGCGGATGGTGCCCTTTGGTGAAAATACCCATTCAGCCTCCGCGACTCTGCGGTCTGGAAGCAGATGCTGTTATAGGGGCAGGTGGCACAATGGAAAAGGGCCGATCCGGTGTAAATCAGCGTCTTTTCGCCCAGCCTGCCCGGAAAGCGGGCAAAGGCCGATTGCCATGGCCTGACCTGACACCGTATCAGCAGATAAAAGAAGGCGCGGACATGCTGTCATATCAACATATTTATCATGCAGGAAACTTGGCGGATGTGCAGAAACATGCACTGCTGGCCCGAATGCTGAGCTATATGACGGTCAAGGACAAACCGTTGAGCTATTTCGAAACTCATGCCGGACGCGGGCTTTATGCACTGGATGCGGCCGAGGCGGTCAAAACCGGCGAAGCGTCGGCAGGTATCGATGCGGTCGAGGCGCTGGGCTGGTTTTCCCAAGATCATCCCTACATGGCCGCGCTGACGCAGGTCCGGGCACAATACGGGGGCCGCAGCTATCCCGGATCGCCTGTACTGGCGGCGCAATTGCTGCGCCCACAGGATCGGATGACGCTGGCCGAACTGCATCCGCGTGAATTCGAAGCGCTGGATCGGACCATGAACGGCACCGGCGCGCGCTGCCTGAAGCAAGACGGGTTCGAGATGCTTCTGGCCGCAACCCCGCCCGAACCGCGTCGTGGTCTGGTGCTGATCGATCCCAGCTACGAGCTGAAAAGCGATTACGACATGCTGCCCGGTTTTGTCGCCAAACTGCACCGTAAATGGAATGTCGGGGTCGTGGCATTGTGGTATCCAATCCTGACCAGCGGGGCGCACCAGCCGATGTTGCAGGCGCTGGAGGCCAAGGATCTGCCCGGCGTTTTACGTCATGAGGTGCAGTTTGGCCCGGCAAGGCCCGGCCATCGGATGATCGGGTCGGGCCTGTACCTGATCAACACGCCGTTCGGCACCAGTGACGAAGCCGACCGGCTGTCGACCCTGTTCGCAGCGCTTTAATGCGGTGCTGATGCTCAGCTGGCGGCTTCGGAACTAAGAGCATCCAGTTTGACCAGCAAAGCTTGGATTTGTGCGTCCAGCACCCCACGTGCCTGATCGATGACGGTGACATAAGATGTCAGAACCGGCTGCAACGCCGGAACTTTGGTGCTGATCGGGACGGAATAAAGATAAACCGTCCAAAACGCCGCTGCCACCGCAATGGCCAGCACGAAGCCACGGCGGAACCCGCTGCGACGCGGTTGCGTTTCGACATCTGTTGGCATGCCGGGGGCGGCGTGGTCATCCGCTTCGGCCGGGCGACGGTCCGAAGCGGCGCGCAGAGAAGAATTGATTTCATCGATATCGGGCAGCAGGTCGCGGCGCGAAGACGGCGCGTCTTCGGCCATGATGTCTGGTTCTGGTTCCTGTTCTTCTTCTGACGCCCCACGCATCCGCGCCATCCGTGCCTGCGCTTCGCGCGATCGGCGGGATGCTTCATCTTCGGGTTCTCTAAGCCCCAGTTCAGGCTGGCTTTCCAATCCTGTGCTGCGTTCGGCTTCGCGCGCCAGGGCTTCGCGCTCTGCTTCGGCCTTCAGCACTTCTGCAATCGACGGATCAAGTTGACGCCGTTGAGGTGATTTGGTTTCTGGGGCGGGTTCCGGTGTCAGTCCGGCTTCTGGCAAAGCCTCTTGTTCCATTTCCAACGCGTCCGGGGATGCGGCGGCGTCATCGGGGTGATGCTGGAACCAGGTTTGACCGCAATTGGAACATTGCACGTCACGACCGGCCTGTGGAACCACGCCATCAGGCACTTCATACTGCGCGCCGCAATTCGGGCAAGTTAACCGCATTTCGCCCCCTTTTTCCCGTTCTACGGGAACCCCTGTCTTCGCCGACTATATGGCGGATCACCGAGTTCGAAAAGCGTAAAGGTAAACAGAGCTTTGCTGCATTGCATCTGCGCTGCACCTCGTGCAGAAAAAGACAGCTTTCAAAGGGGGCGGCGGTGATCGAATTAGAAAACGTAGCCTATAGTTATGGTGGCGGCGAGTTGTTGAGTGAAATCTCGGTCAAATTGGCGCCCGGGTCGTTTCATTTCCTGACCGGCCCGTCCGGCGCAGGCAAGACTACGTTCATGAAGCTTTGTTATGGCGCATTGCTGCCCACAGCCGGGCATGTCCGGCTGTTCAATCACGACGTCCGGTTAATGGACCGCGACGATATCGCGCTCAATCGTCGCAGGATCGGAGTGGTCCATCAGGATTGCCAGTTTCTCGATCACTTGCCGGTGCATGAAAACATTGCATTGCCTCTGTCTGTCTCGGGGCGCGACAGCTTGGACGAACTGGCCAATCTGAAGGAACTGGTGAGCTGGGTCGGATTGAAATCCCGGGCCGAGGCGTTGCCTCCGGAATTATCGGGGGGAGAAAGGCAGCGCGCGGCACTGGCCCGTGCGGTGATCATGTCCCCCGATGTGGTGCTGGCGGATGAACCGACTGGCAATGTCGATTGGGAAATGTCACAACGCCTGCTGCAATTGCTGATCGAACTGAACCGGATGGGCAAAACCATTCTGATCGCCACCCATGATTTGAACCTGATCCGCGCCGCCAAAAGCCAGGTGCAGGCACGGGTGCTGCGGATCGCCAACCGACGGGTGCAATTGGCGGGGGCGGATCTATGAAATTGCTGTCCCGTTGTTCCGCGTTTTTTGTAGGTGATGCCCAAGCCGACCGAGTGGTGCCGCCGACTGGGTTTACCGCGAACCTGACCATATTCAGCGCTGCCGCGATGGGGTTCTTGGCGGTGTTCGCGCTGGCGCTGTCATTGGCTGCTGGACGGTTGGCGGATCGCTGGAGCAATGAATTGGCCCGCAGTTCGACTTTGCGGATTTCGGCCCCGGCCGACCAGATGGATGCCCAGATCGCCGCCGCTTTGCGGGTGTTGGAAACGACGCCCGGCGTGGCCACCGCCCACGCGTTGAACGACGATGAACAGCGCACCTTGCTGGAACCGTTTTTCGGTCCGGATCTGCCGCTGGATACCTTGCCCATCCCCCAACTTATCGCAATCAATGAATCCGTTCAGGGCTATGACGCCACCGGCCTGCGGTTGCGGCTGGCTGCGGAAGTGCCCGGCGCGGTTCTGGACGATCATACCCGCTGGCGTAAACCGCTGGTCCGGGCCGCGTCGCGGCTGCGGTTGTTGGGCTGGACCGCTTTCCTGCTGATTGGCGGTGCGATGGCGGCGATGATTACGCTGGCGGCGCAGTCGGCCCTAGCCGCCAATACCCAAGTGATTTCGGTGCTGCGGTTGGTCGGGGCGCAAGACAGCTATATTGCCGGGGCTTTTGTGCGCCGCTTCACCTTGCGCGGGTTCTCCGGGGCCGCGATTGGCATGGTGGCTGGCGTTGTCGCCATTGCCTTGTTGCCTGCAGCTCAGGATGAGGGCGGGTTTCTGACCGGCCTTGGGTTCCACGGGGCGCATTGGCTCTGGCCGCTGCTGATCCCGATGGTCGGTGGCATTGTCGCTTTTGCTGCTACCCGCGCCGCCGCCCGCCGCAAATTGAAGGAACTGCCCTAATGGCCTATGCTTGGCGCTGGTTCCGCAGTCTGATCTTTGTCGGCCAGATGTATGTAATGATGGGGATCATGGGCATCGTTTTCTTTCCTTGGGCCGTGTTCAGCCGGAAAGGCGCTTTTTTCACCTGTAAAGCCTATTGCCGCTGGGTTCTGTGGACGGCCCGCTGGATGATCGGATTGCGCGGTGAAATTCGTGGGGAGGTGCCGACTGACGAAGTCATGATTGCGGCCAAGCATCAGTCTTTTTTTGATATTTTGCTGATTTTCCACGCCCTGCCAGCAGCGAAATTCATCATGAAGCGGGAATTGCTGTGGGCACCGATCATTGGCCAATACGCCTATCGCATTGGTTGTGTTCCGGTGGATCGCGGCAAGCGTGGTTTGGCGATCAAGAAGATGGTTGCCGATGTCGCCAAGGGAACACAAATTCCCGGTCAACTGGTGATCTATCCGCAGGGTACCCGGGTCGCGGCAGGGGATCGCAAGCCTTACAAGGTCGGTACGGCGGTGTTGTCCGACGAATTGGGCCAAGATTGTGTGCCGACGGCCACCAATGTGGGCGTGTTCTGGAAACGCACCGGGATTTACCGCAAGCCGGGACTGGCAGTGGTCGAATTTTTACCACGCATTCCGCACGGATTGCCGCGTAAGGAATTCATGGCGCGTTTGGAAGACGAGGTTGAAACAGCATCGAATGCCTTGATGCGTGAAGCGGGGTTTGATCCGGATGGAATGGATTGAAAGCATAGAAGCGCTTGAGGTGCTATATGGCGAACCGGGCGCGGCATCGCTGAAAAAGGTGGCGCGGCGGCTGACGCCGGACTACCGGCGCTGGATCATGGCGTCACGGTTTTGCGTGGTCTCTACCGTGGGGCCGGAGGGCATTGATGGCAGCCCGCGCGGTGACGATGGTCCGGTGGTGCTGGAACTGAATGAAAACACTTTGGCGCTGCCCGACTGGCGCGGCAATAACCGGATCGACACGTTGTGCAATATCGTGCGCGATCCGCGTATCGCGCTGATGTTCCTGGTGCCGGGGTCATCAAATGCGGTGCGGGTCAACGGCGCGGCGCGGGTGACGGCGGATGCCGGTCTGATCGCGCGCTTTGACCGCGACGGCAAGAAACCCCGCACAGTTATCGTGATTCGCATTGACGAAATCTATACCCAATGCGGCCGCGCGATCCTGCGGTCGCGTTTATGGTCGGGCGCGGATGAAAGCGCCGACTTGCCCACGGTGGGACAAATCCTGTCGGCGATGACCGTGGGCGATTTCGACGGCGATGGCTATGACCGCGACTGGGCCGGGCGTGCCGCAAAGACCATGTGGTGAGGCCGAGGGCGGTTGGCCGCAGGTTACGCAGAGCAAATGTTTTTATATTGCCCCGCTTTGGACCACTGTGACGCCGCGTCCTGCGTTGACCCTTCTCCCTGATTGTCGAACCCTTGCGCAGGAGACATTGAAAGGGAGAGCAGGATGGAACTGGAACAGGCAATGATGGGGCGGCGCAGCATTCGGGGCTATAAATCGGACCCCGTGCCACGCGAATTGCTGGAAGAAATCATCGCACTTGCTGGCCGTGCACCATCCTCGATGAATACGCAGCCTTGGCATTTTCACGTACTGACCGGCGAACCGCTGGAAAGGGTGCGGCAGGGCAATTCGGAAAAGATGCTGGCCGGTGTGCCGCCACAGCGGGAAATTTCTGATCATGGCAGCTATGAGGGCGTCCACCGGGAACGCCAAGTCGAGATTGCCAAGCAGCTATTCGCCGCCATGGGGATTGCCCGCGAAGACAAGGAAATGCGGCAAGATTGGGTGATGCGCGGTTTTCGCCAGTTCGACGCGCCGGTTTCGATCGTGGTGACCTTTGACAAATCTGCAGGGATGCATGGCACCATTGCCCATTTCGATCTTGGGGCGGTGACCCACGGGTTGGTGCTGGCGGCATGGAACCGGGGCTTGGGAACGGTGATCAACGGGCAAGGCATCATGCAATCGCCCGTCGTTCGCGAAGTGGCGCAGATCCCCGATGATCAGGTGATCATGACCTGCGTGGCGCTGGGATGGCCGAACGAAGATTTCCCGGCCAATACCGTGCAGTCAACGCGTCGCCCGGTGGCGGAAACCACCCGCTTTATCGGGTTTCCCGAATAACGCTGCGGGCCCGGACATTCCTTCTCGGTCCGCCCGGGCCCCATTACACCTCTGTCGCCCTGAGCGACTGGATCGCTAGTTGTCTGGTGTTTCCTTGGTCTTGCGGCTAGAAAAGGAACCATGAGCACGACAACCATTCGAAATATTCTTGGCACCCGCAAGGTGCATTCCGTTTCGCCAGAAACCCCGATTCAGGAAGCGGCCCGACTTATGGCCGAACTGAACGTGGGGGCGTTGGCGGTTCTCGATGGGGCTACGCTTAAAGGTATCCTGTCTGAACGCGACATCGTGTTCCGCGTCGTGGCGCAGGGCCTGTCCTTGGCCGATACGCCGGTCAGCACGGCGATGACCGCAGACCCGGTGACCATCGACATAGATGACGCGGTTTCCGAAGCGCTGATCGTGCGGCTGGGCGAGTCGTTCCGCCATCTTCCTGTGCTGGAAACGGGCCGGGTGGCCGGGCTGTTATCCTACCGCGATATCCCGGCGGAATACGCGATGCTTTACGAACGGTTCCGTGAAATGTCCGGAGCGCGCGCGGATCAGAAGTGAAAGGCCACCCTTGCGGGTGACCTTTGTTTTGTCTGCCTGTGCGGCTGATTACGCGTGGATCGCGCCGTCACCACAGGCCAGCGCAGCTTCGCGCACGGCTTCCGAAAAGGTCGGGTGCGCGTGGCAGGTCAGCGCCACGTCTTCGGCCGAGGCACCGAATTCCATCGCCACGCAAATTTCGTGGATCAGGTCGCCCGCGCCGGGGCCGATGATGTGGCAGCCCAGAACCCGGTCGGTTTCAGCATCCGCCAGCAACTTGACGAAGCCCTCGCCCTGAAACACGGCCTTGGCGCGGGCATTGCCCATGAAGGAAAATTTGCCAGCTTTGTAAGCGACGCCTTCTTGCTTCAACTGTTCTTCGGTCTTGCCCACCGTGGCGATTTCGGGCGCGGTGTAGATTACACCGGGGATCACGCCGTAATTCACATGCCCTGCCTTGCCGGCGACAACTTCGGCGCAGGCCATGCCTTCGTCTTCGGCCTTGTGCGCCAGCATCGGCCCGTCGATCACATCGCCGATGGCATAGATGCCTTTGACACTGGTCTGCCAATGGTCATCGGTCTTGATCTGGCCGCGCGGGCTGATTTCCACGCCGAGCGCTTCAAGTCCCAACCCATCTGTGTAGGGTTTCCGGCCCGTTGCAACCAGAACCACGTCGGCGTCGAGCGTGGCTTCGCTGTCATCCTTGCGCAGCTTGTAGGTCACCTTGGCCTTGGTCTTGGTGGCGTCGACTTTCTGCACCGCCGCGCCCATGATGAAGTCCAGCCCTTGTTTTTTCAGTATCCGCTGGAAGGTCCTTTGCACTTCGGCATCCATGCCCGGGGTGATCTGATCGAGGAATTCCACCACCGTGACCTCGGAACCCAGACGTTTATAGACTGAGCCCAATTCCAGCCCGATAACACCGGCACCGATCACCACCAATTTCTTCGGAATCTTCGGCAGTTCCAGCGCCCCGGTGGAACTGACCACCACTTTTTCGTCGATCTTGACCCCGGGGATTGAGGACGCTTCGGACCCGGTTGCGACGATGATGTTCTTGGCGTCATGGATATCGTCGCCGACCTGCACCTTGCCTGTGGCAGGGATCGAAGCCCGGCCTTTGATCCAGTCGATCTTGTTCTTCTTGAACAGGAATTCAATTCCCTTGGTGTTGCCTGCCACGACCTCGTCCTTGTAGGACAGCATCTGTTTCCAATCGACCGAAGGCGATTTGCCCTTCAGCCCCATCTTGGCGAAATTATGTTCCGCTTCGTGCAACTGGTGGGAAGCATGAAGCAACGCCTTGGACGGGATGCAGCCCACGTTCAGGCAGGTGCCGCCCAAGGTGTCGCGGCTTTCGACACAGGCGGTTTTGAGGCCAAGCTGGGCGCAGCGGATGGCTGCTACATAGCCGCCGGGGCCAGCGCCGATTACGATTACGTCATATTGTGCCATTGGCTGTCTCCGTCAGATCTTTGAGCGTTTGTTGGATGGGTTTAGCGGGCGGGGCGGGGAGTGTTTGCCCCCCACGGCCCCTGCGGGCCTCCCCCCGAGGGTATTTGCGAACAGAAGAAGTCATGCAGCCCCCCTTTTGGTCCAGGCGCGGAGGGTTTTCGGGGTCAGGATTGTGGCGCGGCGGGTTTCAAACCAGTCTTGGCAGGTGCGTTCTGCGGTGGCAATCTGCTGATCACTGCGCAGCGCGGCAAGGCGGCGGTCTGTGTCGGGCCAGTGACGCAGGATGGCGCGGTCTTCGACATCGTTGCGATTGGCCTGTCGGTGCCAGCTGGAGTGCAGCAGGTATTTGTCCATGCCCTGTTTGCCTTGGCCATCGCCGCGGTCATTTTTCATCAAGAACAGGTCCTGTGATTTGACCCCGTAATGGTTCAGCCGCGCATTGCGGGCGCGGCACGATACTTCCCGGTCGCGGAAGCGGGCGGATTTGGCATCGTAAAGCGTGCGATTGGAGAGCCATTCGTCATCCGGCGACAGCACCAGCGGGTTTTCGGCCAGCGGGTCCAGCGGGTTGTGATCGGTGGCACGGGCAAAGCTGGCGACGCGGAACAGGCATTTGGATTTGGTTTCGCCCGGCGTGGGTCCGGGTTCGGCGCGGGTGAAGCTTCGCAGCACTGACGCACCCGGGGTCCAGTGGGTCAGGCCGCTATCGCCGAAATTGCGCCAGCAGATCGGGA
This sequence comes from Thalassovita gelatinovora, assembly GCF_001458355.1. GTDB lineage: Bacteria > Pseudomonadota > Alphaproteobacteria > Rhodobacterales > Rhodobacteraceae > Thalassobius > Thalassobius gelatinovorus. The sequence continues at coordinate 112,409 of NZ_CYSA01000019.1, read as the reverse complement.
CGACATCGGCGCGGCCGACAAGGGTCAGCAGGTCGGCAATTTTGCCGTCGCCGAGATCGATCAGCAGAAATTCATCGCTGTCGATATGCAGGCACCAGGTAAAGCCATTGTCGCGCAGATGTTTCAGCGCGAGGTCCATACCGTAATCCTGTGGATTGCTTCCTTCGGGGAGGGTCTGTCGGATATGGATAATATGGCCCAAGGCAGCCAACTGGTCGAGCAGCGCGTCGGAGCCGTCAGTATTGTCATTGCTGACGATAACGATGGCGTCGAAGCCAAGCCCCTGATGATAGGCGATCCATTCCAGCACGAAGATCCCTTCGTTGCGCATGCAGGAAACGAGGGCGGTTTTTTCCGGGGTCATCTCGGCCCGACCTTCCGGTTTTTCCGGGCGGGATCTTCTGACGGAAAGTACATCACGAGGATCAACACGAAAACCCTTCCTGTTGCGGACAAGGCGGGCCGCAGCCCGCCCCATCGCGGTGTCGTAGGCCGGGCTTCAGCCCGGCCCTGCCTTTAGAGATCCATCAGCAACCGGCGCGGGTCTTCCAGCGCTTCCTTGACGCGCACGAGGAAGGTCACGGCACCCTTGCCGTCGACGATGCGGTGATCGTAGCTGAGCGCCAGATACATCATCGGGCGGATCTTGATTTCGCCGTTGATGACCATCGGCCGGTCCTGGATCTTGTGCATGCCGAGGATCCCCGATTGCGGCGGGTTCAGGATCGGCGAGGACATCAGCGAGCCGTAGACACCGCCGTTGGAGATGGTAAAGGTGCCGCCCTGCATTTCGGCCATGCTGAGTTTACCATCGCGGGCGCGCTTGCCCTTTTCGGCAATCGCTTTTTCGATCTCGGCAAAGGACATCTGGTCGGCATCGCGGATCACCGGAACCACCAGCCCCTGCGGCGTGCCCGCAGCGATGCCCATATGGACGAAGTTCTTGTAGACGATGTCGGTCCCGTCGATTTCGGCGTTCACTTCCGGCACTTCTTTCAGCGCGTGGCAGCAAGCCTTGGTGAAGAAGGACATGAAGCCAAGTTTCACGCCGTGTTTTTTCTCGAACAGTTCCTTGTATTCTTTGCGCAAAGCCATCGTTTCGGTCATGTCCACCTCGTTATAGGTGGTCAGGATCGCAGCCGCGTTCTGCGCGTCCTTCAGACGCCGCGCAATGGTTTGGCGCAGGCGGGTCATCTTGACCCGTTCTTCGCGACCAGCGTCGTCGGCATTGACCGGGCCGCGCGGCATTGCGGTTGGCTGCGGGGATGCCGCTGCGGGCGCAGTGGTGGCAGACGCAATGGCCTTGGCTACGTCTTCTTTCATCACGCGGCCATCTTTGCCGCTTGCGGTGACGGCGTCGCGGCTGATGCCGGCTTCGGCCATGGCTTTCTTGGCAGAAGGGGCGTCTTCGACATCCTTGCCACCAGCAGCGGGGGCTGTGGTGGAGGCGGATTGCATGTCCGCTGCGGGCGCGGCCACGGTTCCGGCGGCACCTGCTGCAATGACCGCCAGTTTGGCACTGGCATCAACGGTACTGCCTTCAGGGGCCACGATTTCTGCCAGCACACCGGCGGCGGGGCTGGGCACTTCGACCGACACTTTGTCGGTTTCCAGTTCGCACAGCATTTCATCCTGTGCCACGGCGTCGCCGACTTTCTTGAACCAACTTGAAACGGTGGCCTCGGTCACCGATTCACCCAAAGAGGGGACCATCACATCCACCGATTTTCCGGCGGCTGCGGTCGGGGCGGCGTCGTTGGCGGCCGGAGCAGGGGCCGCTGCGGTTGCCCCTTCAGTGATGTTTGCCAGCAGGGCATCAACGCCCACGGTGGTGCCTTCGGATGCCACGATTTCGGTCAGAGTGCCTGCCGCGGGACTGGGCACTTCGACGGTTACCTTGTCGGTTTCCAGTTCGCACAGCATTTCATCGGCTGCGACGACATCGCCGGGTTTCTTGAACCAGGTGGCAACCGTCGCTTCGGTGACGGATTCGCCGAGGGTGGGGACACGTACTTCGGTCGTCATCGGTTAATTTCCTTCGATGGTCAGCGCGTCGTCGACGAGCTGTTGTTGCTGGGCTTTATGCTGGCTGGCTAGACCGGTCGCCGGCGATGCCGAGGCCGAGCGGCCGACATAGGTCGGACGGGTATGCTTGGCGCCGATCCGGGTCAGAACCCATTCGATATTGGGTTCGATGAAGTTCCAGCCGCCTTGGTTCTTGGGTTCTTCCTGACACCAAACCATTTCGGCATTCTTGAAGCGTTCAAGTTCCTTCACCATGGTCATGGCGGGGAACGGATAGAACTGTTCAAGCCGCATCAGGTACACATTGTCCAGACCGCGTGCATCGCGTTCTTCCAGCAGGTCGAAATAGACTTTGCCGGAACACAGGACGACGCGCTTGATCTGGTCATCCGGGGCAAGTTTGGTATCGGAATGGCCTTTTTCGGCGTCATCCCACAACACCCGGTGGAACGAAGATCCGGTCTGGAAATCCTCGGCATCGGAAATGCACAGTTTGTGACGCAGCAGCGATTTCGGTGTCATCAGGATCAGTGGCTTGCGGTAGGTACGGTGCAGTTGCCGCCGCAGGATGTGAAAATAGTTCGCCGGCGTGGTGCAGTTCGCCACGATCCAGTTATCGCCGCCACACATGGTCAGGAACCGTTCCAGACGGGCCGAGCTGTGTTCCGGCCCCTGGCCTTCGAACCCATGCGGCAGCAGGCAGACCAAGCCCGACATGCGCAGCCACTTGGCTTCGCCCGAGCTGATGAACTGATCGAACATGATCTGAGCGCCGTTGGCGAAATCGCCAAACTGGGCTTCCCACATGGTCAGTGCATTCGGTTCGGCAAGCGAATAGCCGTATTCGAAGCCCAGCACCGCATATTCCGACAGCATCGAGTCGATGACTTCGTAACGGGCCTGACCTTCTCGGATGTGGTTCAGCGGATAGTAGCGTTCTTCGGTTTCCTGATTTACCAACCCCGAATGGCGCTGCGAAAAGGTGCCACGGGTCGAATCCTGACCAGACAGACGGATCGGATACCCTTCGGTCAGAAGCGAACCAAAAGCCAGAGCTTCGCCGGTGGACCAGTCAAATCCGGTGCCGGTTTCGAACATCTTCTTCTTGGTTTCCAGCAACCGGGAAACGGTTTTATGCAGTGGGAACCCTTCAGGCGCACGGGTCAGCGAATCGCCGACTTGGGCCATGGTTTCTGGCGAAATCGCGGTTTGGCCACGCTGGTATTTGTTGCGTTCTTGCTTATCAAGATGCGACCAGCGGCCATCCAGCCAATCGGCCTTGTTCGGCTTGAAGTCCTTGCCCGCTTCGAATTCTTCATTCAGATGGGCCTGAAACGAGGCTTTCATGTCCTCGATTTCGCCTTCCGGGATCAACCCGTCCTTGACCAGACGTTCTGTATAAAGCTGAAGCGTGGTCTTGTGCTTCTTGATCTGATTGTACATCAGCGGATTGGTGAACATTGGTTCGTCACCTTCGTTATGGCCGAAGCGGCGATAACAGAAGATGTCGATCACGACGTCCTTGTGGAATTTCTGGCGGAATTCTGTCGCCACCTTGGCGGCGTGTACCACTGCTTCGGGATCGTCGCCATTCACGTGGAAAATGGGAGCTTCGACCATCAGCGCGATATCAGTCGGATAGGGTGATGACCGCGAAAAATGCGGCGCGGTGGTAAACCCGATCTGGTTGTTCACGACAATGTGGATGGTGCCGCCGGTTCTGTGGCCACGCAGGCCCGACAGGCCGAAACATTCCGCGACAACGCCTTGACCGGCAAAGGCGGCGTCACCATGCAGCAGCACAGGGATCACCGATACACGATCAGGATCGTTCATCTGGTCGGTCTTGGCGCGGACCTTGCCCAGAACGACCGGGTTCACCGCTTCCAGGTGCGACGGGTTTGCGGTCAGCGACAGGTGGACTTTGTTATTGTCGAATTCGCGGTCTGACGATGCGCCGAGATGGTACTTCACATCGCCCGATCCGTCGACGTCTTCGGGTTTGAAGCTGCCGCCTTGGAACTCATTGAAAATGGCGCGATAGGGTTTTTCCATCACGTTGGCCAGAACCGACAACCGGCCCCTATGTGGCATCCCGACGACAACTTCCTTTGCCCCCAGGCTACCGCCACGCTTGATGATCTGTTCCATCGCAGGGATCAGCGCTTCACCGCCATCAAGGCCGAACCGCTTGGTACCCATGTATTTGACATGCAGGAACTTTTCAAAACCCTCGGCCTCGACCAGCTTGTTCAGGATCGCTTTGCGCCCCTCGCGGGTAAAGGTGATTTCCTTGTTGAAGCCTTCGATCCGTTCTTTCAGCCAGCCAGCTTCTTCGGGGTTCGAAATGTGCATGTATTGCAGTGCGAAGGTGCCACAATAGGTGCGTTTCACGATATCGAGGATTTGCCGCAGTGATGCGATCTGCAAACCCAGCACGTTGTCGATGAAAATCGGTCGGTCCATGTCGGCTTCGGTGAAGCCATAGGATTTCGGGTCCAGTTCGGGATGCGGGTTTTCTTCCTGCATGCCCAGCGGATCCAGATCGGCCACCAGATGACCGCGAATCCGGTAAGCGCGGATAATCATCAGGGCCCGGATCGAATCCAGAACGGCGCGTTTGACTTCCTCATCGCTGACCTCGACGCCTTTTTCGGCGGCCTTGGCGGCGATTTTCTTGCCGGCTTCCTTGCCTTCCTTGATCGGGGCGGCGGGCCATTGACCATCCAGAGCGGCGGTCAGATCGTCATTCGGAACCGGCGGCCAGTCAGCGCGGGCCCAGGACGGGCCTTGGGCTTCGGCCTTCACGTCCATGTCCGTATCGCCGAGCTGGCGGAAAAATTCCTGCCACGCCTCATCGACCGCATTGGGATCGTTGGCGTATCGGGCATAAAGCTGTTCGAGATATTCCGCGTTATGCCCCTGCATGAAACTGGAGGCGTGGAAGGTATCGTTCGGAGACTGATCATTCATGGCGCTGTTCCTCGAATGAGGCGGGGGATGAGGAGGAATAAGTGAGTGGATTGGGGCGAAGCATCGCCCCGTCCCAGAAACGAGTCGTCGGGTCGGCCTTTTTGACCGATACGACGGTGATCGGGACCAAAGCCCCGATCAAGGCGACAAAGAGCATGACCGCCGGAATGTCCCGAATGCGGCTGTGCCCGTTATGGTCGCATGGAGGCTCCATATCAGCCGAGTTCGATCGCTTTCAGCACGGCTTCACCCAAAGTGGCTGGGCTGTCGGCGACAACGATCCCGGCGGCTTTCATTGCTTCGATCTTGTCTTCCGCGCCGCCCTTGCCACCGGCAACGATGGCACCGGCATGGCCCATGCGACGGCCCGGAGGGGCGGTGCGCCCGGCGATGAAACCGGCAACCGGCTTCCAGCGGCCTTTTTTCTTCTGTTCGGCCAGGAATGCGGCGGCTTCTTCTTCGGCCGAGCCCCCGATTTCACCGATCATGATGATCGACTGGGTTTCATCGTCGTCCAGGAACATGTCCAGCACGTCGATATGTTCGGTGCCCTTGATCGGGTCGCCGCCAATGCCCACAGCCGAAGATTGGCCCAGACCGATATCCGAGGTCTGCTTGACCGCTTCATAAGTCAGGGTGCCGGAGCGAGACACAACACCAACCGAACCACGTTTGTGGATATGGCCGGGCATGATACCGATCTTGCAGGCACCGGGGGTGATGACACCAGGGCAGTTCGGGCCGATCAGGCGCGATTTGCTATCTTCCAGCGCGCGCTTCACCTTCATCATGTCCAGCACCGGGATGCCTTCGGTGATACAGACGATCAGTTCCATTTCCGCGTCGATCGCTTCGAGGATCGAGTCGGCCGCGAACGGCGGGGGAACATAGATCACGGTAGCGTTGGCTTCGGTTTTCGCCATCGCTTCGTGGACCGAGTTGAAGACCGGCAGGCCCAGATGGTCCATGCCGCCCTTGCCGGGGGTGACACCGCCGACCATCTTGGTGCCATAAGCAATGGCTTGTTCGGTGTGGAAGGTGCCTTGCGAGCCGGTCAGGCCCTGACAGATCACCTTGGTGTTTTCGTCTACGAGTACTGCCATTGTCTTAGCCCTTCACCGCTTTCACGATCTTTTCTGCACCATCCGACAGGTTGTCGGCGGCGATCACATCAAGACCCGAAGTGTTGATGATTTCTTTGCCTTGTTCGACATTGGTGCCTTCCAGACGTACGACCAGCGGAACTTGCAGGCCGACTTCTTTCACTGCAGCGATCACGCCTTCGGCGATGACATCGCAGCGCATGATGCCGCCGAAGATGTTGACCAGGATGCCTTTGACGTTGGGATCACTGGTGATGATCTTGAACGCTTCGGTCACTTTTTCCTTGGTCGCGCCGCCGCCCACATCGAGGAAGTTGGCAGGCTCGGCACCGTAAAGCTTGATGATGTCCATCGTGGCCATCGCCAAACCGGCACCGTTCACCATGCACCCAATTTCGCCGTCCAGCGCGATATAGTTCAGGTCGAATTTGCTGGCTGCCAATTCCTTGGGGTCTTCTTCGGTTTCGTCACGCAAAGCGGCGACATCGGCATGGCGGTAAATCGCGTTGCCATCGAACCCCAGCTTGGCGTCCAGCACTTTCAGGTCGCCATTGTCCATAACGATCAGCGGGTTGATTTCCAGCATCTCCATGTCCTTCTCGACGAAGGCTTTATAGAGCTGACCCATCAACTTGACGCATTGTTTGACCTGACCGCCGGTCAGACCCAGAGAAAAGGCGATGCGGCGGCCATGGAACGGCATGTAGCCGGTGGCCGGATCGACGCTGAAGCTGAGAATTTTTTCCGGGGTATTGGCGGCGACTTCTTCGATGTCCATGCCGCCTTCGGTCGAGCAAACGAAAGAAATCCGCGACGTCTGGCGATCCACCAGCAGCGCCAGGTACAATTCGCGTTCGATGTCGGACCCGTCTTCGATATAGATCCGGTTGACCTGCTTGCCCGCCGGGCCGGTCTGATGCGTGACCAGGGTACGGCCCAGCATTTTCTTGGCTTCTTCGGCGGCTTCCTCTACCGACTTGGCCAGGCGCACGCCGCCTTTTTCACCGGCATCGGCTTCCTTGAAGGACCCTTTGCCGCGGCCACCTGCGTGGATTTGTGCCTTAACCACCCAAAGCGGACCGTCGAGTTCGCCTGCGGCAGTTTTTGCGTTCTCGGCCTTCAGGACGACACGTCCTTCCGATACCGGGGCGCCGTATTCGCGAAGCAGTGCTTTCGCCTGATACTCATGAATGTTCATGAAATTGTCCCGTCTTGCTACGATTAAGCATGGTCTGACATAGGCCAACGCAATGTTTAATTGTTTTTTTAGGGCGTGGCGGGATTTGGCGGATATTTCTGCGTTTTGTGATCACAGCTTTGAAAAGTGTGATCACAAACGCGGAGTCTGCTTTTGACGTGATTCGCAGTCCGCCAAATTTATTCAAATAGCCGAAGATTATCAGGTCAAGTTTTTCCGCAGGGCCGAAGAACGCGGCCCCTGTCGGTTTTTTTAACGGTGGCTTGCCGCGTCTGCGGGGCGGGTCGTGTCGAAGGGAGCGCGCAGAGTGTACGGGTTCGGCGCAAAAAAAAAGGCGGGCCTCATCACCCAGATGAGACCCGCCTGTTTTCGGTTCTGAATGCGGACTTAATTCGCAGCCATCGGCGTGCCGTTCCCGGCTCCTTTGCCCCGCCACAGCAAGACGAGCGCGGTCAGCCCCAAGACCCATTCAATGGCCATGACCGTGGCGAGCGTCGTGTCCGGCGCCCCGTCGAAGCCAAGGCTGACAACGCGACCCAGACCGTAGCCGAGATAGGCCAGGGCAGACAGCAGCAGCGCCAGTTCGATGCGGCTGCCCCGCAGCGCGGACCAGAGCACGAACAGGCCGCAGACCAGCAAGACCATCCCGCCCGAACGCAGGTCGGAGCGCAGCAGGGTCATGTCGGGCAGGCTATGACCCGAACTGGCATACATCACGTCCGGTGCGAAGCTGAGCATCAGGCCGACCAGTAGCAGGACGGCCGAAGACAGGAAGAGGAAGGGTTTGATGAATTTTGTCATGGTAAGTCTCTTTTTGACACGGTGTAAGAATGTTGGTTAGATGCCGCAAAACCTTACATCATGTCAATTAAAAATCTTACATCATGTCAAATAAGCGAACGAAAACCCGCCATCTCCTTCTGGATACTGTACTTTCTCTGTTGCTCGCCCCCGAGGGATCGCTCCTGCGGATGATCGATGTGGCCAAGGCCGCAGGGGTCACCCGGCAAACGGTCTATGACCATTTCACCAATCGGTCCGAGATGCTGACCGCTGCGATTCTGCATTTCGGCGACCAGCTGGATGTCGACGCCCGGCTGGCACCCAGCCGCGCCGCACCGGATGGGCGCAGCCGCCTCACCGCTTATACCCAGGCGATGCTGGAATTCTTTCCCGCTATTTACCCGTTGAAACAATCGCTGATGCGGATGGGACCCGGCGACGAGGAGGCCAAATCCGCCTGGGAGGACCGCATTCGCGCGATGAAGGAAGGCTGCGCGGCGGCGGTCAGCGCGCTCAAAGCCGATGGCGATCTGCTGGATCACCTGACCGAGGCAAGGGCGACAGATTTGTATTTCACCCTGCTTAACATGGACGGCTGGGCGCATTGCGTGTTGGAAAACGGCTGGCCGGAAGTTGAGTATCTGGCCGAAATGCAGCGGGTCACCCATCTGGCGCTGGTGAAGCCCTGAGCCGAAAGCAAAGAAAAAGGGCCCGGAAACCGGACCCTTTCGAGATGCCTTGCAGGTGATCTGACGCTTATGCCAGCGACGGATCGATTTCCTTACACGCGGCGACTAGGCCTTTCACGGCGTCGACCGACTTGTCGAACATGACCTGTTCTTCTTTGGTCAGCTTGATGTCGATAACTTTTTCGATGCCACCAGCGCCGATCACGGTCGGCACGCCGACATACATGTCCTTGACGCCAATTTCGCCATCGCAATAAGCGGCGCAGGGAAGAACGCGCTTCTGATCCTTGAGATAGGCTTCGGCCATTTCGATTGCCGAAGTGGCGGGTGCATAGAAGGCCGACCCGGTTTTCAGCAGGCCAACAATTTCGGCGCCGCCGTCACGGGTGCGCTGCACGATGGCGTCCAGCTTGTCCTGCGTGGTCCAGCCCATTGCGACCAGATCGGGCAGCGGAATGCCGCCAACGGTCGAATAGCGAACCGACGGCACCATGGTGTCGCCGTGGCCGCCCAGAACAAAGGCGGTGACGTCTTTCATCGACACGCCGAATTCCACCGACAGGAAATGGCTGAAACGGGCGCTGTCCAGAACGCCGGCCATGCCACAGACTTTGTTCGCGGGCAGACCCGAGAATTGCTGCAGGGCCCAGACCATCGCGTCCAGCGGGTTGGTGATGCAGATCACGAATGCGTTTGGTGCGTGGTCGCGAATGCCTTCGCCGACCGACTTCATGACCTTCAGGTTGATACCCAGCAGGTCATCGCGGCTCATGCCGGGTTTGCGCGGCACGCCTGCGGTCACGATGCATACATCGGCACCGGCGATGTCCTCATAGGACTGGGTGCCTTTCAGCGTCGCGTCGAAGCCTTCCGAAGGGCCTGATTCAGCGATGTCCAACGCTTTGCCTTCGGGGGTGCCTTCGGCAATGTCGAACAGAACGACGTCGCCGAGTTCTTTCAGGGCTACGAGGTGGGCAAGGGTGCCACCGATCTGTCCTGCGCCGATGAGGGCGATCTTGGGTCTGGCCATGGAATTTATCTCCGGTCCGTTGAGAAATCGCGCATGGGGTAGACCCTTCCGGTCTTTCACGCAAGGGTGCTGCGATGCGGCACCGGGATTTTTGTGACTGTGATGTGACGATTTTTGCAGCTAAATCAGGCATGATAGCGCGAACGAAAGGGGTTGCGGAAATGCAGATGGATTTGATGGCTTCGGCGATTGCCGCAGCTGCTGCGGTTTTTGCGGGTATTTCCAAGGGCGGTTTTGGGTCTGGGGCTGCTTTCGCTTCTGCCGCGATTCTCGCCATCGTGTTGGAACCGGCTCAGGCACTTGGTATCATGCTGCCGCTGTTGATGCTGATCGATGTCTCGACCCTGCGACCCTATTGGAAAAAGTGGAACTGGCCTGATGCTCGGATACTGATCTTGGGCGCGTTGCCGGGGGTTGTTCTGGGCGGTTGGCTGTACCAGAGCGTCGATGCCGATATTCTCCGCGTGCTGATCGGAGGAATCGCGGTGGTTTTTGTGCTGTGGCAGGTGGGAATGCGACTTGGCGTAATTTCAGCCCCAAAGCGATCGCTGCCGATCTGGGGCGGGGCAATTGCCGGGGTGGTCACCGGCTTTACCAGCTTTGTCAGTCACGCGGGTGGGCCGCCTGCTGCGGTTTATCTTCTGTCACGGAAGTTGGGCAAAACCCCGTATCAGGCGACGACCGTGCTCATCTTCTGGGCCATCAACCTGTTCAAATTTGTTTTGTATGGGTTTCTTGGTATCTTTACATATCAGACTTTGCTGGCGGATATCGTGTTGGCCCCGTTTGCCCTGCTGGGGGCATGGATCGGGGTGCGGTTGCATTACAAGGTTTCGGACCGGGTCTTTTTCGGGCTGACATATGTTTTGCTGATCCTGACCGGGACGAAACTGATCTGGGATGGTGTGACCTGACCACGCCGGATCAGGCCCCGTGCCCCCCCTGTTTCCGGCAACTTTGCCCGCTATGCCAAGGCAAACTGTCCGGTCGACCAGCCCCAAAAAGACCCGAATCGAAGGGTTGGACATCTTGTCGTTCATGTTGGGAGGATTTGGCCGAACGGTGATCCCGCTTCTGATCCGGTGGGGTGGAGAGGCACATCAGTGGTTGAAGCCGCGGTAAACGTGACGTTACGCAGGATCATTGTCTTGCGATTTCTGCAATGCGGCAAAAATCTGCTTGAAGTTTTTGATTAAAAATGCCCAATTCCGCGCAAGATTGTTGCGAGGAGATGCAAATGGACATGACCGCCCGCCCTTATCGTTCGGTACTCTATATTCCCGGGTCTAAGGACCGGGCGCTGGAGAAGGCCCGCAGCCTGCCGGTCGATGCGATCATCTTTGACCTTGAAGACGCAGTAACCCCCGATGCCAAGGTTGACGCCCGCGCGACGCTGAAGGCGGCGCTGGGGCAGGGCGGCTATGGCAATCGTGTCAAGATCATCCGGATCAACGGGCTTGATACCGAATGGGGGGCAGGTGATGTCGAAGCGCTGCGCGACGCGGACGCCGATGCTTTCCTGCTGCCCAAGGTCAATTCGGCCGCAGATGTGCAGGCGCTGGCCGATCTTTTGGGCAATGGCAAACCGATCTGGGCGATGATGGAAACCCCTCTGGGCATTCTCAATGCGCTGGAAATCGCCGCCCACCCGCAACTGGCCGGTTTCGTGGCGGGGACCAATGATTTGGCTAAGGAATTGAATTGCCGGTTCCGCGCCGACCGTTTACCGATGCAAGTGGCGTTGCAAACCATCCTGTTGGCGGCACGGTCGCATAACGTGGTTGCCATCGATGGGGTCTATAATCAGTTCAAGGATGACGAGGGGTTGAAGGTCGAATGCGATCAGGGCCGCGATCTGGGCTATGATGGCAAAACCCTGATCCATCCAGCGCAGGTGGACGTAACCAACGCCGCCTTCGCCCCTTCCGAGGCTGAGATCGAGCTGGCCAAACGCCAAATCGCCGCCTTTGAAGAAATCGAAGCCGCTGGGCAGGGCGTCGCGGTGGTTGATGGCAAGATCGTCGAAAATCTGCATGTCGAAACCGCGAAAAAAGCCCTGGCCAAGGCTGCGGCTATTGCCGAACTGGCCAAATAAGGCACAGTAGCGCCCAGAAATTTCTCTAATGGAGGCCTTCATGATCTGGCTTGTTCTGGGCGTATTGCTGTGGTCCGCAGCGCATTTGTTCAAACGGGTGGCACCCGAATTGCGCGCCACTTGGGGCGAAAAGGGCAAGGGGCCGATCGCGTTGGCGCTGCTTGTGTCGTTGGTGCTGATGGTGGTCGGGTACCGTATGGCGGACGGCGCAGTATTCTGGGGACGCTCCCCGATGCTGGCCGGGATCAACAACCTGCTGATGCTGGTTTCGATCTATTTCTTTGCTGCTTCGGGCATGAAAACCCGGATCACAGCGAAAGTGCGCCATCCGCAATTGACCGGGGTCAAGGTCTGGGCCTTGGGCCACTTGATCGTGAACGGCGACGTGCCGTCCTTCATTCTATTCGGTGGTTTGATGATCTGGGCCGTATTGGAAGTGGTCCTGATCAATAAAATCGAACCGGACTGGAAGAAACCGACCGAATTTTCGACCGGCAAGGAAATCGGTGCCGCTGTCGGGACGGTTTTGGTGTTCGGCGTAATCGCCATGATCCACATCTGGCTTGGCTATAACCCGTTTGGATGACACCCATGAAAATCTATCGTTTTCTGACTGCCGATGACACCTCGGCCTTCTGCCACAAGGTGACAGAGGCTCTGAACAAAGGCTGGGCGCTGCATGGCGATCCGACTTATGCCTTTGATACCGCCAACGGGGTCATGCGCTGTGGACAGGCGGTGATCAAAGACACCCCCGGCGAATACCATCCCGAACTGAAACTTGGAGACCAATGATGGCGAAGACCAATGCAGGCCGCTTTTTCGAGGATTACAAGCTGGGCGATGTTATCGCACATGCGGTTCCGCGTACCGTGGGCGAAGGTGAACGGGCGCTTTATCACGCGCTCTATCCCGCCCGTCACGCGCTTTATTCCTCTGATGAATTTGCCCGTGACTGTGGTCTGGAAGCAAGTCCGCTTGACGATCTGGCCGCGTTCCACGTGGTGTTCGGCAAGACGGTACCGGATGTGTCGCTGAACGCGGTGGCCAATCTGGGGTATGCCGAAGGCCGTTGGTTGCAACCGGTCTATCCCGGCGACACGTTGCGGTCGGTGTCCGAAGTGATCGGGCTGAAACAGAATTCCAATGGTAAATCCGGCGTCGTTTACGTGCGCACCCGTGGCATGAACCAGATGGGGGAAGTGGTTCTGGACTACGTCCGTTGGGTGATGGTGCGCAAACGCGATCTGGACGCAGCTGCCCCTGATACCGTTATCCCCGATCTACGCACGGTGATCCCGGCCGAAGATCTGGTGATCCCCGACGGGTTGGATTTTTCCAATTATGATTTCGTTCAGGCGGGCGAACCGCATCGTTGGGGCGATTATGAAATCGGTGAAAAGATCGACCATGTGGATGGGGTGACGATTGAAGAAGCCGAACATATGCTGGCAACTCGCTTGTGGCAGAACACCGCCAAGGTACATTTCGACGCTACCTTCCGCCCTGACGGACAGCGGTTGATCTATGGTGGTCACATTATTTCGATGGCCCGCGCGCTGTCGTTCAACGGGCTGGCCAATGCGCAGATGATCGTCGGCCTGAATGGTGGGGCCCACGCCAACCCCTGTTTCAGCGGATTGACGGTCAAAGCCTGGTCCGAAGTCCTGGACAAGGCCGAAACATCCGCACCGGGCGTCGGCGCGATCCGGTTGCGGCTGGTCGCCACTAAGGGTGGCGATGCGTTCCAACTGAAGGGCGAGGATGGGAAATACTTGCCTGAAGTTCTGTTAGACCTTGATTATTGGGCCTTGATGCCGATCTGATCACTGTTGACTCGAATGATCACACGGTCGCAGTGAACTCCGGTTTCGCGCCTTTGCTGCGGATCGAGTTTTCAGGCAATCCTGTGGTCAGCCGGACGCCCGTTACCGACTGATCGCGACACGGGATATTGAAGTGCCCCGATGTCGGATGATTTGGCGTCATGTGCATTGATTGAATGAAGCGGCGTTGCTGCATATGCAAAGTTACGTTCTGGAATCGCTCTCAATTCCGATAAAATCAATAAGGTTATTTTTGTGATCACACTGGGTTTCGCTGTGATCACAAATGATTGGATTTCTGAATTTTATGCAAAGTTTAGCGCTATAGCTGCACCCGTTGCGCGTGACATGAGCGAAAAAAACGGTAAGAAGGGGGTTAAGCAAGGGAACCCTGAAAGGATCTGATATGGCTGATGTGAAAAAGGCCGAGCGCCCGCTTTCTCCGCACATCCTAATCTATCGCCCGCAGCTGACAGCGATCACCTCTATTCTGACGCGGATCACCGGCAATGCTTTGATTGTCAGTGTTGTTCTGGTCGTGTGGTGGTTGCTGGCCGCGGCGACAAGTGCTGAATATTATGCTCTGGCCGATGCCGTCCTGACTTCGTGGTTTGGCGATCTGGTCATGACCCTGTCGGTGCTGGGTCTGTGGTATCATTACCTCGCGGGTCTGCGTCACCTCGCTTTTGATGCGGGCAAAGGGATGGATTTGCCTACTGCTGAAAAACTGGGTTGGGCCTGCCTGATCGGATCGGTCGTGTTGACCGTCCTGACCCTGATTATCGTTTAACCGGAGCCAAGCCATGCGTTATCTGACCGCCCGCAAACGCGCCGAGGGCAAAGGCGCTTCCCATACCGGGACCGAACATCACTGGTACATGACCGTCAGTTCGGTCGGACTGGCCTGTATGGTCCCGCTTTTCATCTTCATCTTGGGCCGTGCCCTTGGATCGTCACACGACGACGTGCTGGCCACGTTTTCCCGTCCATTCACGGCGGTTTTAACCGGTCTGGTTCTTCTGGTCGGCCTGCGCCACTTCGCAAAAGGTGCTCAGATGATGATCGAAGATTATGCACAAGGCACCACGCGCAAGCTGCTGGTGATGTTCGTGATCGGCCTGTCCTACGTTCTGACCGCATTCGGTCTGTTCGCCCTGGCCAAGATCGCGCTCTGAAGGAATTAGAAAAATGGCTGCATACGAATACGAGACGCACGATTATGACGTGGTTGTCGTCGGTGCCGGCGGTGCCGGACTGCGTGCCACTTTGGGCATGGCCGAACAGGGCCTGCGCACCGCTTGCGTAACCAAGGTGTTCCCGACCCGGTCGCATACTGTGGCGGCACAGGGCGGTATTGCCGCTTCGCTGTCCAACATGGGTCCCGATAACTGGCAATGGCACATGTACGACACCGTCAAGGGGTCGGACTGGCTGGGTGATACCGACGCGATGGAATACCTCGCCCGTGAAGCGCCCAAGGCGGTTTACGAACTGGAACATTACGGCGTGCCATTTTCGCGCACGGAAGAGGGCAAAATCTATCAGCGCCCCTTTGGTGGTCATACCACCGAATTCGGTGACGGCCCGCCGGTGCAGCGCACCTGCGCCGCAGCCGACCGGACCGGCCATGCGATCCTGCACACGCTTTACGGTCAGTCGCTGAAGAACAATGCCGAATTCTACGTCGAATATTTCGCCATCGACCTGATCATGTCCGAAGATGGCGTGTGCCAGGGCGTGGTGTGCTGGAAACTCGATGACGGCACCATGCACGTGTTCAATGCCAAGATGGTGGTGCTGGCCACTGGCGGGTATGGCCGCGCGTTCTTCTCGGCCACCTCGGCGCATACCTGCACCGGCGATGGCGGCGGCATGGTGGCGCGTGCCGGTCTGGCATTGCAGGACATGGAATTCGTGCAGTTCCACCCGACCGGCATCTACGGCTCGGGCTGCCTGATCACCGAAGGTGCGCGTGGGGAAGGCGGTTATCTGACCAACTCCGAAGGCGAACGATTCATGGAGCGCTATGCGCCTCAGTATAAAGATCTGGCACCGCGCGATTACGTGTCGCGTTCGATCACGATGGAAATCCGCGAAGGTCGCGGGGTTGGTGAAATGGGCGATCATATTCACCTGAACCTGTCGCACCTGCCCGCCGAAGCTTTGGCTGAACGCCTGCCGGGCATTTCCGAAAGCGCCAAGATTTTTGCCGGTGTCGATCTGCACAAGGAACCGATCCCGGTTCTGCCGACCGTTCACTATAACATGGGCGGCATCCCGACCAATTACTGGGGCGAGGTTCTGAACCCGAGCAAGGATGACCCGACTGCCATCGTGCCGGGCCTGATGGCCGCTGGCGAAGCTGGCTGCGCTTCGGTGCATGGGGCCAACCGCCTTGGCTCCAACTCGTTGATCGACCTTGTTGTGTTTGGTCGCGCGGCTTCGATCCGGGCAGGACAGATTGTCGATCCCGATGCGCCGAACCCGGAACTGAACCAAGCCTCGATCGACAAGGCGTTCGACCGGTTCGACGGGTTGCGCAACGGCAACGGGAATACGCCCACCGCTGAATTGCGGTTGGAAATGCAACGCACCATGCAAGCAGACGCAGCTGTGTTCCGGACCGACAAGACCCTGAAGGAAGGGGTTGAGAAGATGACCGCGATCGCCGCCAAGCTGGACGATCTGAAAGTCACCGATACCTCGCTGATCTGGAACAGCGATTTGATGGAAACGCTGGAATTGACCAACCTGATGCCGAACGCTTTGGCCACCATCGTCGGGGCGGAGGCACGCAAGGAATCCCGTGGTGCCCATGCCCACGAAGATTACCCGGATCGCGACGACAAGAACTGGCGTATTCACACCGTCAGCCGTGTTGAAGGCAACAAGGTCGATCTCAGCTACCGTCCGGTGATCGTCGATCCGCTGAGCACCGAAGCCGAAGGCGGTATTTCTCTGGCGAAAATCGCACCCAAGGCGCGGACGTTCTAAGGAAGCGCGATGGACCGGAACCAGCAAAAACACCTACGCAAAGCGTTTCAGGCCGCCGGGCCCAAGGTCCGGCGTCACCTGCGAGCGTTATTGCCTCAAAGCGCGATCAGCTTTGCGGGGGTGGAACTGCTGGTCAACCCGCAGGACAACTACACCGAACAGTGCATCTGGTTGAACGGCGAACCGCCCGAGGCGCAATCGTTGAAAGCGTTGACGGATATGATCGCCGGCAAGCGGGCGCTGGTGCTGGATATTGGCGGCAATTGCGGTGCGTTTGCCGTGCCTCTGGCCCGTGCTGCCGGCGACGGGTCGCGGGTGATCGCCTTTGAACCCAACCCGGTGATGCTGGGGCGCTTGGGCGAAAACGTGCGCCGCAACGACCTTGGCCATGTTGTGCGCATCGAAGGCTGCGCCTTGGGGGCCGAGGAAGGCGAAGCCAAACTGATGCTGCGGGCCGGAAATTACGGTCAGGCATCGTTGCGCGGCGTCGCCGCGAGCAAGGTCGACGGCGCAGTCTGCGTGCCGGTCCGGCCCTTGGCCCCGTATCTGAAGGGCGCGGATGATTACGATGTCTGCGTCATGAAGATAGATGTCGAAGGCTTCGAAGATTCGGTGCTGAACCCATGGCTGGATCAAGCGGGCGAGGCTGACATGCCCGACGCGATCCTGATGGAAACCGAACATGCAAAAGAATGGGATACTGACCTGATCGGGCGGGTTACTGCCGCAGGCTACAGCGCCTCGTTTGAAGGTGAAGGAAACACTTTGTTTGTCCGCGACGCGGGCCGACTAAGCACTTAACGCGGCGCTGGCCGCAGCAAAGATCACAAGGGCTCCGGGCTGCGACCCCGGGCCGTCCAAGCAGGAGATGCGACAATGGTCCAACTGACGCTCCCCAAGAATTCTCGGGTTCGTACCGGGAAAACCTGGCCCAAACCCGAGGGCGCGACGAATGTGCGCAAATTCCAGATCTATCGCTGGAACCCTGATGACGGCGAGAATCCCCGGGTGGATTCCTATTTCGTCGACATGGATAAATGTGGTCCGATGATTCTGGACGCGCTGATCAAGATCAAAAACGAAATTGACCCGACCCTGACCTTCCGCCGGTCCTGCCGCGAAGGCATCTGCGGGTCCTGTGCGATGAATATCGACGGCATCAACACGCTGGCCTGCATCTATGGTATGGACGAGGTCAAATCGGCCACGGTCAAGATTTACCCGCTGCCGCATATGCCGGTGGTCAAGGATTTGATCCCCGACCTGACCCATTTTTACGCCCAGCATGCCAGCATCATGCCGTGGTTGGAGACCAAGACAAACCGCCCGGCGAAAGAATGGAAGCAGTCGATCGAGGACCGCAAGAAACTCGATGGTCTGTATGAATGCGTGATGTGCGCCAGCTGCTCGACCTCCTGCCCCAGCTATTGGTGGAACAGCGACAAATATCTTGGCCCGGCTGCGCTGCTGCATGCCTATCGCTGGATCATCGACAGCCGGGATGAGGCCACCGGCGAACGGTTGGACGAACTGGAAGATCCGTTCAAACTGTATCGCTGTCACACGATCATGAACTGCACCAAGACCTGCCCCAAAGGGTTGAACCCGGCTGCGGCGATTGCCGAAATCAAGCGCATGATGGTCAACCGCACCGTGTAAGGTTTCATGCAGTTCGAACCATTCAAAAGGTCCGCCATCAGGCGGGCCTTTTTCTTTACCTATGGTCAATTTTGCAAATGCTGCATAGCGGCAAGGCACGATTGTCGGATGTTATTTTCGGCCCGATCGCTATCTTCAAAGCCACAGGGGGGATCATCAAAGAACCGAGGCTATGATGTCCAACACCGCACAAACCCAACAACAGCAGGCTCGCCAAGCCCTTGAAGTCTTGGAACAGGCTTATGCCTATTACACGGCAGAACCCACTGTGGCGACCAAGGGCGAAAACTTCGTGGAATACTACGAATACGCCGCTGCTGCCTAAATCGCTACTCCCATCCGGAAAAGACAAAGGGCGCACCCGTGATCGGGCGCGCCTTTTCTTTACGCAAGGTTCGTGTTTGCGAATGCACCTCCTCGGCCTAGCCTGACCGTCGGGAGGAACAATCATGGTCGATGTTATCGTTGTGGGCGCGGGTCTTGCCGGTCTTGTCGCAGCATCCGAAGCCGTTGCACGCGGGCGCAAGGTTCTTTTGCTGGACCAAGAAGGCGAACAATCGCTGGGGGGACAGGCGTTTTGGTCGCTGGGCGGGCTGTTCATGATCGATACGCCGGAACAGCGACGGATGGGCATCCGTGACAGTCATGAACTGGCAACGATGGATTGGATGGGAAGCGCCGGTTTTGACCGCGCCGAAGACGCCAACCCCCGCAAGGTGGCAGACGCCTATCTGGATTTTGCGGCGGGGGAAATGCGCCCTTGGCTGAAAAACCTTGGCATGCGCTGGTTCCCGGTGGTGGGGTGGGCCGAACGCGGCGGTGCGCTGGCCGATGGGCATGGCAATTCGGTGCCAAGGTTTCACGTAACTTGGGGCACCGGTCCTGGGGTTGTTGCACCGTTTGAACGGCTGGTGCATGCGGCGGCAGCGGATGGTCGGCTCAGGTTCGGGTTCCGCCACCGGGTGACGGATCTGATCGTGGAAAATGGTGCGGTGGCCGGCGTTTGCGGTGAGGTGCTGCGCCCAGATGCGGCTGATCGGGGACGGTCCACCACGCGCGCCAGCGTCGGGCAGTTCGAACACCGCGCCGGGGCGGTGATCGTGACCTCGGGCGGGATCGGTGGCAATCACGACATGGTGCGCGCCCATTGGCCGGTTGATCGGCTTGGCCCGGCACCGCAGCGCATGGTGGCCGGGGTGCCGGATTACGTCGATGGACAGATGCAGCAGGCAGCCAAGGCCGCCGGGGCCGGAGCCATCAACGAAGACCGGATGTGGCATTACACAGAAGGTTTGGCGAATTGGGATCCGATTTGGCCCAATCACGGCATTCGCATCCTGCCTGGTCCCAGTTCGGTCTGGTTCGATGCCTTGGGGCAGCGGATGCAGGCCCCTTGTCTGCCGGGGTTCGACACGCTGGCAACCTTGCGGCGTATTCTGTCAACCGGGCACGAACATAGCTGGTTTATCCTGAGCCAGAAAATCATCGAAAAGGAATTCGCGCTGTCGGGCAGCGAACAAAACCCCGACCTGACAGCAGGCAAATGGTCGGCGGTGATCAAGGCGCGACTGGCAGGCAAAGGGGCCCCGGCTCCGGTCGAGGCGTTCAAATCTCATGGCGAGGATTTCATCGTCGCAAATTCCCTGCCCGCACTGATCGACGGCATGAACCGGCTGACCCCCGATGCGCCACTGGACCCGGCCCGAATCACCGCGCAAATGCAGGCGCGCGACGCCCAGATCGACAACCCATTCGCCAAGGACGCGCAAGTGATCGCGATCCGGCAGGCCCGTGCTTATCGCGGCGACAGGCTGATCCGCACCGCGAAACCGCACAAGATCCTCGATCCTGCCAACGGGCCGTTGATTGCGGTGCGGTTGAATATCCTGACCCGTAAATCGCTGGGTGGGCTTCACACCGATCTTGATGGGCAGGTTCTGCGCCCCGACGGTTCGGCCTTTCCGGGGCTTTTTGCCGCCGGGGAAGTCGCGGGTTTCGGTGGCGGCGGCTATCACGGCTATAATGCGCTTGAAGGGACGTTTTTGGGTGGTTGTATCTTTTCTGGGCGGATGGCGGGGCGGGCGGTCTGACTTTCCCCTTTGGGTCGGAACCTGTAGACCGGCGGCATGATTTATCCCATCGGCCTGATTGTCGCCTTCATCCTGATCATGATTTTTTCGAACCGTCGGACGCGGCACTGTAAATGGCGTGCCGACCGGCGCGGCGATCGCGATGGGCAAAGCTGTTATCGCTGTGCGGTTTGCGGTGCCGAAAGCTTTACAATGGACAATTCCCCACCCAAAGTTTGCTGTCAGAAAACGCCACCCCCGGCTTTTTAATGACCCGAGGCCAATATGACTGATATTCCCGCCGATGCCGAAGCTCGCCGCGCGATTGCGCCGGTGATCGCTTATCCCAACGACAGCTTGCCGCGATGTGATCTGGATCTTTACCGGACTGCCCGGGCCGGGGCGCAAAAGGTGGACGAAGTTCTGGTTGCGCCGCGCGATGCAGGCTGTTTCCGGGTCAAGGCTGGGCAGTTTTTCCGCATCAGTTCGGTTGAGGGGGCGCAAGTCGGCGATCTGAACCTGTGGAATGCCAATGATCTGTCCGAACGGTTTTATTCCGGCAAGACAAGGGCGCTGCATGGTACCCATTTGACGGTAGGGGAACGGATGTGGTCGGCTTTCCCCTATCTACGTCCGATGGCGACGATCATCGACGATACGCTGGGCTGGTATGGGATCGATCCCTATGGCGGATCGGTGCACGATGTGATCGGTACTCGCTGTGATCCTTATACCCATACCCTGCTGACCGGTGGGCAGTATCATCATTGCTGCCATTCCAATTTGACCCGGGCGTTGGCCGATGCAACGGGCATGAGCCTGACAGAGGCAGAACCGCATGTTCATGACGTGCTGAATGTTTTCATGTGTACCGGGTTTACCCGCGACACCGGGCAGTATTTCATGAAGGCCAGTCCTGTCCGGCCCGGTGATTACCTGGAATTTTTTGCCGAAATCGATCTGCTGGGGGCTTTGTCGGCCTGTCCGGGCGGGGATTGTTCCGCCGAACATTCCAGCGATTCCACCGCCTGCTATCCGCTTTTGGTCGAGGTCTTTGCGGCCAAACCGGGGGCATTGTCGAGCTGGGCGATACCGCAGGTGAATGGCTACGACCGCAGCCACGGGCGGTAAGGTCGGACCGGGGCGCTGCCCCGGACCCCGGAGTATTTTTGCCAAGAAGAAACCGGATCAGTTGGCGTTGATGAAATGCAGCTTGTCGAAGCCTTGCCGCCAAGCAGAAACTTCGCTGGCCAGCGTTTCTGGTGCGTTCGAGCGCAGGGCACTGGCGATCAGCCGGGCCAGTTCCGGCATATGGTCC
Source organism: Thalassovita gelatinovora (assembly GCF_001458355.1). Taxonomy (GTDB): domain Bacteria; phylum Pseudomonadota; class Alphaproteobacteria; order Rhodobacterales; family Rhodobacteraceae; genus Thalassobius; species Thalassobius gelatinovorus. The sequence continues at coordinate 90,647 of NZ_CYSA01000019.1, read as the reverse complement.
GGGGTCATGCCCCAGCGAACAAGTTCTGGCGTCCCGAGACGCAGACCGTTCATGTCACCGTCAAGTTCCGGCAGTGGCAAACCGATGCCGCAGGCCAGGAATCCCGCTTTGCGCAGGGTTTTCGACGCCGTCTGACCGCCGCCGAACCGGGTCGCATCCAGCGCGAATTGATGCGACGTGGTGGCCCCCTTTTCGGCTCCAAAGACCGGCAGATCCAGATCGCTAAGCGATCTGGCCAGCGCCCGGGCGGTATCGACCATCATCCGGGCATAGTCGGTGCCGTGATCGCGCCAATCCAGCATGGTCATCGCCAAGGCGGCGGATTTGGCGGCATCGAAATTGGCGGTCATGCCGGGAAAGGCAATCGCGTCGAGCCGTTGAGCAATATCGGCGTCATTGCTGACGATCAGGCCGGAAGGCGGGCCGCCAAGCGATTTATAGGTGCTCATCGTCATCAGATGCGCACCCTGATCCAGCGGGTTAGGCCAAGCGCCCCCGGCGATGATCCCGCATTGATGCGCCGCGTCGAACAGCACATACGCGCCGACTTCATCCGCGATGTCGCGGATGTCGGCGACTGGGTGGGGGAACAGGTTGAGGCTGCCGCCGATGGTTATGATCTTTGGTTTGATGCGTCGCGCCAAGTCGGCCAGCCTGTCCAGATCGACGCTGTAGCCGTTGACATCTACCGGGGCGGCGTGGCTTTGCAGATCGTACAGCCCGGCGCAACCGGCCGCGTGATGGGTGACATGGCCGCCGATGCTGGCCGGTGGGGTGATGATCGCATCGCCGGGTTTCGCCAAGGCCATGAAGCCATAAAGATTGGCAATCGCCCCCGACGGCACCCGGATTTCGGCATATTTGGCCGCGAAAATTTCACCGCAAAGTTCGGCTGTGATGACCTCGATTTCTTCGATCGCTTCCAGCCCCATTTCATATTTGTCGCCGGGATACCCAAGCGACGGTCTGGTGCCGAGCCCAGAGGCCAAGAGCGCCTCGGCGCGCGGGTTCATCACATTGGTGGCCGGGTTCAGGTTGAAGCAATCGCGTTCATGGATCGCCTTGTTGCGGATCGCCAAGGCGTCAATCCGGTTGGCAAGCTCTGTGCTGGTGCTGTTGGACACTTTGGTCGACAGTTCCTGAATAAAGGTTTCGCATCGGGTCGGAACCCAGCTTCTCGAGGCCAGATGGGGCATCGGAGTCTCCTGTTTCTGTTCCAGGCCACAAAATCCGGTTCCATGCTATCGCGCAAATCAGATTTCATCTATTCTAGGCCCAGTAAAACTGAGTCTAATCATGCCTGTTCATCCACCACGCCCCACCGGCCCAGCCCTGAATGCTCTGCGCGCTTTCGAAGCCGCCGCCCGTCTGGGGGGCTTTTCCAAGGCGGCGGAAGAACTCTGCGTCACCTCCGGCGCGGTGGCGCAGCAGGTTAAGGGGCTGGAAGACTGGGCCGGGGCAGACCTGTTTGAGCGGCAGCCGCAGGGAGTGGTTCTGAATGATCTGGGGCGGCAGGTTTTGCCGCTGGCCGAACGTGCCTTTGATCAACTGGCCGCCACGGTGCAGGAAATCCGCGCCGTCGCCAGCCCCAACCGGCTGCATATCGCGGCGCTGCCAGCCGTGGCGCAACTGTGGCTGTCGCCGCGTCTGCCGGCCATCCGCCGGGCACTGCCGGATCTGGTGATTTCGGTTACGGCAATGGAACAGGCACCCAATCTGGGGCGGGACCCATTCGACCTGACATTGTTTCTGGGCGATCCTGAAGACGGTCAGGTGGTCGCGACGGATGAAATTCTGCCGGTATGTGCCCCTGACGTGGCGGGTCGGGTGATGCAGGTCGCTGATCTGGCGCAGTTGCCCTGCCTGTCCGACAGCAGTTGGTCACAAGACTGGGCGGTCTGGTTGCAGGCACGGGCAGGGGCAGAGACACCACAATTGCGCGGCCCTGTTTTTTCGCTCTATGCGCTGGCGGTACAAGAAGCAGTGAACGGGGCCGGGGTGTTGATGGGGCATCAATGCCTGATCGAACAGGATCTCAAAGCGGGTCGGCTGGTCAGCCCTTTTCCGCAGGCTGTGCCGACGGGAAAGGCGCTTGTTCTGACCGCGCGAAAACCGGTGCGGCCCCCGTTGGCGCGCCTGATCGCAGCGTTAAGCGAAAGCCGCCTCTAGCGCGATTTCGACCATGTCGCCAAAGGAGCGTTCGCGGTCTGCCGATGGCAAGGCTTCATGGCGGATCAGGTGATCTGACACGGTTAGTACGGCCAAGGCCCGCACGCCATAGCGCAAGGCGAGATTATATAGCTCGGCTGCTTCCATTTCGACTCCCAGAATACCGTGACGGGTCATCTGTTCGTTCAGATCTGGCCGTTCGTCATAGAAAACATCGGCGGAATAGATACCGCCGACATGGGCCGAAACGCCTTTGGCCTCGGCCGCTTCGGCCGCGGCTTTCAATAGCGACCAGTCGGCCGAAGGGGCAAAGTTGAAGTCCCTGAAAATCCCGGATGACGGCGTTGAAACCGAAGACGCGGTCATCGCCAAGATTACGTCGCGCAGCTTCACCTTGTCTTGCATGGCGCCGCAGGACCCGATGCGGATCAGCGTTTTCGCACCATAATCGCGGATCAGTTCATTAGCATAGATCGATAGGGACGGCATTCCCATGCCAGAGCCGTGGATGGTTACCGGATTGCCTTTGTAATGGCCGGTGAACCCCAACATGCCACGCACATCATTGACCTGCTTGGGGGCGTCCAGAAAGGTTTCTGCGGCCCATTTGGCGCGATAGGGGTCGCCCGGCAGCAGGACGGTTGGCGCGATCTCTCCAGGCTGGGCGCCGATATGGATGGTCATGGCAGGGTCCTAGCGTTGGTATTTGATGAACGGGGTCAACGTTGCAATTCGGTCATAAAGTTTCCGCGCGGTGTGATTGAAGTCCTGCGTCATCCAGTACACCGAAGGGGTGCCGTTTTCATCGGCAGCTTTGTAAACCGCCTCGATCAGGGCGCGACCGATGCCTTGGCCCCGCACATCGGGGTCGGCATAGAGATCCTGAAGGTAACACACGTCTTCCTGCCGCCAATTATGCGGGTGGTAGATGTAATGCACCAATCCGACAGGTTTGCCATCCAGAAGTGCCAGCAGGGCGTGTTGGTTTTCCTTTTCGGAATCAATCAGCCGGGCGAAGGTGTTCTGATAGACCTCTTCCGGCACCGTGCTTTGGTAGAATTCCAGATAAGCGGTCCACAGACGCCGCCAATCGGCTTCGTCAGCGGCACAAAGGGGGCGGATGTCCAAAGCCATTTCAAATCCTCGCTTTTTTGGGACACAATGCAGAACCCGATCTTGTAAGGCAACCTTTGAGAAATGGCGACGTTGAGAGCGCAAGTTACTGTGCCCCTCCGACGTGCTGCGGGGGGATTCAATACCGGATGTAAAAACCTGACAAGGCATCGTCGTGAGGGACCATTTCGGTTTGCACATCGAGGACCGAGGCCGCGCCGGGCCCTTCCCACAATTCGTCGATCATGGCGAGAACTGCGCCTTTTTGCCCGTCGAACAGGGCACTGACCGATCCGTTATCTTCGTTGCAAACCCATCCCGACAGGCCCAACCGGTCGGCGCGGGACCGGGTCCAGGCGCGAAAGGCGACACCTTGAACGCGGCCTGTCACCCGGGCTTTCATGGCAATGTTTCCCATGTTGTCCCCTTTTGGTAGAGGGCAAGGATAAGTCCGAATGGGGCAGGCAAGCAAGTGTGGCTGGGCTTTACTCTGCCGCCACCACCTGCGGATCAACCAGCATCACGATGTCTTTCATGATCGCGTTCAGTTCGAAATCCTTCGGTGTATAGACTTTGGCCACACCCATTTCCAGCAACCGAGCCGCATCGTTGTCGGGAATGATCCCGCCGACGATCACCGGAATATGGCCCAAACCGGCGTCGCGCATCCGCTCCATCAGGTCTTCGACCAGCGGCATATGCGATCCCGACAGGATCGACAGACCAACAACATGCGCCTGATTTTCCTGCGCTGCCTTGACCAATTCTTCGGGCGTCAGCCGGATGCCTTCATAATCGATATCCATGCCGCAATCGCGGGCGCGGAATGCGATCTGTTCGGCACCGTTGGAATGCCCGTCCAGCCCTGGCTTGCCGACCAGGAATTTCAATCGGCGGCCCAGCTTGTCGCTGGCCATATTCACCGCCTCGCGGATGTCTTCCAACCCTTCGGTTTTGTTGCTGACCGATTTCGACACCCCGGTCGGACCGCGATATTCGCCGAACACTGCCCGCATCTGGGTGGCCCATTCACCGGTGGTGACACCCGCCTTTGCCGCTGCAATCGAAGCAGGCATGACATTGTCGCCGTTCTGAGCGGCGCTGCGCAGATCGGCCAAGGCCTTTTCCACCGCCGCTTGATCGCGGTCGGCTTTCCAATCCTGCAATCTTTGTACCTGATCGGCCTCCATCGCGGGATCAACGGTCATGATACCGCCATCGCCGGTCATCAGCGGCGACGCTTCGCCTTCGGTCCACTTGTTCACGCCGACCACGATGGTTTCGTTCTTTTCGATCCGGTTCAGACGCTCGGCATTGGAATCGACCAAACGGCCTTTCATGTATTCGATCGATGCAACTGCCCCGCCCATACTGTCGAGATTGGCCAATTCGTGCCGCGCACCGTCTTTCAGCGCTTCGACCTTGGCGTCGACGGCAGGGTTGCCGTCGAACAAGTCTTCGTATTCCAGCAGGTCGGTTTCATAGGCCATGATCTGTTGCATGCGCAGCGACCATTGCTGATCCCACGGGCGCGGCAGGCCCAGAGCTTCGTTCCAGGCGGGCAACTGCACAGCGCGCGCACGGGCCTTTTTCGACAGGGTCACCGCCAGCATTTCGATCAGGATGCGGTAGACGTTGTTTTCCGGCTGCTGTTCGGTCAGGCCCAGCGAATTCACCTGCACCCCATAGCGGAAGCGGCGGAATTTGGGGTTTTCGACGCCGTAGCGTTGCTCACAGATCTCATCCCACAAATCGACAAAGGCGCGCATCTTGCACATCTCGGTGACGAAGCGGATGCCCGCATTCACGAAGAAGCTGATGCGCCCGACCATGGCCGGGAAATCTTCGGCCGGGACGCGTGGACGCAGTTCATCCAGAACCGCCTGTGCCGTGGCCAGTGCAAAGGACAATTCCTGTTCTGGTGTCGCGCCTGCTTCTTGCAGATGGTAAGAACAGACGTTCATCGGGTTCCATTTCGGCACGCTGGAATAGCAATATTCGGCCACGTCTGCGATCATCTTCAACGAAGGTTTCGGCGGACAAATATAGGTGCCGCGGCTCAGGTATTCCTTGATCAGATCGTTCTGGACGGTGCCTTGCAGTTTGCTGACATCGGCCCCCTGTTCTTCGGCTGCCGCGATATAAAGCGACAACAGCCAAGGCGCGGTGGCATTGATCGTCATCGAAGTGTTCATCTGTTCCAGCGGAATTTCGTCGAACAGCGCCCGCATGTCGCCCAGATGGCAGACCGGTACGCCAACCTTGCCGACTTCTCCCTTGGCCAGAATATGATCGCTGTCATAGCCGGTCTGGGTCGGCAGGTCGAAGGCAACCGACAAACCGGTCTGACCCTTGGACAGATTGGAACGATACAGCGCGTTCGACGCTTTCGCGGTCGAATGGCCCGCATAGGTGCGAAACAGCCACGGGCGATCGGCTTGGCGGTCTTTGTTTGTCTCGGTCATGGCGGCCTCGTGAATCAGGGTGGGCAATAATCTTTCGTCTTGGCGTTGATACTTGGAATTTTGTGGCGCTGTCAATTCGCCGCAATGCGGCATTTTCAGATTATTGCCCCTTGTGATTTACCGGGATGCAAAACCGCGCCATGGTGCACGAATGACTGCCACAGTAGAAATGCCGCTTTGGGTTCTGGCTTTGTTGATCGCCTTTGCAGCGGTCACCTTCGCGTCACATTTCCTGTTTCCGTCGGTACGCTGGTTTTTTCGTAAACGGATGGAGCGGCTGGTCGCGCGGCTGAACACGCGTCTGACCCGACCGATCGAACCGTTCAAGCTGGCGCGCCGGTACGACATGATCCAGCGGCTGATTTATGACCCCGAGATTGGTCAGGCGATCACCGACTATGCGGCAAGCGAAGGTATTCCGGAAAACGTCGCCTTTGAACGCGCCCGCCGTTACGCCGGTGAAATCGTACCCGCCTTCAGCGTCTGGACCTATTTTAGCTTTGCCGCGCGCGTGGCGCGTTGGCTGTGCCGCAGTTTTTATCAGGTTCGGGTGATTAACTTTGACGGTGAACGCATTGAACAGCTGGATACCGATGCGACGGTGGTTTTGGTGATGAACCATCGCAGCAACATGGATTACGTGTTGCTGACCCATCTGGCCGCGCCGCGTGGTGCGCTCAGCTATGCGGTGGGTGAATGGGCCCGGATCTGGCCGCTCAGCCGGTTGATCCGCGCCTTGGGGGCCTATTTCATCCGGCGCCGGGATGGTGATCTTCTCTATCGTGAAATTTTAGCGAAGTATATTTATCTGGCGACACGGGCCGGGGTCACGCAGGCGGTTTTTCCCGAAGGCCGGCTTAGCCTGACCGGTCGTTTGTCCGATCCCAAACTGGGTATCTTGAAATATATTGTCGACGCCCGCGATCCGAACGGCCGCGAAGTGATCTTTGTACCGGTGGCGCTGAATTATGATCACGTGCTGGAAGACTGCACGCTGCTGGCCGCTGCCGAAAAATCAGCGCGAAGGTTTCGAGTGCCGCTGCGGTCTGTGTTGTCTGGGGTGCTGAAAGTGATCTGGATGGGCCCGGCCGGGCGCAGGCGGCGCTATGGACATGCTGGCGTGTGTTTTGGAAAACCGCTGCCGCTTGCCGGATTCGAGGGCGATGTACAGGCATTGGCCGACGAGATGATGCGCCGAATATCGGCCGCAATGCCGGTGCTGCCGGTGCCGGTTCTGGCCCACCTTCTGCTGACCCACGGGGCGATGGATCGGGTGACGTTGGAACTGCAAATGAAAAAACTGTTGAGGGAAAGCGATCATTCGGCGGTTTATTGGCCGCGCGACCATGCGGGGTTGGCACTGGAACAGGCCATTACGCTGTTGGAACAACGGAATCTGATCCGGCTGGACGGCGAAACCGTCGTGCCGATTGAACATGAAAAGCCGCTACTTCAGTTTTACGCGGCCTCTGTAGATCATATCTTTGCTCCTGCAGCATCAACCGCATAGGTTTTTCTGCACTTGCGAGGTCATAAAATTACAAAAACGACTTAAATCGGATTGCATTGTTGCGCGAGCGTCTTTATCTCTCGGGGTAGACGGCGCGATTCTGCATCGCGGCATGACCTAAACTTGGAGGCAAAGATGGCTCTGGATACTGACACGGGGATCGCCCCTTACGAAGCGCCTGAAAAGGATCTTTATGAAATCGGCGAAATGCCCCCGTTGGGCTATGTGCCGGAGAAAATGTACGCTTGGGCAATCCGCCAGGACCGTCATGGCGAACCGGATAAATCGTTCCAGGTTGAAGTCGTCGATACCTGGAAAATCGACAGCCACGAAGTGCTGGTTCTGGTTATGGCTGCGGGCGTGAACTACAACGGTGTCTGGGCCGGGCTTGGCGTACCAATTTCGCCCTTCGATTCCCACAAGCATCCTTACCACATCGCCGGGTCTGACGCGTCGGGCATCGTTTGGGCCGTGGGCGACAAGGTCAAGACTTGGAAAGTCGGCGACGAGGTCGTGATCCATTGTAACCAAGATGATGGTGACGATGAGGAATGCAATGGCGGCGACCCGATGTTTTCGCCGACGCAGCGGATCTGGGGCTATGAAACCTATGACGGGTCGTTCGCTCAGTTCACCCGGGTTCAGGCGCAGCAACTGCTGCCGCGCCCCAAGCACCTGACCTGGGAAGAAAGCGCCTGCTACACGCTGACGCTGGCCACCGCGTACCGGATGCTGTTCGGTCATCACCCGCATGAGTTGAAGCCGGGCCAGAATGTTTTGGTCTGGGGCGCGTCGGGCGGGTTGGGGTCGTTTGCGATCCAGCTGGCCAATGCCGCCGGGGCCAATGCCATCGGGGTGATTTCGGATGAGGACAAGCGCGAATTCGTGATGAACCTCGGCGCCAAGGGCGTGATCAACCGCAAGGATTTCGACTGCTGGGGGCAATTGCCCACGGTAAACACGCCGGAATACAATGCGTGGCTGAAAGAGGCGCGCAAATTCGGCAAGGCGATCTGGGACATTCTGGGCAAGGGTGTCAGCGTCGATATGGTGTTCGAACATCCCGGCGAAGCGACCTTCCCGGTTTCGACCCTGGTGGTCAAGAAGGGAGGCATGGTCGTGATCTGTGCTGGCACTTCGGGTTTCAACTGTACCTTCGACGTTCGCTATATGTGGATGCACCAGAAGCGTTTGCAGGGGTCACATTTCGCCCATCTGAAGCAGGCGGCAGCGGCAAACAAGCTGATGATTGAACGGCGTATCGATCCCACCATGTCGGAAGTTTTCCCTTGGGCGGAAATCCCCGATGCACATGTCAAGATGCTGCACAATGAACACAAGCCGGGCAACATGGCGGTGCTGGTTCAGGCCCCCCGGACCGGGCTGCGCACCCTCGAAGACGTGTTGGATGCAGGCAAGAAATAAATCTGTTTTCCACGGTTGAAAATAAGATCCGCGGCGTTCCTGAAAACGCTGCGGATTTTTCCTGAATACCCCGTTGTTGCGGCGTATGTATCGGTTTTCTCATGTTAACCGGCCCTGACTAGCGTTTTCCCTTTGGCGTGGGGAAAACCGATGTTGCGTTACCTTTCCACCGAGCAACTGCATCGCTCCCCCTATCTGCGTGACAGCATGGAACAGGATACCGGCGCCCCCCTTGATCCAAGAGGCGGTGACGATCCGCTTTACCTACTGTGGCAACGCGGTGATGGCCGTCATGGCGGATCCATGCGGTTTTTGCCCCTATCGGGCTGCTTGCCGGTCTGGCAATGCAGCCGGTTTTGTCTGTCACCTGATCCCGATCCGTTGGTCGCTGCTGCGCTGTTTCTGGGGGCGGCAGAAATCTTTGATCGGTTCCGATTGCACCATTTCAGATGCTGCTGTGACGCCCGATTTACGCGGCTTTGCATTGGAATCGGGGCGCGTCCGCATTTGCAGACCTGCAAAGGCGCGACAGATACCGCTTCATTAGTCCCGAACGCAACGGTCAAGGCCCGCGCGGCGCGGCTGGCACGGTTGACACTGGGGCAATCGGCGATGTGGTTCGAACGCGCCTTTCCGGGCTGTTCGGACCGGAAAGAAACGCAGATCCACATGTTTACGAAACAGCGGCCCTAGCCCTTTGTGCGACCCCGATATAGGGTCGCGCCATGACCGTTCCCGCGCTGCAATTTTCCCATGATCAGGCCGAAGCCTATGACCGTATCGCCGATGTTTTGCGGTCGGCTGGTGTGGATTTGGCCGAAGGTATCCTGACCCCACCACAGGACGGAAAAAATCGGGTTCTCGCCGTGACCGGCAAGGCCGGATCGGGCAAGACCTTGTTGCTTGCCGAGCTGTATAAGGCGCTGGAAGCGGCGGGCGTCGATGTGGTTTCAGGCGATTATGAAGGGCGCAAACGTAAAGACCGGCGCACGTTGGCAATCCTGGCCCCGACCAACAAGGCGGCCAGTGTGTTGCGCAACCGGCGCGTTCCGGCAACCACGATTCATCGCATTCTTTACACCCCGGTCTATGACCCGGAATATGAAAAGATCGCTGAATGGTTGGCAGGGAACGGTGAAAAGCCGGACATCGAGGGCCTGACCGACGAAGCGCTGGACCGGGCCCATGCGTTTTACCAGTTGCATAAATCGATCCCCGGGGCCTTGGCGGCGGCGGGGCTGCGTGGATCGGATTTTATCACTGGCTGGAAACGCCGTGACGATCCTCTCGATATTGGTTTTGTCGACGAATCTTCGATGCTCGATGAAAAGCAGTTCGCGGATCTCAAGGAAATATTCCCCACTTTGCTGCTGTTCGGCGATCCGGCCCAGCTGGCCCCGGTGGGGCAATCGGGTCAGATGGTGTTCGACACCATGCCGGAACCCGCAGTTCTGAACCTGCACCGTATCCACCGGCAGGATGCCGACAATCCGATCTTGGACCTGGCTCATGCGTTGGCCGATCCGGCGCTGGGGTTTGAAGATTTCGAACGCATGGTCGAACAGGCCGCAAAGACCGATGATCGCGTGGTCTGGGCTCAGCGGGTCGAAGTCGATCTAATGGCGCGGTCACCTGTTCTGGTTTGGCGCAATGCGACCCGTGTCCGGTTGATCAATGCGTTTCGAGCCGTCTATGACGCCCCCGACGATGCGCTGCTGGAAGGTGAGCCGTTGATTTGTGACGGGCTTGAATTGCCGCTCAAACATCGCAAAAAACGGTTGGACCTGGAAGCGCGGGGGCTGATCAAGGGGGCGCAGGTGATCTATCTGGGCCGGGGTCGGAAAACCGGGTTTTCACGGCTGCATGTGATCGGAGCCGAAGACCCGCAAGTGTCTGCCGCCTCGATTGTTAAGATCGAAAAGCCGGACGAAGAAGAACCCTTCATTCCCTTTGCCGCCCGGATGGGGGCGGTGTTCCTGCATGGTGCTGCGGTGACGATCCACAAGGCGCAAGGGTCGCAATGGCGCGATGTGCAGGTTTTCGCCCCCGACCTGTACGCTGCGGCCCGAATGGGCCGGGTTGAAGCCGGGCAACCCTTGTGGAAACGTCTGGCCTATGTCGCCATCACCCGCGCCGAAGAACGACTGCATTGGGTGGTGCGGCCACGATTGTCGAAACCCAGCGGACCGCTGCGGGTCGATGATCTGCGCACAGTACCCGCCGCACCGTTGAGCCTGTTGCAGGAGGAAAAGGAATGAAAACGATACTCATCACCGGTGCCAGCGCCGGGATCGGCGCGGCCTGCGCCCGAACTTTCCTGGACCATGGGTGGCGTGTCGGGCTCTTGGCCCGGGGCGAAGCCGCGCTGACACAGGTCGCCGACGGGAAAGCAAACGCAATTGTCCTGCCCTGTGACGTGACCGATCCCGACAGTGTTGATGCCGCTTTCGACCGCTTCGTGGATTGGGCTGGACGGCTGGACGTTCTGTTCAACAATGCCGGCATGTTCGGCTCCGCCGCCCCGATCGACGAAATCAGCGTCGAGGAATGGAACCTGGTGCGGTCGGTGAATCTCGACGGGATGTTCTATTGCGCCCGCGCGGCCTTCGCCCGGATGCGGGCGCAAAACCCTCAGGGCGGGCGGATCATCAACAACGGGTCGATCAGCGCCCATGTGCCGCGCGAAGGGTCGGTGACCTATACCACGACCAAGCACGCGATCACCGGCCTGACCAGGACGTTGTCGCTGGACGGGCGCGCCTTCGACATCGCCTGCGGCCAGATCGATATCGGCAACGCGCGGACCGAACTTCTGGAAGGCATCATCGCAAGGAACCCCGACAACCCGCCGCCGACCATGTCGGTGGATGATGTCGCCAAGGCGGTGCTGCAAATGGCAGAGCTGGCACCCGAAGCAAACGTGCAATTCCTGACCCTGATGGCAACCAAGATGCCCTATATCGGGCGCGGCTGAGGGTCGCAAAATTGGTCAAGTCAGCCCGCAGCTATCCTTCGCGGATCAGCCGGAAGGCGGCCGACGCCCCCCATCCGGCGACAACGGCGATGACCAAGGACAATATTCCATAAATCGGTGCGTGTTCATGCGCCAGATTATACAAGAACCGTTCAAGCCCAACCTTGCGCACGTCAATGGTGGTTGTAAATTGCGATATCACGCTGCCGCCTCGGGTCAGGAAAATCCGCGCTTGGTAATCTCCTTCAGTCAAGTTTGAAGGCAGTGAGATCGAAGTTCGAAACAGCGTCTGTTGATCAACCACAACCGCATTTTCCAACACTTGGTAACTGTTGTTTTCCTGCTGAATACGGACCAAGGCGGTGCTGAATTCCTTGGTGTTGCCGAATTCCACCGTGCTGGTCACGGTTTGAATATTACGATCTACCGTGATGTTGTAGCGTTCGTTTTCTATCCGCTCCAGCACCTCGGACAGAGGACCGCTGGAAGCGACGGCATAAAAAGCCGGAGCGCTATCGACTTCCAGAACCTTTGAATTGATCCAAATTCCGAAACGCCGTTCCTTGCGTCGTATCAACAACGGACCGGACGGCCCTTCGACGGTAACGATCACTTCTAGCGGGTCGTCCGGGATCGGGGATTCGCGTTTGACCGCACCGAAAAGCAGGATGTCGGACCCGTCGAACCGCGCCGTGATGGCCACCCGGTTTTGTGACAATCCCAGCACGATTTCTTCGTCTTCTGCCATCGCCTGCAGGGGCGTAAACATGAGCAATAACAGCAAAAGAAACCGTATCATTTTTCCGCCCCCGGTTGGGCCAGAGAATAAAGCTCAGACGGTTCGATCAACAGCTCCAGCGCGATCTTGCCGCAGACTGACAGCACCAGCAGCGCCAACAACACACGCAGCATTTCCGCCTTCAGCTTGACCCCGATACTTGTGCCTACCTGTGCTCCGATTACGCCGCCGATAAGCAAGAACAGCGCCAATGGCAGATCGACGGTGTTATTGGTGATTGCATGCAGCAGGGTGGTGAATCCGGCAACGAAAATGATCTGGAACAGAGATGTGCCGACCACAACCTTGGTCGGCATGCCCAGAATATAAATCATAGCAGGGACCATGATGAAACCACCGCCCACCCCCATGATCGCCGCCAGCAAACCCACGGCGAATCCGACGATCAAAGGCGGGATCGCCGAGATATAAAGGCTGGAGGTGCGAAACCGCATCTTGAAGGGCAACGCGTGAATCCAATTGCGCTGCTTGCGCTTTTTCGGCACTACGCCGCCTGCTTTGCGGGCGCGCTGAATCGCGCGCAGGCTTTCGACGAACATCAGTGCCCCGATGATGCCCAAAAACACAACATAGCAAAGCCGTACCAGCAGATCGACCTGGCCCAGCGACCTGAGATAGTTGAACACAACCACCCCGATACCCGACCCGGCCATTCCACCAGCCAGAAGCACATATCCCATTTTTAGATCGACGGTTTTGCGCCTCAGATGTGCCATCAAGCCGGAAACCGACGAAGCAACGATCTGATTGGCCGAGGTCGCCACCGCTACGGCTGGCGGGATGCCGACAAAAAACAGCAGTGGTGTAATGAGGAATCCGCCGCCGACGCCAAAGATGCCCGACAGGATACCCACAATTCCGCCCAGACCAAACAGGAGGAACGCGTTGACCGAGACTTCTGCGATGGGCAGGTAAATATTCATGTCCGTACCTAGCTCGACCTGAGCCGCGTAATCAAGCACGCCGCGTTGCGAACGGTATCAAGTGCGCTTTGGTGTGCTCCACAGGGCATAACCGGTCCGTTTCTGTCGCTACTCAGGCGTATTTTTGTATAAGCTTGGTCCACCACACGCGGATGAAACGCCATGCTGGCAAACCCTGCGAGAATCATAAAGGTCAAAAACCAGAAGCGGTTCCGCAAGCTGAACGACGTTTGGAGTGACGGCGGCAACCATGCCATGGAATTGTGACATCACGTTTGAAATGCTTTCCGGAATGGTTAGGTTTCATGCGTGAAACGACAATCATTTGGCATGCGGGTTCTGATTTTTCTGACCTGATTTCGAATGATTTTTGAAACGGATTGTTAGGAAATTGTCGGAAAATTATGACTCAGGGGTCGATTTTGACCAACCCGAGATCAATGAGCGGGCTAAGAGCAGCGCCGCCACAGTGCTTCCGTCTGGCTGACGGTAATATCCGGGACGTTTCGCAGTCTGATCATAGCCCGCTGTCCGATACAGATGTAGTGCAGCCAGGTTGTTTTCGGCCACGTCCAGAAACGATGTTTCCGCTCCACGTGTTCGCGCCGTCGCGTGGTACTGTTCCAGCACCGAACGGCCCTGACCTTGCCCCTGAAAGACCGGCTCGGTAGCAAGTGTCAGCAATTCGGCCTCTCCTGCGATTACGCGGCCCAAGGCGAAGGCATGGTCGGAGCAGACAAGGAAAACATGCGGCGATTGCTGCAAGGACTGGAATTCCGACGCCGTCCAAGGCCGTTGAGCGGAAAACGCGGCCCGGTGGATGCGGGCCAGTTCTTCATCTGTCATCGGTCAGAATAACCGGTGCAGGATCGCGTGGCGGTGCTGCGTCGGCGGCTTTGATGTAAAGCGGGGCAGGGGGCTGGGCATCCTCGGAATAGGTCGCGGAAACGATCCGGGCGATGTTCTCAACAAGCCGCGCCGAAGACGGAACGGCGCAGAGCAGCCGATCCAGCAAATCCGCGTCTTCCCGCGCCACCATTCGGGCGGGTTCACCGTCAGGGGCAATATAGAGTTGATCACGGGGGGCCGGAACAATCGGGATATGTGGTGCGTCATGGTCTAGGCTGATGGCAGCAAATGTGGTTACACCAATCGCCGGAACGTCCAGCGCCAGCGCCAACCCGCGCGCGGCAGATACTGAAATCCGAATGCCGGTGAAATTGCCCGGCCCAGTGCCAACACCGATAGCATTTAGATCGGTCCAATCCTTGCCTGCTTCGGCCAATACTTCTTCCAACAGAGGCATCAGCCGTTCCGCCTGTCCCCGGCCCATGTCTTCGGATCGGGTGATGATGATCGCATCACCCGACAGCAAAGCGGCCGCGCAATGCGCGGCCGATGTGTCAAACGCCAAGACCAGTGGATCAGACGGCAACAGGACGTACCTCGGTCACTTCGGGGATATAATGGCGCAGCAGGTTTTCGATGCCCATTTTCAACGTCAGGGTCGAAGACGGGCAACCAGCGCAAGCGCCTTGCATATGCAGATAAACCACGCCGCGGTCGAAGCCGTGGAAGGTGATGTCACCGCCATCCTGCGCCACGGCGGGACGTACGCGAGTGTCCAGCAATTCCTTGATCTGTCCTACGATTTCAGCGTCCGGGCCGTCG
Source organism: Thalassovita gelatinovora (assembly GCF_001458355.1). Taxonomy (GTDB): domain Bacteria; phylum Pseudomonadota; class Alphaproteobacteria; order Rhodobacterales; family Rhodobacteraceae; genus Thalassobius; species Thalassobius gelatinovorus. The sequence goes on along the minus strand of NZ_CYSA01000019.1, from coordinate 75,598 downwards.
TGGTCGGCATGGCCCGAAGCGGTAACGCCTTCTCCTGCCATGACCGGCTGTCCGGATTGATAATGTTCCATGATCGCGCCCAGAATGCCGGGTTTGATGTGATCCCATTCGACACCGTCGGCTTTGGTCACGGTGACGAAATCACCACCAAAGAACACGCCACTTACGCCACTGACCGCGAAAATCCGCTGTGCCAAAGGGGATGTGCCCGCTGCATCTGCTGACGGGAAATCCGCGGTGCCCGCGCCAAGAACGGCCTGACCGGGCAGGAATTTCAGCGTCGCCGGGTTCGGTGTGGATTCTGTCTGAATAAACATCGCGAGGATACCTTTCTAGTTAAGTCAGGATATGCGCTCGGCAACGCCCGAAGTCAAGGTTTAGAATGGTTCTAAGACTGTCGGGCAGGCTCAGGTGATCGCGTCCAGACGGTCTTTGGACAGATCGCCGGGCACAATGGTAATCGGAACCGGCAGGCTGCCTGCGCTGCGGCTGAGCTGAGTTACCAACGGGCCCGGTCCCTTCTTTCCATTACCCGCGCCGAGTACAAGTATGCCAATCGCGGGATCGTCTTCGATTTCACTCAATATCTCGGTAACCGGTTCACCTTCGCGGATCACCAATTCGGGATCGATGCCCTGACGGTCGCGCATCCATTTGGCAAACACTTCGTAATGCACTTCGATCCGTTCGCGGGTTTCTGCCCGCATGATGTCGCTGACACCGATCCAGTGATTGAATTCTTCCGGCGGAATGACTGACAATATCTTTACGCCGCCGCCGGATTTGGCCGCGCGCATTGCGGCGAACCGCATCGCGTTCAGGCATTCACGACTGTCATCCAGGATGACAAGAAATTTACGCATCCCCTACTCCCCGTTTTGCCGGATCATGGCGCAGGCGGTATGATCTGGCAACAAGACAGTGGCGATCGTTCACTTGCACGTCGCTGATGCGGCAGCGCCGAATTCCTTGTAGCGCAGCCAGAATTTTTCATGGGTCCGGCTATCGGATTGGCGAATTTCCTGCGCTTTGTGCGGATCTTGGAAAAACTTAGCGGCGCGGCGCTGATCGGCGCGGCTCAGCGTCTGGTTCGCCACGTCCTGAATGCAGCGGCACAAGGCCCAGCTTTTCTGTTTTTGATTCGAGGCCATACAGGCCTGGTCGATCGGTCCGGCCTCGGCTGTGATCGGTGCGATGGCCGTGGCCAATAAAGCGGCCCAAAGGAAGCGTTTCATATATCTGCCTCGTGTTGGGGGCGCGCCGGTGTTTACACCTTATTTCGTACCGCCCCACATGTTACTCTACGTGCTCAACGACGAATTATGCCTGAGGGCGCAGATGAATTCAATTGGTCTCGCTGTCGCGGGGAAGAGGGGTATGATGAAAAAGTTATTGGTTTTGCTGGCACTGATGGCCGCACCGTCCTGGGCCGAGGACAAACCTGTCAATATCACCCGGGATACCGCATCGGTGACGATTCCGCTGCCTGACGGCACGGCGGAAATCCGGCGTATCGGTGATAACGATCACCGGATCGGCGACGACTGGGGCCGGACATCGCGCGCCTGCCCACCGTTTTGCATTCAGCCGATATCGCCCGCGCCCGGTGTCACCACGATCGGTGAACTTGAACTGATCGAACTGTTGCAAGACCCCGAAGTGGTGGTGATGGACAGCCGCACACCGGAATGGTTCGAAGGCGGGTCGATCCCGGGCGCGATCAATGTGCCCTATACGCAGGTGATCGATCATCTGGGCGAATTCGGCTGTGACATCGATTTTGACGGCTATGTCTGTGAAAACCCCAATCGCGTCGCGTTGTTCTGCAACGGCAACTGGTGCGGTCAATCCCCGACGGCGATCCGCAACATGATCGAAGCGGGCTTCCCTGCCGATCACATTTACTACTATCGTGGCGGTATGCAGGCTTGGCGGTTGCTGGGTTTGACCGTGACAGGGGAATAACGTGATGCGCTGGGTTTTGATGACGGGCTTTTTCGTTTTGGCCGGATGCGGGGTGCCGTTCGTGCCGTTGGTCTGATCCGCCTCAGCCCGGTTTGCGCGCCACACCCCAATCGGCGCCGGGGTGTTCGCGAACGTGGGTATAACCCAGATGCGGCAGCACCGTGTCCCAGACCAACCGGACCGTGCGGGCCTCTTGTTCGTCCTGCGAAAACGACTTTGTCATCGCGGGATTTTTCTGATGGTGGCGCGATGTCGCCATTGACCAGTTCATATCGTCCAGCACCAGAATACCACCCGGTTTGAGCAGCATATCGACCAGCAGAACACCAAAGCCGGTGCCGTCCCAATGATGCCCGCCGTCGAAATAGCACAGGTCGAATTGTGGCCTTGGCATGGTGTTGATCAGTTTCTGCAATTCCCAGGTATAGGACCGATGGGCGATGCGCGGTGTGACCCGGTGTTCCAGCCCGGCGGTTGTCAGCAGATCGTGGATATTCGGGGACCGGTTGGCCGCGCTGGGCCGGTCGATGGTGACCAGATGCCCGGCGCCCTGATCTTCCAGAATGGCCCCGATATAGGCGCTGCTTTTGCCCTGGAAAAAGCCGATTTCCAAGATTTCCTGCGCGCCGTGGTCCTGAATGATCTGCCGCAGCAGAGCGGCATGGGCCTGATCCATATAGGGGATATCTGCAAAGCTCTGAGTGATGAAGTTGAATTTCGACATGGCTGCCCCGGAATTGACTGCTGCGTTGTGATTGTTATGGCACGCAGTTGGAGCAGGGGGAACCGGGAGCGTTCGGCAACAAAGCTCGGGTGTGACGGACCAGAAATCCGCCCTCCGGTTTGCTGGCGCGGAACAAGGGCGCAGCCCGCCGCGCCATCGCCATGCTGCAAGCATGCCTCCGGCATGACGCCGCCCCCCGGTCCGGCGATTGGGTCGGGTCCGCACATCGTTCGGAGGGTCTGCGGGGTGTCGGGATAAACCGCCCAGTCGCAACCGCCGGATCGCCGCACCGCGGCCCAGAGATAGCGCGGGTTGTGACGGGTTGGCTTGAGAAGGGCCGGTCCGGCACGGGGTAGGGTGCGGGGTTACCCCAACTTTGTGCATGTGGTGCCGGGGATGGTGGGCTGGAAGCCCACCCTACGGCTTGCTTTCCTCAACTGGCATCATTCTCATTGCCCAGAGTCTTAAATAGAATTCAATCGAATTCAGGATGACCTGTGCTTCATCTAGATCGTAATGTGCTCTTGTGTATCCTGGCAGTGTCGCAACTTCCCTTATTACATCAATCGTGTCTTCAAATGCGTCAATCAGCCAATGCTCATAATACCCTGAGAGCATTGGCCTAGGGTGAGCAAGGAAATTACGCATTTTTTTTAGGTGACTTAATCCAAGACTGGGGCGAGAGAGCTTTTCGACATCGCTTTCGTTGATAACCACTTCAGACTTCAAATTAGCTCGTTGCAAGAGTCTACCAATGCCTGCGATATTCTCGGTGAATGATTTTTCCATTAGGTCGTGAAATTCTTGCGAATTCGAACTCAGGCCGTCTTCATAGAAATTACCAACTGTCTTCTCGAAATTATCATTATAAATCCCGAAACCATCAGTTCTTGTTAGCTTTTCAATAAGGATCGCGTAGAGCGCGTCGTGCAGCCCTATTACTATCCATCGAATATTTGCCTCGTCTTTGCGTTTTCTGCGGATGTTTTCATCAACCAAATGGAGGCAACTAATAAAATGTGAGGCGCGGTCATAAATAAACATAGACACCTATTTCCCCCTCCGCTTCTTCACACCACCCCGTTGCCCCGGCCGTCCCGCGGTTGAGCGCCCGCGCGCGGCGCCGGCCGCCTCGACCGCGTCCTCGACCGCCGATTGCCGCGCCAAGGGATCGTCGGACACCACCAGATCGACCGCTTCCAGCCGCTTGATTTCGTCGCGCAGCCGGGCGGCTTCTTCAAATTCCAGGTTCTCGGCGGCCTTGCGCATTTCCACCCGCAGCCCGTCCAAATGCGCCTCGAGATTGGCACCGTGCATCGGCTTGTCGATCTTGGCCGTGATCCGTGACTGATCGGTATCGCCCTTGTAGAGCCCTGCCAGAATATCCTCGACATTCTTCTTCACCGTGGCCGGGGTAATGCCGTGTTCTTCGTTATAGGCGATCTGCTTGGTCCGCCGCCGTTCGGTTTCGCCCAAGGCCCGTTCCATCGATCCGGTGATCCGGTCGGCATACATGATCACCCGGCCTTCGGCATTACGCGCCGCCCGGCCGATGGTCTGCACCAGCGACGTTTCCGAGCGCAGGAAGCCTTCCTTGTCGGCGTCCAGAATGGCGACCAGACCACATTCGGGAATATCCAGTCCTTCGCGCAACAGGTTGATTCCGATCAGCACGTCGAAGGCGCCAAGCCGCAGGTCGCGCAGGATCTCGATCCGCTCGATCGTATCGATGTCGCTGTGCATGTAACGTACCCGGATGCCCTGTTCATGCATGTATTCGGTCAGGTCTTCAGCCATACGCTTGGTCAGGGTCGTCACCAAGGTGCGCATGCCGTCGGCGGCCACTTTGCGCACCTCGTCCAGCAGGTCATCCACCTGCATATCGACGGGACGGATTTCGATCACCGGGTCCAACAGCCCGGTCGGTCGGATCACCTGTTCGGTGAACACGCCGCCGGTTTGTTCCAACTCCCACGACGCCGGAGTGGCCGAAACGAACACCGATTGCGGTCGCATCGCGTCCCATTCTTCGAACTTGAGGGGCCGGTTGTCCATGCAGGATGGTAACCGGAACCCATGTTCGGCCAGCGTCATCTTGCGTCGGAAGTCACCTTTGTACATGCCACCGATCTGCGGCACGGACACATGGGATTCGTCGGCGAAAACGATCGCTTCGTCGGGGATGAATTCGAACAGGGTGGGCGGCGGTTCCCCCGGCGCGCGCCCGGTCAGATAACGCGAATAGTTTTCGATCCCGCTGCAAACCCCGGTGGCTTCCAGCATTTCCAGATCGAAATTGGTGCGTTGTTCCAATCGCTGTGCTTCCAGCAGCTTGGCTTCGCCCACCAGTTGGTCCAGCCGTTGGCGCAGTTCCTTCTTGATGCCTTGAATCGCCTGTTGCATCGTCGGTTTCGGCGTCACGTAATGTGAATTCGCATAAATCCGGATGCGGTCGAACGTGTCGGTCTTGGCCCCGGTCAGCGGGTCGAATTCGGTGATCGTTTCCAATTCTTCGCCAAAAAACGACAATTTCCAGGCCCGGTCATCCAGGTGGGCGGGCCAGATTTCCAGAACATCACCGCGCACCCGGAAGCTGCCGCGCTGGAAACCGACATCGTTGCGGCGGTATTGCTGGGCGACCAGATCGGTGATGATCTGACGCTGATCATATTCATTGCCCGCGACTAGGTCCTGGGTCATCGCGCCATAGGTTTCCACCGATCCGATGCCATAGATGCACGACACCGAGGCGACGATGATCACGTCATCGCGTTCCAGCAGCGCCCGTGTGGCCGAATGGCGCATCCGGTCGATCTGTTCGTTGATCTGAGATTCCTTTTCGATGAAAGTATCGGACCGCGCCACATAGGCTTCGGGTTGGTAATAGTCGTAATAGGATACGAAGTATTCCACCGCGTTGTCTGGGAAGAAGCCCTTGAATTCCCCATATAATTGCGCCGCCAGCGTCTTGTTCGGGGCCAGAATGATCGCGGGTCTTTGGGTTTCCTCGATCACCTTGGCCATGGTGAAGGTCTTACCGGTCCCAGTGGCACCCAACAGGACCTGATCGCGATCCCCGGCATTGACCCCCGAGGTCAGTTCGGCAATCGCCGTCGGCTGATCCCCGGCGGGGCTGAAATCGGTATGCATCACGAACCGTTTACCGCCTTCCAGCTTGTCGCGGGACTTCACATCCGGGGCCGGGGCGTGCAGCAGCGGGGCGGATTTGTCGGAATGGGCATAGGGCATGAGAGTCTCCGGCGGTTGCTGCAAGATTTGATCACTTTTTGTTCTACTTCAACCCCCAACTAGTGAATCCTGCTGACCGCCTGACGCCTGCAGCTTTCCGGCTCTTGCAAAAATGCCGCGTATTCACGATAAGACAGCAAAGAAGAGGAGTCGCGGATGCGAGCACGTATCTATCAACCCGCCCGCAATGCCATGCAATCGGGAATGGCCAAGACCCGGCAATGGGTTCTGGATTATGAACCGGCTGAAGCGCGTGAAGTGGATCCGCTGATGGGCTGGACATCCAGCGCGGATACCCAGACCCAGGTCCGGCTGAAATTCGACAGCAAGGAAGCGGCGCTGGATTATGCCAAGGAACACGGGCTGGATGCGGTAGTGCTCGACCCCCATAAACGCAAACCCAACCTGCGTGCGGGCGGCTATGGCGAAAACTTTGCCACCAATCGCCGGGCACCTTGGACCCACTAATATTTGTGTTGATCCGCGTCAGGTTGGCGCGGAGATTCGAAAATCTAGGCATTTTGAACAGGCCGCCTGCTCTGCGTCCGTAGCGGCGCAGCTTTAAGCACGATCAACAGTGATCCTTTCCTTTGGGTGGTTAAGGTATTTTCGCGTCTGACTGATCTTGCCCAGAGGCGCATCACGGATTTTTCCCGACGGTCAGGCTGCCCCCGGCACAATGCGCAGGATAACGAACAAACAGTCTTTTTCGTGCATCCCTAAGGGATCTTATGACGTTTGTGCTTTGAACTCTGGGAAAAAGTCGATATTTATTCGGTATGCCAGAAAATGATCTCTCCGAAGCGGTTTCCTTGTCTCAACCTTCGCAAGTCACGTCGGCGACGCAGGGGGCGTATAATGCCATCCGCAGGATGATCCTTGTCGGGGATCTGCGTCCGGGTGAAAAGCTCAAGATCGACACGCTGAAGGCGCGTCTGGATACCGGCGCGTCGCCGGTGCGAGAGGCGCTGAGCCTTCTCACCTCGGATCAGTTGGTCGAAAGGATCGACCAGCGCGGGTTTCGCGCGGCCCCCGCCAGCCAGCGTAATTTCGAAGAAATTCTCAAACTGCGCTGCTCACTCGAAGAAATGGCGCTGCGCCAAAGCATCGGCAATGCGGACGACGCTTGGGAAGAACGATTGGTGCTGAGCCTTCACCGCATGTCGCGTGAGAAATCCAAGATATCGGAAGCCTATGAAGATCTGCACAAGGCGTTTCACATGACGCTTCTGTCGAATTGCGACTCTTCGATCTTGTTGAAGTTCTGTAGCCAGCTTTACGACCTGAATGTGCGCTATCGGTATCTTGCCGGGCGGTCGCTGGATTATAAAACCCGCAACGTCGGCGACGAACACGCGGAAATCCTGTCAGCCGCGCTTCAGCACGATGCCGATCTGGCGTCCGAGCGTTTGATCAACCACTACCAGAAGACTGGCGCGTTTCTGCGCCAGTCCGGTCTGGTCTCCGAAAGCTGACCGCCTTCAGTTGCGCACCAGCGTAAAATCGAAATCGACGCGGGCAAAGGGGCCGTCTACCTTTCCCGACAGTGCGAACCCGTCGGGAAAGCTGCCCGCCGGCTGTGGTTTGTAGGTCATCACCAGATCGCTGCGCACACCGAACACCGTATCCTGATCGAGATAGGGATCATCGGCGGGAAAGACCTCGGTCACGAGGTCGCGAAAGCCTTGCGCCTTGACGATGAAATGCAGGTGAGAGGGACGCCAGGGATGGCGACCGGCGGCGTTCAGTATCTCTCCGACAGGGCCATCGGTGGGCACGGTATAGCTGACCGGGCGCACGGTGGTGAAAGCGTAGCGACCATTTTCATCCGCCGTCATAAGCCCGTGGAAGGACATGATGTCCTGATCCGGGTCTTGGCTGGAATAAAGCCCGTTCGGGGCGGTCTGCCAGATGTCGATTTCAGCCCCGGGTACCGGGTTGCCGTCGGCATCTCGCACCTGCCCTTCGACCAGCAGCACTTCATCGTCGAAGTCACCGCGCATGTCGTCACCGATCTCCATCGGCGGGGCATCGGAGACATGGAAAGGACCAAGCACGCTGGAACTGGTGGCGCCTTGGCGCGAATTGATCATGTCGACCAGCGAAGACAGGCCCATCACGTCCGACAACAACACGAATTCGTTGCGTTCGGGGGTGGTGATTTTTGCTGCCCATTCCAGTGCTTCAAGCGCTTTGCGCCATTCGTCATGAGTCAGGCCGACTTCCCGGGTGAAGGCGTGCAAATGTGTGGCAAGACTTCCAATCACTTCACGAAAACGGGGATCGGTATCGGGGCCGAAATAGCTCTGAAAGACCTCGGTGATATTGTCGGGGGTGACGGTGCGCATGACGGGCTCCTAATTCAGAAGGGCGAGGCTGAGTTGCGGGAAGCAGATCAGCAGGATCAGCACGACCAGCATCACACCCGCAAAGGGCAGTGCGCCCAGGAACACGTCCTTGAGCGTGATACGGTCGTCGTTGAGGGTGGCTTTGATGACAAAGCAAGAGATGCCAAGCGGTGGTGTGAGCAGGCCGATTTCGGCGCCGATCACGGTGATGATGCCGAACCAGACCAGCGAAAGCCCCATCGGTTCGATCAGTGGCAAGAACAAGGGCACCACGATCAGGATGATCGACGACGTGTCGAGGATCGTACCCAGGAACAGCATCAGGATAACGTAGAATATCATGATCTGCACAAAGCCGAAGCTGGAGGCCGCAAGCATATCCGCCAGTTCGTTCGGCAGGCCAGCAAGGCCCAGCATCCGGCTGTAGATTGAAGCCGCAGTGATCAGGAACAGGATCGCGGCGGTGATGTGCCCGGTTTCGATCAATGTCTCCCACAGGCCGCGCCAAGTCATCGAGCGGCGCAAAACAGCGATAAGAAGACCCAGCAGCGACCCCGCAGCACCCGCCTCGACCGCAGTCAGCCAGCCAAGGTAAATGCCACCGATCACGGTGAAAATCAGCGCCAGCATTGGCAGGGTCTTGGATGCGATTTCGGTCCAGGGCATCGGTTCGTAGTGATCCGCTGGGCGGCCGCCGACAAATCCGGGCGCGAAACGACCCATCGCCCAAATCGCAAAGATATAGGCGCCGGCCAGCAGCAGACCTGGGACAACTCCAGCCAGAAACATGTCGCCCACCGATTGCTCGGCGACAAAGGAATAGATGATCAGCATGGCCGACGGCGGGATGATCATGCCAAGAACCGACGATCCAGCCACCACACCCACGGCAAAGCGTGGCTTGTAGTCATATGTCAGCATTTCGGGCACTGCGACCTTGGAAAAGACCGACGCCGAAGCGATGGAACTGCCGGTAACGGCGGCAAATGCGGCGTTGGCACCCACGGTGGCCATGCCGATACCGCCTTTGACCCGCCGGAATCCGGTGCTCATCACGCCGTAAATGTCAGTTCCCAGCCCGGCCTTGGACACCACGAGCCCCATGAAACTGAACAGCGGCACGGTGGCAAAGGTGTATTCCATTGCACTGTCGCCGACCGCGATCTTGAGTAGGTTCATGGCAAGGTCGAAATTGTCGCGCATCAGCCAGATCGACACGAAGGACACGACACTCAGAGCGATGGGAATATAGACCCCGAGATAGATCATAACGATGATCGCGACGACCGAAGCGATGCCGATTTCGATAGGACTCATGATTGCTCCGGCGTTGATGCATTGATGTTGCGCGAGGGGCCGATGGACTTCAGTGCAAAGATCGCAGCGCATAGAGCGGTACCGAACAGGATGGTCAGCTTTATCGGCCACCAAGGCGCGGTAAAGACACCGGGGATGCCGAAATAATCCTGTGTATCCCACATCTTTAGAAACTCTGGAAAGATGGTGATGGCGATCAGTGCCATCAGAACGAACGAAAGCCCGTCGATGAGCCGGCGCATCGCAGATGCGACGCGGGGATGGCGCGCGCCGATCACAATTAAAAGTCCGTCCGAACGGGTCAACCGTTCGACCCGGATCACGTCGGGCAGTTGCAAGAACACGATCAGAACCATTGCGAATTGCACCAGTTCAACCGCGCCGTGGAAGGGGCGGTTGAACAGGCCGCGCGCGACGATGTCGTAATTCACCACCAGAACAAGTCCCAGCACAACAAGGGTGCCGGTGACATTGGCTGCGATGGCCACGCCATTCGTGGCCCGCGTCAGTCCGTTCAAAGTGCGGCGCAGACCCGAAGGCTGCGCCGCATCCGAAGATTTGCGAGAAGGGTTCAATTCGACAGCCCGGCGGTCCAATCCCGCAGGCCGGTAAAGCCGTCGGCATTCAGCTTGCCCAGATAGGCGCGCAGCATCCCGGACCCGTCGCTGCCGCTGGCATTCAGTCCTGCGGCCCATTCGGCGGCGATGTCGGGCATCGAATTGACCCACGCCATCCGCGCTTCGTCACTCATTTCGATGATGGTGCCCCCGGCGGCAACATAGGCTTCGCGGCTGGCGGCGGCTTTTTCCATCGCCAGATTGGCGAGATGGTCACGATAGGCGATCGAAACCTCCTGAAGTGCGGTTTTCACCTCGTCCGGCAGTCCATCCCAGTAGTCTTTGTTGACGGTCACGGTTTTGGTATTCACTGCGCCCAGATCGGCAACCAGCATGTAAGGCGCCACTTCAGCCATTTTGAAGGTGGCGGCCGCTTCGGGCCAAAGCATAGCGCTGTCGACCAGCCCGGTCTGGACCATGTTGTAGAAATCGGTCAGGCCCCCACGTACGCCAGCCGCGCCATTGATACCTTCGACGTAACGCAGGTTCATGCCGGCCCCCGCGATCTTGGTCCCTTCCAGATCGGCAAGGCTGTTGATCGGTTCCTTGGTGAACAGTTGATACGTGTCCAGAACGACACCAGTGGCAAGGTACACTTGGTTTTGAGCTTCGAATTCTGCCTGCATGGCGGGAAATTCACGGGCGATTTCGTCCACGGCCTTGGCCACGGCAGGGGCATTTGACGCGACAAAGGGGGTCACGGCGGAAATGGCCTGGCTTGGCAGCTTCGAGGAATGGAAGATTGTCGTGACAATACCGATGTCACCAAGCCCCAGTTGGATACCTTCAAGCACCCCACGCGGCTTGACCACGGTGCCACCATAGCTTTCGCGCCAATCCATCTGGTAATTGCCGGTTTCGGCCAGTTTCTTGTCGACCTCGGGAATGAAGAAGTTGCTGAACTCCTGTACCCACATCGCGCGGGCCGGATAGCCGTCGATGACATTGGCGGTGATGACCTCTTGCGCCGAACCGGGACTGGTCGTGCATAGGGTCATGGTTGCGGCGAATGCCACGCTTGCAAGCAGTTGTTTCATGGTGTCCTCCCAGACTGGGCCAGTGCCCGTTTTTTCCCGCCGCTGTAGTCAGATCACGGTCGGGATAACTTGTTGTTGCGCGGCATATTTCCCGCGTTCATATGATGCTGCATACCTGATCAAAGCCGAACCGCGGCAGCTTTTGAAAAAGCGCGGTTTCGTCAGCATAGCCTAGGTTGCAGAGAAAGTTCGATTTCCAACCGTTCTCAGAGAAAAATTCAGCATCGACGGTGACGTTGGAAAAGCCGGACATCGCGCCAACATCCAACCCTACGGCCCGTGCCGCGATCATGAAATATGCGCCCTGAAGGGACGAATTTCGAAAGGCGGTCGCTTCTGAATGTTCGGGCTTGCCTTCGAAGTGGGGGCGGCGATCCTCGTGCGGAAACAGGAAGGGCAATTGGGTCCAGAACTGCGGATCATAGGCGATGATGGCCGTCACCGGGGCGGCCATCATCTTGTCGATGTTCTTTTCCTTAAGCGATTTGGCCAGTCGCGCCTTGGCTTCTACGCTGCGTACGAAGACAAAGCGCGCCGGGCAGGTGTTCATGCTGGTTGGGCCGGCAATCGTGATCTCGTAGATTTCTTGCAGCAGCGCATCCGGCACCGGCCTGTCAGTCCAGGCATAATGCGAACGTGCATCGCGCAGGATCAGATCGATCGAAGCATCATCCAGCCGTTCGCGGGCGGCACGTACCGCCCGAACGGCCGCCTGCGCCGAGGCGCGGGCAGTATTGAGCGTGTCGCTCACGACGTCACCTTTTGCGTTGCGATATCGGCCTCGTCCATGACCGGGCTTGCACAGATGCCGATGCGTTCGATTTCGATCTCGACGGTTTCGCCGGGCTTGAGCCAACGCGGGTTCGGTTTCTTGGCGTGGCCGACACCCGGAGGTGTGCCCATGGCAATCAGGTCGCCCGGCTCCAGCGTGGTGAATTCCGACATGATCGCAATGGTTTGTGCCACCGACCAGATCATATTGCCGGTGTTGGAACTTTGCAGGACCTCGTCGCCGACGCGGCTTTCGATCTTGAGACCGGCCGCGCCTGCGGGCAGATCCTCGGGGGTGACGACATAGGGGCCAATGGCGCCGGTATTGTCGAAATTCTTGCCCGGGGTCCACTGGTGCGTCTTACGCTGGTAATCGCGCAGCGACCCGTCATTGAACACAGTGTAGCCAAAGACATGGTCCAGCGCGTCTTCTTCGGTGATATAGCGCCCGCCCTTGCCGATGACGATCATCAGCTCGGCTTCGTAGTCCAGCTTGTCCGAACAGCGTGGCCGTACCATAGGTTCACCTGCCGCCATGATCGAATTGCGCGTCCGCATGAAGATCGCCGGATAGTCCGGGATGTCGTATCCGCCTTCCTTGATGTGCTCGATGTAGTTCAGTCCCAAGCAAAGAATCTTGCCCGGTGCGGTGACGGGCAAAGCAGGTTCGATGCTTGCGGCATCTTCGGTGGTGCCGGACACATCACCATTGCGCAGCTTTTCCATCAGGGCGGGGGTCGTGATCAGTCCTATCAGATCTGTGCCCGCCTCTGGCATTGCCGCCGTGAGGTTCAGCGCCTTCGTATCTTCGATCAGATAAACGGCGGTGCTGTCGGCGGATTTGCCTACCATGAGCTTCATAAGGAGTTCCTTTAATCCGTTTTTTGCTATCTTTGGCGATAATATTATCGTATGTCAAATAATATCGATTTTAATTTTGGGGTGAACGAGGATGCCAAGGTGGGACGCGTATAAGCAAGAAGCCAAGGGGCGGGGGGGCTTGGCGCTGGAGTTGTTTGTGGTGGTTTCGACGCCAGCCTCTGGGCCTGAAGCGGTCAAGGCTACCTTGCCTGCGCATTTGGCCTATCAACGAAAGCTCGAAGAAACAGGGCAACTGGTGCTGGCGGGGCCCCTTTCTGATGACAGCGGCAACGAAATGCAGGGGGCCGGTATGATCATCTACCGTGCTGAGACGATGGAGGCTGCCATGGCGCTGGCACAGGCTGATCCGATGCACAGCGCGAAGGCGCGCAATTTCACCTTGCGCAAATGGCTCGTAAACGAAGGCGCTTTGAATATGTCGGTCGGTTTGTCCACGGGACGGGTCAGCCTGAGCTGATCACTTCAGTCACGTCGAAAATAAAATAATCGATTTTTTATTGTATCGTTAAATTTAATCGATATACATAGACTGGAATCACGCGCACTCGGGGCGCGCCAAAACCTTGACCCGATAGGAATGGAACCGATGTTGCAGTCCAGCTTTCTGACGGATCTTCTGGCGTCCATTACCAATCGGGCGCAACAGACTACGGCGACGAAGGATGCGCGCCCGATCAATGAATTGTGCCATGTTTTGCTGTCCGACATCGGCGATGTGTCGGCGATCAAGGTGGCGCGTGCGGTCCTGCAGAAATACCGTGCAATGGACAAAGATCAGAGGATGGATTTTTTCCGTCATCTGGCAGATGATTTCGACATAGATCCCGACGCCGTCGCGACACTTGCCCACAGTTACGAAAAATCCCGGTCCACCGAAGATCTGGCCGCGCTTGCCGCGCAGGCGGAACCACGTCGTCAGGAAATCTTGCGACGCCTGAACCGGGTCCCCGGAGCCACGGCTGATCTGGTTGCGATGCGCTGTGATCTGTTCGAGGCGATCCGCCAAGAACCGACATTGGCCCGTATCGATCTGGATTTCGCACATCTCTTCGTATCCTGGTTCAATCCCGGTTTTCTGGTGCTACGGCGAATTAACTGGAACAGCCCGGCGAATATCCTTGAAAAGATCATCGCCTACGAGGCTGTGCACGCTATCGACAGCTGGGATGCCCTGCGGTTGCGGCTTCTGCCCGAGGATCGTCAGTGTTTCGCCTATTTCCACCCCTGTATGCCCGAAGAGCCGCTGATATTTGTCGAAGTGGCGCTGACCAACGGTATTCCCGGCAATATTCAATCGGTTCTGACCGAAGATCGCGCCGCAACCCCGGCGGATAAGATGGACACGGCGGTGTTCTATTCGATCTCGAACTGTCAGGCCGGTTTGCGTGGTATTTCGTTCGGCAACGCGTTGATCAAGCATGTGGTCGAGGATCTGTCGGCCAGCTTGCCGCAGCTCAAGACATTTGTCACGCTTTCACCAATCCCGGGTTTCCGCGCCTGGATCGATGGCGTTCAGGAAACACTTTCCGGGACCGAGGCGGAGGCTTTGAAGGTCGCCTTGGCACAATCGGGCAGCAGGGACGACAAGTCCAACGACACGCTGCGCCGCTATATCGCGCATTACCTGGTGAAGGAAAAACGCCCTCGGGGCGACCCGGCAAATGTGGTGGCGCGTTTTCATCTAGGCAACGGGGCCATCGTTCAGGATGTACACGCGGATGGTGACGCGTCCGACAATGGTCAGCGCACATCTTATGGCACGATGGTCAATTACCTTTACGACCCGGCCCGGATCGACCGCAACATCGAAGGGTTCACCACGACAGGCACCGTCGCCACATCGCGCACGATTGCTTCTCTTCTCAAATCCGCCCCCATCCCGGCAAGCAAGGCAGACTCATGAGCAACGTCCTTTTCGATCCTCTCTTTGGCCGTCACGCCAAGAATGACGCGCCCTTCCTGATGCTGGAAAAGGGTCGGGCACTGAGCTACGGCGATTTTGTTGCCCTGTCGGCCCGGTTGGCCAACGTCTTTGCCGAAATCGGACTGACCAAGGGCGATCGCGTGGCGTTGCAAGTCGCCAAGTCACCCGAGGCGCTTGCGGTCTATGCCGCCTGCCTGCGCAGCGGCTTGGTGTTGTTGCCACTCAATACCGCCTATACCACCAGTGAATTGGCCTATTTTCTGGGCGACGCAGAACCGGGACTGGTGATCTGCGACGCTGAGGATGCCGTTGCCATGACCGGTATTCTGAAGGGAGCCGCGCTGCACACACTGAATGCCGACGGCAGCGGTAGTCTGAGCGATGCCGCAGATGCCATGCCCGCTGTTCATGCGGTGGTGGAGTGCGGTGCCGACGATCTGGCAGCGATCCTCTATACCTCGGGGACGACCGGGCGTTCCAAAGGCGCGATGTTGAGCCATGCTAATCTGTTGTCGAACGCTACCGCGCTGGCCGATCTGTGGCGGTTCACCGATGCGGATGTCTTGTTGCATGCCTTGCCGATTTTCCATACCCACGGGCTTTTCGTGGCGGTGAACGTTTCGGCTCTGTCGGGAGCGGCGATGATCTTTCACGCCGCCTTCAAGGCAGAAAAACTGTTGGCTGACCTGCCGCGCGCCACGGTTCTGATGGGGGTGCCGACCTTCTACACGCGTCTGTTGGCGGAACCGTCTTTTACGCGCGAAGCGACCGCACATATGCGGCTTTTCGTGTCTGGCAGTGCGCCGCTTCTGGCCGATACCCACACTGACTTCGAGGCCCGCACCGGTCACCGCATCCTTGAACGCTACGGCATGACCGAAACCAACATGAACGCGTCGAACCCCTACGAAGGGGATCGACGCCCCGGCACGGTTGGTTTTCCCCTGCCCGGAACCGAAATTCGGATCTCCGACCCCGACACCGGCATCGAAGTGCCGCAAGGCGAGACGGGGATGATCGAAGTGC
Organism: Thalassovita gelatinovora; assembly: GCF_001458355.1. Taxonomy (GTDB): domain Bacteria; phylum Pseudomonadota; class Alphaproteobacteria; order Rhodobacterales; family Rhodobacteraceae; genus Thalassobius; species Thalassobius gelatinovorus. The sequence goes on along the minus strand of NZ_CYSA01000019.1, from coordinate 59,738 downwards.
GCGGTCCCAACGTCTTTTCCGGCTACTGGCGGATGCCGGAAAAAACCGCAGAAGAGCTGCGTGAGAATGGCTTTTTCATTACCGGGGACCTCGGACAGATCGACCCTGACGGCTATCTTGTGATTGTTGGGCGCCAGAAGGATCTTATCATTTCGGGCGGCTACAACATTTATCCCAAGGAAATCGAGGTGCTGCTGGACGCGTTGCCCGGCGTCCGAGAATCCGCCGTCTTCGGCGTGGCTGATCCGGATTTCGGAGAGGCAACCATCGGCGTCGTCGTCCCCGAACCGGGGAACACGCTCGATCCTGCCGCGCTTTTGTCCGAAATCACGCCGCATTTGGCCCGCTTCAAGCATCCCCGCCGGATCGAGATCGTGGCCGACCTGCCGCGCAACACCATGGGAAAGGTGCAAAAGAACATTCTGCGCCAGACCTATACGTCCGACGCCTGAACCGCACGGGGCAGAGGGGCCCTGTGTTTGAACCAACAATCTTTTGAGGAGGAAAAGATGACAAAGACCCTGAAACCGCTGGCCGCTGCTGCGCTGGCCTGCCTTACACTGCAATCACCGGCACAGGCCGCCAACATTGAAGGCCCGTCGGTGTTCTGGAAAATCTCGATGTACGGCAACCCACGGGCGCTGACATCCGGGATGGAAGCACTGGCCGCCAAAGCCGCCGAAGAAACCGACGGCAAATTCCAGATCAAGATATTCTACGCTGACCAACTTGGAAATTCGCGCGAAAACCTTGATGGGCTCAAGCTCAACGCCTTTGAAGGCGCGGGCATCTGCAACTTCTACCATCCCGGTAAGAACCCGGCATGGATGGTGTTTTCGCTGCCCTTCCTGCCGATCGGCGATCCCGAGGTACACAAATACACCTTCAAGAAGATGTTCGAACATCCCGCCATCGTCGCCGACATGGCGCGATGGAACGCCATGCCCTACGCATCGGGGCTGCTGCCTCAATACGAAATCATGGGCAAAGGCCCTGCACCGACCGAAATCGACGGCTGGAGCGGCCTGCGGGTGCGCGCCGGTGGCGGATTGGGCGATGCGATGGAAAAGCTTGGGGCTATCAATCAGACCCTGTCGGCGTCAGAAACTCTGACGGCGTTCCAAAACGGCACCGTCGATGCGGCAGCCTTTCCGATGACCTATGCGCATGTGGCCTTCAAGATCAACGAAGAGGCCGATTGGTACACATCCAATCTCGCGCCGGGCACGTCGGAATGTGGTTGGGTGCTGAACAAGACGGCATTCGAAGCGCTGCCCGCTGCCTATCAAGACTTCCTGATGGACAACCGGGATCTGGTTCTGGACACCGAACAGGCGTCCTATGCGGCAGCGGACGAGGGCAATTTCAAGCTGTTCGAAGAAACGCTGGACAAGATCACCTACACGGACGAGCAGATCGCTGAAATCCGCGAACGGGCCGCGCTCCCGGTCTGGCAAGAATGGGTCGCCGCCAACGAAGGCAACTTCGACGCGCAGGAGGTTCTGAATGATCTTTTGCGCTATGCGGAAGAAGCCAAGACCGCGAAGTAAATTCTTCGCAGTTTGTTTTCGGGATCGCGGCTTCCTCCGCGATCCCATTCTATTACTCTTGGCAAGGACGTGATCAGGATGCGTGTTTCCAACGACGCCCAGGCGTCTGGCTGGATTGGCCGGTGTGACCGGTTCATGATGCCAGTCGAAGACGCTGCTAACTTTATCGCCGCGACGTTTATCTTTCTGCTGATGCTGTTGGGCGTGGCGCAGATTGTCATGCGGACCTTCTTTAACAATCCGCTGTCAGGCTACATCGATCTGGTCGAGCTATCGATGGCCGGCATGGCGTTCCTTGGGGCGGCGTATACCCAGCGTATGGGCGCACATATCCGAATGGAGCTGCTGTTGGGGCGTCTCTGGGGACGGTCTTACTGGTTGGCGGAAATCGTCGGGTCGCTTCTGGGGATGGCAATCGTTGCTGTGTTGATCTGGTATAGCTGGGACCATTTCCTGCGATCCTACCAGATCGGCGACACGACCATAGACGCAGAATACCCGGTCTGGCCATCCAAGCTGTTGGTGCCCATCGCTTTCGCCTTTTGGTTCCTGCGGCTGGGCATCCAGTTGGCCGGATCCGTACGGTTGTTCATTTACCCCAGCCACGCGCACGAAGGCGTGGTGTCACTCAAGGATGCCGCTGAAACGGCCCGTGAAGAAGCCCACGAAGTGCTTGGTGACGAAGCCGATAAGGAAGGACGCTGACATGCTGATCGGCATCGGATTTTCAAACCCTCTACTGGTCGGGCTGATCGGGATTGGCCTGTTATTGATTCTTGTCGTGATCGGCGTGCGCGTGGTGATCGCGGCCGCGACGGTTGGTCTGCTGGGGCTGGTCGAACTGATCGGCTGGGGGCCGGCAGCGGGCATCGTCGGGATCGTGCCGCACGCCAAGTCATCGACCTATGCGCTTAGCGTGCTGCCCATGTTTATTTTTATCGGGTTCGTCGCTTTTCACGCTGGTATGACAACGCAACTCTTTGATGCTGCGCGAAAATGGCTAAGCTGGCTGCCCGGCGGGCTTGCCGTGGCCACGGTCTTTGCGACCGCCGGGTTTGCGGCCGTGTCCGGTGCGTCAACGGCGACATCTGCGGTCTTTGCCCGCGTCGCTGTGCCCGAAATGCTGAAATACGGCTATGATCGCAAGCTGGCGGCGGGTGTCGTTGCGGCTGGTGGTACGCTTGCCACGTTGATTCCACCTTCGGCCATTCTGGTGATCTATGCGATCATCGTCGAAGAAAGCGTCGGCAAGCTGCTGCTTGCGGGGTTCTTGCCGGGGCTGGTGTCGGCCATCGTGTATGCGTTGATTATTATCCTTTGGGCGATGTTTCGCCCGCACGAGGCTCCTGCTGTCCCGTCATCGACGTGGAAAGAACGGGCCGTGTCGCTGCCGCCGCTGATGCCGATCATGCTGGTCGTCGCGATTATCATCTCGGCGATCTACCAAGGCTGGGCCACCCCGACCGAAGCCGGAGCATTGGGCGCGGCAGTGGTCTTTGTCGTCGCGATTGCCCGTGGTGCCGGTCTCAAGGCGATTTCGGGTTCTCTGATGGAAACAGCCAAGCTGACGGTGATGATCTTTTCGCTGATCTGGGGCGTCACGATTTTCGTGCGCTTTCTAGGGTTTTCCGGGGTGGCCGATGCGTTTACGTCCTGGGTCGTATCGATTGATGCACCGCCGTTGGTCATCATGATCTGCATCCTGCTTGCCTATGCGGTGCTGGGAATGTTCATGGATGCGATCGGCATGCTTTTGTTGACCCTGCCGGTGGTATATCCGGCGGTGATGGCGCTGGGCTACGATTCCATCTGGTTCGGTATCATCGTCGTCAAGATGGCAGAGGTCTGTCTTGTCACGCCCCCTATCGGGCTGAACTGTTTCGTCGTCAACGCGGTCAGGCCGGATATACCGCTGTCGGACGTGTTTCGGGGGATCACGATCTTTTTCGTCGCGGATGTGGTAACGATCATCGTGCTGCTGCTTTTCCCCGAAATCGTGACATGGCTGCCCGAAATGATGAGCCGATGAACTTGAGCAAGGAAACAACATGAAACTGAAATCGAGTCTTCCGCTGGAAACGGCTACGGCCATTCTGGAAAAAGCGCTGGAAATCGGACGGCAGGAAGGCATGAAACCGCTGACCGTGGTGGTGCTGGATTCAGGGGGGCGCATGAAAGCGATGCAATCCGAAGACGGCAGCGGCCTGCTGCGCTTCGATATCGCTTTTGGCAAGGCGTGGGGATCGCTTGGTATGGGGATGCCCAGCCGGCAGATCCGTGATTATCTGTCCGCGCGCCCGAACTTCCAGACCGCGCTGGCGGCCGCGTCGGATGGGCGGTTTGTCCCAGTGCCGGGCGGGACTTTGATCGAGGACGCCGACGGCATGACCATCGGCGCAGTCGGGATCAGCGGCGATTCTTCGGAAAAGGATGAATACTGTGGTGTTCTTGCGATCCGCAGTGTCGGGCTTGCGTCGAACCCACCGAATTTTGACCCGGATTGGCGTAAATCGTCGCTGTCGGATCAACATTAACGACAAGCCGGGGCGGTGAAGGATCATGCGGGGACTATCCGCATGATCCGTTAAATTCGTATACGATGAAAAAGGGTAGCCACCCCTGCGCGGTACCTTTCTCGCTCTATGATTGGCGTCGACCGCGACAGATGCCTCAAACTTGGGCCGCATTGGCAAATTTCTGTTCTTCCGAGAAGATAACAGGGTTCGCAATATCGGCTCATTCTTCCTGGCCCTGTGCTACGGGGGCGATACGTGCAATGTTCTCCGGTGAATCCCAAAGGAGATGTTTCATGTCGCAAATCTGGAATCTTACCGCTTCCGAAATCGCCACAGCAGTGCGATCGAAAGCTCTGTCGGCGACGGAAGTGACCAAGGCGCATCTACAGCGCATTGCCGATGTGAACCCAACGGTAAACGCGGTGGTGCAGGAATTTCCAGAAGATGCATTGCAGGCAGCTCGACAAGTCGATGAAGCCATTGCGCGCGGCGAAGATCCGGGCGTTCTGTGCGGCGTTCCGGTGACAATCAAGGTGAATGTGGATCAAGAAGGTCAAGCGACAACAAACGGGCTCAGATTGCAGGAAAATCTGGTGGCGCAGCATGACAGTCCGGTGGTTTCAAACATCCGCAAAGCAGGCGGGGTGATTATCGGGCGTACCAACACGCCGGCTTTTTCGCTGCGCTGGTTTACCAATAACAACCTGCATGGGCAAACGCTGAACCCGCGAAACAAGGCGATAACGCCGGGCGGATCTTCTGGTGGCGCGGCCGCGGCGGTTGCGGCAGGGCTTTGCGCCATAGGGCACGGCACTGATATCGCGGGGTCCATCCGCTACCCTGCTTATGCCTGCGGTCTTCACGGCCTGCGCCCCACTTTCGGAAGAATTCCGGCCTACAATGCCAGCGCGCCGGACCGTTTCATCGGGGCGCAGATTATGGCGGTGTCCGGGCCGATTGCCCGCAGCATTTCCGACATTGGGATATCGTTGGCCGCCATGGCCGCGCCGGATTTGCGCGACCCGTGGTACGTATCCGCGCCGATGGCGGGCGGGGATTACCAAAAACGTGCTGCGTTGACGATCGCACCAGACGGCATGCCCGTTGCCGACGAAGTCCGGGCCGCCTTGTTCGACACTGCGGAAAGATTGAAGGCAGCAGGTTGGATAGTCGAAGAGGTCGCGTGCCCACCGATGCGGCTTGCTGCTGAAATCAATGCGCAACTTTGGATGGCGGATACCCAATTCGGCGCACGCGAAATGATCGAACGCGAAGCAGAGCCGGATTCGCAGTTTGTCTTCGAACACATGACAAGGGATGCCGGTGAAGTTGGCTTTGACACGTTGATGAAGTCGCTTCAGGCACGGGTCGCATTGGTGCGGCAATGGGAATTGTTTTTGAAGGACTATCCTGTTCTCATTTGCCCGGTTTCAGGAGAGTTGCCGTTCGCTCAGCAACAGGATGTCAGTTCCGAAGATGCTTTCGCGGCCGCGATGGAGGCACAACTTATCCAACGGGCTTTGCCCGTGATCGGCGTCCCTGCGCTGTCAGTCGCAACTGGTGAAGCCGATCACAGGCCGGTCGGCGTGCAATTGATCGGACCTCGATTCCGCGAAGATATCCTGTTGGCTGCCGGGCAGGACATTGAAAACGCCGGCAACGTGCCTGTGGTGACAACCCCGAACTGGGCTTGATCCCCCGGCGGCGCATCAAGGGGGAATTCGCTCAGGTCAGAAACAGATCAGATAGCCGCGACAGCCTTTGCAAGCAGATCACGCACCTGACCCGCGACCTCATGCAGGTCCGGGTTGTTGATCGCTTGCATGGAAGCTTCGGGATCAATCGCGCTGACCTCGACACCGTTTTCGACTTCGCGAAGGATCACGTTACAGGGCAGCATTGCGCCGACCCGTGGCTCCATCCCGATCGCCTGAAAGGCCATCTGCGGATTGCATGCCCCGAGGATTCGATAGGATTTCATATCGACGTCCAGCTTCTTCTTCATTGTCGCCTTGACGTCGATTTCGGTCAGAACACCAAAGCCATTTTGCGCAAGGGCGGCGCGGGTACGGGCATCGGCATCGTCGAACGTGCTGCCGGTTAGGATGCGATTGATTGTGTAACTCACGAAAAAACTCCTTCTTTCTACGACTGTAGCGACGCCAAAATTTCAAGGCACCGTCGGAACTGTTCGGGCGCGGCTCTACGCACAAATTGGGATGGATCGCGTGTCTGCATATCCTCACGTTACTCTAACATTTGCCTGAACTTTAACCTTGTTTCAGATCAGATGCCGAGCTGCGCAATCCTTCCACTCCAAACAGATGGTGAGAGGCGAGGCCGAGTAAAAGGAGACGCTGGTGAAAATTAATCACCCTTTGATCATTTCCAAGTAGGCGATCAGAGCAGAACTAGTCTGTTAAACCGTTTTGCGAGAGCGTAGAAAGTCCCGCCCGCACCGAACGGACGACGGCTGCTGCTTCGGGTGTGCTGGCCACATGCGGGGTCAGGAAAAGCTTCGGATGATCCCAAAGCGGGCTTTCAGGCGGCAACGGTTCGGTCCCGAACACGTCAAGTGACGCGCCTGAAATCTGCCCGCTTTCGAGGGCATCCAGCAGATCGGACTCGATCAATTGCGCGCCGCGCCCCATCTGGATCAAAACAGCACCTTTGGGCAGCGCCGCAAAGAGGTCGCGGTTCAGAATGCCTTGGGTTTCCGGGGTTAGTGGCATGACATTGATCAGGATATCCGTGCCAGCCAGAAACGATTGCGTTTGGTCGGTGGTCATGTGGCGCATGCCCGGTTCGGCGGGCGTGGGGGGACGGCGTGAAAGGGTCGTCACGTCATATCCCAGCGCGGTCAGCCCTTTTCCGATGGCGCGCCCCATCAGGCCAAACCCCATGATCCCGATACGTTTGTGCCGGGGGGATTGCTTGCCCACATCGCGCTGCCAACTGTGGCTTTTCTGGGCTTTCAAATAGGCCCCCATGTCGCGATGGTGCCAAACCACGTGAAAGGCGGCGAAGCCTGCCATCTGTTGCGCTTGATCCGGATCTTCGACCCGGAACACCGGCACATCGGGCAATGAGGGACATTCCAGTATCCCGTCGATCCCTGCGGCGATGGAAAACACCGCGCGCAGATTGGGATAGGGCACAAAGGCATCATCTTCGGGTTTCCAGGTCAGCACATATTCGACGGCTTCCGGGACTGAAACCGCTTCTGGCGGTATCAGGTCTATTTCAGGTGCGAATTCGAGAAAGGGCTGTTCATATAGCGCCATCAAATCCAGTGCAGAACAGGTGGCGACAATGCCGGAACGCCGGTCCTTGATCATGTCAAGGCCGCCTCGGCAAGACCCCAACCGCCCCCCGGTACAGCGGCGAGCAGGCGCTTGGTATAGTCATCCTGCGGGTTCAGGAACACGTCGGACACCGGCCCGATTTCGACGAGCTTGCCTTTTTGCATGACGGCGATGCGGTCGCAAAGCTGGGCAGCAACGCGCAGGTCATGGGTGATGAAGAGGATCGATAAGTTCAGCTTGCTGCGAAGATCGCGGAGCAGATCCAGAACCTGCGCCTGAATCGACACGTCGAGGGCCGAAACGGCTTCGTCTGCGATGATCAGATCCGGGTCCATGGCCAATGCGCGGGCGATCCCGATACGTTGCCGTTGTCCGCCAGAAAATTCGTGCGGGAAGCGATCCACCGCGTCTGCGCCAAGACCGACGATTTCCATCAATTCGTGCGCGCGGGCACGGGCCTGTTCTTTGGGCACCGCCTTGGCGATGGGGCCATCCGTCAGTGCGCGCAGGATCTTGTGCCGTGGGTTGAGCGACGCATAAGGGTCCTGAAACACCATTTGAACCTTGTAACGCGCACGGCGCAATTCGGTTTCGCTGAGCGCGGCCATATCGCTGCCACCAACGAGGATTTGGCCGCTATCCGGCGTCACCAACCGGACCACCGCCCGGCCCAATGTGGATTTCCCCGAACCGGATTCGCCTACCAGCCCCAAGACTTCACCCTTGGCGATGGACAGCGAAATATTGTCGATGGCGCGCACTTCGCGGTGCGGTTTCATGAAGCCGCCACCGGTGCGGAAAACCTTATTCAGCGCCTTTATTTCCAGTGCCGGAGAATTCTGCACCTCAGCATTTTGCGGGACCAGCCCCGACGGGATGGCAGCCAAAAGGTGCTTGGTATAATCGTGTTGCGGGGTTTTCAGCACCGCATCGGTAGTGCCCCGTTCAACGATTTTCCCGTAGCGCATGACAAGCACCTTATCGGCGATTTCGGCCACGACACCGAAATCATGGGTGATGAATATCACCGCCATGTCACGCTTTTTGCGTAGGTCGAGGATCAGTTTGAGGATCTGGGCCTGTGTTGTCACGTCGAGCGCCGTTGTCGGTTCGTCCGCGATCAAGATCTGCGGTTCAAGCGCCAGCGCCATCGCGATCATTGCCCGCTGACGTTGCCCGCCCGAGAGTTGGAACGGATAGGCACGGATGATTTTTTCCGGGTCGGGCAAGTCGACCTCGCGCACCAGATCCAGCGCCCGTTTGCGCCGTTCCGACGGTGTATGTCGCTTGTGGGCTTCGAACACTTCGCTGATCTGGTCGCCAATCCGCATGAGCGGATTGAGCGCTGTCATCGGTTCCTGAAAGATCATTGCGATCTTGGCACCGCGCAGATCTTGGCTTTCCGCTTCGGTTTGGCGCAGGATGTTCTTGCCTTCGAAAACAGCGCGGCCCGCACCGACGCTCACCCCTTCGGGCAGAAGGCCCATCAGGGCATTGGCCGTCATCGACTTGCCCGAACCGCTTTCACCAACAACGCAAAGGATTTCACCCTTGTCGAGCGTATAGCTGCAATCGTCCACGGCGAATTGCCGATCCGCCCCGTCGGGAAGCTTGATGCTGAGATGCTCGATCGAAAGAACTGGATTGGTCATGTGCGTCCCTTCCGTGACAGGTGGGGATTCAAGGCGTCGTTCAACCCTTCACCGATCAGGTTCAGCGCCAGAACGGTCAACACGATGGCAAGGCCGGGGAAGAAACTGAGCCACCAGGCCGACCGGATCACGGTGCGCGCCGCGCCGATCTGATATCCCCATGACATGATATTGGGGTCGCCAAGACCAAGGAATGATAGCGAACTTTCAAGCAAGATTGCGGTTGCGACCATCAAGGACGCCATGACGATGATCGGCGAAACGGTGTTGGGCAGGACTTGCCCCACAAGGATGCGCAGATTCGAAAGACCGGCCAGGCGGGCGGCATCGACATATTCGCGCTTGGACACTGACATGACCTCGGCCCGGACGAGCCGCGCCACCGGGGGCCAACTGACGATGGCAATCGACAGGGTGATCGATGTCAATGACGGTTCAAGAATGGCCACAAGCACGATGGCCAGAGCAAAGTTCGGGATGGTTTGAAAGAATTCTGTAAAGCGCATCGCACCTTCGTCCAGCCAACCACCATAAAATCCCGCCACCGCACCCAGCGGCACACCGATTAACAGGGCCATGACCGTCGAAATCAACCCGACCAGCAAGGAAACCTGCGCACCATAAACAAGCCCGGCAGCCACGTTCCGGCCCAGCGTGTCGGTGCCAAGCGGCAAGCCGTCAACGGCATATGGTGCGAGAAAGGGGCGTTGGACCATTGGCCAGGGGCCGCGTGGGTAAATCATCGGCGCAATCAGCGCGATGATGATGACGGCCAGCAACAGGACCAGCCCGAAGACTGCGCCGCGATTTCTGGCAAAGCGTTTCCAGAAGCTCATGTTTGTCTCCTCAGGCCGTATGCCGGATGCGTGGATCGATCAGGCCGTAAACGATGTCGGTCACGATGTTGAACAGGATTACCATCGCGGCAGACACCAGAAACACGCCAAGAATGGTGTTGTAGTCCCGCGCTGCGAGGCTTTCGAACATCAGCCGTCCGATGCCCGGCCAGGCGAACACCGTTTCGGTCAGCACTGCGCCGCCGATCAGTTGTCCTGCCTGCAGACCGGCCAATGTAACGACGGGTAAAAGCGCGTTGCGCAGGATATGGCGGCGACGGATCACCGACGGGGACAGGCCCTTGGCTCGCGCGGTTTTGACGAAATCCTGTTGCGCGACTTCCAGCATCGACGCCCGCGTCATGCGCATATAGACCGCCATGAAGAAAAGCCCCAGCGTCAGGGCGGGCAGGACCAGATGGGACAGGATGTCCCCAACCCGTTGCAGCCCGGTATAGTCTGCGCCAACGGTTTCATAGCCAAACCCGGGCAGCCAGCCGAGTTGCACCGAGAACACCAGCACCGCCATCAGCGCCGCCCAGTAAAGCGGCGTGGCGTAAAAGATCAGCGCAAAGCCGGTCAGCAGGCTGTCGGCAGGTTTGCCCACCCGCGCCGAAGCAGCCACGCCCAGCATGATCCCTAAGGTCAGCGAGATACCGAAGGCCGTCAATGTCAGGATGAGTGTGGCAGGCAGCCGGTCAAGGATAAGATCCAGCACCGGTGCGCCTTGTCGGAACGAATAGCCAAGATCAAGCGTCAGCACGTTTCCAACATAAGTTCCGAGCTGGATGTAAAAAGGTTGGTCCAGACCGAACTGGGCCCGCAGATCGGCAATCATCTGTTCGTCAGCAGCACCCGCTTCGCCAGCCAGTACTGCGGCAGGGTCGCCCGGGGCGGCGTGAATGAGAAAAAAGTTCAGGATCGCGATGGCAAGTAGCGTCAATACTGCCTTGAACAAACGTCCTAGAACGGGTCCGACAATGGTCATTGGTCGTCCTTTGTCCGGCGGGACGGCCAGGGGTGCTTTGTCCGCCGTGGCCGCATTATTGTGTCTGTGCTAAAGCGCGGGGCTGGAATTCCAGCCCCGCGCCTTTCGATTACTCTTCGATCCAGGCGTCGCGCAGGCCGTTGTTGAGCCCGACACCGGTGGTGATCAGGTTCTTGACGTTGCAACGATAGATCGTCGGGAATTCGATTTCGAGCAGCCAGGCAACGGGCACATCTTCGACGATCTCTTTCTGGATTTCGTTGTAGAGCGCGGCCCGTTTTGCCAAGTCGGGTTCAACTGCGGCGGCGTCCCATTTTTTGTCGAGTTCGGGATTTTCATACCCTTCGACGTTGTTCCACGGGCTGCCTTTCTTGATCTGACTCATGGTATAGTTGCGCGACACGCCCAAGGCCGGATCGCCGTATTGGTAAAGATAGGTGAAGGCCATATCGTAATCCCAATTGGCCGTCTTTTCATTCCAGCCGGCAACATCGGCAGATTCGATTTCGACGACGATGCCGACTTCGCCAAGGTTCTGTTTGACCGCTTCGGCCCATCGTTGCCAGGTTTCGCCATAGGGTAGCGGCAGCAGGCGGACGGGTGTGCCGTCATAACCCATGTCAGCCAACAGTGCCTTGGCCTTTTCCGGGTCATGCGGATACATTGGTACGTCATCGGAATAGAAGTTGGTCTTGGTCGAAACCGGACCCGTGGGCACGGTGCCGAAACCGTTCCAAACCACGTCTTTCACGAATTCACGATCCAGCCCGAACATCACGGCTTGGCGGAACCGCTTGTCGGCGGTCGGGCCTTCGCGGTTGTTCAGCCACATCCAGGCATGGGGTGCGAAGAATTCCCAGCCCGCCGAGGTCGAGCAGACATCTTCCATTTCGGTCAGGCGCTTGACGTCCCAGTTTTCGACGGCGCCGCCGGGCAACACGTCGACTTCACCGGTTTCAAAGGCCACTGCGCGCGCGGCGGCATCAGGAACCACGCGGTAATACACTTCGTCCAGGTGCGGCAGGCCATCGAGGTAGTAGTCATCGTTCTTGACCAGATGGATATAACTGCCCTTGACCCATTCCTTGAACTTGAAAGGGCCGGTTCCGATGGGGGTCGCGTTCATCGGGTTGGTCGCGTAGTCGGTGCCTTCATAGATGTGTTTCGGCACGATCGGCATCGAGCCGGTTTCGAAAGCGTTGATGAAGGGGCCGTAAGGTTCCTTCATGTGGATGACCACGGTCAGATCGTCAGGTGTTTCAATGCTTTCCACATGGCTGAACGACGCGCGGAAGCGGGCGTGACTGTCCTTGAGGAATTCAGTTGTGAACAGCACATCAGCCGAGGTGAAGGGTTCGCCGTCATGCCATGTCACACCTTCGTTCAGGTGGAAGGTGTAGGTCATGCCGTCTTCGGCAATTTCCCAGCTTTTGGCCAGCGAAGGCTGCGGCTCCAGATCGGAGTTGTAGCGCAGCAGACCTTCGTAAAGCTGACCGGCAACCATCTGGGTCGGGCCGTTTTGCACCAAACCCAGCATCAGCCCAGGCGGTTCGGGCTGGATTACTACGTCGAGGCGGCCACCATCGGTTTGAGCCGATACGCTTTGCGCGAAAGCGGCTGCAACCAGAAAGGTTGTGAGCTTAAAATACTTCATGTCTTCATCCCTGTTTCTTTGATTTGGGTGATGAGGTGTGCGTGTTTGCACGCACTATTGTTGGTTATTGGTCGCGGTCAGGCCGTGGCATCACGCGGCATAACCGGGCGTTTTGCCGTCCAGAAGCCGCAGCATGGCCATCCATTCGGGGTCATTGCCAGATCGGATGATCTCGTCATATGAGCTGGCATATTGTCCCGCTGTATGTGCAGCCACGTTGTCGGACAGAGGGGCGGGCGTCAATCCCATCGACAGGGCCGCAATCTGTGCCTTGCAGGATCGTTCAAGGTTGAGAGCCAACCGCACAGCTTCGGCAATGGTGCGGCCACAGACCAGAACACCGTGATTGCGCAGGAACATTACGTTCTTGGCGCCAAGGTCGGAAACGATCCGGCTGCGTTCGTCCAGATCCAGTGCAATGCCTTCGTAATCGTGATAGGCGATGGCACCGTGGAACTGAGCGGACCATTGATTGAGCGGCAGCAGGCCTTCTTTGACCGAACTGATGGCGACGCCGGCAACGGTATGGGTATGCAGTACGCAGGTTGCATCATGGCGGGCCATGTGAACCGCGGAATGGATCGTAAATCCAGCAGCATTCACCCCCGCACCGTAAGGATCATCCAGAACGTTTCCCAATTCGTCGATGGTTACGAGGGTCGAGGCCGTGACTTCATCGAAGCGCAAACCAAACGGGTTCAACAAGAACCGTTTCTGACCATCCGGGCCATCGGCCAAACGGGCAGAGATATGGGTGTAGATGCTGTCATCCATTCCCATGAGGGCGATCATTCTGTACGCGGCGGCCAGATCGTGGCGCAGCGCCGCCTCGTCATATTCCGCTGGAGATGTTGTTGCGGCGGATTGCCCGCCGATGGAATGGGGTTTCATCGCTCCGGCCACGCTCTGGCCGCTTGGCGTGTCATCGTTTCGACCCGGCTGCGGACGTCGGCCTGCTACTTTATCGGTCATTCTTTGCCCCATTCGCTTTGTTGAGGTCAGCAAAAGGGCGTTGCGCTGTAGAGTCAAGGTAATTGTCGACAATCGACAAATACTGAGATAGTCAAAAATGAAAATGCGCTAATAATTGTGCCAACTAGGGGCCGTATATGGGCAAGGGCGACAAAGGTTTGCATGACCAAGCGGGGGGCTTTTCACCTCTGAGCCGGGATGGATTGGTCAATCAAGTCGCAGGTTCGCTGGTCGAAGCGATCCTGTCGGGGCGGCTTTCTCCTGGGGATCGACTGGCCGAATCCACCATCGCCCGACAGATGGACCTGAGCCGCGCGCCGGTTCGCGAGGCGCTGCGCTTGTTGGAAAGCTCTGGCCTTGTCGACTACAAAACAAACCGCGGTTTTTTTGTGCATACCGTGTCGGCAGCAACGATGGATAACCTGTATGAGCTTCGGATCGTGATTGAATCCGCCGCCATCGCCCGGCTGGTTGAAGCCAATGCCGAAGCGGCGCTTCCCGGTCTCAAGGCGCAGTTGAGCAGACTTCATCGTCTAGCCGGCAAAGCCACCGACATGATCACGCATGTGAATGCCGACCTTCAGTTTCACCGCCTGATTTGCGAAGGGTCGGGGAACCCGCGCTATTTGCAGGTCTTTGAGCAGATTGCCAATGAAACAAAATTGGGCCTTTTAGTGATCGGACGTCTGTACGATGATCCTCGAAAGTTGGCGGAAACCCATGAACCCATTCTGGCCGCGATCGAAGCGCGTGACAGTACTGCGGCTGTAGACGCGATTGACTATCACATCGGCGTCGCACGTGAAGTCGTTACCAAATCCTTTGCAACGGATGAAGAAAGCTCTGACATATGAAATGTTTTTATGCAGCCTCTACCGAATTACATGATCCGGTTTTTCGTCTCTCTGCCGGTGTGGTTGCGCAGAATGCCGAACAGGCAGAGCGCGCACATTTGCTTCTGGCTGGGCTGGCGAAGCTGGGTTTCGCCACCGAAGAACCCGCAGCGGATGTCCCTCGCGACATACTCGAAAAAGTCCATACCCAGCGGTTCCTGCAATTCATGGAAACGGCATGGGACGAATGGCAGACTTTGCCGAATGCCGGTAAGGAAGTTGTCCCTAACGTCCATGCCTTGAACAAGGTCAAAACCTATCCCAGCCATATTCTGGGAAAGGCGGGTTGGCACCTTGGCGACACCTCGGCCCCGATCGGTGAACATAGCTGGGAAGCGGCATTGGCCGGGGCGGCCACGGCTTATGCTGCGGCGCAGGCCGTGTTGCAGGGCGCGGATGCGGCTTATGGCCTGTGCCGCCCGCCGGGGCATCACAGTTCGGCTGACGTGGCTGCAGGTCATTGCATCGTGAACAACACCGCCACCGCTGTGGAAACGCTGCGGACAAAAAATCGCAAGGTCGCCGTGCTGGATATCGACGTCCATCACGGTAACGGGACACAGGACATTTTTTACGAACGCGGCGACGTGTTGACGATTTCGATCCACGCAACGCCCGAAGATTATTATCCGTTCTTTGTCGGTTATGCGAATGAAGCCGGGGCTGGTGCGGGCGAAGGGTTCAACGTCAACATGCCGCTGGCGCGCTCGACCTCGGATGACGGATGGTGTGACACGATCGCGACCGCCCTTGACCGTATCGCAGAATTTGCGCCAGATGCGCTTGTCGTCGCCCTTGGGCTGGACGCACACGAAAATGATCCGCTCAAGGGGCTGCAAGTTACCTTCGACGGGTTCACCCGGGCTGGCAGCATGATTGCCGGGGCGGGTCTGCCAACCGTTTTGATTCAGGAGGGGGGATATCTCTCACCTGATCTGAGCACTTCACTTACCGCATTTCTTTCCGGATACACCGGGAGAAAATAACTCTTTCGCAAACGCTGCACCTTGCCACCGAGAAACCGGAGATCCTGATGACCACTCGTTCAAATTCGCTGCAAGAAACTGATATCGCCTATCAACTGCACCCCTACACCAATGCCCGCGTTCACGAAAAGCAGGGTCCGATGATCATCACCAAAGGTGACGGGTGCTATGTCTATGATAGCGAGGGCAAAAAATATCTCGAAGGGCTCGCCGGGCTGTGGTCGGTCGGCGTCGGCTTTTCGCAACCGCGTCTGGTCGAAGCAGCGGCCAAGCAGATGGCCGAGCTGCCCTACTATCAGAACTTCGCCCATAAAGCGCATGCGCCGGGCATTCTGCTGTCGGAAAAGCTGGTGGAAATCACGCCGGAACATCTGACCAAGGTTTTCTATACCAACTCTGGCTCCGAGGCGAATGACACCGTGGTCAAATTCGTCTGGTTCATGAACAACATGCTGGGCCGCCCGGAAAAGAAAAAGTTTCTGTCGCGCAACAAGGCCTATCACGGCATTACCGTCGCCTCTGGCTCTTTGACTGGTCTGCCGGGTAACCAGAAAGGCTTCGACCTACCCGCGATCCCGGTCGTTCATCTGACCTGTCCGCACTACTATCGCTGGGCCGAAGACGGCGAGACCGAGGCGGAATTTACCGCGCGTTTGTTGAAAGAAGCTGAGGAAACAATCCTTGCCGAAGGCCCCGAAACCATCGCCGCCTTTATTGGTGAACCGGTGATGGGCGCGGGTGGTGTGATGACCCCGCCCGAAGGTTATTGGCCGGGTATCGAAGCGCTTTGCCGGAAATACGATATCCTGATTGTGTCGGATGAGGTGATCAACGGGTTCGGCCGTACCGGCAAACCCTTTGGCTGTGAACGCTATGGTTTCAAACCCGATATCCTGGTGACGTCGAAGCAGTTGACGTCGTCCTATATGCCCCTGGCAGCGATCCTGATGACGGACGAGGTTTATCAGGTGATTGCCGATTACACCGAACAATTGGGCACTTTGGGGCATGGCTTTACCGCCGGGGGCAACCCGGTGGCCTGTGCGGTCGCATTGGAAAACATCAAGATCATCGAAGAACAAGATCTGATGGGCAACGTCGCCCGGCTCGAGGACAAGTTCCAGTCGGGACTGCGTAAATTTTCGGATCATCCGATGGTGGGTGAAGTTCGCGGTGTCGGCCTGATCGCCGGGATCGAACTGGTGGCCGACAAAGCGACCAAGAAAAGTTATGAACCGGCGGGGTATATCGCTGCGACGGCTTCTAAACTTGCCGCAGAGCAGGGTCTGATCGTGCGTAATATTTATGAAACGATCGGCCTGTGCCCGCCGATGATCATCGACGAGGCCCAGATTGATGAACTTCTGGAAAAGTTGGGTGCTGCGCTTGAAGGTCTGCCAACCTGATCGGTCGCTACATCCTTGATCTTGCTAATTATCGATCAGGATTATCGGTCGGAATAAACAATTTTGGGCCTGCCATCGATGGATGGCAGGCCCAAAATGTCTGGCGATTATCGCGGTTCCTGGAACCGGATCACTGAAGTCTGAACCGTTGCGGCTCAGGATTTGACGCTGTCCTCGTGCACATAAAAATCAGATGTCCTTTGTCGGCCTGCCAGCCACCAACCCGACTGTTCGGGCCAGGTTTCAAACGTTGCGTCATGCCCCAGATCACGCGCCGCGTTAAGCGCCCAGTTCGGATCGACAAGCGCTTCGCGGCCGATGGCGATCAGATCCGCACTTCCTTGGGTCAGAATGTTTTCGGCCTGCTGCGGATGGGTGATCAACCCGACGGCCATGGTGGTCATCTCGGCATCTTGACGCACCCGTTCGGCATAGCCGACTTGAAAACCCGGTTGACGTTTCTGTCCCGTTGAGGAGGTCGCCGATCCCGCAATTCCGCTGGACGAACAGTCCATCACATCGACCCCGATACGGCGAAGTTCGCGGGCCAGAACGACGGTATCGTCAAGCGTCCAGCCATCCGGATGTCCGTCCACGGCAGAGGTGCGGAAAAACAGCGGCAGATCGTCGGGCCAGATCGTTCGCACCCTTTCCGCAACGTCCAGCGCCAGCCGCATCCGCCCGGACAGGTCACCGCCATAGGCATCTGTGCGCTGGTTCGAAAGCGGCGACAGGAAACTGTGAATCAGATAGCCATGCGCGCCGTGGATTTCCGCGATCTTGTACCCGGCGGCAAGCGCACGCACCGCAGCCGCGGCATAGTCATCCAGCAACGCGTCGATATCAGCCTCGGTCAGCGCATGCGGAACCGGCCAACCTTTGGCGACGGGTACAGCAGACGGGCCTGCCGGTGTCCACGGCATGTCCCCCCGCGCGATGTCAGCCTCATCCAAAGGACCGTTTCCGAACCATGGGCGCTGCATGCCACCTTTGGGGCCTGCATGTCCCAGTTGGATGGCCGGGATAGCCCCGTTGCGCAATGCGAATTGGGTAATGCGGGCATGACCGGTGATTTGGCTATCGGTCCACAAGCCGGGGCATCCGTGGGTGATCCGGCCCCGTTTTTGGACTGCCGTGGCTTCGGTGAAGATAATCCCGGCCCCACCCATCGCGAAGCGACCCAGATGCGCCAAATGCCAATCTTCCATATGTCCGTCATGCGCCGAATACTGGCACATCGGGGAAATCACGACGCGGTTGCGAGTCGTGATCCCGCGCAGGGTCAGCGGCTGAAACAGGTGCGGTGCGGTGGTCATCGTTGATCCTTTGGTTGTTTGGGGGCGACGCTATCTTGCGATTCAGTGCGTGGCAATTGATCTCCGGCATCAATTTCAAAGCCGGAACGGGCGGGTGGGGGCAACCGGGCCGTCGATTTTGCGCACAGTGCTAGCATCACTCATATTTACCCGATAGATAAGGTTCATTCATGGAATTAATGGAGCCGGCCGGGTGAAACTGACGCAGATCGACCTCAATCTGTTTGTTGTCTTCGATACAATCTATGCCGAACGCAATCTGACCCGCGCGGCTGACCGATTGTCGATCACTCAGCCTGCGGTAAGCAATGCGCTGGCGCGGCTGCGAACCAATTTCAAGGATCCACTGTTTATTCGCACCAGCAGCGGCATGCAGCCTACTGCCTTTGCCGAAAGCATTGCCGACCGGGTCGCAGAAGCGTTGCAATCGTTGCAGATCGCGGCTCAGCCAGCGGTATTTTTCAATCCTGCCGCCAGTGACCGGCGATTCCAGATCAGCATGTTGGATTTCAACGAGGCGACCTTTCTACCGCTGATCGGTCGCGCATTGCAAAAAGAAGCACCTTCGACAACGCTGCACAGTTTCCGGGTGCCGCGCGCGGAACTGCGTCCTTCGTTGGAGCGTGGCCATGTCGATCTGGCGATTGATATTCCGCTCAATGACAATGCCGACCTGATCAGCCACACCCTGCGTTCGGAAAAGTTTGTCTGCGCAGTACGCAAAGGTCACCCTGTCTTGCACGATGAATTCACCCTGGACAGTTATTTGGCGCTGGGCCACGTGCATGTGTCGGGCCGACCACGGGGGCGGGGCGCGGTTGATATTGCGCTTCGTCGTATGCGATTGAAAAGAAATATTATTTTTCAGCTTCAAAGTTATCTTGCGGTCAATAGATTGGTGCAAAATTCCGACCTTGCGGTCACGGTGACTGCGGGATGGGCGCGGGCGCTGAACCTCGAAGTGCTACAGTTGCCCATTGACCTTGCCCCGATGGAGATCAAGTTGCATCGGCATGTGCGTTCTAACGGTGACGCCGCGATTGTCTGGCTGTTTGATCTGATCAAGGATTTGCCGGTGACTCTGCACGATTGAAATGCCCGTGATATGCAGCGGAACAAAGTCCGTTCACGGGGTATTCCATGAAATTTTGAGCAGTATTCCGGTCAGGTTGTTCATCGTGAGGTACTATCACCATTGTGAATGATTTCAATTATCAAAATAAATTTCATAAACAGTACGGTTTGGGGCAATATGGCGTCGAGGATCAAAGCCCGAAACACAGTTGGCGCATCAATATGCAGTGCCGGAGTTTCGGTAAGCGATCCGATGGGAGGGAAGGTTGAATGCGATCCTCGCGCAGGAATGTGGTGCGCCAAAGGGCTTGGTCCGGACTGGATCATGTTGCGCCAGGATCGCGACCGCAAACCCGCAACTGATATATTCGCAAATCCATCGGAGGCTGAAGCCGCCGATGCTGACACTGGAGATCTGAATGGTACAATCCACAGACAATATGAACAATCTGGAAATGTCCGAAAAAGCCCGGCCTTTGCTGGATGGTGTGGTCAAGCATATTCAGGAAAACGTCGACCCTATCACCAATGAATTCTATGCTCTCGGCGAAGGCCGGGCAGATCGCTGGTCCTATGCTCCGGGTCAGTTGGAACTGCTGGAAGGGGCCAAACAAAAGGCACGCGACGCCGGGCTGTGGAATTTCTTCCTGCCCAATGCGGAAACCGGTGAAGGTCTGTCCAATCTCGATTATGCCTATATCGCCGCCGAGTTAGGCAAAAGCCCGCTGGCACCGGAGACCCTGAACTGTTCGGCGCCCGATACCGGCAATATGGAAGTGTTGGAACGTGTCGGGACGCCTGCGCAGAAGGAAAAGTGGCTGAAGCCGCTGCTGGCAGGTGAAATCCGGTCGGCGTTTGCCATGACCGAACCCAATGTCGCGTCTTCTGATGCGCGCAACATTTCCACCAGCGCGGTTCTGGAAAACGGCGAATGGGTGATCAACGGCGAAAAATATTACATTTCAGGTGCCGGTGATCCGCGTTGCAAGATCATGATTGTGATGGCCAAGACGTCGCCCGATGCCGAAACGTTCAAGCAGCAAAGCCAAATCTTGGTGCCTGTTGACACGCCCGGCGTGGAAATCGTTGGCCCGATGCATGTGTTCGGACATGATGATGCGCCGCACGGCCATATGCATATCCGGTTCACCAATGTGCGCGTGCCCGAGGAAAATATCCTGTGGGGCGAAGGTCGTGGCTTCGAGATCAGTCAGGTCCGATTGGGACCGGGTCGGATTCACCATTGCATGCGCTCGATCGGTGCCGCCGAAAGCGCGCTGGAAATGCTGATTGCTCGCGGTGTCAGCCGTGAAGCCTTTGGTAAGCGGATCGTCGATCTGGGCAAGAACATGGAAACCATCAGCCGCGCCCGGATCGATATCGAAGCAATGCGCCTGATGGTTCTGAAAGCCGCCAAGGCAATGGATACGCTGGGCAACAAGGAAGCCCGTATCTGGGTGTCGATGATCAAGGCAATGGTGCCCGAAAAGGCCTGCGAAATTATCGATGCGGCGATGCAAGTGCATGGCGCGACTGGTCTGTCGCAATGGACGCCACTGTCGGGCATGTATACCGGACAGCGCACGCTGCGTTTCGCCGATGGACCGGACGAAGTGCATCATCAGGTCGTGGCCCGCGCCGAGGTCAGAGAATTCGAAGCGTCGAACGAACGTCAGGCATTGGTAAGCGGCAAGATGCAGGGCAAAATTTTCGCTG
Organism: Thalassovita gelatinovora; assembly: GCF_001458355.1. Taxonomy (GTDB): domain Bacteria; phylum Pseudomonadota; class Alphaproteobacteria; order Rhodobacterales; family Rhodobacteraceae; genus Thalassobius; species Thalassobius gelatinovorus. The sequence goes on along the minus strand of NZ_CYSA01000019.1, from coordinate 38,874 downwards.
GGCCGTAAGGGCTGCAAAAGTAACGAGCAAAGCTGTAAGCTTTGTTCAGGATTGTGCGCGGCGGGAGAGATCCCGCCGCGCAAATTGTATCAACCCTTCATCGACTTAGCGAACAGCCTTGATACAGCACGTCCTGGGGCCTTTTGAATAAGGCGCAAAATCCCATCTTCAGTCCTTGACCGCTCAGAGCGGTTGGCGCTGTCCTGAAGAAGGATCGGCCTCATCTTCGATCTCATTGATCCACACTTCGAACCCCCTGAGGTCATGTTGACCGAAACTATGGGTCAACGGCACATCGGCGGCATCACGCCCGCGTGCGATCAGGACGCGTCCAAAGCGGGTATCGTTGTTGCGCGGATCGAACACCCACCACTTGCCGCCAAGATACACCTCCATCCAGGCGGCAAAATCCATTGCGGCGTGGGTCTGTGGTTGCCCAATGTCACTTATATATCCGGTGCAGTACCTTGTCGGGATGTTGAGACAGCGGCACAACGCGACCGCCAGATGGGTGAAATCCCGGCAAACACCGACGCCTTCGTTCAATGTCTCTACCGCTGTCCGGGTCGGTCGCGATTGTTCATAACCGAACTGGACATGATTGTGGACGAAGTCGCACACCGCCTGGACGCGGGCCCAGCCAAGCGGTTCATGGTTGAAACGGTTCCAGGCGAAATCCGAAAGAACGTCGCTTTCGCAGTACCGGCTGGCCAGCAAAAACGGCAGCACATCGCTGGGAAGCTGTTCGACCGGCTGTTGTTCTGCGGATTGATCGACCGGGTCTGAAAGCCCGGCATCGTTGAGAACCCCATCGGTTGAAACCGTGAACAGGCCTGCGGGGGCGATCAACCTGCTGCACCAGTTGCCAAAGCCATCACGGTAAGCCTCGATCGGGACTGGCGGATCGGTGACCAGAAGGTCGGGCCGTTCCAGATCGCTGGCGCGGGAATAATGGACGTTGAGCAGCATGATCATCGGGGTCGGTTGCGGCAGCCAGAAAGACAATCGGCATCCCAGTCGAATACGCATTATAAGGCTCCGGAAATTTTGTTGCGTTCAAAGATCAGCTGTGCACACCAGTGTCCCGGCAGGGTTGCCGATGGTCCCGCGCGGTCTGACATGTCTTGCAGCATAGCCACGTTATGCGGCCATGTCTCCACCGGTAAGCTTGGAGAAGGATCGGGACCAGTTCAACCGATATTCCATAAAACGTTTGGCCGAGGGCAGGACCCGCTGCTAAGGCTAAGGAAAAGCGAGGGATTACCGACCATGCCTGCTCTTCTTGAAAACCCGTTTCGCGGCAGCGGCCTTCAAGGCGCGACCCGGTTTCCAATGAGCGACGCAACGGCGGTTGGCGAATTGCTGTCCCTGTGCCCGGTGCATGGACAAACCGCGTTGCTGGACCAGCCAGACCTGGCGGCGCAACTGGGCATTGCCAAACTGTATATCAAGGACGAACGGGACCGCATGGGACTGGGCAGTTTCAAGGCGCTTGGCGCGGCGTATGCCATCGCGCGGGAAGCAGCCGGGGTGGTTCGGAACGGCGATTGGAAACAGGCGCTTGCCGGGCGGGTCTTCGTGACGGCGAGCGCGGGAAATCACGGTCTGTCTGTTGCCGCAGGCGCGCGGGTGTTCGGGGCTAGGGCGGTTATTTACCTGGCCGAAACCGTGCCCGAAGCCTTTGCCGACCGATTGCGGGCAAAAGGGGCGGACGTGATGCGTGCCGGGGCAACCTATGAAGCCAGCATGAACGCGGCGGCAGCGGCGGCAGAGGACCAAGGTTGGACCCTACTGTCGGACAGTTCATGGCCCGGTTACGAAGATCTGCCAAGCCGGGTTATGGAAGGGTATCTGCAACTTGCTGCCGAAACGGCGGCACAGATCGACACAATCCCCACCCATATTTTCCTGCAGGCAGGTGTTGGTGGATTGGCGGCGGCGGTTGCTGCATATGCGCGGGCCGTTTGGGGGGATGATCCGGTTGTTATCGTTGTCGAACCCGATGCCGCCCCGGCATTGATCGAAAGCATCCGTGCCGGGCGGTTGATCACCACAGAAGGACCGGTGTCGTCGATGGGGCGATTGGATTGCAAGACCCCGTCGATGATCGCGCTGGCGGAGCTGGCGCGCGATGCTGACATGTTCGTGACGATCAGCGAAGCCGAGGCTGAAACGGCGGTTGCCCGGCTGGCCGAAAACGGATTGCCTACGACCCCGTCCGGTGGGGCCGGTTTGGCGGCGTTGTTCGCTGCGCGCCCGCCATTGGCACCCGAGGCCCGGGTTCTCACCATCCTGAGCGAAGGCCCCGAAGATGGCTGAGCCATTGCTGATTTTTCCCACAGCGGAATACCGGCTGCGGGTTGAACGGTTGCAACGGCGGATGCAGGCCGCCGGGCAGGACGCGCTTTTGCTGACAACGCCTGCGGATGTCTTTTATGTCACCGGGTTTTTGACCCGGTTTTGGGAAAGTCCGGCGCGACCGTGGTTCATCATCGTTCCGGCCTCGGGGCGACCTATCGCGGTGATCCCGGCGATCGGTGCCGATCTGATGCGGCGCTGCTGGGTGACGGATATTCGCACTTGGGACGCCCCGAACCCAGAAGACGATGGTGTCTCCCTATTGGCTGATACGCTGGCCGGTCTGGTGCCGGAAACAGGCTGTATCGGGGTGCCGATGCAGCTTGAAACCCATCTGCGGATGCCGCTGGCCGATTACGCGCGGGTGGGTGCACGCATCGCGCCGCGTCGTTTTGTTGATGCGACCGATACAGTGCAACGAGTGCGGGAAGTGAAATCCGAGGCCGAGATTGAAAAAATTCGTGTGATCTGTGGCGTCGCAGACCGTGCCTTTGCCCGCGTCCCCGAATTCTCCGGGGCGGGGCGGCCGCTTGATTTGGTGTTCCGCGATTTCCAGATCGCGCTGTTGCAGGAAGGTGCCGATTGGGTGAGCTACGTCGCGGGTGGTGCCGGTCCGGGCGGATATGGTGACGTGATTTCACCGGCCGGGCCGCAGCCACTTGCCTTGGGCGATGTTCTGATGCTCGACACCGGGGCGGTGCGTGATGGGTATTTCTGCGATTTCGACCGCAATTATGCGATTGGACGCGCCGATGATGGCGCACGCCGGGCCCATGCCGCGCTGTTTGCTGCGACCGATACCGCGCTGGCGGAGCTGCGCCCGGGCATGACGGCGCTTGATTTGCATGGCGTTTTGACTGGGGCGTTGCGGGCACACGGGGCGACGCCCGGCGGGGGCCGCTTGGGTCACGGGTTGGGGCTGACATTGACCGAATGGCCATCTGTCACCGCAAAAGATGACACGGTGTTGCGCGAAGGCATGGTATTGACGCTGGAACCCGGTGTCGAAATCGAGCCGGGAAAGATCATGGTCCACGAGGAAAACCTCGTGCTGCGAGCGGACGGGGCAGAATTGCTGTCGACACGCACCCAGCCTGATTTGCCGGAGATTCACTGATGACGTCTTTCCCCTACCGTTTGACTGGCCCGATTGGTGCCAAGGCAACGCTTGGCCTGATCGTGCTGCAGGTCGATGAAACGGTGGAGCAGGATTTTCGCCGGGCTTTTGCGGTGCCTGACGTGGCGCTTCATATGTCGCGCATCCCGTCGGGGGCTGAATTGACCCCGGGTACGATTGCCGCGATGGAGGCCGAATTACCACGGGCCGCCGCATTGCTACCGCCGAGTGCCCAATTCGATGCCGTTGGCTATGCCTGCACCTCGGGGACCACCCTGATCGGGGCGCAAAAGGTCACGTCCCTTGTTACCGGCAGCGCAAATACCCGTGCGGTCAGCAATCCGTTAACCGCCAGCGTCGCCGCGTTGCAGGTGGTCAAGGCCCGGTCCATCGCCATCGTTTCCCCTTATATCGCGTCGGTCGCCGATGCCATTTCCATGACGTTCGGGGCGCATGGCTTCGACGTGCGGGACACGATTTCCTTCGGTGAAGACATCGAGGCACGGGTGGCGCGGATCGACCCGCAATCGATCCACGCCGCAGCGATGCAAGCGGGCCGGGCGGACGGCGTGGAAGCGGTGTTTCTGTCCTGCACCAACTTGCGCACCTTCGACATTATCGATGATCTGGAAAACCGTCTTGGCTTGCCGGTGATCAGCAGCAATCAGGCGCTGGTCTGGCATATGGCCCGCAGTTGCGGCGCGCCGGTGACCGCCGAAGCGCCGGGCGGTTTGTTCCGGCTTTGATCGGGTGCGGCCCCGTATGGGCATCGGTTCAGATGTGTCTGATGTCGCGCAGAAATCCGGTCAGAGCGGTGGCGTATTCCTCTGGCCGTTCGACACAGGGCAGGTGGCCGGCCTTGCGGATCAGATGGAATTTCGATCCGGGGACCAGATCCACCGTTTCGCGCACCAGATCAGGAGGGGTTGATCCGTCTTCGGACCCTGCAATGCCAAGCACGGGAAGGCGCAAACCGCTGGTGGGGGTATAGAAATCGGTGCCTGAAATTGCGGCGCAACAGCCGATATAGCCTTCGATTGGTTGCCGGACCATCATGTTGCGCCACGCGGTCAGTTCATTGCTTTCGCGGAAGGGGCGGGAAAACCAGCGTTCCATCGTGGCATCGGCCAGCGCCTCGATCCCGTTTTGCCGGGTTGCGGCGATCCGGTCTTGCCACATTTCGGGCTGGCCGATCTTGGCCGCCGTGTTGGACAGAACCAGTGCGCGCACCTGATCAAGCCGCTTGACCGCCAACCCCTGCGCGATCATGCCGCCGATGGACAAGCCAACGAAAACGGCCCCCTTGACGTTCAACTGATCGAGCAGCTTTTCCGTGTCGCGCACCAGCGTGCCCATGGAATAGGGACCGGGCGGGCAATCGCTGAGCCCGTGGCCGCGTTTGTCATAGCGGATGATGCGCAGCCCCGCTGGCAGCAGGTGAACCACCTTGTCCCAGAGCCGTAAGTCGGTGCCCAGCGAATTGGCAAAGACGATGGGCGCACCGTTCGGGTCGCCATCTTCGCGGTAATGGAGCTTGATGTCTCCAAGATCGGAGATGTTCATGGGGGCGTCCTTGTCGTGATCGGGTTGCAGGAAGGTCGGAGAAAACCGTGCCGGGGTCAAAGGGACAATAGGGCGCGGTGTGCCTACTTGTCTTCAACCCCCAGCCGGATATGCGCCATGATCTGTCCGTGGTCCGAGGCGAGCTTGTTATAGGGTGCTTCGGGGTGTGACCCGTCGGTGATGTGATCGTTGAAGGTGCTGAAATATTTCATTTCGCCGATCCGTTTCTTGTAATCGGGATGGAAATGGCGGCTGAGGAAAATCTGGTCGATGGATTCATAAACACCGCCAAAGGCCGCCGTATAGACCATGTCGCGCATGGATTTGCGCACGAACAGCTTTTCCGCGGAATGCAGCCGCACACGTTCGACCGCGTCATTGATGCGCTTGGCTTCTTCGTGGGAATAGCGATCGGTTTCATGCTGCGCATTGTGGCGCAGCATCCAGCTATAGTTGATGAACGGGGTTTCGCCGGACACGATTTCGGAACTGACCGAATGTTCACCGTCGTTGAAGTCGCCAAGCGCGATCACCGGGCGGCCCTTGTCCAATTCCGCCAGAATGGCGCGGCGCAGCACCCAGGCTTCGGCCATCCGGCGCAGCGCGCTGCGCAGGCTCCCTATGGCGCGGCCGGCTGGGTCGTACCGGGTCAGGTCCGCTTCGGGTGCGAAGGGCGCACCAGGACGTTTGACAAATTCGCCCAGCTTCGATTTGAAATGACTGCAAAAAACGGTGATCACCTCACGGCCGACCGGCACCCGGACCTTGAGGATCGGGCGCGACAGGCGGGAAATCGTGTAATGCCCCGCATCTTCGCCGGTCAATTCGCGAAATGGGATGACGAGCGGATCATCAAGATCCTGAATGATCTCGGGGCGATCAGCAAAGCCCATGCGCGACAGGATGGCAACTCCGGGGCGGCGTTGTCCCGGCAGGTCGTTATCGTTGCTGTTGGGGGCAAAGGCCAATGCGGCATCACGGTAAGGCGTGTAGCCCAGTTTCCGGAAAATCGCCTTTTTGTGATACCGTTTCGATGCATCGGGGATGACGGCGGCGTTATAGGCTTCGCCCCTGATATCGGCTTCTTCGATCACGTCGCGCAGGGCGTCTTCTTCGAACACTTCCTGAAACCCGACGATATCGGCATCCATAGTCAGGATCTGATCTGCAACCCAATCGAGTTTCCAGGCGTATTCTTCGGGTGTGTAGGTCTGGAACTGGTAATATTCCTGATTGGCACCGATCAGGTTTTTGATGTTGAAACTGGCGATGGTGAAATTGGTCATGGGAATGTGGCCTGTTAAAAGGGGGTCTGTCTGCGTCAACAAAGGCTTTAACCAAGACAATCGCGAAACGGCTTTGCGATCAAGCCGGGGCGCGTTTTTATTCCCGATAGACCGCTGTTTGATCGCGGCAGTTTCGATCAGGCGAAATCCTGCAACGCCTTGATGAACATGGCCGGATCGACATTGCCACCCGAGGCGATGGCGATCACCGTGTCTGTTTCGATTTCGTCGCCGTGAAACAGCACCGCTGCCAATGCCGCCGCACCGCCGGGTTCGATTACGATTTTCAGCCGTAAAAAAGCCAGCGCCATAGCGCGCAGACAGTCTTCGTCGCTGACCGCGATACCGTTGCCGCAAAGCCGCTGCATGATCGGGAAGGTCATATCGCCCGGCTGTGGCGTAATGATCGCGTCACAGATCGATCCTGTCAGTCGTGGATTGCGTTCGATATGACCGCTGGCGATTGAACGTTTGACGTCGTCGAACCCTACGGGTTCGCAAGGCCGTGCCACCATGTCGGGGGCATGTTTTTCCAACGCCAGCGCCACACCCGACGTCAATCCGCCACCGCCGCAGGGGATCAGCACCTCGGCCTTCGTGATGCCGTGCCCGGCCGCTTGATCGGCAATTTCCAGTCCCGCCGTTCCCTGACCCGCAATCACCTGCGGTTCGTCGAAGGGCTTGATCAGGGTCAGGCCGCGCTCAGCGGCCAGTGTCGCGCCAAGCGCGTCGCGGTCTTCGGTCGCGCGGTCATAAAGCACCACTTCTGCCCCCAAAGCGCGGGTGTTTTCGATTTTCAGTTTTGGGGCGTCCGAGGGCATCACGATCACTGCCGGTGCGCCATGTTGTGCAGCGGCATAGGCCACGCCCTGCGCATGATTGCCGCTGGAAAAGGCGATCACGCCACGGGCGCGGGTTTCCGGATCAAGCGCCGAAAGCGCCGACCAACCACCGCGAAACTTGAAGCTTCCAGTATGTTGCAGGCATTCGGGTTTCACGAAAACCCGGCGCCCGGCAATGTCATCGAGAAAGGGCGATGACAGCAGCGGGGTCTTCCGGGCATGGCCTTCCAGCCGTTTGGCGGCGGCTTCGATCATGTCGATATTCATTGCTTCATGCCTGTTTCAGTTTTTCCAGCCAGTCCGACAGCGCGACCTGCGCTTCGGCTTCGTCGAGAAACGGAATATGCGCCCGGTCGGGCACATGGGCAACGACCAGATTGGGATTTCGCCGCTTCATTCCTGCAACTGTCTCAAAACTGAGCAGATCGGAATTGCCGCCGTGGATGATTGCACAGGGCAGCGGCGCGATGGCGTCGAAATAGGGCCACAGATCGGCCGTGCCGGTGGCTCCGGCTTCGATCACCGCGTCGCGCAGTTTGGGGTCGTAATTCAGCCTGACACCTTCGGGGGTTTCAACATGGGTATGGGTGACTTCCTTGCGCCAACGGTTCAACGGGACGCCGGGGAAAAGCGGTTCCATCGCCTGTTTGCGCGCGGCGGCGGCTTCGTCGAATGTCTTGAACTCCGGGTGCTGGCCAAGATGACCCATGATGTAATCAAGCCCGCCAGTTTCCAGCACCGGGCCAATATCGTTCAGGCAGACGCCCAGCAGCCGGTCCTTAGCCACCGCCGCCAGTCCCATCGCGATCAACCCGCCGCGCGAAGTGCCGATGATCGCCGCCTTGTCGATGCCCAGATGATCGAGCAATTCCAGCACATCCTTGGATTCGCGTGGGACGTTGTAGCTAAGGTAATCTTCGGCCCAATCGGATTGGCCCCGGCCGCGATAATCCAGCCGGATCATTCGGTATCCGGCTAATTGCGGGGCGACGAAATCGAAATCGCGCGCGTTGCGGGTCAGGCCCGACAAGCATAGGACCGGCAGGCCCTGTCCCTGGTCTTCGTAATGCAGCGACAGGCCGTCGGATGTGGTGAATTTGGGCATCAGGATCTCGCGAGTTCTGGAATTTGGGTCAGGTCGGTCAGGACGTGATCAGGTTTGGCGTGCAAAAGGTCCGTCGGATCCCCGGCGCGGTTCACCCAGGCCGTGGCGAAGCCATAGCCCGAAGCCGATGCCGCATCCCAACCGTTGGAAGATACAAAAAGAACCTCAGCATTGTCGCAGCCGAAACGCTGACCGACCAGGTCATAGACAATCGGCGCGGGTTTGAAGATGCCGACGCTTTCGACGGACAGCACATCGTCGAGCAGATCGCCGATCCCGGCGCTGTCGACCGCGCCTTGCAGCATGTCGGGCGATCCATTCGACAGGATTGCGGTGTTTAGCCCGGCCGCCTTCAGATCGGACAACATCTTTGGCACTTCAGGATAGGCCTGCAATTGCCAATAAAGCGCCAGCAGCCGTTCGCGCAGATCGTCATCGCCTTGTAATCCGCCGGCTTCCAGCGCCCAATCCAGCCCGTCCTGGGTGACTTGCCAAAAATCGCAGTGGCTGCCGGTCAGTGCGCGTATCCAACTGTATTGCAGCTGTTTCAGGCGCCAATGCTCGGCTAGTTTCGGCCAGACCTCGGCCAATTTTTCGCGTCCGGGTTCGGCTGCGGCCTGACGTGCCGCAGCCGCGACATCGAACAGAGTACCGTAGGCGTCAAAAACGCATGTGGTGATTGTCATCGAGATTTCCTCCTTGCAGCAAGGTTTGCACTTCTGACAGGTCAGGGAAAGGTCGGAGTTTTACGTATATCTACAACCCTGCGGCCTGCGCCATTTCGGCTGGTCACAAGGCGGGAAGGCGGGTCGATTTGCAATCGTGGTCGGCTGCGGTTACGCTTGCCCAATCATCCAGAGCACCCGCCTGCTGGACTCGGCGGCCTCATTTTCCAATCCCCCACACATCACAGGATATTCTATGACCCAGGTTAAAACGGGCGACACCGTTCGTATTCACTATACCGGCACTTTGGCAGACGGATCGGTTTTCGACAGTTCAGAAGGTCGCGATCCGCTGGAATTCCAGGTCGATGCCGGCCAGATCATTCCGGGGCTGGACGCGGCGCTGCCGGGGATGCAGGTCGGCGACAAGAAAGTTGTCGAAGTGCCCTGCGACCAAGCCTACGGTGAAACCAACCCGCAAGCGGTTCAAGCTGTGCCGCGGGCCGAAATCCCCGCTGATATGCCGCTTGAAGTCGGTGGTCAGTTGCAGGTGCAGACCGCGGATGGTCAGGTGCTTCCGGTCACCATCGCCGAAGTGACCGAGGAAACGGTAACGCTGGACGCCAATCACCCACTGGCCGGTGAAGCCCTGACCTTCGCCATCGAACTGGTCAGCATCGCCTGAGCGCGACACGTCAGAACGATCGGGTTCGAACGTAAATTCTATTTGCGTTTACAAGCGTCTTAAAAAGGCATTTGTGCAAGGTGCGCGAGCGCCTTGCCCTTTGTCTGCCCCAACCGAATTGAACCAGCCTGGCACTGGGCGAATGATTTGGTTTGCAGTCAAGCTGTGCTAATCTTGCGAATTCAACCCGACGTGAGGCCCCCGCATGAGCAACAAAGCCGAAACCCTTCTTGAGCGTATCCGCGAATTGCAGGAACAGGTCGAGGTAGAGCTGTCCAAGCGTCGCCGCGCGTTCCGCTACAAGTTGGAAAACGGGCGTGTGGTTTTTGACGATGAGGTGCGTACGCAGCACCGGCAATTGCGGGTGAAGCTGCTGCGTTTTCTGGCCCGGACAAGGCCGATGGTGGTGCTGTCCGCGCCGGTGATCTATGCGCTGATCGTGCCCTTTGCCATTCTGGACATGTTCGTGACCATCTACCACGCGATCTGTTTCCCGGTTTACGGCATCCCCAAGGTACGTCGCCGCGATCATATTCGGATCGATCGTCAACATCTGGCTTATCTCAACGGATTGCAGAAACTGAATTGCATCTATTGCGGCTATTGCAACGGGGTGATCGGGTATACCCGCGAAATCGCCGGCCGGACCGAAGCCTATTGGTGTCCGATAAAGCATTCCGACCGGATCAATGGTCCGCATGATCATTATACCGGCTTTGTGGATTATGGCGACGGGGAACGCTTTCAGGCCGGTCTGGCAAAGTCGCGGCAGGGGTTGAAGGATCTGGAATGACAGCGCGGGTCTGGCAGGGCGGCTGTCACTGCGGCTTCATCCGCTTCGAAGTCGCCGCAGATATCGACCATGTCCGGGTTTGCGACTGTTCTATCTGTCATCAGCGCGGGGCATTGAATTTTCGGGTGCCGGATAGGGCATTGACGCTGCATCACCCGGATTTGGACGATTTACGGCTGTATCAATGGGGCAGTGGCACGGCCAAGGACTATTTTTGTCCCCGTTGTGGGATTTTACCCTTTCGCCGCCCTTCAGAACCGACCCGGCAAGAACGGGCCGAGGGAATGCAGCCATTTGACGGTTGGGCGGTCAATACCCGCTGTCTGGCAGGTTTTGACCCGTCCTTGGTGCCGGTGGTGCGAATCGCGGGCAGTCGGGTCGCGCTTGATTAGCTCCCGTCCAAGTTTTGTGTCTTGAAACCGGGCGGGCATGGAAATCGGCGCGATCACGCCTCAAACTCCGATTTGTGCCAGCGCTTGTTCCATGATCGGGGCCAACCGATGGCCCCACGCGACCTGATGGTCTTCGGTTTCGATCAGATCATTGCGCAGTTCGATCAGGATATTGGGGCGCTGATAGGCAATCGCGTGACGCGCAATCGCATCCCCCGGCAGGTGACCGCCATAAGGTTCGTTTTCGCCCACGCAAAGGTCTTTTTCGTCGCGCAACAACCGCAGCAGCGGCTTGGCCAGCCGGGTATCGGAGGCATGCAGTACGCCGATATGCCAAGGCCGGGGATCACGGCCCTGTAATTGCCGGGTGAAACTGTGCACCGACAGGATGACAGTATCGTCACGCCGCCCCGCCAGTTCCGCCAGCGCGGTGTGATAAGGACGATAGCAGCCGTTTAACCGGCGTTCCAGCTCTTCTGAACCGGCATGACGATTGGCGGGGATGATGGTGCCATCGTACAGTTTCATCAACAGGGTCGGGTCGTCTTCGCCCCGGTTCGGGTCGATCACCAGACGCGAAAAATTCGACAGGATTGCGGGCGCGTTCATCGCTTCGGCCAGCGCTTCGGTTAGTCCCGCCGCGCCGACATCATAGGCTATGTGGCGTTCCATGTCGCTCTGGCCCAGACCCAGTTGGCCATCGTTGACAAAGGGCGGCACGGTGTTGGCGGCGTGATCGCAGGTGATCAGCCAACGTGACGGGCGGTCGGCCCCGATTATGCGATAAGGTTCGTAAGTCATGAAAGTTTCACTTCCTTTCATGTCCCTGTACGGCAGAATGCAGCAAATGGGAATTGTCTGTATCGCCACAATCGCTATAAGTTAGCGTTAACACAATCTGCCGCAATCAGGAGACGGAATGAGACGCTTTCGCAATGTGAAGATCGTGGCGACGCTTGGGCCGGCTTCGAACGATTATGCAATGATCCGCAAACTGCACGAAGCTGGGGCCGATGTGTTCCGGTTGAACATGAGCCATGGCAGCCACGATGAAATCCGCGAACGCCATGCGATGATTCGTCAGGTCGAAAGCGATCTGGATAATCCGATCGGTATTCTGGCCGATCTACAAGGGCCCAAACTGCGTGTCGGGGTTTTTGCCAATGACGAAGAAATGCTGGAAAACGGCGCGACGTTCCGGTTGGATCTGGACCCGGCACCGGGCGATGTGACTCGGGTTTGCCTGCCGCATCCGGAAATTTTTGCAGCGCTTGAAGTCGGGGCAGGCCTGTTGGTCAATGACGGCAAGATCCGGTTGCGGGTGACCGATTGCGGGGCAGAATTTGCGGAATGCGAAGTGATCAATGGCGGCATGATTTCGAACCGCAAAGGGGTCAATGTGCCCGATGTGGTTTTGCCGCTGGCGGCGCTGTCGGAAAAGGATCGCAAAGATCTTGAATTCGTCTGTCAACTGGGGGTGGATTGGCTCGCACTGAGCTTTGTTCAGCGGCCCGAAGACGTCTGGGAAGCCCGGCAATTGGCCAATGGCCGGGCCGCGATCCTGTCGAAGATCGAAAAGCCGGCGGCGGTAAAAGCCTTTGACGAAATCCTTGAGGTCAGTGACGGGGTAATGGTGGCGCGCGGCGATCTGGGCGTCGAATTGCCGGTGCAGAACGTGCCGCCGATCCAGAAACGGCTGATCCGCAAATGCCGCAAGGCGGCCAAGCCCGTGATCGTCGCCACCCAAATGTTGGAATCGATGATTGAATCGCCGATGCCGACCCGTGCCGAAGTGTCCGACGTGGCGAATGCGATTTACGAAGGCGCCGACGCCATCATGTTGAGCGCGGAATCGGCAGCGGGGGATTTCCCGGTCGAAGCCGTCAAAACGATGGACGATATCGCAATCGAGGTCGAAAGCGACGAAACCTATCGCGATGTCATCGATGCGTCGCGGTCGGCGGATCGTAAAACCGTTGCCGACGGCATTGTGGCCGCTGCCCGTGAAATAGCCGAAACCACTCATATCAAGGCAATCTGTTGTTTTACCCAATCTGGCACGACCGCTGCGCTGGTGGCGCGCGAACGGCCGCGGGTGCCAATCATCGCGATGACGCCCTTGCGGGACACCGCGCGACGTCTTGCCCTGACCTGGGGCACCGATTGCGTGGTCATCAAAGAACCCGTTGACCGGTTCAAGCAGGCGGTGGTCAATTCGGCCCGCGCGGCTAGGATGGGTGGCTATGCTGGTGAAGACGATCAGATTCTTGTCACTGCCGGGGTTCCCTTCAACGTGACCGGCACCACCAACATTCTGCGGGTTGCCCCCTGCGCGGAACATTTGATCTATGCTACCGACCCGGAGTAACCTTGCCCTTTAGAGGTGTGGAGGGAACAATGGATTCCGATCTCGTGTTGGTCGTTGGCGTGACGGTCTTAGGGCTTTCGATCCCGTCGATCGTGTCGAACTGGAGCGATGGTGTGATACCGCGGGTGCCGGTGCTGAGCCTTCTGCTGGGCGTTGCGTTGACGGTATACGCTTATGTACTGAAAGCGGATGGCGTCGACCTTGCCGATATCCCGATGGCTTATGTCCGGGTGGTCGGGCGGTTTTTGAACTGATTTTCGCTTGCAATCGTGGCGGTTCCTTCGTAAAGGGGCGGCCTGTCTGCGCGGCCGGCCGGTAGAGGCATGCCGAGTCGCGTGTAATCGTTGAATGACAAGGAGACGAAAATGCCCAAGATGAAGACGAAGTCGAGCGCCAAAAAGCGCTTCAAGGTGACCGCGACCGGAAAGGTCCTGGGGGGTCAGGCCGGCAAACGCCACGGCATGATCAAACGCACCAAGAAATTCATCCGCGACGCACGCGGCAACACCACGCTGTCGGCTCCCGACGCAAAAACCGTCAAGGGCTTCATGCCCTACGACCGCTAAGAGAGGAGAGCAGACATGTCCCGCGTTAAAGGTGGTACCACAACTCACGCCCGTCACAAGAAGGTCATCAAGGCAGCCAAAGGTTATTATGGCCGCCGCAAGAATACCTTCAAGGTCGCCCGTCAGGCCGTCGACAAGGCGAACCAATATGCAACCCGCGACCGTAAGAACCGCAAGCGGAATTTCCGCGCATTGTGGATTCAGCGGATCAACGCCGCAGTGCGCAGCCATGACGAAGCGCTGACCTATTCGCGCTTCATCAACGGTCTGGGCCTGGCCGGTATCGAAGTCGACCGTAAGGTTCTGGCCGATCTGGCCGTGCACGAACCCGAAGCGTTCGGTGCCATCGTCGAAAAGGCGAAGGCCGCGCTCGCGTAAATCCCGCACCGGGATCAAGTTTAAAGAAGCCGCGGACCTTTTGGGGTCTCGCGGCTTCTTGCGTTTTGGGCCTGTGCTGGGTAGCAGGGGCTTAACGGAATTGGAGGGATCGGATGGACGATCTGAAACAGAAATACCTTAGCGCCATTGCCGATGCGGGCGATGAAGCCGCTTTGGAAGACATCCGCGTTCAGGCGGTGGGTAAAAAGGGCGAAGTCAGCCTGAAAATGCGCGAGCTGGGCAAGATGAGCCCAGAAGAGCGTCAGGTGGCCGGTCCCGCGCTCAACGCGCTGAAGGACGAACTCAACTCGGCGCTGGCGGCGAAGAAATCCGCGCTGGCCGATGCCGCGCTGGATGAACGGTTGCGCACAGAATGGCTGGATGTGACCCTGCCGGGGCGTGGCGACCGTCGGGGCAGCATTCACCCGATCAGCCAGGTCAGCGAAGAAGTGGCCGCGATCTTTGCTAATCTCGGCTTTGCCGTGGCCGAAGGGCCGCAGATCGAAACCGACTGGTACAATTTCGACAGTCTGAACATTCCGCCGCATCACCCCGCGCGGCAGGAATTCGACACGTTCTATATGCACCGCGCCGAAGGCGACGACCGCCCGCCGCATGTGCTGCGTACTCATACCAGCCCGGTGCAGACCCGGGCGATGGAAAAACAGGGCGCACCGATCCGGGTGATCGCGCCGGGCCGGGTGTATCGCTCCGATTACGACCAGACCCATACGCCGATGTTCCATCAGGTCGAAGGGTTGGCCATCGACAAAGATATTTCGATGGCGAACCTGAAATGGGTGCTGGAAGAATTCTTTGCTGCGTTTTTCGAAATCGACGGTATCAAGACCCGTTTCCGGGCGTCGCATTTCCCATTCACCGAACCCTCGGCCGAAGTTGACATCCAATGTTCCTGGGTCAATGGACAGTTGAAGATCGGCGAAGGCGACGATTGGATGGAGGTTCTGGGTTCGGGTATGGTGCATCCGAATGTTTTGTCGGCTGCGGGCGTGAACCCGGACGAATGGCAGGGCTTTGCCTTCGGCATGGGGATCGACCGGCTGGCGATGCTGAAATACGGCATTCCCGACCTGCGGGCGTTCTTTGACAGCGACCTGCGCTGGCTGCGCCATTACGGGTTTGCATCGCTTGATGTGCCGACCTTGCACGGTGGGTTGTCGCGGTGATCCACCACGATCGTTTCTTGCGGGACGGTCGAGATGGTTGCCTGTTATCCGACGGCATTGAACGCGCCAGCTCTGCGATTGGGAATTAAGCAATGATTGACGAAATGGAAGACCTGCAAGTTACCTATCCGGGGGCGGGAACGTTCACTTTCAGCGATGAAAAGGTCCAATCCGACGCTTTGCTGGAATTGGTGCGTGCGGGTAAGAAAACCGCAAATAGCGCGGCTTTGGCCGAATTCGATGGTGACCCCGAAGCATTGCCCAAGGTGGGCCGTCACGACATTGCCGCCAACTGGGATGGCACAGCTGCTTTGATCATCCGCACCGTATCGGTTCAACAGATCCGGTTTTGCGATGTCACCGAAGCGATGGCTGTGACCGAAGGCGAAGACAATACGCTGGATGCCTGGCGCAAGCGGCATGAAGCTGCTTTCAGGCGTGATGGCGGTTTTGACCCTGAAATGATGCTGGTGTTCGAAACTTTCGAACTGGTTGAGGATTTGGCAGACCGCTGAGCGGTGCCTTTGGAGGACATAAAATGAAATTCACCCTTTCCTGGCTGAAAGAACACCTCGAAACCGAGGCGTCTCTGGATGAAATCCTTTACGCGCTGACCGATCTGGGTCTTGAAGTGGAAGAGGTCGAAGACCCGGCCTCGAAACTGGCCTCCTTCACGCTGGCCAAAGTCAAACATGCCGAACAGCATCCTGATGCGGATCGACTGCGCGTTTGCACGGTGGAAACCGACGAGGGCGACAAGCAGATCGTCTGTGGTGCACCGAACGCGCGGGAAGGCATCACCGTGGTCCTGTGCAAGCCCGGCGATTACGTACCCGGCATCGATGTGACGCTGAGCGTCGGCAATATTCGCGGCGTCGAAAGTCACGGTATGATGGCGTCGGAACGCGAATTGGAACTGTCGGACGAACACAACGGTATTATCGAACTGCCCTCGGGCGAGGTCGGGCAGAAATTTATCGACTGGCTTGCCGAAAACGATCCGGCCAAGGTCGATCCGGTGATCGATATCGCGATCACGCCGAACCGTCCCGATGCGTTGGGCGTGCGCGGCATTGCCCGCGATCTGGCGGCAAGAGGTCTGGGCGAACTGAAGCCGGTTGCTGCACATGACGTTGAAGGCCAATATTCCTGCCCGATCAAGGTGGTGATCGACGCAGATGCACAAGAAGACGGCTGCGAAGTGTTTGCGGGGCGACTGATCAGGAGCGTGAAAAACGGGCCCAGCCCGGAATGGCTGCAACAGCGGTTGCGGGCGATCGGGCTGCGACCGATTTCGGCGCTGGTCGATGTGACCAATTTTTTCACCTATGACCGCAACAGGCCGCTGCACGTGTTTGACGCTGGCAAGGTCAAGGGCACCTTGCATGTGCATCGCACCAAGGGTGGTGAAACCATGGTCGGTCTGGACGAAAAGGAATACAGCTTTCCCGAAGGCTGCGTGGTGATTTCCGACGAAAATGGCGTTGAATCCATTGGCGGCGTCATGGGCGGTTTGGCATCAGGCTGTACCTTGGATACGGTCGATGTGTTTCTCGAAGCTGCTGTCTGGGACCCGATCCAGATCGCCAAGACTGGCCGCGTACTGAAGATCAACACCGATGCGCGCTATCGCAACGAACGTGGCATTGATCCTGCTTATAACATGCAGGCGATGGAAGACGCGGCGCAGATGATCCTCGATCTTTGCGGCGGTGAAGCGTCCGACGTGGTGGTGGCCGGGTCGGTGCCGGATGTGGCGCGAGCTTATACCCTGAATGCGGGTCGGGTTGTATCGCTGGTCGGCATGGATATTCCTGAATCCGAACAGCGTCAGACCCTGACCAAGCTGGGGTTCCGGATGGAAGGCAATCTGGCCCACGTGCCCAGTTGGCGCCCCGATGTGCAAGGCCCGGCCGATCTGGTCGAAGAAGTGGCGCGGATTGCATCGCTGACCAAGCTGGAACCGAAGCCCTTGGCGCGACCCTCGGTTGGTGTGCCGCGTCCGATCCTGTCTCCGATACAGGTGCGCGAACAGATGGCACGGCGCACTGCGGCGCAGTTGGGCTATAATGAATGCGTGACCTATTCCTTCATCGATCGGGCTTCGGCCCTGCTGTTCGGTGGGGGATCGGATGCAACGATGTTGGAAAATCCGATTTCCAGCGAGATGAGCCATATGCGCCCCGATCTGTTGCCCGGCCTGTTGCAGGCGGCAGCCCGCAATCAGGCGCGCGGCTTCCATGATCTGGCGCTGTTTGAATGCGGCCCGGCCTTTGCCGGTGGCGAACCGGGCGAACAGAGGTTGCAAGTGACCGGCCTGTTGGTCGGGCGTAGCGGGCCGAAGGATGTGCATGGCGCGTCGCGTCCGGTCGATGTCTATGACGCCAAGGCCGATGCCGAGGCGGTTTTGGCCGCCATTGGGGCGCCCGCCAAGGTGCAGGTGTTGCGCAATGGTGAAGGCTGGTGGCATCCGGGCCGCCATGGCCAGATTTGTCTGGGGCCCAAAAAGGTGCTGGGCGTCTTTGGCGAATTGCATCCCAAGGTGTTGGCCGAAATGGACGTGAAAGGCCCTGCCGTGGGTTTCACCATCTGGCCCGAAGAGGTGCCGTTGCCGAAGAAGAAAGCGGCCACGCGCCCGGCGCTGGAACTGCGCGATCTGCAGGCGGTGGAACGCGATTTCGCCTTCGTGGTGGATGCGCAGATCGAGGCGCTGACCCTGGTCAATGCCGCAGCCGGGGCCGACAAGGCGCTGATCGAAGACGTGCGGGTGTTTGATCAGTTCATCGGCGGCAGCCTAGGCGAGGGCAAGAAGTCCATCGCCATCACCGTGCGGTTGCAGCCGACCCAAACGACGCTAAAGGAAAAAGACATCGAAGCGGTGGCCGCCAAGATCGTCGAGAAGGTCAGCAAGGCGACCGGCGGGGTGCTGCGCGGCTGAATGCGTGGCGGGAATATCCCGCTGCGGGATTTGCAAGGGCCGCCTTTGGGGTGGCCCTTTGCTTATGGAACGCGGGCAGGGGGGGCATGATGAACCGTCAGGGGCGGATCTCGCTGCTTTTCGACAGGAAATCGGCCAGCAGGTCGAAGACCAGCCGGATGCGCCGGCTGGTATGCAATTCGCGGTGGGTGGCCAGCCAAACCGGGAAAACAACAGGCTCAAGTTCGGGCAGAATCTTTTCCATGCCAGGCACCAACCGCGCCACGGCTTCGTCCATCGTGGCGATGCCAAAGCCCTGACGCGAAAGTTCCCAGCCGACCAAAGCACTTCCAGACCCGATGCGGAAATTATCGGTGGTGACCGGCAGACCCAGCGGGGTCAGATATTCGCACATTCGTTCGGCATCGCCGAAATGGATGAAATCGTGATCTGCCAGATCGTCCAGGCTTTGAGGGCGTCCCATCCGGTCGAGATACTCAGTGGACGCATAGAAATATGCCGAAGCCTCGCGCACCAACCGGGCGATCAGGTCGGGTTGTTCGGGCCGCAGGTTCCGGATCGCGACATCAGCTTCGCGTCGCATCAGGTCACTGATATCGTTGGTCGCAACGATATCAACCTGCAACCGTGGGGCCTGTAGCTGCAACTGTTTCAGCGCCGGTGGTAACACGAAGGCGGAAAATATATCCGAGGCGGTGATCCGGATCAGCCCGTCGATTGCTTGTGATTGGCCCGAAGCGACCAGCGCCACCCGGCTGGCAGCGTCCCCCATGGCTCGGACATGTTCGAGAAGTTCAGTCCCGGCGCGGGTCAGGATCAGGCTGCGCCCGACCCGTTCGAACAGCATCAGCCCAAGCTCATCCTCGAGGGCTGCGACCTGTCGGCCCAGTGTCGGTTGGGTCAGCCGGAGTTTGCGCGCAGCGGCAGAAAGCGAGCCTTCTTCGGCGGTTGCAAGAAACGCGCGGACATGGTTCCAGTCGAAGGGCAGCAGGGTGTTTTCCATGCGAATACGTATAAAGCACCTGCGAAATTCCGCAATTTCTAATGGATTTATGCATGGCTATGTTGCGTCATGAAGGAGAACCGCCATGCAAAGCGCCGCCAAATTTTGGGACAAGATGGCCCATCGTTATGCCGAAACACCAATCCGCGACATGGATTCGTATGAATATACATTGGAACGGACCCGGTCTTATCTGAAGCAGAGCGACCGGGTTCTGGAGCTGGGATGTGGTACCGGGACCACTGCCGTGAACTTGGCCGGGTCCGCCGGAGTTGTCGTCGCCAGCGATTTGGCAGCTGAAATGGTGCAGATCGGCAAGACTCGCGCCGCTGAAGCCAACGCTGATAACGTGTATTTCGTGCAGGCGGATGTTGACGATGCAGAGTTGCGTGAAGATCCTTATGACGTTGTCATGGCATTCAACCTGTTGCATCTGATCGAAGACATTGATGTGGCTTTGGCGCATATTCGCGACATGGTGAAACCGGGCGGGGTGTTCATTTCGAAAACTGTCTGTCTGGCCGAATCCGGTGGGTCGCTGAAGCTGCGGGCGATCAAGCTGGCCTTGCCGTTAATGCAATTGCTGGGCAAGGCGCCTTTCGTGCGGTTCTTTTCCATCGGCGCTTTGGAACGGGCGTTTGAAAAAGCCGGTTTCGAGATTATCGAGTCGGGGAATTTTCCGGCCCGTCCGCCCAGTCGCTATCTGGTCGTGCGCCGGAAATGACCGTCGCAACCCGGTCTTATGCTGGGCTTTGACGGCGAAGCGGGTTACCATGACCTTAGCGAAAACGGAGGCTTTGATGACGTTGAAAATCTATCTGTCTGGTGAAATCCATACCGATTGGCGCGAACAGATCATCGACGGGGCCGCTGGGCTGGATGTGGAATTCAGCGCACCGGTGACCGATCACGATGCCAGCGACAATTGCGGCGTGGCGATCATGGGGGCGGAACCGGACAAATTCTGGCACGATCACAAGGGGGCCAAGCTGAACGCGATCCGCACCCGTAAAGGTATTGCCGATGCGGATATCGTGGTGGTGCGGTTCGGCGACAAGTATAAACAATGGAACGCGGCCTTTGATGCGGGCTATGCCGCCGCATTGGGAAAGTCGCTGATCGTGCTGCACGGACCTGATCATCAGCACGCTTTGAAAGAGGTCGACGCCGCCGCTTTGGCCGTGGCCGAGGAACCGCGTCAGGTGGTCGAAATGCTGCGCTACGTGCTGAGCGGCAGCTTGCCGGTCTGAGCCCCCTTGAATTCACCCCGGGATACGCGTATCTGCGGCCCATCCCAGACAGAAAAGACGAAAGCATGGCACGCACAAATCCGCTTCAGTTCATTCAGCAGGTCCGCAGCGAAGTGGGCAAGGTCGCCTGGCCGACCCGGCGCGAGGTGTTGCTGACCACCGTGATGGTGTTCATCATGGCGACGGTGACCGCGATTTTCTTTGCGCTGGTCGATCTGGCGATCAAGGGCGGGTTGCGCGGACTGTTGTCGATGTTCGGCTAAGGTCTGGGGCCTTTGTTTGATGCCTTTTCTCTTGAATTCGAAAGGGTTCGGGGGTAGGTGACAGGCCTCATCCGGAAATGGCGTGCGGCGATTCGAGTTGCACGCCGCTTTTTTATTTTCGGGAGAAACGGGCGAAAGCTCGGAATTGATTGGAATTTCTGCCCTTTGGGGCGCGTGGATGCAAGGACGGGATCAAGATGGCGAAGCGTTGGTATTCGGTGAGCGTTCTCTCGAACTTCGAGAAGAAAGTCGCCGAGCAGATTCGTCAATCCGCAGAAGAAAACGGTCTGCAGGACGAAATCGATGAAGTTCTGGTGCCGACCGAAGAAGTGATCGAGGTGCGCCGCGGTAAGAAGGTGACAACCGAACGCCGTTTCATGCCCGGTTACGTTCTGGTGCGGATGGAAATGAGCGACCAAGGTTATCACTTGATCAATTCGATCAACCGCGTCACCGGTTTCTTGGGTCCGCAAGGCCGCCCGATGCCGATGCGTGACGCAGAAGTGAACCAGATCCTGAACCGCGTGCAGGAAGGCGAAGAAGCGCCGCGTACGCTGATCCGCTTCGAAGTGGGCGAGAGGGTCAAGGTCAACGACGGCCCGTTCGAAGATTTCGACGGCATGATCGAGGAAGTGGACGAAGATTCGCAGAAGCTGAAAGTTTCCGTGTCGATCTTTGGCCGCGAAACCCCGGTCGAACTGGATTTCGCTCAGGTCACCAAACAGATCTGATCGAATGGCCGCCAGTCGTGGCGGCCCCCGACGTGGGAGGCGAGGGCATCGCGATGTCCAGACCAGACCACACAACTGAGCAGCCCCGAGATCGCGTTCGAGGGGTGTTGGAAAAAGGAGAGGCCACATGGCCAAGAAACTCGTCGGCACACTGAAACTGCAGGTGCCCGCCGGTCAAGCAAACCCGTCCCCGCCGGTTGGTCCGGCGCTGGGTCAGCGCGGCATCAACATCATGGAATTCTGCAAGGCGTTCAACGCCAAGACGCAGGACATGGAAGCGGGCGCACCGTGCCCGACCATCATCAGCTATTATCAGGACAAGTCCTTCACCATGGACATCAAGACGCCGCCCGCGTCATATTACCTGAAAAAAGCTGCCAAGCTGAAGTCGGGCGCCAAGACGCCCGGTCGTGAAACCGTGGGTTCGGTCAGTGTCGCTCAGGTGAAAGAAATCGCCGAAGCCAAGATGAAAGACCTGAACGCCAACGATATTGAAGCGGCGATGCAGATCATCCTCGGGTCCGCCCGGTCCATGGGCATTGAGGTGAAGTAAGATGGCAAAGCTTGGAAAACGCACCACCGCTGCCCGCGAAGCTTTCGCAGGCAAAGAAAATCTGACCGTTGAAGAAGCGGTCGCACTGGTCAAGGCAAATGCCAACGCCAAATTCGATGAAACCATCGAAATCGCGATGAATCTGGGCGTCGACACTCGTCACGCCGATCAGATGGTTCGCGGCGTTGTCAGCCTGCCCAACGGCACCGGCAAAACCGTGCGCGTCGCCGTGTTCGCCCGTGGCCCCAAGGCAGAAGAAGCTCAGGCCGCAGGCGCGGATATCGTTGGCGCCGAAGACTTGATGGAAGCCATCCAGGGCGGCAAGATCGATTTCGATCGTTGCATCGCGACCCCGGATATGATGCCTGTTGTCGGTCGTCTGGGTAAAATCTTGGGTCCGCGCAACCTGATGCCGAACCCCAAGGTCGGTACCGTGACCATGGATGTGAAAGAGGCTGTCGCTGCCGCCAAGGGTGGTGAAGTTCAGTTCCGCGCCGAAAAAGCCGGTGTGGTTCACGCTGGTGTTGGCAAGGCATCCTTCGATGAAGCCAAGCTGGTCGAGAACGTCAAGGCGTTCGTTTCGGCCGTTGCCAAGGCCAAGCCGACGGGAGCCAAAGGCGCTTACATGAAGAAGATCGCGATCAGCTCGACCATGGGTCCGGGCGTCAGCATCGACGTGTCGTCGGCAAACGTCGGGTAAGCGAACTTCGAACTGATTTGAGATAAGGGCGCCTTTTGGCGTCCTTATTTTTTGGTGACGGAATTTTTGGCGTCCAAGAGCGAGGGCAGGAATGAGAAATATTTTGCCTTCCCCTCTTGGAAACCCCCGATAACTGGTCTAGACAGCACTGCGGAATAAAGCGTGCGATTCTTCGTGCGCTTTATTTTGTTTCGTCCAAGACGGTGGGTGGTGTCATTTGGTGCCTTAATTTCCTGCCTGAGACGGGAATAACCAATTCAGCCTGGGTTCCTCGGGCGATTTTGGCTTTGCCCCGTAATTCGGACTTAGTCGCCGGGCTTGCCCGGCAGTGAAGAGCCGGGGGGAAACCCCCATAATTGGAGTGAAACTGTGGATAGAGCACAAAAAGAGAAGTTGGTCGACGAACTCGGCCAGATCTTTGAAAGCTCTGGCGTTGTGGTCGTAGCCCACTACGCAGGTCTCACGGTTGCTGAGATGCAGGACCTTCGTGCTCGCGCCCGCGAAGCCGGTGGGTCCGTACGTGTCGCCAAGAACAAGCTCGCCAAAATCGCTCTGGAAGGAAAGCCCTGCGCAAGCATTGCTGACTACCTTTCGGGTATGACCGTTCTGACCTATTCCGAGGACCCCGTGGCAGCTGCCAAGGTGGCCGAGGGCTTCGCCAAGGATAATTCGAAATTCGAAATCCTCGGCGGTGCAATGGGTGAGAACGCTCTGGATCGTGACGGCGTTGCAGCCGTGTCGAAAATGCCTTCGCGCGAGGAACTTATTGCCTCGATCGTTGGTTGTATCGCCGCACCTGCATCGAATATCGCCGGCGCGATTGGCGCTCCTGCTTCGAATATCGCGAGCATTCTTTCGACCATCGAAGAGAAGGCGGAAGCCGCGTAAGCAACCTTTTGATCTGCGTGGGGTAAGAACCTTCACGTTGGAACACATCTAAACGAACGGAAAACAGTAAAATGGCTGATCTGAAAGCACTTGCTGAGCAAATCGTAGGTCTGACCCTGCTGGAAGCTCAAGAACTGAAAACCATCCTGAAAGACGAATACGGCATCGAGCCCGCCGCTGGTGGCGCTGTGATGATGGCGGCAGCTGGTGGCGACGCCGGTGGCGCAGCTGCTGAAGAGCAGACCGAATTCGACGTCATCCTGAAATCGGCCGGCGCCTCCAAGATCAACGTGATCAAGGAAGTCCGCGGCATCACCGGTCTGGGCCTGAAAGAAGCCAAAGAACTGGTCGAAGCAGGTGGCAAAGCCGTGAAAGAAGGCGTGTCGAAAGACGAAGCCGAAGAAATCAAAGGCAAGCTGGAAGCAGCTGGCGCCGAAGTCGAACTGAAGTAATCGGCTTTGGGGGCGCAAATGCCCCGTTAAATTCAGGCTGGGTCCGGGAATCCGGGCCCAGCCGAACCTGTCTTAGCAAGTGCCTCTCTGATTTGAGGTGGGGCGTTTTCTAAGGTTTGGTTCTGTGATCGGGAGGTTTCTGGTGGGACAGAAACCATGAATGGATCGTAATCAACCTGTTTCAAATGGACGTGCTGCCGGGGCCCGACGGCAGGCGCGACCGATTGGAAACGAAAGGTGACGACTGTCATGGCTCAAAGCTTCCTTGGCCAGAAACGTTTGCGTAAATATTATGGCAAAATCCGCGAAGTGCTGGAGATGCCGAACCTGATCGAGGTTCAAAAATCCTCGTACGATCTTTTCCTCCGTTCCGGCGATGCTGCTCAGCCCACCGAGGGCGAAGGCATCATGGGGGTGTTCCAGTCGGTATTCCCGATCAAGGATTTCAACGAAACCAGCGTTCTGGAATTCGTGAAATACGAACTGGAAAAGCCGAAATACGACGTTGAGGAATGCATGCAGCGCGATATGACCTACAGCGCGCCGCTGAAGGTTACCTTGCGCCTGATCGTGTTCGATGTCGACGAAGATACCGGTGCGAAATCGGTCAAGGATATCAAAGAACAGGACGTTTTCATGGGCGATATGCCCCTGATGACACCGAACGGCACCTTCGTTGTGAATGGCACCGAACGGGTGATCGTTTCTCAGATGCACCGGTCGCCCGGTGTGTTCTTCGACCACGACAAAGGCAAGACCCACAGCTCGGGCAAGCTGCTGTTCGCCTGCCGCATTATTCCCTATCGCGGCTCGTGGCTGGATTTCGAATTCGATGCCAAGGATATCGTGTTCGCCCGCATCGACCGTCGTCGTAAACTGCCTGTGACCACCCTGCTTTATGCGCTGGGGCTCGATCAGGAAGGCATCATGGATGCCTATTACAACACCGTCGAATTCAAATTGGAAAAGAGCAAGGGCTGGGTCACCAAGTTCTTCCCCGATCGTGCCCGCGGCACCCGTCCCACCTATGATCTGGTTGATGCAGCCACAGGCGAAGTGATCTGCGAAGCTGGCAAGAAAGTTACCCCGCGCGCAGTCAAGAAGATCATCGACGAAGGCAAGATCACCGAATTGCTGGTGCCGTTCGAACATATCGTCGGTAAATTCGTGTCCAAGGACATCATCAACGAAGAAACCGGCGCGATCTATGTCGAAGCGGGCGATGAACTGACCCTGGAATTCGGTAAGGATGGCGAAGTTTCCGGCGGTAGCCTTCAAGAACTGATGGATGCCGGTATCACCGAAATCCCGGTTCTGGACATCGATAACATTACCGTAGGCGCTTACATGCGTAACACTATGGCGATGGACAAAAACATGGGCCGCGATACCGCGCTGATGGACATCTATCGCGTGATGCGTCCGGGTGAACCGCCGACCGTTGAAGCAGCCTCGGCACTGTTCGACACGCTGTTCTTTGATTCCGAACGGTACGACCTGTCGGCCGTGGGCCGGGTCAAGATGAACATGCGTCTGGCGCTGGATGCGGAAGACACTCAACGGACCCTGCGCAAGGAAGACATCATTTCCTGCATCAAGGCGCTGGTCGATTTGCGGGATGGTCGTGGCGATATTGACGATATTGACCACCTCGGCAACCGTCGTGTGCGCTCTGTCGGCGAACTGATGGAAAACCAGTACCGTGTTGGTCTGTTGCGGATGGAACGCGCGATCAAGGAGCGGATGTCGTCGGTCGAAATCGACACTGTCATGCCGCAAGACCTGATCAACGCGAAACCTGCCGCGGCTGCGGTGCGTGAATTCTTCGGCTCGTCGCAGTTGTCGCAATTCATGGACCAAACCAACCCGCTGTCCGAAGTTACCCACAAACGCCGCCTGTCGGCGCTTGGGCCGGGTGGTTTGACCCGCGAACGGGCCGGCTTCGAAGTGCGCGACGTGCACCCGACCCACTATGGTCGGATGTGCCCGATTGAAACGCCGGAAGGGCCGAACATTGGTCTGATCAACTCGCTGGCCACTTTTGCCCGCGTGAACAAATATGGCTTCATCGAAACCCCGTATCGTGTCGTAACCGACGCCAAGGTGACCGACGAAGTTCATTACATGTCGGCGACCGAAGAAATGCGCCACACCGTGGCACAGGCCAACGCGACGCTGGACGAAGACGGCAAGTTCATCAACGATCTTGTGTCGACTCGTCAGTCGGGCGATTACACCTTGGCACCGCGCGAAAACGTAGACCTGATCGACGTCAGCCCGAAACAGCTGGTGTCGGTTGCTGCCTCGCTGATCCCGTTCCTTGAAAACGACGACGCCAACCGCGCCCTGATGGGTTCGAATATGCAACGTCAGGCCGTTCCGCTGCTGCGCGCCGAAGCGCCGCTGGTCGGCACCGGGATCGAAGAAATCGTGGCCCGGGATTCCGGCGCTGCGATCATGGCGAAGCGCGGCGGCATCATCGACCAGATCGATGCGCAGCGGATCGTGATCCGTGCGACCGAAGATCTGGAACTGGGCGATGCCGGTGTAGACATCTACCGGATGCGCAAATTCCAGCGCTCGAACCAGAACACCTGCATCAACCAGCGTCCGCTGGTTAAAGTCGGTGAGACGGTTCAGAAGGGCGAAGTGATTGCTGATGGTCCGTCCACCGATATCGGTGAGCTGGCGCTGGGGAAAAACGTGATCGTCGCGTTTATGCCCTGGAATGGCTATAACTACGAAGATTCGATCCTGATTTCCGAACGAATTTCCCGTGATGACGTCTTTACTTCGATCCATATCGAGGAATTCGAAGTCGCCGCCCGCGATACCAAACTGGGGCCGGAAGAAATCACCCGAGACATTCCCAATGTGGGTGAAGAAGCGCTGCGCAACCTCGACGAGGCGGGCATCGTTTACATCGGCGCGGATGTGGAACCGGGCGATATTCTGGTTGGCAAGATTACACCGAAGGGCGAAAGCCCGATGACTCCGGAAGAAAAGCTGCTGCGCGCCATCTTTGGTGAAAAGGCATCTGACGTGCGCGACACTTCGCTGCGCGTGAAACCGGGCGATTTCGGGACTGTGGTCGAAGTCCGCGTGTTCAACCGTCACGGCGTCGAAAAAGACGAACGTGCGTTGCAGATCGAACGCGAAGAAGTCGAACGTCTGGCCCGTGACCGGGATGACGAATTGGCGATCCTGGATCGGAACATCTATGCCCGTCTGAAAGACTTGATCATGGGCAAAGTGGCCGTGAAAGGCCCCAAGGGTGTCAAGGCCAGTTCGGTTGTGACCGAAGAAGTGCTGGAAACACTGACCCGTGGTCAGTGGTGGCAACTGGCGCTGGAAGAAGAATCCGACGCCCAGATCGTTGAAGCCCTGCACGAACAATACGAAGTGCAGAAGCGCGCTCTGGATGCCCGGTTCGAAGACAAGGTCGAAAAAGTCCGTCGTGGCGACGATCTGCCGCCGGGTGTGATGAAGATGGTCAAAGTCTTTATCGCGGTGAAGCGTAAGCTGCAGCCGGGCGATAAAATGGCCGGTCGTCACGGCAACAAGGGTGTTATTTCCCGCGTTGTTCCGATGGAAGACATGCCATTCCTCGAAGACGGGACGCCGGTCGATTTCTGTCTGAACCCGCTGGGCGTGCCGTCGCGTATGAACGTCGGTCAGATTTTGGAAACCCATATGGGCTGGGCCGCACGCGGTCTGGGTCTGAAAGTGGACGATGCGTTGCAAGCCTATCGTCGCACCGGCGATTTGACGCCGGTACGCGAAGCCATGCGCGAAGCCTACGGCGAAGAGGTCTATGAAGAAGGCCTGGTCGACATGGACGAAGATCGTCTGGTCGAAGCCGCAGGTAACGTCACCCGCGGTGTGCCGATCGCAACACCTGTTTTCGACGGTGCGAAAGAAGCCGACGTAAACGACGCCCTGCGTCGCGCCGGGTTCGATCAGTCGGGGCAATCGATCCTGTTCGATGGTCGCACTGGTGAACAGTTCGCGCGCAAAGTGACGGTGGGTATGAAATACCTGCTGAAACTGCACCACTTGGTGGACGACAAGATTCACGCCCGTTCCACCGGTCCGTACAGCCTCGTTACCCAGCAGCCGCTGGGTGGTAAGGCGCAATTCGGTGGTCAGCGTTTCGGTGAAATGGAAGTCTGGGCTCTGGAAGCTTACGGCGCTGCCTACACCTTGCAAGAAATGCTGACGGTGAAATCGGATGACGTGGCAGGCCGGACCAAGGTCTATGAATCGATCGTCAAGGGCGAGGACAATTATGAAGCGGGCGTACCGGAATCGTTCAACGTTCTGGTGAAAGAAGTCCGTGGCCTCGGCCTGAACATGGAACTCCTGGATGCGGAGGAAGAGGATTGAGGGCGTCGCGCCCTCATCCCGTCCCCCCTTCCGCAAAATTTGAGGTATCAAAATGAACCAGGAAATCACGAATAACCCGTTCAATCCGCTGACCCCGCCCAAGGTCTTTGATGAAATCCGCGTGTCGCTGGCATCGCCAGAACGGATTCTGTCTTGGTCTTATGGTGAGATCAAAAAACCCGAAACCATCAACTATCGGACCTTCAAGCCTGAACGCGACGGCTTGTTCTGCGCCCGGATCTTTGGCCCGATCAAAGATTACGAATGCCTGTGCGGCAAATACAAGCGGATGAAATACCGCGGCGTTGTCTGCGAAAAATGCGGCGTTGAAGTCACGCTGCAGAAAGTTCGCCGCGAACGTATGGGCCATATCGAACTGGCGTCGCCGGTTGCGCATATCTGGTTCCTGAAATCGCTGCCGAGCCGCATCGGCCTGATGCT
This sequence comes from Thalassovita gelatinovora, assembly GCF_001458355.1. GTDB lineage: Bacteria > Pseudomonadota > Alphaproteobacteria > Rhodobacterales > Rhodobacteraceae > Thalassobius > Thalassobius gelatinovorus. The sequence goes on along the minus strand of NZ_CYSA01000019.1, from coordinate 9,964 downwards.
GGACATGACGCTGCGCGATCTGGAGCGGGTTCTGTATTTCGAAAACTATGTTGTCATCGAGCCGGGTCTGACCGATCTGCAATACGGCCAGATGATGACCGAAGAAGAATACATGGACGCCCAGGACGCCTATGGCATGGACGCTTTCACCGCCAATATCGGTGCCGAAGCGATCCGTGAAATGCTGTCCGCGATCGATCTGGAGGCCGAAGCCGAACAGCTGCGCGCCGATCTGAAAGAAGCGACTGGCGAACTGAAGCCGAAGAAGATCATCAAGCGCCTGAAAGTGGTGGAAAGCTTCCTGGAATCGGGCAACCGTCCGGAATGGATGATCCTGACCGTGGTTCCGGTCATCCCGCCGGAACTGCGCCCGCTGGTGCCGCTGGATGGTGGCCGCTTTGCGACCTCGGATCTGAACGATCTGTATCGCCGGGTGATCAACCGGAACAACCGCCTGAAACGACTGATCGAATTGCGTGCGCCCGATATCATCGTGCGTAACGAAAAGCGGATGCTGCAGGAATCGGTAGATGCCCTGTTCGACAATGGTCGTCGTGGCCGCGTGATCACCGGCGCCAATAAGCGCCCGCTGAAATCGCTGTCGGACATGCTGAAGGGTAAGCAGGGTCGCTTCCGTCAGAACCTTTTGGGGAAACGGGTCGACTTCTCGGGGCGTTCGGTCATCGTGACCGGTCCGGAACTGAAGCTGCACCAATGCGGTCTGCCGAAAAAGATGGCGCTGGAACTGTTCAAGCCGTTTATCTATTCGCGGCTGGAGGCCCGTGGCCTGTCCAGCACCGTGAAGCAGGCGAAAAAGCTGGTGGAAAAGGAACGCCCCGAAGTCTGGGATATCTTGGATGAGGTGATCCGCGAACATCCGGTGATGCTGAACCGGGCGCCGACGCTGCACCGTTTGGGCATTCAGGCGTTCGAACCCACGCTGATCGAAGGCAAAGCCATTCAGCTGCACCCGCTGGTCTGTTCGGCCTTCAACGCAGACTTTGACGGCGACCAGATGGCAGTCCATGTTCCGCTGAGCCTGGAAGCGCAGTTGGAAGCGCGCGTTTTGATGATGTCGACGAACAACGTTCTGTCGCCCGCCAACGGTGCCCCGATCATCGTTCCGTCGCAGGATATGATCCTTGGCATCTATTACACCACTCTCATGCGCGAAGGCATGAAGGGCGAAGGCATGGTGTTCTCGAACATCGATGAAGTGCAATACGCGCTGGATACCGGTGCGGTGCATTTGCATTCCCGCATCACAGCACGGGTGCCGCAGATCGACGAAAACGGAATGGAAGTGGTTAAGCGCTATGAAACCACTCCGGGCCGGGTCCGTCTGGGCGCGCTGCTGCCGCAGAACGCCAAGGCACCGTTCGATCTGGTCAACCGCTTGTTGCGGAAGAAAGAAGTGCAGCAGGTCATCGACACCGTCTATCGTTATTGCGGTCAGAAGGAATCGGTTATCTTCTGTGATCAGATCATGTCGATGGGTTTCCGCGAAGCGTTCAAGGCCGGGATTTCCTTCGGCAAGGACGACATGGTGATCCCCGACAACAAGTGGGAAATCGTCGACGAGACCCGTGATCAGGTGAAAGATTTCGAACAGCAGTACATGGACGGCCTGATCACTCAGGGCGAAAAGTACAACAAGGTGGTCGATGCCTGGTCGAAATGTAACGACAAGGTCACCGATGCGATGATGGGCACGATTTCGGCCGTGAAGACCGACGAAAACGGTGCCGAAATGGAGCCGAACAGCGTTTACATGATGGCTCACTCAGGTGCCCGGGGTTCGGTCACGCAGATGAAACAGTTGGGCGGTATGCGCGGCCTGATGGCCAAGCCGAATGGCGACATCATCGAAACGCCGATCATTTCGAACTTTAAAGAAGGCCTGACCGTGCTTGAGTACTTCAACTCGACACACGGCGCACGGAAAGGTCTGTCCGATACCGCTCTGAAAACGGCGAACTCGGGCTATCTGACCCGTCGTCTGGTTGACGTGGCGCAAGATTGCATTATCCGCGAAAACGATTGCGGCACTGAAAATTCGATCTTCGTCGAAGCGGCGGTGAACGATGGTGAAGTGGTCGCATCGTTGGCCGAACGGATCCTTGGACGGGTCACGTCCGAAGACGTGATGGCACCGGGGTCTGATGAAGTCGTTGTGCCCAAGGGGACGATGATCGACGAACGCACCGCCGACGCGATCGAAGCCGCCGGTGTGTTGTCGATGCAGATCCGCAGCCCGCTGACCTGTGACGCCGACGACGGCGTTTGCGCAATGTGTTACGGTCGTGACCTGGCGCGCGGCACCAAGGTGAATACCGGCGAAGCCGTCGGCATCATCGCGGCGCAGTCGATCGGGGAACCCGGGACACAGCTGACGATGCGGACCTTCCACATCGGCGGTGTTGCTCAGGGTGGCCAGCAGTCCTTCCTGGAAGCCAGCCAGGACGGCAAGGTCGAGTTCGAAAATGCGCAACTGATCACCAACTCCAATGGCGAAGTTCTGACCATCGGACGGAACCTGAAGCTGCGGATCATGGGTGAAAACGGCGAAGAACGCGCCAGCCACAAGCTCGATTACGGCACCAAGCTGTTCGTTGCCGAAGGCCAGCAGGTCAAACGCGGTGACAAGCTGTTCGAATGGGATCCCTATACCCTGCCGATCATTGCCGAAAAATCGGGGACGGCGAAATTTGTCGACCTGGTCAGCGGCATTGCCGTGCGCGATGAAACCGATGATGCAACCGGCATGACCCAGAAGATCGTGATCGACTGGCGTGCAGCCCCCAAAGGGAACGAACTGAAACCGGAAATCATTCTGGTCGATGGAGACGGTGAACCGGTGCGCAACGCGGCTGGAAACCCGATCACCTACCCGATGTCGGTCGACGCCATCTTGTCGATTGAAGAAAGTCAGGACGTTCAGGCCGGTGACGTCGTTGCGCGGATTCCGCGTGAAGGCGCCAAGACCAAGGACATTACCGGTGGTCTGCCGCGAGTCGCGGAACTGTTCGAAGCCCGTCGTCCGAAGGATCACGCGATCATCGCCGAAATCGATGGTTACGTGCGCTTTGGCCGCGACTACAAGAACAAGCGCCGTATCTCGATCGAACCAGCGGATGAAAACCGCGAACCGGTCGAATACATGGTGCCCAAGGGCAAGCACATCCCGGTGCAGGAAGGCGACTTCGTGCAGAAGGGGGATTACATCATGGACGGCAACCCGGCGCCGCATGACATCCTTGCCATCATGGGGGTCGGCGCGTTGGCCGATTACATGATCAACGAGGTGCAGGAGGTCTATCGTCTGCAAGGCGTGAAGATCAACGACAAGCACATCGAAGTGATCGTGCGCCAGATGCTGAAGAAGTGGGAAATCGACGACAGCGGCGATACCACGCTTCTGAAGGGCGAACATGTCGAAAAGGCCGAACTGGAAGAAGCCAACGAAAAGGCAATCGCTCGTGGCGGTCGTCCGGCAACCGGTGGCCCGATCCTGCTGGGGATCACCAAGGCGTCGTTGCAGACCCGATCCTTCATGTCGGCTGCATCGTTCCAAGAAACAACCCGCGTGCTGACCGAAGCTTCGGTTCAGGGTAAGCGCGACCGGCTGATCGGCCTGAAGGAAAACATCCTTGTTGGCCGTCTGATCCCGGCCGGGACCGGTGGTGCGACCGCACGGGTGCGCAAGATCGCGCGTTCACGTGACAACGTCGTACTGGAAGCCCGCCGCGAAGAAGCCGAAGCGGCCGCAGCTTTGGCGGCCCCGATCGACGATGTGGTCGGTAGCGACGATTTCGACAATCTGGTGCAAACGCCGGAAAGCCGCGACGAATAAACGTCCGAAACTGATGACGAAAAGGCCCTCGCATTTGCGGGGGCCTTTTCAGTTTGCGGGGCAGGGGGGCTCAGAGCGGTCGGGATGGTTCTTTTCTCTGGACGGCGCAACGAAAAATATGCAGCAGTTGCGGGTCTTTAATTCCGAGATCCCCAAATGCCCCTTTCTGACAATATGCGTGGTGCATTGCTGATGATGGCTTCTATGGCGGCCTTCACCATCAACGACACCTTCATGAAGGTGCTGTCAGGCGATGTACCGCTTTTTCAGCTCTTGTTCCTGCGTGGAATACTGACTTCTCTGTTCACAGGGGTCTGGGCATGGCGGCTAGGTGTCTTACACTTTCGGTTGCCGCGCCGCGATCTGGGGTTGATCGCGCTTCGCATCGTGGCAGAAATCGGCTCTGCCTATTTTTTCCTGACCGCGCTGTTCCATATGCCCATCGCCAACGTCACGGCGATCCTGCAATCGTTGCCGCTAACGGTGTCTCTGCTGGCGGCTCTGCTCTTTCGTGAAAGCCTCGGCTGGCGCCGGATGTCAGCGATCCTTGTCGGGTTGCTGGGGGTTTTGCTGATCGTACGGCCGGGGGCTGAGGGATTCACGCTGTATTCCGTCTATGCGCTGATCGCGGTGGGGTTCGTGACGATGCGTGATCTGGTCACCCGCAGGCTGTCGCGCAGCACCCCATCGATGCTGGTGACATGGACAACGTCAATGTCGGTGATGGTGTTTTTTGGCTTGGCCGGTCTGGGCCGGGATTGGGTGGAAATGGACGTGCGGACATGGGGGGTCATCGTGGCGTCTTCGGTATCGATCATTGCCGGATATCTGTGTTCGGTGCTGGTCATGCGGGTTGGCGAAATCAGCTTTATCGCACCGTTTCGCTATACCGGACTTATCTGGGCCTTGACGCTGGGTTGGTTCGTTTTCGGTGACTGGCCGGCCCCATTGACGCTGATCGGGGCGGCAATTGTTGTCTGCAGTGGTGTTTTCATGCTTTACCGGGAAGGCCAGATTGCCAAGCAGACGAAACGTAACGGGTGAATTGAATTTGACAGTCGAAGTCCAAATCCTTGGCTTGTGCCGGTGGTCCTATCCTTCCGCCCCTGGGGCATTTCAGAAAGAAGAAGAAGGTGGGTTCGAAACGCTGCGGCAAGCGCTTTACGATCCGCTAAGGTTGCAATTACGGCTGTTTTATCTGGAACAGGTCGTGCTGCCATCGCTCAGGGCGCAGACAGATCCGGATTTCAAGATCATTCTGTTGATGGGGGATACTCTGCCAGACCCGACGCGATCGCAGGTGCTGGACCTTATTGCCGACATTCCCCAGATCAAGCCGGTGTTCGCCCGTGAAGGTCAACACCATCAAGACGTCTGTCGCGACGTGATGGTGGCCGAACGCGATATGGATGTGCGCGCAGTGGCTGAATTCCGCTTGGACGACGACGATGCAGTTTCGGTTGATTTCGTCGAACGAACCCGCGATTTCTTTCCCAAGGTAAAGGGCATCTTTCGCAACGGCGGAAAACTGGCGCTGGATTTCAATAAGGGTTTCATCCTGCAAACCGACTTGTCGGGGGTCAAACTGATCCCGGTGACGACGCGGTACTGGACCCCGGGGTTGGTGCTGTATCTGCGGCCACAGGCAGCCGAAAGCCTTCTGCATTTCAATCATGCGCAGATGTGGAAACGCATCCCGATGCTGTCTTTCCCGCGGGTGCCGATGTTCCTGCGCGGGGCGCATGGAGAAAACGACAGTTCGGTCAGCTATAATCCGCATAATTCCGAAGAAGTTTGGTTCGACAAGGACAAGCTGCCCGAAACTATGATGGAGCGTTTCAACATTCCCTTGGACAGGTTGAAAATGGCATGGGACACGGTCCTTGGCCAAGAATGACGCGGACGCCCCGGCGCTTGTTGACAAGCCTTCCGACTCCCCCTATACGCGCCACATCCGGCAAAGAGGGACGCCCCTGTCGCCGATATCAAAATTGCAGTGGCCAAGTCCCAAGCTACTTTGAAGCTTCGGTCCTCTGGGAACTCACCGCGTCGTTCGCCTCGGAATGGGAACGATTGCGGTTTTTGTGTTATGCGGACGCGCGTGATGCAAAGAATTGAAACCGTCGGTGGCTCCGGTCACTGGCAGATGTGTTAGGAAACGGGGAAAGCGACCCAATGCCAACGATTCAGCAGCTGATCCGCAAACCGCGGCAGCCCAAAGTCAAACGTTCGAAATCCATGCACCTGGAACAGTGCCCGCAAAAGCGTGGCGTGTGTACCCGTGTGTATACCACCACGCCGAAGAAGCCGAACTCGGCTATGCGTAAAGTTGCAAAGGTTCGCCTGACCAACGGTTTCGAAGTCATTTCGTACATTCCCGGTGAAAGCCACAACCTTCAGGAACACTCTGTTGTCCTGATCCGTGGCGGCCGAGTGAAAGACCTTCCGGGTGTCCGTTACCACATTCTGCGTGGTGTTTTGGATACCCAGGGCGTCAAAGACCGTAAACAACGTCGTTCGAAATACGGCGCCAAGCGTCCGAAGTAAGGAGATCACGAAATGTCTCGTCGTCACGCTGCTGAGAAGCGCGAAGTCCTGCCCGACGCCAAGTATGGCGATCGCGTACTGACCAAATTCATGAACAACCTGATGATCGACGGTAAAAAATCGGTCGCGGAAAAAATCGTCTACAATGCGCTGGAGCGTATTGAAGTCAAGATCAAACGCGCCCCCGTCGAAGTGTTCCACGAAGCGTTGGACAACATCAAACCGGCCGTCGAAGTTCGTTCGCGCCGTGTTGGTGGTGCAACCTATCAGGTACCCGTCGAAGTGCGCCCCGAGCGCCGCGAAGCTCTGGCCATCCGCTGGCTGATCAACGCATCGCGCGCCCGCAATGAAAACACGATGGAAGAACGCCTCGCCGGCGAATTGCTGGATGCAGTTCAATCGCGCGGTTCCGCCGTGAAGAAACGCGAAGACACCCACAAAATGGCCGACGCGAACAAAGCGTTCAGCCATTATCGCTGGTAAATCCACGAAGGTACGAAACCAATGGCACGCGAATATCCGCTCGAACTGTACCGTAACTTCGGTATCATGGCGCACATCGATGCAGGTAAAACCACCTGCTCGGAACGCATCCTGTTTTACACCGGCAAATCCCACAACATTGGTGAGGTGCACGATGGTGCGGCCACCATGGACTGGATGGAGCAGGAACAGGAACGCGGCATCACCATCACTTCGGCTGCGACCACCACTTTCTGGGAACGCACCGAAGATGGCGTGAATGCTGACACTCCGAAGCACCGGATGAACATCATCGACACCCCCGGCCACGTTGACTTCACAATCGAAGTCGAACGCTCGCTGGCGGTTCTCGACGGTGCGGTTGCTGTTCTCGACGCCAACGCCGGTGTCGAGCCGCAGACCGAAACCGTTTGGCGTCAGGCCGACCGGTACAAGGTTCCGCGTATCGTCTTCGTCAACAAGATGGACAAGATCGGCGCAGACTTCTTCAACTGCGTGCACATGGTCGAAGACCGCACCGGCGCACGCGCCGTTCCTGTGGGTATTCCGATTGGTGCCGAAACCGAACTGGAAGGCCTGATCGATCTGGTCACCATGGAAGAATGGCTGTGGCAGGGTGAAGACCTTGGCGCATCATGGGTCAAAGCACCGATCCGCGACAGCCTGAAGGACATGGCCGACGAATGGCGTGGCAAAATGATCGAAGCCGCCGTCGAAGAAGACGACGATGCGATGGAAGCCTATCTTGAAGGTGAAGAGCCCGATATCGCCACCCTGCGCAAATTGCTGCGCAAAGGCACCTTGGCGCTGCACTTCGTTCCGGTCTTGGGTGGTTCCGCGTTCAAAAACAAAGGTGTTCAACCGCTGCTGAACGCGGTGATCGATTATCTGCCCAGCCCGATGGACGTTGTCGATTACATGGGCTTCGCCCCTGATGACGAAACCGAAGAGCGTAATATCCCCCGCCGTGCGGATGATAATATGCCCTTCGCAGGCTTGGCGTTCAAAATCATGAACGACCCCTTTGTTGGTTCGCTGACCTTCACCCGGATCTATTCCGGTGTGCTGAAAAAGGGCGATTCGATCCTGAATGCGACCAAAGGCAAAAAAGAACGCGTTGGCCGTATGATGATGATGCACTCGATCAACCGCGAGGAAATCGAGGAAGCCTTCGCAGGCGACATCATCGCACTGGCAGGTCTGAAAGATACCACAACGGGCGATACCTTGTGCGATATCAAGGAACCGGTGGTTCTGGAAACCATGACCTTCCCCGATCCGGTGATCGAAATCGCTGTCGAACCCAAAACCAAGGGTGACCAGGAAAAAATGTCTCAGGGTCTGGCCCGTCTGGCTGCAGAAGACCCGTCTTTCCGCGTGGAAACTGACCTGGAATCGGGTCAGACCATCATGAAGGGCATGGGCGAACTCCACCTGGACATTCTGGTTGACCGCCTGAAGCGTGAATTCAAGGTTGAGGCCAATATCGGTGCGCCGCAGGTGGCTTACCGTGAAACCATCAGCCACGAAGCTGAAATCGATTACACCCACAAGAAACAGTCGGGTGGTTCGGGTCAGTTCGCGCGGATCAAGATGGTCATCACACCAACCGAAGCGGGCGAAGGTTTTTCTTTCGAATCCAAAGTCGTTGGCGGGTCGGTGCCGAAGGAATACATTCCGGGCGTCGAAAAAGGCATCAAGTCTGTCATGGATAGCGGCCCAATGGCCGGTTTCCCGGTGATCGACTTCAAGGTGTCCCTGATCGATGGTGCGTATCATGACGTTGACTCGTCGGTTCTGGCCTTTGAAATCGCGGCCCGTGCAGGGATGCGTGAAGGTCTGAAAAAGGCCGGCGCGAAGCTGCTTGAACCGATCATGAAAGTCGAAGTGATCACCCCGGAAGAATATACCGGCGGTATCATCGGCGACTTGACGTCCCGTCGGGGTCAGGTGTCTGGTCAGGAAAACCGTGGCAATGCCATCGCAATCGACGCGAATGTGCCGCTGGCCAACATGTTCGGCTACATCAACACTCTGCGTTCGATGTCGTCGGGCCGTGCCCAGTTCACCATGCAGTTCTCGCATTACGATCCGGTGCCGCAGAATATCAGCGACGAAATTCAGGCGAAATACGCCTAAAAGAATTCGGGGGACCGGCTGCTCGGTCCCCCTCCAAAGACAAAGGAGGCCATCATGGCAAAGGAAAAGTTTGAGCGTAACAAACCGCACGTCAACATCGGCACGATCGGCCACGTTGACCACGGTAAAACCACGCTGACCGCAGCAATCACCAAATATTTCGGTGACTTCAAAGCGTACGATCAGATTGACGGCGCCCCGGAAGAAAAAGCCCGCGGCATCACCATCTCGACCGCGCATGTGGAATACGAAACCGACAAGCGTCACTACGCTCACGTCGACTGCCCCGGCCACGCTGACTATGTGAAAAACATGATCACCGGTGCGGCGCAGATGGACGGCGCGATCTTGGTTGTGAACGCGGCTGACGGCCCGATGCCGCAGACCCGTGAACACATCCTGCTGGGCCGCCAGGTCGGCATCCCGTCGATGGTGGTGTTCCTCAACAAAGTTGACCAGGTCGACGACGAGGAACTGCTGGAGCTGGTGGAAATGGAAGTCCGCGAGCTGCTGAACGAATACGGTTACCCGGGCGACGATATCCCGATCATCGCGGGTTCGGCGCTGGCCGCGCTGGAAGGCCGCGATCCGGAAATCGGCGAAAATAAGATCCGCGAACTGATGGCGGCCGTGGATGACTATATCCCCGAGCCCGTACGTGCCATCGACCAGCCGTTCCTGATGCCGATCGAAGACGTGTTCTCGATCTCGGGTCGTGGGACCGTTGTGACCGGTCGTGTCGAACGCGGCGTGATCAATGTCGGCGACACCATCGAAATCGTTGGGATCAAAGACACTCAGACCACCACCTGTACCGGTGTTGAAATGTTCCGCAAGCTGCTGGATCGCGGTGAAGCGGGCGACAATATCGGCGCGCTGCTGCGCGGTATCGACCGTGAAGCGGTTGAGCGTGGTCAGGTTCTGTGCAAGCCCGGATCGGTG
>NZ_CYSA01000018.1 GCF_001458355.1 Thalassovita gelatinovora | reverse complement strand
TGGCTCGCGAAGAACTGGGTGGCTTTTTTTAGGATGTCCCTCTCCTCCTTGAGGATGCGGTTCTCGCGCCGAAGCCGTTCGTTCTCCAGCGCAAGCNCGCGATCCTCGGGAGATACCACATCCGTGCCACGGTGCGCGTTCACCCACTTGTTCAGCGTCGAAAGCCCAACGCCCAGATCATCCGCAACTTGTCGCCGTGTCAGCCCGCTGGTCAGCGCAATTCGCACCGCGTCTTTGCGGAATTCATCCGTTCTTCCTGTGCCCATAGTTCGTCTCCTTTGTTGCAGTAAATGCTATCAAAGGAGCGGCATCAAACCGCGACAGGTCCAAGGCAAGCAGGAGCGCCTCGCAGATCGATAGGGCGGCCTGGCCTGCATGTTCGCTCGCCGTGGACATCCGGGGTTCCTTTCTTGGCATCGTGAACCGGGAAAGATGAGGTTCAAATACATCCGTACTTCTCGCAGGAATCGCCTTATGCTGGACTGATCCAGAGCAGTGTCCGGGCCGATTTCCGCTCTTGGGTCACGACACGCCGGGAGGCCCCATGACATCAGTTGAACACAGCCCTCTGACCCGCAAGCTCTCGGCCTTCGTCGCTTTGTCTGATGTCGAGCTGGCCGTGCTTGAACGACTGCACCAGCGTCGTCGAACCTTTGTCGCGGGGCGCGATATGGTGCATCAGGGCCAGTCGGCTCAGGCCGCCTATATCCTGTCCGCGGGTTGGGTTTGTTCCTACAAGCTGCAGGCCGACGGGACGCGGCAGATCGTGGATTTCCAGGTGCCGGGGGATTTTCTGGGGTTGCGGAGCGTTCTCTTGCGCACCTCGGACCACAGTTTCGAACCCATCGTGGACATCGAGGCCGCCGAAGTGCTGACGAGCGACCTATTGGAAGCGTTCGCGCAGACCCCTCGCTTGGCGACCGCAATACTCTGGGCGGCGTCAAGGGACGAGGCGATGGTCGTGGAGCACCTCGTCGGGATCGGTCGGCGTGATGCGGACGCCCGCATGGCGCACTTCCTGCTGGAGCTGGGATCGAGGCTTGCGCTGGTCGGCATGGGCAGCAAGGAAGGGTTCGAATGCCCGCTGACGCAGTATCATCTCGCCGATACGCTGGGGTTGAGCGCGGTCCATGTAAACCGCGTCCTGCGCCAGCTTCGCGAGAGTGGACTGGTGACCTTTCGGGACGGACAAGTGACGTTTCACGATTATGGCGGGCTGGTGGACCTTGCCGAGTTCGATCCGGCATATCTGGACCAGACCGGACCGCTCCTGAAATAAGAGGGCCGCCCTCCCTTGTTTGGCAGGCGGCCCCGGTGATCACGTCAGACGCGCGCGGTCACGCGAGAGCGTGGGTCGCCGCATCGAGTTCCTTGTTGGTCTCGACATCATTCTTCGCCGTGTTCGCCTTATCGGCCGCCTGGTAATGCTTCAGAGCGGCGTCCTTCTTCGGACCAGCGGGCGCCTTGTCCCACGTGGCCTTGACGGATTTCATCTTGTCGGCGGTTTTTGTTTGTTCGGGAGTCATTGGGAATGTCCTTTCATGGACGTTCCGAGAATAAGAAGCGTGCCGACATGCTGACCTTTTGAGGTCTGACACGCCCGCATGCTTCTCGGGTACTCGAAAAAAAATGCCTTACCAAATATTCGGCGGGCACATCTCACCTAGCCGATATCAACGCACCTCCGCACTGACGCAGGTTAGTCCCAGCGCGTCCGGCAGGTCGAATGACACCGCGGCACTCAGGCCACCATGGTTTGCTGGTGGGAGATCCTCAGCCAGGTGTCGTCATCGTTGAGGTAAACATCTGAAACAGCACCAAGATGATCGCGAGCACGGCCCAGATCGCACCGCTTTTGCCGGGGCGGCCACGGGGCTGATACCGCAGGATGCTCAGGCGCCCAGCTATGGTGACGGTTTGCGAGAATTCTGATCGCGCGTGGCCGCGATGCCGCCGATGTGCCTTTGACCCAAACATTCGGGGACAACATTTTGACGGAATTCAAGGTCTGGACCGATGAATTGGCCTAACTGACTTTGATTTTCTTCGAAGTGCGCCGTCGTAAATTGAGTGGCCAGTCCCCATATATAGAACCGATCCCAAGCCTTCCGGTCCGTCATGGATGAGGCGTTGGCGTCGGCCAATCAAAGGAATGATGACATGTCCTTCAAGGACCTGACCGCTAGGGCTGCGGCCGCATTGAAGCTGAAGCCTGCAAAGACCCCTTCCGAAGAGAACGAGACCAAGCCCGCCGGCAAGGAAGCGCCAGCGAAACAAGAGACATCTTGAGGCCTGCGCAGGATGCGCGCCCCATTCTCATGGAGCGCGCCAACAACAGAAACAGTAAGGGAGAGGATTACGCCGATGGAAGATCTGACAAGCAGGACCGTTGCGGTTTTCGTCCGGCCGTTCACCGTTCCAGGCTTTGCCGAGACGCTCCCGGCAGGAGAGTACGAGATCGAAACGGAGTTGGTTTCGCCACCGGATCAAGAGGATCCCGCAGCCTGGAAGGCCTCCGTCCTTGTAAAGCTTCACCCCCGAACATCGCATCCTGGACTTGTGCGGACACTGACCGTTTCACTTGCCGACCTGGACCACGCACGTGCGAGGGACAAGCTGACGGGTAAGGCGATGTCCAATTTCTTCCTCGAGGAAATGCTGGCTGACCCGATGGTGCGCCTCGTGATGGAGGCCGATGGCGTCTCCGAAGCACATCTGCGACATCTCTATTCTGAGCGTGGGACGCCTGATCCCGATCTGAATGGGCCGGCGTCGGCGACGACCACCCAAAGAACGCGGGACGATGCGTCAATCCGGGCCGCCGAAAACGAAGGAATGCCTTCAAGATCGGAAACGCTGTCGCGATCGCGCAGCCGCCACTTAGCGGGACAGATTTGATGTCGGGCGGGGCCATGGCCGAAGGCGCGATGCCATACACCGTAACCGTAAGGGCCCGGCGCGACGTTCCGCAGGAACGCCAATGCCTGCGGTGCGAAACCCTGTTCTGGAGCGAAGGGTTCGGAGAGCGGATTTGCAGGCGCCGCAAGGGATTGAACGCCTGGCGAAACGCCGTGCCCGATAGCTCCGGGTCATCGCGCCGCCGCTGATCCGCATCGACTTGCGTGAAGTCTTGCTCGAAACACACTGGACCCCCAAATTTTGGCCTGCCGCCACATCATTCACACTACAACCTACCGATACCGTCAGGCGGTCTCTCTCGGACCGCACAGGCTAATGCTGCGTCCACGCGAAACGCGTGAGTTGCGTCTTTTCTCGCACGATCTGTCCATTACGCCGACGGCAGCTGTTACCTGGGCGCATGATGTGGCCGGCAACGCCATCGCCACCGCCATCTTTGACGGTCCGACAGATCATCTGGTGATCGAAAGCCGCGCCAGCGTGGAACTGACCGCGCCAGTCTGGCCGGTCTTTGCCATCGCGGCCTCGGCCGCCCAATACCCCTTTGTCTACGCCGCCGACGAATGGACGGACCTAGGTGCGTTGACGGTGCCGCAATACGATGACGTCGATGGCCGCCTTGCCAGATGGATCGAGGGCTTTGTCATGGCGCGCCCGACCGACACGCTGTCTCTGCTGAAGGACATCAGCAACGGCGTGTTCACGCAGATTTCCTATCAGAGCCGAGATGACGAAGGTACCCAGTCGCCCAACGAGACTCTCGAAAGGGGATGGGGCTCGTGTCGCGATTTCGCGGTGCTGCTTGCAGAGGCGGCCCGCAAGCTTGCACTTGGGGCTCGCATCGTCTCCGGCTACCTGTCCAATCAAGAAGACAGCCTTATCGGGTCCGCAGGTACCGGGTCTACCCATGCCTGGGTTGAGATATACCTGCCCGGCGCAGGGTGGATCGCCTTCGACCCAACCAACCGGAGCGTCGGCTCGCAGAACCTTGTGCCAGTTGCAGTTGGCCGGGACATTCACCAGGTCGTGCCGGTCTCTGGCAGTTTTTCAGGAGGTCGGGGCGCCCTAAGTGATCTTTCGGTTGAAGTCTCGGTTCGCACCAGAAATCACGAGATCGCGAAGCTATCGGAGGACCGGACCAATCCGTTAGCTTGTCCAGGACTCTAGGTGCCCGGGGCGTGCATTTCGCGTGCATGCAGTTCTGAAGGTCAGCAAAGCGTCGCGGAGGAGGCCTTCACCTGGCTCTTTGCCGAATGGCGACTTCGTCTAAGCGAACTGTGAATTTGACGCCCGATCCTTGCTGCGAGCCGCGCCAATGGCCTTTTCTCTCGCCGCGCGACGGCATGGCGGTTTTCGCTCACGCCGCATTTTTGGTGCTGCGTGCGCGCGCAGCACTAAATCACAATGGCCGAGTCGGGGCTCAGACCTGTCGTTAGCTGCATCCTTGCCCAACGGCCGCTTTGGCACAACGTTCAAACCTTGCAAACTCCGCTTTCTGCGCAAAGATGCCGTTGGAGCATCTCTCAGCGAGAGGCCGGTTCGAGCCCACTTTACAGATTTTCTGGATCGCCGCGAACGTCCGGTGTAGGCGCGATTTAGTTCCAGAATGTGAATGATGAGGACGATATGACGAGCGGTTCGATGGCCTGTGTCATTTCGGTCCAATATACCTGTGGGCTGTCGTTGGCTGGCAGTGTGTCTGGGGCCGAATTCAGCGCGTAGAGCGTGATGGTGTATTCGTGGCGTGCTCCGGGTGGTGAGCAAGGTGGCGTATACCCTGTGCGTCTCTCGTCTTTGTCCGCGCCTTCATCGCCGATGGAGGTTGGGTTCCCGCGCGGAATGGTGGTTGTGTCTGAAGGGATGTTCCACAAGAGCCAGTATTGGCTGGGAACGTCGGTGCCCGGGAACTTGCCGCGCGGATAGTGGTGCATGATGACTGCGAGACTCTGCGTCCCTTCGGGAACGGTTGACCATGCGAGCGGGGGCGAGAGGCCATCGCCCCCATCGCGGCTGCATTTGAGATCGCTTGGCAGATCACCGCCGCTTTCAATGGCCGGACTTGTCAGCGTGAATGTTTCTTGGGCGATAGCGGCACCAGTCCAGATGCAGCATAGCAGCATCGGTGCAAGTCCAGACAGGCGAAGTGCACGTGTCATCGGCAGAATTCCCCTTCCATGACGTCCCCATCATTGGTCACGGTTTTGGTCGAGTAGTCGTAGCAGTTCTCCGTAGCTGAGGGGCTGTAGCGGATATAGTAATCTTCGCCCTGATAACTGTAGTCCATGCTGCGGCTGCCATCGGTGCTTTGCGTGAACACAAGATTTTGGACGCCACCTTGAGGCGGCCGACCTGGTTGTGCGCCGCCGCCACTTGCGGCTGACAGGGGGCGTACACGCGGCAAATCATTGAAGTTCGGCAGCTCACCCATCAGGCATTGTACGATATAGGGCGCTTCTTGGGAGGTGTGGTAGCGATAGCCGAATGTGTCGTCGGTTTGCCCGTTGCAAACGTCCAGAACACCACCTTCGATGGTGGTGCCGTCGGGGTTTGTGTCGCCGTAGATCGGAAAACCGTCAAACGCCCAGCCGATGATTGCTTCTGGTCCCGCATTGGCCATTTGCGCGATCATGCAAGTCGGCGCGACGTGATAGTGATAGTCGTCGCCACGGCCTGCGTGCCCGCCGCACACGTCCAACTGACCAGTTTGCAGCGTGTCGTGTTGTGCCTGATGATGCGCCAGATCAGCTTCCGACATTTCACCGCCGCCAGTGTAGTCGTAAATAGGCACGCCGTTGACCGCCACGCCGAGCGCCGCATCGCGTGTCAGTGGCTTGCCCGAAAAGACAGGATTGAGGACGACAGGTGCGGGATATTCGGCGGGAACGGGCACTTGTTCGTTGGTGCCCACGATGCCAGTCATCATGTCATGATCGGGATAGGTGTCGGATGTCAGAATGGCTTGCGTTTCGGTGCAAGTCACGGTGACGCTGGCAGCGAAGCCCGCATCCGCAACAGAGGCGGCCACGGCATCGCAGTGGTCGTCGTGGGCCAGTGCGGGATTGGCGACGGCAACGAAAATTGAACAGGCCAGAAGGCTCATTGTGCGGTTCATAGTTCGCATTCTTATTCTACGGTTTATTTGACAGTAATGCGGCACAAGACGGTATTGCTTTGTTCAAGATCGGGTCCCCAGATCAGCTCAGCTTTTGGGTCCCAGTTGATGTCGTCGTAGCCATCTTTGGGGCTGACCTCGCGGGTGCTAAACACGCTGGCTTGCGGCCATTCTGATGCATCAAAGGATGCCGTGTCCCAGCCATCCGGTTCTTCTATCGCGTCAAATGTGCAAGCACCTTCGCCAGCGACAGGATTTGTGGACACCTCGCAGGATTTGTCCAAGGGGGCCGTGTGGATGACCTTACATGTCCACTCTGCGGAACTGGCAGCCACGGTCTGTCCTGCGGCATTCCGGATTTGAAGGATCAGCCCACCATCGCCCATCTGCTGGCGTCCCGTTCCTATGTATTCCAAACCAGTATCATTTTCTTTGAAGTCTTTTGCCACAACTCCGACCACGAAAGGCCGCTCGGCCTTGAACGTGAAACTTTCTGAATTAAAGGACCGCTCTGTCGTGATTGGTACGCTGTCCTGGGCGACCTGCGTGCCATCGATACGCATCTCGAACCAGTTGTCGGCCCAAACGTCGGATGAAAAGGTCTCAGCGCCTGACGCAGTGGCGCAGAGCGAACACAGAGCAAAAATGGCGAAGGTCGGTTTCATGATGGGTCCAATGCGATTGTTATCATATTTATACGCGCACCATGCGTCATTCCGTCGGGCTTTGTTGAAAATGATTCAGCTATGACGACAGATTCCGCCACTGGGAGCCAGCAGAGCGGCATCGATGGGGCTCTGCATCATTGGTTTCAAACCTGACGAACTAAGACCGCAGTCGCCCGAGAAGCAGCTAACCGGACTTTAGCGCAGATGCAGCGAAGCTCATTTTGTCCCGCTCAGCAGACCTTGGCTCCAAGCGCAGCGAAGGTCCGGAACCCGCCCTACTTGCAGGGGCAACATTGGCACTTCGCGAGCGACTGTGAACAAGCATGCAATTTTGACCCCGTAGCGGGGTGATCTGCGTCCAAAAATGACCCCCTTACACTGATGTGGATAATGCCCCCGAACCCAAGACTTTCTATGAGAGCCCCTTTTCGGACATCGATGACCTCGGGATTGCTGGTGTCTTTGAGAAGGGTCATGCGGCCGAAATCATTCGGATCGTAAGAGGCGTCAACGATGCGGCAGTCGCTGCCTGAATATTGAAAGTTAAGATGCAAGAAACTGAATTTCGAAAATGGCTCGAAGCTAGGATTGTTGTGTAGCGCTTGGCTGTTCAACCTCGGCGGCTGGTTTCCGGTATGGCTCGCGTGGTCCGTCTCGATGGCGCTTTCGATCATCGACATGATCTTCGGCAAGGAAATCGGTCACGCTATTGGCAAGTGGCTGGCGCTTATGCTGACGTGATTTGTCAAAGTGTATCGGTCTGGTTTTCCGAAACAGATTGATACCCTAGTGAATGTTGCCTGGGGGGGTGGCTGGGGGGTTATGGGCATATATCATTTATAAAAGATAATAAAAACAATGAGATAATGTGTAAAAGTGGTGCGGGCGGTGGGACTCGAACCCACACGGGGCTACGCCCCAACAGATTTTAAGTCTGGTATGTCTACCATTCCATCACGCCCGCGCCGGTTTGGTGCCGGGACAATAGCGAAAGCTTGCGGGGTGTAAAGTGGATCGATGATCAAAGTTCCTTGCCCTTGGGGGTTTGCAGAAGATTTCGTTCCGGTAGCCATGGATTAAGGTTGACCGCCAACCGCAGCACGGCCTGACCTTCTTCGTTCCGGCCCAGACCGATCAGCGTCAGCGCCTTGCCCGTCAACGCCGCCACATGAGTCGGCGACAGGGCCAGCGCGCGATCGAGATCGATCAAGGCGCGGTCGTAATCTTGTTGCAGGAAGCGAACAAAGGCGCGCTGGTTATAGCCTTCGGCATAATCGGGGCAATACGCGATCAGCCGGTCGAAATCTTCCAGCGCACCGATCAGATCGAAGGCGCGCCGCTTGCCCATGCCGCGATCCAGCACCGCTTGTGCCGCTTCGTCCGGGGCATCGGCCCACAGCGCCCACAGTTGATTGCTGATTAACCGCGCCTGATATTCGTTCGGTGCGTCCTGAATGCGCTGCAACAGATCGTTCACTGCCACCGAATGGTCCGGCGCATCGGGACAGGCCGACGCCATCGGTGCAAAGAACAGGAAAACAAGGGCGATCAGACGGTTCATGCCAATAAGGATGGCGCAAAACCGCTGTTGATCAAGTCACGTCAGCCTGCGCCGGGATCTTTGCGTGGTTGACGCCGCCCGTAAAAGCCGAAATCGTCCCTCCATGTTACCAATCCGCGATCATAACCCGTCCGAACGCACACCCTACGTCACCTACGCCTTGATCGTGGTGAATGTGCTGGTCTTTTTCAGCTATGTCGGGCTGTTTTCCGATCAGCGTGCGCTGGCGTCGTTTTTCGACACTTGGGCGCTGATCCCCGCCCGGGTGGCGCAGGGGCAGGACATGATCACGCTGTTCACCACCATGTTCATGCATGGCGGCTTCATGCATCTGGCGGGAAATATGCTGTTCCTGTGGATCTTCGGTGACAACCTGGAAGACGAGATGGGCCATATCGGCTATTTGCTGTTCTACCTTGCGTCGGGATTGGCGGCGGCGCTGACCCATGTCATCGCCGCGCCCTATTCGGATGTGCCCACGGTGGGCGCGTCGGGGGCGATTGCCGGGGTGATGGGGGGGTATCTGTTGCTATACCCCAAGGCACGGATCGATATCCTGTTCATTTTCATCATCTTCATTCGGATCTTTTCGGTTCCGGCCTGGGTCATGCTGGGGTTTTGGTTCCTGCTTCAGCTGGTATCTGGAACCGGGGCTGATGCCATGGCAGGGGGGGTGGCCTATTGGGCCCATGCGGGCGGCTTCATTGCCGGTTTCGTGCTGACCTTGCCGATCTGGCTGCGTCAGGGCGGTGCCCGGTATTGGAACCAGAACCAAGGACGTCCGCCCCATCCCGAGACCCGCTATGAACTGACCCCGACCCAGATCCCCCGCGTGAGGAGACGAAAATGACCGCCGATCCCTTGAAACTGACCTGCCATTGCGGCGCGGTAGAATTGTCGGTGCGGTTGAGCGACGGGTTCAACACCGCCCGACGCTGTGATTGTTCCTTCTGCCGGCGGCGCGGTGCCATCGCGGTTTCGGCACCTTTGGACGGGATCGAGGTGGTGAAAGGGGCGGAAAACCTGACGCTGTACACTTGGGGCACTGGTGCCGCGAAACATTATTTCTGCAAGACCTGCGGTATCTATACCCATCATCAGCGCCGGTCGAACCCCAATGAATACGGCGTGAACGTGGCCTGTATCGAAGGCGTCAACCCGCGCGACCTGGGCGATGTGCCTTGGGCCGATGGGATCAATCACCCGTCAGACCGCTAAGATGGTCCGAGACGCGTCAATATTTGCCCATGGTTTTGGCCGCTATGTGATCCAACGTCACCCCGGGCGCGGCTTGCATTATTCCAACAGACCGTCACCTTGGGCGCGAACGATTTGCGGAGGATAACATGCTTGCCATCACGGCCATCTATGCCAGCCTTATGGGCCTTCTTTTCATCACGCTGAGCGCCAATGTCATCCGCTGTCGGTTCAAGGCACGGGTTTCGGTCGGCGATGGCGGCGATCCCGCGTTGATCAAGGCGATCCGCAGTCAGGCCAATTGCGCCGAATATGCGCCGATCGGTCTGATCCTGCTGGGGATTTCCGAAATTCAGGGCGCACCGGGCTGGGCGGTGCATGTTCTGGGGGGGGCATTGCTCGGGGCGCGCGTCCTGCATGCTTATGGCTTCGGTCACCGGCCGCAGATCGTGTGGATGCGGCAATTGGGCATTGTTCTGACCATGGCCATGATCGTGCTGGCAGCCCTTGGCAATCTGGGTCATGCGCTGATCTGACCCTCCCGCTGCGCAGAGTAGATTTTTGCCGCCAGAGGTCATTTTCCTCTTGCAGCTTACGGCCAGAGTTTATATCTGACGCCTCACCCAAGGAAGCGGGCGTAGCTCAGGGGTAGAGCATAACCTTGCCAAGGTTAGGGTCGGGCGTTCGAATCGCCTCGCCCGCTCCAATTTTCCCACCGGTCGCAAGATCGGACACCCCACGGGAAACGTAAGATGTCGACGTTACAGGCAACACGCCGAGCGGGCGTAGCTCAGGGGTAGAGCATAACCTTGCCAAGGTTAGGGTCGGGCGTTCGAATCGCCTCGCCCGCTCCAATTTTCCACTGTTCCAACCGGGTGATGTTTTGCGCAGTGCCGTGGTTTGACCCGGTCAGCGATTTGCAGGACCGACAGCCGTTCCCCGAGCCAGCCCGAAGACGATTTTTTTTCAATTGCTTGCTTGAGATTTATTTAAGGCAGTGCTACCTCGCGCGGTACGCCCCTATAGCTCAGCTGGTAGAGCAACTGATTTGTAATCAGTAGGTCCGCGGTTCGAGTCCGTGTGGGGGCACCATTTCACCATATTTTAAAGTCCAGTGACATCCGATTAAGCCTTGTTTATAAGGGCTGTGTCGAGATCGTTTGTCCAATGCTGTTTTTTGTCATCCAGCTACGTACCCCCAGAAAAGGGGTATACTTGGGGGTACGATGAAAATCGAAAAACGAGCGTACCCCCAGAATGCCTTTAAGCGACATACAGATTCGGAATCTGAAATCGAAAGAGAAAGCCTACAAAGTCAGCGATTTTGAGGGCCTCTTTCTTCTTATTAAGGTCAGTGGTGCGAAGTCGTGGCGATTTAAATATCGGATCGATGGAAAAGAGAAACTCCTTGTGATTGGGGACTACCCCGCGATCAGCCTCGCTCTAGCGCGAAAAACTCGGGATAGCGCGAAGGCGCAGCTTGCCGAAGGGATTGACCCGAACGAATTCAAGCAAGAGGAAAAGCGGGTTCGATTGGAGGCCAAGGGCCAGACCTTTGCCAAGATCGGTGTCGCGTTTCTGGACAAGCAACGCAAAGAAGGGAAGACCAAGGCGACCTTGGATAAGACAGAGTATCACTTGCGACTGGCAAACAAGGATTTTGGACGTAAACCGATTTCTGAGATTACCGCACCGATGATCCTAAAAACACTGCGAAAGGTCGAGGCGAAGGGGAATTATGAAACCGCGCACCGCCTACGCGCGCGGATAGGATCGGTGTTCCGGTATGCGGTCGCCAGCGGCATTGCAGATACTGACCCAACCTATGCCTTGCGCGATGCCTTGATCCGCCCAACCCGCGTCCATCGCGCGGCGATCACCGACCCCAAGGCGTTAGGCCAGTTGCTGCGCGAGATTGAGTTGTTCGATGGGCAAGCGACCACGCGCATCGGATTGCAGATGTTGGCGTTGCTCGCTCAACGCCCCGGCGAAATCCGCCATGCGAAATGGTCAGAGTTTGATATTGAAGAAAAGGTCTGGGCGATCCCTGCGGGCAAAATGAAAATGCGCCGCGACCATTCTGTGCCGTTGCCGGATCAGGCTTTGGCCCTGCTCGACGAATTGCGTCCGATCACGGGCGAGGGCGAATATTTATTCCCGTCGCTACGGTCTTGGCATCGTCCAATGAGCGAAAACACCTTGAATGCAGCTTTGCGTCGAATGGGGTATTCCGGCGAAGAAATGACCGCGCATGGGTTTCGCGCTTCATTCTCAACCTTGGCCAATGAAAGTGGGCTGTGGAACCCGGACGCAATCGAACGCGCGCTGGCCCATGTCGAGAAAAACGAAGTCCGCCGAGCCTATGCGCGGGGCGAGCATTGGGACGAACGTATAAGGCTTGCGGGTTGGTGGGCTGGATATTTGGATGATGTAAGGGCAAATTGATCCTATTGAGTTCGATAGGATGCATTATGAGTTCACTTACTGCCGATCAATGGGAAGCAATTCTTACTAGAGCCCTTGCAGGAAAATTAGGAGAACTCGCGCGTTGGGAAAAGCCAAAGTTTGGTATTTGCATTGGCCCTGATGGAAGCAAATTATTCGACGAATTTGAAAGTCGAGTGTTTGAGCTGAAAGCCGAACTTGAGGCTTTCCTGAACGCTCAAGACGAAGTGTGGCTAACGGGTTTCCTATATGATCCAAACCCAATGCGTGAAATGCAGCAAACTGCTACTTGGTTGGGTTTTCTGCGGGAAGAAATCAAAAAGTTGCACAGAGTTCGACCGCCGGATGTCGCTGGTGGCTTTGGCCACCCCAATTTTCGTGCAGATTTTGATTATTGGGCGAAGGTCAATTATTTCACGGTCAACGAGGCCTTGTTGTTGTCATTTGGGGTGGAGCCAAAGCACTTCGGGGATGACGAATTATCAGCGCTCAAAGAGGCGTACGAAAAAGGCACATCGCTTTGGCAACCAATCCAATATCTGATCAGGCGTCGTGACCAGTTTGTACGGCAATTCCCATACGCGCTCAGAAAAGGGAGAATTATGCCGCTTGAACTGTTCGACTGGTTCAGATTAGTCGACCTGCCTGTGCATCCAGAATTCACTTCGCACTACTGTAACAGTGCAAGCGATGGTCCGGACGTTGCAGGCACAGAGGTACCAAAAAAAACTCATAGACGAGAAGTCGACACGATATCCCAATTGTTCACAGCCATGGCCATTGAATATTTTGGGTACGCCCCTGCTGAAAAACGTAGCCCAGTTCCCAAGGAGATTGTTGACCTTGCCGCGAGTATGGGAATCCAGATCACTGACGAGACGGTTTTGAAATACCTTCGCGTCGGCGCATCCTTTATTTCAGACGATTGGCGCAGGGATAAAACTTGATCTCTTAACGATCAAAACCACTAAAGCCCTTTATTATCAGATCACTATATTTCATCGACTGCAAGTTAGCCCGATCCGATACAAAAGGGTTCTGACCGCGTAAATCTTGGCTGGATTTAAACAGACCAGGCAAAACGAAAATGAACAAACACCCATTCCCCCGAACTGGGCTTGTCCGCTTATCCCAAGTCCTAGCCCCCAATGGCCCAATCCCCGTGTCGAAATCGACTTGGTGGCAGGGCGTAAAAGACGGACGGTTTCCGAAACCTCTAAAACTTGGACCGCGCACGACGGTTTGGAAGGTCGACGATATCCGCGCCTTGTTTGAGGGGGGCGAAAATGAGTAAGCGCGCCAACCCGATGTCGGTAAAGGCCGCCATGTCGTATGAGATTGGTGAGGCCGCATTGGCACTGGGCAAAACACCAGCGACAATCCGAAACTGGATCAAGGATGGCCTTCCAGTGATGTCGTCGCGCAAACCTTATCTGATCTCCGGGGCCGCGATCCGCGAATACCTGCGCGCCAAATACAAATCGGCAAAACGCCCGTTAGATGCCGATCAACTGTTTTGCCCGTCCTGCGGCTGTGGTCGTCGGCCCTTGAACAGCCTCGTAACCATCCAAGCCTTGACGGTGCCAACGTCGCTTCTGAAGGGCATTTGTGAGCACTGCGGCGGCACCAATACGCGGATGATCTCGACGGCGCGGCTCTCTGATTTCGAGAGGGCATTCGTGATCAGAGAAGGGCCAGACAGCGACGCCTAACTGATACCAGCACACCTCTCGAAAACTTACACTTACATTCAGGAGCCGCCCCATGCGGAAAATCAACGAAGAAAACGAACGGATCAAGCGCCGCTATCTGCAATATCTCAAGGTAGCGAAGCGCAAAGACCAAAGCACAGTCCATAAGGCGGCTGAAGGTATACTGCGGTTCGAGGCCAGTACCAACTATGACAGCTTCAAACGGTTTCGCCTCGAACACGCGATCAAGTTCCATGACCGCATTAATTCAGAAGTCAGCAAGACAACCGGAAAGCCTCTGTCGAAATCCACGATTTCTAGCGTTCTGGCCGCGAACAAGGGGTTCATATTTTGGCTGGCCGATCAGGCGGGGTACAAAAGCCGTATCCGGCATTCTGATGCCGACTATTTCAATATGGACTCCAAGGGCGCGCGCATCGCCCATACAGTACGTGAAACGCCTTATCCGTCGATGGAACAAGCGCGCCACGCTTTCAACTACATGCCCGATACTTCTGTGATTGAGCGACGCAACAAAGCCATGTTCGCTTTTCTGATGCTGACCGGGGCGCGAGATGGAGCTGTTGCTTCATTGCGATTGAAACACATCAACATGATCGACGGCTGCGTTTACCAGGACGCGCGCGAAGTGAAGACCAAGAACTCCAAGACAATCACCACCTATTTCTTGCCAGTTGACCTCGAGTATCAAGCCTGTTTCGATGCTTGGGTGGTGTATCTAAAGTCAGAGGCATTGTTCGGCCCGGATGACCCACTGTTTCCGCCGCCGAAAATGGCCGTGGTTGAGGGCGGTTTCCAAATTGTCGGCCTAAAGCGCGATATCTACCAGAACGCCAACGCGATCCGCCAAGTCACAAAACAGGCATTCACCCGTGCCGATCTGCACCCGTTCACGCCCCACGCATTCCGCAAGACCCTAGTCAAATGGGCCGACACCGCCTATCCAACCCGCGAGGCCTTTAAAGCGTTTTCGCAAAACATCGGCCATACCAGCGTCGTCACAACGATCAGTGCCTATTGCCCTGTCTCGAATGAACGTCAGGCGGAACTGGTGAAGAGGCCTAAGAAACCGCTTTAAGCCTTTTCCGCAGCGCAAAGATAAACCATCAATGGAACTCTGGGCATTCGATAGGGGGCAATATGACCGAAGAGCAGAAAAAGAAGCTTGAACAAAAGCTATGGGACATTGCCAACACGCTTCGTGGCAAGATGAACGCCGACGAATTCCGCGACTATATTCTTGGGTTCATATTCTACAAATATCTGTCAGAGCGGCTTTATATCTACGCCAACTCGATCCTGACGGCGGATGGCATCGACTTTGCCGAGATTGACGAAAAGACCGACGAGGGCCAAGCAATCCTTGACGCCGTGGGCGAGGCAGCGATTGATGAGCTTGGGTATTTCCTTAAGCCGTCCGAACTGTTCAGCGCCGTCGCCAAACGCGGCAGCAAGCCGGGCAACTTCATCCTTGAAGACCTTGCGCGCATCCTGAACAACATCGAACGCTCTACCATGGGCACGGAGTCAGAGGATGACTTTGACGATCTGTTCTCTGACATGGACCTGACGTCTAACAAGCTGGGCCGCACCGAAGAGGCCAAGAATACCCTGATCGCCAAAGTCCTGACACATCTGGATGAAATCGACTTTGAATTGGAAAAGGCCGACAGCGACGTGCTGGGCGATGCCTATGAATACCTGATCGGGCAATTCGCCAGCGGCGCGGGCAAGAAGGCGGGCGAATTTTATACCCCGCAAGAGGTCAGCACCATTCTGGCCCGCATTGTCACCACCGGCAAAACGCGGGTGCGCAATGTCTATGACCCCACCTGCGGCTCTGGCTCGTTGTTGCTGCGCGTCGCCAAAGAGGTTGATGTGGGCGATTTCAACGGGCAGGAAATGAACCGCACGACCTATAACCTCGCGCGGATGAACATGATTTTGCACGGGGTGCATTACCGTAACTTTGACCTGCGCCAAGAAGACACGCTTGAACACCCGCAGCACGTCGACAAACGGTTCGAGGCTGTGGTGGCCAATCCTCCGTTTTCGGCCAAGTGGTCGTCCAATCCGCTGCTCTTGAACGATGACCGCTATAGCCAATACGGGCGGCTGGCCCCGGCGTCCAAGGCCGATTTTGCCTTTGTCCAGCACATGCTGCACCAACTGGACGACAACGGCACGATGGCGGTGATCCTGCCCCATGGCGTGCTGTTTCGTGGCGCGGCTGAGGGGCATATTCGCGAATATATCATCAAGGAACGCAACTGGCTGGACGCGGTGATTGGCCTGCCTGCGAACATCTTTTACGGCACCTCGATCCCGACCTGCATTCTGGTGTTCAAGAAATGCCGCGAATACCCCGAAGATATCCTGTTCGTCGATGCCTCGACCTGTTTTGAGAAGGCCAAGAACCAGAACTATTTGCGGCCCGAGGATATCGCCAAGATCGTGGACACCTACAGGGGCAGGGCGGTGGAAGAGCGGTTCTCGCACCGTGCCCCGCTGACCGAGGTGGCCGAGAATGACTATAACCTGAACATCCCCCGCTATGTGGACACGTTCGAGGCGGAAGAGCCGATTGATCTGGCCGCTGTCGCGGCGGAGTTGAAGGCAAACGCAACAGGCATGGCCGATCTAGACGCTCAGATTGCGGGGTTCTGTGCGGAGCTTGGGATTGAGGCTCCGGTATGAATGTTCCTGCGTTGAGGTTTCCTGAGTTTGAAGGGGAGTGGGGTCTGTCTCTTCTTGACAGCGTCACCAAACGACGAAGCGGTCATACCCCTGACAAGAAGCAAAGCGGATATTGGGATGGTGGCATAAAGTGGGTGTCGCTTGCAGATAGCAGTAAATTAGATGCGGGGTACATTTATGATACAGACAAAGAAATCTCCGCCCTAGGTGTTAAGCATTCATCTGCGGTTTTGTTACCTAAAGATACTGTCGTCATGTCTAGGGACGCAGGTGTTGGAAAAAGCGCAATTCTTGCTGAAGAAATGGCCGTTAGCCAGCACTTCATCGCTTGGATTTGTGATGATCCTGACCATCTCAATAACTGGTTTCTCTATAATTGGCTCCAGATCAGAAAAGGGTTTTTCGAGCGGCAGGCTGTTGGCTCGACAATACTCACTATTGGCCTCCCACTATTTAAGAAACTCAAAATTTTTCATCCCTCCCTTCTGGAACAAAAGAAAATCGCGGCGTTTTTGGGGGTGGTGGATGCCAAGATCGCGGCGCTGCGGGCGCGGGTGGCGGGGTTGGAGCGCTATAAACGCGGGCTGATGCAGGCGCTGTTCAGCCAAACCCTCCGCTTCACCAAACCCGACGGCTCTGCCTTCCCCGATTGGGACAGCAAACCATTTTCCGAGCTTGCTGGTTTGTCGAAAGACAGACTAAATCCGACGACGTCCTCTGAAAAACCACCGCTTATCGAGCTGGAGAATCTTGAAAGTAATTTGGGGTCTATCGTGGGCCTGAGTGACTTGGTGGGTCAGCTCAGCCAAAAGACACGCTTTAGGGCCGGCGAAGTTCTCTTTGGAAAGCTTCGTCCGTATCTAAGAAAGTTTGCACGTCCCGATTTTGACGGTGTTTGTTCGTCCGAGATTTGGGTCTTGCGCGGTAAGTTGCTCTCAAACGCCTTTCTTTTCTATCTTGTTCAGGGTTCTCAGTTCAACCAACTCGCCAATATTTCAGCGGGTTCCAAGATGCCAAGGTCGGACTGGAAAACAGTCGCCGAGTCAGAGTTTGAATTCCCCCACCCAGACGAACAAGCCAAAATCGCCGAGGCCCTCTCAGCCATGGACGCCAAAATCGCGGCGGTGGGCGATCAGATCACCAAAATGGAGGCCTTCAAAAAAGGCCTGTTGCAGCAGATGTTTGTGTAACCAGTGCGGGTGTAGACGATGGCCGATTATCAATCCGAAGCACAGCTTGAGGCCGATCTGGTCACACGTCTGACGGGCTTGGGCTATGCCCCTGTCACGCTCCCCGATATGGCCGCGATGCAGGCCAACCTGCGCGCGCAGTTGGGCAGGCACAACGGCGTGACGCTGTCGGATGCGGAATTTGCCAAGGTTCTCAACCACCTCGACAAGGGCAATGTGTTCGAGAAGGCCAAGACCCTGCGGGGCCGGATGCAGCTGACCCGCGACGATGGCACGCCGCTTTACCTGCAATTCCTCAACACGCAAGAATGGTGCCAGAACCAATATCAGGTCACGACGCAGGTGACAGTGACAGGCCACCACAAAAACCGCTTTGACGTGACCTTGCTGATCAACGGTCTGCCCTTGGTGCAGATCGAATTGAAACGGCGCGGGGTCGAGCTGAAAGAGGCGTTCAACCAGATCAACCGCTATCAGCGCCACAGCTATTGGGCGGAGTCGGCGCTGTTCCAGTATGTGCAGCTGTTTGTGATCAGCAACGGCGTGAATACCAAATACTACGCCAACAACCGCAATCAGGATTTCAAGCAGACGTTTTTCTGGGCCGAGGAAGACAACACGCTGGTCACGCAGCTGGATGCCTTTGCCGATGTGTTTCTGGAAAAGTGCCACGTCAGCAAGATGATCAGCAAATACATCGTGCTGCATGAAAGCGACAAGATCCTGATGGTGCTGCGCCCCTATCAATACTACGCGGTCGAGGCGATTGACGCGCGGGTCAAGGCAGGGCGCAAGAACGGCTATATCTGGCACACGACCGGATCGGGCAAGACGCTGACGTCGTTCAAGGCCGCGCAGGTGCTGATCGAAAACCCCAAGGTGGATAAGGTGGTGTTCGTCGTGGACCGCGCCGATCTGGATTATCAGACGACGAAAGAGTTCAACCACTTCTCGGACGGGTCGGTGGATGGCACGGACAACACACGCGCGCTGGTGGGGCAGTTGGGCGGCGATACCAAGCTGATCGTCACCACGATTCAGAAGCTGAACACCGCGATTTCGAGGGATCGGTATGAAGGCGCATTGCAGGCTGTGAAGGATCAGCGGGTGGTGTTCATTTTCGACGAATGCCACCGTTCGCAATTCGGCGACACCCACAAGCGGATTGTGCGGTTTTTCAGCAAGGCGCAGATGTTCGGTTTCACCGGCACGCCGATCTTTGCCGATAACGCGGTGGGGAAGCGCACCACCAAGGATCTGTTCGCCGAATGCCTGCATAAATACGTGATCACCGACGCGATTGCCGACGAAAACGTGTTGCGGTTCTCGGTCGAATATTGGGGGCGTCTGAAACGTAAAGACGGTAGCCTGATGGACGAAGAGGTTCCGGCGATCAACGTGAAAGAGTTCTTTGACAATCCCGATAGGATCGACGGCGTGGTCGATTGGATCATCCAGAACCACGACCGCAAGACCCATAACAAGCAATTCAGTGCCATGTTATGCGTCAGTTCGGTGGATGCGTTGATTGCCTATTACGAGGCCTTCCGGCGCAAGAAAGAGGCAGGCGAACACCACCTGCGGGTTGCCACGATCTTTACCTATGGCCCGAACGAAGCGGACCCCGATGCAGACGGGTTGATTGGCGACCCTGATTTGAACGTCACAGATTTGCCGGTTGATGTTCGAAAACGCGACCGGCTGGAAAGTTTCGTGGCGGATTACAACGCGATGTATCAGACCAAGGAAACAGTCAAAGACAGCGTGGGGTTTTACACCTATTACAATCACCTAAGTCAGCGGTTGAAAAACCGTGACCGCAAAGATGCGCTGGACAAAGATCGCCTTGATATCCTGCTGGTGGTCAACATGTTCCTTACCGGGTTCGATGCCAAGAAACTGAACACGCTTTATGTAGACAAAAACCTGAAATATCACGGCTTGATTCAAGCGTTTTCGCGCACAAACCGCATTTTGGGTCAGGTGAAATCACAGGGGAATATTGTCTGTTTCCGAAACCTCAAGCCGAATACCGATCAGGCGATCACGCTGTTTTCTAACAAAGACGCAATTGAAACGATCTTAATGGCACCTTATGGTGACTATCTTTCGCGGTTTAATGAGGCGGTCGAGGTGTTGAGGGGCATAGCGCCTGATCCCGACAGCGTAAATGAACTGAATTCCGAAGACGATCAACTCACCTTTGTGCAAGCGTTCAGGGATTTGATCCGCCTGCGCAACGTCTTGACCAGTTTTACAGAATATAATGCAGATGATCTAAACTTAGAGCCGCAAGCCTTTGAGGACTACAAGAGCAAATATCTGGATATTCACGACAAGACTAAGGTCGATAAACCTGATGACCCAGCGTCCATCATCGACGAAGTAGATTTCGAGCTAGAGCTCATCCAACGCGATGAAATCAATGTCGCTTATATACTGGGGCTGTTGTCTGAGGCATTTTCAGAACAAGACAGCCTTGATCCCAAAACGCGTGATGCGTCCAAGGCCAAAAAGAAAATGGTCTACGATCTGCTTGGTTCGGAACGGCATTTGCGAAGCAAGCGAGAACTTATCGAAAAATTCATTGAGCAGCACATGTCGGTCATGACACCGGATCAATCTGTTGCGGAGGTTTTTAACGGTTTCTGGGATGAAGAGAAGTCCAACGCAATCGCCCAGATTTGTGCAGCGGAGAACATTGAGCCGAGTGCATTTAAGCAGATGATCGAACAGTATCACTTCACTGGGAAAAAACCTTTGCAAGGTGCTATTGTGGACGCGTTGACCGAAAAGCCAAAAATCCTCGAGCGAAAAGGGATCGTCGAACGAGTTACTCGCAAATTACAGCGGCTGATTTCGACGTTTGACGACGGGATAGGATCCCTTTGATCAAGTATGTGGGGGTACGATTGGGGGTATGATGCGCTGTATGTATTTTTTTATTCAATGATAACAATTTAATAATACTTTAATGTGAAGACGTGTGGGGGCACCATTTAAGTCATTGAAATTGAACGATAAATCGAAGTGCGGTAATCTTAGCGTGCTGTGATTTTCAAACGTTTTTCAAACGCGCGTGGGTTTCACCACGCATTGATTCTGTTAACGCTTTGGTAACCTCGTTTGGTTAACTTTTGGGAAAGTTTTTCGTTTAACCGTCCCCGAACAGAGGCTTACCAAACGCACCTATGTTGCAGACGCTGACAAATACGCGCCCCTATGCCCAACCGCTATACAGCATCCCAAATGAGGGTGAGCGGGTTGCGCTGCCAACCAAGTTGTTTGACGGACTGGTCTTTCTTGCGCCGTTCATTAAGCGTTCTGGCGATCAGGTTGAGAAGTGGGTTCATTTGATCAACGGCAAGCTCTACGTCGTGACCAATAGCCTGATCCTTGAGTTTGCATTCGGTGACAACGCGCTCCCAAATTTGATGTTTGATCTCGACATTATCAGAACCATTGCCGCCTTCGGGACTGCCCCTCAGGAGCTTGTGATAGGTGCCAACACGTTTCTTTTCGAATGGGCCGATGGGCAGGAACTATTTATGCAGGGCGACGCCATTTCTGGGCCTGTATGGTTTGGCGGATCAAAGCCAATGAGCGATGCGCGCGCCGAGACTATTGATAGATACTGGAGCTTTGATGATGGAAAGCCAGTCGATGATATATCCCGTTCCCGAAATCCGGTGGCGCACTGCTGTTCCACCTGATCAGCAAGCTCTACGAGAAAACCAGCGTCATCATCACCACCAACCTGGAGTTCGGAGAATGGGTCGCGGTCTTCGGCCCCTCTCATCGAAACTTCGTTTCGACTGCCGGGCAATGGACGCCAAGATGACAACCGCGCTGCTGGATCGCGTCACGCACCACTGTGCCTTCATCGAGACCGGTAACACGTCATACCGCTTCGCGCAGAGCAAAAACCGCAGAGAAAAATAAGCGCACCGCAAGCAAAGCCCCCAGACGGACTCGCTATATGAAGGCGGCCCGTCTGGGGGCTTTGTCCTCTGAACGACGGGTCAAAATCAAACGCTGAAACCGGGTCAGTTTTGAACGCTCATTGACAGGGTGACCGGCTGGTGTCCGATATCGGAGTTACACTAGCAGACAAGTTCATAGCCGGAGTTTTTTATTCCGACGGTTCGAATCCCGTAGCCTCAGCCACTTGCCCCCGCGAAATCATTCTCCCCGTTCGGCTGCCGCCGAATTTGTCCGTGTTTTCAAAGGGGCTTGTGGGATGGGCTGAACACTGGCCGCAGCGCCAGGTGGTCCGGAAGCGGTCTCTCAGGGCCGTTACTCTCCGGACCTCATGACTGCGCCGATTCGGTGAATAGCTTGTAGGCAGCTGCAATTGAATACATTTTCTGGGACTACAGCTAAGCACTTCGATGCCAGTGGCGTTCGAAAGAAGGAACCCGCATCGAACTCTTAAGGCGCGCAACATAGCTCTGCAGCGCTCGATCAATCACTTGGAAGCCCCGACATCGTTGCCTTCTCTTGTGAGTGCTGAGACCTCGCGTTCGCCTAGCTCGAGCGCGTCAGCTTCAGTGCGCAGTCATGCTGAAAGTCGGTCGGTGGTTAGGGGGGCAGATTTGAATGCCGATTGACAGTCATGCACTAACAATTAAGCTGGACCACTCAGATGGGGCTGACCATCATCAATTTAATCGAAATCCATCTCCCTCCGGGTGCTCACCTTGGCAAAGCACGGTTTTTCTTGACGACCCCATAGGCGAAACTGGTGTTGATCGAGGCGACGTTGGGAATTGGATGCAACCGATTCCGGACGAACTGTTCATATTCTTCCAGGCTGCTGACCACGACCCGCAACATGTAATCCGTTTCTCCGGTCATCAAATGGCAATCCATGATCTCGTCGATGGTCTGGATCGCGTGCTCGAAGATTTGCGCGGCTTCGGTGGAATGATGATCCAAGCGGATCTGGATGAACACCGTGACGGGCAGGCCATAGGCCTTTTGGTTCACAATTGCCGTATAGCCCTCGATCACGCCGCGTTCTTCCAACAGCCGGACCCGTCGCAGGCAAGGCGAAGGCGACAGGGCCACACGTTCGGCCAGCTCGGCATTGCTGAGTCGCCCGTCATTCTGCAATTCACGCAGGATTTGTAGGTCTTTTGCGTCCATTACATGTCTCGTTATGGCATATTATGCCAAATATATCCATAATAAGGGCATAATTAGCAAGCACCTGCCGTGAAAATTAACGCATCCTGCCGAAAAAATCAGGAGCTGGAAATGTCCCAATCGCCCAATACCCCGACCACAGGTTTCGCTACCCGCGCCATCCACTTCGGTTATGATCCGATGCAAGAGCATGGCGCACTGACCCCGCCGCTGCACCTGACGTCGACCTACACGTTCGAAACCGCAGAGGCAGGAGGCGAAATCTTTGCGGGCGAACGTTCCGGCTATATTTATTCGCGGGTTTCCAACCCCACCAACGACCTGCTGGAGCGCCGGATCGCCAGTCTTGAAGGGGCCGAGGCCGCCTTGGCCAATGCGTCGGGAATGGGGGCGATCACGTCCCTGATGTGGACCTTTTTGCAGCCCGGCGACGAGATCATTACGGACCTCACGCTTTATGGCTGCACCTTCGCGCTGTTCCAGCATGGGCTGGCGCGGTTCGGCATCAAGATCACCCATATCGACATGACCGACCCGGCAAATCTGGCCGCGGCCATCGGCCCGAAGACCCGGTTCGTATATTTCGAAACCCCGGCCAATCCCAACATGCGACTGGTGGATATCGCTGCGACCTGTGACATCGCCCATGCCCATGGCGCGCAGGTGATCGTGGACAATACCTATGCCACGCCCGTCCTGACCCGCCCGATCGAGTTGGGCGCCGATTTCGTCGTCCATTCCGCGACCAAGTATCTGGGCGGGCATGGCGATCTGCTGGCCGGGCTCGTGGTGGGGCGACTGGAAGAGATCACGCAAATCCGTACCGTGGGCACGAAGGACATGACGGGTGCCGTGCTGTCCCCCTTTAACGCCATGTTGATTTTGCGTGGTCTGAAAACCTTGCATTTGCGGATGCAGCGCCATTGCGAAAACGCGCAGGCCCTTGCCGAAATGCTGGAGCACCACGCTGCCGTCGATAAGGTTTGGTATCCCGGCCTGGCTTCCTTCGCGCAACGCGATTTGGCACAGTGCCAGATGGCGGCCCCCGGTGGCATGATAGCGTTCGAGGTCAAGGGCGGACTGGAAGCCGGCAAACGGGTGATGAACGATCTGACCCTGATCCATCGCGCGGTCAGCCTAGGCGATGCCGAAACCCTGATCCAGCATCCGGCCTCAATGACCCACGCCACCTATACGCCCGAGGAACGCGCCGCCCATGGTATATCGGAAGGGCTGATCCGAATCTCGACCGGACTGGAAGATCTGGAAGACCTGCAGGCCGACCTGGCGCAGGCGCTGGATGCAGTCCGGTAACGCCGCAGCGCCCGACACCACCAGTATACAGGATGACCAGCATGAGCACCCAACACCTCAAGACCATCGAACAACGGCTGTTGTGGCTGTCGCATTGGATGATCCACAACGCCAACCACATCCGGTCCAACGAGTACGGGATCAAGGTTGGCGGGCATCAGGCCAGTTGTGCCTCGATGGTGTCGATCATGACGGCGCTGTATTTTTCCGCGCTGCGCCCCGAGGACCGGGTGGCGGTGAAACCCCATGCCAGCCCGATCTTCCACGCCATGCAGTACCTGATGGGCAACCAGACCCGCGAGAAAATGGAAAACTTCCGTGGCTATGGCGGGGTGCAGTCCTATCCCAGCCGGACCAAGGATATCGATGATGTGGATTTCTCGACCGGGTCGGTGGGACTGGGGGTCGCGATCACGTCTTTCGCCTCGCTGGTGCAGGATTACATCCAGGCCAAGGACTGGGGCGCGGATCAGGTCATGGGCCGGATGGTGGCCTTGGTGGGCGATGCGGAACTGGACGAAGGCAATGTCTATGAGTGCCTGCAGGAAGGTTGGAAAAACGATCTGCGCAACACCTGGTGGGTGATCGACTATAACCGCCAATCGCTGGACGGGATCGTGCGCGAAGGGTTGTTTGCGCGGGTCGAAAAGATATTCGACACCTTCGGCTGGGATGTGGTGCGCATCAAGCACGGGGCCCTGCAGCGCGCCGCCTTTGCCGAACCGGGTGGCGACCGCCTGCGCGACTGGATCGACAGCTGCCCCAACCAGGAATATTCGGCGCTGACCTTCATGGGCGGCGCGGTGTGGCGCAAGCGCCTGCTGGATGATCTGGGCGATCAGGGCGAGGTCACGTCGCTGATCGAGCGGCGCAGCGATGCCGAGCTGGCGGCGCTGATGGAAAACCTTGGCGGCAACTGCGTAGAGACGATGGCCGAAACCTTTGCCGCCATCGATCACGACAGGCCCACCTGTTTTCTGGCCTATACTGTCAAGGGCTGGGGCACGCCGATCGCCGGGCACAAGGACAATCACGGCGGTCTGATGAACAAGACGCAGTTCGCCGACTGGCAGCTCCATATGGGAGTGGCCGAAGGGCGGGAATGGGATCCCTTTGCGACGGTCGCGGACCCCGATGCCCTGCGCGCCTTCCTCGATAGCGTGCCGTTCTTTGCGAAGGGGCCGCGGCGTTATTCCGACGCGCGTCTGCCTGTCCCCGCCATCGAGGTCGCCACGAATCGGATGATTTCGACCCAGACCGCCTTTGGTAAAATCCTCGATGATCTGTCCAAGGGCGACAGCGACCTAGCGGGCCGGATCGTGACTATGTCGCCGGATGTGACCGGCACCACCAGTCTTGGACCCTGGGTCAACCGGCGCAAGCTTTTCGCCCGCGCCGCGATGGCCGATGCCTTCATAGAGCATCGTATCCCTTCGACCGCGAAATGGGAATTCACGCCCGAAGGCCAGCATATCGAACTGGGCATCGCCGAGATGAACCTGATGCTGCTGTTGGGGGCGGCGGGGCTTTCGCATTCGCTGTTCGGAAAGCGGCTGATCCCGGTCGGTACGGTCTATGACCCGTTCGTGGCCCGTGGTCTCGATGCGCTGAACTACGCCTGCTACCAGGATGCGCGTTTCCTGCTGGTCGGCACGCCCTCGGGCGTGACGCTGGCGCCGGAGGGTGGGGCGCATCAATCCGTCGGTACGCCGCTCATCGGCATGAGCCAGGATGGGCTTGCGGCCTTCGAACCCGCTTTCGCGGATGAACTGGCGGTGATCATGGAATGGGCGTTCGATTACCTGCAGCGCGACGGCGAAGGCGACCCGGACGAACGCACGTGGCTGCGTGATGAAACGGGTGGGTCGGTCTATCTACGGCTGACGACCAACCCGATCGAACAGCCCGGGCGGCGTGTCGACGATACGTTCCGCCAGGGCGCGATCGACGGGGCCTACTGGCTGCGCAAACCGGGGCCCAATTGCGAGGTCGTGATCGCTTATCAGGGGGCGGTGGCACCCGAAGCGATCCGCGCCGCAGGCATGATCGGAGAAGCCCGGCGCGATGTCGGCGTACTGGCGGTGACCTCGGCTGACCGGCTGAATGCGGGCTGGATGGCGGCACAACGTGCCCGCGCCCGAGGCGTCATCGACGCGATCGCCCATATCGAGGGACTGTTCGCAGCGCTGCCGCGGTATTGCCGGATCGTGACCGTGGTTGACGGGCATCCGGCAACGCTTTCTTGGCTGGGTGCGGTGGCCGGACATCAGACGCTTCCTCTGGGGGTGGAACACTTTGGTCAGACCGGCAACATCGGGCAGCTGTATCAGCACTTCGGGATAAACGCCGAGGCGGTGGTAGCGGCCGTCCGGTCAGCTACAAATGGACGATCTATTGCATTCTGATTGCCTATAATGCGGAGATCGACGTTCGGGCCTTGCGCGTTGCATCCAATGATGCAGCCCCGCGCGAAGGGCCGTTTTCGGGAGCGCGCGTCACTGCGTTATAGCGGCATTATGGAGCAAAATTACCAAGCAAGGCGTCTACAAATCTAGGGGCTATTCACTCCGCCGCCGGTCCCGCTTGTATGAGGCGCGGAATCGAAGCCTGAGGCCCAAGGTCAAATTTCCGTTTCGGGGGAGGTTACCCAACCAGAAACGGCATCGGAACCCCGAACGTGTCCGCCAGCAGGATGAAGTTCAGCGCCAATACCGCCGTCGCCCCCACCACCGCTAGGGTGCGCAGCACCGGTCCGACGCTGAAATCCCCCATGATGTCCCGACGGGCGGAGAAGACGATCAGCGCGATCATCGGCACCGGCAAGGCGATGGACAGGATGACCTGGCTTACCACCAAAGCCTGCGTTGCGTTCACCCCCATTGCTACCACGACAAAGGCGGGCAGCATCGTCACCAGACGGCGCAGCCAGATCGGAACGCGGATATGCAAGAAGCCTTGCATGATCATCTGCCCGGCCATGGTACCCACCACCGAACTGGAAATTCCCGATGCGATCAGCGAGGTCAGGAATATCCCCGCCGCCGCCGCCCCCAGCAGCGGTGTCAGCGTGTGATAGGCGGTTTCGATTTCGGCCACGTCCGAATGGCCCTGATGAAAGGCGCTTGCGGCCATCATCACCATCGCCATGTTGACCATCCCCGCCACGGCCAGCGCCAGAACCACCTCGATATTGGAAAATTTCAGAACTTTGCGCCGGTCGGTATCATTGCGGACATCCGCGCGCGATTGGGTCAGGCCGGAATGCAGATAGATCGCGTGCGGCATGACGGTGGCGCCGATGATCCCGACCGCAATGGTCAAGGCCGCACTGTCGGGCAAGGCCGGTTGCATCATGCCCAATGCCGCCGCAGGCCAATCGACCGTAGCGATCAACAACTCGGCCAGATAACACAGCCCGATCACCGCCACCAAGGCGCCGATGATCAGCTCCATTGGGCGGAAACCCCGCCCTTCGAACAGCAATATCGCATAGGTCACGATCGCGGTGATCACCATGCCGACGATCAGCGGCAGGTTGAACAGCAGCGACAGCCCGATTGCCCCGCCCAGGAATTCGGCCAGATCGGTGGCCATGGCGGCAACTTCACTGATCGCCCACATCACCCAGACCAACGGTTTGGGAAAATGATCGCGCGACAATTCGGCAAGGTTCTTGCCCGTCACGATGCCCAGCCGCGCCGACAATGACTGGAACAGCATCGCGATCAGGTTCGCCAGCAAAACCACCCAAAGCAGGGTATAGCCATAACCCGCGCCGGCCTGAATATTCGTGGCGTAATTGCCCGGGTCCATATAGGCGACCGAAGCGATGATCGCGGGACCGGCGAACAACAGCTTGCTGCGCCAGCCATGGCGTTCACCGGTCAGAACGGCGGTGATTCCGCTGCGCGTTCTATGGGTCATGTTTTGCATGAAAGGTCTCGTGATCTGTTTGCGCCTGCGTTTATAGCCAATGCTATATTCTGTGCAATGATAAAATTTGAATTGCCAGAACTTGTTGTCGAAGGGGCTGGCAGTGATGCTATCCCTTGGCTATACATGCTTCCTGACTCATGAAGAATTGGGGATACGACCATGCCCGACACCCCTATAGAGCCGCAGCAACAGGCCGACCGGTTTTCCCGTGCCCGGCAGATGCAATCGGTTGCCTTGCTGGAAGATTACGTCGAAATGATTGGCGACCTGCTTGCCGAACTGGGTGAAGCGCGGGTTGCCGATATTGCCGAACGCATGGGCGTGGCGCAACCGACCGCGACCAAGGCGATTGCAAGGCTCAAGCGCGAAGGGCTTGCCACGGCGCGGCCTTATCGTGGGGTTTTCCTGACCGAAGAGGGCAGCGCGCTTGCCGACCGGGTCCGCGCCCGTCACCGCATGGTGGTGGAATTGCTGATCGCTGTCGGCGTTCCCGAAGATGTTGCCGAAATGGACGCGGAAGGGATCGAACACCACGTATCGAAACGCACCTTGGCGGCGTTCGAAGGATTCCTGAAAAAGCAGGGATAGTGGCACCGCCGCCCGTCGGGGGGGGCTTT
Organism: Thalassovita gelatinovora; assembly: GCF_001458355.1. Classification (GTDB taxonomy): domain Bacteria; phylum Pseudomonadota; class Alphaproteobacteria; order Rhodobacterales; family Rhodobacteraceae; genus Thalassobius; species Thalassobius gelatinovorus. Next base: position 68,653 of record NZ_CYSA01000018.1, on the reverse strand, counting down.
GGCGCGACCAGATGCGCCGAAACCCGGCAATCAGCTTTCGGAATCTTTGTGCCGGAAGCTCGCCTCGGGTCTGGTCAGGGATTTTTCGAAATCGAAATTCGGCAGGCTGGCGAAGGCTTCACGCAGCGCCACGCCCCAGCCTTCTGATATTTCTCGGAAATAAGCGTTTTCGGTGTCGATCCTGAACACTTTTCCGGTTTTCCGGCTGTCTTTTTCATAGACATGCACATCCAGCGGCGGGCTGACCGACAGGTTGGCCTTGATGGTGGAATCGAATGATACCAGCAGCAGCTTGATGGCATCTTCGAAGCTCATCGCCGGATCATAGGCGCGCAGGATGATCGGGCGGCCATACTTGGTTTCGCCGATCTGGAAAAACGGGGTGTCGTCGCTGGCTTCGATGAAATTGCCTTCGGGATAGATCAGGAACAATCGCATCTGGCCGTCGCCGACCTGTCCGCCCACCAACAGCGTCGCGTGGAAGGTGCTTTCGGCGCGCTGGCCGTTCTGGCTGTTATTCTGGATCACTTCGCGCAGGGTTTCGCCCACCATGGTAGCGACCTGAAACATGCTTTCACAGTTCAGAATACCGGGATCGCGTTCGGCGACTTCCTTGGCGCGTTCTTCCAGCAGGCTGACCACGGCCTGGGTGGTGGCCAGGTTGCCGGCGCTCATCAAGGTGATCGACCGTTGCCCGGGTTGTTCCCAGATTCGCATCTTGCGGAAGGTCGAAATGTTATCGACGCCCGCATTGGTGCGGGTGTCGGACATGAAGACCATGCCGCAGTCCAAGGTAAGGCCAACGCAATATGTCATGACAAGAGCCCGATTTGTTGATTCGCGGCGTGCTGACCCTATTGATCAGTCTGCGCCTGAACTTTCAACGCCACATGCAGATCTTCGCGTCCCGATCCGTGCCGAATACCGTGAATTGGCGCTGCGTCACGATAATCGCGCCCGATCGCGACCCGGACATAGCGGTCATCGGGGCAGATTTCATTCGCCGCGTCAAATCCGATCCAGCCTAGCCCTTCGATCCAGATTTCGCACCACGCGTGGCTGGCATCCTGATCTTCGACATCTTCCATATACAGATAACCCGACACATAGCGGGCAGGCCATCCGATCATCCGCGCCACCGCGATCATGATATGGGCGTAGTCCTGACAGACGCCTTTGCCATCCTTCAGCGCCTCTTCGGCGGTGGTGTGGCTGGCAGTGTGGCCGGGGGTGAATGTCATCAGCTTGGCCACTTTCGCACACAGCCGGTGGGCCCGTTCCAGACCAGTTTCATCCGGTTTCGGCTTTAACTTGCCCGCCAGTTGCCGCAGCGCCTTGCCCGGCGCGGTGAACGGTGTCGCGGCTTCGAACAACCACAGCGGCGCACAGTTTTTCTGCTGCCCGACCACGCCGGCCCGGTCTTCGATCTCGACCAGACCTTCGCTGACGATTTCAACCCGGGTGGTGTCGGGTTCGATCAGCAGCAATTCGACGTGATTGCCGAATTCATCGTCATAGCCCAGTTGCCGCGTAGCGCCGGTAATGGTGGTTTGCCAGTCGAGAACATGCTGACCGTGACCGGTGCGCGGAATCAGCCGCAACTGTTGCAGCGCATAGGCGTCTGGATGATCGTAACTGTATGTCGTTACATGTGTTATTTTCAGGCGCATTGTGTTCACCCGTTAAACCGGAAATCGTTTTCGATATGGCTGGCCAGCATCGTGTTGTCCCGGATCGAGGCTTCGAGAAATTCGTGCAGCCCGTCTTCGAAAACGTCATCGACATGGCGACCGGTGAATTTCGCGCAGATCGCATCGGCGAAATCCTGACACGGTTGGCGGGGACCGTAATCCTGTTGCAGATGTTCCAGATTGCCGCGGATCTTTTCATTGCAGAACGCCAATGAACGCGGCATTCGTTTGTCGAGGATCAGGAAATCCGCCACTGCCGGGGCTGAAATGTCGCCGCCATGCAGCCAGCCAAAGGCGCGTTCGGCAGAGACCGAGCGCAGGATGTTTTCCCACTGGGTATTGTCCATCGAAGATCCCACGAAAGACGCCGACGGCAACAGGACGTAATATTTCACGTCAAGGATGCGCGCGGTATTGTCAGCGCGTTCCAGAAACGTGCCCAGACGGCAGAAATTATAGATGTCGTTGCGCAGCATGGTTCCGGCCAAGGTGCCGCGCACCACCGCCGTCTGGCTGCGGATTTCATGGAGGACTTTGGGCAGGTTGCGATCGCTGACCGGGCGGGCCAGGGCCGCCTTCATCGTCATCCAGTATTCGTTGACGGCTTCCCAGACTTCGGCCGACAGGGCGGTGCGCACCAGCCGCGCATTGGACCGTGCCACCCCGATCGACGACAGGACCGAAGACGGGTTGTCGGTGTCGCGCAGCAGGAAATTGATCGCATGCGCGGCGTCGAAATTATCGTATTTCTGTTCGTAGAGGTCCCGGATTCCGGCGGTGTTTATGATCGATTCCCATTCATTGTCACCATCGCCCAGCCGGGTCAGGGCGATGCGCCACCCGGCATCGATCAGTCGCGCGGTGTTTTCGCAGCGTTCCAGGTAACGAAACATCCAGAACAATCCGCCAGCGGTTTTTCCCAGCATCCGTTCAGTCCCCCAATACCCAAGTGTCTTTGGTGCCACCGCCCTGGCTTGAATTGACCACCAGTGATCCTTCTTTCAGCGCCACGCGGGTCAACCCACCGGGGGTGATCCGCACCTTTTGTGGGGACACCAGTACGAAGGGGCGCAGATCGACATGGCGCGGGGCCAGACCTTTCTTGGTCATGATCGGCACCGTGGACAGGGCCAGCGTCGGCTGGGCGATATAGGCCCCCGGCCGGGCGCGCAGTTTCTTTTCGAACCGCGCCAGTTCGCGTTTGCTGGCGGCCGGGCCGACCAGCATGCCATAGCCACCTGATCCGTGGACTTCCTTGACCACCAGATCGGCAAGGTTGTCCAACACGTATTTCAGGCTGTCGGGTTCCGAACAGCGCCAGGTCGGTACATTCTGCAAGATCGCCTTTTCGCCGGTGTAGAATTCGACGATATCGGGCATGTAGGAATACAGCGCCTTGTCGTCGGCAATGCCGGTGCCGGGCGCGTTGGCGATGGTGATACCGCCGGATTTATAGACATCGAGGATGCCCGGAACCCCCAGCATACTGTCGGGTTTGAAATTCAGCGGATCAAGATATTCGTCATCGATCCGGCGATAGATCACATCAATCGGGGTGAAACCGCGCGTGGTCCGCATTGCAACGCGACCGTCAATGATCCGCAGATCGTGGGCTTCGACCAATTCGGCGCCCATCTGATCGGCCAGGAATGCGTGTTCGAAATAGGCCGAATTGTGAATGCCGGGGGTCAGTACCGCGATCACTGGTTTGTCGCCGTCAAAGGCGGGCGGGGCGCAGTCGGACAGCGACCGGCGCAGGCTTTGTGGGTAGGAACTGACCGGGCGCACCTTCAGTTTGGTAAACAGTTCGGGGAACATCTGTAGCATGGTTTCCCGGTTTTCCAGCATATAGGATACGCCGGATGGGGTGCGCGCATTGTCTTCGAGCACGTAGAATTCATCTTCGCCCGTACGCACCAGATCGGTACCGACGATATGGGTGTAAACACCGCCGGGCGGGTTTACCCCGATCATCTTGGGTTCAAACGCGACATTGCGGGCAATCAGGGCCTGCGGCAGACGCCCGGCCCGGACGATTTCCTGCCGATGATAAATGTCATGCAAGAAAGCGTTGATCGCCCGTACCCGTTGTTCGATTCCCTTTTCAAGACGTTGCCATTCGCGCGCTGAAATGATCCGCGGGACAATGTCGAACGGGATCAGACGTTCATCGGCCCCCTTTTGACCATAGACATTGAAGGTGATCCCGATGCGGCGGAAAAATGCCTCGGCTTCCAGCGATTTTTTCCGCAGTTCCTTGGGATCTTCGCTTTCGAACCAGTCGAAATAGCGTGAATAGGGGCTGCGAGGGGTATCGGCACCGCCGAACATTTCGTCGAAGAATTTTGATTGCGTATCCATGTTCCCGCGATCGTAAAAGTGTTTCGTTCTCTGAGCAGAAAAGGAAAGCGACCGGGATGCAATGAGCGGCGTAAGGAATTGCGATCGTTCTGTGACATTTCCTGAGCAGAGAGACTATTTTTTAATCATTTATCAAAGTTGAGGTTTTTACAACCTTGGTGTCCCGTTGATCGCAAAGCGTCTGCACATCCTGCGGTGGCGACTGGTCGGTGAAAAACATGTCGATATCGGCCAGATTGGTAATCCGTGCCGGGGCCGAACGGGCCCATTTCGAATGATCGGCCACCACGAAACGCTGCCGCGCATGGGCGAGGATCGTCTGGCTGACGCCAACTTCGGCCACGTCAAAATCCAGCAGATCCCCGCTTTCGTCCAGCGCCGAACAGCCGATCACCGCGATATCGGTGCGGAACTGTTCGATCATCCGCATGGTCAGGCTGCCGGTCAGTCCGCCATCCGACCGGCGCAGACTGCCGCCAGCGACGATCACGTCGCAATCGGGATTCTGTGCCAGGATATTGGCGATGTTCAGATTGTTGGTCACGACCATCAGATTGCGGTGGCGCAGCAGCGCCCGCGCGACCGCTTCGGTGGTGGTGCCGATATTGAGAAACAGCGAAGCGCCTTCGGGGATCTGTGCCGCACAGGCCTCTGCGATCTTGGCCTTGGCTGCCGCGTTCAGGCCGCGACGGTCGTCATAGCCGATATTCTGCACCCCCGAAGGCAGCATCGCACCGCCATGCACACGCTCCAGTTGGCCGGCATCGGCCAGTTCGGTCAGATCCCGGCGGATGGTTTGCACGGTGACACCGAAATGACCGGCCAGATCGTCAACGCTGACCTTGCCCCGGCGGCGCGCCAGATCAAGGATTTCGGGATGGCGGAAATTCTGGGTCATCTGTTCGGTCCGTTTTTCGTTATTTTTCCTTTTTGCACGGTATGCGCAAGGAAAATCGGCGAAAACGTCATATATCGCGCATAAGCGAATGTTTTCGACTTGACGCGAACATTTTCGAAACCCAAGACAGATAAGACGGAACCAAGGCGAGTCGCGGACATGTCCGGAACAGAACCCTTTGACCTTTTCATTATCGGTGGCGGCATCAATGGCTGTGGCATTGCCCGCGACGCTGCGGGGCGTGGGTTGTCGGTTGGGTTGGCGGAAATGGGCGATCTGGCACAGGCGACGTCGTCGTCCTCGACCAAGCTGTTTCATGGCGGGCTGCGCTATCTGGAATATTTCGAATTGCGGCTGGTCCGCGAAGCGTTGATCGAACGCGAAGTGCTGTTGCAGGCGATGCCGCATATCAGTTGGCCGATGCGCTTCGTGTTGCCGTTGCACAAAGACATGCGGTTTGACGGCGAAACCCCGGCGTCGCGGTTGCTGTCGCTTATCATGCCGTGGATGAAGGGGCGGCGGCCGAACTGGATGATCCGGTTCGGGCTGTTGCTGTATGATCATCTTGGCGGGCGCAAGATATTGCCGGGCACCAGCGCGGTGGACTTGACAACCGATCCGGTCGGGCAGGGGCTTCAGGACCGGTTCACCAAGGCTTATGAATATTCCGATTGCTGGGTCGATGATGCGCGGTTGGTGGTGCTGAATGCCCGCGATGCCGTCGCACGCGGGGCGCAGGTCATGACCCGGACCAAGGTCGTCGCGGCCCGGCGCGACAACGATCTGTGGCGGATCAGCCTGCAAACCGAAACCGGGCCGCAAGAGGTGACGGCGCGGGCGCTGGTCAATGCCGCAGGGCCGTGGGTCAGCGAAACCCTGTCTGATATCGCCCATGTCGACAGTCAGGCCACGATCCGGCTGGTTAGGGGCAGTCATATCGTCACCCGCCGGCTGTTTGATCATGACAAATGCTATTTTTTGCAAGGCAACGATGGGCGGATCATCTTTGCCATTCCCTATGAACAGGATTTCACCCTGATCGGCACCACCGACGCCGACCATGCCGATCCCGATGATCCGGCCCGGATCAGCGAAACGGAAACCGAGTACCTGCTGGATTTCGCCAATGGCTATCTCAAAACGCAATTGACGGCGGACGATATCGTCTGGACCTATTCCGGGGTGCGGCCGCTTTACGATGATGGGGCCGGAACGGCGCAATCGGCGACGCGCGATTATGTGCTGAAACTGAACCGTGATGGCGCGCCGCTATTGTCGGTTTTTGGCGGCAAAATCACCACTTATCGCAAACTAGCCGAACATGCGCTGGAAAAACTGGCCCCGGTTCTGGGCGCGTCGCAGACGGGATGGACCGCGGGCGTGGCGCTGCCGGGGGGCGACCTGCCGGTGACACAGGTGGCAGAACACAAGGCGGCGCTGATCCGCCGCTATCCGTTCCTAACCGAAAAATGGGCCGAACGGTTGTTCCGCGCCTATGGCACCGAAGCGGCGCAGATATTGGGCGATGCCCGAAGCGCCGCCGATCTGGGCCACGATTTCGGTGCCACCCTGACCGAAGCCGAACTGCGCTGGATGCTGACCCGCGAATTCGCGCAAGGGGCGGCGGATGTCCTGTGGCGGCGTTCGAAACTGGGGCTGCGGCTGGACGACCGGCAGGTGGCAGCGGTCGAGGATTGGATCGAAGCGCAGTTGTGAGGGCTGGCAACTGATGCGCGGATTGGTCACTCTGTGGCCAAAGGGGGAGGGATGAAATGAACTATGTTCTGGCGATTGATCAGGGCACCACGTCAAGCCGCGCGATCCTGTTCGACCAGGATCTGCGCGTGGTGCAGGTGGCGCAACAGGAATTTCCCCAGCATTTTCCGGCTTCGGGCTGGGTTGAACATGATCCGGCGGACCTGTGGGCGACCACGGTGCAGACCGCCCGCGAAGTGTTGGCGCAGACCGGGATCGATGCCGCACACTTAGCCGCGATCGGTATCACCAATCAGCGGGAAACCACGCTGGTCTGGGACGCGGAAACCGGTGTGCCACTTTATAATGCCATCGTTTGGCAGGATCGCCGCACCGCCGATACCTGTGCCGCTTTGCGCGATGGCGGGCATGAAGACTTGGTTCGCGCCACCACTGGCCTGCTGCTGGACCCGTATTTTTCTGCCACCAAGGTGAAATGGATATTGGATCACTGCGACGGTGCCCGCGACCGGGCGCAGGCAGGCAAGCTGCGCTTTGGCACGGTGGACAGTTTCCTGATCTGGAACCTGACCCAAGGCCGCATCCATGCGACTGATGCCACCAACGCCGCCCGCACGATGCTTTACGACATTCACAAAGGCGACTGGAGCGTCGAGATTTGCGGCTTGCTCGACATCCCGATGTCGATGCTGCCAAAGGTCCACGATTGCGCCGCCGATTTCGGCGTGACCGATATTCTGGGCCCCGAGGTTCCTATTCTGGGCGTGGCCGGCGATCAGCAGGCCGCAACCATCGGTCAGGCCTGTTTTCAGCCGGGGATGATGAAATCAACCTATGGCACCGGCTGTTTTGCGTTGCTCAATACCGGCGATATGCCGGTGCCGTCGCAAAACCGGCTGTTGACCACGATTGCCTATCAACTGGACGGCAAACCCACCTATGCGCTGGAAGGGTCAATCTTCATCGCGGGCGCGGTGGTGCAGTGGCTGCGTGACGGTTTGGGGATCATCGACAAGGCGGCGCAGACGCAGGCGCTGGCCGAAGCCGCCGATCCGGCGCAGGATTTGGTGATCGTGCCTGCCTTTACCGGCCTTGGTGCGCCCTATTGGCAACCCGATTGCCGGGGGGCGGTGTTCGGTCTGACCCGCGGATCGGGCCCGGCCGAATTCGCCCGTGCAGCGCTGGAAAGCGTCGGTTTCCAGACCCGCGATTTGTTGCAGGCGATGCAGGCCGATTGGCCGGTTGCCGCGCGCGGAACCGGCCAGACCACGCTCAGGGTCGATGGCGGCATGGCGGCGTCGGATTGGACGATGCAATTTCTGGCCGACATTCTGGGTGCGCCGGTCGATCGACCGGGCGTGTTGGAAACCACCGCGCTGGGTGCGGCGTGGTTGGCGGGGATGCGGGCCGGGATTTATCCCGATCAGGACGGCTTTGCCGCGACATGGGCGCGGGCCGACCAGTTCGAACCGCAGATGAAACCGTCCGAACGCGATCGGCGTTATGCGCGTTGGCAGGCCGCGGTTGCCGCGACAATCGGCGTTCCTTCCGCCTGATGCGGGCATCTAGACAAGACCGGGATCAAGGCGGATAAGCAGGCAACCCAAATGAAAGGAAATTCCGATGACTGATGCATGCGCATTCTGTGGTGCTGCCGAAACGCAACCTGTTCAGGTTGCCCCGCGTGACGATAGCGTGATGCTCTGCGCCACTTGCGCCGACGGGGTGCAAAACGGGGCCGAAGATGCGCCGCATTGGAAATGCCTGAATGACGCGATCTGGTCGACCGAACCTGCGGTTCAGGTTCTGGCTTGGCGGATGCTGCACAATCTGGATGCCGCTTGGGCGCGCGATCTGCTGGACATCGCCTATCTGGAACCCGAAGTGATGGAATGGGCCGAAGCCGGTCTTTCCACCGAACCCGAAATCATCCACCGTGACAGCAACGGCGCGGTGCTTTCGCAGGGCGACAGCGTGGTCCTGATCAAGGACCTGCCGGTCAAGGGTGCCGGTTTTACCGCCAAGCGTGGCACCCCGGTGCGCAATATTTCCCTTGTTGCCGATAACGAGGGTCATATCGAAGGCCGGGTCGAAGGTCAGCGCATCGTGATCCTGACCCAGTTCGTGAAGAAAAGCTGATCAAGCCGCTTAGAGCGAAACAAAAAAACCCGCCGGTCCGGCGGGTTTTCTTTTGTCAGATCATCAATTCGATCAGTCGAGGTCCGTCGCCCGCATTGGCGCGGTTGAGCTGGGTGACGAAGCTTTCCATATCCGCCGCTTGTGTCGCCGGAATGCCGAAGCCTTTGGCGATGGCCTGCCAATCGGTGGCGGGACGGTCGAGGTTGAACAGCTCCTGCGCTGCCGGGCCCAGATTGGCGCCCACGGCAGTCATTTCGCCTTGCAGGATCGCATAACGCCGGTTCGACAGGATCACGGTGGTCACATCCAGCCCTTCGCGCGCCTGCGTCCACAACCCCTGCAAGGTATAAAGCGCCGATCCGTCGGCCTGCAATGCCACCACGCGCCGGCCCGGTGCGGCCACGGCCGCCCCCGTCGCCATTGGGATGCCCAGCCCGATCGCGCCGCCGTTCAGGTGCAGGTAATCATGCGGTTTCGCGGTGGTGAAGGATGGCAGCAGCGCCCGCCCGAAGCTGACGCTTTCATCCACGATGATCGCATTGTCCGGCAGGTTCTGGTTGATCGCGGCCCCAAGGGATTCGGGGGTGATCGCACCGCTCAGCCGACCGTGATCGGGGGCGGCGGGCAGCGGGGCCTCTTCGGTCGCCTTCACGGCGTCGGCAATCGCGTCGAGCGCCGCCATGTGATCCTGATCGGGGCGGGTGACCATGTGGCAGGTGCAGCCCTCGGACATCGGCACGTTGGGCTTGTCCGGATAGGCGAAGAAATTGACCGGTTCGCGTGCGCCGATCTGGATGATCTGTTCCACGCCTTCCAGCGCCTTGATCGACAGGTCGACGTTATAGGGAATGCGTTCAATCGGCACCCGGCCCAGCCCGGCCTGCAGGCGGGGGATCTGCGACAGGGTCATCAGCCGTGCGCCGGTCTTGTGCGCGATGCGCCCGGCAATTTTCAAAGGCGCTTCGCGCAGCGCCCGGTTGGATAGCAACAGCACGGTTTTTTTGCCATTCGTCAGCATCTGCGCAGCGCGGTCCACCGCCAACCCGGTCGGGCCGGTGGGGGGAGCGGGGGGCAGGTAGGCGGCGATTTGGCCGCCTTCGGTCCAGGCGGTGTCCGAAGGCAGGATCAGGCTGGCCACGCCGGGGGCTTCCATGCTGGCGCGCACACCTTCCATCGCGTCGGCGGCGACGCGGGCAGGATCGACCGACCGGCGGGTCCAGACCGACAGGCTGCTGGCCAAGGCGGTGGTGTCGGCGGCCAACGGCGGATCGAGATGCACAATCGAGGTCGCCTGATCCCCGATCAGGTTCAGCACCGGCGTGTTGGCGCGGCGCGCGTTGTGCAGGTTGGCCATGCCGTTGCTTAGACCCGGCCCGCAATGCATCAGGGTAACGGCGGGTTTGTCCATCATCCGGCCATAGCCGTCGGCGGCGCCGGTCACCACGCCCTCGAACAGGCCCAGCACGCAGCGCATGCCGGGATGGCGATCCAGGGCGGACACGAAATGCATCTCGCTGGTGCCGGGATTGGCAAAACAGGTATCGATTCCAGCCGCCAGCAAGGATTGGACAAGGCTTTCTGCGCCGTTCATGAAAAAAACTCCCTCTCGTTTCCGGGGGAGTTTGCATGTTTCCGCGTCAGGGCCAAGGGCACCAGAGCGGTTTCTGTTGAAGCGGGATGCATGACGTGCCGTCTTTGCCGTTTTGGCCCGGAACAAGGCGCTATGCGCCGCCGGGCGGCGCCCTCCCTCCCCCTTGGGAGGGCGCATTGGCGATGTGGCGTACCGTTCAGGCGGCGTTCGGGGCTTCAAGATAAACTACAGACCACAAAGGTTTGATGCGCCCGCCCGAGGGAGGGCGCGACCCTCCGTCCGCGTCAGGCGATCAAGGCGATGAACCTAGTCCCGCACCCCGGCGAACCTTTGCTGCCACTCTTCGCGCTGTTCGTCGGTGATCTTGGCAAACAGCACGTCGGGCACGGTGAAGCTGTGACCGGCAGGCAGCGCGGACAGAGCTTCAATTACAGCATTCGCTCGCAATTTTTCTTCTGAGTTGTTCTCTCGGGGCCAGCCCGCGTCGGGACAGTTCAAATCCCGAAGTATTTTTTCTGAAGTGCTTGGAATGAAAGGCTTCGACAGCACGGCGAAAAGACGGGCCAAATTCAAAGAAAACCTAATGATCTCTGCCGCTGCCGCAGGGTCTTCTTTATATACTGACCAAGGTGCAAATTGTTGCAGGTATTCATTTCCCGTAGCCCAAATCGTGCGAAGGGTATGAGCCGCTTTCCTGACCTCCATATGCTGCATTTGATCTTCATACTCTGCGAGGAGTTTGGCGATACTAAAGACCAGCCAATGGCCATGTGAATCAGTTGATTTTGCTGATTCCGCAGCAGTAGCCCCGCCTTTCGGCACTTCTTCGCCGAATTTCGAGCGGCAGAACTTGGTGATCCGGCTGACGAAATTGCCCAGCACGTCGGCCAGATCCTTGTTCACCGACACCTGAAAATTTTCCCAGGTGAATTCGGCGTCCGAACTTTCCGGCGCGTGGCTAAGCAGCCACCAGCGCCAGTAATCCGCCGGCAGGATATCCAAGGCCTGATCCATGAACACGCCGCGTCCGCGCGAAGTAGAGAACTGGCCGCCGTCGTAATTCAGATAATTGAACGACTTGATATAATCGACCAGCTTCCACGGCTCATTCGAACCCAGAATGGTGGCCGGGAAGGACAGGGTGTGGAACGGCACGTTATCCTTGCCCATGAACTGGGTATAGGTCACGTCCTCGGCACCCTTGTCGGTGCGCCACCAGCGTTCCCAATCGTTGCCCTTGTCCGCATCGACCCATTCCTGTGCGCAGGCGATATATTCGATCGGCGCGTCGAACCAGACATAGAAGACCTTGCCGTCCATGCCGTTCCATGGTGCGCCGTCGAATTGCGCCGGGACGCCCCAGCTCAGATCGCGGGTGATGCCGCGATCCTGCAACCCGTCGCCGTCGGTCAGCCATTTCTTGGCGATCGAGGTGGTCAGGATCGGCCATCCTTCGCGGGTGTCGATCCAGTCCTCAAGCTGATCCTTCATCTTGGATTGCAGTAGGTAGAGGTGTTTGGTTTCTCGCATTTCCAGGTCGGTGGCGCCGGAAATGGTGGAATGCGGCTTGATCAGGTCGACGGGATCAAGTTGCTTGGTGCAGTTATCGCATTGATCGCCCCGCGCACTTTCAAAACCGCAATTGGGACAGGTGCCTTCGATATAGCGATCAGGCAGAAAACGCCCGTCGGTGGGCGAATACATCTGGGTCTCAGAGCGCTCTTCGATCAGGCCGTTTTCGTAAAGCTTTACAGCGAAATGCTGGGTCAGCATCTTGTTCGCTTCGCTTGACGAACGGCCGAAATGATCGAAGCTCAACCCGAAGCCTTCGGCGATCTGCGCCTGTACCAGATGCATTTCGGCGCAATAATCCGCCACCGGCTGACCGGCCTTGGTGGCGGCCAGTTCGGCCGGGGTGCCATGTTCGTCAGTGGCACAGATGAACATGACTTCGTTGCCGCGGGCGCGCTGGTAGCGGGCAAACAGATCCGCCGGCAGCTGGCTGCCCACAAGATTGCCCAGATGCTTGATCCCGTTGATATATGGGATTGCCGAGGTGATCAGATGCCGTGCCATTTACCGATGCCCTTCCTGCGTTTCACGATCCCTTTAACGCAAGCTCGGATGGTGTTCCAGCGCCCAGTTTGCGCCTGAACGCCGGTCCGGCAGGGTGGATAACAAAACAAAATATCATGATTTGTGCAGATATTCGGGTATAGTGAAGCTTCATGTAGGGAGGAAACACATGAAAAAACTGGTTCTCGCAGCCGCATTGGCCTGTGCCCCGTTGGGGGTCTGGGCAGAAGGTGTGGTTCACAAAGTGGCCGTGCATGTCGATGACGGCGACCCCCGGGTTTTGAACATGGCGCTAAACAACGTTCAGAACGTTGCGAAATACTATGAAACTCAGGGGGATACGGTTGAAATCGAAGTGGTCGCCTATGGCCCCGGCTTGGTGATGTTTCTTGATGGCAGAAGCCCGGTCGCGGATCGGATATCGGCAATGTCGTTGGAACACGAGCACCTCAAATTCTCTGCCTGCGCCAATACCCTGCGCAACATGAGCAAAAAGATGGGCAAGGATGTCGAGGTGATGAGCGAAGCCGTCGTGGTGCCGTCGGGCGTGGTGCGGCTGATCGAATTGCAGGAACAGGGATACAGCTACGTGCGGCCCTGATCGCAAAACTTGATACGGCCCGTCTGGTCTTTTCGACCGGGCGGGTTATCCTGCGCCCAACGCGACACGAGGGAGCAGCGATATGAAAAAAAATCCACTGGGCCGGACCGGCCTGATGGTGACGGACCTGTGTCTGGGTACGATGACATTCGGCACCCAGACCGAACCGCCCCAAGCCCATGCGCAGATTGATCTGGCGCTGGATCGGGGGATCAATTTCATCGACACCGCCGAAATGTATCCGGTCAACCCGGTGCGCAAGGAAACCGTCGGTCGGACCGAAGAAATCATCGGTGACTGGATTGCGGCCAATCCGGTGCGGCGCGCTGATTTCATTCTGGCGACCAAACATTCCGGTGACGGGGCCCATGCCCGCGACGGCGCACCGATTTCGGCGCAATCCATTCCGCAGGCGGTGGAAGGATCGCTGCGGCGGCTGAAAACCGATTGCATCGATCTGTATCAGTTCCATTGGCCCAATCGCGGCTCCTACATGTTCCGCAAGAACTGGCGTTATGATCCGTCGACACAAAACCGGGCCGACACGATTGCCCATATGGAAGACGCGCTGGGCGCGTTGCAGCAACAGGTCGAGAAGGGCAATATCCGCCATTTCGGCCTGTCCAACGAAAGCGCCTGGGGCACGACGATGTGGTGCCAGACCGCCGACAGGACCGGCGGACCGCGCCCGGCGACGATCCAGAACGAATATTCGTTGCTGTGCCGGCTTTTCGATACCGATCTGGCCGAGGTGACGGCGAATGAAGATGTCGGTCTGATTTGCTTTTCGCCGCTTGCCGCCGGATTGCTGAGCGGCAAGTACCAGCATGGCGCGGTGCCCGCAGGGTCGCGCATGTCGCTGGTGCCGGAACTGGGCGGGCGCAAAACGGAACGGGTGTTCCCTGCCGTCGCCGCCTATTTACAAGTGGCGCAAAGCCACGGGCTGGACCCGGTGCATATGGCGATCGCCTGGGCGCGGCAGCGGCCTTTCATGACTTCGGTCATTTTCGGGGCCACGACCATGGCGCAGCTTGAACATGTTTTCGACGCTGACGAACTGGTGCTTGACGATGACGTGATGGCCGAACTGGACCGGGTGCATAAACAACACCCGATGCCGTACTAGGCTTTTGGCGGCAACGGACCCCGCAGCAAGGGAGAAACCGGTCTGGTGCTCTGCGCCAAATTCCAGAAAGAGGACGTCATGATCTGGGTTCTGGTTTCCATCGCGGCGGCGGCGTTTCAGACGTTGCGTTTCATGCTGCAGAAGTTTCTCAGCATGGGGGCGGTGTCGTCGGGCGGTGCGACGCTGTCGCGGTTCTTGTTTTCCGCGCCGTTCGTTCTGGTGCTGGCGCTGGGCTATGTCGGCTGGGGCGGTGCGGGTCTGCCCGATCTGGGTAGTATGTTCCTGCCCTATGCGCTGAGCGGGGCGGTGGCACAGATCCTGGCGACTTGGTGCGTTGTGGCCCTGTTTGCAAAGCGCAATTTCGCCGTCGGCATCACGTTCAAGAAAACCGAAGTGGTGCAAACCGCGCTGGTCGGCTTTGTGGTGTTGGGGGACAGGGTTTCCCTTGAAGGGTCCGTTGCTATTCTGCTGGGTCTGATCGGGGTTCTGGTGTTGTCGCAAGCGCCCGAAGGGCAGGGCGGTTGGGCCCGTCGTTTCTTCAACAAAGGTGCCGGTCTGGGCCTGCTGTCGGGGGCGTTTTTCGCCGTTTCGGCGGTGGGTTATCGCGGCGCGACCTTGCAGGTGGGCAGCGACGACCCGTTGATGCGGGCGCTGGTTTCGCTGGCCTTTGTCACCGTCACGCAGGCAGTCGGGCTGAGCCTTTGGCTGGTCTGGCGCGAACCGGGGCAGTTGCGCAAGGTAATCGGATCGTGGCGGACTTCGGTCTGGATCGGGTTGACGGGCTTGGGCGGTTCCCTGGGCTGGTTCACCGCCTTTACCTTGCAAAACGCCGCCTATGTTTTTGCCGTCGGTCAGATCGAGGTGATTTTTTCCATCGTCGCCTCGGTTCTGTTCTTTCGCGAAAGTCTGAGCCGGCGCGAAATCGCCGGCATCGCCCTGATCAGCGGAAGTGTCCTGTCATTGGTCCTTTTCCTTTGAGGCGCAGGAACAGGTTTTCTTCTTCGTTATTCTTGAAATAGGGCACATTGGAGGGCGGCCGCAAATCATGCGCGCGGGCGGCGACTTCGGCCAGAACCACTTCGGTGATGAAGGGCAGATCGAATTCGCGCACCTTGGGTAGTGGAATCCATTGCAGATGCGAAAGTTCGTCACATGCGGCGTCGAAATCATCCAGATCGGTGGCGATTTCACCCGCGTCGATCAGGAAAAAACGTGCATCGAAGCGCCGCGGCCGGCCCGGTGGGGTGATGGCGCGGAACACGAATTGCAACGGATGCGCAGCGGGCAGGTGGCCGGTGGCGGCAAAGCTGCTCCAGTCGGCCGGTGGCGTGTTGTCCCAGCGGCCCTGCTGACCGAGGATCAGGCCGGTTTCTTCCCATAGTTCACGAATGGCCGCGACCGACAGCGCGTGGCTGAGATCTTGGGTCGTGTCTTCGCGCAACCGCTGGCGGCACACCTCGGGCATCTGGCTGACCAGTGGAATATCGGCGTCTTCGGCATCGACCGCGCCACCGGGAAACACGAATTTATTCGGCATGAACGCGGCATTGGCCCCGCGCTGTCCCATCAGAACATGCGGGTCTTTCAGCCGGTCACGCAGCACGATCACCGTTGCGGCGTTGCGGATAGCGGTCTTGTCTATGGTCATAGGTCCTCCCCGAAGGCCGGGGTCAGCGGGTTTGTCCGAAACCATTCATACGCCGGGCCCATTGAAATCCAATGAGCGCCCCCTTCAGCCTGGGCAGAAGGTAGAGCGACAATCCGACGGTGCCAATAGAGAAGATGGCAACCAGCACCAGAGGTTCGGGGCGCCAGATTTCGAACACGACAAGCAGTAGCGGTGCCATCAAATGACCGACGATCAGGATCGTCAGATAGGCCGGGCCGTCATCGGCACGGTGATGGTGCAGTTCTTCACGGCAGACCGGGCAGGTGTCGCGTACCTTCAGGTAGCCTTTGAGCATTGGTCCGCTGCCGCAGCTCGGGCATTTTCGCCGCCAGCCGCGCAAAACGGCAGGCAAGGCTTCCCGATCTTGCGCTTTTGGGGCCTGCATTGTCACCGTATGATCCACAATTTCGTCCTCGCGTATATGTAAGCTGAATATCTGGGACATCTTGAGATGAAAAAAAAGAGCGCGAATCGTCGTTGCGTCCCGATGTCGCAAAGATTGCGGCAGGAACGATCAGAATCACGCCGTTGTCACGCCTGTGTGAACCATATTACAGCGCGCGACGGAAGTGCTGAGCTGGTGCGTTGAAGCCTACAGAAAACGGGCGATGGACCTGGTTTCATAGCGAAGTTTGAATGGAGAGTAAGTCAATGAAACGTGCCTTTATCATTACCGGCCTGACCGCAATGGCCTTGGCAGGAACCGCCGTGACCGCATCCGCCTTTGGACAAGGCCATGGTGACGGGCAACGCCAGCCGCGCATCGAATTCAAGGATCTGGACGCCAATAGCGACGGCAAAGTGACCACGGAAGAAATGCAGGCGCATTTCAAAGCGCGGTTTGATGATGCCGATACCGACAAAGACGGGAACCTGAGCGCTGAAGAATTGGCCGCACGTGGTGAAAAAGACCGGGCCGACCGGATGCAGAAGCGTTTGGATCGCATGATCGAAAAGCGCGATGCAAATGGCGACGGCAAATTGAGCGTGGAAGAAATGCAGCCCAAGCAGCAAGGCAAGATGTTCGACCGTTTGGACGCCGACAATGACGGTGCGGTGTCGCAAGAAGAATTTGCCCAGATGGAAAAGCGCGGCTCCAAAGACCGTATGGGCAATAAGGACCGCGAACATCGTCACCAGCGCGATGGCGAAAACTGCGATCATGGCAAGAAAAACCGCTGAGACCCGTTCGATCAGCAATCGAAATACGGTAACCAGTTGATGTTTAACAAGCGGGGCCGGGTGCGCCCGGCCCCGCTTATTCGGTTGGATGGATTGCAAGGATTGCAGGAAAACGCTACGCCAGCGGGACGATGACTATGGCCCTTGACGCCTTAAGCGATATTTCGGACGACGCTTTGCTTGTCCTGTTCGCCAACGGGGATGCGGATGCAGCCCGGTCGCTGAATCTGCGACTGACGCCGCGTGCCTTTGCGCAGGCGATGCGGATGCTTGGAAATCGGGCCGAGGCCGAAGACGTGGCGCAAGATGCGATGTTACGGCTTTGGAAGATCGCGCCGGAATGGCGCCAAGGTGAAGCCAAGGTCACGACTTGGCTTTATCGCGTGGTGGCCAACCTTTGTACCGACCGGTTGCGGCGAAAGCGCAGTGTCGCGATCGATGCGATCCCTGAACCCGAAGACGAAAGCGCCAGTGCTGCAGACGGAATTCAGGACGCGGCGCGTATGAACGCACTATATGCAGCGCTTGATGAATTGCCGGAACGGCAAAGACAGGCAGTGGTCCTGCGCCACATAGAAGGACTGGGCAATCCCGAGATTGCCGAGATACTGGAAATAAGCACCGAAGCGGTTGAAAGTCTGACCGCAAGGGGAAAACGGGCGTTGGCGGCTATTTTGGCCGGGCAGCGCGCAGAACTGGGATATTCCGATGACTGAACGGGATTTTGACACTCTGGAGCTTTTTTTCGATGCCGCCCGGCACCGGGCTGAAGATCCGTCTGCGGATTTGATGCAGCGGGTTCTGGATGATGCTTTGGCCGAACAGCGGCTTCAACAAAGCGCCCCGGCACCGATGCCTGTGGCACGGTCTGGGCTGCTGCGGCAGTTTCTGGCGGCAATCGGCGGCTGGCCCGCCGTGGCGGGGTTGGCAACCGCCAGCGTGACCGGGCTTTGGATTGGGGTGAACCCGCCTGCAGCGGTGACAGACACTGCCGAATCCTATCTGTCCAGTGGGGCCGATAGTTATCTGGTGGACATGATGCCCGGGTTCCAGTTTGATTTGGCGGAAGGGTAAAGCAATGGACGCGCAGCAGATGCAAAAGCCGGATAAAAAAGGATCGCCGCGAGTGTGGGTGCGTGTCGTGCTTGTTGTATCGCTGGCTTTGAATCTTGCGGTGTTGGGCGTGGTGGTCGGTGCCGTGGCCCGGTTCGGGGCGCCCGGAGACGGACCGCCCGCGCGCGCGGATTTGGTCGGCGGGGCCTATACCCGTGCGCTGTCCCCGGCGGATCGCAGGAAAATCGGCCGCCAATTGATGCGCGATCAAAATGACGCGCTGCCGACGCGCAGCACGCGTGCGGGCGAGTATCAAAACATGCTGGCGGCGTTGCGGGCGCAGCCTTTCGATGCCGACACGGTGAATGCGATTTTGCAGCGGCAACGCGACTTCGGCCACAAGCGGGCCGAACTGGGGCATAAGCTGTTCTTGCAGCATTTGAGCGACATGAGCGCCGCCGACCGCTCGGCTTATGCCGACCGGCTGGAACAAGGGCTGAACCGTCATGACGGCGACAAGAAACGCCCACCTTCGGGGCATATCCGGGGTTTCAGGCTGCTGGCCGACTGAGCGTCACCTGATTGCGGCCTTCTGATTTGGCGTCGTAAAGCGCCTGATCGGCCTGATCGAGCAACATTTCGGCGCAGGGCCGGGGCTTGGCTTGCTGATTGTCGTAAATCGACATGCCGATACTGACCGTTACCGGGATCGGTCGCGGCAGGTCGGGCAGGTCGAAAGGGACCATGCCTATTGCGGCGCAGATTCGGCGCGCGGAAGATCGCGCCGTGTCGGCAGAAACGTTCGGCATGACGATCAGGAATTCTTCGCCACCGATCCGCGCCAGCAGGTCGCAGGGCCGCATCAGCCGGTGCAGGCGCTGTCCGATGGTTTTAAGAACCCCATCGCCGACCGCATGGCCAAGGGAATCGTTGATTTTCTTGAAATGGTCGATGTCGGCCAGCATGACGGCCATCGGCTGTTGCGTGGTCACCGATGTTTCGACCAGCTTGCCCAGTTGCGGCAGCGCATAGCGGCGGTTATAGAGGCCGGTCAACGGGTCCAGCAAAGCCGCGCGCAGCCCGTCGCGCACCGAATGGTGCAACCGGTCGGCAAGATGTTTGCGCCGTGCCAGCTTGGTCAGGCGCAACACCGCTTCGTCGGCATCGAACCCGTTAAGCAAGACATCGCTGGCCCCCAGATCCAGCGCGTCAGCCGCCAATGTGTTGTTGCCGTTCCCGATCACGGCCAGGAACATTGTGCGGCGCATTGCCGGCTGAGCATGAAGCCCGGCCAACAACGACAAGCCGCTTTCGGTGTTCTGGCTGCTGATGCCGATCACCAGAATATCAGGCACGCCCTGATCTTCGATGTCGCGCATCAGGCTGCGCGGGGTGTGGCAGGTGACTTTGTGACGTGGATGCAGCCGCAAGGGTTTCATCCACGTCATCGCACACGCGTAGTCTTCGGTCACCACACCGACGCGGAGCGCTGGCAAATAGGGGGCGGCGGAATCGCCGAAGCCAAGCGACCGTTTGGTGTTTTCGCGCAGATACAGGTCTTCGGCGCTGTTGCGGCCGCGGATCAGGGCCCGAACCTGGGCAAACAGATATTGGTCGTTGAACGGGTGAAACAACACCTGGTCCGCACCGCAGCCCAGCCCGGTAATCAGCGCCGACTGGTTGGCAAACGGCAGGATCAACACGACTGGCCGGTCGCCTCCGCCTTCTATAATTTTGATTTTTTTGCAGAAAAATTCGCCCGTCATGTCGGGCAAAGCGGCGCTGACCATGACCAGATCAGGCTGTTCGCGTTCGACGATTGCCATCGCTTCGGCACCGCTACCGGCCTGAAGAACGGTATAAAAGGCCGCAGACAATTTGGCCCGCAGAACGATCCTGTTGGTCGAAATCCCATCAACGATTAAAATCTTGCTAGGCATAACCGGGCCTATTGCTAAAAGCCGTCCGGAACGGTCGGCAAAATACCGTTTCTTGTCTTCAACAGTCTTTCGTGACAATGGTTAAGAAACCGTTGCCTTCAGATTAAGACATTGAATATGACACTCAGTTCCCAAGCTGCCGAAACCATCGCATTGCGGGCTTTGGGGTGGCTTGTCGGCAATGATGACCTGTTGCCGGTTTTCATGGGGGCGACAGGGGTTTGCGCTGATGATCTGAAGCAGAATGCGACCGACCCTGACATGCTTGGGTCGGTTCTGGATTTCCTGTTGATGGATGATGCTTGGATCATAGCCTGTTGTACGGCGCTGGAATTGCCCTATGAAAAGCTGATGCAGGTCCGTGCGGCATTGCCGGGTGGGCAGCAGCAGCACTGGACCTGAACGCCCGGTCAAAGCGTTTTCAGCGGACCTTCAAGGGCGGTGGATAGCTTCAACAGTAGCCGTTCAAGTTCAGCCTCTTCTGTGGGGGACAGGGCCGCGGACAGCGCGGCGGCATTTTCACGGGCAAATGGCGTGCCCTTGCGGATCAATCCACGGCCTTTATCGGTCAGTATCACATGCCGGGTACGCCGGTCTTGGGTTCCATTCGACCGGGCCAAAAGACCGTCGGCTTCCATGACCCGCAAAGCGCGCGAGGTGGCAGTGCGATCTATCCCGATGAATTTAGCGATTTCAGAGGGTTGTGCCAAATTTTCATTGCCCGCCGCCAGCAGGATGCACCAGGTTGTGCGGGTCAGGCCGAGCGTTTTCAAATTCTCGTCCAGCTGTCTTTCCTGAAGACGCGCAGCAATGGATAAATGGTATCCAAGCGAGTGATGCAGGCGGTAGCGGGTATCATTTTTCATAGCGATTCACCCCACCGGATCGGCGACCGGAAGTCAAGCAATGGGCGGCTTGTTTTTCGGCGCGGCCCGGGGCAGCTTGGCGGGGAAAAGCGCAGGATCGGATGACGGCATGAAAATCGCAGGGATATTGTTCGACAAGGATGGCACTCTGTTCGATTTCAGGGCGACTTGGGATGTCTGGGCGGCTGATCTGATCGCGGAATTGGCGGCGGGTGACAATGGTGTGGCACAGAGGATCGCCGAGGCGATCGCTTTCGACCTCGTCAGCAAGCAGTTTTTACCGCACAGCCCGGTGATCGCCGGCACCAATCGTGAAGCCGCCGAATGCGTCGGTTCCGCTTTGCCGCTACGCAGCGTGGAAGATTTGGAAATCGTGCTGATCGACCGCGCCGCCAATGCGCCTTTGGCCCCGGCCGTGCCTTTGTTGGCCTTCATGGACGGGCTGGCCGCGCGCGGTTTGGCGCTGGGGGTGATGACCAACGATTCTGAACAGGCGGCGCGGGCGCATCTGAGCCATGCGGGGATCGAACGCAGGCTGGATTTCATTGCCGGTTTCGACAGCGGTTTCGGCGCAAAACCTGCGCCCGGACCTTTGTTGGCGTTTGCGTCCCAGACCGGTCTGGCACCGGAAAGCGTGGTCATGGTGGGCGATAGCACCCATGATCTGTTGGCCGGGCGGCGCGCGGGAATGCGGACCTTGGGCGTGTTGACCGGAGTTGCGCAAGCCGAAGAACTGTTGCTGCTGGCCGATGCGGTACTGCCCGATATCGGGCATATTCCGACTTGGCTGGACGGGCAGGCGGCCTAGCGGCGCGTGTCGCCGGATACTGACGCTTTGCATCAATACCCTGCCGGGATCGGCCGATTTCGACCACAATCGGGCAGAGTTTCACCCGCGCAGTACGGATTTCGGACCTGATCGCGATCGCCTGTCAAATGTCGGCAGCGTCTTGTCGGGCCTGTCCGGTTTTTTGCCGCAGAATGAATATAGAAAACCTATTCAGGTTCGCGAATTCTTAAGCCTTTGTCTGCCAGACTGAAAACATGGAAGTAAAAGGCGGCTCAGCTATGCACGGATTGATAAACCGCGCTCTTCAGTGTTTTGTGCGTGACACTTATGGTGAAGACAGGTGGTTGGATGTTGCTCGCGCGGCCGGACTCGATCCGCCCCGCTTCGAATCGATGTTGACCTATGATGACGCACTGTTTCGTGATGCTCTGGCGGCGCTCAGCCGATCGCTTGGCAAGCCGGAAGACGACGTGATGGAAGATGTCGGTACATATCTGGTGTCCCACCCGAATGTCGAAGCGTTGCGCCGATTGTTGCGCTTTGGCGGTGTGACGTTCGAAGAATTCCTGCAATCGCTTGACGATCTGCCGGAACGGGCGCGGTTGGCGGTGCCTGATCTGGACCTGCCACAACTGGAATTGCGGGAATGCGGTCCTGACCACTATTGTTTGAACTGTAGCAGCCGCCAACCGGGGTTTGGGCATGCAATGCTGGGGTTGTTGCGCACCATGGCCGATGATTACGGTGCGCTGGTCATTCTTGACATTGAACCCCAAGCGCCGGGTGTTGACGTGATTTCGATCTCTCTGGTGGAAAGCGCTTTTGCACAGGGACGCAGTTTCGATCTGGGCGCGCGGGGGATCAATGCCGACGACTTGTGAAATACATCTTGCGCAGCTCTTGGATACGCTGGTCCCGATGCATTTGCAGTTGGACACTGACGGGTTGATCACCCATGTCGGTCCAACCTTGGCAAAGCTTCGACCGGGTGTCGCCCTCGGTGGGATGTCGGTGTTCGATCTGTTCGACATTCAGCGCCCAAGCAATATCGGCACGATGGCGGCGCTGAGAACGCAGGCGGGTGCGAAACTGCATCTGCGGTTCCGTTCACCCCCTTGCACCGCGTTGAAAGGGGTGCTGTCGCCATTCGGGGACAGGGTGATCCTAAACCTGTCTTTTGGGATTTCGGTGCAGGACGGAATCCGCGATTACGCGCTGACCGCGTCCGATTTCGCCCCGACCGACATGACCGTTGAAATGCTGTATCTGTTCGAAGCGAAATCGGCGGCTATGGATGCCAGCCGCAGGCTGAATGCGCGGTTGCAAGGGGCCAAGATCGCGGCCGAGGAACAGGCATTTACCGATACTTTGACCGGGTTGAAAAACCGCCGCGCGATGGATCACGTGCTGGCCCGGCTGACCGAAAGCCGGGCGGCGTTTGCTTTGCTCCATCTGGATCTGGATTTTTTCAAGCAGATCAACGACACGATGGGGCACGCTGCGGGGGATCGGGTGTTGCAGAAGGTGGCGCGGATCATGGTCGAACTGACCCGGCAACAGGATACGGTGGTGCGTTATGGCGGGGACGAATTCGTGTTGATCCTTGCCGGCCCGACCGACAAGCAAGTGTTGCAATCGGTGGCGGAACGGCTGATTGCACGGCTGGAACAACCGATCCTGATCGATGGCCAACCCTGTGCGGTTTCGGCCAGTATCGGCATCGTCAGATCGGTTGATTATGACCGGCCGGACCCGATCCAGATGCTGTCGGACGCCGATGCCGCACTTTACGTTTCCAAGCGCGGTGGCCGGGCGCAGCTGCATTTTCATGGGGCAGAATAAAAAACACCCGGCGGGGGCCGCCGGGTGTCTGGATATTGCAAACCGTGGCGTGAAATCAGCCAGCGGCGCGGTTTTTCGGTTTGAACCCGATTTGGTCGGAAACCGTGAACCGGCCACCTTGCAGCTTTTCGATCTTGCCCTGGCGCAGCAACTGCCCGAAAGAGCGCAGCCCGTCTTCGCGGCTGAAGGCGTTTTCTTCGACCTGGCGGGCCTTGTTCATCAGCTGCGGGCGCGAAAACTGTTCGTGACCTTCAACATAAGACAGATAGGCCGCCGCCGCTTCCAGCAGATCGGGCAGCTTTTCCGCCCCCATTGCTTCGGCGAATTCTGCAAAGCTTTTATAATCCGAGATCGCGGCCTGATTGGCGGATGTATCGGCGGCCGGTTTCAGCGAAACGCGGCGCGGCTTGATCGTGATCGCGGCCGCGGCGGGGGCCGTTTCGGCAGGTGCGTCGATACGTTGTGACGCGACCAGCTTCAGCGGTGCCGGGCGCGGGGATTCGGGCCGTTCGGCATGGGTTTGCGGACGGACGGGGCGGCGCGGGCGCACAACGCTTTCCAGATCGTCGCGGAAGGCGTCGACGCTGTCGTCGCCTCGGTTCAGGCCGCCACCCGCTTCGGTTTCGGCGCGGGTTGCTGCGACGGCGGCGCGCAGATGCGCGATGGCGTTGCGCCGATGCGCCCCTTCGGGGTTGTCCATTTCCGACTGGGTCTTTTCCATCAGCCGCGAAACATCGGGTTCCTCCAACTGGGCGCGACCGGGTTCTTCCGGTGCGGTTTCTTCTTCGGGGGCGTCTTCTGCGGCAAAGATCGAACGCACATCATCCGCTTCGAGCTCTTCTTCATCTTCGGCGAATTCGGCTTCAACTTCGGCCAGTTCGCGCAGCAGGTCGGCTTCTTCTTCCGGGCTGAGCGAACTTTCGGGTTCGTCTTCCTGAATGTCGGTATGTTCTTCCAGATGGCCGCTTGAAAGTGCCGCTTCGAAATCGCTGCGCTTCATTTTCAGCACCCGGACCGGGCGGGCCGGTTGCGCGGCGGCTTGTTCGGGCGCAATTTCTTCTGGTGCGGAAACTTGCGTCTCGGCGGCGTTTTCTACGGGCCCTTCGGGGGCTTTCGCCGTTTCCGCTTCGGGCTGTTGGTCCCGTTGTTCCGGCGCGGTTTCGTCCCCGGCGATGTCTTCCGGTTCAGCTTTGGCCTCAGCGGCGGCTTCCTCCGCATCGGTTTTAGCCCGGGCGACCGCATCGAGGATCGAAGAATAATTTTCTTCCTCGACGTCTTCGGCGGCCAGTTCGGCCTGATCGTCGGCTTCGATCACTTCTTCGATTTCGTTGGCCGCGGCGGCGATGAAATCATCGGCATGTTCGTCTTCGGTATAGTCGGTTTCGACGGTCTGAACCGTTCCGCGCGATACCACGGCACGGATGCGCTGCAATTTGGCGGCGACGCTGCTGTCATCGAGCAGACTGACAGCAGC
This sequence comes from Thalassovita gelatinovora, assembly GCF_001458355.1. Classification (GTDB taxonomy): domain Bacteria; phylum Pseudomonadota; class Alphaproteobacteria; order Rhodobacterales; family Rhodobacteraceae; genus Thalassobius; species Thalassobius gelatinovorus. Next base: position 43,638 of record NZ_CYSA01000018.1, on the reverse strand, counting down.
GTCGGCACTGGGCGCAGCCGGAAGGGGTTCCGGTTCGGGCTGCGCCGGTTCGGCAATGGTTTGGATCGGGGCGGTTTGTGGCGCGGCCGCGCCATCGGTTGCGACCGCGTCCGCTTCGGGGATATCTGGAACGGTGGCTTCGGCCACGTCTTGCGTGACCTCCGGTGCGGCGGTTTCCGGGGTCGCAACGGTGTCCACGATCGGGTCAATGTCGGCAATGTCAGACGCGTCGGCGATTTCTTCTTCGTCGGCTTCAACCGGGGCTGCTGCGTCCGCAGGCGTGTCGATTTCGGCCTCGGCCTGGGGTGATCCAACCGGTTCCGGCGCAGGCGCTGGTTCTGCGGCAACTTCTTGCGCTTTCGGTTCGGCCACCGCATCGGGTTTGGCTTCGGCGGTCAGGATGAAGCCGCCGCTTTCTTCGCGGGCTTGAACCCTACGGGCGATTTCGCGTTCAGCGATCCGGGCCAGCATTTCCGCATCCGGCGTCGGCGGTTCGGCTCCGAAATACCGGTCATCCGACGCCAAGTCGCGGAAATATTCCGCAATCGCTTTCATCGTGTCGAAGGAGTCATCGAATCCTTCCAACGTGCATGAGAACGTGCCGTAGGAAACGGTCAAAACTTTACTGTTGGAAACCATTGGTACTCGCCTTCCTTTGCCTCTGACTTCGATGTTTACCATGCACAACCCGCCAAAAGCTGATCGAATCTTAGATAATTACCGTATCATTTTGTGTCGATATTGTGATCCGTTTCCATTCCGGGCAGTAATCACCTTATGTCAGATGCTATTGTTCGTTCGTCTTCACCTATTACGCTGATTGGTGCAGGAAATGTGCCGCCCGGCGCTTTGGCGGCTTCATTAACCATGGCCCCCGGAATCGTCTGTGCCGATGGCGGCGCGGATGTGGCGCTGGCCAAAGGGTTGGACCCATTGGCGGTGATTGGCGATTTCGACAGCCTGTCAGACCGGGCGCGTATGGCGATTGCGCCCGACCGGCTGCATCCGATTGCCGAACAAGACAGCACCGATTTCGACAAATGCCTGCGCCATATCGCGGCGCCGCTGGTGCTGGGCATCGGGTTCGATGGCAGCCGGATCGATCATCAATTGGCGGCGTTCAATGCATTGGTGCGACACCCCGACCGGCGCTGCATCCTGCTGGGGGGTGAAATGATCACATTTGTCGCCCCGCCCGAACTGCGCGTTGATCTGCCGGTGGGAACCTTGCTGTCGCTGTTTCCGATGGCACGGGTCGAAGGACGCTCAAACGGGTTGCGCTGGCCGATCGAAGGGTTGCAATTCGCCCCCGACGGGCGGGTTGGCACATCGAACGAAGTCTGCGGCCCGGTGCATCTGTGGCTCGATGATCCGAAGATGCTGGTGATGCTGCCGCTATCGGCCTTGCCGCAGGCAGCGGCGGCGGTCATGGCTGCGCCAGCATGGCCCGTTCGCGCAGAATGATGTAAATTCCCGCGCTGACCGAAATGGTGATGCCAAGTGCGGCCAATCCGTTCGGCAGGTCGGAAAATATCAACCAGCCTGCAAAGGTCGTGACCGGCAACTCCACATACTGGATCGGGGCCAGCGTGGTGGACGGGGCATAACGCAGTGACCATGTCATCAAAAGATGCGCCAAGGTTCCGATTGCCCCCATTCCCGCCAGCAGCATCCATTCGGTGGCATTCGGGGCGGTCAGATCCGCCGCCGGTCCGGCCCAAAGGTAATAGCCACCCAGCACCGGCAACAGGATCAGCACCGCCATGCCGCCCGAAACGACCTGTAGGGCCATCGGGTCGATATCCTTGGACACCGACCGGGTGATCAGGATGAAAAAGGCGAAGTTGACCGCCACCGCCAAAGGTAGAAGGGCAGGCCAACCCACCTGCTGAAAACTCGGCTGGACAATCAGCAAGGTGCCCGCGAAGCCGACCGCGCAGGCGGCCAGGCGGCGCGGGCCGACTTCTTCGTGCAGGATGAATTTGCCTAGCAGCAGCATCAGGAAGGGCAGGACGAAGGCGATGGCGATGGCATCGGCCAGCGGTAACACCCTGAGCGCCGCGACCATCAAGCCGATGCCGAGGATGTGCAGAACCGTGCGCATCAGCGATAGGCGCAATACGCGTGGGGTGAAGGACCAGGTGCGGCGGGTCAGTGCCACCAGCGGCAGCAGGATTACCATTTGCGCCACGAACCGGAACAGCACGATCAAGCTGATCGGCAGGGTTTGCCCCAGAATCTTGGCGATGGCATCGGCAAACGGTGCCAAGGCGGAAAAGCAAAGCATCAAGGCGATGCCGAGAAGGGGGCGATCAGGTGACATCGGCGCAGATTAGAAACCGATCCGGGCGGTGGCAATGCCGTAGAAATCCGGCCCCGGCCCGGGTCAGCAATTGGGTACGTTGACCGCCAGTCCGCCAAGCGAGGTTTCCTTGTAATGTTCGTGCATGTCGCGACCGGTCTGGCGCATGGTTTCAATCGCCGCATCCAGCGGTACGAAATGATCGCCGGTCCCGCGCAGCGCCAATGAGGCGGCACTGACCGCCTTGATCGCGCCCAGTCCGTTGCGTTCGATGCAGGGCACCTGCACCAAGCCTTTGACCGGGTCGCAGGTCATTCCCAGATGATGTTCCAGCGCTATTTCGGCGGCGTTTTCGATCTGTTCGGGCGTGCCGCCCATCACCGCGCAGAACCCGGCGGCGGCCATTGCGGCGGCGCTGCCAACTTCGGCCTGGCATCCGGCTTCGGCACCGGAAATCGAGGCGTTGTGTTTGATCAGACCACCGATGGCGGCGGCGGTCAGCAGGAAATCGTCGATCCGCGTCAGGCTGGCCCCCGGCACATGGTCGAGCCAGTAGCGGATCACTGCGGGCAAAACCCCGGCGGCGCCGTTGGTGGGGGCGGTGACGACCTGCCCACCGGCGGCGTTTTCTTCGTTCACCGCCATTGCGTACATGCTGATCCAGTCGTTGATCACATGCGGTGCGGTCAGGTTCATTCCGCGTTCTGCCATCAGCGCGGCGTGGATTGGTTTCGCCCGCCGTTTGACCCGCAGACCGCCGGGCAATTCACCTTCGGTGGTCAAACCGCGATCAATACAGGCATTCATCACTTGCCAGATCCGGGTCAGCCCGGTTTTCAGGTTCTGATGGCCGCAACGCGACACTTCGTTGGCGGATTTCATCGCCGCGATGGTTTTGCCCGAACTTTGTGCCATCTCCAGCATTTCGGCGGCAGTTTTGAACGGGAACGGCACCGGGTCACCTTCGTCGGTGTTCTTGCCCGCTGCCAGCTCGGCTTCGGTCATCACGAAGCCGCCGCCGATGGAATAGAACACGTCGCGCAGAATCACGTCGCCTTGTTTGTCGGTAGCCATCAGCACCATGCCATTGGCATGGCCGGGCAAGGGGGGGCCATAATCAAAGGCCAGATCGGTTTCGGGGTCGAAACGCAGCGGTGGCAGGCCGGGTGGATTGACCGTTTTTGTACGGTGAATTTGGTCCAGCGCCGCTATGCTGGCGTCAAAATCAAAGGTTGCGGCTTCGAACCCGGCGAGGCCCAGAATGGTGGCGCGGTCGGTGGCGTGGCCGATCCCGGTAAAGGCCAATGACCCATGCAGCGAGGCGCGCAGCCCGGCAAAATCGAAAGGCGAGGCACGCATGCTGTCCAAAAAACGCGCCGCCGCCACCATTGGCCCCATCGTATGAGACGAAGACGGGCCGATCCCGATCTTGAACATGTCGAAAACCGATAGGAACATTCCCGGTCATCCCTTTTTCTGCACCCGTGACGGGAAGCCTAGCTTTGGCGGACAAGAAACTGCCACCGAAAAACGACCCATGCGGGAACAAACGCGCAATCCGGTCGATGCCGGTCAGGTCGTCGTCGGGCATTCAGGAAATATCAATCTCCGTCGTGTCATTTTGCAAATGCAGGTCGACCACGGCGGCAACGGCCCGCCCCGGGATACCGTGGCGACATCGAATGACCACGACAGGAGACCCATGCCGACACTTTCAGCCATTGGGGTAAACGATATCAACCTGACCGGTCCCGATCCATTCTTGTCGGGTATCGGACGCAATACCAGTAGCTTCAACGCGACCACGTTTACCGTGAATACCGATGCATGGGTCGACCTGACCCTGTATGACCGGGACAGGTATTTCGAGGATCAAGAGAACCGCCAACAGCTTACCGGCCATACCGAATTCGCCGGACAAACTTGGTCCCGCGGGACGGTTGTTACCAATGAGTACAGTTATATCGTGCATCCGGTCGGATCGACCGACCCCGATGATGAAATCACGTTGTATGTGCTTGATTTCGACGGTCAGATTACCGGCGTCGCCGCCGATAGCCGTCTTGTGCCGGGGACAACTTATGAAATCATCCCGGGCGGCAGCGATTATCCAACCGTGCCATATTCCGATCTGGCTGTTTGTTTCGCTTCGGGGACGCAGATCCTGACCGCTAGAGGATATGTGCCGGTGCAGCACTTGGTCGAAGGCGACATGGTTGAAACGCTGGATGATGGGCCACAGCCGCTGGCCTGGATTGGGACGCAGGACAGGCGCGGGATCATGGCCTTGGCTCCGGTGCGTGTCGGCAAGGGGATATTGGGCAATTCCCGGCCTTTGCTGTTGTCACAACAGCACCGGGTTCTGATCCGGCCGGGGCAGGGGATCATCCTGTCGCAGCGCGAAGAAACGCTGGTGCCGATCAAATCCATGGTCGGCCAGCGCGGGGTGACTTTGGCACCATGCGCATGGATTAAGTATTATCATCTTCTGTTCGATAAGCATCAGGTTCTCTGGGCCAACGGGGCGCTGGCCGAAAGCCTGTTGCCGGGGCCGATGGCGATCCGGGCGCTTGACGCCAAGGATCGAAGGCGGTTGTTCCGGACCTTTCCTGATCTAAAGTTGACCTCGGACTGGACCCCGGCGCGTACTTTGCTGCGCCCGGCGCAATGGCGGCGGTTCACTCGGAAACAGCAAGAAATTTTGTCACAGGCTGCTTTGTGACGGTGGTTTCCCCGAGTCGGGTGGATTTGGCTCTCGCGCCCAAGCGGCAACTTTCCTATAAGCGACCCAAATCGAAACGGAGTCACTGCCATGACCGGAGAATTGTCGCCCATCGACAAGGCCAAATTCGTTGCCGCCAAGAAATCGGTGGAATTCGTGGAAGACGGAATGCGCGTCGGTCTGGGGACCGGGTCAACCGCGGCTTGGATGGTGCGCTGTCTGGGCGAATTGGTGCGCGAAGACGGGCTTAAGATACGCGGCGTACCGACATCGACTCGCACCGCCGCCTTGGCCCGCGAAGTCGGTATCGAAGTGATCAGCCTCGACGAAGCCCGCTGGTTGGATCTGACCATCGACGGGGCGGATGAATTCGACGGCGAATTCAACCTAATCAAGGGCGGTGGCGGTGCGTTGCTGCAAGAAAAGATCGTGGCGACGGCCAGCGACCGGATGATCGTGATTTCCGATGTCAGCAAGGAAGTCGAAAATCTGGGGGCCTTCCCGTTGCCGGTCGAGGTGATCCCGTTCGGATGGCAGACGTCCAAGGCGCTGGTCGAAGAAATGCTCGACAGCATGGATGTGCTGGGCCAGTCCTCGACCCTGCGGATGAATGGCGACAGCCCCTTTTTCACCGACGAAGGCAATCACATCATCGATTTGCACCTGACCCGGATCGGCAATCCGCGGCAATTGGCGATGGTGCTGAACCAGATCCCCGGCGTGGTCGAAAACGGGCTGTTCATCGATATCTGCGACACCGTGATCGTCGGTTTCGGTGATGGCCGGGTGCAGGTGCGCGACATCAATGACGATTCGGTGGAAGAAGACAAACTGGAATTCGTCGACAGCGACAACCTGTTCACCGATCTGAGTGAATAGGTCCAGCTGAGACTGCCAAACCCTGCATGCCGCCCGGGCTTGACAAATAGTTGCAAGGCTCGGGGTTGGACTTGGTCCTGCGGCGGCATAGATGTGGGGCCAAAGACTGATATTTTACGGAAGATAGAACCAAATGACCTTCGACTATGACCTCTTCGTGATTGGTGGCGGATCGGGTGGCGTACGCGCGGCCCGGGTGGCGGCGGGCGAGACCGGTGCCAAGGTCGCCTTGGCCGAAGAAGACCGCTATGGCGGCACCTGCGTTATCCGGGGCTGCGTGCCGAAAAAGCTGATGGTGTTTGCTTCCGAATTCCCGGCGATGGCTGAAGAGGCCCGCGCCTATGGTTGGGACATGCCCACCGGCGCATTCGACTGGGGCGGGTTCAAGACCAAGCTGCATGCCGAACTCGACCGGTTGGAAGGCATCTATCGCAACATCTTGAAAAACAATGGCGTCGAAAGCTTCGATGCACGTGCGCGGGTCTTGGATGCGCATACGGTGGAACTGAGCACCGGCGAACGCAAAACCGCCAAGCATATCCTGCTGGCGATGGGTGGGCGCCCGGTCAAACCCGGCATTCCGGGTGAAGAGCTTGCCATCACTTCGAACGATATTTTCCACCTCGACAAACTGCCTGGATCGATCCTGATCCTTGGCGGTGGCTATATCGCCTGCGAATTCGCGGGCGTGTTGAACGGGTTGGGGGTCGCGGTTACGCAGTTCTATCGCGGTGCGCAGATCCTGCGCGGTTTCGACGGTGAAGCCCGTGGGCTGGTTTCCGAGGAAATGATCCAATCGGGGATCGATCTGCATCTGGGCACCAATATCCTGTCTATGGAACGCGATGCGTCGGGCGGCATCCGGGTGAAGGCCAGCAACGGCACCGAACGGGTGTTCGATCAGGTCATGTTCGCCACCGGCCGGGTGCCCAATAGCGATGATATGGGGCTGCAAGAGGTCGGCGTGAAACTGGGCCGTAACGGCAAGGTTCTGGTGGATGAATACAGTCAGACCGCCGTGCCATCGGTCTATGCCATCGGCGATGTCACCGATCGGGTCAACCTGACGCCCGTTGCGATCCGCGAAGGCATGGCGTTCGTCGAAACCGTGTTCAAGGGCAACCCGACGCCGGTCGATCACGATCTGATCCCGACCGCCATCTTCACCCAGCCTGAAATGGGCACCGTCGGGATGAGCGAAGAAGACGCCCGCGACCAAGGCCCGATCGAGGTGTATTGCAGTTCGTTCCGCCCGATGCGCAGCCTGTTTGCCGGCAGCGATGCGCGGGTTATGATGAAGCTGATCGTTTGCGCCGAAACCCGCAAGGTTCTGGGCTGTCATATCGTCGCGCCGGGGGCGGGCGAAATGATTCAGCTGGCCGGGATCGCGGTCAAAATGGGGGCGACCAAGGAAGATTTCGACCGTACAGTGGCGGTGCACCCGACTATGGCGGAAGAGATCGTCACCATGAAAGCGCCGGTTCGGCGCGCTTGACGGTTGAAATTTCTGCCAGATTGCACAGTTTAAGTGCAAGCTGGTAAAACGACACAACAGAGAGGTTCAAAAGCCAATGGCAGGCAATTCGGGCGGCCCCTGGGGCGGCGGCGGAAATAAGGGCGGTGATGATGACCGCAACAACGGGGGCGGACGTCGTCCTCAGGATGACGGGCCGCAAATTCCCGAAATCGACGAACTGATGAAAAAAGGTCAGGAACAATTGCGCGTGCTGATGGGCGGGCGCGGCGGCTCTGGTGGGCGCGGGACGTCCGGCGGTGGCGCGGGCGGTCCGAAACTGACCAAGGGCACCTTTGGTCTGGGCGCGCTGGTTCTGGTCGCGCTTTGGGCTTTTGGCAGCTTCTATACCGTCAAACCCGAAGAACAGTCGGTTGAATTGCTGCTGGGCAAATACAATGCCACCGGCAATCCGGGTCTGAATTTTGCCCCTTGGCCGATCGTGACCGCCGAAGTGGTCAACGTGACCTCGGAACGGACCGAAAGCATTGGTCTGTCGCGGGCAGGTCAAGATGCCGGACTGATGCTGACCACCGATGCGAATATCGTCGATATCGATTTTCAGGTGGTGTGGAACATCAACGATCCCGCCAAGCTGCTGTTCAACATCGCTGATCCGCGTCTGACGGTTCAGGCGGTATCGGAATCGGTGATGCGCGAAATCATCGCGGCCAGCAACCTAGCGCCGATCCTGAACCGGGATCGCGGCATCATCGCCGACACCGTCAAGGAAAACATCCAAGCGAGCCTCGACGAATATGAAAGCGGTATCAACATCGTCCGGGTGAACTTGGAAAAGGCCGATCCGCCACGCGAAGTGATCGACAGTTTCCGCGAAGTGCAGGCCGCCGAACAGGAACGCGACCGGTTGCAGCGTCAAGCAGACGCCTATGCCAACCGCGTTCTGGCCGAAGCCCGCGGTGAAGCGGCGCAGACATTGGAAGAATCCGAAGCCTACCGGGCGCAAGTCGTCAATGATGCTTTGGGTGAAGCCAGCCGGTTCAGTGCGGTTCTGGAAGAATACAGCAAGGCGCCGGATGTGACTCGCAAGCGTCTCTATCTGGAAACCATGGAAAAGGTGCTGGGGTCGGTTGATAAAATGATCCTCGACAGCGCGTTGACCGGGGCCGGTGGTGGTCAGGGCGTGGTGCCCTATCTGCCGCTGAACGAACTGCGCCGGTCCGAAGGGGAGAACAAGTGATGCGGAAACTGACTCTATTGATCCCGATCCTTGTCATTGCCCTGATCGGTGTTCTGTCTTCGGTCTTTGTCGTCGACGAACGCGAAAAGGCGTTGGTGCTGCAATTCGGTCAGATCAAGGCCGTGAAGGAAGATCCCGGTCTCAGCTTCAAAATCCCGTTGATTCAAGAAGTCGTAAAGTACGACGACCGGATTCTGTCTTTGGATACCGAAACCATCGAGGTGACGCCGTCCGATGACCGCCGTCTGGTGGTCGATGCGTTTACCCGTTACCGGATCAGCGATGTGGTCCAGTTCCGGCAAGCTGTCGGCGTCGGTGGTGTGCGGGTGGCCGAAGATCGGCTGGGGTCGATCCTGAATTCGCAGATCCGCGAAGTTCTCGGTGCGGATCAGGTGACCTCTGACACCATCTTGTCCGAAGATCGCCGCGAATTGATGAACCGGATCCGCAATCAGGCCCGCGACAGTGCGCGTAGTCTGGGCATCGAGGTTGTCGATGTGCGGCTCAAGCAGACCAACCTGCCGGAACAGAACCTCAACGCCACCTTTGCCCGGATGCGGGCGGAACGTGAACGCGAAGCGGCTGACGAAATCGCCCGCGGTAACGAAGCTGCGCAAAGGGTGCGGGCGCTGGCCGACCGGACCGTGGTCGAAACCATGTCCGAAGCGGAACGCGAAGCGCAGGTGATCCGCGGTGAAGCCGATGCAAAGCGGAACGGAATCTTTGCCGAAGCCTTCGGTGCTGACCCGGAATTCTTTGCCTTCTACCGGTCGTTGCAGGCCTATGAAAAAGCATTGCAGGGCAGCAATTCATCGATGGTGATGACGCCGGATAGCGAATTTTTCGACTATCTGAAATCGGACCGGGCGGCGAAGTAATGCAAACCGCGCTTCTGGCTCTCGGGCTGGTGCTGATCGTGGAGGGGCTGGCCTATGCGCTGGCCCCTTCGCTTGTGGTGCAGGTGCTGGAAATGCTGCGCGCCCTGCCCGAAACCACCCGCCGCAATATCGGGCTGGGGGCGCTTGCCATCGGTCTGTTACTGGTCTGGATCGCCAAAACGCTGGGCGCATGACCCGGCCAACCCCCTGTTTCATCTTGGCCCAAATACGTCCGGGGCTATGACGGCAGCGCCGCCATGCGAGACGGTTGCGCCGGCGCGCATGATCACGCTCAGTTGACGCGCAGAGAGCCGGATTGAGTTGCACATTGCGCCGCCAGCATGGAAGGTGTGGGCAGAACACTCAGAACAGAGGAGTCAAGGGAGTGAACAGTCTTGCAGTTTCAATTCCCCGCAATCGTAATGGTATGGTCAAAGCATTTTGGGTCGGTTTACTCGCCGGTCTGCTGATGCTGACGCAGACGCTTCAGGCCGCCGCGCGCCCCGACAGCTTGGCCGATCTGGCCAGCCAGATCAGCGATTCGGTGGTCAATATCACCACGACGACTGTGGTTGCGGGCAATACCGGACCCAACCCGATCGTACCCGAAGGCAGCCCGTTCGAAGATTTTTTCCGTGAATTTCAGGACCGCAACCGCGACGGTGACCGGCCGCGCCGGTCTTCGGCGCTGGGATCGGGATTCGTGATTTCCGAAGACGGGTATATCGTCACCAACAATCACGTGATCGAAAGCGCCGACGAGATCGTGATCGAATTTTTCTCCGGTGAAGAATTGGAAGCCACCGTCATCGGCACCGATCCCAACACCGATATCGCACTGCTGAAGGTCGAGGCGGACAAACCGCTGCCCTATGTCAACTTCGGTGACAGCGACACCGCGCGCGTCGGCGATTGGGTGATGGCGATGGGCAACCCGCTGGGGCAGGGCTTTTCGGTCTCTGCCGGGATCGTTTCGGCCCGTAATCGCGCTCTGTCGGGCAGCTACGACGATTACATCCAGACCGATGCGGCGATCAACCGGGGCAATTCCGGCGGTCCGCTGTTCAACATGGATGGTAACGTGGTTGGCGTGAACACCGCGATCCTCAGCCCCAATGGCGGGTCGATCGGGATCGGGTTTTCGATGGCGTCGAACGTGGTCAGCCGGGTGGTCGATCAGTTGCGCGAATACGGTGAAACCCGCCGCGGTTGGCTGGGCGTGCGCATTCAGGACGTGACCGACGATGTCGCCGAAGCGATGGGTCTGGAAAAAACCAAAGGGGCGCTGGTTACCGATGTGCCCGAAGGACCGGCGAAAGAAGGCGGCATGTTGCAGGGTGATGTGATCACCAGCTTTGACAATGTCGAAGTGGCCGATACCCGTGCCCTGGTGCGTCAGGTCGGTAATACCGATGTCGGCAAATCGGTTCGAGTGGTGGTGTTCCGCGACGGCAAGACCGAAACGTTGAAGATCACCTTGGGGCGGCGTGAAGAAGCCGAAGCCATTCCTGCGGCACAAACCCAGGACACCGAACCGGCGGCACCGAAGGAAATGCTGGGTCTGTCCCTTAGCCCGGTCACCGACGAGCTGACCGAGGAACTCAAGCTTAAACCCAACACCCAAGGGTTGGTGGTTCTGGACGTGGATGAAACCACCGAAGCCTATGAAAAGGGGCTGCGCGCCGGGGATCTGATTGCCGAAGCCGGGCAGCAGAAACTGACCTCGGTCGAGGATCTGGAAGACCGGGTCGGCGAAGCCCGCGATGCGGGTCGCAAATCGCTTCTGCTGCTGGTGCGCCGCGCCGGTGAACCGCGCTTTGTCGCCTTGTCGGTCAAGGAAGACTGACACCGCCCCGACCGAAACGACAAAAGGCCGCTGTCACAAGCGGCCTTTTTCATGCACGCGTCAAAGCGCAGGCTCAGGCATCGGGATTTTCCACCGCGATCAGGCCCAGTTTGCGCGCCGCCGCCAGCGACAGGATTCCCGAATCCAGCCCCTGAGGTTTTTGGTACTTGCGGATCGCGGTGCGGGTCCGGCCATCGATTTCGCCGCTTGGCGCACCGTAATAGAAGCCACGAACTTTCAGCGCGCGCTGCAATGTTTCGACGAATTCGACGGTAAGGTCATTGCTGCAGGGGGTTTCGAACCAGGTTTCCTTGCGTTCACGCACCACGGCCTGATGGACTTCGGTCTTATAAATCGCCGGTTGGATGACGCTGCCATCGGCAAGAACTTCGGCCGGTTGCAGCATGATCTGTTCGGTCACCGTTTCATAGATCGCAGGCACCACATGTTTGCCCCAGCAACTGTTCGGATCGGCCCCGGGCGGCGCGGTTTCGACCTGCCGCGTGACCTCGGGGTCAGAGGTCAGCGACGGTAACGGCAACGGATCGCCGCACCCGGCAAGCAGGCCGCAGACCCCGACGAGGCCCGGAAAAGAGGGCAGAATACGCATTGCTCGATAACTCATGCCATTTTTTTATTCACAACAGTGTAGCTTGTTTGACCTTTTGGCGAAAGAGACTTGAACACCCCCGCAACACCTGCGCCAAACGGCCATTCACGCAAAAGGGACTGGTCACTGGTGGCCAGCTTGGCTAGGAAGATCGTTGACACGGACAATGGTGAAAAGCAGGAGGCCAACCGAATGGCGAAAATTACCTATGTCGAATTTAACGGCACCGAACATGTTGTCGACGTCGCCAACGGTCTGACCGTGATGGAAGGCGCTCGCGACAATAACATCCCCGGCATCGAAGCCGATTGCGGCGGCGCTTGTGCCTGTTCGACCTGCCACGTTTATGTCGATCCGGCTTGGGTGGAAAAGCTGCCTAAAAAAGACGACATGGAAGAAGACATGCTGGATTTCGCCTTCGAACCTGACCCGGCACGATCGCGCCTGACCTGTCAGATCAAAGTCACCGATGACCTTGACGGTTTGGTCGTAAACATGCCCGAAAAGCAAATCTGATGCCGGTGCAGGCGCGGCGAACTGCGCTGCGCCTGTGGCATTGGTTTGCCCGCCGCGCGGCCCTGTCATTGGGCCTGTGGGCCACGTTGCAGGCGGTACCGGCGGCGGCCGATATTCAATCGGCGCGCTTTGTCGATCCGACGCCGCGCTATGCGCATGGTGTTTTTGGCGATCTGCTGGAATGGGCCGGGTTGCAGATCCGGTTGGCGGATGGCCGCAAGCTGCGCATCACTTTACCCCCCGATCAGGTGTTCGAAGATCAGGCCCCGCGGCTGATTGATGTCGACCTTGATGGCGATGCCGAAATCGTGGCGGTGCAGACCGACATCGCGCGCGGCGCGTCCCTTGTGATCTATGATGAAAACGGGTTGATCACGGCAACGCCGCCGATTGGCCAGACCCATCGTTGGCTGGCCCCGTTGGGCGGCACCGATCTGGATGGCGATGGCCGGGTCGAATTGGCTTATATCGACCGGCCGCACCTAGCCCGGACGCTGCGGGTCTGGCGATTCGAGGCCGGGCGGCTGACCGAAGTTGCATCGCTGGCCGGTCTGACCAATCACCGCTTTGGACAGGCCGATATTTCCGGTGGTATCCGCGATTGCGGCTCTGGCCCTGAAATTATTACCGCCGACGCTGATTGGCGCGATGTGATGGCGGTTCGGCTGGTAAAGGGGCGTCTTGTCGCCCGCGCTGTTGGGCATTTCGACGGGTCGGGAAGCTTTGCCCGCGCATTGGATTGTCACGACTGAGCAACTTCGGCGCCGAGACGGGTTTGATTGGATTTCAGGCGGGTCAGTGACCGCCGCTGCTGGCGACACGTTCGCCGCCAATCGAAACCAGCGACTGAAACAGCCCGGCCGTATTGGAGGCGCGGAATTTTTTGAGCAGGCGCGAACGGTGCACTTCGACGGTGCGGTGCGATATGCCAAGGCTGATCGCGATTTCCTTTGACGTCTTGCCTTCGCCGATCAGCGAAAACACTTCCCGTTCGCGTCGGGTCAGCGGGTAATAGGGCCTTGTGTCCGACAGATCGGCAAATGACCACACTGCCCGCCGGATCGGATCCTCTCGGGTGAAACTGTGGCCGCGCACACGGCACCAGAACAATTCGCCGGTTTTGCGCATCATCACCCGTTCATCCCAATAGGAATTGTTCTTGCGCAAATCCTTGTCGCCGCGATCACGGATATTCACGAATTCTTCCTGCGTCGGATAAAGCGGCGCAAAGCTTCGGTCGCGCAATTCCGACGGATCGTATCTGAACATGTGCGCAAAGGTCGGGTTACAGTCGCGGATCACCCGGTTTTCAGTCACCACTAGCCCCACCGGCGCGAATTCGTAAATAAGCTTGGTGAAGTCACCGGTTTCATATGCGTCTGATATCAGGTTCGCCATGTTTCGTGCTGTTCCGGTCCCTGAGGGATTGCAAGACTTGCCATGATAGAGATGTCGCCGGTTCGACGCAATTGCTTGCTGCACCGGCCACCCGAGCCCCACAGATCAGAGCGCACGCCAGCCAATGTCGCGGCGGCAGAACCCTGCGGGCCAGTCTATTTTATCCACCATCGCATAGGCGCGGTCCGCAGCTTCGCGCAAGGTTGCGCCGCGCGCGGTGACATTGAGAACCCGGCCGCCGATGGCGATGATTTGACCGTCTTTCGTGCCGGTCCCGGCATGGAAACACATTTCGAAACTGGTTTCCGGCAGTTCATCAAGGCCGCGGATCACGCTGCCCTTTTCATAGGCGCCGGGATAGCCATTGGCGGCCATGACAACGGATACGGCATGATCGTCGCCCCAATTGACCCGCGCCTCGGCCAGACGGCCCTCGGCGCAGGCCTGCATCAGGTCCAGCGCTTGCGCACCCAGCCGCATCATCAAAACCTGACATTCCGGATCGCCAAAGCGCACGTTATATTCCACCAGCCGCGGCTGACCGTCCTTGATCATGAACCCGGCATAAAGCACGCCCTGATACGGTGTGCCGCGCTCTGCCATTACCTTCATCGTCGGCCTGATGATTTCCGCCATCGCTTTTTCGGCGATGGCATCCGACAGCACCGGGGCAGGGGAATAGGCCCCCATACCGCCGGTATTCAGGCCGGTATCACCATCGCCGACGCGCTTGTGGTCCTGCGCGGTGCCGATTGGCAGGCAGGTTTCGCCATCCACCAGAATGAAAAACGATGCTTCTTCGCCTTCCATGAATTCTTCGATCACCACTTCGGCCCCGGCTTGCCCGAATTCACCGCCGAACATGTCGTCGATGGCGGCCAGCGCGGTCGCTTCGTCCATCGCTACGATCACACCCTTGCCCGCAGCCAAGCCATCGGCCTTGACCACGATCGGCGCGCCCTGTTCACGGATGTAAGCCTTGGCGGCCTCTGCATCGGTGAAATGGGCATAACCGGCCGTCGGGGCCTTGGCCGCGTCGCACACTTCCTTGGTGAAGCTTTTCGACGCTTCCAGCTTCGCGGCTGCTTCGGACGGACCGAACACCAGAACCCCGGCATCGCGCAGCCGGTCCGCCACCCCCGCCGCCAGCGGCGCTTCGGGGCCTATGATGACGAAATCGATGGTGTTTTCTTCGCAGAAATTCACCACCGCCGCACCGTTCAGAATGTCCAGACTGGCGCAGATCGCAATCGCGGCGATCCCGGCATTGCCCGGTGCCACGATCAGCTTGTCGCATTTGGGGTTCTGCATCACCGCCCATGCCAACGCATGTTCACGTCCGCCGCTGCCCAGGATCAGGATATTCATACCGGCTCTCTCCGCTTGGCCTTCTGTTTGACGCGTTCTAAGGTGGCTGGAGGCAGGAAACAAGACAGGCAAATCCCGATGTCCGATCTGATCGACGATCCCCGCGAAGGTGAAAACGCCCCGGAATTCAGCGTTTCGGAACTGTCCGGCGCGATCAAGCGGATGATCGAAGGCGAATTCGCCCATGTCCGTATCCGGGGCGAGGTCGGCCGGGTGTCGATGCCGCGCTCGGGGCATATCTATCTCGACCTCAAAGATGACCGTTCGGTGATTGCCGGGGTGATCTGGAAAGGTGTCGCCGCACGGCTGACCACCCGACCCGAAGAAGGGATGGAAGTCATCGCAACCGGTCGACTGACCACCTTTCCGGGCCAGTCGAAATATCAGATCGTGATCGAGGATATGAAACCGGCGGGCATGGGCGCGCTGATGGCGATGCTGGAAAAGCGCAAACAATTGCTGGCCGCCGAGGGCCTGTTCGCGCCAGATCGTAAACAGACGCTACCTTATTTGCCGGACGTGATCGGGGTGGTGACTTCGCCTTCGGGGGCGGTGATCCGCGACATCCTGCACCGGCTGCGCGACCGGTTCCCGCGCAAGGTGCTGATCTGGCCAGTCGCGGTGCAGGGCGAAAAATGCGCCCCCGAAGTGGCCCGCGCCATCGCGGGCTTCAACGCGCTCAGCCCGGGCGGTGCGCTGCCGCGCCCGGATCTGCTGATCGTGGCCCGTGGCGGTGGCTCGATCGAAGACCTTTGGGGCTTCAACGAAGAAATCGTGGCCCGCGCGGCGGCGGCCTCGGACATCCCACTGATTTCGGCGGTGGGGCATGAAACCGACACCACGCTGATCGATTTTGTGTCCGACATGCGCGCGCCCACGCCGACAGCGGCCGCCGAATTGGCGGTGCCGGTGCGGTTGGAATTGCTGGGCTGGCTTGATCAGCAACAGGCCCGGCTGACCCGGTCCCTGACCCAAGGGGTCGGCCAGCGTGGTCAACGCCTGCGCGATCTGTCGCGCGCGCTGCCGCGTGCCGACACGCTGCTGGACGGCCCGCGCCAGCGGCTTGATGGCTGGGGGGAACGGCTGCCGCAGGCGCTGATCCGCTCGGTGCAGCTGCGACAGGTGAAGCTGTCCGATATTCGCGGCGGGTTGCGCCCGGCCAATCTGACGCGCCGGATCGGAGCGGAAAAACGCGCCCTTTCGGCGCTCTCGCCGCGCTTGGCGACGGGGCTCCAGCGGGGTATCGATGCCAAGCGCGAAGCTTTGGGGCGACGCGCGGACCGGCTGAAGATCGAACCGCTGAAACGCGACGTGACCCGCAAACGTGATGAATTCACCGCGCTGTCAAAGCGCCTTTCTGACGTGGCCAACCGCCAGACCGCCGATTGGCAGGGCCGGGTCGAGGCGTTGGACCGGCTGCGTGAAACGCTGGGCTACAAGGCGACTTTGCAGCGTGGCTATGCGGTGGTGCGCGGCGATGGCGCGGTCGTCACCAACAAGAAAGCCGCCGCACAGGCGCAGGATCTTGAAATCGAATTCGCCGATGGCCGGTTGTCGCTGGCCGAGAAACCCGCACGAAAAACGGCCAATCCCAAACCGAATCCCCCGGAACAGGGCAGTCTGTTCTAAGCTTCTTCTGTTGTTAAATATCCTCGGGGGAATTGGCCGCAGGCCAAGGGGGCAGACAGCCCCCTACAATCCCAACGCCGCCAACCGCGCGTCCATCACCTTGCGCCACAATCCGGGCCACAGGGCGATCACGGCCATCACCGGCAGCGAATGCGGCAGCACCGGCATATCGGGGGTCAGCCGCAAAGCCGGGTAATGCCGGGCCGGATGGATGTGGTGATCGGAATGGCGCGGCGCGTTCAGCATCATCGCGCTGGAATAGCGGTGCGGGGTGTTCCAGCTGTGGTCGGGTCCGACCGCAACCGGTTTGTCATTCGCGCCCAGCCCGCGCTGCAACCCGTAATGCTGAACATAATCCGACAGCAGCATCTGCAACTGGGCATAGCCCGCCACCCCGATCAGCGCGGCACATCCTCCGGCGCCCCAGAACGCGGCGGCGATCGTCAGGGTCGCGGCGGCACCGACGACATAGTGGGTATAGGGGTGGCTCAGGATCGATTTTCGGCCAATCCGGGCACGGCGCCGGTTTTCCGCCATCAACCCGGCCTTGAACGGCCCGATCCAGCCGCGTTTGACAAAGCGCCAGAACCCTTCGCCCTTGTGGGCGGAACTGGGATCGGCGGCGGTGGCCACATGGATGTGATGAACCAGAAGATGCGCCGAAATGTGATGCCCGATCAGCAGGGTGATATAGACCATCTTGCCCAGCCCGGCGAACCAGCGATTACCGCGATGGATCAATTCATGCGCGTTGGGATGGCTGATCTGGCCGAAAAACAATCCAAACCCCACCAACAGCCCGGCGCGTTCCCATCCGCCCATGCCGCTATCGCCGCCAATCGCCCAGACCGCCAACGCCAGCATCGGCAGATGCAGCAGCGCCAGCAAAACCGACAACCCGTCACCGGCGGGAAATTCGGCATCGGGGCGGGATGTTTCGGCAGTTAAAAGCAGCCGGTCCATGCAGAGGGTGAAAACGGTGATGAACAGCAACGCGATCAGTACCCACACCCCGCCGAACAGCGCCGACAGGATCAGCAGACAGGCGGGGACCAGCGTGGCAAGGGTGAAAAGGACCATTGGGCATTCCTGCGGGTGGTGGATCACACGCCCCAAGCTAGCCCGAAGCCCATGCGGCGGCAATTCTTTCGGCGATCCCGCAGAAATGTTCTATATAGACATTTATTTACTCTTCAGGCCCAACATGTCGCCGAATAATATTGTAAAATGAAAACTATACCCCGACATCCGGCCCGAGGCACAGCATCGGTTCATCCGATTTATTGACCTCATAGAGCACGGTTTGATCGGGATCGTTTTCAAACCGGGCCACCAATCCCTCCGGGCTTTGGAAAAAGGTCCAGCATTGCGGGTCGGGTCCGTCTTCATAGACGAAACAGATCATTTCGCCGGATTCATACCATGTACCATCCTTGCATTCGCCATCCAGAAAGGACCAGCGTACTCGGCGATTTTCAAGATATTCCTCGCCGCCATAGGGGGCCATGTCATCGGCGTAATAAAACGTCTTGCCGCGCGTATAGGCGTCAAACTCCGCTCCCGACATGGCCTGTTCGGCCTGCAACGGGGCGGCGCAAAATAGCAGTGGCATAATCCATTTCATCCCGCCATCCTGAGCAACAAATGGCCAAAGGCCAAGTCACAATTGCGCGTGTTGGTTTGCGGCAGGGGATGGGACCGATTTCATGATGACGACAGCACCCTATGGTATCGCACCCGGTTTTCTGCTGATCGGCGGGGTGCTGTCTTTTGCATATCTGATCGGATTTTGCTGGCGCGGGCCGGGGGCGATCAAAACGCTGGTCAAAACCGGCGCGGTAGCGGTGCCCGCGCTTGGGGTCAGCCTTGCCGGGGCGCCGGGCTGGGCCTTGGCGGGGCTATGGGCCTGCGTGGCGGGGGATTTCCTGCTGTCGCGCCCCGGCGAGGCATGGCTGAAATCCGGCATCGCGGCCTTTGCGCTGGGCCATATTTTCTATGCTCTGGCCTTGGGGGGCGGGTTCGACCCGCAATTCGGTGCCGACTGGATCGGTTGGGCGATACCTTTGGCGCTGCTTTTGCTGGGGCTGTCGACCGAAATCTGGCTGATTCCGCATTGCGGATCGTTGAAGGGACCGGTGCGGTTCTATGTCCTGCTGATCTTGGGGATGGGCGGTATCGCGGCGCAATTACCGATTCCTCGGTTCCCGATCCTGGCCGGGGCGCTGAGCTTTATTCTGTCCGATCTGATCCTGTCGGTGATGCTTTTCGTGCTTTCTGGTGGTTGGTTCGGGCGGCTGGCGCCATTCTTGATCTGGTTCTTTTACTACGTCGCGCAAGTTCTTCTTTTCATGGGGTTTATGGGGTAAAAATACACGCCGCCCCACAGGGTTTTCCACAGTGCTATCCCCAAGGAAATAAGGCCCGGGGCTTCCAATGCCGGGTCAGAGTGGCTAGGTCAATTCAAATCCCTACGGAATCCCCCCGATGTCTTTTTTTGGAAAACTCAAACAGCGGCTGATGAAAACCTCGTCCCGGATCGAGGACGGATTGGATTCCATCGTTGAAGACGGCGGCGAGACCGAAGCGGCTGATACGCCGGACGCGGTCAGCCAAGACTTGCCGCAGCCCGAAGCCGTACCTGAGCCTGAACCGGCTGCCGTTTCCGAACCTGCCCCGGTCATACCGGACCCGAAACCGGAACAATCGGCGGAATCAACACCGTCACAACCCAAACCGTCGCAAGACACTGCGCCAGCCGAAGCCAAGCCGGGCCTGCTGGGCCGGATCATTGGCCGCAAGGATGCCAAGACGGTTACCCGCCGGGTGCTTGACGATGACATGCTTGAACAGCTCGAAGAGCTGTTGATCGCATCCGATATGGGGGTCGATACCGCGTTGCGCGTCACCGCCAATATCGCCGAAGGACGCTTTGGCCGCAAATTGTCAGTTGCCGAAATCAAGGGCCTGTTGGCCGATGAAATCGCCCGCATCATGAACCCGGTGGCCAAGCCGCTGCCGATCTATCCGAAAAAACCGCAAGTGGTTCTGGTTGTCGGTGTGAACGGGTCGGGCAAAACCACCACCATCGGCAAACTGGCCAGCCAATTCCGCGCTGCCGGCAAATCGGTGGTGATCGCGGCGGGCGACACGTTCCGCGCCGCAGCGGTGGAACAGTTGCAGGTCTGGGGCGACCGCGCCGGGGTGCCGGTGCTGACCGCGCCCGAAGGTTCGGACCCGGCATCATTGGCTTTCGATGCAATGACCAAGGCCGAAGCCGACGGGGCCGATCTGTTGTTGATCGATACGGCCGGGCGGTTGCAAAACCGTGCCGACCTGATGGAGGAACTGGCCAAGATCGTCCGGGTCATCCGCAAGAAAGACGAAACCGCACCGCATAACACGCTGCTGGTGTTGGATGCGACCACCGGCCAGAACGCACTGAGTCAGGTCGAGACGTTCCAGAAACTGGCCGATGTGTCGGGTCTGGTGATGACCAAGCTCGACGGCACAGCCAAGGGCGGCGTTCTGGTGGCGCTGGCCGACAAGTTCGGCCTGCCGATCCATGCGATCGGCGTGGGCGAGCAGATCGACGATCTGCAAGCCTTTGACCCCGAAGAATTTGCAAAGGCGCTGACAGGTCTTGATGCTTGAGATTCATGATACATTAAAGGGCGACCACGGCTGGGATATCGTGGCGATTCACATGGCCGTGGATGAGGTGATGGAATCGTCGCGCCTGAGCTATCCCTATCTTGGCGATGACGATTGGTCGGCGGGGCGGATTCTGTATTCCGAATGTATCGTGACCGATGGTGACGAAGTTGTCGGTGCCGGGCGTCTGATCTGGGATGTCGAAAGGGACAATGCGATCCCGCGGATTCAGGATTTCTGCCTGATGCGGGCCTATCGCAGCAGTTTCGTTGTTGATTCGATGATTTCATCCTTGATCGACGGTTATGCCGAAGACGCCGCCGGTGGCACCACGGTCCTGTCCCATGACGGTCAGGAAATCGACATTTCCGAACGGGTCGAAAGGTTGCGCGACATCGCTGCGGGTCAGTTTGAACCCCGCGTTATATGAGCGCTTGGCTGATCGGGCTGGAAGGCACCGAAGCCGGACATCAACTTGCCTTGATACTGGCCCTCTCGGCGGCCTTTCTGCATGCGGTGTTCGGGGCTTTGCAAAAGGGTCGGCACGATCCGTGGCTGTCGCGCGGGGCGATTGATTTCAGCTATGCGGTGATGGCGGCACCGATCGCGTTATTTATCGTGCCTTGGCCCGAACCGCATATGTGGCCGATTTTTGCCACCGCGATCGTTATCCATATCGGTTACAAATTCCTGCAAGCCTTCGCCTATACCAAGGGCGCTTATACCGTGGTTTACCCGGTGGTGCGCGGCACCGGTCCGTTGTTTGCGGTGATCGGGGCTTATTTCCTGTTCGGGGAAACCTTTACCTTGGTGCAATGGCTGGGGGTCGCGACCCTGCTGGCCGGGATTTTCGGCTTAGCGGTGTATAATCTGATCTTTCTGGAACTGAACCGCGATACGCTGGGGATTGCGCTGCTGCTGGCGGGCTTCACCGGCCTGTTCGTGGCGCTTTATACCACCTATGACGCCTATGGCATTCGCGCCACCGCCGACCCGTTCACCTTTCTGGCGTGGTTTTTCCTGTTCGATGGCTTGGTCATGCCGCCCATTGCTTTCCTGCGCTGGCGCAACATGGCGCAGCGCCCGGCGGTGGCACCGTTGATGCTGCGCGGCGTGTTCGGCGCGTTGGTAGCGTTTCTCAGTTTCGGGTCAATCATGTTGGCCACGCGGCTTGACAAGGTGGGCGAGGCTGCTGTTTTGAGGGAAACATCGACCGTTTTCGCGGCGCTGATCGGATGGTTGGTGTTGAAGGAAACGGTGGGGCCGCGCAGAATTGCGCTGATGACCTTGATCGCGGCGGGCGCGGTCATAGTTGAACTGGGAAGCTGACGGGAAATCTCATGGCAGGCAAGAAAATCAATCCGCTACTCAAATCGGGGCTCGAATTCGGCCCCATCGTAGCGTTTTTCGCGGCCTATCTGGTGTTGAAGGACAAGGTCTTTACCATCGGCGGTACCGAATATGGTGGGTTCATTCTGGTCACCGCCGGGTTCATCCCGCTGTTGATCCTGTCCACGCTGGTGCTGTGGCGGCTTAACGGGCATCTGTCGAAGATGCAGGTGGTGACGCTGGTTCTGGTGGTGGTGTTCGGCGGCATGTCGGTCTGGCTCAACGATGACAGGTTCTTCAAGATGAAGCCGACCCTGATCTATCTGCTGTTCGGTGGGGCGCTTTCGTTCGGGCTGCTGCGCGGGAAAAGCTATCTCGAAGACCTGATGGATGCCCATCTGCCGCTGACCAAGGAAGGCTGGATGGTGCTGACCCGGCGTTTGACCGGATTTTTCTTTGCGCTGGCAGTGCTGAACGAAGCGATCTGGCGCACCCAAAGCACCGAAGCCTGGGTCTATTTCAAAACCTTCGGGCTGACCGCAGCGGTGTTCTTGTTCTTCATGACCCAAGGTTCCTTGTTCAAGAAATACGGTCTGGAACAGGGCGGGGATCAGGGCTAGGCGCATTCAGGCGCGAAACACCCCGTTTCGCGCCTGATCGGTTCAGCCTTTTTGCCCGAACAGAACCTTCTGCGCATCCTTTTGATCCTGGAGCCGGGCACGTTTATCCGCTGCCAGATCGCGGCCTTTCTGAACGCCCTCGCGCGCCCCGACCTGATCCAGCCAGCGCACAAGGTGGGGTTTGTTTTCAAGGTCCTGTTCCTGACCTTTCCACAGCGATGCCCAAGGCCAGATCGCCATATCGGCGATGGAATAAAAATCACCCGCCGCGTATTCATGTTTGGCCAATTGGGTATCAAGCACGCGATAAAGCCGGCTGACTTCGTTGCGATAGCGGTCCTGCGCATAGGGCAGATCGTTGGGCGGGTCCATCGCGGGGGCATATTTCAGGAAATGATGCGCCTGGCCGGCCATCGGTCCGACCCCGCCCATCTGCCACATCAACCATTGATCCACCGCCACCCGGTCGCGTTCGGTTTCGCCATAGAACTGGCCGGTCTTGCGGGCCAGATATTGCAAGATGGCCCCGGATTCGAAGATCGAGATCGGCGCGTCATCCGGCCCTTTGGGGTCAATGATCGCGGGCATCCGATTGTTCGGTGCGATTTTCAGGAAATCGGGTTCGAACTGTTCACCGGTGCCGATATTGACCAGATGCAGGGTGTAGGGCAGGTTCATTTCCTCCAAAGCGATGGAAATTTTCCAACCATTTGGCGTGGGCCAGTAATATAGTTCGATCTGGTCTGACATGTCATGCTCCTTCAAATCGGTTTCATGATGAGGTTTTTGCAACCAGAGACAAGGGC
The DNA here is from genome assembly GCF_001458355.1 of Thalassovita gelatinovora. Lineage (GTDB taxonomy): Bacteria > Pseudomonadota > Alphaproteobacteria > Rhodobacterales > Rhodobacteraceae > Thalassobius > Thalassobius gelatinovorus. The sequence continues at coordinate 20,370 of NZ_CYSA01000018.1, read as the reverse complement.
TGTTTGTCCTGCAGCAGCGCCTCTTGGGCCAAGGATTTGGCTTCGTTTCCGAGGGCTGCTTAAATCAAGGGTACAGAACCGTGAAGGTTGACGCGAAATGCGCACCGGCGTAATTGAAGCGCCATGTGGCGATTTGTTACCGGATTGCGGGCCACGTTAAACATTCCGCTAAAGAGGTCAGGATGGAAGAGCCCCTTTCGCTTGGCCGCGTCGGGGCTTTTTTATTTGGCGCAGGATGTGCCGGAGGACGAAATATGAACGAAAGCTGGAAAAAGCGCACCAAACTGGTTCATGGCGGCATTCGTCGCAGCCAGTACAAAGAGGTCAGCGAAGCGATATTCCTGACCCAGGGTTTCGTCTATGACAGTGCCGAACAGGCCGAGGCCCGGTTCCAGAAGGCGGGCGAGGACGAATTCATCTATGCCCGCTATGGCAATCCCACCATGGCGATGTTCGAGGACCGGATTGCCGGCTATCTGGGCTATGAGGATGCGTTTGCCTGCGCGTCCGGCATGGCGGCAGTGAACGCGGCGTTGACCGCGCTGCTGAAAGCCGGGGATCACGTGGTCGCGTCGCGGGCGTTGTTCGGGTCCTGCTTGTACGTATTGCAGGACATCTTGGGCCGCTTCGGAGTCGATATCACGCTGGTCGATGGCACCGACAACGCCGCCTGGGCGGCGGCGATCGGGCCCGACACGACGCTGGTTTTCCTGGAATCGATTTCCAACCCGACGCTGGAAGTGATCGACCTGAAACACGTCTGCGATCTGGCGCATGCCAATGATGCGCTGGTGCTGGTCGATGACGCGATGGCGACGCCGGTCTTTTCCTATGCCAAGGCTTGTGGCGCGGATATTTCGATCATTTCGACCACCAAGCATGTGGACGGGCAGGGGCGGATGTTGGGCGGTGTGATCTGCGGCCCCAAGGATCTGATCCGTGGTCCGATCGAAACCTATGCCAAACATACCGGCGGGGCGATGAACCCGTTCACCGCCTGGACCCATCTGAAGGCGCTGGAAACGATGGAGCTCAGGGTTCGTGCGCAGGCCGCGGCAGCGCAACAGATTGCCGAGGACCTGTCAGGCCATACAAAGTTGACTGCGGTGCGCTATCCGACCCACGAGGATCATCCACAGCACGCATTGGCGCGCCGTCAGGCCCCGGCGGGTGGCACCGTTTTGACCTTCGAGGTCAAGGGCGGAAAAGACGCCTGTTTTCGGGTTTTAAATGCGCTGGAGGTCGTCACGATTTCTAATAATTTCGCAGATGCCAAATCCATCGCCACCCATCCGGCGACGACCACGCATCAACGCCTGCCACAGGATCAGAAGGATATTTTGGGGATCTCCGACGGGCTGGTGCGGTTTTCGGTTGGGCTGGAAGATCCCGACGACCTGATCGCCGATTTGAAACAGGCGCTGGAACGGGCGTGATTTCCGGGCCGGGCGGGGGCGGATCGTCGCCCGCGTCCAAACAGCCGTTTTCGGGTGAAATCACGACGGGAATTTGCAAACCGGCCCGACGGCCCTAAATTAGCATTGCTATCAGTTTGCCCAGGAGGCCAGGACATGAACGTCTTTATGCCCGAACTCAACAAACCGCTCAGCCGCGAAGATGCGGAACAGGCCTTGGCCCGGCTGAGAGATTGGGCGGCGCAGGCCACGCCAGAAGAAATTGCCGATCTCGATCCGGCTGTTTCGCGGTTGTTGCCCGATGCGGCATTGGGCAATTACCCGGCATTGCGGCGCGAATACCCCGAGGATTTCGCGGTCGATTCCGGCTATAAAGACAGCCTGCCCGATCTGCAAAACGGACCGGCCAGCCTGATCCGGGGTGCGAAACGGATCATTCAGCATGTCGGCATTTCCAATTTCCGTTTGCCGATCCGGTTCCACACCCGTGATGATGGGGACCTGTCGCTGGAAACCAGCGTTACCGGCACCGTCAGCCTTGAGGCGGAAAAGAAGGGCATCAACATGTCCCGCATCATGCGGTCCTTCTATCGGCATGCCGAAAAAACCTTCAGCTTCGAAGTGATCGAAGCGGCGCTGGAAGATTACAAAACCGATCTGGACAGTTTCGATGCGCGGATACAGATGCGGTTTTCCTATCCGGTGAAACTGTCTTCCTTGCGGTCGGGGTTGGAAGGGTTCCAATATTACGACATCGCGCTGGAACTGATCGAAACCGCAGGGACGCGCAAAAAAATCATCCATCTCGACTATGTCTATTCCTCGACCTGCCCGTGTTCTTTGGAACTGAGCGAACATGCGCGGCAATTTCGCGGCCAACTGGCAACGCCGCATTCGCAGCGGTCAGTGGCGCGGATTTCCGTCGTGGCGCAAGACGGTGAATGTCTTTGGTTCGAGGACCTGATCGATATGGTGCGCACCGCGGTACCGACCGAAACGCAAGTCATGGTCAAACGCGAAGATGAACAGGCCTTTGCCGAACTTAACGCGGCCAATCCGATCTTTGTCGAAGACGCGGCGCGGCTATTCGCGCAGCATCTGGAAGACGACCCGCGCGTTGGTGATTTTCGCATTGTGGCCAGCCATCAGGAAAGTCTGCACAGCCATGATGCCGTCAGCATCCTGACAGAAGGCGAAACCTTTTCCAGCGAAAGCATTGATCCGAAACTGTTCAACACGCTGTATCACGTCGGCTGATCTTGAGGTGCTTTGGTGCTTATAATTTGGGCACAGCGGGCGCTTTATTGCGGTAAATCCGCCGTTTTGGCCGGATCGCGTGGTTTGTCGTGACTTTGCCAAGCGGATTGATGAAGCATAGGAGCATTCATCACCTTGTAATATGCAGCCGCTAGTTAGGTTCAAAATACGCCCTTTGTTCCGAAAAAAGGATAGCAAATGATCCACGTCATGAACCCTTACCAAATGTCGACCGCCTTCTTTCGTCTGGCGTCGCTGAGCCTGGAATGCCAAATGGAGATGATGCAGGCGCTGTCAAAAATGTCGATGGCCGCGATACCCGCCTCAAAGACGCAAACAGGGGCAGAGACCGCAACCACCGTCGAGTCAGCACCGAAACGGAAAGTCGCGACCAAGCCTGCGACTGCCAGGTCGCATGGCGCAGCCAAGCCGCAGGCCGCCAAATCGCGCCAAACCCGCAAACCGTCGGCACCGCCGGTCATGCCTGAAACCAGTGCCAAGACCACGTCCGACGGCGAAGATTCCCAAGACAACATGCCGGTCTGAGGTGAAATTTGCTGCGTTGCAGCAAATGCAGGCCAGATATGTCTAAACGGTATTGGTAAAGTCAGTCAGGCTTACCTAAATTAAGAAGCAAGGGAGGAAACCAGAGAAGATAACCGAGGTTTCCAAAATGGCTACTCAAGCAACAAATCTGCCGGTTGAAAAGTCCGGCCTTCGTGTCCGTTTCGATGATTTCATGGCCGGTATTGCTACCGGAATGAACGCTTATATGGAACAGAAGTCGCGCAGCGCAGAAATCGAAGCGCTGAACGCCAAGACTGATGCGGAATTGGCTGCAATGGGATTGAAGCGCGAAAACATCGCCTACTATGTCTTCCGCGACATGTTCTACGTCTGATCCGTTTAGACATACAGCAGCGACCTTCATGGCCCCACGCCGGCATCTCCGGCGAGGGGCTTTGTTTTTGATACGATGTGTAAGTCGGCTTGACAGATTGTGCCGCCCGGGTCATCGCTGCATTCATGATTGATTTTCGACCCGTCGGGTATGTGATCGGCCTTCTGGTCGCGGCGCTGGGGTTGGCCATGCTGCCTCCGATGTTGGTCGATATAGCGGAAGGGCATGGCCATTGGCGCAGCTTTTCCGAAAGCGCAATACTGAGCGTGGTAATCGGGGGATTGACCGCGCTGGCCTGTCGCAATGGTTTGCGCGAAGGCCTGTCGATCCAGCAAACCTTCCTTCTGACCACGGGCGTTTGGGTGGCATTGCCGATGTTCGGTGCGCTGCCCTTCATGCTGGGGGAAACCGAAGCGCGCCCGGTGGACGCATTTTTCGAAGCGATGTCAGGGCTGACCACGACGGGGGCGACCGTCTTTACCGGTCTCGATGCCATGCCCAAGGGATTGTTGCTGTGGCGCGGTATTCTGCAATGGCTGGGTGGGATCGGCATCATCGTGGTGGCGATGGTGTTCTTGCCCGAATTGCGGGTGGGCGGAATGCAGATTTTCCGGTCCGAAAGCTTCGACACGATGGGCAAGATTCTGCCTCGCGCAACAGAAATCGCGTCGCAGATTTCGGTGATTTATTTTGCGCTGACGCTGACATGTCTGTTCACCTACATGATGCTGGGAATGGAAGCGTTCGATGCGACCGTGCATGCGCTGACCACGGTTTCGACGGGTGGCTTTTCCACCCATGATGCGTCCTTCAGCGCGTTTTCCGGCCCGTTGGAATATGTGGCTGCGGTTTTCATGGTTCTGGCGGCGCTTCCCTTCGTGCGGTACGTCCAGATGGTCAACGGCCATCGCACCGCCCTGCTGCGGGACAAGCAAGTCTATGGCTTTATCCTAGTGGTGGTGGCGCTGGTGGCTTTCACGACTTTGGTGCTACTGGCGGTCTTTCCGCATCACTGGGAAACGTCTTTCCGCGAGGCGGTGTTCAACATTACCTCGATTATCACCGGCACCGGATATGCCAGCGCCGATTACATGGCGTGGGGTAACCTGCTGATCACGGTGTTCTTTTTCACCGGTTTGATCGGTGGTTGCGCTGGCTCGACGGCCTGTTCGATCAAGATATTCCGCTACCAGATCCTGCTTGCCTCGATCAAAGCGCAGTTGAAGAAAACACGGTCCCCCAACGGGGTGTTCGTGCCGCGCTATGACGGCCGCAAGATCAGCGATGACGCGCTGAATTCGGTCATGTCATTTTTCGTGTTTTTTCTGGTGACACTGGGTCTTTTGTCTGTGGTGCTTGGGATGACCGGTCTGGATTTCATCACCGCGGTTTCCGGTGCGGCTTCGGCGCTGGCAAATATCGGCCCCGGATTGGGCGATACCATCGGTCCGGCGGGGACATTCGCCGATCTTAACGATACCGCGAAATGGGTGCTATCGTTGGCGATGCTGATCGGTCGGCTGGAACTGTTGGTGGTTTATGCGATGCTGACAGTCGCTTTCTGGCGTGGATAACAGGGCCTTTTCAGGGCGGATCGATAAGGTCGTCGCAAAGAAAAACCGGCGCCGAAGCGCCGGTTTTTGTTTTTCGATGATCCGGTAAATCAATACCAGCAGTTGACCAGCACGGTCATGCTGCCGGCCTGTTTGGTCAGGTCTTCGGGGGCCATCAGCCCAAGGGTGTCGGTCGCAACCGGGGTCAGCCCCAGATCGGCCAGCATCCCGTTGATGGCACCGGCATCCAGCGCAAAGCTGACATCGTCGGGCAATTGTTTGCCACCTGCGGGCTTGGGCAGCAGCATCCCCATCACCGCGCCGCCGGCATCAAAGACCGGACCGCCGACATCGCCGGGCAGGGCGCTTAGCGCCAGCCGCGCCAGATCTTCTTCGCCCGACAACCCGCGCAGATCGGCCAGCGTACCGAAGGTTAGGGTCGGCGCACCCAGAACGCCGCCATAGGAATAGCCCGACACGGCCACATCCGATTGCAGCCGCGGTGCGGCGATTTGCAACGCGGCCACCTGGGCCGGGGCCAGCGCCACGCTGGGTTTCAAAACCGCCACGCCAAGCGCGTCGTCGCGGCCGATCACTTCGGCTTCGATGCCGTGTTCCAGCGTGATCCGGGTGCAGTTCTGCACCGCCTCGCTGGTGGTCACAACAGTCCCTTTGGCATCGACGAAAAAGCCGGACCGCGACAGCCGGGGTTTGCGGATTTCAAGGCCGGACAGCAGGTCGACGCTTTGTTCGGACGTGCCGCCGACGGCCGGGCTCATCACGCCGTCCATCCGGCTGAAGCTTTCCTGCATCAGCCCCAGAATACGCTTGCGACGTTCCTCGTCGCCAGCGGGCCAGATCAGGGTGAAGCCCTTGATGTGCCCGTCTTTCAGGCTGGCTTGGGTGTGCGAGATCAATTTGGCGTTTTCGCCGATCAGCACGAAGCTGTCCTTGTCGCGTTCCCGCGGACCGTTCAGCGGCACGATTTCCAGCGTCTGCATTATGTCATAGAGGCCGAACAGCGTTTTCTGATCGCCGGCCTGGCTGATCAGCAGCACCTTTGCGTCAATGTCGCCGGTGGCGTCGTAATGCGCAAAGGGGGCTTCGTATTTGCTGAACTTGACCACGCCCAGCGGCAAGCGCATTTCGATCCTCGCCTCGGTATCGCGCACCAGTTGCAGGTCCATTCCTTCCAGCACCGCATAATATTGCCGTTCCAGTTCGGCGCGTTGACGGGTGGTCAGAACGCCGGTGGCGTCATAGCCATAGGCCGCTTGCCAATCGCCCATCGACCGGCGGGTGCCACGGCCAAAGGCGCCGTCGATCGCGGAATCGTAAAATCCGGCCCATTGCAGCATAACCTGCAATTGCATGCGCTCGTCTTTGCTGAGCTCGGCTTCGCTGCGGCGGGCCTGAGCCGGCGTTTCGTCGGGGTCTTGCTGCACAACCGGTTGTGGCTCAACCATTTCTGTTGGGGTGGTTTGACCCTGCGGTGTGACGGGGGACACCTGTGCCATCATTTCCGAACCGACCGGCCAGAATTGTTGCCGATAGGCGTTGGTAAAGGCGATATAAGCGTCCCGCGGTATTTTGCCTTCGGCGCGCAGGACCGCTAGAACCTGTTCGGCATCGTCACGCGCATAGGGGCCAAGCGCAATCGCGTACCAGCCGCCCGGCATTTCGAACCCGTTCACATCCTCAAGCGACGAAGAATAATCGCGAATGCGGTCTTGGGCGGTGTTCAAATTCGGTTGGGCTTCGATCTGGACCCAGACCAGATCTTGTTGCGCCAACGCGGCGCGGGTCATCATCATCACTGCAAATAACAGCGAAACCAATAGTTTCATCATAATCCGTCTAATCCTTGCCTGTCGCAGTATGAACGCTTCATTGACGTTTTATCAAATTAGCAAAGGCTTGCATCCAAAATATGAACACGGCTGCAATTGACCCCGCGCGATGTGGGCCGTAGTTAGGGCCAGCGATTTCTAGCGATTAAAAACGCGACACCACACAGGCCGACAGGGCAGCGATTATGGCAGAACCGATCACCAAACCGCGTAGTTTCCAGGAAATCATCCTGAGGCTTCAGAATTACTGGGCGAACAAAGGCTGTGCTGTGATGCAGCCTTATGACATGGAAGTCGGCGCGGGGACGTTTCATCCGGCCACCACGCTGCGGTCGCTGGGATCGAAATCTTGGGCCGCCGCCTATGTGCAGCCGTCGCGCCGCCCGACAGATGGACGTTATGGCGAAAACCCCAACCGGTTGCAGCATTATTACCAATACCAGGTGCTGATCAAACCCAGCCCGCCCGATTTGCAGGATCTCTATCTGGGATCGCTGGAAGCGATCGGGATCGATATGGATCTGCACGACATCCGCTTCGTCGAGGATGATTGGGAAAGTCCGACTCTGGGCGCCTGGGGACTGGGTTGGGAAGTCTGGTGCGACGGGATGGAAGTCAGTCAGTTCACGTACTTCCAGCAGGTCGGTGGCCATGATTGCCACCCGGTTTCGGGCGAGCTGACCTATGGTCTGGAACGGTTGGCGATGTATGTGCTGGGCATCGATCATGTGATGGACATGCCTTACAACGACCCGCAATCCCCGACCGCGCTGAAATATGGCGATGTGTTTCGCCAGACCGAAGAAGAATACAGCCGCTGGAATTTCGACGTGGCCAATACTGACGTGCTGCTGAAGCATTTCGAAGAAGCCGAAGCAGAATGCCAGTCGATCCTTGAACATCCCTATGACGATCCCAAGACCGGCAAACGTATCGTGATGGCGCATCCGGCTTATGATCAGTGCATCAAGGCCAGCCATTTGTTCAACCTGCTGGACGCGCGCGGGGTGATTTCTGTCACCGAACGACAGGCCTATATTGGCCGGGTTCGGACCTTGGCGAAAAAATGCGCCGATGCTTTCGTGCAAACCGAAGCCGGGGGATATGCGGCAGAATGACCGGAAAATTACTCGCGGGGTTCATCGTGGTGACGGCGTTGGTGGCCGGAGTGGCCATGTATTATCTTCAGGTCTATGCCTATTATGACAAGGTCGTGGCCACGGGGACGGAAGACGTGCAGATGACGTCACTGATCACCGGCCTGCCGGAACCGATCCTTTACGAAGGGTTCGAGGCGATCGATTCCGATAGTTCGCCGATCCGCTATCGCGCCTGTTTTATCACGCCGATCAGTCAGGCTATGCTGACCGAAACCTATGAAATCTATGATGGTGCAGAACCCTTGGTCGCGCCCGGCTGGTTCGATTGTTTCGATGCTAAAAAGCTGGGTGCTGCGCTGGAACAGGGTGACGCGCTGGCGTTTCTCGGTCAACAGAACGTGCATTACGGTATCGACCGCGTGGTCGCGGTGACCGCCGATGGTCATGGATATGTCTGGCACCAGATCAACCATTGCGGCGAGGTCGTTTTCAACGGCGAACCCGCCCCCGAAGATTGCCCAACACCCCCGGAAGGCTACTGACATGCCCGATTTGCTGATCGAACTCTTTTCGGAAGAAATCCCCGCCCGGATGCAGGCGCGGGCGGCCGAAGACCTGAAAAAGCTGGTGACCAATGGATTGGTCGAGGCCGGTCTGACCTATGCAGGGGCTGCCGCCTTTTCGACCCCGCGCCGCCTGACCTTGGCGCTGGAGGGGTTGTTAGACAAAAGCCCAACCGTGCGCGAGGAACGCAAAGGGCCGCGCATTGATGCACCCGAAAAGGCGATCGAGGGCTTTTTGCGCGGCGCCGGGGTCAGCCGCGACCAGCTGGAAGAACGCGACGACAAGAAGGGCAAGGTATTCTTTGCCGTGATCGAAAAACCGGGCCGCCCGGCGTCGGAAATCGTGGCCGAGGTGCTGGAAAATACCATTCGCAACTTCCCTTGGCCGAAATCGATGCGGTGGGGCACGGGCAGCCTGCGGTGGGTGCGGCCCTTGCATTCGATCCTGTGCATCCTGACCAATGATGCCGGCGAGGCCGACATCGTGCCGATGGATGTCGATGGCATCCAGGCGGGTAACATGACCGAAGGCCACCGTTTCATGGGGGCGGGCCGGTTCCCGGTATCCGGGTTCGACGATTACGCAGCCAAGCTGAAACGCGACCACGTGATCCTGGATGCGCACGAACGCGCCGACCATATCTGGCATGACGCGACAAATCAGGCCTTTGCCAGCGGTTTGGACGTGGTCGAAGACAAAGGTCTGCTGGCCGAGGTTGCGGGGTTGGTCGAATGGCCGGTGGTCCTGATGGGCGAAATCGGGGCTGAATTCCTCGACCTGCCGCCCGAGGTGTTACAGACCTCGATGAAAGAACATCAGAAATTCTTTTCTGTGAAAAACCCCAAAACCGGTCGGATCGAACGCTTTGTAACCGTGGCCAATCGTGAAACCTCCGATCACGGCGCGACCATTTTGGCGGGCAATCAGAAAGTGCTGTCGGCGCGGTTGTCGGATGCGAAATTCTTCTGGGAAAATGATTTGCGCGAAGCCCGGGCCGGAATGACCCGTTGGACCGAACAGTTGAAAAACGTGACATTCCACAACCGTCTTGGCACTCAGGCGGCGCGGATTGACCGGATCGCCGCTTTGGCGCGCGAAATCGCCCCGGCGCTACAGGTCGAACCGGATCTGGCCGAACAGGCCGCCAAAGTCGCCAAGGCCGATCTGAGTTCGGAAATGGTTTACGAATTCCCCGAATTGCAGGGGCTGATGGGCCGGTATTACGCCCAAGCGGCGGGGCTTCCGTCCGAGGTCGCGGCGGCGTGTGAAGACCATTATTCGCCGCTGGGGCCGTCCGATGACGTGCCGGCGGCAGCTGTTTCCCAAGTGGTGGCTTTGGCCGACAAGATCGATACGCTGACCGGGTTTTGGGCGATTGACGAAAAACCCACCGGTTCGAAAGACCCGTTTGCATTGCGCCGCGCGGCGCTGGGGGTGATCCGGATCGTGCTGGCGGGTGATATCCGCGCCAACCTTGATCAGTTCATCGACAGCCAGTTGCTCAAGCACAAGATCAACCTGCACCGCGAAGGGGCCAATGAGGGCGAAATCGAAGCGCTGGAAGAAACGCTGGACGAAATTGCAGATCATGGAGTGTTCGGTGCCGCTTTCCGCGCGGTGCTTGATAAGTTCGACGATAGGGAAGATACCCCTGAAACGGGCGAAGGATCGCTGTTGCGCACGGTGGGCGACGCGGTGCCGGACCTGTCCACCGATTTGCTGGCATTCTTGCATGACCGGCTGAAGGTTTATCTGCGCGACGAAGGTCTGCGCCATGACGTGATCGACGCCTGCCTCGGCATGCCGGGCAATGATGATCTGACGCTTCTGGTCAAACGTGCCCATGCGCTGGGCGGGTTCTTGAAAACCGATGATGGTGAAAACCTGCTGCAAGGCTTCAAGCGGGCCAACAACATCCTGATTCAAGCCGAAGAAAAAGACGGTGTCGAATACAGTTTCGGGGCGGATGTGAAATTCGCTGAAACCGACGCGGAAAAGGCTTTGTTCGCTGCGTTGGACAAGGCGGAAACCGTGATCACCCCGGCGATGCAGGCCGAAGATTTCGAAGCCGCAATGACCGGGATGGCGGGATTGCGTGCCCCGATCGATGCGTTTTTCGAAGCGGTGCAGGTGAATTCCGACAATGACGTTGTGCGGCGCAACCGGCTCAACCTTCTGGCACGGATCCGGCAGATCTGTCTTGGCGTTGCCGATCTGTCCCGGGTCGAAGGCTGAGTGGCCGGGCGTTGATCAGATTGCGTGCCTTTGCGGGCGCTTGATACCTTGGGAAAATCCTTTCTGGATTTTCCTTCGGGACCGCCTCCGTCGGGAGTATTTCAGGAACGATGAAACGCTTTGATTGGGGCGTTTTCGTGGGCGGAAGCAGGCGGGTGTTGACGACCGGTGGCGAGGGATCCCCCCCCCAGTCAGGCATCGTAGCAGCATTTCAGCCGCATCGGGCATTGGCGTATCGCCCGAATTCCCGATCGGGCTTGCCATGCCCCTGATCCGGCGTATTCTGCGTCAACCAAGAAAGGTCGCCGCAGTGCAGCAAGATCAGGACATCACCTTCATCACCCCCACCGCGCCAGTCGCCAACGAGACCCATGGCGGGCGTGCGAAATGTCTTCAGCGTCTGGTCCGACTGGATTTGCCGGTGCCGAAAACCGTCGCGCTGAGCTTTGATGAAGTGCATCGGATCGCGTCCGGTGAATCGCCGGATATGGCGGCGCTGATGGCCCCGTTCAGTGATCAGGCGCTGCTTTGCGTGCGCCCGTCCTCGGAAGATCCCGATTGGGGCGGGCCGGGGGCCATCCTGAATATCGGCATCAACGACGCGCGGTATATCGACCTGTGCGATCAATTGGGCCGGGATGCGGCCACGGCGATGTATCGGCGCTTTGTCCAGTCCTATGCGATTCACGTGGCCCGGCTGGACCCAGATATGTTCGACCATATCGCGCAGGATGATCCCGACAGCCTGACCGAAACGCTGCGCGCCTACGAAGAAGAAACCGAGGAAGAGTTTCCGCAAGACCCGGCGGTTCAGTTGCTGGAAGTGCTGCGGTCGATGGCGCGGGCCTGGGAAGGGACTACTGCGCGGCTGCTGCGGCAGGCCAAAGGGGCCCCCGCCGATGCCGGGCTTGGCCTGGTGGTGCAGGAAATGGCCCATGGCATGGGACAGGGGGAATGCGGTTCGGGGGTGATCCAACTGGTCAATTCCAAGACTGGGGATCGCAAGATTACCGGCCGCTACCTGTCGCAATCCCAAGGCCGCGACGCGTTGGCGCAGCAATCGGCCGCGCTGTTTCTGGAACGCGATCCGCGCGGGCCGTCGTTGCAGGAACTGGCCCCCGAAGCGTTCGATCAACTGATCGAACATACCAGACTGATGCGGATACGCCTGCGCGAAGAAATGCAGGCCGAATTCACCATCGAAAACGGCCGGCTTCATATTCTCGACGGGGTGCGGGTGGCCCGCAACGCCCATGCCGCGATCCGTATTGCAGTGTCGCTGGCCGAAGATGGCATCATCCCGCGTGAAGAAGCGCTGACCCGGGTCGATCCGCGGGCGATCAATGAATTGCTGCACCGTCAGGTCGACCCGGATGCGCCGCGCGACCGGCTGGCTTCGGGCATCGCAGCCAGCCCGGGCGCGGCCAGCGGCAAGATCGTGTTTTCCGCAGCCGAAGCGCAGGCCAGCGCCGCCCACGGTGAGGCCTGTGTTCTGGTGCGCCGCGAAACCAGCCCCGAAGATATTCGCGGTATGCACGCGGCGGCTGCCGTTCTGACCGAACGCGGCGGCATGACCAGCCACGCTGCGGTGATCGGGCGCGGGATGGGGTTGCCATGCGTGGTGGGGGCCTCGGCGTTGAAAGTCCATCTGCGCCGCAAAGTTATAACCGCACCGGACGGGCGCGAATTGCGCGCAGGCGACATCATCACCATCGATGGCACCAATGGTGACATTTTGGCCGGTGAACCACCGCTGATGAAAGCGGCGCAGGACGATGCGTTCCAGACGCTGATGATCTGGGCGGATGAATTCCGCGATATCGGTGTGCGCGCCAATGCCGACACCCCCGCCGATGCGCAGACCGCGCGCAATTTCAAAGCGCAGGGGATCGGGCTGTGCCGAACCGAACACATGTTTTTCGAAGGCGACCGGTTGACGGTGATGCGCGAAATGATCTTCGCCGATACTTCGCAGGACCGCGCAGCGGCTCTGGAACGGTTGCTGCCGATGCAACGCGCTGATTTCATCGAGCTTTTCCGCATCATGCAGGGGCAGCCGGTTTGTATCCGCCTGTTTGACCCGCCCTTGCATGAATTCCTGCCGCATGACCGGGCCGGGCATCGGGAATTGGCCGAGGCGCTGGATCTGCCGCTGTCGGACGTGACCCGGCGGGTCGAAGCCTTGACCGAATACAACCCGATGCTGGGGATGCGTGGGGTGCGTTTGGGCATCACCGTGCCGGAAATCTATGACATGCAGGCGCGCGCGATTTTCGAAGCCACGATCGAAGCTAGCCGTGAAGGCGAACCGGTGGTGCCGGAAATCATGATCCCGCTGGTCAGCGCCAAGCGCGAAGTCGAATTGGTGAAGACCCGTGTCGATGCGGTGGCCGCTGCGGTGCGCAATGAAAAAGGCCGGGATTTCACCTATCGCCTGGGGGTGATGGTGGAAACGCCGCGCGCTGCGCTGCGGGCCGGTGAAATTGCGCCGCATGTTTCCTTCCTGTCTTTCGGCACCAACGATCTGACCCAGATGACTTACGGATTGTCGCGCGACGATGCTGGGCGGTTCATGTCGACCTATGTGCAACAGGGTGTTTTTCCCGAAGACCCGTTTCACGATCTGGACACCGATGGCGTTGGCGAATTGCTGCAAATCGGGGCCGAACGGGGCCGTGCGGTGCGGCCCGATCTGGTTCTGTCGATCTGCGGTGAACATGGCGGCAGCCCCGAATCAATCGCCTTCTGCCGCGATGCCGGGTTCAATTATGTCAGCTGTTCACCATTCCGAGTGCCGGTTGCACGTTTGGCGGCGGCACAACTAGCCGTAAAGGACAGGATCACCATCAAAAAGCCCTAAGGCTCTGGTGAAATTAATAATTATTGTCAATTTTATGACTTGTTTGTTGCCGTTGATTTTTTTAACGTTGCGGCCTTTTTCCCCTATGGGTGGACGACACGTTCATTTTTGAATATGTGACCGCTTGTTCTGCGTGTCCAAACGGACCCTTGCAGTATGGAGAACAAGATTATGCGTATTTTTCTGGCGATCCTTCTGGCCGCTCTGACGGCGGGTCCTGCTTTGGCTGAAACCCCAGTCGATCAGGTGTTGAAACAAGAACAGCGTGGCCTGTTCGGTCTGCGCGGTGCCAAGCTTGACGGCTTGTTCAACCCGTCGCGCAAGAAGACCAAGATCGCCTATACCAGTGGCTTCCTTCAGGGCCTGCCTGCCGCCAAGGGTGGCGAGGAATGGCAATGCTTGGCCGAAGCGCTGTATTTCGAAGCGCGCGGAGAAAGCGTAAAGGGGCAATTCGCAGTTGCCGAAGTGATCATGAACCGCGTCGACAGCCCGCGTTTCCCCGATACCGTTTGCGATGTGGTGCATCAGGGCACCGGCCGGAAATATCAGTGCCAGTTCACCTATACCTGTGACGGCCATCAAGAAGTCATTGTCGAACATGACGCCTATCGTCAGGTTGGCAAGGTGGCCAAGCTGATGGTGAACGGCGTTGCGCGTGAATTGACGGGGGGGGCCACCTATTACCACACTAAGGCGGTTCTGCCGCGCTGGGCGCGAAAATTCGATCGTACCGCTACGATCGGTGTGCACCATTTCTACCGTTCATCGACTGAGATTTCGCAAAACTGACCAGAGTTGTTGGTTGCGTGACGTGATTGGCGTGTCTTCTGCCGCAGGCGCATGTACTGCGGCTGCTTACACCGGTAGGATGCCGCCAAAACGCTGCGACCGGAGACCGTCATGAGCCATGAAATCAAATGGGCTTTCGCCCACCCGACGGAACGATCTGAAGGCACTGCGCCCGAAGGGCCGTTGGACCGGATATCGTTGCGCGATCACATCGTCGATGTCGAAATCGGCGCGTTTCAAGCCGAACGCGGGACGACCCAACGGATTTGTTTCAATATCGTGGTTGAAGTCCGGCCTCTCACGGGGCCGGTGGATGACGATGTCGACCGCATCCTGTCCTATGACAAGGTGACCGAAGCGATCGCGCATGAACTGGCTGCCGAACGGCTTAATCTGCTGGAAACGCTGGCCGACCGGATTGCGCAGCGAATCCTGACCGAACCGCAGGCCGAACGAGTCTTTGTGCGGATCGAAAAGCTGGATCGCGGTCCGGGCGCGTTGGGGGTGGAAATCGTCCGGTCCCGTGCGCCACGGACAGACGCCCCGCTGGATGAAGAACGCCCGCATCCGCAAGTTGTCTACCTGTCAAATGCCGCGATCCAGTCGCCGCTACTGTCCGGCTGGATCGATCAGTTGCAGGCGGAACACCGCCCGACGATCCTGTGTATCGGCACGCCCGACCTGTCCGCGCCGCACGCGGATCATCCTTTGGCGCAGCGGCGAATAGATCTGCTGTCGATCGAACAAAACGCCTGGGTTCTGGCCGCGCGTGACTCGCGCTGCATGGTGGTGAACACGCGCACCGAACTGGATTGGGCGATGAAAAACGACCAGATCAGCGTCTGGGCCCCATCCAAGATCGTGCTGGATGCGGTCGATGGCCCGTCGGCCCCGCCGCATGATGCACTGGCGCTGGTGCTGTGGTTCGCCCGGCAAATACAAGCTGCCGACATGCTGGTGATCGGAGAAGACCTGCCCGACGCGCCCGACTTGCCGCTGCGGGTCTTGGGGTCTGATGTGCGGCTGCTCTGAGGCTTGCGTTTTGTCGCGTGATTGCGCATTTCGGGTGCCATGACACAGTATTATCGCCCTCTCGTGCAATCTGATCCCTGCCGGCCAGATGACGCCTATCCGCTGGCAGGCGGCTGGGCTTGGTTTCAGGATGTCGAAGTCCTGTCGCGCGACCGTGCGCCGCAGCGTTGCCCCGCACGGCACGCGCCAGATGCGGTTTTGCAGCGCCTGACCGCCGTTCATGCGCCCATCGCGGGACTGGATATTTCGGCGCCGCGTGTCATGGGTATTTTGAACGTCACCCCGGACAGTTTTTCCGATGGCGGGCAGTATGATGCGCCGGAACGGGCGTTGGCCCATGCCCGGACAATGGCCGGGCAGGGCGCGGATATCATCGATATCGGTGGTGAATCGACCCGTCCCGGCGCGGTCGAAGTGCCCATTGACGACGAAATCCACCGCACCGCCCCGGTGATTCAGGCGATCCGGGCAGAAATGGAGATGCCGATATCGATCGACACCCGCAAATGCCCGGTGGCGCAAGCCGCGATCGAGGCGGGGGCCGATTTGGTCAACGATGTAGCCGGGTTTACCTTCGATCCCGGGCTTGCCCTTTATTGCGGCAACAAGGGGGTACCGGTCTGTGTCATGCATGCGCAGGGCGATCCCGAAACCATGCAGGCCGCGCCGCATTACGATGACGTTCTGCTGGATGTCTATGATTTCCTTGCCGCAAGGATCGACGCGTTGCTGGCCGCCGGTATTGACCGGACGCAGATCATGGTCGATCCCGGCATCGGGTTCGGCAAGACGCTGGATCACAATCTGGCCTTGCTGAAACGGATCAGCCTGTTTCACAGCCTTGGCTGTCCGATCCTGCTGGGGGTGTCGCGCAAGAAATTCATCGGCACCTTGGGCAATGCGCCCGATCCAGCGGACCGTGCTGCCGGATCGGTGGCGCTGGCGCTGGCGGCGGTGGCGCAAGGGGTTCAGGTGTTGCGGGTGCATGACGTTTTTGAAACCCGCTCAGCGCTGAACCTGTGGCAGGCGGTGACGGGCTGACTTGGTTCTACCCCATGCAGAGTTTGCCGCTCTAAGCGCAGCTTCAACCCGATATGTACGATCCAAAGAAAAAGCCCCCGGCGAACCGGGGGCTTTCAAAGCATCTGGTATGACGCTTAGTTCTTTTCTTTGTCGACCATCTTGCCGGCGGCGATCCAAGGCATCATCGCGCGCAGCTTGGCGCCGACTTCTTCGACCTTGTGTTCGTCGTTGATCCGGCGCGTTGCTTTGAACGAAGGCTGACCAACGGAGTTTTCCAGCATGAAATCGCGCACGAATTTACCGTTCTGAATGTCGGTCAGAACCTCTTTCATCGCTTTCTTGGTCTGCTCATAGGGCAGAATCCGCGGGCCCGAAACATATTCGCCATATTCGGCGGTGTTCGAGATCGAGTAGTTCATGTTAGCGATGCCGCCTTCATAGATCAGGTCGACGATCAGCTTCATTTCGTGCAGGCATTCGAAATAGGCCATTTCCGGCGCGTATCCGGCTTCGACCAGGGTTTCGAAACCCATCCGCATCAGTTCGACGACTCCACCGCACAGAACCGCCTGTTCACCGAACAGGTCGGTTTCGCATTCTTCGCGGAAGTTGGTTTCGATAATGCCCGAACGACCACCACCGATGGCCGAACAATAGGACAGGCCGATTTCCAGCGCCTTGCCCGATGCGTCCTGATCCACGGCCACAAGGCAGGGCACGCCGCCGCCTTTGGTGTATTCGCCGCGCACGGTGTGGCCGGGGCCTTTGGGGGCCATCATGATGACATCGACGCCGGCTTTCGGTTCGATCAGGCCGAAATGCACGTTCAACCCGTGGGCAAACGCGATCGCCGCGCCTTCCTTCAGGTTGTCGTGGACGTATTTCTTATAGGTTTCGGCCTGCAGTTCATCGGGCATGGTAAACATGATCAGGTCGCACCAGGCCGCCGCTTCGGCAATGCCCATGACCTTCAGCCCTTCGCCTTCGGCTTTCTTGGCCGATGCCGAACCTTCGCGCAGCGCCACGACGACGTTCTTGGCACCGCTGTCGCGCAGGTTCAGCGCGTGGGCATGGCCCTGGGACCCGTAGCCCAGAATCGCCACTTTCATGTCTTTGATCAGATTGATGTCGCAATCACGGTCGTAGTAAACGCGCATTTGGGCGCTCCTTCCAGTTTTAACTCTGGCGGTGATCATAGGCTGTGAAAGCGGTAATGCGAGGCTGTTTGCCGCGAAAAATGTACGATAATCGCATTGATCATTCTTCCGATTGTAAGATATTGAAAAAATCATGCTTGATGATCTCGATCGGCGCATATTGCGCCATATGCAAAGCGACCCGGACCAATCGTTGCCCGATCTGGCTGACCGGATCGGCCTGACCGCGTCGCGGTTGTCGCGGCGGCTCGACAAGCTGCGCGCGAGCGGGATCTTGCGGGGGCAGCGTGCGGTGATCGACTGGCGGGCGCTTGGATTCGAGGTCGAAGTTTCCCTGCGCGTCACGCTCGACAAAACCCAGACCCGGGCCTTCGACGAATTCCTTGCCGCGGCGCGGGACATTCCCGAAGTGATCGAGATCCAGACCTTCCTTGGCCGAGTCGATGTGCGGTTGTCGGTCATCGCCCGCGACATGGCCCACTATCAGGTCATTTACCGTTCGCGTATCCTGACGCTGCCGCATATCGCCGATATCGAAACGCTGATGCATGTGGCGCGGATCAAATCCGACGAACGCCTGCCGATATGATCGAACTGGATGACATTGACCGCAGCATCCTGCGCGCCCTGGCCGAAGACGCGACCCAGAACGCAGGCGCGTTGGGTCGCCGTTTCGGTCTGTCGCAGCCCGCCACATGGCGGCGGATCAAACGATTGCAGGACAGTGGCGTAATCGCCGGGCGCAAGCTTGATCTGGACCGCGAAAAACTAGGCTTCGGCGTGACCGTGTTCCTGGGCGTGAAACTGGCCACCAAGGGGCGGGTTTCCCTGGAAGATTTCGAACGCGCCGTGACCGCCATCCCCGAGGTGCAGACGGTCGAGCATGTGCTTGGCATGTTCGATTACCGGCTGCGCATCACCGCCCGCGACATTGCCGATTTCGAACGCGTGTTGCGGCGCCGGATCATGACTTTGCCGGGGGTGGGCGATGTCGAAGCCAACGTGCTGATGAGCGAGGAACGCCGCCCCGGCCCGCTGGGTTGATTGCATACCGTCATAGACTTGGACAAAGCCGCCAAACCGCGCTACCCAACATGAAACCGAATTTGGGAGTCCCGACATGACCGCTTTGCTTGATACCGTTGATCCAGATGGATTGCAGGAATTTTCCGTTGTCTTTACCGATCGGTCGCTCAATCATATGTCGGCGGTCTTCCAACAGGTGATGCGCGATATCTCGGGGATGTTGAAAGAGGTCTATGGCGCCCAAGGCGTGGCGCTGATCCCCGGTGGTGGCACCTATGGCATGGAATCAGTGGCGCGCCAATTCGGTGCCGATGCCCATGCGTTGATCGTGCGCAATGGCTGGTTCTCTTATCGCTGGAGCCAGATTTTCGACGCCGGTGGCTTTGCCGCCAAAACCACTGTGTTCAAGGCGCGTCAGACCGGCAACGGTGTTCAAGCCCCGTTTGCCCCCGCTCCGGTCGACGAAGTGGTGGCGACGATACTCGAGGCGAAACCGGATGTGGTCTTTGCCCCGCATGTGGAAACCTCTGCCGGGCTGATCCTGCCCGAGGATTACATCGCCGCACTGGCAAGTGCCGCGCATGAGGTCGGCGCGTTGATGGTACTTGATTGTATCGCCAGCGGCTGCGCATGGGTGGATATGGCAAAAACCGGTGTTGACGTGTTGATTTCGGCGCCGCAAAAGGGTTGGTCGGCCTCGCCCTCGACCGGGTTGGTGATGATGTCCGACCGCGCGCTTGAACGGCTGGAAAACACCGCCTCTGACAGTTTCGCGCTGGACCTGAAAAAATGGCGGTCGATCATGCAGGCCTATGAAGATGGCGGTCATGCTTATCACGCCACCATGCCTACCGATGCGCTGCGCGCCTTCCGCGACACCATGCTGGAAACCCGGCAATTCGGGTTTGACAAGCTGCAAGCGGCGCAATGGGCGCTGGGCGATGGCGTCCGCGCGATGCTGGCCGAAAAAGGCGTCACTTCCGTCGCTGCCGAAGGCTTCGGCGCACCGGGGGTCGTGGTCAGCTATACCGACGATCCCGAAATTCAGAATGGCAAGAAATTCGCCGCCGAAGGGATGCAGATCGCGGCCGGCGTGCCGCTGGCCTGCGATGAACCCGAAGGGTTCATGACCTTCCGGCTTGGTCTGTTCGGCCTCGACAAGCTTTACGATGTCGACGCCACGCTGGCCCGGCTGAAAACCGTTCTCGACAAGGTGCTCTGAGCCGCAGCCCTTCTTGTTTCTGAAAACATCCCGCGGGGGAATTACACTGAAAGCCGAACTGGCTTTCAGTGTAATATGGGTTTGGCCCTTTGCCCGGCCGCCCATGAATCTGTCTGCGATCCCGGCCCCCGGCATCGCGCGCAATTTGCCCGCGGCGCCGAGGGTCAGACATCAAAACAAGCCGCGGCTCATCCGTTTGCGACGCGGATGAAATCGGGTTCGTCTTCGACATTCGCGACATCCAGATCGATCCCGCCCCTCGGCTTTTTGCCGATCGCGGCGGTGCCTGCGGTTTCGATCCCAATCGCATCGTTCAGATCCTTGGCAGGCCGGGAATTGGCGGCCACCGCAAGGGCACCTTCGGCGTCGGCGAGCTTGAAGAAACT
>NZ_CYSA01000017.1 GCF_001458355.1 Thalassovita gelatinovora | reverse complement strand
TCACACGCCGACTGCTATCAGTATTTTTGTGTGCCTGAGTATGGTACAGCTAATGGCCGTCTTCATTTCCATGCGGTGCACTTTATGCGGACACTTCCTACAGGTAGCGTTGACCCTAATTTTGGTCGTCGGGTACGCAATCGCCGCCAGTTAAATAGCTTGCAAAATACGTGGCCTTATGGTTACAGTATGCCCATCGCAGTTCGCTACACGCAGGACGCTTTTTCACGTTCTGGTTGGTTGTGGCCTGTTGATGCTAAAGGTGAGCCGCTTAAAGCTACCAGTTATATGGCTGTTGGTTTCTATGTGGCTAAATACGTTAACAAAAAGTCAGATATGGACCTTGCTGCTAAAGGTCTAGGAGCTAAAGAATGGAACAACTCACTAAAAACCAAGCTGTCGCTACTTCCCAAGAAGCTGTTCAGAATCAGAATGAGCCGCAACTTCGGGATGAAAATGCTCACAATGACAAATCTGTCCACGGAGTGCTTAATCCAACTTACCAAGCTGGGTTACGACGCGACGCCGTTCAACCAGATATTGAAGCAGAACGCAAAAAGAGAGATGAGATTGAGGCTGGGAAAAGTTACTGTAGCCGACGTTTTGGCGGCGCAACCTGTGACGACAAATCTGCTCAAATTTATGCGCGCTTCGATAAAAATGATTGGCGTATCCAACCTGCAGAGTTTTATCGCTTCCATGACGCAGAAGTTAACACTTTCGGATATTTCTGATGAGTCGAAAAATTATCTTGATAAAGCAGGAATTACTACTGCTTGTTTACGAATTAAATCGAAGTGGACTGCTGGCGGAAAATGAGAAAATTCGACCTATCCTTGCGCAGCTCGAGAAGCTCTTACTTTGCGACCTTTCGCCATCAACTAACGATTCTGTCAAAAACTGACGCGTTGGATGAGGAGAAGTGGCTTAATATGCTTGGCACGTTCGTCAAGGACTGGTTTAGATATGAGTCACATTTTGTTCATGGTAGAGATTCTCTTGTTGACATTTTAAAAGAGCGTGGATTACTATCTGAGTCCGATGCTGTTCAACCACTAATAGGTAAGAAATCATGAGTCAAGTTACTGAACAATCCGTACGTTTCCAGACCGCTTTGGCCTCTATTAAGCTCATTCAGGCTTCTGCCGTTTTGGATTTAACCGAAGATGATTTCGATTTTCTGACGAGTAACAAAGTTTGGATTGCTACTGACCGCTCTCGTGCTCGTCGCTGCGTTGAGGCTTGCGTTTATGGTACGCTGGACTTTGTAGGATACCCTCGCTTTCCTGCTCCTGTTGAGTTTATTGCTGCCGTCATTGCTTATTATGTTC